>NZ_AP045075.1:3602500-4757515 GCF_055384935.1 Mesoterricola sp. MK458
GGCACCTCGATGTCGACTCATCGCATCCTGGGGCTGAAGCAGGTCCCAAGGGTTCGGCTGTTCGCCGATCAATAGCGGTACGTGAGTTGGGTTCAGAACGTCGCGAGACAGTTCGGTCCCTATCTAGTGTGGGCGTAGGAGATTTGAGAGGACCTGTCCTTAGTACGAGAGGACCGGGATGGACTGACCTCTGGTGTTCCAGTTGTGTTTCCAAATGCAATGCTGGGTAGCTATGTCGGGAAGTGAGAAGCGCTGAAAGCATCTAAGCGCGAAACACCCCTCAAGATGAGATCTCCCCACGAGACCCGTCGTAGACCACGACGTTGATAGGTCGCATGTGTAAGCGCGGTAACGCGTTGAGCTGAGCGATACTAATTGGTCCACTGGCTTGACTTTTCATCAATCAATTGCATCCAATCAATGAGACCATGCTTAATGTTTAGGCTCGTCTCGCCTCACCCTTCGCTTCAACACTTCGAAGTCTGACCCCTTCGTCGTGGCTTTACCCTGGAGGTCACACCCGTTCCCATCCCGAACACGGCAGTTAAGCTCCAGAGGGCCGATGATACTTCCTGGCACACAGGTGGAAAAGTAGGTCGCCGCGACGTTAAAATCCAAAGCCCCCGCTCACGCGGGGGCTTTTTCGTTTCCAGGAAAGCCATCAGGGCTTGCAGGCGAGGTACTCGATTCCGTCGGCGGAGTCCTTGTCTTCCCGGAGGAACCTGGGGGTGAAACGCACCCGGGCCACGGAGCCGAAGCGGGCCTGGGTCAGGAGGCGGGTCTGGAGATTGGGCACCAGGTAGGTTGTCTTCCAGGCGGAAATGGCGTTCGCCTGGGTCTGCTTGTCCAGGGTCACCCAGTTCATGGGGACCTGGAGCATGCCTGGAAGCCAGGGGGTCAAACTCCCGGCCTTGGACTCGTTGGATTCCACCCGGTCCATGGCGCGCTGGATGATCGCGGCGAACCTGGCCGCATCGGGGCCCGGGTCCCCGGAAGCCGGCGTGAAATCCTCCTTGGTCTGACCCTTGATGGGATCGCAACCGAAGGCGAAGCCGCCCCAGCTTTCCAGCGGCAGGTAGAGGGTCCCCCTAGGGCTCATTAACTTCTTAATGTAAAGGTAGTGGCCGGTGGTCCATCTGGTGAATTTGACCGTGGACCGGTCGAGGATGACGGCATCCATCCTGCCCGCAAGGGTATTTGCCAGAATGCCCAGGTGGTCGAGGTTATTGAAATCCAATTGGATATGGGCCTCCTCCGAGGGAGCGTGGGGTTCGACGCTGAGGAAGATCCAACGGGCGTCCTCGGCGGGGGATACGGAGGGACTGTGGAACCGCGCAGCCTCCTGGGTGCGGGCCCCCAGAACCAGGATCACGTCGCCGAGGGGATTCCCGTGGGCACGCCAGGCGTCCAGGTACGCGAGCACCTTCCGGCAATGGTCCTGCACCTGCCCTTCGGTGGGCGGGTTGGCCAGGGCGGGGCCCACGAGCGCGGCGATGGCGATGGCGGATCGGAGAAGGCTGGGCACGGTCCCTCCTTAGGATTGATTAATAGTTCCCCTTCGAATGAAATGGTTCCCCAACGCTTGAAAAGGGTCGGCGAAGCCCGCAGTTGGCGGTGGCCTGGGGGCCCGGCCCACATGGACCGGGCGCGGTGGGCGGGTTTGGAGTAAGCTTGAAGTTTGACGCGAGGATCGCCATGGCAGTTTCAGTCCGTCTTCCCGATGATTCCATCCGTGAGTTGCCGGATGGGGCGACCGGCGCGGACCTGGCCCTGGGCATCAGTCCCCGCCTGCTGGACGCGGCCATCGCCCTGCGGGTGGACGGCAAGCTCACCGACCTCAAGGCCCCCCTGAGGGAGGGCTCCAAGGTCGCCGTGGTCACCAACAAGGATCCCGAATCCCTGGACGTGATCCGCCACTCCGCGGCCCACCTCCTCGCCCAGGCGGTCAAGCGGCTTTTCCCCAAGGCCAAGGTCGGCATCGGCCCGGTCATCGAGGACGGCTTTTATTATGATTTCATGGTTGATCCCTTCTTTACGCCCGAGGACCTGGTGGCCATCGAGGCGGAGATGCGGCGCCTGAGCCAGGAGGCTGTCCCGGTTCAGCGGGAGGAGCTGGGCCGGGACGAGGCCGTGGCCCTCTTCCGGGGCCTGGACGAGGGGCTCAAGGTCGAACTGGTCTCCGACATTCCCGCCGACGAGCGGATTTCGGGGTACCGCCAGGGGGACTTCTACGACCTCTGCCGGGGCCCCCACGTGCCCGACACGGGCAAGATCAAGGCCTTCAAGCTCCTCACCACCGCCGCCGCCTATTGGAAGGGGGACGAGAAGAACGTCCAGCTCTGCCGCATCTACGGCACCGCCTTCCACACCGCCAAGGAGCTGGAGGAGCACCTGCGCCTGCTGGAGGAGGCCCGCACCCGGGACCACCGCAAGCTGGGCCGGGAGCTGGGGCTGTTCTCCTTCCATCCCGAAGCCCCCGCGTCGCCCTTCTTCCACCCCAAGGGCACCATCGTCTACAACGAACTGGTGAACTACATGCGCTCCCTGTACGCCCGGCAGGGCTACTCGGAGGTCATCACCCCCCAGGCCCTGGACGTGGCCCTGTGGAAGACCAGCGGCCACTACGACCACTACGTGGACAACATGTACTTCACCACCGTGGACGAGCGGGAGTACGCCCTCAAGCCCATGAACTGCCCCAGCCACTGCCTCATCTATGGAAACGGCCGCCACAGCTACCGGGACCTGCCCATCCGCTACGCGGACTTCGGCCGTCTGCACCGGTACGAGCGGTCCGGCGTCACCCACGGCCTGACCCGGGTGCGGACGTTCTGCCAGGATGACGCCCACATCTACTGCATGCCCGAACAGATGAAGGAGGAGATGGCCTCCTTCCTGGATTTCATCCGCAACGTCTACCACACCTTCGGCTTCGACGAGCTGCGCGTGAACCTGTCCACCCGGCCAGAGAGCCGCCTGGGCAGCGACGAGATCTGGGACCACGCCGAGGGGGCCCTGGCCTCGGCCCTGGACGAGGCGGGCATGCCCTACAACATCAACGCCGGGGACGGCGCCTTCTACGGGCCCAAGATCGACTTCCAGGTGCTCGACGCCCTGAAGCGGCCCTGGCAGCTGGGCACGCTCCAGGTGGACTATTCCATGCCCAGCCGCTTCGGCCTCATCTACGTGAAGGCCGACGGCACCGAGGGCCAGCCCGTCATGCTGCACCGGGCCATCCTGGGCAGCCTCGAGCGCTTCATGGGCATTCTCATCGAGCACTGCGCCGGGGCCTTCCCCACCTGGCTGGCCCCCGTCCAGGTGGCGATCCTGCCCATCACGGACCGGGCCCACGACTTCGCCCGCAGCATCCGGGACAAGGCCCTGGATCTGGGCGTCCGGGTGGACCTGGACCTGCGCAACGAGAAGGTCAACGCCAAGATCCGCGACGCCCAGCTGAGCAAGGTTCCCTACATGCTCGTGCTGGGTGACCGGGAAGCCGCCGCCGGCACGGTCTCCGTGCGGCACCGACACCGGGGCGACCTGGGAGCCCAGCCTGTGGATGGGTTCTTCGAGGGCCTGGTCCAGGAGATCCGGACGAGGGCACGGTGATCTTTGCTTTATTTTTTAGGAAAAGACTGATAACATCACTTTCCTTGCATTGATGGGGAGGAACGTATCCGAGCTAACGAGACGAGAATCAACGATGGCATCCGCGCTGCGGAGGTCAGAGTCATCGACGAGGATGGAACCCAGCTGGGTGTAATGACCCCGCATGAGGCCGTCCGGGTCGCTGAGGCCAAAGGCCTTGATGTGGTTGAGGTGTCCCCCACCGCCAACCCCCCGGTCTGCAGGATCATGGACTATGGCAAGTACAAGTTCATGGAAGCCAAGCGTGAACATGCCGCCCGGGCCAAGCAGAAGAACATCGTGGTCAAGGAGGTGAAGTTCCGCCCCCGCACCGACGACCACGACTTCGATTTCAAGGTCAAGCACATCCTCCGGTTCCTCGAAGAGGGGGACAAGGTGAAGGTCGTCGTCATGTTCCGGGGCCGCGAAGTGGTCCACCGGGACATCGGCTACCGGATCATCGAAGAGGTGCTGACCCGCATCGGCGAACGTTGCATCGTGGAAAAGCCCGCCGGTATCGATGGCCGCGACATGCACGCCATCATCATCCCCAGGCCGGTCGAGCAGCTGGTTAAGAAGGTTAAGCCCACCAAACCCCCAGTCCCCAAGGCCGAGGAACCCGGTTCCGAGGAAGCGGGGGCGAAGGTAGCCGGATCACTCTGATCCAATCACCCGCTAGAGGTATGTCATGCCCAAGCTCAAGACCCACAAGGGCGCCCAGAAGCGCTTCAAGAAGACCGGCAGCGGTCTCTTCAAGCGCGGCTGTTCCCACCAGCGCCACATCCTGACCAGCAAGTCCAGCAAGCGCAAGCGCCAGCTGGACATGGGCGGAATGGTGGACAAGTCCGATCTCGGACGCGTCCGCGCCATGCTGCCCTACGCCTGACCGGCGGTTCTGCTCAGGAAACCAACGACCCCCGGCGGCTGATGCCGCCCCCGCAGTGGCCTTCAAAATCCCCAGGGATTGCCACAAGGAAAGGAAGAACCGATGACTCGAGTCAAACGTGGCTTCAAGCGTGTCCAGCGCCGCAAGCGGATGCTGAAGTTCGCCAAGGGCTTCTACGGCGCCAAGTCCCGCCTCTACCGGAGCGCGAAGGAAGCCGTCGAGAAGGCCCTGCTCTACTCCTACCGCGACCGCAAGGTGCGCAAGCGCGATTTCCGCCGCCTCTGGATCGTCCGCATCGGCGCCGCCGCCGAGCAGAACGGCATCTCCTACTCCCGCTTCATGGGCGGGCTGAAGAAGGCCAGCATCGATCTGGACCGCAAGATCCTCGCCGACCTCGCCGTGCGCAATCCGGAGGCCTTTACCAAGCTCGTGGCCGTGGCCAAGGGCTGAGCGAAGCAATCTCCACCATCGCAACAGACCGGAAGGCCGCTCATGCGGCCTTCCTCTGTTTATGAGGATAGGCACCATGGAAACATCCCTCCTCCCCCCCGACATCGAAGAGGCCAACCGGTCCTTCCCGGAGGCCCTGGCCGCCTGCGCCGACCTGGACGCGCTGCTGCGCCTGAAAGGCGCCTACGTGGGCCGGGAAGGAAGCCACGCCGCGCGGCTCATGGAGCTGCTCAAGGCCGCGCCCAAGGACCAGAAGCGGGAGTTGGGCGCGGCCTCCAACGCCCTCAAGTCGGCGTGGGAGGAGGGCCTCCGGGCCCGGCAGGCCCAGCTGGAGGAGGCCCGCAAGGCCACCGCCGCCCTGGCCAACGCCTGGGATCCGGCCCTGCCGCCGCCCATGCCGGCCCCGGGGGCCCTGCACCCCCTGAACCGGCTCATGGACCGGCTGGTGGACGTGTTCCGCCCCCTGGGCTACCACGTGGAGGAAGGGCCCGAGGCGGAAACCGAGGAACACAACTTCGACGGCCTGAACATCCCCGAGGACCACCCGGCCCGGGGCAGCGCGGACACCTTCTACTTCCGGGACGCCGACGGCCTCCTGCTGCGCACCCACACCAGCCCCGTGCAGGTGCGGGTCCTCAAGCGCATCGCCGCCAAGGGCCCCGACGGCCTTTCGGAACTGGAGCGCAACGGCGGCATCCGGTTCCTGGCCCCGGGCCGGGTCTACCGCAAGGACGAGATCGATCCCACCCACAGCCCCATGTTCCACCAGGTGGAGGGCATGCTCATCGGCAAGGGCATCGGCATGCACCACCTGAAGGGGACCCTGGCCTACGCCATGAAGGCGCTGTTCGGCCCCGGGGCCGAGGTGAGGTTCCGGCCCAGCTACTTCCCGTTCGTGGAACCCGGCGCGGAAATGGACGTGCGCTGCCCCCTGTGCGGGGGGAGCGGCTGCCGGGTCTGCAAGGGCTCGGGCTGGGTGGAGCTCCTGGGTTCAGGCCTGATCCACCCCAACGTGCTGGCCTACGCCGGCATCGACCCGGCGGTGTGGAGCGGCTTCGCCTTCGGCATGGGCGTGGAGCGCACCGCCATGATGGTGAGCCAGACCCCGGATCTCCGGCTCTTCTTCGAAAACGACCAGAGATTCCTCAAGACCATGGGAGGGCTGGACTGATGCTCATCGAACGCGGCGCACTTCACCAGGAGCTTCCGGCCCTCGCCGGCATGTCCACGCCCGACCTGTGCGAACTCCTGGCGGGCCTGGGTTTCCCCGTGGACGGCGTGGAGGCCTCAGGTGGCACCACCGTCCTCGACGTGGACATCACCGCCAACCGCGGCGACGCCCAGTCCCACCGGGGCATCGCCCGGGATCTGGCCGCCAAGCTGGGTTCGGCCCTCACGGCGCTTCCCGCCGACGCGGCCGCCCAGGGCGAGCCGCTGGTCCCGGTCCGCCTGGAGGCCGGGGACGCCGGCCCCTTCTATGCCACGGCCGTGCTGGAGCTGGGCCGCGGCGCAGGCACCCCCGGGGCGGTGAAGGCCTTCCTGGGCGCCCTGGGCGCGGGCGCCAAGGACTTGCCCGCGGTGGACGCCTCCAACGAACTGCTGCACCGGTACGGCCACCCCACCCACGCCTTCGACGCGGACCGCATCCAGGGGTTCCTGGCGGTGCGCTGGGCCCGGGAAGGGGAAACCCTCGTGACCCTGGACGGCCTGGAGCGCAAGCTCACCCCCAAGGACCTCCTCATCGCCGACGCGGCGGGTCCCGTGGCCCTGGCGGGCGTCATGGGCGGCGACGGCACCAAGGTCACCGCCGCCACCCGGCGCGTCCTGCTGGAGAGCGCCTGGTTCGACCCCCGCACCGTGCGCGCCATGGCCCACCGCCACGGCCTGCACACGGACGCCTCCCACCGCTTCGGCCGCGGGGCGGACCCCGCCATGGCGGTGCCGGCCCGCGACCTCCTCGCCGGGCGTCTCCGGGACTGGGCCGGCGCGACGCTGCGCTCCGCCTGGAGCGTGGGAACCCTGCCCGCCCCCAGGACCCCCGTGACGCTCCCCTGGGCCATGGTGGACCGGGTCGCCGGCCACCCCGTGGACCCGGCCCGGGCCTCGGACCTGCTGCGGGCCCTGGGCTGCTCGCTGGAGCCCATTTCCGGCGGCGTCCAGGTCGCCCCTCCCTCCTGGCGCCACGACCTGGCCGTTCCCGAGGATCTGGCCGAGGAGGTCCTGCGCCTCCTGGGCTATGACGGCATCCCCTCGGTGCTGCCGCCCCTGGAAAGCAGCCCCGAACCCCTGGCCCCCGGCTACCTCAAGCGGCGCAAGCTGGCGTCCCGGCTGGCCAACCTGGGCTTCTTCCAGACCGTTACCCTGGGTTTCGGGGACCCCCAGGAGGAGGCCCCGGGCGACGAACCCGCCCGGCGCACCCTGGCCAACCCCCTGGGTGAGGATTACTCCCTCATGCGAGGCACCCTCCTGCGGGACCTGGACAAGGTGGTCCGGCTGAACCTGGAGAAGGGCGCCCGGGACGTGCGGTTCTTCGAGATCGCCCCGGTGTTCGAGGCCCGGCCCGGCCAGGGCCTCCGGGAGACCTGGACCCTGGGTCTCGCGTGGGCCGGGGAGATGGGCGGGGAGGATCCCCTCACGCCGCCCCGGAAGCTTTCGGGCCCCGAGGGCCGCAGCCACCTCCAGGGCATCCTGCGGGCCCTGGGCGTGCCCCCGTCCGCGACGGACGCCTTCGGCCGGTGGGAGCTCACCGAAGCCGGGGGCGGCGCGGTCCTGGGCTGGCACTTCGAGGTGCCCCTGGACGCCATCCCGGATGAAGGGGAGCGGGTCATCCCGCGGTTCGCCCCGTTCAGCCGCTTCCCCACCGTGGAGCGGGACCTGTCCCTCCTGGTGGGCCTGGACCAGCCCTACGCCGGCCTGAAGGCGGCCATGGAGGCCGCGCTGGCCGGGACGCCCCTGCAGGACCTGCGCTGCGTGGACGTCTTCCGCCACAAGAGCCTCCCCCAGGGCCAGCAGGCCTGGCTGATGCGCCTGCGCTTCCAGGCCATGGACCGGACCCTCACCGGGGAGGAGGTGGAAACCTGGGTTCTTTCGGCCCTGGCCGCCGCCCAGGGCCTCGGAGCCCGACTTCGGGGCTAGAATGAATCCAGAAGAGGCCCCCATGGACGTTCTGAAACAGCTCGAGACGAAGCTTCAGGGACTGGTGCAGCAGCGCAACCAGTACCGGGATGAACTGGCCGCCCTCAAGGCGGACATGGGCACCCACGACGAGGAGCTGCGCTCCCTGCGCCGGCGCCTGGAGGACCTCCAGGCTGACCAGGCGGGCTGGCAGAAGGAACGGGAGGGCGTTCGGAAGCAAGTGGAATCAATTCTTAAGATGGTAGAGGGCATCGAATGACCCCAGGCAAGGAGGTCCAACTGGAGATCCTGGGCCGGAGCCTGCGGATCCACTCCACGGCGGGTCCGGAGGACCTGCCGCGGGCGACCTCCGTTCTTGAGGACACCTTCCGCGACATGGAACGCGCCTATGAGCTAAGATGGGGTGTTCCACCATCAGCGCTGGACACATCCACATGGCTGCTGATGGGGGCCCTGAACCTGGCGCACCGCGTGGCGCGACTGGAACAGGACAAAAGTCGGCAGACACAGGACCTGGAACTGACCCTCTCCAAGCTACTCGACGATGTTCCGGACGAAGAGAATCCCTCGGTCGGCCCCCTATTCCAGGGGACGGAAGAGGAAGCTGGAATCTGATCCCTGCGAGGCCCGTGAGACGGCCAAGCGCTTGTTCCGTATTACGCCACGGGAGACCTTCCCCCCAGCCTTGTGCGTTCCGCGCGACGGCGCGCCTTAAACTGGGATTCTGGTAGCCCCCCTACTTGCTAGGGAACACGGCAAGCCTCCACGACCGAGCGGGGATCCTCAATCGTCCATGGGTTCTGAAGCCGACACCTCCACCCCCACCTAGGAGTTGTCCCATGAACCCATTGGATTATGTTTTTCTGGCCCTGGCGGTGGCGGCCGCCGTGGGCTTCTTCTTCCAGATGAGGAAGGCCCAGGCCGCCGTGGTGGACGTGTCCAAGGCCACGGCCAAGGCCGAGGCGGAGCTGAAGGCCGAGCGCGACCGCCTGCTGGCGGAGGCGGAGAAGGAGGCCGGGAAGGTCATCAACCGGGGCCAGCGCGAGGCGGACGCCCTGCGCAAGGAGGCCGAGCTCAAGGCCAAGGAGCAGGCCCTGCAGGCCCGCCAGGAGGCCGAACGGCTCGCCAACGAACGGATGCAGACCCTGGAAAAGCAGGAGCAGCGCCTCCAGAGCAAGGAGGACAGCCTGGACAAGAAGCTCACCCAGGTGGACCAGAAGCAGAAGGACGTGGAGGCCAAGACCGAGCGGGTCAAGGAGGAGCAGGAGAAGCTGGCCGCCCTCCAGGCCGAAGCCAAACGCCTGGCCGAAGAGCAGGCCCGCAAGCTCGAGGACATCGCCGGCCTCTCCCGGGAGGACGCCAAGCTCGAGCTGGTCAACCAGCTGGAGTACACCGCCCGCATGGACGCCTCCAAGCTGGTGCGCCGCATCGAGGACGAGGCGGCCGAGGAGGCCCAGAAGAAGGCCCGCTGGACCATCGTCTCGGCCATCCAGCGCCTGGCCTCGGACGTGGTGAGCGAGGCCGCCGTGAGTTCGGTGCAGCTGCCCAGCGACGACCTCAAGGGCCGCATCATCGGCCGGGAGGGCCGCAACATCCGGGCCCTGGAGAAGGCCACGGGCTGCGACCTGATCGTGGACGACACCCCCGAGACCATCGTCGTGAGCAGCTTCGACCCCATCCGCCGGGAAGTGGCCCGCCAGGCCATCCTCAAGCTCCTGGCCGACGGCCGCATCCACCCCGCCCGCATCGAGGAGGTGGTGGAGAAGACCAAGATCGACATGGACCAGCACCTCAAGGAGCTGGGCGAGGCCGCGGCCATCTCGCTGGGCTTCCCCGACGTGCACCCCAAGCTCCACAAGCTCATCGGCCGCCTGAACTACCGCACCAGCTACGGGCAGAACGTCCTGGAGCACACCAAGGAAGTGGCCCGCATCGCCGAGTACATGGCGGCCGAGCTGGGTGCCGACCAGAGGCTCGCCCGCCGTGCCGGCCTCTTCCATGACATCGGCAAGGCCATCGACCGGGAAGTGGAGGGCACCCACATCGAGATCGGCATGGAGCTGCTGAAGCGCTTCGGCGAGAAGGACCCGGTCATCCACGCCATGAGCTGCCACCACGGGGACTTCGAACCCAAGACCGTGGAGGCCATGCTCATCACCGCCGCCGACGCCCTGAGCGCTGCCCGCCCCGGCGCCCGCCGGGAAATGCTGGAGACCTACGTGAAGCGCCTGGAGGCCCTGGAGGCCATCGCCAACAGCTACAAGGGCGTCCAGAAGAGCTTCGCCATGCAGGCCGGCCGGGAGATCCGCATCATGGTGGACGCCGGCCAGGTGAACGACGACCAGGCCTTCTGGCTGGCCAAGGACGTCACCAAGCGCATCGAAGGGGAGATGCAGTACCCCGGGCAGATCAAGGTCACCGTCATGCGCGAGACCCGGGCCGTGGAGTACGCCCGGTAGCCGCCCCGTATTTCGTCAACGCAGCCGATTTCCGTCCCAACGCAGCGCGACGACCTCCCGGAGGCCGCACGCGGTGACGTTTTCTCCGCGGAAGATGGCCAGGCACTCGCCGCCCTTCAGCCGCACCGACCTGAACAGGATTCCCGGTTCCCCTTCCGCCTGGCACGTGGCGCCGAAGGCCTGGGAAGGCCCGTAGTCGTCCCTGCGGTGCAATTCCCCCCGGCCCTTGCGCACGTCCGGGAAGGCGCCGCCCACCCGCAGGGCCAGGGCCTCGAAGATGCGCGCGGCGCCGGCGGGCTCGCCGCTGTCCCGCAGGGCCTGGCCGAGGTGGTGGGCCACCTCCGCAACGCAGGTTTCGGGGCTGCCGCCGGCGTACACGGCCCGGAAGGTGCCGTCGCTGAAACGGCTGACGGGGCCGCGGCCGGGCATGCGCAGGTAGGCGCGCAGCTGGGGATGGCGGTCGGAAGCCCGAACGCCGGTGGGCCAGGACTGGAAAACCCCCGCCCGGGCCAGCAGGGCCGCCAGTTCCGGCCGGTCCCCGGCATGGACCAGCTGGGCCAGGGGCGAAACGGAAAGGAGCTTCAACTGGTGCCAGGGATGGCTGAGGAAGTGGACCCGGTTCACAGCAGGCCCAGGGACGCGGTCTTGAGGTAGCCCAGGGTCTCGATGAGGTCTTCCATGCGTCCGTCGAGCATGCGGTCCAGGGGCCGTCTTCCCCCGAAGGCCGGCGCTCGGTTGGCCCGCGTGACCCAGGCCACGCCGTCGGGGAAGATGCTGCCCGCCAGTTCATAGATGCCCAGGACGTAGGCCATGCGGTCCACCTTGTCCCCGTCCACGTCACGCAGGTCGCCGCCCTCCAGGCGCTTGAGCCAGACGGTGTAGGTGCTCCGGGCGATGCCCAGGAGGGCCAGTCGCTCCTTCACGGGCAGGCCCCAGCGGTCCGCCACCGCCAGGAAGGTACGGAAGGCGAGCGCGCCCGGGTCGGCCAGGACGGTATTCGGACCCCGGGACATGGCGGGCCTCCTGCCCCCAGCTTAGGCCAAAAATGGCCCTAAGCAACATTCCTGGCCTTCAGGCGAAGAACCGCATGAAGAGGAAGATCCCACCGTTCCACACCCCGTGCACCAGGATGCAGGTGAGCAGGTTGCCGGTGCGCAGGAAGGCGAAGCCCAGGACGACGCCGAGGGTGCCCAGGGTGGGCAGACCCAGGGGCTGCAGGTGCATGGCGCCGAAGAGCAGGCCGCTGGTGGCCACGGCCAGGAGCCAGCCGGCGCGTTTTCCGAGGCGCGCCTCCAGCCGCTGGCCCAGCCACGGCAGGAGCAGGCCGCGGAACAGCAGCTCCTCGAAGACCGGCGCCACCACGGCCACGGTGAGGAAGAGGAGACCCACCGACAGGGGCCCGCGCATGCGGGACAGCAGCTCCATCAGGTCCTTCTGGGGGGGCTCGGTGGGATGCAGGAAGGGGCCCAGGGCCAGGGACACCGCGATCACGGCGGTGAACGCCAGGGCGAAAAAGCCCAGCCCCGACGCCAGGGCGCGACCCGCGGGGCCCGGGGCCACCCGCGCGGCCAGCTCGCGGAGACCGATCCCCTCGGCCCAGCAGACGTAGGCCGTGCCCAGCAGGGCGTGGAGCCCATAGGTCAGGGGCAGGGCCGCGGGGCGCAGGAAGGGAAGGAGCACCAGCACCGTGCCGGTGACGAATCCCGCCCCCAGGTGCGTGAGGAACCAGCCCAGGAGCACGATGAGCAGGGCCCTTCCGGACATGGCGAACCGGGGCGGGACGCGGGGGCGGGCCGGGACCGCGGCGAGGAAGATGGCCATGGCCAGGCCGCCCAAAACCAGCACCGCCGCGCCGATCCCCGCGGCCGCAAGGGCCGCGAGCCGCGGCAGCACCCAGGCCTTGGCCCGTTCCTCGGCGGGCTTGGGGTCCAGGCCGGACCGGCCGGCGCAGCGTGCTTCGAGCATGCCCGCGGCGTAGCCCTCGCCCAGCGCGACGCGGACCCCGGCCAGCTCCCCGCCCAGGGGGGCGCGGCCCGTGTCCTGGTAGGCCCAGGACCAGACGGCGCGGAAGGTCCCGTCCGGGACCGTCCCCGCCAGGCGCGAACCCTGGGCGAGGTCGCCCCGTTCCGCGGCGTGGACGGCGAGGATCGCGCGGTCCCATCCGGGGCGCGTCTTCTTCTCCAGGCTGGCCAGGGCCTCGCCCGACCCCAGCGCGGTGCCGGCCAGCGCCCCCAGGACCTTCGGGGCCGCCAGGGTCACGTCGGCGATCCGGCCCTGGAGCTCCACCTGCGCCGGGGGCCGCGGGGGCTTGGCGCGGCGCGCGCCGGCGTTGAGGCTCACCGCCAGCGCGACCAGCAGCGCCAGGGTCGCGATGAAGGGGTCGGCCCACTTCCGGTCGGGGTTCCAGGGTTCGGGGCGGCGACTGTCCATGACCCAGGATGATACATTGTCAGAAGGAGTCGCCATGCCCTTTTCCCAGTCCATTGACGTGCGTTTCGCGGACCTGGACGCCCTCGGCCACGTGAACCACGCCACCTTCGTGACCTACCTGGAGTGCGCCCGCGTGGCCTGGTGGGCGCGGCTCCTGGCGGGCCGCCCCTTCACGGAGGAGGGCTTCGTCGTGGCGAGGGTGGAGCTGGACTACCGCAAGCCCATCCTGCTGGGGGACACCGTGCGGGTGGACCTGCGCTGCACCCACCAGGGCACCACCAGCTTCTCCCTGGCCTACAAAGTGGTGCGGGGAAAGGACGAAGTGGTGCTCGCCGAGGGGCAGACCGTGCAGGTCATGATGGATTTCGCCACGGGGCGCCCCAGGGCGCTGCGGCCCGAAACCCAGGCCTGGCTCCGTTCTCAGGAACAGGCATGAGGCTGGGAACCGCCAGCTGGGCCGAGGGCCCCACCGAACGCCGGACCCTGGTGGCCCAGCTGCCCAGCGACCCCACCCGGGTGGTGGACCTCAACCGGCTGGAGCGCCTGCGCCTGGCCAAGCTGGGCGAAGGCCGGGCCGAGGCCCTTGCCGCCGAGCTGGTGCCCTCCAGCCTGCGCCAGCTGCTGGAGGGCGGCGTCCGGGCCCTGAACCGGGCCCGGCAGGTGGTGGCCTACGCGGAGAAGTGGCAGGGCCGCCAGGGGCTGCCGGAGGCCCTGGCGCCCCGGGCGGCCCAGGTGGAGCTGCTGCCCTGCCTCCCCAGGCCCACGGCGGTGCGGCGGTGGGACGGCACCTTCCTGGACCACCTGGCCGTGCAGGGCCCCGGGGGCACCCTGGGCCAACCGCCCGCGCCCACCCTGGCCTGGGTGGGCCTTTCCGGCGGCGCCGTAGCCGGATGCTGCCTGGCCCTGGACAACGCCCCGGGCGTGGTGCTGGGGGCCTGGCTGGAACTGGACCTGGACTGGACCGGCGCCCTGGAGGTGGGCCTCGGGGGCCGGCGCCGCCGGGTGCCCATGGACACCTGGCGCGACCTGGAACCCCGGGACCCGCGTCCCGGGGAAGTGGTCCTGGCGCCCCCGCCCCGTTTCCGGGCGCTCCCGGCCCAGCCCGGCGGCGTGGTGCGCGTCGCTTCCCCCCTGGAGCTCCTCACGCTCCGCCTGGCGGAGACGCTGGTGCACCCCACCCTCCAGTAGCGCCCTAACCGAGGGCGAGCATCCGCTCCACGGGCCCAAGGGCGCGCTTGCGCAGGTCCTCCTCCAGGACGATCTCGGGCTTGAGGTCCCGCAGGCAGAGGTAGAGCTTCTCGAGGCTGTTGAGCTTCATGTACGGGCACAGGGCGCAGTTGCAGCCGCTGTCGGCGGGGATGGGGATCAGCTCCGCCGCGGGCCGGAGCCGCTTCATCTGGTGGAGGATGCCCGCCTCGGTGCCCACGATGAACTGCGTTCCGGGGTCCTTCTCCACGAACTTCAGGAGGGCGGCGGTGGAGCCCACGAAGTCGGCCATGCGGCTCACGGTGGCGTCGCACTCGGGGTGGACGATGACCTTGGCCGCGGGGTGGCGGGCCTTGAGCTGGGCCAGGCGGGTGGCGGTGAACTGCTCGTGGACGATGCAGAAGCCGGGCCACAGGACCATGTCCCGCCCCGTCTGGCGCATGACCCACCGCCCCAGGTGGCGGTCCGGGGCGAAGACGATCTTGCGGTCCCGGGGGATGCTCTCCACCACCCGCACGGCGTTGGAACTGGTGCAGATGATGTCGGAGAGGGCCTTCACGCCGGCCGAGCAGTTGATGTAGCTCACCACCACGTGGTCGGGGTAGTCCTTCAGCCACGCCCCGAAGGCGTCGGCGGGGCACCGGTCCGCGAGGCTGCATCCGGCGTCCAGGTCGGGGATGACCACGCGCTTGCCGGGGTTGAGGATCTTGGCGGTCTCGGCCATGAAGTGCACGCCGCAGAAGGCGATGACCGAAGCCTCGGTGCGGGCCGCGGCCTGGGCCAGCTGGAGGCTGTCGCCCACGAAATCGGCCAGGTCCTGGATCTCGGGCTCCTGGTAGTAGTGGGCCAGCAGGACGGCGTTGCGCTCCTTCCGGAGCCGGGCGATCTCCGCCGTGAGGTCCAGGGAAGGGTCGATGGTTTCCAGGTCGGGGACGTAGGGGGCCGGCGCGCTCATGGGGTGATTCTACCGCACTGGGGTAAAAAATTTTTTACAACCACTAATCATATTAGATAGTTGGATTTGCACGTACCGCTTGAGGGCAGGGGGGGGACTCCCTATGCTGTGACGAGAGTCACACCCGCGAAAACGCCCCCGGCGGAACGCCATTTTCGATTCGAGGAGGGATCATGTCCAACGGCCAGCCCATCAAAGGTTCCGACATCCACAGCCTCGACGAAATGAAGGTGAGCCGGTTCTTCGGCTGCAACACCTTCAACGAGCGCACCATGCGCGAGCGGCTTCCCCGGGAGGTCTTCAAGGCCTTCCGTCACAGCCTCAAGCGCGGGGAGCCCCTGTCCCCGGAAACGGCCCACGGCGTGGCGCAGGCCATGAAGGAGTGGGCCGTGGAGCACGGCGCCACCCACTTCACCCACTGGTTCCTGCCCATGACCGGCGCCACCGCCGAGAAGCACGACGCCTTCATCGCCTGGGACGAGGCGGGGGTGGTCATCGAGAAGTTCAGCGGCAGCCAGCTCATCCAGGGCGAGCCCGACGCCAGCTCCTTCCCCTCCGGGGGCCTGCGGGCCACCTTCGAGGCCCGGGGCTACACGGTGTGGGACGCCACCAGCCCCGCCTTCCTCATCGAGAGCCCCCTGGGCACCACCCTCTGCATCCCCACCGCCTTCGTGGGGTACCACGGCGAGGCCCTGGACAACAAGCTGCCCCTGCTGCGCTCCATGGAGGCCGTGAGCGAGGCCGCGTTGCACGCCCTGGGCCACTTCGAGAGCCGGGCCACCCAGGTCGTTCCCCAGTGCGGGCCCGAACAGGAGTACTTCCTCGTGGACCTGGACCTGGCCCGGAAGCGGCCCGACCTCATCTTCGCCAACCGCACCCTGCAGGGCGCCCGGCCCCCCAAGGGCCAGGAGCTGGAGGACCACTACTTCGGCAGCATCAAGGAGCGCGTGCTGGGCTTCATGCAGGACGTGGAACTGGAGTGCTTCAAGCTGGGAATCCCCGCCAAGACCCGGCACAACGAGGTGGCCCCCAACCAGTTCGAGCTGGCCCCCATCTACGAGCCCGCCAACCTGGCCTCGGACCACAACCAGCTCCTCATGGAAATCATGAAACGCGTGGGCGAGCGGCACAACCTGGCGGTGCTGCTGCATGAGAAGCCCTTCGCCGGCGTCAACGGTTCGGGCAAGCACGTGAACTGGAGCCTGGCCACGGACGAGGGCCACAACCTGCTGGACCCCGGCAAGACCCCCGAGGAGAACCTGCAGTTCCTGTACTTCCTGGGCGCCACCCTCAAGGCCATCCACCGCCACGGCGGCCTCCTGCGGGCCTCCATCGCCTTCGCGGGCAACGACCACCGCCTGGGCGCCAACGAGGCCCCCCCGGCCATCATGAGCGCCTACCTGGGTTCCCAGCTCAACCACATCCTCGAGGCCATCGAGCGGGGGGACGTGGCCGACGCCAGCGAGAAGCAGCTCCTGGACCTGAGGCTCGGGAGCCTGCCCGCCCTGGAGAAGGACGCCACGGACCGCAACCGGACCAGCCCCTTCGCCTTCACGGGCAACAAGTTCGAGTTCCGCGCCGTGGGGTCCTCCCAGGCGATCGCCTTCCCGCTCACGGTCATCAACGCCACCGTGGCCGAGGCCCTGGACGCCATGAACGCCCGGATGGACGAGGAGATGGCCGCCGGCAAGGGAACCCGCGCGGCCGCCATGGCCGTCATCCGGGAAGCCATCGTCGAGACCCGGGCGATCCGCTTCGAGGGCAACGGCTATTCCGCGGAGTGGATGGCCGAGGCCGAGCGCCGGGGCCTGCCCCACGCCCGGGACACCGCCGCGGCCCTGCGCATCTGGGAGGAGCCCCGGAGCCAGGAGGTCTTCAGCCGCAGCGGCATCCTCACCGCCGGGGAATGCGAAGCCCGGCTCCACATCCGCCACGAGCAGTACCAGAAGGCCCTTTCCATCGAGGCCCAGGTGCTCCGGGAGATGGCGGAAACCATGCTCCTGCCCGCCATCGTCGAGGACCTGGGGGCGCGGGCCGACGCCCTGGGCAAGCTGGCCCAGGCGGGCATCCCCGTGCCCGCCGCGCTCAAGGCCGCCCTGGAGACCCAGACCCGCCTCGCCGGGGTGGCCCAGGAGCGCCTGGTGGCCCTCAAGGCGGCCATGGTGGCCGCCGAGGCCCTGGAATCGCTCCACGCCCGCACGGAGGCCTACGGAGGCAGCGTGCGCCACGCCCAGGAGCTGCTGCGGGACGTCCTGGACCAGCTGGAGAAGGATTGCAGCGCGGCGCGATGGCCCATCCCCGTGTACCGCGACCTGCTGGCGCCCCTCATCTGAGGCGCATTTCCGGTCAAAAACAGGGCCGGTTGATGGGAGACTCGAAGACAGGCCTCTCCAGGCCGGAAGGTCCGCCATGCCCGACGACATCACCCTGCACGTTCCGCCCCCCATCCTGGCCTCGGTCTCCCCCCGGCGCCGGCACTGGATGGAGGCGCTGCACATCCCCTACGAGGTGTGGGCCCCCGAAGTGGACGAGACGCCCCGCCCGGGCGAGGACCCCGAGTCCATGGTGATCCGCCTGGCCCAGGCCAAGGCCGAGATCGTGGGCATCGTGAACCCGGACCGCTGGATCATCGCCGCCGACACCACGGTCGCCGTGGACCACCACATCCTGGGCAAGCCCGACTCCGAAGCCGACGCCGTGCGCATGCTCATGCTCATCCAGGGCCGGAGCCACCAGGTGCACACGGGCCTCTGCCTGCGCCGCAACAGCGAGGTCTACACCCTGGTGGACACCGCCAACGTGTACCTGCGCCCCCTGCAGAAGAAGCAGGCCGAATGGTACGCCGCCTCCGGCGAACCCATGGACAAGGCCGGGGGCTATGCCGCCCAGGGGATCGCGGCCCTGTTCATCGAGCGCATCGAAGGCAGCTTCGCCACCGTGATGGGCTTCCCCGTGGAGCGCTTCTCGGAGCTGGCGCGCCGGCTGGGCCTGCTGGGACTCTGGGTTGGGATGCCCTGAAACCCTAATGAAGGGGCTGCTCCAGGTTGAGCAGATCCCTGTTCATCCCATCAATCGGCGTTATGCAGGATCCAGGGAACTTCTCACGAATGCTCGGCAGATCTAGAGCGAGGAGTTAATAATTATTTTATGAATTTCGAACGTGTTTTCCGCCAGCTGGCCCCATGGCGGCTGTCGGCCTTCGGAGGGCTGACCCTGCTGCTCGCCTGTGGCGGAGGCGGACCCACTGGGGATAGGCCAGCGGCTGGGACCCGGAGTTTGCCTGCCCCTCCCGGCCGCCTTTCCCCGGATCCCGCCCCCGAACTGGTCTCCGTCGCCCCGGAAAGGGGGAAAGCCGGTGACCTGGTGACGGTAGCGGTGCGGAACCCGATGGTCACCCACGAATACCTGTTCGGGACCGCCAAGGCCAAAATGCGGTCATTCAAAGCCGTCGATGGAACGGGGACGGTCGGGATCCTGGTCCCCGCCGGGGTCTATGGCCACGTTCGCCTGACCGTCACCGATGGGCGGGGGAGCGCGAGCAACGGGCTCGACTTCCTGGTGGAGGGGAATCCGGTGGAGCATCTGCCCGTGCTGCATTCCGTGAACCCGGAAACGGAGAGGCAGGGGGCGGTGGTGAAGCTCTCGGGGCGGAACCTGGGAGACGCCCGGGTATTCTTCGGCAACGTGGAAGCCACGGCGGTGATCCGCCGGAGCCGCACGAAGCTGGACGTCCTGGTGCCCGATGGCGTCAGCGGCGCTGTGGCCATCACCGCCAGGAATGCCACGGGTGCGACCCACCAGGGGCTGGCCTTCACCGTGAAGCACTGAAGCTGCGGGTTCAGGCCCCAGGCTCGCAGGAAAGGGAAGAAAAGTGGGAGGAGTGCCTTGACGCGGCCCCAGAACTACACCAAATTGAGTAGACCAATTTGAGTAGTCGAGGCCCCCATGTCCCACCCCCCGCGCCCCACCGAAGCCGAGCTCAAGATCCTGAAGATCCTCTGGGACTTGGGCCCGGTCCCCGTGAAGGACGTCCAGGCCGCCCTGGCCCGCGGCCAGGAATACACCTACACCGGGGCCCTGCGCATGCTGCAGGTGATGCTGGAGAAGGGGCTGGTGGCCCGGGACGAGTCGGCCCGCTCCCACGTTTACCGCGCGGCCCACCCCCGGGAGTCCATGGAGCAGGGGCTCGTGGCGGATCTGCGGGACCGGCTCTTCGGGGGATCGGCCCTGGCCCTGGTGCAGGCGGCCCTGAAGGCGGGTTCGGTGTCCCCCGAGGAGAAGGCCCGCATCCGTCAGCTGCTGGGGACGTCGAAGTGAGCGGGGCGGCCACGGCCCTGGGGTGGGCCCTGATCCATTCGCTGTGGCAGCTCGCCGCGGTGGGGGCCGTCGCGGCGGTCCTCCTGCGGGCGGCGGGGCCGGAACGGCCCAGGGCCCAGTACGGCATCGCCCTGGCCGCCCTGGCGCTGTGCCTGTTCCTGCCGGCCCTGGGTTTCGCCCAGGGGCTCGCGGAGGCCGCGGCCGCCCTGCCGGGGCCCGCGGGGGCCGGGCAGATCCTGGAGCCGGTCCAGGCCACACCTCCCGGAGCGGCATCCGGGGGACGCCTGGCCTGGGTGGCCGGGCGCCTGGGCTGGCTCGCGGCCGCCTGGAGCTTGGGTGTGGCCGTGATGGCCGCGCGTCTGGCGGGGGGCTGGCTCACGACCGTGGCCTGGCGGCGCGGGGCGCTGCGGGCGCCCGAGGCCTGGCAGGGGCGCTTCGCGGGCCTCGCGCGGGCTCTGGGCGTGCGGGGCCGGGTGCTGCTCCTGGCTTCGGCCCGGCTGGCAACGCCGGTGGCGGTGGGCCTTTGGCGGCCGGTGGTGCTGGTGCCGGCGGCCCTGTTCACGGCCCTGCCCGAAGCCTACCTGGAGGCGCTCCTGGCCCATGAGCTGGCCCACGTGGCGCGCCTGGACTACCTCGTCAATCTCTTCCAGGGCGTCGTGGAGGTGCTCTGCTTCCACCACCCCGTGGTGTGGTGGCTCTCCCGCCGGGTCCGGACCGTGCGGGAGCACCTCTGCGACGACCTGGCGGCCCGGGCCATCGGCGATCCGCGGCGCCTGGCCCTGGCCCTCGACGCGCTGGACGACGTCCAGCCCCACCTCACCCCCATGGCCCTCGCGGCCCGCGGAGGAACCTTGCACGAACGCATCCGGCGTCTCCTGAACCCACTCCCGGCTTCCACCTCGTGGTCCCCGGGGCCCGCCCTGCTCCTCCTCGCCCCCTTCGCCGCCCTGGCCTTGAGGGCGGGCGCCCCCCCGGCGCCTCCCATCAGCGCCGATCCGGCGGCCATCGCCGCCCTGGATGCCCTGGCCGTCCGGGAGGCCCTGGATCCCCAACTGCTGCGGTCCATGGCCTGGGCCGAGAGCGGCCTCAATCCCAAGGCCAGGAGTCCCCTGGGGGCCATGGGCGTCCTGCAGGTGATGCCCGCCACCGCCACGCGGTTCGGCGCCCGGGACCTGGCGGACCCCGGGGAGGTGGCCGCCGCCGGCGCCCGCTACCTCAGGTTCCTCCTGGACCGGTACCAGGGGGACACGGCCCGGGCCGTCGCCGCCTACAACTGCGGCGAGGCGGCCCTGGAAGCGGGTCGCCCCGGGCCCGAGGCCGAAACCTACCGCGGCCTCGTGCTGGACCTCCTGCGGGCCCGCGCCGTGCAGCCCGCGGCGCCCCTGGGGCAGGGGTGGGTGGACGGAACCCTGCGCCGCACCGGTTCCACCTGGACCGTGTGGACCCGGGTGAGCCACCGGGGTGGCCTGAAGCTGGAATTCCTGCCGGAGAATCCCGACGGAAAGCCGTACGGCACGGTGACGGTAGGCGGCGGGGATCCCCGGGACGCCTGGACCGAGTCCCACCCCAAGGTGATCATGGACCTGCGCGGCGGCACCACGGTCCGGGTGCGCTGCTCGGACACCGCGGGGGGCGCGATGGGTGAGGTCAGCATCCCCCTGGACGCGGCGTGGAAGACCTTCGCCTTCCGCATGGAAGCCCGTTCCTAGTCTCCTGCTATGGCATGGCATTCCTCCCGAATGGGTGGACCCTGAAGTCCTAACGCGATCCCCTGTGGGAACTTCCACTCCGGAGGCTCCACCTTCGAGTGGGAGTGGGTTTCGCTCGTATGTACAGCAATATTAGAATTTTTAAAAAAGTCCAGAACCTGGTTCCCGCCGCGGCGGGGCTGACCCTCCTGCTTGCCTGCGGTGGCGGCCCGGGCAAGGGGGGCAGCGCTCCCGCGTCCGAGGCCACCCCCGCGCAGAGGGTGCCGGTGCTGGACGCCATCACTCCCGACAGGGGAAAGCCCGGCGACCTGGTGAGGATTTCGGGCCGGAACCTACTGGGGGCCAAAGTGACGTTCGGCGATGTGGACGCGGAGGTCCGGGAACAGACCGTCACGGGGCTGGTCGTCGTGGTGCCCGCCGGCGTCAGCGGCGCCGTCACCGTGTCCGCCAGGGACGCGCAGGGTGCCGCCAGCCAGGGCCCGGCCTTCACGGTGGAAACCACGCCGCCAGCGCCGGCACCGGTGCCGACACCGCCGCCGAAGCCAGCGCCCACCCCGGCGCCAACCCCGAATCCGACGCCGACCCCGACCCCGACCCCGACGCCGACGCTGACCCCGACGCCGACGCTGACCCCGACGCCGACGCTGACCCCGACGCCGACGCCGACGCCGACCCCGACGCCGACCCCGACCCCGACGCCAACGCCGACGCCGACCCCGACCCCGACGCCGACGCCGACGCCAACCCCGACCCCGACTCCGGCGCCAACCCCGGCCCCGGTTCCGGCAGCCGCTCCCACCATCACCGGGCTCAACCGGCTCACGGGTCCGGTGGGTGCCGACATCGTCGTGACCGGGACCGACTTCATCTCGGTCAGGGCCGTCAGGTTCGCCGGCGTCCTGTTGCCCCCGGGCACCTATACCGTGGCTGGGCCGGACCGCATCCTGCTGCGGATTCCGCCGGTGGCCCCGGCGACCTTCGCTCCCATCGAAGTGGAGACCGGGACCGGCCTTGCGCAAAGCGCGCCGTTCCTGGTGTCGCTGGTGATCCGGGTGGATGCCATGGGTCCGTTGGAGGGTCCTCCGGGGACGGTGGTGACCGTGAAGGGAATGAACCTGGACCATGCCGGCCCCGTGATGAAGGACGGCGTGGCGATTCCGGACCAGATGCTCGTGGACGGGACGACGCTCCACTTCCCCATCCCCCCGGGCATGACCAGCGGCGCGTTGAGGTTCCGGGCGGTTCCCGAAGGTGCTTCGCCCGCGCTTCCGGCGTTCACGGTGACCGTCCCGCCCGTGGAGCGGGTGGCCTTCCTGGACACCCCCCTGGCTCCGAGGCGGGTCCAGCCGGGGGCCATGCCGTTCATGGATCCTGGGAATCCGGGCTTTGACCTCCTGGATTACCCTGTGGGGATGAGGACCCGGCAGTATGGGATCCTGCATTTCCCCAAGGCGCCCCTTTTCCATAACTACGACCCGTTCCTGGACAACGTCCGACCGGGTAGGCACACCGGGGCTTTCTGTACGCTCGCCCTGAAACTGCCCCAGGCCTTCATGGAGGCGGTGCCGCGAACGCTCCGGGACAGGGTCCATGCCCTGGGGTTGGCCGAGGACCGGGTCGACGTCCTTTGCGTGAGCCAGGACATGCCCTACCTGGACAATGCCGGCTACCTGTTCCGGCCCCATTACTGGACCGATCCGGACGCCCCGGACACGGTGGCCGTTCCCGGCGCCTACAACCAGAACCGAACGGTGGAGGTGGGCCTTTTCGATGCCCCGCCGGCCTTCCACTTCCAGGGCCACGGACCGGACGATTCCTTTCCGGGCCCCGTGCACGTGCATGACGACGGCCTCCACGTCCTGTCCTCACCGGCTGCGGTCATGAATCTGGAGGGACTGGACCCCGCCACCACCGCGGCCTTCTGGACCCTGGTCCGGCTGGGGGACCGGGCGGCGGCGGCCCTCCACCTGCTCCTGAACGACGCCGACCAGGCGGGAATGAATGCCCGCGCGGCGACAACGCATTCCATGCGGCAGCTGTTCAGGGCAGCCGCCGCTATGCCCGGCAATCCGGCCGCCCAGAAGCTCACAGCCCTGATGAGGCCCCTGGTCACCGCTGTCTACCCGGGTCCGGCCTACTCCGGTTACAGGGATCTCCTCGTCACGGGGTCGGGCTTCACGGGCACCAAGGGGGTGCGGCTGGGAACGGTACCCGCGACCATCTTCAAGGTGCTGGGCGACAACCTCATCCGTGTGACCGTCCCCGCCTCGGTGGGTGGGCCCTGGGCCTGCACCGTCACCACGCCCCTGGGTGGGGAGAGTTCCTAGATCCGTTCGCCCCCGGGGCCGAAGCGGCGCTCCTCGAAGAGGAAGGCGCCGGCCACGTTCCGGGCCAGCACGGTGGAGGCGCGCGTGCCGTAGGCCTCGGACTGCACGAAGATCGCCGAGAGCAGGCGCTCCCACGCCAGGGGGACGCCGGTGGCGGGGAGGCGTTCGTCGGGGACGACCTCCCGGTCCGCCAGGATTCCGAAGCAGGGCTCCAGGGCGGGAAGGGCGGCCAGGGCCAGGGCGAAGCGCTTCCGGGCGGTGGCCAGCTTGGGCCAGGGGGTGTCCAGGAGGTGGTTGGACACGCCGTACACGCCGGCCTCCAGGCGGCGGGCGGCGCCGTCGCGGTTGGACCGGTACCAGAGGCTTTCGCCGTCGGCCACCAGCAGGTTGAAGCCTGAATGGAGCGAGCCGTCGATGGTGGCGGCGAATTCGCCGGGGGAACGGTCGCCCAGGAGGAAGTCGCGGGTGAGGTGGCCCCGGGAGAGGCTGCCCTTGGGCACGCCCGGTTCACGGACGTTGGTGACGGCGGCGAACCGGCCGTCCTGCCTGATGCCCAGCCAGGTGCCTCCCGCTTCGAGGTCCCGCCCGGCCGTCACCCGGGGGTCCTCGGGCCAGGGGGCCGCGGCGGCGCTGGGACGGGCATGGAACTCGTCACGGTTGGCGGCCACCACCAGGGGAAAGCGGGGGTGGGCCTGCCACGCGACGAGGACCAGGCACATCAGTCCTTGGCCTCGCGCCTGCCCTTCTTGGGGTTGAAGTCCTCGAGCATGCGGAACTTCACGCCCTCGACGTCCTTGAACTGGCCGTCGCGGATGGCCCACAGGGCGAAGAGGACGAAGCCCGCGGCGAAGGCGAGGCCCACGGCGGTGAAGACGATGATGAGAGTCCAGTTGGGATGTTCCATGGGATTTCCTTAATTCGCCACGAGGAACAGGTCGAACTTCCAGGCCAGCACCAGGGGCACGAAGAGCATCAGGAAGAAGAAGACGAGCATCTTCACCAGGAAGGGGTTCTCCTGGAGGATCTTCCGGAGGGAGACGGGAGGTTCCTCGCCTTCGGGACGGGGGGTTTCGAGGGGTTCGGTCATGGGCGGCTCCTCACTTCTCGGCCACTTCGCCGAACAGGGCGACGAGGTAGAGCAGTCCGAAGAAGAACAGGTAGAAGAGCAGGTAGCGGAGCATCACCACGTAGTCCTTGGCCTGGGGCTCGGCCTTCTTGGCGGGGGTGGCCATCCTAGTCCTCCAGCACGGGTTTGACGTCCAGGCCGGCCTTGAAGGCCGCCAGGGCTTCCAGGAAGGCCACGCGATCCTTCATGGTCACGAAGAACATGCCCACCTTCTTGCGGTCGGTGGTCTTGCGGAGCTTGGGGTTGCGCTTGCCTTCGAGGCGTTCGCGGATCATGAGGTTGCCGGTGCGGTAGTGGCAGTCGCCGATGGCGCAGCCGCACACGAAGGTGGCGTCGGCGCCGTTGGCCAGGGCGGCCTCCATGAGGGTGGGCTTGACCATCCCGGAGCAGGGCACGATGACGAATTTGGTCTCCGGGTCGTCCAGGAGCGCCTTGTGCTCGTCGAGCATGCGCTCGACGGGAAGGCTGCGCTCGCACACGAAACCGATGATGGTGCGCTTGGGTTCGGACATTCAGGCTCCCTTCTTGACGAGGGCCAGGAGGTCGGCCTCCAGGGTCTTGGAGTTCAGTTCGGGCAGTTCGATGGCCTGGAAGGGGCAGGCCCCCACGCAGATGCCGCATTCGCTGCACCGGGCCGCCTGCACCACGGCGATCTGCTTGAACTTGCTGCCGGGGGCCCGGTCCACCATGGTGATGGCCTCGAAGGGGCAGTCCAGGCTGCAGAAGGTGCAGCCCGTGCACTTGGCTTCGATGACCTCGGCGATGTTGGCGCGGCGGTCCTTGGGATAGAAGGGTGCCACGCACAGCAGGACCGTGGATCCGCCCAGGATCAGCCAGGTCCAGGTGGTGCCCACGTTCTGGACGAGCCAGTAGGGGAACATGTACCACGCGTCGTAGCGGATGGTCTCCACCAGGGTGCCGATCTGGGCCGGGGCGTCGCTGGCGATGTAGGCGGCCTGGGCGGCGATGCGCGGGTCGTGGCCGTACTTGGCCAGGAGCTCATGGGTGATGTTGATGGCCGGCAGGGTGCCCGCGGCCAGGAGGATGAAGCCCAGCAGCAGGAAGTTGGTGGCCCGGCTGGGGGTGACCACGGGCTCCTTGAGGCGGATGAAGTGCATCCACACCAGGAAGAAGATGAACACGGCCCCGCCCACGTGGAAGAACAGGAAGCGGGTGAGGGTGTAGTCGGTGATGCCCTCGCCGCCCACCAGGAAGCTCGACAGGGCCGCGCCGATGACGGGCACGCCGTCGAAGAGGTGCTGGGTGGCCACGACGATGTAGTAGGCGCGGGCGTCCCACACCAGAAGGTAGCCGGACAGCCCCACGAAGAGCACGAAGACCAGCAGGCCAACGCCGGTGACCCAGGGCAGCCAGCGCCAGGCGCGGTGCCGGTCCGTGAAGTAGACGCGGAACATGTGCAGGAGGGTGACGATCATCATGGCCGCCGCGCCCCAGCGGTGGATGCCCCGCACCACCGCGCCGTAGGGGATGCCCGCGGCCAGGTTGATGGGGTCGCCAGGGGTGGGCAGGGCGGAGATGTAGTTGACGCTGGACCAGGCCCGGTCGAGGGTTGGGATGTAGTACATCCACAGCAGGATCCCCGAGAAGATGAGGAACCAGAACGTGTAGAGGGGGAGCGCCCCGTGGAAGTACAGGGGGTTGTGCTCCTGGGTGGTGAGGAAGTTGACCAGCTTCTCGAAGCTGACGGTGAGGCTCTTGGTGAGGCGCAGGAATTTCCGGTACATGTCGTCCCCTACTGGTCCAGGGTGGTGCTCTGCTTGCGCAGGTAGGCGGCGCCCACTTCGGCCAGCGCCCCGACCACGAAGGCCCAGCCCAGCCACTTGACCACATCGAATTCGTGGAAGGGTTCCTTGTTGGTGGTCTCCATGCGCAGCTGCGCGGGCACCGGCACGCCCGGGGGCGGGCCCACCTCGGTGAGCATGCTGTGCAGCATGAAGTACCCGAAGATGCCGAGGCCGGTCAGCAGGAAGATCACACCGAAGATGGGTCGCTTGCGCATGGGCTCAACCTTGGTCATGTTCGTCGCGTTTCAGGAAAAGGCGGTCGGCGATACGGTCGAAGAGGGGGCGGGGCCGGGTGATGCGGCCCCGGGCCTTCTCTTCCGCGTAGACCACCACGGCCAGGGAGGTCATGAGGAGCAGGAAGCCCGTGAGGGCCGCCAGGATGCCGGCGTAGGTGCCCGGGGTGGGGGCGGCCTTGAAGGCGTTCCAGCGGCCGAAGGTGACGCTGAGCACCCCCACCGCCAGGACCGCCCCGGTCCACTTGCACGCCTGGATCTGCCGGAGGGCATACATGTCAGGCTCCCGCGGCCCTGGGCTTGGCCTTGGCAAGGGCTGCCTGTTCCTCGGCTTCCTTCCGGCGCCCCCAACGGCCCAGGCCAATGACGATGCCGGAAACGATGATTCCGAGCCAGGCCACCACGTGCACCAGCCAAAGCTCCATGCCGGGCGGCTTTCCGGGGCCCTTCTTGCTGGTGAACCAGAGGTTCAGGCCCGGGCGGTTCTTCTCCAGCCACTCGAAGGCCATGTCCGGCGTGGCCAGGGGATTGGCCTGCTGGAGACGGGCCAGGACCTTGGGCATCTCCGCCTGGCCCAGCACGTTCCATTCGCGGATGTCGCCGAAGTAGTGGTAGAGGGTGTTGGCGGACATGGAAACGAGGATGAAGGCCACGAAGAAGATGTGGAAGGTCTCCCACCACCGCTTCTGGTCTCGGCGCATGACGTAGGCCCAGTCCTGGATGTAGCCCGCCAGGAGGAACCCGCCCATGGAGAAGTACCAGAGCGGTGCGTCCCGGTGCAGGTCGGCGATGCCGTTGAGGATGAGGAAGCTGAAGACGATGAAGTAGATGAGGCCGCCGATGCCGATCCAGTTGAAGATCTGGCGCTTGCCCCATTCCCGCTCGGGCCGCCGGTCCAGGAACATGGAGCCCAGGACCAGGAAGGGGATGGCCACGGTGAGCACGGTGGCCAGGTAGGGATCCTGGAGCTTCAGGAAGTGATACATCGCGAGGAAGTACCAGTCCGAAAGGATGGGGTTGGGGGTCACCTCGGGGTTGGCGGGGCTGCCCTGGGCCGCCGGGATCATGATGGCGATGGCCAGGATCACCCCGAACACCGCCAGCTTGGCCCAGTGGCTGATGTTCATGCGCTTGAAGCCCCGGCGGTACACCCGCAGCTCGAAGAAGATCATGGGGATGAAGCTGAGCATGAAGTGGAAGGCGTAGAACCGGGTGACCGTGGCCGGGCCGATGCTGGTTCCCCCCAGGAGGATCTGGGCGGTGGTCTTGCCCTGGTTGGTCCAGTTGATGAAATCGCCCCCCGGCAGCCAGCCGGGGTTCTGGTCCAGGTAGGTGGGGAAGGTGGCCATGACCTTGGTGGCCCACAGGGCCCGCTGGTTCCAGATGAGCAGGTAGCCCGTGAGGCCCGAATACATGCCGATGATCAGGAGCAGCAGGGCGATGATGAAGGTGAATTCGTTGCCCTGCTTGTATTCCCCCGTGAACCACATGCGGTAGACCCGCAGGGTGGCCAGGATGATGAAGGCGTCGGCGCCGTACTTGTGGAGGCCGCGCACCAGGGATCCGATGGGCACGGGCCCCCACCGCCAGTTGTGCTGGATGCGCTCGATGGAGTGGTAGGCCTGGTCGGTGACCGGCACGTAGTAGATCATCAGCACTACGCCGCTGAGGATCACCAGCATCCATACCCAGTACCACATGCCTCCGAGGGTGTACCAGGGATTGGTGCGGGCCTGCTGGGTGCGCCCTTCGTCGAAGAGCTCCATTTTCGCCCACCGTTCCTGGAACCACTTCAGGAAGGTGCCGGGGGCTTGGATGAGGCCCCGGATGAGATAGGGAATGGCCTTAACCAACGCCGCCTCCTTCCGTGCCGGTGATGAGGATCTGCCCGTCCTTGATGTCGAAGGACATGGTGCGGGGTGGCCGGGGGGCCGGGCCTGATACCACCTTGCCGGGCAGGAGCCCCTGGAGGTTCACCTCGGTCTTGCGGGTGGGGTCGTAAACCGAGAGGTGGCAGGGGCATGCGAAGTAGGGGTGGGTGGGTGCGGGGGGCTTGTAGTTGTAGCCTCCGGCCAGCTCCTCCGGGCTCTTCACGAAGTTGAAGGTGCAGCCCAGGTGGGGGCAGATGCGCTGCACGACGACGAACTTCGACTTGGGGTCCTTGGGGTCGGTGAATTCGTCGGGCACCCGCACCACGAAGCCGGGGATCTTGGCGCCCTGGATCTTCCGGCTGGAATACTCCACGGACTTCCGGATGTAGATGAACTCCTTGAAGTCCCAGGGCTGCGTGAGTTCGCTCAAGGCGGCCACGACCTGGATGCTGCTGCCGGCCTCGTCGGGCGGGGCCACCAGACCCTTGACGCCGCCGACGGTGGTGGGCTTGAAGTACCGGATCAGGGCGCTGGCGGCCATCACGGCGCCCCCGAGGATGGGGATGCTCGTTATGGCCTTCAGGAAGATCCGGCGCTGGTTCTCCTTCATCGCGATCTCCTATTCGTGCTCATAGGTGCGGCTGCGGACGCCGTCCACCAGCATCCAGCGCTGGTCCTCGGTGAGGACGCCGCGCCAGCTGGGCATGGCGGACCACTGGTGGACGAACTGCTGGAGCGACTCGGGCGTCATGGATTCGCGCACGGAGGCTGGGATGGTCTTGAACTGGCCGCCTTCGGAGATGCGCCAGAAGAGGAAGGCGTCGGTGCTCTGGGCCAGGGCCTTGCGGTTGGAGAAGTCGAAGGGCGGCGGGTTGAGGGTGCGGGCCAGGGGGCCGTTGCCCTGGGCGGTGTCCCCGTGGCACACCGAGCAGTTCTGGCCGTAGATGTCCCACACGTCCTTGAACTGGGTGGGGCTGGCGGCGGCGATGGAGCGGCTCCAGACGTAGTACACGGCGTTCCACACCGGCACCGGATCCCCGGTGGCCACCATCTGGTCGCCCCGCAGATCCTTGATGGCGTGCATCCAGCCCTCGCCGGGCTTGCCCCCGGGACCGGGGTGCTCGAAGAAGCCCTTGGAGGGATCCCCTTCCATCCGCGGTGCGCGGCCAAAGGCGATGAGCCGGTACAGCTGGCTGGGGGTGCGCTGGAAACGCCAGGCCCGGCCGGTGAAGTCGGGACCCACCTTGGGGGGCACCACGGGCCAGCGGCCTTCGGCGGCGAGCTCCTTCACCTTCGCGCCGAAATCGGCGTGGCTGGGGGGCAGGGCGGCCTGCTTGCGGATCTCGGAGGCCTCAGCGGCGGTGAGGAGGGTGCCGTGGCAGGAGGCGCAGTTGGCGGTGTAGGTCGCCCGACCCTTGAGGGCCGAGGGCAGGCCCAGGGGGTAGGGGGTCTCGCCCCCGGGTTCCAGGCCCGCGGGGGCGGCGGAAGCCGAGAGGACGACATCCTTCCCGCCGGCGCGGCGGGTGGAGAGGCCCTTGTCCGCGCAGGCCAGGAACAGGAGGGGCAGGAGGGGCAGGAGGAGGGATTTTCGCATGGGCTTCCTCCTAGGTGCCGCTGGGCCGGATCCAGGCCAGCACGGCCCAGATGAGGATGACGAGGTACATGATCACGAGGGCGAAAGGCGCCTTGCCGTGGCCGACCTTGGTGCCAGCCACCTCCTCCATGAGGTCCTCGTCTTCCTGGGTGTCCTTGCCGGGTTCGTTGGTCATGGGAGCCTCACTTGGCCGGGGCGGCCGGGGCGGGAGCCTTCTCGTAGTCGCTCTCGTTGCCCTGCAGCTTGCCCAGGCCCTTGTTCTGGGCGACGTACTTGAGAAATGCGGTGAGGGTGAGCCGCTGGTTGGCGTCCAGGGTGTACTCCCACCGCGGCATCTGGGTGCCGGGCACGCCGCGGCTGATGCGCCAGTACCAGGCGTCAGTGGTGAAGGTGGCGTACTTGTCCTCGTCGAAGTTGGCGGGGCGCTTGGTCATGGTGAAGGCGGCCTGGCCCTTGCCGTTGCCGGCCACGCCGTGGCAGGGGGAGCACTGGTTGTTGAACAGGCCCTTGCCGTAGTTGGCCAGGAGGCGGTTCTTGTCGGTGATCTCGCCCTCCTTGAAGCTGTTCTCCACCCAGGCGCGGACCTCGGGGTCCTGGTTGCGGGCGGCCTCCAGGGCCTCCTTGTTGGGGAAGGCGGGGGTGGCCAGGCTCTGGAGGGCGCCCTTGGCGTTGGCGGCCTCGTGGCTGGAGCCGTACATCAGCTCCTCGATCTCGGCCGTGTACTTGAAGGGCACCTCCATGTGCTCGCGGTAGAGGGTCTCGTCGAGGGCCCGCTGCTGGGCCACGTCCAGCTTCCACATGGCTACCTTCTCGGTGACGCCGTTCAGGGCGCCGCCGACCCAGGTGTAGTCGCGGACCTTGGCCCACTTCGTCTCGCCGGTGGCCTCGTACTTCGCCTTGCCGTCCTTGACGTCCAGGGCCCGGGTGCCGTTGGGGCCCAGGCTCTGCAGGAAGGCGGTGAGGTCGGTGAGATCCTGTTCGGAGAGGTAGTCGTAGCGGGGCATGATGGAACCCGGCTTCACGTAGCGGGGGTTCTTGTGGTGGAGCATGTGGTACTGGTCGGGGAACTTGCCGCCGATGTTGGCCAGGTCGGGGCCGGTGCGCTCGGAGCCCAGGAGGTGGTACCCGTCGTAGTAGTAGTCGGAGGACTTGGAGCGCCGGCCGTGGTCCCAGTCCTGGGGACGGCTCACGGTGGAGTGGCAGTACCAGCAGCCCTCGCGCTTGTAGATCTCCCGGCCCCGCAGCTCCTGGGCGGTGTAGTCGCGCAGGTCCCGGGGTTCGGGGGGCTTGAAAGTCCACCGGGGCACCAGGACCACCACGAAGATGATGGAGGCCATGATGAGGGTGAGCCCGAGGGCGGGGTAGAGGTAGTTGGCTCGCTGATTGGTCATGGATTCCCTCTTAGCTGCGCACGGCGGACTGGGGAAGGGCGCCTGCGGGCTCTTCCAGGGGGCCCTCCACCGATGCCTCCGCGAACACCAGGGTCTTGACCACGTTGTAGAGGAAGAGCACCTGGCCCAGGACGATGAGCACGCCCGAGAAGGCCCGCATCAGCATGAAGGGGGCCACCATGATCACGGTCCGGTAGACGGGGATCCCCTCCTCCCAGGCCGAGGCCTGGATGAGGCCGCCCACGGTGAGCGCGATGATCATGAGGATGGTGCCCACCAGCGAGAGCCAGTAGTGGGCGTTGGCCAGGCGCCTGGAGTACCACTGCCGGCCCGAAACCCGGGGCGCCACATAGTAGATGGCCCCCCAGCCCACGAACCCGAAGGTGCCAAGCAGGGCGAAATGGGCATGCCCCACGACCCAGTGGGTGAAGTGCAGGTACCAGTTGATCCACCGGGTGGCCTGGAAGGGACCCGTGAAGCAGGTGAGGAGGTAGAAGCCCAGGGCCGTGATGAAAAAGCGCAGGGGAAGGTGGGTGGCCATCATCGACCACTTGCCCTTCATGGTCAGGAAGAAGTTCACCAGCACGCTCATGACTGGCACCAGCAGCATCACCGAGGAGATGACGGCCACGGCCTTCAGCCATTCGGGAACCGGGCTCTGGAGCAGGTGGTGGGTGCCCGTGGGGGTGTAGAACATGGCGATGGTGCTGAATCCCACGATGGACAGGAGGTGGGAGTAGAGCGGGTTCCGGGTGATCTTGGGCAGGAAGTAGTACAGCAGCCCGATGCCGTTGGTGGTGAACCAGAGGCCCAGGATGTTGTGCCCGTAGAACCAGTTCGCGATGGCGTCGCCGATGCCGGGCACGGAGAAGAACACCCGGTTGCCGATGAGGTAGACCACGGGGAACCACAGCGTGGTGCCGGCGATGTACCAGATGGAGACGTAGAGCTGCTTCTCCTTGCGGTTGAGGACGGTGCCCCACACCAGCACGATGTAGAGGATGAGGGCTGCCATCATGGCGAGGTCGAGGAACCACGGGAGCTCGGCGTATTCGCGGCCCTCGGTGATACCGTTGGTGAGGCAGACGATTCCGGCGACGATGACGGCGTTCCAGGCCACCATGAGGACGTTGCCCCAGCGCTCGCTGAAGAGGCGGGTGCGGCAGAGTTCCGGGATGACGTAGAAGATGGCGCCGACGTTGGCCATGGAGATGAACCCGAAGGCAACCACGTTCACGTGGGTGGGGCGCAGGCGCCCGAACTGGAGCTGCGGGAAGTTGTGCACAAGGTCCGGCCAGTAGTATTCCGTCGCCGCGACGAGGCCGAACAGGGTTCCCACCAGGACCCAGACCGCGGCGCTGATGAGGAAGCGCCGTGATGCGCTGTGCTCCTCGTCCGCCCAGGCGGCCAGCCTCGTGTCCCAGTCTTTGGTAAGTTCAAGAATCTGTGCCATCTAGCACGCTCCGAATTGTCCAGGTTTGGTACCACAACTATAGGAACTTCATGCCACGGTGAAACCAATCTTGTGACACGCGATGAATTTGATTCTGCGTTTCACTCGCATAGACGTCAAAGGAAAAATGCTCCGCAACGCCGCGTCTGGCGCGGTTCTAAACACGATGCCGCCATCGTGTTTGGACCCGGGCCGGGTTAGAATCCGCCCATGACCCAAGCCGCCCCACCCTTTCCAGGCAGGTTCCGGTGAGCCGGGGCTGGAGGCTTGACGGGCGCTGGTACAAGGCGGTCCAGGAGCTGCCCGTGCCCGAAGGCGGCCAGGGCTGCACCTGGTGGGTCGTGCGCCGGGAAGGGGAGGGACCCCGGAACCTGCTCCAGGTGTGGGAGCCCCTGCCGGGGCCCCGGCAACTGGACGCCATCAAGGTGAATTTCCTGGAGCGGTTCAGCTTCGGGGAACCGGCGGACCCGCCGGTGTGCCACCTGGGCTTCGACGACAAGGCCGCCTGGTTCCTCCAGGGGCTGGACGGGGTCCCGTTCATGCGGCTCTGGTCCGACGAGGACGGGGCGGGCCGGGAGAGCCTCATCCACGCCGTGCGCGAGGCCATGGGCCGGTCCCGGGTTCCGCGCCTGCTGGCGCCGGAGGTCATCGGCGTGAAGCCGGGGCGGATCCTGGTGCCCCGGGTGCTGGGCACGGCGCCCTGGGGGCACGACGGCCTGGCGGCCCTGCCCGACGAGCCCGCCCGCAGGGCCGGGAACCCGCGCATCTGGGAGCAGCCCCCCGACCTGGTGGAACCCTCGGGATGCCCCATCCGGGGGCGCTCCCAGGAGCTCACCTACACCAAGTCGCTGATGTTCGGCCTGGGATCCAGCGTGCCCATGGAGCGCGTGCTCATCCTTCAGGGCGAGGAGGGCCTGGGCCATGACCGCCTCTGCGACTGGACCGCCGCCGCGGCGGAGTCGGAGGGCATCTGGGTGTGCGCCATCGAGCTGCTGCCCGGGGAAAGGGCGGGGGAATTCCTGGGACGCCTGCTCCAGGAGGCCATCGCCGGCCTGGAGGCCGATCTCTACGCGGCGGAGCCCGCCCTGGCCAGGGCCCTGGCCCGGCGCCTGGCCACGTTCGCGTTCCTGCGCGGAGGCCGCAGGCCGGGCCTGACCGAACGCAAGCTGGACGTGGAGGAGGTGGAGGCGGCCGTGGGGGCCTTGGACTTCGTCCACGCCCGTCATCCCAGGCTCATCCAGGTGCGGGGCCTGGAGCTGGTGACGCCCGAGGTCCTGGACCTGCTCCGGAGCCTGGCGGGACATTCCAAGGTGCCATGGCTGCTGGCCTTCCGGGGCATGGGGACCTGCCAGGGGCTCAAGTCCTACCTGGAGTCCATGCGCAACCAGGAGAATGTCGCCACGGTGTTCCTGGACCGCCTGGAGGATGCGCGGCTCCCGGAGATCCTCGAGGACCTGCTGGGGCCCCACGCCCTTCCCGACGCCTTCGTGGCCGGGGTGTGCCGGGCCTCCCTGGGCAACGCGGGCCTGCTGCAGGGCATCCTGGAGATGGCCATCCTGGAGGGTCGCCTGGTTCGCCAGGACGGGCGCTGGACCTGCCCGGGCGGGGACGTTGCGGCCCCTGACGTGCAGGAAGGCCGCCAGCAGGCCATCCTCGTGGGGCGGCTGGAGCGCCTGGAACCCGCGGCCCTGGCGGCGGCGCGCACCCTGGCCCTGGCGGGGACGCCCCTCGCCCACGCCACCCTGGCGCGGGCCCTGGGACTGGACACGGACGCCGCCGAGGCGCCCCTGCAGTCCGTGACCGGCGCGCGCCTGGCCCTCCTGGCCGAGGGGTGCTACCGGATCCCGGACCCCTGGGTGCGCGAGCTGATCCTGGGGCGCACCTCGCCCCAGGAGCGGCCGCGGCTGGCCCGGGCCCTCCTGCGGGCCCTGGAGGAGGAGGGCCGCCGGCCCGTGCTTTCCGCACGGCTCCTGGCCTGCGCCTCGGGGGAGGCCACGGCCCTGGCCCAGGTGCTCGCGGCCGTGGAGCGCGAACTGCCCGGACCCCTGGAGGCGCGGGACGTGGTGGCCGAGGCCCTGGACCTGGGACCGGATCCCCGCCAACGGGCCCGTCTCTGGGAATTCCTGGCCGATGCCTGGGCCGGGGACCGGGTGGCGTGGGAATCCGCCGGGGACCGCTCGCCCTTCGACCTGGCCCGGGAGGCCCTGGACCAGGCCATCCGGGCCCTGGGGGAGCCCGGGCCGGGCGCCGTGGAGGAGGAGCAGGCCGCGCGCCTGCACCGCAAGAAGGCTTTCGCGGAAATCGGCCTGCGCCGCTTCCGGGAGGCGCACCAGTCCATCCGCATGGCCGCGGCGTGCCTGGCGGACCATCCCTTCCACGCCGAGCAGCCCCGGCTGCGCCTGGCCCTGGGGCGGCTCCACCAGGCCCAGGGCGCGGGGGGTAAGGCCTTGCGCGCGCTGGAGGAGGGGCTCTCCCTCCTCGCCCAGAAGGGCGCGGGCGACGGGCACCGGGACCAAGTGGACCTGCTGCTGGAACTGGGCCGGGTCCAGGGCCACCGGGCGCAGTTCCAGATGGCCGCGTCCTCCCTGGGCGAGGGCCGGCGGTTCCTGGAGCACGACGGGGACCGCCGAAGGCTCGCGGAGGCCGCCGAGGCCTTGGGCCAGGCGCACCTTGGGCTGGGGCAGATGGAGGCCGCCGGGCAGTACTTCAACGAGGGCCTGGGCCTCGCCCGGGCCCTGGACGACGCCGGGCTGAAGGCGGACTGCCACCTGGACCTGGGCATCCTGCGCAGCTGCCAGCAGCAGCTGGCGCCGGCGCTGGCCCACCTCGACAGCGCCCTGCGGCGCTACCAGGCCATGGGCGAACGGGCCCTGGCAGCCCGGGCCCTGGCGTGGAAGGCCCGCACCCTGGCGGCCGCGGGCGACTTCGTCCAGGCGGAGTTTCTCCTGGTCAAGGCCTCGGAGGGCCCCCGAGAGGCCGTCACGTCGCTGGAACTGGCGGAGGCCGCGTTCCTGGGCGGGGAGATCGCGGCGTTCATGGAGGCCTGGCGCGAGGCCCGGCGCCTGTTCCTGGAGGCCGCCAACCGGTTCGGGGAAGGCGGGTACGCCTGGAGGGAGAGCCTGGCCCGGCTGCGCTGCATCCAGGCCGATACCCTGGAGGCCGGCGCCCTGGCCCCGGAGTCCGCCTGGGTCCACCTGGAGCGGCTCAAGGGGCCGGTGGAGGGCACCGGCTCGCGCTGGCTGGAACTGGAGTGGCACCGGGCCCACGCCCTCCTGCTGAACCGGTCGGGGTCCTCGGAGGCGGTGGTCTCCCAGGCGCTCTTGGCCTGGGGCGAGGTGGTGGGCCTGGCGCGGGAGCTGCGGTTCCACGCCCAGGTGCTCGAAGCGGAGACCCGTGCCTCGGAGCTCCTCCTGGCCCGGGGGGAGCGGCTGGGCGCCAGGAGCCGGATCCAGGACGCCCTTCCAAGCCTCCAGGAGCTCCGGTCCCGCCTGCCCTCCCACCACGAGGAATCCTTCCTGGCCCGGCCCGACATCCACGGGTTCCGCATGGCGGTGGAAGCCGCGGGCATGCGCCTGCCCCCGCCTGCGAAACCGGATCCTCTGGCAGACTGGAGCCCCACGCAGGCCAACCTGCCTCCCGTGCCTTCCCCCAGGGTGATCCCATGAGCCACGCCCCCGCCGCCAGCCGATCCGTGACCGTCCCCGACCTGCAGCGCATGCGGGACGGCGGCGACCGGATCGTCATGACCACCGCCTACGACGCGGTCACCGCGCGCATCGCCGACGCCTCGGGCGTGGACGTGGTGCTGGTGGGCGACAGCGTCGGCAACGTCTGCCTGGGCTTCGAGAACACCCTGCCCGTGACCCTGGCCATGATGGCCCATCACCTGGAGGCCGTGGTCCGGTCCCGGCCCCGGGCCCTGCTGCTGGTGGACATGCCCTACCTGAGCTTCCACCTGGGCCTGGAGGACACCCTGCGCAACGCCGGCGGATTCATCCGTTCCGGAGCCCAGGGCGTCAAGCTGGAGGGCGGGGCCCGCCGGGTGCCGGTCATCCGGGCCCTGGTGGAGGCGGAGATCCCCGTCATGGGCCACCTGGGGCTCACCCCCCAGAGCCTGAACGCCATGGGCGGCTTCAAGGTGCAGGGCCGGGAGGCCAAGGCGGCGGTGGAACTCCTGGAGGACGCCCTTCGCATCCAGGACGCCGGGTGCTTCAGCGTGGTCCTGGAGGGGATACCGGCTGAACTGGCGGAGCGGATCACCCAGGAATTGTCCATTCCGACCATCGGCATCGGCGCCGGTCCGGGGTGCTCAGGGCAGGTACTCGTATTCCATGATATTCTCGGCCTCCTGCCGGCGCCTTCGGCCAAATTCGTCAGGACATACATGAATGGTTTCGAGAAGTTGACGGAAGCCATGGTCCAGTGGGGCGAGGACGTGCGCGCCGGAAGGTTCCCAGGACCCCAAGAGTCCTATATGCTTCCAGAACCCGCACGGGATCAAGTCAGGGCCTGGAAGCCCACTCGCTAGGTTTCACGCATGCGCATCATCCGAACCATCTCCGAACTGAAGGTCGCCCTCAAGGCGCTCCGCGAAAGCCACAAGAGCATCGGCTTCGTCCCGACCATGGGGTACCTCCACGAGGGGCACGCCTCCCTCATCAAGCAGAGCACCGCCCGGTGCGACGCCACGGTGGTCTCAGTCTTCGTCAATCCCACCCAGTTCTGCCCCGGCGAGGACCTGTCGCGGTACCCCAGGGACCACGAACGGGACCAGAACCTCTGTCTGCGCCTGGGTGTGGCCATCCTGTTCATGCCCGAGGCGGCCGAGGTCTATCCCACGGGCTTCTGCACCTCGATTTCCGTGGGCCCCATCGCCGACGCCCTCTGCGGCGAGTTCCGCCCGGGACACTTCCGGGGCGTGGCCACCGTGGTGGCCAAGCTCTTCAACATGGTGCAGCCCGACCTGGCCTTCTTCGGCCAGAAGGACCTGCAGCAGACCGCCATCATCCGCAGGGTGGTCAAGGACCTGAACCTGCCCGTGGACATCCTCGTGGCCCCCACCGTGCGCGAATCCGACGGCCTCGCCCTGAGTTCCCGCAACGCCTACCTCACCGAGGACGAGCGCGCCCGGGCCCTGGGCATCAGCCGCGGCCTCCTGGCCGCGTCCGCCGCCTTCGCCCAGGGCCAGCGGGATGCGGCATCCCTGGCGGCCCTGGCCCGGGAGAGCATGGAAGGCGCCGGCGAGGTCCAGTACTGCACGGTGGTGGACCCCTCGGGCCTCGATCCCATCGAGGGCATGATCCTCCGGCCCGCGGCGCTCTGCGCGGCGGTGGTCGTGGGGAACACCCGGCTCATCGACAACGTCCTCCTCACCCCGTCGGGGGAGCCCACGCAGTTCATAAGCCACCTGGAAGCCTAGGCTGGACGAAAACCGCCTTTGGCCCCAAACTCTACGGTTGGCTGGGACCCCTTTCCGGGGCCTGGACCGGAGGAAACCATGCAAAGGCATTTCCTGCTCGGGAAGATCCATCGTTGCGTCGTCACCCGGGCCGATCTGGACTACATAGGGTCCATCACGATCGATCCCGTCCTCATCCGGGCCGCCGGATTCCTTGAGAACGAGAAGATCGACATCTACGACGTCACCAACGGCGCCCGCATCAGCACGTACGTCATTCCCGGCACGGAAGGCTCGGGGGAGGTGGGCATCAACGGCGCCGCCGCCCACCACGTGCGGGCCGGGGACCTGGTGATCCTGGCCGCCTACGGCTGGATGACCGAGGAGGAGGCCGCGGCCCGCAAGCCCAAGGTGGTCTTCGTGGACGAAAGGAACCGCATCACCAGCCTCGCCGACCGGGAACGCACCCCGGGGCCGGAGCTGGCCGCCCAGGCGTGAGGCGGCCGGACGGGGGCCGATTGGCCGGATTCCACCGGAATTTTCTAATCGGGCTTCCCATTGTTCCGCAGAGTTGCTAAAAGTGTGTCAGCCCCCGGCCAGGAAGGACCGGGAGCGCCTGGGGAATCGCGCGACGCGCTTCCGCCGACTTCTTGAGAGGTAACAGCCATGGAAGTCCGACGGTCCCTCGTGGTCAATGCGACCCCGCTGGAGATGCGAATAGCCCTTCTTGAGAACGGCCAGTTGTGCGAACTCTTCATCGAGCGCACCACCCAGGTCAGCCAGGTGGGGGACGTGTACAAGGGCCGCGTGGCCAAGCTCCTGCAGGGCATGCAGAGCGCCTTCGTGGCCATCGGCGGGGCCAAGGACGGGTTCCTGTACCTGGACGAGCCCGAGACCCACCGCCTGCCCTCGGAGGAGGTGGCCGAGGAGGAGGAGGGGGGCGAAGGCCCCCTGGAGTTCCCCGCCCTGCCCGTGACCCTGCCCCCCGTGAAGGAGGGCGAGGAGATCCTCGTGCAGGTGGTGAAGGACCCCATCGGCAGCAAGGGGCCCCGGCTCTCCCGCCACATCAGCTTCCCCGGGCGGTTCCTGGTGCTGATGCCGGGCATCGAGCACGTGGGCATCTCCCGCAAGATCACCAATCCCGCCGAGCGGGAGCGCCTGCGCGCCCTCATCAAGAGCCACGCGCAGCCCGGAGAGGGCTTCATCGTCCGCACCGCGGCCATCGGCGAGAAGGACGAGGACCTGGTGAGCGACGTGGCCTACCTGCGGGAGCTGTGGAACGACCTCCAGGGCAGTTGCCAGCACCTCCAGGCGCCCAGCCTGGTGTGGAAGGACTTCCGCCTGCTCCAGAAGGTGCTCCGGGACCTCTTCCGGGAGGAGGTGGCCAGCTTCTGGGTGGACCGCGACGACACCTACCGCGAGGTGGTGGACTTCGTGAGCCGCCTGCACCCGGAGTGGGTGGGCCGGGTCAAGCATTTCACCTCGGACCTGCCCATCTTCGAGGCCTTCGCCATCGAGAAGGAGATCGACGCCGCGCGCCAGCCCAAGGTCTTCCTGCGCCACGGCGGCAGCATCGTCATCAACCAGACCGAGGCCCTCGTCAGCGTCGACGTGAACACCGGCAAGTTCGTGGGCAAGAAGGACCTCGAGGAGACGGTCTTCCTCACCAACATGGAGGCCATCCCCGAGATCGTGCGCCAGCTCCGCCTGCGCAACCTGGGCGGCATCGTGGTCATCGACTTCATCGACATGATGGACCCCGCCCACCGCGAGGCCGTCATGAAGCGCATGCAGGAGGAGCTGGAGCGGGACCGGAACCACGCCCGGGCCGTGGAGATCAGCGACTTCGGCCTGGTGGAGATGACCCGCAAGCGCACCGGACCGAGCCTGGAGCGGCTCCTCACCAGCGCCTGTCCCCACTGCGAGGGCTCCGGGCGCAGGCCCAGCGCCGAGACCGTGGTGCTGGGCGTCTACCGGGAGATGGCCCGCCAGGGGGAGCGGCTCCGGGGCGCCCAGCTGAGGCTCACCCTGCACGCCGAGCTCAAGAACGCCCTCCAGCCCGACACCCGCGAGGGCGTCAACCAGCTGGCCCGGGCCCTGGGGGCCCACATCCTGTGGCAGGAACGGAGCGACGGCCCCGTGCATCAGATTGACATCGAAGTGGTCCAGGGCCGCTAGGGACCCCAGGAGTCAGCGCATGAGCCGATCCGAACTCAAGGACGAGGTGTTCCTCCGCATGGCCCTGGAACTCAGCCGCCTGGGCACCTGCTGCCGCCTGAAGGTGGGCTGCGTCCTTCTGCGCGCCGACGGGGGCCTGGCCTCGGGGGGGTACAACGGCGCCCTGCCCGGAATGCCCCACTGCACCCCCGAGACCTGCGGCCCCGGCATGCGCTGCCTGCACACCAGCCACGCCGAGGAGAACGCCCTGGGTTTCTGCGACGGCGCCGTGCACACCGCCTACGTCACCGACGAGCCGTGCCTCACCTGCACCCGCGCCTTGGTGCGCCGGGGGGTGCGCCGCGTGGTGTTCCTGCGGCCCTACGCCAGCATCGCCGAGCAGGAGCGGGTGGAGCGGGAGGGCATCCTCGCCCACTTCGGCGTGGCCTGGGAGCACCGGGAGCTCGACTAGGGTTATCCTGGTTCATCGCTAGGATGGCCCAATGATCAGAGGCAAGAAGCTTGTCGTCGTGATGCCCGCATACAATGCCGCAAAGACCCTCCTGCGGACCCACGAGGAGGTGATGGACCAGGGAATCGTGGACCAGGTGATCCTGGTGGACGATTGCAGCACCGACGACACCGCCGCGCTCGCCCGGACCTTGCCCGACACCATTGTCCATGTGCACGAACGGAACCGGGGGTACGGGGGCAACCAGAAATCCTGCTACCGGCTGGCCCTGGAGCAGGGGGCGGACATCGTGGTGATGATCCACCCGGACTACCAGTACACGCCCCTGCTCCTGCCGGCCATGGCCTCGATCATCGCCAACGGGCTCTACCCCTGCGCCCTGGGCTCCCGCATCCTGGGCGGGCGCGCCATGGGCCAGGGGATGCCGGGCTGGAAGTACGTGGCCAACCGGTTCCTCACCCTGTTCAGCAACGTCCTCATGGGGGCCAAGCTCTCCGAGTACCACACCGGCTACCGCGCCTTCTCGCGGGAGGTGCTCGAGACGCTCGACCTGGAACCGGACAGCGAGGACTTCGTCTTCGACAACCAGATGCTCGCGCAGATCATCTGGCACGGCTTCACCATCGCCGAAGTCACCTGCCCGGCCAAATACTTCGTCGAGGCCTCCTCGATCAACTTCCGGCGCAGTGTCCGGTACGGGTTCGGCTGCCTGGCCACGGCCCTCACGTTCCGGCTGGCCAGGCTGGGCCTCGTGAAATCGCCCCTGTTCCCGGCCGCGCGGTGAGAGGCCGGCTCCAGCCATGGGCGTACCTGGGCCTGGCCGTCCTGGCCTGGATCGTCTTCGGCCAGGTCCGGCATTTCCAGTTCACCAATTTTGACGACCCCACCTACATCTTCGACAACCCCCACACGCTCGCGGGCCTGACCTGGAGCAACGTGCGCTGGGCCTTCACCACCGGCACCATCTCCAACTGGCATCCCGTCACCTGGCTTTCCCACATGGCCGACGTGAGCCTGTTCGGCCTGGACGCCGGCAGGCATCACCTGGTCAATGTGGCCCTGCATCTCGCCAACGGGGCCCTGCTCTTCCGGATCCTGTACGTCCAGACCCGGGAATTCGGGCCCAGCCTCCTGGTGGCGGCGCTCTTCCTGGTGCACCCGGCCCACGTGGAGAGCGTGGCCTGGGTGGCCGAGCGCAAGGACGTCCTCAGCACCTGCCTCGCCCTGCTGACCTTGATGGCCCACCAGGCCCGGATCCTGCGACCCTCCCCCTGGCGCCAGGCCCTGGTCCTGGGCCTCTATGCCCTGGGTCTCATGGCGAAACCGATGCTGGTCACCCTTCCCCTGCTGATGCTCCTGCTGGACTATTGGCCCCTGGGGCGGTTCACCTCCTGGGGCGCCTTCCGGCTCCTGGTTCGGGAGAAGGCGCCGATGTTCGCCCTGGCGCTGCTCAGCGGCGTGGTGACGATGGCGGTGCAACGCGCGGGCGGCGCCATGGCCATCCAGGATCGGGTGGCCCTGGGCATCCGCCTGGGCAACGCCGCGATGAGCTCCGTGCGCTACCTGGGCATGCTGGTCTGGCCGGTCAACCTGGGGCCCTTCTATCCGTTCCGCCCCGAGGCCGTCCAGCCGTGGACCACCGCCCTGTGCGTGGCCGCGGTGGTTCTCGTCACGGTGCTGGCCATCCGGTTCCGGGACCGGGCGCCGTGGCTGCTTGTGGGCTGGCTCTGGTACCTCGTCGCCATCCTTCCCGTCATCGGAATCATCCAGGTGGGCTCCCAGGCCCTGGCGGACCGGTACACCTACGTGCCGTACATCGGCGCCTTCATCATCCTGGCGTGGGGTGGCCGCAGCGTGGCCCGGGTCCTCCGGATCCCGGCCGCGGCCCGGACGGCGGTGCCGGTCTTGGCCGTGGGCCTCCTGACGGTGCAGGCCCGCGCCCAGACGGCCTACTGGCACGACAACATCACCCTCTGGCGCCGGGCCCTCCAGGTCGCCCCGGTGGGCAACCTGGTGGCGGTGAACAATCTGGGCCTGGGCCTTTTCATGGAAAAGCGCCTGGACGAGTCCATTCACGTCTACCGATCGGCCTTGGACCTGGACCCCGCGTCCTACCAGGCCAACTTCGGGATGGGCCTCGCCCTGAACGCCGCGGGGCGGAAGGAGGCGTCCCTCGTTCCGTTCCAGGCGGCGCTGCGGGCCCGGCCCGGGGACACCAGCGCCCTGAAGGCGGTGGCCCGGACCCTCCTCGAACTGGACCGGCTGGAGGAAGCCATCCCCTTCTACGGGCAGCTCATCGACCTGGAGCAGGTCCGCCGTCTCCAGGATCCCGATTCCCGGGGCCCGGTGCAGGTTTCCCAGGAGGCGCGCATGGCCCTGGGTTTCATCCTGCGCCAGCTGGGCCGGGAAGGGGAAGGCGCGGGCTTCTTTGCGGCCGCCTGGAGGGCGGATCCCAGGGATCAGGCGGCCGGGCTGAACCTGGCCATCTCCCTTTCGGCCCTGGGGCGCGGCAGGGAGGCCCTGGAGGTGCTCCGCCGCTGCGTGGCCGTGAACCCCCGCCAGCCCCTCCCGCAGTTCCACCTGGGCCTGGAGCTGGAACGGATGGGGGATCGCCGGGGAGCGGAGGCGGCGTTCAGGAGGGTGGTGGAACTGCAGCCTGGGAACGCGGAGGCGCGGCGAAGGCTCCTGAGCCTGCAAGGGCGGCCTTGATCTCGGCCTTGGCCGTGGCGTAGTCGGACTCCGGAATGCGGGTCGCGGCCTTGAGGGCGAGGCCGTCATACTCGTACCGGAGGGCGCCCCCGCCCTTGAGGGGCTTGATCACCGTCATCTTCTCGCCTTCGCCCCAGGCCACGGTCACTTCCTCCGCCCGGGTATCGGCGGGGGAATCGTCCGCCACGAACCAGATGCCGCCCTTGCCGATGGCGGTGCGGCCCACCAGGCTCGACACGGTCATTTCCCGGAAGAGCCCCGGCGGATCCGCCGTGAACAGGTCCATGCTCATGGTCTGGTAGCGCATGGGCGCGCGTGGGTAGGCCCGTTCCAGGGCCTGGCGGTCCAGGCCGCCGTCGCTGGCCAGGGCCGCGGCCACGCCGTCCCGGATGGACAGGACGCTGATGGTGGCTTGCACCGGCGGAGCCCCGGGCTTGGCCTCGAAGCCCGGCCCGTCCACCTTGAGCATGATCCGGGCCTCCCAGGGGTCCAGGTTATAGCCGTGAACGCCGCTGAGGCGGACCTTGTCGGTCACGTGGTGGAAGCGCTCCCCGTGATCGGAGAACAGCACGCGGGTGGCGCCCCGGTACTGCGGGTCCTGGTCCAGGCCGTTCCAGATGGGCTCCCAGGCCCGGAGGATGGACTTCATGCGGATGGTGTAGGAAAGGAAGGGGTCCCTGCGGGTGTCGTAGGTGGCCACCCGCGCAGGGGTCACCTGCTGGCGCGCGTAGTAGGGCTCCAGGGTGCCCGGCGCCAGGGTCCACCACCGGGGGATCTCCTTGAGCTCCTCCCGGTCCAGGAAGATGGGCACGTGGGCCAGGCAGGAGTGGAACATCACGAGCTTGGAACCGCGCCCCAGGCGCAGGGCCTCCTTCAGTCCGGCGTCCAGGGGCGCCCAGGGATTGGTGGTCGGGAAGGCCCGGCCCCAGTTCTCCCACGCGGCGAACAGCGGGAAGCTGGCGCTCATGTTGGAGTTCACGAAATTCTCCCAGCCTGCCGCGGGCATGAGGACGTCGTCGAAGTTGGCGACCTTGCCGGCGAGGCCGATGGTGCCCCCATCGTCGATGTAGAAGCGGGGTTTCCAGCCCTTCGCATGGGCCTGGTCGATGATGGGCAGGGGCGTCTTGCCGACCAGTTCGTCCAGGGTGGGCGGAGCGTGGCCGATGGTGTACATGAGCGGGTCGCCGCCCCAGAGGATGTGCCAGAGCAGGCGCGTGGCGGGGATCACCGTGTAGGCGCGGGGATAGGCGGTGCCCTTCCAGGTGGCGGTGGCCTCCTGGCCCACGTCGCCCCGCAGGCCGTCCAGGCCGACGATGAGGACCTTGGCGGGGTCGCTGCCGCCTTTGGCCTGGGTGAGAAGCCTCGGAAGGTGGGCGGGGGCCAGGGGAAGGATGGACCAGGCGGCGAACCAGGCCCCCGCCAGGAGGGCGCCGCGCAGCCAGCCCAGGGCCTGCCGGCGGATCCAGAGAACCGGGAACACCAGGGTCAAAGCGAGCAGCAGGGGGAACAACAGGAAGAAGGGAAGGGCCCTCAGCCCCGGCAGGAGCCAGAGGGTGGTGGGGACCTGCCACCAAAGCAGCAGGTGAACCCCCAGGAGGGCCGAAAGGGTGAGGAGGAACCCCTCCCGGGCCGACCAGTCGTGGGAGAACCGGGGCCGGAACGCGGAAGCAAGGGCCAGGGTGAAACCCCACAGGATCATGCCGGCGAGCATGTAGAAGGGAATCAGCAAGGTGAACGCGAAGCCCGCGGCAAAGTTCCGGATCGGGGCGGCGCCGAACCCCGTGACCAGGAGCACGCTGAGGCCCGCTTCCGCGGTCTTCAGGCGGAGAAGGAATACCAGCGCCAACCCCAGGGCCCAAAGGGCCCCTGCCAGCAAGGGTGCCGCCCATCTGCCCAGCCTACCCGCCATTCCAAAACTCCCCTAGACATGCCAAGAGGGAGTCAAGGACCCCCTCTTGGCGTTTTTGAACAAGATGAATGCTACTCGATGGCGGAAACCTTGGCGACGTGGTTGGACGCCTGGATCAGGCCATTGATGGTGACGACGCCACCGAGCCAGCCGGGGTTGGCGGAGGTGGGGAACTGGATGCGGAAGGCCGCCTGGCCGGTGGTGGGAGCGACGCCCTTGAGGGCGGCGATGGCGAGGGACTGGGTGGTGTCCATGGCGAGGGTCTGCATGTCCGTCGCGAAGGCCGGAGCGGTGCCGTCCCAGGGGTTCTTGTCGCTGCCACCGGTCTGCTTGATGTAGTTCTGGAGGCTGGTGACGATGTCGGTGGAGGACAGGCCCTGCTCCCGGAACTTGTCGTACTGGCCGATGAGATCGCCGACGCGGCCTTCCATGTTGGAGATGGCCGTCTTGTCACGGGCACGGGCGCGCTGGCTGAGCAGAGCCGGGATGGCGATCGCGCTGATGATGCCAATGATGGCAAGCACCAGGAGCAACTCGATGAGCGTGAAGCCGGACTGTTTCTTCATGAGATCTCCTTCGGTGAGATGGACCCCTATGGAAGCAACTCCAATGCCATCATGGGGAGGGGTGGACTTGGTTTCGGCTACCAGGATAATCTCTGTGGATGCTATTAGGAAGTGGTGAAAAAAAAATGTTTGATGGCCTTTTCGGCCAGCGGGCTTGCCGCAGGGCGTCGGCCTCGTTGACGCGGGACGTCACCTTTTTTCGGGGCTGGCATGGCCCCGAACGTCGCTTGAAACGGGGGGCCGGTGGGACGGTGGGACCTCGCCCCGCCCCAGGGAAGGCGAGCGGGCCGGAGGCACCGGTCCCGGAAGCCCGATCCCGGCCTCGGGTTCCCCCTTCGCACAGGTGTTATTAATGATTCCGAAGCTTTCCGGCCACGACTTGGGCGAACCCCGTTCGATGCGGGTGCTCTGGGCCGTGGCGGCGCTGCTGATCGGGCTGATGGTCCTGTGCGAGGCCCTGGCGGTGCCGGGACGCTATTTCGTGAACGACGATTATCAGATCCTCTATACAGCCTGGCTGCAGCACCTGGGGCAGGTCGCCCCGCGGGATTTCGGGATCCAGAGCTATCACGTGCTTCCGGACCTCATCCGACCCTTTTTCAATTATTTCGGGCCTACCCTCGGCGTCGCGTTCGGCGTGCGCGCCGTGCTCGTCCTCCTCGCGGCCCTGGTGCCGGTCCTGGCGGCCGCCCTTGCATCCAGGTGCTTTCCGGGGCCCGCCGCGCCCTTCGCGGCCGTGGCCTCCATGGCGTCCTGGGCCTTCCTGGAGCGGTGCCTGGATATCCGGCCGGACCTGCTTTCCTGCGTCCTCTGGCTCGCCCTGCTCTGGCTCGCGGCCGGTTCCGGCCCGGGCCGGTGGCGCCATTGGGTCGTGGGGTGCGTCCTGGGGATCGCCCTCGTGCTGCGGATCAAGGCGGTAATCCTGCTGCCGGGCGTGGCCCTGCTCCTTGCCCGGAGCGGGTGGTCCGGCGAGGGAACCCCGTTCGACTGGAGGGGCTACCTGTCCACACTCGGGCGGGTGGCCGGGGGTTGCCTCGCCATCGCCGCGCTGTTCGCAGGCTACCTGGCCCTGACGCACACCCTTCCCTATTTCATCGAGGGGAACCGCCTCCTGGGCCAGATCGCCCATCAGTCGGGCCAGGATGGATCCATCAAGGGCCAGGCCTTCTCCCATTTCCTTGCCCATGACCCGCTGCTCTGCGCGTTGGGGGTCCTGGGCATTGCGGGGTGCTTTTCCTGGCGCGGGGAAAGGGGCCGGGAAACCCTCCTGGTGGTACTGGGGGTCCTGGCCACCGGCGTCCTCTTCGTCGCCCTCAACCCGGCCTTCTATTCGTACAACTTCGTGATCCTGGTGCCCATCGCCGCGCCCTTCGTGGGGGCTGGCTGCATTCATGCACTGGGATTCATCAAGCCCAGGGGGTGGCGGTTCGCCGCGGCGGTGGGGCTGCTGGCGGCCATGCCGGCCCTGCACGGGCCCCTTCTCCATCGCCTGGCCACCCGCGCCACGAACGGCCATCAGCGGGTCCTCGCCGCTGCGCTCGCCTCCACCCGCCCCGATACGCACGTGTTCGCCCTGGAAGGCATCGGGCTCTTCCGCCCCTCGATCTACAACTGGCGCCTTTCGGCGATCTCCATGCCGCTCTACAACGCCGGGCGGATCGACCTGCAGGGCCAACTCCGCAAGGCCGTGCCGGAGGTCATCATCGCCAGCTACCGGATCCCCGGATGGCTGAACCAGGCGGACCGCGGCTGGCTCTCCCAGCGGTACTACCAGGTGGCCCCGGATCTGGCCGTCCTGGCCGCCGGGGTGGATGGGACGCGGGTGAAGCAGGTTCTCCAGGTGGGCCGGGACCAGATGTTCCAGGTCGCAGGGGGTCCCTGCCGGGTGGACGGGCACCTCCGGGCCGCCGGGGAGGCCTTTCCGCTGGCCTCCGGCAGCCACGAAATCGACCTGGTGGAGGCGCCCAGTCTGGTGTATTTCCTCATGCCCAAGCTCGAAGCCCTGGGGGGTGCGAACCTTCCGTATCTGATATCCCCGGAATCGAGCCTCTACGAAGACGGCCTATGGTGAGGATCCGGATCACCGCCGACGATTATGGCCTCGATCCGGGCGTGAACGCGGGCATCGAGGCCCTGGCCGCGGCCGGGCAGGTGGATGCGGTGAGCCTGATGCCCCATGCGGGGGCCCTGCTGGGATCCTGGACCCGGCTCCAGGCGCCGGGGGTCACCCTGGGGGCCCACCTCGTCTTCGTGGAGGAGGCCCCCCTGGGCCAGGATCCGGCCCTGGCTCCCCTTCTTACCGGGGGGCGATTCCCCGGCAGCTACCGGTCCTTGCTGGGCGTCCTGGCGCTCCATCCGTCCCTGGCCGAACCCCTGGCCCGGGAAGGAGCCCTGCAGATCGACCGGCTTCTGGATCTGGGGGTGCCCGTGGCGTTCGTGAACAGCCACCAGCACGTGCACCTTTTCCCGGTGCTGTGGCGCGCCCTCCGGCAGGTCTTCGAGGCCCGGGGGCTTGAGGTGCGGGCCATCTCGAGGATCCTGCCCGGGCCGGCCAAGCAGGTGCTGGTCGACGCGGTTTCCACCCTGTCGCTGAAGGGCTGGCCCCTGGACCGATGCCGTGGGGTCCGCCCGGTGGGGATCGAATCCGCGGGCCGCATGACGGCCGAGGCCGCGGCGAGGGCCGCCCGGCGCGCCAGGCCGGCCCTGGCCCGGGGGGAACAGGTGGAACTGGTCGTCCATCCCGGTTTTGGCAGCGCCGCGCTCAATGCGGGTTATCCGCATTGGGGATATCAATGGCAGACTGAGTGGGATCAGCTTGCTTCCGGAGATATCCGCAGGGCCATGAATGAGGCGCTCAGCGAATGAAACGTAAAAGGGTCTTCATCGTTGCCCCGGTCTTCAACGAAAAGGGCAACATCGTCGAACTCCTCGATCGCATCGAGGAGGCCGTGGCCCCCTTGCAGCACGAGTTCCCCATCCTGCTGGTCAACGATGGCTCGGATGACGAAACGACGGCCCTGCTGGACGAAATGAGCCGCACCCGCCCCCGGGTGGGAGTCCTGCACCTGTCCCGCAATTTCGGCCACCAGGCCGGGCTTTCGGCGGGGATGCAGGAAGCCATGTCCTGCGGCGCCGATGCCGTGATCACCATGGATTCCGACCTGCAGCACCCGCCGCGGATGATTCCCGAGCTGGTGCGGCTGTGGGAGTGCGGCCACGACGTGGTCTATACGATTCGCAACGACGAGGTGCGCACGGGGCCCCTGAAGCGGATGACGGCTTCGCTGTTCTACTGGTGCCTGGACCTCGTATCCGAACGCCCCGTCCCGCGCGGCGCCGCGGATTTCCGCCTCCTGGACCGGGCCCCGCTTGTGGCCTTGACCACGCTGCCCGAGCGCACCCGCTTCCTCCGGGGCCTTACCACATGGATCGGGTACCGGCAGGTGGGGATCCATTACGTCCCCGACGCCCGGTTCTCGGGCACCACGAAGTTCGACCTCAAGAGGATGGTCAACCTGGCGGGGGATGGGCTGGTCTCGATGACCACCTTTCCCCTGAGGGTCGTGATACTGCTGGGACTTGGCGTCTCCCTGGTCTCCCTCGTGTACCTCGTCTACATCATTTTCGCCCACACCTTCACCAACAGGACCCTGCCCGGATGGTCCAGCGTGATGGTTTCCGTGCTGCTCCTGGGCGGCATGACCCTCACGGTTCTCGGGGTGATCGGCCTCTACCTGGCCAAGATTTTCGAAGAGGTGAAGGGAAGGCCGCTTTACCTGGTCCGGCGCCGGAGCGGCTCCCTGGATCCGGACGCGGGGCCCGGGGAGGGCCGGCCATGACCGGCCCCGCCCCCATTCGCACGGGGCTCCGCGCGGGCGGAATGGCCGCCCTTCTCGGCGGCCTCCAGCGGGGACTCCGGGACCTCATCGTTCCCCTTGACCGGGTGGCGGAGGTGGTCCCCGCCCAGGGCCGCGTGCTGGAAGTGGGATGCGGGGAAGGGCTCGTGCTCAAGCGCCTGGTGGCGCGGTCCACCCGGGTGGTGGGCGTCGATATCGACGAGCGGAAAATCCTCGGCGCGCGCCAGCGCTTCGCCGGCCAGCCCCACGTGGAACTCGTGCTGCAGGATGCATTCACCTATCTTTCCGGCACGCCCGACGGTTCCTTTACCACCGCCCTCCTCGTGGACACCCTGAGCGGCTTCGCGCCCGGCGACCAGTTGACCCTCCTCGCGGAGATGTACCGCGTTCTGGAGCCTTCGGGCCTCCTGGTCCTCAAGGCCATCGACGGGGACGTGCGCTGGAAGGCGGCCCTGTCCCGCGCACTTTCGGGGCTGGTCTGCGGGGTGTTCCAGATGTCGTTCTCCGCCGGGCAGAAATTCACCTACATGTCGGCGGACGCCCTCCGGGAGGCCCTGGAAGCCCTGGGAGGCGTCGTGGTCGTTCGCCACCTGCACCGGGAGCGCTTCCATCCCATTCCCCATGTCCTCCTGGTGGCCCGAAAGCCGGCCGTTTCCCGGCCATGACCGGTTCCCCCGGGCCCCACCTGACCCTCTGCGTCCTCAACCTTCGCATGGGAGGGCAGGTCACCAGCCTGACCAGCCTTGCCTCCCGCCTCAGGGCGCGGGGAATGCAGGTGGATTTCGCCCTTCCCGAAGGGGTCGGTTCCCCCGGCAAGGCCGACCTGGACGCATTCGTCCGCTGGCCCTTTTGGCGCCGCCTCCGGTCCATCTGGCGAATGCTCAGGACGCTGCCGGCGCAGGAGGATCGCTTCGTGCATCTCGTCCTGCCGACGCCCGCCTTCTCGTTCCTGGCGCTCTTCATCCCCACGAGGCGGTCCCGGGTGCTGGTGCAGTCCGAAGGGCTCCCCACCTCCTTCGACGCCGAGCACCGCAAGGATCTCCGGGACGACCCGGCCTTCATGCTCCCTCGCCTCATTCTCAATCACGGGTTCTGGGTGGTCTGGGCGCGCAGGTTCCGGCTGGCCCACCTGGTCACCGCCCCTCCCTACGCAGCGTGGTTGAGGCGGCACGGCTTCGAGGATGTGACGGCCATCGGGAACTTTGCGGAGCCGGAGCCGGAGCCGGAGCCCGAGTCCCCGGAGCCCCTGCACCCGTTCGGGGAGTCGGCGACCGTTCTGGCCTTCATCGGGCATGCCCACCGGGTCAAGGGGCTCGAGGACCTGATCGAAGCGTTCGCGCAGGCCCACCCGGGACGCCCGGACCTCGCCCTCGTCATCGCGCTTTCGTCCGATGGGGATGCGAACCGGATCCGGGCACGGGTCCAGGCCCTGGAGGCGTCCGCCCGGAGCCGGGTCTTCCTGACGGGGCTCGTGCCCGTGCAGCGCATGCTCAGGGCGATCGACGCCCTCGTCCTTCCCTACAGGAGTCTGGCCTCCACGACCCTGTACCCCAGCCTCATCCTGGAGGCGGACCAGGCCCATTGTCCGCTCGTGGTTTCGCGCCTGCCCTACCTGGAGACGCTTCTTCCCGCGGAGGGTCCCGGCCTGGATTGGGTGCCGCCGCGGGATCCGGCGGCCCTGGCCCGGGTCATCCGCCACCTGCCCCGGCGCCGGAACCGCCCCATGCCTTCAAGCCTCCTGGACCTGCCGGATGCCGAGGCGCGCGTGGATCTCCTGATCCAGACCTACCAGCGGCTCTGCCGCCGCCCCTATTGACGACGCCAGCCGAGGAGCCTGTGGACAAGCGAACGTATTACCAGCAGCAGGAGGTGGTGGAGAACTACGATTCCTGGCGGTTCGGTTCGCCCGGGGGGCAGTACGTCGATGCCCGGGAGAAGGCGGCCCTTCTGGACCTGCTGGGACCCCTGGACCGCGGCGCCCGGGTCCTGGACATGCCGTGCGGCACGGGCAGGTTGCTCCGTGCCTTGGCTTCAGCCGGGTTCACCTCCGTCGTGGGGGCGGATGCCTCGCCGGCCATGCTCAGGCATGCCAGGCTCGCCGCTCCCGCCTTCCAGGCGGTGGAGACCGACGCATTCGCCACCCAATTCGAAAGCGGCTCCTTCCAGGCGGTCTGCAGCCTCCGGTTCCTTTTCCACGTGGAGCAGGCCCCCGCCTACTTCGCCGAGGTTGCGCGGATCCTCAAGCCCGGCGGACTTTTCGTTTTCGACACCCTCCTCTGGACGCCCCGCGGGATTCTTCCGGCAATCGACCGGAAGCTGGGCGGCCGCCTTTTCTGCTATTCCGAGGCCAAGGTCGGAGAGATGCTGCGGTCCCAAGGGTTGAGGGTCCAGAAGACCACCCGGGTCCTGGCCCTGCCGAGCCTGGTGTACCGCTTCCTTCCGGCGTTCCTGCTCCGGCCCGTCGGATGGTTCGACCGGAATGCCTGGGGGCCGCTCTTCACGAAGGCGTTTGTCCTGGCCGTGAAGGATGGGCGCCCTGGAGATCCGGAAGGCACAGCACCACCAGGCCCAGGAGCGCCGGCGCCAGGCGCTGCAGGTGCAGAAGGCAGCTGAAGCCCAGCATCGGGCCGGGCGGAATGCCGAGGCCTTTGCCCACCAGGAGGAGGATCCCCTCCTGCAGTCCCAGGCCAGCCAGGCTCACCGGCAGGGCCATGGCCATGAAGAGCAGGCCCAGGCAGCCGGCGGCCTGGTCGAGGGGCATGGGAATGGAAAAGGCCTTGGCGCCAAACCGGAAGGAAAGCATACAAACCAGAAGGGTTCCGGCCGATGCCAGGGCGAGCCCGACCCAGGGCCACGGTGAGAAGGGCCTTGGCTGGACCTTGCCGAGCCGCGCCGACACCCAGGGCAGAGCCAGGGTGGCCACCCCCAGGAGGCTTGCGCCGGCGAACCAGAGCTGGGGCGAAGCCAAGGCGCCGGGCAGAAGGCTGGAACTGGCGCCCCGGAAGACCGGAGCGCGCAGGGCCCAGACCAGGGCGAAAATCCAGAACACCAATCCGGTCATGCGGACCACCAGGACCAGGAAGGCACAGCTGCCATGGCTCCAGCCCTGCCGGCGCAACTTCCACCAGAGGTACCCCTCCTGCCCGATCCCCGCCGGGAGGAGGTAGAAAAAGGCCCTGCTTTCCAGGGAAACGGTGAACCACCGAACGAGGGTCGGCTGGGTTTCCATGGGCAGCCGGCCCGCCACCGCCAGGCGCAGCGGCTCGAAAATCATCAGGCCCACCATGAACGTCAGGATGCTGAGGGAGGCCCAGGGCAGGTTCGCCGTGGCGAGGGCGTCCCGGATCGAGGCCAGGGTGACGTTCCGCAGGGCCAGCCAGCACAGGAGGCCGCTGAAGAGGGCCTTGCCCAACCAGAAGGCCCAGGCCCTGGGGGTGGGGCGGAACAGCGATGTCTGTGTCGATTTCACGCGCACGCTCCGACCGGGAAGGCACTCCTCTTCAGTGAAGCGCAGCCGGCTCCGGGAGGGAAGCGGCAAAGCTCAGGACAACTCCTCCAGCAGCCGCGAGGCCTTGCTGTCCTTGGGATCCAGCGCCAGCGCGGCCCGGGCCGCGGCCTTGGCCTCGGGGATGCGGCCCAGGGCCTTGAGGATCTGCCCGCGCCTCCAGTGGGCCGTGCCGTAGCCGCCGGAGCCGCCCTCCAGGGGCTCCTTCAGCACCTGGTCCAGGGCGGCGAGCCCCTGGTCCCGGTGCACGCCGCTCCGGGCCGCGATCTTGCCCAGCTGGAGCCGGATGAGGCTGGGAGCGTCGGCGTCCTGGAGGGAGCCGAAGGCCGCGGCCCAGGCCTCCTCGCCCAGGTCGGCGTCGATGAGCGCGTCGCACACCGAGCCCAGGGCGCGGGCGTTGCCCCGGGCGGCGGGCAGCAGCCGCCGGGCCTCCTGGGCCAGGCGCCTTTTCTGTTCGGCCTCGCCCAGGCCCTTCCGGGTCTCCCGGCTGCCCAGGGCGTCCAGGTACGCGTAGATGACCTCGGGGTCCCGGGGGGCTACGGCCAGGGCGGAGCCGAAGGCCCCCTGGGCCTCGGGCCAGCGCCCCTCCATGGAGAGCACGGTGCCCTGCAGCGCGAGGCCCTTGCCGGGGTCCACGCGCTTGAGGGCGTTCGCGCAGTCCAGGGCCTTGCGGGTGGAACCGCCGAGAATGCCGGGGAGCTGCTCGTAGCCCAGCCCCAGGGCCATCCAGGCCGCCACCAGGCCGGGATCGGCCTTCACCGCGGACCGGAGGTCGTCCATGGCTCCCGAGACGCCCCGGAGGCTGCCCAGGTTCTTCTGGCGCACGGCGGTGCCGGCCCGCGCCAGGGCCCGGGCCAGGAGCGCATCGGCCAGGGCCGGCTGGGCCTCCACGGCCCGGGTGGCCGCCGCCAGGGCCTCGGGCAGGCGCACCATGGCCGTCAGGGCCTGGGAGCGTGCCGCCAGGGCCAGGGCGTTGCGCGGCTCGTCCCGGAGGTGGGCGTCGGCCTCCGCCAGGGCCTTCAGGTAGCGGCCCGCGTCCAGGTCGGGCCTGGGGTTGTAGCCCGCGGCCAGGGTGAGGGAGGTCAGGAGGAGCAGGGCCGGTCGGAGTAGCATGGTTGGAGTATAGGCGGCCAGGATGGAACGGTGAGCGCGTTTGGGTTATTTTGAGAGGTTGTCGCAAAAGTTGCCAGGAGGTTCCCGATGATGATGAAGGGCAAACGCGGTCTTGTCGTTGGGGTCGCCAACAAGTGGTCCATCGCCTGGGGCATCGCCCAGAAGCTGCACGCCGAAGGGGCCGAGCTGGCCTACACCTACCAGAACGACCGGCTCGCCAAGAACGTGCGGGAGCTCACCGAGGGGCAGGACCCGATCCTCATCCCCATGGACGTCACCTCCGACAAGCAGATCCTGCTGACCTTTGAGCTGCTCAAGCGGGTCTGGGGCCACCTGGACTTCCTGGTGCACGCCGTGGCCTACGCCCCCCGGGCCGCCCTGGAGGGCCAGTTCGTCGCCACCTCCCGGGAGGACTTCCGCATCGCCCACGACATCAGCGCCTATTCCCTGGCCGCCCTCTGCCAGAGCGCCCTGCCCCTCATGTCCGAGGGCGGGTCGGTGGTGGCCCTGTCCTACCTGGGCGGGACCCGGGTGGTGCCCAACTACAACGTCATGGGCGTCGCCAAGGCCTCCCTGGAGGCCAGCGTGCGCTACCTGGCCGCGGACCTGGGGCCCCAGGGCATCCGGGTGAACGCCATCTCCGCCGGTCCCATCAAGACCCTCGCCGCCTCCGGCATCTCGGGCTTCGGCGGCATGCAGCGCCACCACCGCGGCCGCGCGCCGCTGCGCAGGGACACCACCCAGGAGGAGGTGGCCGACGCCTCGGTCTTCATGCTGAGCGACATGGCCCGGGGCATCACGGGCCAGGTGCTCTACGTGGACGGCGGCTTCTCCATCATGGGCGACTGAGTTCGGCCAGCTTGGCGAGCACGGCCTCCACATGCCCCTTCACGCTGACCTTCGGCCACACGTGGCGCACGACGCCCGTGGGATCCACCAGGAACGTGGAGCGGATGATCCCTTCCATCTCCTTGCCGTACATCACCTTCCGGCCGAAGGCCCCCAGCGGGGCCAGGAGGGTCTTGTCGGGGTCCGCCAGGAGCGGGAAGGGCAGGGCCTGCTTGGCCACGAACTTCTGGTGGGAGGCCACGGAGTCCCGGGAGATGCCGTACACCTGGGCGCCGGCGGCCTGGACCCGGGCCCAGTTGTCGCGGAAGTCGCAGGCCTCGGTGGTGCAGCCGGGGGTGGCGTCCTTGGGGTAGGCGTAGATCACTGTCCAGCGCCCCGCGAGGGTGGCCGGGGTGACCGTGGCGCCTCGGTCGTCCTCGAGGGAGAAGGGGGGCAGGGGATTGCCGGTCTGGATCATGGGGCCTCCACGCTGGGCAGAGTACACTGGTTGATGGAGGAATCGTGGGATCGACTTTGACCGGACGCGCCCCCTGGTGGTGGAAGCTGGTGGCCCCCCACCGCAGGATCCTGTTCCTGGGCCTGTCGGCCTCGGTGCTGTGCAGCCTGGCCGCGGCCTGGGTCCCCTTCTGGTCGGGCCGGGCCGTGCACGCTCTGGAGCTGCGCCAGTGGAACGCCAGCCGCAGGGACCTCCTCTGGATGCTGGGATTCACCCTCTTCGCGGGCCTGGGGCGCTACCTCATGCGCAACACCCTGATCGGCCTGAGCCGGGAGGTGGAGAAGCGCCAGCGGGAGGAGCTCTACGACTCCCTCCTGGCGCGGCCCTTCTCCTTCTACGAGCAGAGCCGGATCGGGGACCTCATGAGCCGCATGGGCGACGACGTGAACACCGTCCGCATGGCCACGGGCCCGGGCCTCATGAGCCTCCTGCAGACCGCCAGCCTCCTGCCCATGACCCTCTTCCTCATGCTCCACGCCAGTCCGCGCCTAGCCATGGCGGTGATCATGCCCTTCACGCTCCTGGCCGCGGGCTTCTACCTCATCGGGAAATGGAGCCACCGCATCCAGCAGAAGATCCAGGTGGTCACCTCCCAGCTCAACACCTTCAGCCACGAGACCATCTCCGGCGAGAAGGTGGTCCAGGCCTTCGGGCTGGAGGATCTGCGCGTGGCCGAGTTCGAGGAGCTCAGCCGCACCCAGGCCCGCATGAGCATCACCCAGACCATCCTGTTCGGCGCCTACATGCCCCTTTCGGCCTTCACCGCGGGCCTCGCGGCCCTGGTGCTGGTGGCCTACGGCGGCGCCCTGGTGCTGCGCGGCGCCCTGACCCTGGGCGACCTCACCGCGTTCACGGGCTACCTGGCCACCCTGGCCTGGCCCATCATGAGCCTGGGCTGGTCCGCCAACCTCTTCCAGCGGGGCAGGGCCGGCCAGGAGCGCATCGACCAGGTGCTGCGGGATCCCGGCGCCTTCCTGCCGGAGCACGCGCCCCTGACCCTTCTTCCGGGCCCCGCGGCCCTGGAGCTGCGGGGCGCCGCCCACCGCTTCGAATCGGGCCGGGGCATCGGCCCCCTCGACCTGGACCTGCCTCCCGGTTCGCGCCTGGCCGTGGTGGGAGGCATCGGTTCCGGCAAGACCATCCTCCTGCAGGTGCTGGCCGGCCTGAGGGAGATCCAGGAGGGCACCTTGACCCTCGACGGCCGGCCCCTGGACCGGGACCTGCTGCGGGAGCACTGGGCCGGCATCGGCTGGGTGCCCCAGGAGGCCTTCCTCTTCAGCCTGTCCCTGCGGGAGAACCTCGCCCTGGGCCGCCCCGGCGCCTCCGAGGAGGAGCTGTGGGAGGTGGCCAGGGTGGTCTGCCTGGACGACCTCATCCGGCGCCTGCCCATGGGCCTGGACACCGTGGTGGGCGAGCGCGGCGTTGTCCTCTCGGGCGGCGAGCGCCAGCGCACGGCCCTGGCCCGGGCCCTCCTGCGCAAGCCGCGCCTCCTGCTCCTCGACGACGCCCTGAGCGCCGTGGATTCCGAAACCGAGAGCCGGATCCTGGAGAACCTGCGCGCCTTCCTGGTGGACACCACCCTGGTGCTGGCCACCCACCGCGTCTTCGTGGCCGAACTGTGCGACCACGTGCTGGTGCTGGAGGACGGCATCGCCGTCCAGCGCGGCACCGCCCAGGAACTGGCCCAGGAGCCCGGCCACTTCAGCCGCATCAAGCGCCTCCAGAGCCTGGAGCGGGAGATCCTGGGAGAGGCCGCCTCCTGACCCCTCACCTGACGATGAAATAGCCCGCGTAGACCGAGACGACCCAGGCCGCCAGGAGGCCGTTGCCCACGGCCCGCGTCCAGAGCTTCCCGGCCAGCCGGTCCATGCCCGCGGCCCCCAGGATGGCGAAGCAGGGAAGGAGGCCCATGAGGTAGGAGCCCTTGAGGGTGGCGTAGCTGGGCACTTCCGTGACGTACAGGCGGAAGATCCCCAGGACTAGGGCCGCCAGGCAGGCCAGGCAGAGGGCTCCGGCGGGTTTCCTCCAGAGGGCCGCGGCGCCGGCGGCCAGGGCGGCGCAGGGGGCCAGGGCGGTGAGGGCGCTGGCCACGACGAAGGAATAGTTCCAGGGGGGGCACATGGCCCTTTGGACGATGGACCCCACGGTGCCGTCGAGCCAGAGGGTGGAGTAGAGGCCGTCCCAGAATCCCGCGGCCCCGGCATAGATCGGCCGCACCAGGGCGGTGCCGAAGGTGGTCAGGGAATGGAAGGTGATGTAGCCGGGGTCCTGCCAGTAGGCGAAGCCCCGGGCCGGGTCCCAGCCGCCGATGAAGGGACGGCCCATGTGCACCCAGTTCCGGAGGAAGTACCAGCCGGCGACGAGGGCCAGGGCGCCCCCGGTGGCCGCCAGGAACCGGAGGCGGCGGCCGGCCCCCGCATCCTCCCGGAGGAGGCAGAACGCAAGGATGAAGGGGATCACCAGAAGGACCGAGACCTTTGCCAGGAGGGTCAGGCCCAGCAGGGCGCCCAGGGCAGCGCCGAAACCGGGATCCAGCAGGGGCCGGCGGGCCTGGTGGCGGGCCAGGACGAGGAGGAGGGCGATGGATCCCAGGAGTCCGGCCAGGGGCTCGTTGCCGAAGGCCTGCGAGATGAAGACGTTGATGGGGAGGAACCCACCGATGAGGGTGCCGGCGATCTGCAGGTCGTCCCGGTGCGGGAACACGGCCCGCACGGCCCGGAAGCAGACCTCCACCTGGAGCAGGCCGCAGAGGAGGGGCAACGCCCGCAACACCACGAGGGCCTGGGCATCGTTCATGGCCGGGGCGAGGGCGTAGAGGGGGGCCGAGAGGAGGTAGGCTAGCGGAGGCTGGAACATCTGCCAACCATCCACGGCCAAGGGCAGGCGATGGTGCTCCACCAGGTATTTCACGTAGTCGAGGTGGCTCGCGGCGTCCATTCCGATGTGATAAGGCAGCCGGATCAGGTTGTTCACCGCCAGGGCAGCCCAGAGTCCCAGGATGGCCACGCGCACCTGGGCGGCCCTGGGGGCGGTGCGCCGGGCCATCAGGAGGGTTCCCGCGGCCCCCGCGCCGAAGGCGAGCAGCAGCCAGGGACCGGCGGCGGAAAGAGCCTGGAAGGTCGAGGGGAATTCGCCGGCCAGGGTGGGTGGGGTCACGGCGCGGGCCAGCGCCGCGGGCCTCCAGTCGTGGCTGTCCCGGGAGGTTTCCCAGGAGGCGTCCGTGACGAGCCCCAGCGCGGGGGCATGGACCCGCAGCAGGGGATGGGTGCGGGTCGCCTCCACCAGGAACTCGAATTCATGGAAACCCGGAGACACGCGGGGTGGTAATTGGATGATCCGGTCGGCCCGCCGTGCCGGAGGCCCCGGGGGGTCGAGGACGATGGGAAGGCGGTCCACGAAGACCTTGAGCCCATCCCTGGCGCCCACCTCCAGGGTCCCCCCGCCGGGGGGCACCAGGGCGGTGTGCCGGAAGATGACCTGCCGGGGCGGGTCGAAGCGCGCCGTCAGCCTCAGGGGGGCGCTCTCCCGGATCCATTCCCCGCCGGATCCGGGAAGCAGCACCGGCGAGGATGGGCTGTGCACGGTGTTCCAGAACCAGAGCCCGAACAGCGCCACGGCCGCCATGAGAAGGAGCCGCCCGGCCCAGCCCCGTCGGGCCTCGCTCGCGGCGGACGTCTGGGCGGACCAGGGCCGTGGGATTCGCATCGAATCCAGTCTAACCAGGAACCTCCGGCCACTGGTGCTTGGGGTACCGCCGTGACAGGCCCGGCCTCATCTCCTTGTAGACCCGCTGCCAGAACCCCGCCAGGTCTGTCGTTACCTGCACGGCGCGGTTGTTGGGGGCCAGGAGGTGGAGCACCAGGGGCACGTCCCCTCCGCCGATGGCGGGACCCTTCTTGAGGCCGACGAAGTCCTGGAGGCGGGAGGCCACCCAGGGGGCGCCCTCGCCGTAGTTCACGCGCAGGCGCCGGCGGGGGATCTGGATCCATTCGGGGGCCCATGAGTCCAGGAGGCGCGCGGTTTCGGCGCCCAGGGTGCGGCGCACGGCGCCGGGCCAGTCCGCGGCCTCCAGTTCCTTCAGGCTGGCCAGGCCTTCGCAGGCGCCGGTGAGAAGCGCCTCGCGCAGGCCGGCCTCGTCCGGGATGCCCAGGTCGGGCCTCAGCCTCGAAAGGAACGCGAGGCGGGGCAGGAGGGCCTCCAGGGGGGCCGCGCCCGTGGCGGACCGGGCCAGCACCTGGGCCGCTCCGGGGTGGCCGGGGGGCGCGGGACGGCGGCTCTCCACCAGGAGGAGGTCCTCGAACCAGAGGCGGGAATGGAGGTCGACGCGGCCCGTGCCCCCGTTGAAGGCCAGCTCCTCGGTTTCGTGGATGGCCTCGGGAAACGCATCCAGGAGCCAGTCGGGTTCCAGGCGGGAGGCGGTCTGCACCTGGACCTGTCCGCCCACGCCGTCGGCCTCCAGGGCCAGGATCCAATCCGCCCGGCGCACCCGGCACTGCGGCGCCAGGCGCGCTCCGCCCCCGCCCACCAGGGTGCAGGTGCCGTTGCCGCCCACCCGGGCGATGCGGTCCGGGTAGGCCGCGACCAGGGCGCGCAGGAGGGCCTCCTCGTCGTCCTCCAGGGCCCCGCCGCCCAGGGCCCGGAACGCCAGCCGCGCCTGGCGCAGGGCCGCGGGGTCCGCGCCGGCTGGTTCCACGTACTGGTCGATGCGGGCCAGGAGGTCGGAATCCAGGGCGTGGCCGGGCTGGGCGGCGCGGGGGCCCAGGTCCTTGCGGGCGGCCAGATCCCCGGTCTCCAGGAGCACCGCCGCGAGCCGCGCGAGGCCGGGGATGCCCAGGTCCTCGCCGGCGGTCACCAGCCGCGCCAGGCGCGGGTGGAGCGGAAGCCTGGCCATGCGCCGGCCCAGGGCCGTGATCCGGTCCCCCTTCAGGGCCCCCAGGCTCGCCAGGAGCCTCCCGGCGGCCTCCAGGGCCTTTTCGGGGGGCGCCTCGAACCACGGCAGCTCCGGTCCGACGCCCAGGTCGGCCAGGGCCAGGAGCGGCTCCGCCAGGTCCGTGCGCTGCAGTTCCGCGGCGTCGAAGGGGGGCCGCGCGTTGAATTCCGCCAGGGAGAAGAGGCGCAGGGAACGTCCGGGCCCGGTGCGCCCGGCCCGTCCCGCGCGCTGGGCGCACCGGGCCTGGCTGATGCGCGTGGTGCGGAGCCCCGGCAGGCCCGACCAGGGGGAGTGGAAGGCCTCCCGCCCCAGACCCGAGTCCACCACCGCCGCGACGCCTTCCAGGGTCACGGAACTCTCGGCCACGTTGGTGCTGAGGATGACCTTGAAGCGGTCGCTGGGGGCCACCGCCTCCTGCTGGGCCTCGAAGGGAAGGCTCCCGTGCAGGGGCAGGAGCCGGAGGCCGTGGGTCTCGGCGGTCCGCGCGCAGCTGCGCAGGCAGCGGCGGATCTCGGCGGCGCCGGGCAGGAACACCAGGGTGTGGCCCTGGAGGCCCCCGCGGTAGAGGCCGTCCACGGCCGCGGCCACCTGGTCCTCCAGGGGGGCCGACTCGGGCCGCTGCTGGTGCTGGATCTCCACGGGCCACTGCCGGCCGGGGCAGGCCAGGACCGGCGCCCCCAGGAAGGCCGCCACGGGGCCGGGGTCCAGGGTGGCACTCATGACGGCCAGGCGCAGGTCGGGGCGCGCGCCCGCGCGGAGCCGGCGCAGCAGGGTGATGGCCAGGTCCGTCTGCAGGTGGCGTTCGTGGAACTCGTCCAGGAGCACGGTGGAGATGCCGCGCAGCTCCGGGTCGTCCTGGAGCCTGCGGAGCAGCAGGCCCTCGGTGACGAAGCGCACCCGGGTGGCGCGGGAGACCTTCTGTTCGAAGCGCACCGCGTACCCCACGGCGCCGCCCAGGGGCTCCCCCAGCTCCGCCGCCACCCGCGCCGCCGCGAGACGCGCCGCCAGCCGGCGGGGCTCCAGCACCCAGCACTCGCCGGCGTCGAGCATCCCCGCGTCCAGGAGGGCCCGGGGCACCCGGGTGGTCTTGCCCGCGCCGGGCTCGGCCCCCAGCACCAGGCAGCCCCGGTCCCGCAGCGCCTCCAGGATCGCCGGAAGGAACGGATCGATGGGCAGGGCCGGCAGGCTCAAGCGCGCTCCTGGAGCGCCCGGTGGAAGCCCCGGAAGATGCCCAGGGCGCTTCGCCCCGCGGGGTGGTCCATGGCCACGAGGTTCTCGGGATGCCACTGCACCGCCACCACCCACCGGGAGGCATCGGCCGCCTCGATCCCTTCCACCAGGGGATGCCCGTCCCGGGCCGTGCCGTTCCAGGCCACGGCCCTGAGCTCCGGGGCCAGGCGCCGCACGGCCTGGTGGTGGCGGCTGTTGACCTCCACCGCCTCGGCGCCCACCAGGGTGCGCAGCCGGGAGGCGGGATCCACGATCACCCAGTGGGCCAGTTGGGGCGGGAGGCGGGAGGAGCCCAGGTTGTGCCGCCCGGCCTCGCAGTCGTAGAGTTCGGGGATGTCCTGCACGAGGCTGCCCCCCAGGGCCACGTTGAGCAGCTGCTCGCCCCGGCAGATGCCCAGGATGGGCAGGCCCAGGTCCCAGGCCCGCCGGGCCAGGGGGATCTCCAGGGCGTCCCGCTCCCGGTCGGGCTCGGCCGCGGGGTGCACGGCCTCGCCGGAATCCCAATTGGCGGGGTGGATGTCGTCCCCGCCGGTGAGGAGCAGGCCCCGGAAGCCCTCCAGGGGGGGGACCGGATCCCCGGGCGAAACCAGGTGCACCCGCCCCTCCCAGCCCCCCGCCCGGACCGCCGGAACGTAATGGCGGTCGGCGGATGACTTGTCTCGGCAGGTTATGAGAACGCTTGACACGTCAACTCCCGGTATCATCATTGTCACCCTACCACCAGCTCAGACGGACTGAGGCATTCGGTGAGGCGGAGAGCTCCGCCATTTCCAAGGAGGAAGATCATGTCCGGATCGTTGAACAAAGTCATGCTGATCGGCAACCTGGGCCGGGATCCCGAGCTCAAGATGACCCCCTCCGGGCAGGCCCTGGCCCGCTTCTCGGTGGCCACCACCGAAACCTGGAAGAACCCCCAGGGCGAGAAGCAGACCAAGACCGAGTGGCACAACATCGTCGTGTGGGGCAAGCAGGCGGAGATCGCCGAGAAGTACCTGCGCAAGGGCAAGCAGGTCCTCATCGAGGGCCGCATCCAGTACCGCGAATACACCGATCAGGCGGGCGTCAAGAAGACCGCCTGCGACATCCGCTGCGACAACTTCGTGATGCTCGGCCGCCTCGAGGAGGGCGGCGGTCGTCCGTCCGGCGGAGGCGGCGCCGAGGAATTCGAGCCCACCGGCGCGCCCTCCCCGGTGTCGGGTGGCGGTCAGGCCTACGACGACGACATCCCGTTCTGAGGTTCGTCGTTCTTACGTTGAAAAGGATTGATCAGGAAAGCCCAGGGATGCCTGGGCTTTTTTGAACTCCCATTTCTGGAGGCTTCAGGCGGAGGCCCGGGGCTGCTTGCGGCAATAGAACCGGATGGTGTTCCCCGTGGGCAGCACCAGGCTCACGGCCGAAGCAAGGAGGGCCGCGGGGCCCAGCAGGGCGCCCAGCGCCACGTGGAGCCAGGTCCAGGGGCTCCGTCGCAGGGCCAGGCCTGCGGGGTTTCCCATCAGGGCGCGGTAGAGCCGGTTGGGTTCGCCGGGGAGGAGGTTGAGCGCGTTCTGCAGGGTGGTGAATGCCGAATATTCCACCGAGTGGTAGGTGCGTTCCTCCACCGCGAACCCGCAGCGTTCAACCAGGGCCGCGAGGGCGGCCGGGGTTAGGAAGTGCAGGTGGTGCGGGTGGTCGAAGCAGAGGTTGCGCCGGCCCAGGAGCCGGAATCCCAGGGTGCGGAAATTCGGGACCTCCACCACCAGCAGGCCCCCGTCGGCCAGAAGGTCCCGGGCGCAGGCCACGTAGGCGCCCGGGTCCTCCAGGTGTTCGAGAACGTGGAAGAACGTGACCACGTCGAAGGAGCCGTGGGCCAGGCCCAGTGCGGGCAGTTCGCCCACGGCCACGTCGATGCCCCGCAGGCGCCGCGCGGCCTCGGCGGCGGTGCGCGAAACCTGCGTGCCCTTCACCCGCCAGCCGTGGTTCCTGAACAGCTGGAGGAGGTCCCCTCGACCGCACCCCACGTCCAGGATCGCCCCGGTGCCCCGGGACCTGGCGGCGATGGCCCGGTACCGGAAGGCTTTCAGGCCCACCACCACCTTTTCCGCCAGGCCCAGGAAGCGGCCTCCGGACGTCTCCTCGTAGTAGGTCTCCTGGTACAGCTCCGCCTGGGAGGCGGCTTCCGGAAGGGTCCTCAGGCTGGCGCCCCCGCAGGCCAGGCAGCGCTCGACGGCGGGTTCACCGGGCTTCCAGGGCGCCTGGGGGCCGCCCCCGCAGAATCGGCATGCCATGGGCTGCCCCCTCACACCTCCGGCCCGATGCGCGTCCCCGGGCCCAGGATCGTGTTCTTGGGCACCACGACGATGCCGTCCTGGACCACGTAGTCGCCCGCGTCCAGCTCCGTGCCCCGGGGGAAGGGCTTGATCACCACGCCGGCGCCCAGGCTCACGTTCTTGTCCAGGATGGCGCCCTCGATGTGGCAGTCGGGGCCGATGCCCAGGGGCACTTCGCAGTGGCGGCGCTGGTAGTAGTCGGCGCCCATGACGATGCTGTCCAGGATGCGGGTGCGGGGGCCGATCTGGCTGCGGACGCCGACGATGGAGTGGGTGATCTCGCCGCCGCCCTCGATGACGCAGCCCTCGCACAGCAGCACGTCCTTGAGCCGCGTGTCCGAGCAGATGGAGCCGGGCAGGAACCGGGAGTGGGTGTAGATGGGGTGGTGGGCGTCGTAGAGGTTGAAGGCGGGGTTGGGGCGGGTCAGTTCGAGGTTGACGTCGTAGAAGGAGCGGATGGTGCCGATGTCCTGCCAGTAGCCGTCGAAGTCGAAGCCGGAGACGTTCATGCGGTTGATGGCGAAGGGGATGACGTGGTGGCCGAAATCGTCGAAGTCGGGGTGGGCGGTGAGGAGGTCCACCAGCACCTCGGTCCTGAAGAGGTAGATGCCCATGGAGCCCAGGAAGGGGCGCTCCGGGTCGTCCCGGCTGACCATCGCCGCCTGGGCCTCGGGGGTCTTGGGCTTCTCCACGAAGTTGACGATCCGGTCGTCGGGGGTCCGCTTGAGGAGTCCGAAGCGGTCCGCCTCGTCCTTGGCCACGGGCTGCACGGCCACGGTGATGTCGGCGCCCTTGGCGATGTGGTGGGCCACCATGGGGGCGTAGTCCATGCGGTAGAGGTGGTCCCCGGCCAGGATGAGCACGTGCTCGGTGCCCACCACCTGGATCTGGAACAGCTGCTTGCGGATGGCGTCGGCGGTGCCCTGGTACCAGCCTTCGCTGGTGGGGGTCTGCTCCGCGGCCAGCACCTGCACCCAGCCGGTGTGGAACACGTCGAACTTGTAGCTCTCGGAGATGTGCCGGTGCAGCGAGACCGAATTGAACTGGGTCAGCACGTGCATGCGGAAGATGCCCGAGTTGATGCAGTTGCTCAAGGGGATGTCGATGAGGCGGTATTTGCCGGCGATGGGGACCGCAGGCTTGGAACGCATCTTGGTGAGCGGGTAGAGCCGCGCGCCGCGGCCCCCTCCGAGGATCACGGCGAGGACGTTGTTCAGCTTGGGCATGGGTGCTCCTGTCATGGGCCGGAGGCAAGGCGGACTGGGTCGGTATGTCTAAAGTAAGCCCAAACCGGCCCCCTGGGGGGCCGGAATGCGCCATTCTGGATCAAGGTGTCCTAGCGATCCACCTTGATCACGATGGAGTTCGAGAACATGTCCTGGAACCCCTTCCGGTCCGCGCCCAGGATGAGGAGGTAGGGCAGGCACGCCAGCATGCCGCTGACCCAGTGGCCCACGAGGCGGAGGATCGCCTGGCCCCAGTCGATGTTGCCGCCGGGGTTCATCTCGGGGACGATCCGGAGCTTCATGACCTTCTTGCCGATGGTGGCCCGGAACTTCACCTGGCACCAGAGCATGAAGATCACGTAGCCCAGGCCCAGGAACGGATAGAGCAGACAGCTGAAGATGGCGGTGATGCCGTGGGACACCGCGCCCAGGACCGCCGAGGCGACGATGAAGACGACGAACAGGAGCAGCCAGATGCCCGCGTCGATGAGGTAGGCCACCAGCCGCGTGCCGAAATCACCCCGTTCGATGGCGCCGCCGGAAAGGAGCGGCTGGGCATCGTCGGGAACGCCGGGCAGGTAGGGCTGCAGGAACGCGGGAGCCGGGTTCTCGCCCTGGGGGGCCATGGGCCGGGGAGCCGGGGGAGGAACGGGAGCCGGGGGAGGAACGGGCGGCGGGGCCGGGGCCGCCTGGGGCGGCGGCGGGGGCTGCAGGGCGATGGCGTCCGTGCCGGGCGCCCCGCCCTGGATCTTGGCCATCTCGTCCAGGTTCATGCGGACGGTGCCCAGGGGGTTCATGTCCTCCGCGGGCCGGGGGTCGATGAAGGTGAGCTGCATCTGGCCCAGGGTGATGCGGTCCCCGTCCTTCAGGGACCCGGTCTCCACCTTGATGCCGTTGACCAGGACGCCGTTGCTGCTGCCGAGGTCCTGGACCTCGTAGCCCGTGGCGGTCTTGCGGAGCACGGCGTGGTGGCGGGAGATGCTGGGATCCGCCAACCGCAGGGCGTTGTCCAGTTCCCGGCCTATGTTCACCTCATTGTCGACCAGTTCGAATTCTCGGGCTCCATTACTCTCTTGAACGAGCAGTTTTGCCATGGTCTCCCCTTTATTTTCTGGATCTCTTGAGCAGTCTAGTGGTGTCCAATGGGTTATGCAAACAGTCAACCCCCGGGTTGGCGGGTAATTTGCCCTGGACGGGGTTCAACCTTGACCTGACCCCATGAAGTCAGCCAATCTGGCATCCCTTCTCCCCCGTGGAGGCCGCATGGTCCTTTTCAATGCAGCTACCAAAGAGCTGACCGCCAAGATCGTCTATTACGGCCCCGGCCTCTGTGGCAAGACCACCAACCTCCAGCATGTCTATGATTCCCTTCCCCAGGACGGCCGGGGGAAGATGCTCAGCCTGGCCACCCAGACGGACCGGACCCTCTTTTTCGACTTCCTGCCCATCGAACTGGGCACGATCCGGGGCATGAAGACCCGCATCCAGCTCTATACCGTGCCCGGCCAGGTGTTCTACGACGCCACCCGCAAGCTGGTGCTCCGGGGGGCCGACGCGGTGGTGTTCGTGGCCGATTCCCAGGCCCAGGCCCTGGAGGGCAACAAGGAGAGCTTCCAGAACCTCATCGACAACCTGCGGGAGCAGGGGTCGGAACTGGAGAAGCTCCCGCACGTCATCCAGTTCAACAAGCGGGACACCCCCAACGCCCTGCCCACCGACGTGCTGGACCGGGAGATCAACCGGTTCGGGGTGCCCACCTTCGAGGCCTGCGCCACCCGGGGGCAGGGGGTGCGGGAGACCCTCTCGGGGGTCGCCCGGCTGGTCCTCAAGCACCTCACGGAGAAGTACGGCGGCGGCGCCCCCGCCGAGCCCCAGCACGACATGTTCCCCGCCCGGCCCAGCGCCCGCGCCGAAGCCGCCAAGGAGCGGCTGCCCCTGGAGGTGGAGGAACTGGGAGCCGGCGAGCTGCTCGAAGAGATCGACGAGCTGCCAGTGACCGAGGCCGGGGGCGTGCCCGCCGGGGAGCCGGGGTCCCACCCCAGCACCAGCGTCGTGGAAGTGCCCGTGGTCCTGGACCGCAGCCTCTTCAGCAGCGCGGGGCCCGTGGAGATCCGCCTGAAGCTGTACCTCAAGTAGGATTTGGGAGATCGGGCGGCATCGGGCAAACTATAAGGTTCAGGCCCGAGGTCTAGATGCAAAAACCCGTCGTAACCCGCTTCGCCCCCAGCCCCACCGGCATGCTCCACATCGGGGGGGTCCGCACCGCCCTGTTCTGCTGGCTCTATGCCCGCAGGCATAATGGAACATTCATCCTTCGGGTGGAGGACACCGACCTCACCCGCAGCACCGACGACAACATCCGCATCATCGAGGAGGGCATGGACTGGGTGGGCCTGGACTGGGACGAGGGCCCCGTCCCGGGAGACCCCAACGCCTTCCGCGGCCCCCACGGCCCCTACCGCCAGATGCTCCGCATGGACCTGTACCGGGCCAAGATCGCCGAGCTCCTGGACAAGGGCCTGGCCTACCGCTGCGACTGCAGCCGGGAGGACCTGGACGCCCGCCGCAAGGAGGCCGACGCCGAGGGGCGCGCCTTCCGGTACGACGGCCGCTGCCGGGACAAGGGCCTGGACGCGTCCACCCCCTGCGCCATCCGCCTGCGCATGCCCGACGACGGTGAGATCGTGCTGGAGGACCTGGTCAAGGGCCGCATCGCCGTCCCCGCCTCGAGCCTGGACGACTGGATCATCGCCCGCCAGGACGGGACCCCCACCTACAACTTCTGCGTGGTGGTGGACGACGTGGACATGGGCGTCACCCATGTGGTGCGCGGCGACGACCACGTGGCCAACACCCCCAAGCAGATCGTCCTTTACCGGGCCCTGGGCTACGACCTGCCCGCCTTCGCCCACGTGCCCATGATCCTGGGCAAGGACAAGCAGAAGCTCAGCAAGCGCCACGGCGCCGCCAGCATCACCGAGTTCCGGGACGAGGGCTTCCTGCCCGTGGCGGTGCGCCTGTGCCTGGCCAAGCTGGGGTGGACCCCCAAGCTGGACGGCAAGGCCGCCGAGAGCGTGGAGGAGGAGCTGCTCACGGACCAGCAGCTCATGGAGACCTTCGACCTGGGCGAGATCCAGAAGGCCGCCGCCGTCTTCGACATCGACAAGCTCAAGTGGATCAACCAGAAGTTCATCCAGCGCCTGGACTGGACGGAGATCGCGCCGCACCTGCGCTGGCAGTGGCGGATGCGGGGCCTGGAGGCCGCCTGGGACGCCACGTCCGACGACTGGAAGGCCCTGGCCATCGGCTGCAACAAGAACCGGGCGACCCTGGTGGAGATGGCCAACACCCTCGCCTTCCTCTTCACCGGCCCCGAGGCCCCCGCCGAGGCGGACGTGGCGAAGTTCATGACGCCCGCCGTGCGCCCCGCCCTGCGGGAGGTCGCGGCCCTGACGGACTACGCCCACGACGCCCTGAAGGCCGACGTGGAGGCCATCCTGGCCCGCCACGGCCTCAAGCTCAAGGACCTGGCCCAGGCGCTGCGCCTGGCCTTCACCGGCAAGCTGGTGAGCCCGCCCATCTTCGACACCATGGCCCTCCTGGGCCGCGAGGCCGTTTGCGCCCGCCTGGAGAAATGGATCTGACATGACCTCCGAGACCCCCGCCCCCGAGACCCGCAGCCTCAACTTCATCGAGGAGATCATGGAGGCCGACGGCGCGTCCGGCAAGCACGGGGGCCGCATCTGCACCCGCTTCCCCCCGGAGCCCAACGGCTACCTGCACATCGGCCACGCCAAATCGATCTGCATCAACTTCGGCCTGGCCCGCAAGTACGGCGGCGCCACGAACCTGCGCTTCGACGACACCAACCCGGTCAAGGAGGACATCGAGTACGTGGACTCCATCCGCGACGACGTGCGCTGGCTGGGCTTCGACTGGGCCGGGGAGCACTACGCCTCGGACTACTTCCCCTTCCTCTACGACTACGCGGAATACCTCATCGGCCAGGGCAAGGCCTACGTGTGCGACCTGAACGAGGAGGAGATCAAGGACTACCGGGGCAACTTCTTCAAGCCCGGGCGCAACAGCCCCTACCGCGACCGGAGCCCCGAGGAGAACCTGGACCTCTTCCGGCGCATGCGCGCCGGGGAGTTCGCCGACGGCGCCAGGGTCCTGCGCGCGAAGATCGACATGCAGAGCCCCAACATGAACATGCGGGATCCGCTCATGTACCGCATCAAGCGCGCCCACCACCACCGCACCGGCGACGCCTGGCTCATCTACCCCATGTACGACTTCGCCCACGGCATCTCCGACGCCATCGAGCGCATCACCCACTCCATCTGCACCCTGGAGTTCGAGGACCACCGGCCCCTCTACGACTGGTTCCTGGCCCAGGACGAGGAGGGCAGGTTCTTCTCGAAGCCCCACCCCCGCCAGATCGAGTTCGCCCGGCTCAACCTCACCTACACCGTCATGAGCAAGCGCCGCCTCCTGGAGCTGGTCAAGGAAGGCATCGTCGACGGGTGGGACGACCCCCGCATGCCCACCATCACGGGCCTGCGCCGGCGGGGCTACACCGCCGCCAGCATCCGGGCCTTCGCCGACAAGGTGGGCGTGGCCAAGCGCGACATGGTGGCCGACGTGGGCCTCCTGGAGCACTGCGTGCGCGAGGACCTGGCCGGCACCGCCCCGCGCGCCATGACCGTGCTGCGGCCCCTGAAGCTGGTCATCGAGAACATGGCCGAGGGCGAGGTGCACTGGCTGGACGTTCCCAACCACCCCGAGAACCAGGCCCTGGGCACCCGCAAGGTCCCCTTCTCCCGGGAAGTCTTCGTGGAGCGGGAGGACTTCCAGATCGAGGCCCCGAAGAAGTGGTTCCGCCTGGCCCCGGGGGCCGAGGTGCGCCTGAAGAACGCCTGCCTCGTGCGCTGCACCGGCGTGGTGCAGGACGCCGCCGGCGAGGTCACCGAGCTCCGCTGCACCTGGGATCCCGCCTCCCTGGGCGGGGACGCCCCCGACGGCCGCAAGGTCAAGGGCACCCTCCACTGGGTTTCGGCGGCCCACGCCCTGGCCTGCGAAGTGCGGCTCTACGACCGGCTCTTCACGGCCAAGGACCCCATGGACGTGCCCGAGGGCGAGGACTGGCGCCATTTCCTGAACCCCGAAAGCAAGGAGACCCTGGCCTCCGCCCGGGTGGAGACCTCCCTGGCCGCCGCGAAGCCCGGCCAGGCCTTCCAGTTCGAGCGGCTGGGCTACTTCGTGGCCGACCCGGACGGGCGGGAAGGGAGCCCGGTCTTCAACCGCACGGTGAGCCTCAAGGACTCCTGGGCCAAGGCCGAAGGCAAGTAGCCCGTCATTTCCGCTATCCTGGTGCCACGTTCACACGGGACAACGGGGGCAGGACCATGAAACTCCGAGTCGCACTGATGCTTGGGCTGGTCGTGGCGCTGGGCGTCGCCACCGGCTGCCGCCGGAAGAAGGCCGCGCCCCCCGTCACGGCCTGGCTGAACATGGACCGGCAGCCTCCCGAGGAGGGCGCCCTGGGCGTCCTGGAAGGCCCCACCAAGGGCCAGCAGGACTTCACCGTGTACTGGGTGAAGGCCCGCGGCGGGAGCACCGTTCCCGGCCTGGAGTTCCTGGACTGGTTCCGGGGACCCCGGGCCGAGAAGGTCATGGCCGTGGAGTGCCTCAGCCTCTCCGGGCCGCTGGTCTCCGGCGAGCCCAGCGAACACCCCGCCGTCTTCGCCCTGGACAAGGGCCGCGCCCTGGTGTGGGGAGGCCCCCTGGGCTGGGGCTGGGTGGACCTGGCCGCGAGCAAGGCCCGGGTGACGACCCTGGAGGGCCACCTGGAGGCCATCCTCGCCAACTCCCGCGTCTCCGTGAAGGAGCGCACCAGCCACGAGGGCTGGACCCTGCACAACCGGCTCATGCTCAGCCTGGCCCTGCAGCCCGTTCGCACCGAACCCCGGGACGACGCCCCCTACGCCGCGACGGGCTTTCCCGATGGCCGCATGGTGGGCGAAGCCCTGTGGCGCTCCTCCACCCCCGGGGAGTTCGCCCCCGGCCGCAACACGCCCCCCCACAGCCAGGAAGACCTGGACGTCCAGCGCACCCCCCGCAAGGTGCGCGACGTCGTGGTCTCCCCCTTGGAGCGCCGCGGCGACTGGATCCAGGTGGCCTTCCCCGAACCCGGCTACCCCACCTACCTGGTGGACGCCTCCGGCCTGGGGGAGAGCGCCGACAACCAGGCCCTGATGGTGAAGTGGAGCGCGCAGCCCGCGGGCTGGGTGAGGCTCTACCAGCGGGGGCCGGCGGAGGGGACGTCGATCCGGCTCTGGTCGTGGACCTACTACGGAAGCCGGGACTGAACCCGGACCGCCTTCAGCGGCCACAGTTGCGGCAGCGGCCCGGCGCCGCAGTCCGGGTAGTCCATCCCGAGGAACAGCCTGATGTGGTCCGGAGCGAGTCCCAGGCTTCCGGCCTGCGGATCCACCCCGAGCCAGCCGTGGTCCGGAAGGTAGCACTCGGCCCACGCATGGACGAAGTCCGCGTCGTTCTCCGGCGAGTAGAGGACCCCCACCACGTACCGCGCCGGGATCCCCCGGCTCCGCATCAGGGCCACGAAGAGGCTCGCGTATTCGCTGCACGTCCCGGTGCCCTCCCGCAGCACCGCGACCGCGTCCTTCGGGGACGCCGTCCCTTCCGAGATGGCCTTGGCCAGTGCCGGATCGTAGGTCACCGACCGCGACACGAGCCCCAGGCCCGCCCGGATGACCTCGAGGGTCCGGGTCCCGGGCAGGGCGGCCGCGAGCCTCGCGATCCCCGGATCACCGCACTGGATCCGGTCCGTGGGAAGGAGGAACCGCGCCACGGCCGGGTCATAAGTGAAGTGTGGGTCGAGGACCCCGCTTCCGGGCAGCCCCTCCCGGGTGTCCGGAACGACCACGACCCCGACTGAGGACCTCTCCCGCGCTTCCAGGCTCAGGAGCTCCTGGGGGGGTGTCGCCATGGCCTCCCTGGAAAGCTTCCGGGCCGTGATCCGGTAGGTCCGGGGGGGCTCGGCGAAGGCCGACAGGGAACCCAGGAGGAGGATGCCCAGAAGTCCTGCTCGGGCGATGCGTGGCATTGGGACCTCCGTGGGCTGTGCATGGAGGATATCGCGGTATCCGGAAACGGAAACGGCCCGCCCCGGAGGGCAGGCCGTTTCGGAAAGGCAGGGGTCCTGGCGCTGAAATGAGCTGGAAACGGGATCCTGGACTAAACATTCCTTCTTTTTCAGTTCCCAGCGCCTCTGCGAGACCCCAGCGCCCCAGCGTTTGATCTTTTCTTCCGAAGAATCCGGGCGATTGGCCATTGGACCATCTTGCCGGATCCCCATCGAAAAGACTAAAACGCTGGGGCGCTGGGATCTCGCAGAGGCGCTGGGAACTGCAAATGGAGAATCGCGATTCTTGCTACTCCTTCAAGGCACGTGCCGGACGCTGCATCAGGCCTTGCGCCACTTCCAGGCCGCGACCACGGCCTTGACCGTGAACGCCGTCACCGCCAGGGCGCCGATGCCGAACAGCACGTCCCCGGGGAGGCGCAGCCAGGTGAAGGCGCGCATCAGGGGGCTCTGCACCACCTCGGCGCTGCGGGCGTACCACGTGCCGTGCTGCAGGCTCTGGGCGATCTGGTGGAGGCCGCTGGGGATCAGGCTCATGACGAGCATCAGCACCAGGCCCAGGTTGAGGCCCCAGAAGCCGACCTTCAGCAGCCTTCCGTCCCAGGCGCGGTCGGGGGTCATGCCCCGCAGCGCGAAGAGCATCAGGGCGATGGCGAGGAAGCCGTAGACCCCGAAGAGGGCGGCGTGGCTGTGGATGGGCGTGGTGTTGAGGCCCTGGCCGTAGTAGAGGATGGACGGGGGGTTGATCAGCATGCCGAAGACGCCCGCGCCGACGAGGTTCCAGAAGCATACGGCGGCGAAATACGTGAAGGGCCACTCGTAGCCGCTGCCGAGAGCGCGGCCCGCCCGGAGGCTCTGGGCCAGCTCGAAGCCGACGATGGTGAGCGGAACGATCTCCAGGGCGCTGAACATGGAGCCCAGGGCCGAGATGAAGGCGGGAGATCCCGTGAAGTAGAGGTGGTGGAAGGTGCCGATGATGCCGCTGCCCAGGAAGAGGATCATGCTGAGGTTCACGCTGCGCAGGGCGGTCTTTTCGCGCAGGAGGCCAAGGCGGGTGGAGAGCAGGGCGATGGCGACGGTGGCGAACACCTCGAAGAAGCCCTCGACCCAGAGATGGACCACCCACCAGCGCCAGTACTCGGCGAGGGCGAGGTTGGTTTCGCGGTTGTACATGAAGCCCGCGGAGTAGAAGAGGGGGATGGCGATGGCGGCCAGGATGAAGAGCTTCAGGAGGCCCAGGCGGCCCTTCTCCTCGGCCAGGGCCGGGCGCAGGGCGCGGAGCACCAGCACGAGCCAGCCCACGAGGCCCACGGTGAGCAGCACCTGCCACAGCCGGCCCAGCTCCACGTACTCGTAGCCCTGGTGGCCCAGCATGAACGAGCCGCTAAGCTTGCCCAGGATGGCCTGCTGGCTGCCGGCGAGGGCGCCCACGACGACCACCACCAGGGCCAGGAGCAGGCCCGCCACGCCCAGGTACTGACCCTTGGGCTCACGGCCGGCGAGCTTGGGGCCAAGGTAGAGGCCCGTGGCCAGCCAGCAGGTGGCGATCCAGAACACGGCGAGCTGCAGGTGCCAGGTGCGGCTGGCGGCGTAGGGCAGGATGCGGGAGAGGTCGACGCCGTAGACGGCGTTGGATTCCACCCCGAAGTGGACGGTGAGCACGCCCATGAAGATCTGGACGAGGAAGAGCGCCATGGCAACGCCGAAGTAGATGGCCGACCAGCGCTGGCTGGCGGTGGCGGGGGCGGGGGTCATGGGCTTGGGGTCGGGGAAGGCCTCCTCGGGCTGCGAGGCCTGGAACCACACCATGAGGCCCACGCCCAGGATCAGCAGGACGATGGAGAGGATGCTCCACAGGTGGCTGATGGGGGTGATCTGGTTGCCCACGAGGGACTCCTGGGGCCAGTTCTGGGTGTAGGAGTGGTCCTCGCCGGGCCGGCGCGCCGCGGCGGTCCAGGCGGTCCACAGGAAGAAATCGGCCACGCGCTCGCCCTCGGCCATCGTGGGGATCCACCGGGCGGGAATGGAGGCGTCCTTGTCGCCCTCGGTGACGGTGCGGGCCAGCTCCTGGCGGGTGATGTCGTAGGCTGCGGCCCGGTCGGCGTCCAGGGTCAGGACCCCGTCCTTGAAGGTGTTGGTCTGGAAGGCGGCCTGGGTGCGGGCCCGGGCCTCGGCGTCGGAGAGGCCGGCGGCCTTGGCCTGGGCGAGGGTCAGCTCGGCCCAGCGGTGCAGGGCCTTGGCGGTCCAGTCGGGCGCCAGGTAGGCCCCGTGGCCCCAGACGGATCCGATGTGCTGCCCGCCGTGGCCCAGGTAACTCTTCTGGCCAGCCATGATCTGTCCGGCGCCCACCAGTTCGCGACCGTCGGGGCCCACCACGCTGGAGGGGATGGGCGGGGCGTTCAGGGCGATCTGCCGCCCTCCGATGCCCAGCACGCCGAAGCTGGCGATGAGCACCAGGAATAGTATGAGCCAACGTTGTTTCATGACTGCCTCCAGGGACCAGCCTGGAGGACGCGGCCCGCCCCCGCCTTGATCCCTGTCAAGGGACCCTCTTTTTCCCGCCCGGAACCCGGTATCCTAACAACCACGCCGTTTGTTCTTACATGATCCCCCTGGTAATTTGGAAGAGCCGGGCTTCCCAGTGGAAGCCTGCCGGAAAGCTGCCCCATGGAATTCCTCGCCCGACTCCTGCACCTCCAGCCCCAGACCTTCTGGATGATCGCCAAGGTGATCATCGTCTTCGCGGGTCCCCTGACCCTGGCCGCCATCCTCACGTGGGTGGAGCGCCGGGGCAGCGCCATGATCCAGGACCGCATCGGCCCCAACCGGGCCCTGCTCTTCGGGCGCTGGCGGCTCCTGGGCCTGCCCCAGCTGGCCGCGGACGGCATCAAGTTCTTCCTCAAGGAGGACCTGCCCACCGCCGACGCCAACAAGCTTCTGTTCTGGATGGCCCCCTTCATGGCCTTCGTGCCGGCCATGATGGGCTTCGCGGTCATCCCCTTCGGCCGGTCGCTGGTCTCCGGCGGACAGACCTACCACATGAGCCTGCTGGAGCCCGGCAACGGCATGGGGATGCTCTACCCCCTGGCCATCGGCTCCGTGGCGGTGTACGGCATCCTCACCGCCGCCTGGTCCAGCAACAACAAGTGGTCGATCCTGGGCGGCATGCGCGCCTCGGCCCAGATGGTCAGCTACGAGCTCGCCATGAGCCTGGCGGTGGTGGCCATCTTCCTGCGCGCCGGCGGCTACGATCCCCACGAGATCATCGCCCGCCAGGCCATCATCTGGAACGTCGTGCCGCAGTTCTTCGGGTTCCTGGTGTTCTTCGTGTGCATGTTCGCCGAGACCAACCGCCTTCCCTTCGACTTCGCCGAGGGCGAGAGCGAGATCGTGGCCGGCTTCCACACCGAGTACGGCTCCATGAAGTTCGCGCTGCTCCAGCTGTCCGAATACGTGCACATCGTCACGGCGGCGGCGCTCATCGTCACCCTCTACTTCGGCGGCTGGCAGGTGCCCTTCGTGGCCGCGCCCTCCGTCTCCCTTTCCATCGCCGCCTTCGTCCTCAAGCTGGTCTTCTTCTGCTGGGTCTTCATCTGGATCCGGTGGACCGTTCCCCGCTTCCGGTTCGACCAGCTCATGTTCATGGGCTGGAAGGTGATGCTCCCCTTGAGTCTGGGCAACCTCATGCTCCAGGCGTTCCTCATGTACCGGCGGGGTTGACCAATGGCAGTCGTCGTCAAGAAAGTCGAACTCACCTGGGTGGACCGCACCTACGTGATCCCCGTGCTCCAGGGCATGGCCATCACCATGAAGCACTTCCTCAAGCAGATCTTCACGCGCAGCCGGGACCGGTTCACGGTCCAGTACCCGGACTGGAAGCGGGAGGTGGCCCCGGGCTACCGCGGGCTCCACGAGCTCAAGCGCTTCGAGGACGGAGCCATCAAGTGCGTGGCCTGCTTCATGTGCGCCGAGGCCTGCCCGGCCCGGTGCATCACCATCGAGGCTGATGCCTTCGGCGACCTCAACAAGTCGCAGGGCTTCGACGAGAAGCGGCCCGCGGTCTTCAAGATCGACATGCTCCGGTGCATCTACTGCGGCATGTGCGAGGAGGCCTGCCCCAAGGACGCCATCTGGCTGCGCACGGACTACGAGCAGGCCTCCTACGACCGGCTCTCCATGCAGTTCGGCAAGTGGGACCTCATGAACACCTATGCGGACAAGGACGGGAAGGCCCGGATCACCCAGGATCCAACGCCCTCCGTCCCCCGGAATCCGACCTCGCTGTAGGACCCGCCATGTTCCTGATCTTCTCCCTCATCACCCTGCTCGGCGCGCTCTCCCTGGCCTTCCAGAAGAACCTCGTCGTGGCGGGGCTCTGCATGGTGCTCACCTTCTTCGGCGTGGCGGGCCTGTTCCTGCTGCTGGCCAACCCCGTGGCCGCGGCCCTGCAGGTCATCGTCTATTCCGGCGCCATCGTCGTCCTGCTGCTCTTCGTCATCATGCTCCTGAGCGCCCACGAGGAGGAGGAGGCCCTGAAGCCCCATCCCATCCAGCGCTGGGGCTCGATCGTGGCCGCCCTGGCGCTGGCGGCGGGGGCCGTGAAGGTGGTGCTGGGCTCGGGCCTCCTCCGGTCGCCCCGGCCCGTGGGCGTGCCGCCCCCCATGAACCTCGAAGCCCTGGGCAACGCCCTTTTCGACCACCACCTCGCCGCGTTCGAGATCGTCGGGCTGCTGCTCCTGGCGACCATGATCGGGGCCGTGGCCCTGGTGAAGAAGGACCTGTGATGGAGCCGACCGTGACCACACTCCTGCAAGGCAGCCTCCAGGGCTACATCCTGGTGGCCCTGCTCCTCTTCGTCATCGGGTTCTACATCGTGCTGAGCCGGCGCACCGTCCTGGTGCAGTTCATGGGCGTCGAGCTCATGCTCAACGCCGCCAACGTCGCGCTCCTGGCCTTCGCCCGCCACCGGGGCGGGGACGTCCAGGGCACGGTGTTCTACCTCTTCATCATCGCGGTGGCCGCGTGCGAGGCCGCGGTGGGCCTGGCGCTGGTGGTGGGCCTGTTCCGCCACCGCGCGACCACCGACACCGACCGCGCCGACGCGCTCAAGCTGTGAGGGCATGATGCAGAGAATCGCCTGGCTCATCCCCGTCCTGCCCCTCCTGGGCTCCGCCTTCCACGGCCTCCTCGGGAGGAAGGCGGGCAAGGCCGCCGTCACCGCCGTGGCCCTGGGCACCGTGGGCGCCTCCTTCGCCCTGGCCCTGGTCCTCTTCTTCGCCGCCAAGGCCGCCCCCGGGCACCGCCTGGACCTGGTCTACTTCGACTGGATGGCCGTGGGCGACATGCGGGTCCCCTTCGGGCTCGTGTTCGACCCCCTCAGCACCGTCATGTCCCTGGTGGTGGCGGGCATCGGCCTGCTCATCCACCTCTACTCGGTGGGCTACATGTGGGAGGAGGAGGGCTACGCCCGCTACTTCTGCTACCTGAACCTGTTCGTGTTCTTCATGCTGACGCTGGTGCTGGGATCCTCCCTGCCGCTGCTCTTCGTGGGCTGGGAAGGGGTGGGCCTGTGCAGCTACCTGCTCATCGGCTACTACTTCGAGACCGAGGTCGCCTCGGCGGCGGGCCTGAAGGCCTTCCTGTTCAACCGCGTGGGCGACCTGGGCATGATCGTGGGCATGATGGTGCTGTTCGCGGCCTTCGGCACCCTGACCGTGGGCGAGATCCTGGGCAAGGCCGGGCACCTCGCCCCGGAGACCACCTTCGGGGTGGTCACTTTCGCCACCCTCATGATGTTCGTGGGGGCCACCGGCAAGAGCGCCCAGATCCCCCTCTACCTGTGGCTGCCGGACGCCATGGCGGGCCCCACCCCCGTCAGCGCCCTCATCCATGCCGCCACCATGGTCACCTCCGGCATCTACCTCATCTGCCGCATGGCGCCCCTCTATGAACTGGCCCCCACGACGATGACCGTCGTGGCCTGGACCGGCGGCGCCACGGCCCTATTCGCCGCCACCATCGGCCTGTTCCAGCGCGACATCAAGAAGGTGCTGGCCTACTCCACGGTGAGCCAGCTGGGCTACATGTTCCTGGGCCTGGGCGCCGCGGGCTTCGCGGCCGGGTTCTTCCACGTGTTCACCCACGCCTGGTTCAAGGCCCTCCTCTTCCTGGGCGCCGGCAGCGTCATCCACGGCCTCCATCACCAGCAGGACCTCTTCCGCATGGGCGGCCTGAAGGAGAAGATGCCCGTCACCTTCTGGACCATGCTCATCGCGACGCTCTGCATCATGGGCTTCCCGGGCACCTCCGGGTTCTTCAGCAAGGACGAGATCCTCTACCTGGCCTTCCTCAAGAGCCCCGCGCTCTACGTCGTCGGCCTCCTGGGCGCCGTGTGCACGGCCTTCTACATGTGGCGCCTCATGGGCCTGGCCTTCTGGGGCAAGCCGCGGGACCACCACGCCTTCGAGCACGCCCACGAGAGCCCCTGGACCATGACCCTGCCCCTGGCGCTGCTGGCCGTGGGCGCGCTCCTGGCGGGGCTGCTGGGCCTCCCCAAGATCTGGGGCGGCTCCTTCGCCATCGAGGGCTGGCTGGAACCCGCCCTGGCCTTCGGCAAGGCCGAGGCGCCCGAGGCCGCCGAGCACGGCTCACATGCGCTGGCCTGGGGCCTCATGGCGCTCAGCACCACCCTGGCGCTGGCCAGCGGCCTCGCGGGCTTCTTCATCTACCGCAAGGGCCCGAAGTCCGAGGAGGCCTTCGCCGAGCGGAACCCGGCCCTGTACCGTGTGCTTGCGAACAAGTACTTCGTGGACGAGGGCGTGGAGGCGGGTCTCCTGGCGCCGGTGCGCTGGATCGGCAACTTCGCCTGGAAGTTCTTCGACGTCATCCTCATCGACGGCGTCGGCGTGAACCTGCCCGGGGCGCTGACCCGCATCGCCGGAGACTTCACCGCTCGGACCCAGACGGGCCGGGTGCGCAACTACGCGCTGGGCATGGCCTTCGGGACCGTGCTCCTGCTCTGGATCTTCTTGAGGTAGCCGCACCGTGATCACGCCCTGGATGAACACCCACCTGCTGACATTCCTGGTATTCGCCCCCTTCGCGTGGGGCGCCCTCCTGATGCTATTCCCGGAGCGCCAGGCGCCGCTGGTCAAGCTCCTGGCGACGCTGGGCGCCGTCGGCGTCCTGGCCGTCGCCGCCGCGCAGCTCCTGCGGGGTCAGCCCGACGCCTTTGGGCAGCTGGCCTTCGAGCGCTTCCACTGGTTCTCGGCCGTGGGCATCCCGGTGGAATACCACCTGTCCGTGGATGGGCTGAACCTCTGGCTGGTGATCCTCACCGCCTTCCTGGTGCCGGTGACCATGCTGGGCACCTGGAACAGCCTTCCGGAACGTTCCGGTTCGGCCTTCGCGCTCTTCCTGATGCTGGAATCGGGCATGCTGGGAGCCCTGGTGGCCCAGGACCTGCTGCTGTTCTACCTGTTCTGGGAGGCCATGCTGCTGCCGATGTACTTCCTCATCGGCGTCTGGGGCGGCGCGGAGCGCCGCTACGCGGCCACCAAGTTCCTGGTCTTCACGCTCGCGGGCTCTCTGCTGTGGCTGGTGGCCCTGCTCTACATGGCCGGCAAGGCCGGCAGCTTCGCCCCGGGCGTCATGGCCCAGGCCGCCCAGAGCCTGCCCCCCAAGGTCCAGGGCACCCTCTTCATCGCCTTCGCCCTGGCCTTCGCCGTCAAGGTTCCGCTCTTCCCGCTCCACACCTGGCTTCCCGACGCCCACACGGAGGCGCCCACGGGGGGCTCGGTGATCCTGGCCGGCGTGCTGCTCAAGCTTGGATCCTACGGATTCCTGCGCTTCGCCTTCCCCATCTTCCCCGACGCGGCGCGCCACTTCTCCCCGGTCCTGGCGGCGCTGTCGGTGGCCGCCATCATCTACGGCGCCCTGGTGGCCATGATGCAGTCCGACATCAAGAAGCTGGTGGCCTACTCCTCGGTGAGCCACATGGGCTTCGTGATGCTGGGCATCGCCTCCATGACCGTCATCGGCACCCAGGGGGCCATGCTCCAGATGCTCAACCACGGCATCTCCACCGGCGCCCTCTTCCTCCTGGTGGGCATGCTCTATGACCGGGCCCACACCCGGCGCATCGCCGACTTCGGCGGGGTGGCCCTGAAAATGCCCGTATTCACCGCGTTCTTCATGATCGTGACCCTGAGCAGCATCGGCCTGCCCCTCACCAACGGGTTCGCCGGGGAATTCCTCATCCTCAACGGAACCTACCTGTCGGGCTTCCACTGGGGCAGGACCGCGGCCGTGGCGGCGACCCTGGGCGTGCTGCTGAGCGCGGCCTACATGCTCTGGATGTTCAAGCGCGTCTTCTGGGGCCCGGCCAACGCGGACCCCGAAAGCGGCACGGCCCACCTCCACGCCGACCTGAACGCGCGCGAGGTGGCGGTCCTGCTGCCCCTGGTCGTGCTGATCTTCTGGATGGGCATCCACCCCCAGACCTTCCTGGGCCATTCCGAAGCGCAGGTTTCCCGGGCCCTCTACCCGGCCGTCGCCGGCGAGGTGAAGTGATGACGATCACCGCGAGCGAACTCTCGGCCATCCTGCCGCTTCTCATCCCGGCCCTGGGGGCCTGCCTCCTGCCCCTGGCGGCGCTGGACAAGGACCAGGCCACGGTCAAGTGGATCCGGGGCGCCATGTTCTTCATGGCCCTGTTCTGCCTGGCCGGGGGCTTCTTCTACATCACCCGCCTGTGGTCCACGGGGGCGCAGCCGTCCTTCGGCGCCATCCGCATGGATCGCCTGGCCCAGTTCGCCGGGATCTTCGTGCTGGTGGCCGCGGCCCTGGCCGTGCTCCAACTGTGGGACCACCTCCACCAGGAGGGCTGGGTGAAGGGGGAGACCCTGAGCCTGCTGCTCTTTTCCGCGGTGGGCATGATCCTCTTCGTGGCCGCCTCGAACCTGATCCTTCTGTTCCTGGGCCTGGAACTGCTGTCGCTGCCCCTGTACGCCCTCACTGCCACGGTCCGCACCCGCGCCAAGGCCTTCGAGGGGGGCATGAAGTACTTCATCACCGGCGCCGTGGCGGCCTCCAGCTTCCTCATGGGCTCCGTGCTCCTGTACGGCGTCACCGGCTCCCTGGACTTGGCCGCCGTGGGCCAGGCGCTGGCTTCCCGCACCCCCGATCCCATCGCCCTGGCCGGGGCCGCCCTGCTCATGATGGGCTTCCTCTTCAAGGTCAGTTCGGTGCCCTTCCACCAGTGGACGCCGGACGTCTACGAGGCCGCCCCCCATCCCATCTCCGGCTTCATGTCCGTCGCCACCAAGGGCGTGGCCATCCTGGCGCTCCTGCGGGTGCTGGGCGCGGGCGTTCCCGCTCCGGGCGCCCTGCGCATCCAGGCCGCCCTGGCCGCGGTGGCGGTCCTCACCCTGGTGGTGGGCAACCTGGCCGCCCTGGCCCAGAACAACATCAAGCGGATGCTCGCCTATTCCAGCATCAGCCACGCCGGCTACATCCTCCTGGGCCTGGTGGCGGGCACCCCCGCGGCCTACGCCGGCATCGTCTTCTACCTGGTTTCCTACCTTGTCATGAACATGGGCGCCTTCGGCATCCTCACCTGCCTGGGCCTGGTGGGCGACACGACCACCTTCGACGACGTGAAGGGGATGGGCTGGAAGCGCCCCGACCTGGCCATCGCGGCGGCGCTTTGCCTCTTCGGCCTGGCGGGGATCCCCCCCATGGCCGGGTTCTATGGCAAGTACATGATTTTCAAGGAATTGATTCTCCAGGGTCACGTGTCCATGGCGGTGATCGGCGTCCTGGCCAGCCTGGTGTCGGTGTACTACTACTTCCGGCTCCCCGTGGCGCTGTTCCTGGAAAAGCCCTCCGCCAAGGCCGAGCGGGAGGCCTCGGAGCGGCCCGCCCTCCATGCCCCCCTGGCCGGGGCCGCGCTCCTGGTGTGCGGCATCCTGGTGGTGGTCATCGGCCTCTTCCCCGGAACCCTCTACACCACCTTCGCGTGGCGGGTGGTGGCGGACACGTTCCCCTTCCTGCGCTGAGCCCCTGAGACTCCATCACAATTACGCCTTCGGCCTCAACCTTTTTGCCGATCCCTGCCTCACATGGCAAGGTAGAGGTATCTGAACCTTTGGCGTCGAGGTAACCATGAGTCGAAAAGTCTGGATCATCACCGCCGTGGCCGTGGTCCTGGTGGGCGCGGGCACTGCCTACTTCGTCCAGGGCCCAAAGGATGAGATCAAGTGGCGCACGGCCAAGGTGGACAAGGGCAGCATCACCGCCCGCATCAGCGCCACCGGGACCTTGAACGCCCTCATCCAGGTGCCGGTGGGCACCCAGGTCTCGGGCGTGGTCACGGGCATCTACGCGGACTTCAACAGCCTGGTGAAGAAGGGGCAGGTCATCGGAAAGATCGACGAGACGCCCTGGCTGACCCAGATCCAGGACGCCCAGGCGACCCTGGAGCGGTGCAAGGCTGCCCTCTTCAACGCCCAGATCGAGTTCAAGCGCAACAAGCAGCTCCATGAGCAGAAGCTCCTGTCGGACGCGGACTTGGACGCCAAGGAACTGGTCCTCAAGACGGCCCAGGGAAACCTGGATTCCGCCAGGGCCGGCGTGGCCCGGGCCAAGACCAACCTGGACTACTGCACCCTGCGCGCGCCGGTGGACGGCGTCGTGGTGAACCGCCTGGTGGACGTGGGCCAGACGGTTGCCGCCAGCTTCAGCACCCCCAACATGTTCACCATCGCCCAGGACCTCTCCAAGATGAAGGTCCAGGCCGCCATCGACGAGGCCGACATCGGTCAGGTGCAGGTGGGCCAGCGGGCCTTCTTCACCGTGGACAGCTACCCCGACAAGCAGTTCCGGGGGGTGGTGAGCCAGGTGCAGCTCAACCCCGTGGTGAACCAGAACGTGGTCACCTACCAGGTGGTCATGGAAGTGAACAACGAGCCGCGCACCGCGGCGCCCGACGGGGGCAAGCGTGAAGGCGGCGAAAGGGCAGGCGGCCAGCGAGGAGGCGCTCCCTCACCCGCCGGCTGGCACGGAACCGAAGGCCGGCCCGGCGGCATGCGCCAGGGGGGCGGCGAGGCCCATCCCGCCGGCAAGCCGGTCCTCCTGGGCAAGCCCCAGACGGCCGATCTGGAAACCAGCACCGCCCGCTACATCCTGCCGGGCAGCCCGGTCTACCGGGGCGATCTGGCCCTGTTCCCGGGCATGACGGCCAACTGCACCATCGTCACCAAGGAGCGGGACCAGGTCCTGCGGGTGCCCAGCGCGGCCCTGCGGTTCAACCCCGCGGCCTTCCTCAAGGACGCGGCCCCCAAGGCCCCGGGGGCCTCTCCGGCGGCCGGTCCGCAAAACGGTGGCCAGCAGCGTCCCGGCGCCGGAGGCGGACGCCAGGGCGGCGCCGGCAAGGGCATGGTGGCCCGCCGGGAGGACCGGGTGTGGATCCTGGTGGACGGCAAGCCCAAGGCCCTGCCCGTGAAGACCGGGGCCAGCGACGGCATGTTCACCGAGGTCAGCGGCGAGGGCGTCACCGAAGGGATGGTGGTGCTCACCGGCGTCGAGGACCTGAAGAAGGCGGCGCAGGCCCCAGCACCCATCGGCGCTGCCGGTGGCAGGCGCCACTGACGCGGCGCGGCCCCTGCACTCCGGAGACCCGTCCATGAACGTCTACGATTTCATCAAGCTGGCGCTGTTCGCCATCACCCGGAACAAGACCCGGGCCTTCCTCACCATGCTCGGCATCATCATCGGCGTGGGCGCCGTCATCGCCATGATCGGCATCGGCCAGGGTTCCAAGCAGGCCTCCATCGCCATCATCCAGAACATGGGCTCGAACATGCTGACCATCTTCAACGGCGGCGGGAGCTCCAACAGCGCCCGGGGCCCCATGGGCATGGGCTCGGTCCCCATCCTCCTGGAGGAGGACGCCGGCCTCATCGAGCGCGACCTCTCGGGCTCGACGGTGGTGGCGGCCACCCCGCAGGTGCGGGCCAACCGCGCCATCATCTACCAGAACAACAACACCGTCTCCACCGTGCAGGGTTCGGGCGTCCAGTTCGTCCAGATCCGGGGCTGGGAGGTGAAGGAAGGGCGGTTCTTCACGGAGCAGGAGACCAAGGCCCAGGCCAAGGTCTGCGTCCTGGGCTCCACTGTGCGCGACACGCTCTTTCCCAACGGCGAGGAACCCCTGGGCAAGATCATCCGCATCGCCTCCCTCCCCTTCGAGGTGGTGGGGATCCTCGAATCCAAGGGCGCCGGCATGATGGGCGACCAGGACGACCTGGTGGTCGCCCCCTACACCACCGTCATGCGCAAGATCGTGGGCACGGACCGCATCCAGAACATCCTCGTGAGCGCCCAGGAGGGCAAGGCCGACCTGGCCGAGATGGAGATCACCGCGCTCCTGCGCCAGCGCCTGCGCCTGACCCCCAAGGACGAGAACCCCTTCATGATCCGCAAGCAGGACGACTGGGTGAAGATGCAGGACGAGCAGGCCAGTGTCCTCACCACGTTCCTGGCCATGGCGGCGAGCATCTCGCTCATCGTGGGCGGCATCGGCATCTCCAACATCATGCTGGTGAGCGTCACCGAAAGGACCCGGGAGATCGGCCTGCGCCGGGCGCTGGGCGCGACCCGCCGGAGCGTGCTCCTGCAGTTCCTCACCGAGGCCGTGGTGCTGTCCATCCTGGGCGGCCTTCTGGGGGTGGGCATCGCCTACCTGATCATCTGGATCCTCAAGTTCACCGCCGTCCTTCCGGCCGTGGCCGAGCCCTGGGCCGTGGCCCTGGGCCTGGGCTTCTCCGGGGTGGTGGGCATCGTCGCGGGGTTCCTGCCCGCGCTCAAGGCCGCGAACCTGGATGTCATCGACGCCCTGCGGTATGAGTAGCGATCCGGACCACGACCCATACCAGGCCCTGCGATTCCCCGAGTACCGATGGTTCCTGGGGGGGCTCGTGGCTTTCACCGTGGCCACGCAGATCCAGACCCTGGCCATGGCGTGGCAGGTCTACCACATCACCCGGGACCCCCTGTCCCTGGGGCTCATCGGGCTGGCCGAGGCCGTCCCCTTCCTGGGCCTGTGCCTCGTGGGCGGATGGGCCGCGGACCGCCGGGACCGGCGCGCCCTCACGCTCCTGTCCATGGCCGTCATGCTCCTGGGCGGGCTCCTGCTGCTGGGCATGAATTTCGGGCGCGTCCCGCGCCTGGTGTGGCCCTTCTATGCCATCCAGGCCCTGGCGGGCCTGGGCCGGGCCTTCTTCCGGCCCGCCTCCCAGGCGCTGGCCACCGAGCTGGTGCCCTGGGAGGCCTACCAGAACGCCGCCACCTGGCGCAGCTCCTCGTTCCAGCTGGCCCAGGTCACCGGCCCGGCCCTGGGGGGGCTCCTCTTCGGCTTCGGCAGCGCCACGCTCACGTACGGCGTGGAAGTCCTGCTCATGCTCTTCGCCGTGGGCACCCTTTCCCGGGTGGCGCCCCGGCCCCGGGTGCCGTCCATGGCCCCCATCCTCCAGAGTCTGGGTGAGGGGGTGAGGTTCGTGTTCACCAACCGCCTGGTGCTGGGCGCCCTCAGCCTGGACCTGTTCGCGGTGCTCTTCGGCGGGGCGGTGGCCATGCTGCCGGTCTTCGCGTCGGAAATCCTGCGGGTGGGCCCCCAGGGCCTGGGGATCCTCCGGGCCGCGCCCGCTGTGGGTTCCGTGGCCATGGGCTTCTGGCAGGCCCACCATCCGCCCCGGAACCACGCCGGCCGGATCCTGCTCATCTGCGTGGCCGCCTTCGGCTTGTGCTGGGTCGGCTTCGCGCTGTCCCGCGTGTTCGCGGTCTCCCTGGTGCTCCTGGTGGCCAGCGGCGCCATGGACAGCGTGAGCATGGTGCTCCGCGGCACGCTGGTGCAGACCCGCACCCCGCCCGAGATGATGGGACGGGTGCAGGCGGTGAACGGCTTCTTCATCGGCTCCAGCAACGAACTGGGCAGCTTCGAATCGGGCCTGGCAGCGCGCGTGCTGGGCGTGGTGCCCTCGGTGGTCTTCGGGGGCCTGATGACCTTGGGCGTCGTGGGCGCCATCGCCTGGCGGGTGCCCGAACTCCGCCGCCTCAGGCGCATCGCCGGCTGAAGCCGTTGAACCCGCCGGCCCCCGCGGCCACCATGGGAGATCCCCCCTGCGGAGCCCCCATGACCGATGCAGCCACACAGGATCGCGGCGCCACGGCCCTTCCGGGCCGCCCCAGGTGAAGCTCGTCCCCGCCCCCCGTCTTCCCCGGCTCCCCATGTGGGCCGTGGCCGTGGCCCTGGCCTTCGTCGCCCTGCAGGGGGCCGTGGCGGTCCTGGAGCGCCGCTGGGGTGTGGAGGTGGCCCCCTGCCTCTTCAAGGGCCTCACGGGCCATCCCTGCCCCACCTGCGGAGCCACGCGGGCGGCGTTGGCCCTGGCGTCCGGCCATCCCTGGCGGGCCTTCCTCTGGAACCCGCTCCTGGTGGCCGCGGGGGCCCTGGCCGCCGCCGGCTTCGCCTTCCGCGCCGCCACGGGCCTGGCCCCCCGATTCCAGTGGACCCCGCGGGGGCGCACCCTGGCCCTGCTCGCCCTTGCCGCGGCCGTCCTCGCGAACTGGGTCTATTTGCTTCGGTCTGGGGTCTGATTCCCTGGGTGGCCTTCCGCCTGGTTCAAGCATTTCAAGCGCCTCACGGTTCGCTATGAAAGACGGGCAGATATCCATCTGGCCTTGCTCAAATTCACAGCCAGCCTCATCTGCTTCTCTGCCTTGGGGTGGTGACGGGCGGTAGGGGTGAGAAGAAATCCAAAAGGCAGTTCTCCGCGTACCTCTGCGAGATCTGAGCGCCGCGTCCAATTGGCTGCTGGTGTGTGCCGGCGCGACCGTCCACGGACGCAATGCGCCGACCCGCATGGAGAACCACTTGAAACGCGGACGCTGAGGACTCGCGGAGGATCGCTGAGGAAATACTTCAGGCTTTCAAAGTCGGGAATGCCCAATCCAGTTTGCAGGTTTTGTTACCACTTCTAAATTGGAATACAAGCTAAGTGCTTTCAGAGCTTGGAATGGGAATGGTGGCTTCGGGGAAAGGTTCAGTCCTTGCGTCAATGCCAAAGTGTATTACACTAAATGCCGACGGGGTATCAATGATCCCCAAGAAACCCAAGCTGAGATGGACCCCGGATGCGGAGGAATACATCCTCCTCAAGCACCACGTCAGGCAGGAGATCCTGGACGCCGAGGATCTTTCGATGGTGAGCAGCCGCCTGGGGCGCGTGATGCTCCAAGGCACGGTCCACGGGAAGTGCTATCGCCTGATCGTTGAGCTGTTGGACCGCAAGGAATGGGCATTCGAACCGGTGACGGGGTATCGCTATGGTGCCGGGGATTTGAAAAAAGGAGGGCACCCATGAGCAAGCCGACCCGGAAGGGAATCACCTGGGGGGAAGTCATCCAGGAGGCGGGTGAGCTTCCGAAGGGGCATTCCAAGAAGCCGTTCGCGGAGCGTGCGGCTGAAGCCGAAGCCTGGGCGAAGGAATTGAAGGGTGGCCCAGCTGGACGCCCCATCGTTCGAATGGGACGTCCTAGCAAGGCTGCGCCGAAGGTGGAAACCGAGCTGGTGACCTTCCGGACCGACAAGCATGAGAAGGAAGCCTTGGAGGCTCTGGCCGAGGCTCAGGGGCGAAGCCTTTCGGAACTTCTTCGGGAGGTAACCCACGACCTGGTTTCCACCTTCAAGGCAGGACAGAAGGCCGCCAGAGCCAGGGTGTAGTTTGGTGAAGCAGCCTGGATCAACGACCCCTACCGCGGGTCCACCCTACGCCAGGACCTTGAGCGCCGCCTCGTAGTTGGGTTCCTGGGCGATCTCGGGGACCAGTTCGGTGTGGACCACCTTGCCGGTTTCGTCCAGGACCACCACGGCGCGGGCCAGCAGGCCTCGCAGGGGGCCGTCCACGAGGGTGACGCCGTAGGCCTTGCCGAAGTCGGGGGCGCGGAAGGCCGAGGCGGGGACGACGTTGTCCAGGCCCTCGGCGGCGCAGAAGCGGCCCGCGGCGAAGGGCAGGTCCTCGGACACGCACAGGACCACGGTGTTGGCGGCACGGGAGGCCTGGGCGTTGAAGGTGCGCACGGAGGTGGCGCAGGTGGGCGTGTCGATGCTGGGGAAGATGTTCAGGACGACCCGCTGGCCCTTGAAGTCGGCCAGGGAAACCTCGGAAAGGTCCTTGCGGGTCAGGGTGAACGCCGGGGCGGGATTGCCGGTGCGGGGCAGTTCGCCGGCGGTGTGGATGGGGTTCCCCTTGAGGGTGACCTGAGCCATTTTGTCTCCTTGCGGGCTGAAGAGCCCATGGCCCATTATCACTCCTTTTTAATATCCCCACCCCATCGGATATATCCTCTGGGCGACATTTCCTCCGGAGCGGACGGTGCCCAGGTCCATCCATGGGGCGGCCGGGATGTCGGCGGGGTTGGGCAACCGCACGCTGAACAGGCGCAGCTTCCCGTCCAGCACCTGCAGGCCCGTGGCCACCCGGGGCAGGGGAGGGGCGTAGTCCCCCTCCACCACCACCACGGCCTGGCCTGCCTCCTGCAGGGACCACGTCACGAACGCCTTCACGTCCGCGGCCGCGGGCAGGGGCTTGCGCAGTCCCTGCACGGCGGGGAGGGTGGGGCCGGGGGACGGCGCCAGGGCCAGGGCGAGAAGCAGGGGGAGCATGCATCTTGTATGCGGCGGCGCTCTTCCGGGTTCCCGTAAACTGGGAGTGGAGGAACTATGCAAATTCTTCGCATCAACCACCTGGGCATCGCGTCCCCGACCCTGGACGAGGCCATGGGTCGCATGGGAAGGCTCTTCGGCATGGAGGCCGACCACGTGGAGGAGGTCGCCGAGCAGCGGGTGCGCACGGCCTTCTTCCCCGTGGGTCCCAGCACGCTGGAGTACCTGGAGGCCACCGATCCCGAGGGACCCGTGGGCAAGTTCCTGGAGAAGCGGGGCCCGGGCATCCACCACGTGGCCTTCGAAGTGGACGACGTGGACGCAGCGGTCCAGGAGCTGCTGGCCAAGGGCGTGCGCATGATCGACAAGGAGCCCCGGGCCGGGGCCCACGGCTGCCGGATCGCGTTCATCCACCCCGCGGAGACGGGCGGCGTGCTGATGGAACTGTGCCAGTCGCCTAGGTAGGCGTCCCGGACGCGTTCACCAGGCGGTAGATCCACCAGATCACCTGTCCGGCCACCAGGATGGCGATGAACCACTTGACCATGGTCAGGGGCGTCACCTCCGCGGGGCCCTGGCGCGAGTCCCGGCCCTGGCCATGGCCGGGGGGGCGGGTGCTGGTGGGGGATTCGGTCTCCAGCTCGATCTTCACGGGACTGGGCAGGGTGTAGGACGGGATGGGGCGCACGGGGGTGGCGCGCACGCCCCCCAGGCCCGCGGTGGTCCGGCCCGTGGAGGTGGCGCTGGAAGGGGGTTCGGGGGGGATGTTGGCCGAGGGGCGCAGGCGGCGCAGGGGCACGATGTCCCCGGCGTGGTCGTCGTGGCGGAACAGCTCGTTGACCCGGGTGCGCGAATTGGGGTCCAGGGGGTAGGCGTCCACCAGGGGCAGCAGGAAGTCCATGAGGCTTCCGGGGCGCTCATCGGGGTCCTGGGACAGGGCCTGGCGGAAGACCTTGGTCATGTCGCCCGACATGCCCGCGGGGAAGACCGGGGGTTCCGTGAGGATGTGGGTGATGACCGCGGCCACGTTGGTGCCGGGGTGGGGCAGCTGGCCCGTGAGCAGCTCGAAGGTGGTCACGGCGAAGGCATACCGGTCCGAGCTGGGCGTGGGGTCGCCGCCCCGCAGCAGCTCGGGGGCGCTGTAGGCCGGCGAGCCCAGGAACTCCCCGGCGTTGGTGAGGCGGGGGGCCATGGTCTTGGCGATGCCGAAGTCCATGAGCTTGACCCGGCCGTCCTCGGCCACGAGGATGTTGTCGGGCTTGACGTCCCGGTGGACGATGGCGTGGCGGTGGGCCGCGCGCAGGGCCCGCATGGCCTGGATGAGGATGCCGAACTTGGTTTCCAGTTCCAGGGAGTTGTCCCGGATGAACTTGCCCAGGCTGTTGCCCTCGACGTACTCCATGGCGATGAAGGGGCCGATGGCGGGCTCGTCGCCCACGTCGTACACCGTGACGATGTTGGGGTGGTTCAGCTGGGCCGAGATCTCGGCCTCGCGCTTGAAGCGTTCCAGGGCCTGCTCGCGCTCCTCGCCGGCGGCGCGGACCACCTTCAGGGCCAGGCGCCGCTTCAGGAGGGGGTCCTCCGCGAGGTAGACCACGCCCATGGCGCCCTGGCCAATGGCCTTTTTGACCAGATACCGGCCTATGCTCTTTGGAAGATCCGCCATTACCTTGTTCCTGGCCCCCATCATACCGGAATTGGGGATTTTGCCTGGATCATGGCACTATTTCCCCTTGAGCGGTTTCCGGGACGGGTCTGTCCACGGGGACGCCATCGCGAAATTCCCCTTCCCCCGAGGACGACATGGCAAGCCTGATCGAAGCGATCGCCGTAAAACGAAAGATGTTCTTCGAGTTCGAAGACACCCCCTACCACTGCCTGGACGTGGAGATCTCCACCCCGACCGCGCGCGGCGGCCAGACGCTGGTGCGCCTGAAGATGCGCAACCTCCTCACCCGCGCGGTGTTCGACAAGACCTTCAAGGCCGGCGACAAGTTCAAGGAGCCCGACCTCCAGATGGTGCAGGCCTCCTACCTCTACTCCGACGGGGACGGCTCCCACTTCATGGACCAGGAGACCTTCGAGACGCTCACCCTGGACGACGAGATGCGGGGCGACGCCCTGGACTTCCTGGTGGAGGGCGCCATCATCCAGATCCAGAAGTACAACGGCAATCCCATCGGCCTCCAGATGCCCACCCACGTTGAGCTTTCGGTCACCTACACCGAGCCCGGCGCCCGGGGGGACACGGCCAGCGGCAACGTCCTCAAGCCCGCCAAGCTGGAGACGGGCATCGAGATCAAGGTGCCCCTGTTCATCAAGGAGGGCGAGAAGGTCAAGGTGGCCGTGGAGACCCGGGAGTTCGCGGGGCGGGCCTGATGGGACGCAAGTACCGCCTGGGCCAGAGCCGGGACGCCCACGACCTGGACAGCCCCGACGCCTACGCGCGGGAGGGCAAGGCCCAGAGCAAGCGCCGCCAGCAGTCCGCGGAGCGCCTGACCACCGAGGCCGAGGCCCACGACTCGGACGCCATGCTCCTGCTGCCCGACGCGTCCCCCTGGGCGCACCTGGAGTCGGCCACCCTCGTGTGGCGCCACAGCCAGATCGTGGACCTGGAGCTGGACGACCGCACCCCCATCCGCGCCACGCTGGCCGGCAAGCTCAAGGGCGTGAAGCTGGTGGTCGGCGACCGGGTGCGGTTCTCCCCGGTGCCCGTGGAGTCCCAGGATCCGGACCTGCCCCGGGTCCAGGTGGTGGCCGTGCTGCCCCGGCGCACGCTCCTCAAGCGCGGGGGCATCGACGACCGGGAACCCTGGCAGCTCATCTGCGCCAACGCCGAGGAGCTCTGGGTGTGCGCCGCGGTGGTGGACCCTCCGCTGCGCCCGGGCCTCCTGGAGCGCGCCCAGACCATCGCCCTGGCTTCGGGAATGGGCTTCCGCATCATCGTCACCAAGCGGGACCGGGCCTCCAGCAAGGACACCCTCCCGGAGCTGGACCCCCTGCGGGCCCAGAACCTGCCCATCGTCGAGACCAGCGCCGTCACGGGCGCGGGCCTGGCGGAACTGGCGGAGCTGCTCAAGGGCCGCACGGTGGCCCTGGTGGGCCACAGCGGCGTGGGCAAGAGCACCCTCGTCAACGCCCTGGCCCCCGGGCTCAACCAGCGCACGGGGGACATGAGCCGCTACGGCACCGGCCGCCAGACCACCACCGGCGCGCGGTGGCTGCCGTGCGTCTGCGGAGGGACCCTGGTCGACACCCCGGGGATCCGCAACCTCAGCGTGCGCGGCTTTCCCCGGACCCTGCTCCCGGCCATCTTCCCCGAGTTCCCCCCCGAGTGGATCGAGGACCCCATGGCCCTGGACCCCGAGGACGAGGCGCTCGGCCTGGACTACCCGGAACGGCTCCAGAGCCTGCAGCGCCTGTGGCTGGAGATGGAGGAGCGCAACCCGAACCAGAACGTCTTCAGGTGAGATCCCAGGGTGCCGGCGTCTCCATCGCGGACCGCTGGGGCTGGAACTTGAGGATCTGGAAGTTGGCCGACAGGTCGAAGTCCCGGGGCATGATGTAGCTGGGGTGGCGCGCCTGGGGGCCGGCGCCCTCGCCCAGGGGCGGCTGGATGGTGATGCCGGCGCGGTAGAAGGCCTTGGCGATGAGGGCCGAGCAGATCACCTCGCGGCTGCTGGAGCTGCCCAGGTAGAGGCTGCGCGGCCGGAAGCGCCGGGGCACGAGGTGGAAGGGGAAGAGATACCGGGCCAGGTCGAAGATGTTGCGCTGGTCGTAGCGCACGCCCAGGTGCGTGAGCAGCTCCATCATCACCCGGTCCAGGCCGCCGGACCTCAGCCCCTGGGGCCGGCAGATGCGGAGGTTGTTGCCCATGTAGATGGAAAGGGGCACCACCCGCACCCCTTCCTTCAGGTCGCTCTCGATGAGGAGGTGGGCGGCCTCGGGGCCGTACCGGTCCAGGGCCCGGTCCGCCTCGGGCCCGCCCCAGCGCAGCAGCGCGTCCCCCACGTACATCGTGGCGTGGCTCCAGGAGCTCTGGGTGAGGTACTTGATGAACTGTGAGATGCGGGTGTCGCCCTCCACCAGGATCACGTCCCCGGGCCGCAGGACGGCGCGCAGCTGGACGGGATCGTTGGGGACCCGCCGCTGGTAGCTGGACACGGTGCCCGTGAGGTACTCGACCATCGCCCGGGAAAGCGAGTCCTGGAGGAGCATCAGAGCTCCACGAGCTCCACGGAGTCCAGGGGCTCGCCCAGGAAGCGCTCCCCCACCTCCTGGAGGCGGGTTCCGGCGTCGGTGAGCAGGATCCTCAGGTCGCCGCGGGCGCTGGCGGTGCGGAACCCCAGGGAGCCCCGCAGCAGGTCCTCCACCGCCTGGGCCGCGAGCTCGCCGCTGTCCAGCCAGGTGGTTCCAGGGCGGGTGCGGTTCAGGGAGGGCATCAGGGTGGGGTAGTGGGTGCAGCCCAGCACGATGGTGCGCACCTCGAAGGGGATCTGGTTCAGGTACCGGCGGCAGATGGCGTCGGTGATGGGATCGTCCAGCCAGCCTTCCTCCGCGAAGCCCACCAGGAGGGGGCAGGGGAGGCTGTGGATCACCGCCTGGGGATTCCGCCGGCGGATGGCGTCCTCGTAGGCGCCGGACTGCACCGTGGCCAGGGTGCCGATGACGCCCACGGCGCCCTTGACCTGGCTCGCGGCCTCGGCCCCGGGCTCGATCACGCCGATGACGGGGCAGGGCGCGGCCGCCTGCAGCGCCGCCAGGCCGTGGGCCGAGGCGGTGTTGCAGGCGATGACCATGAGCTTGGGATTGTGGCGGCCCAGGATGGTGCCGGCCTGCAGGGCGTACCGCTCGATGGTGGCGTGGGACTTGTTCCCGTAGGGCACCCGGGCGGTGTCGCCCAGGTACACGATGGACTCCCCGGGCAGGAGCTTTCGCAGCGCGCGCACCACCGTCAGCCCCCCGATGCCGGAATCGAAGACGCCGATGGGCCGGTCCTGGCGGTTCATGGGAGCTTCTCCGCCAGGATGGCCACCCAGGCGCCTTCGGTGGTCACCTTCAGGGGCCGGAAGCCGTAGGCCGCCAGGCTGATGAGGGCCTCGTCCTGGCGCTCGGCGAGGATGCCCGAGGCCACCAGGAGGGTGCCGGGGGCGGCGATGGAGGCCATGCGGGGCAGCAGGTCCTGGATCGTCTCCAGGAGGATGTTGGCCAGGATGGTGCGCCAGGGGCCGTCGGCCCTGGGGTCGTCCAGGAGGCCCACGTAGTGGGTGAAGGGACGGGCCCCGCCCAGGACGCCCCGGTTCAGCTCCATGAATTCGTCCATGGCGGGGCCGCAGTCGGGGTCGTTGTCCAGGGCCGCGATGCGCCGGGCGCCGCAGAGCCACGCGGTCAGGGCCAGGATGCCCGTGCCGGCGCCGATGTCGAGCACCGGGTCCTGCAGGCGGCCCTGGGCGGCCAGGTCCTCCAGGTGGGCCATGCACAGCCTCGTGGTCTCGTGACCGCCGGTGCCGAAGGCCAGGCCCGGGTTCACGACGATGGGGGTGCGCCCGGCCGGGGCCGGGCTGTCGTCCCACAGCGGGCGGATGTAGAAGCCCTGGCCCACCTCGATGGGGCCGAAGCCTTCCCGGCTCTTGGCGAGCCAGTCCTCGTCCTCGAAGCGCTCCTCGCGCAGGAGGCGCGCGCCGAAGGCGGCGAGGCCGCCGGCGTCGGGGGGCGTCAGGCCCGGGGGGAAGTAGGCGTAGAAGGTGTGGGGCGGGTCCGCCTCGCGGTAGGTGGCGGTGGCGCCCCCTTCGGTGAGCCAGTCGCCCAGGCGGTCCTCCGCGGCCCCCGGTACCTCGAGCAGCCAACGGGTGTGGGGGGATGCATGGTCCATCCGACTAGGTTATCAGGCCTCGGCACCGTCCGGCGCGGCGTCCTCCAGGTCCAGCCGCTTCATCTTTTCCAGGAAGGTGGTCCGCTTGAGGCCCAGGAGTTCGGCCGCGCGCTTCTTGTTGCCCCGGGTCACCGCGAGGCTCTGGAGCATGAGCTTCTTTTCCACGTCCGAGACCACCTGGTTGAGGTCGACCCCTTCGGCGGGCAGGTCCATGGACTGGGCGGCGGTGGCCAGGCCCGACGGGGCGTAGGACTCCATGGGGGGAAGGGACGAGACGATCTCCCGCCCCTCGGGGATGCGGTCCGCCAGGAACGTGAAGTCCTCCCGCGTGAGCACGGGGCGCCCCGCGGAGAGCACGATGGCGCGCTCCACGGCGTTTTCCAGCTGGCGCACGTTGCCGCTCCAGGGCATGGCCATGAGCAGGGAATCCACCGACGGGTGGATGGCCTTGGGATAGAGGCCGTGCTCCCGGGCCTTGCGGTTGAGGAAGTGCTGGGCGAGGAACGGGATCTCCTCCCGGCGGTCGCGCAGGGGGGGCAGGGTGATGGGCACCACCTCCAGGCGGTAGAAGAGATCCTCCCGGAAGGAGCCCTCCTGCACCCGCTGCCACAGGTCCACGTTGGTGGCGGCCACCACGCGCACGTCCACCTTCACGGGGCCGCCGCCGCCCAGGGGCTGCACCTCCCGTTCCTGCAGGACGCGCAGCAGGCGCACCTGGGCGCCCAGGGGCATGGTGCTCACCTCGTCCAGGAAGATGGTGCCGCCCGAGGCTTCACGGAACTTGCCCGGGGCGTCCTTGCGGGCGTCGGTGAAGGCCCCCTTGGTGTAGCCGAAGAGCTCTGATTCGATCAGGTTGTCCGGGATGGCGCCGCAGTGCACGGGCACGAAGGGCAGGTCGGCCTGGCCGCTCATGGTGTGGATGGCCCGGGCGATGATCTCCTTGCCGGTGCCGCTCTCCCCCTGCAGGAGCACGGTGGCGCGGGTGGCCGCGGCTGCCTTGGCCTTGGCCAGCACCTCCTGCATGGCCTGGCCCACGCCCACCAGCCCCAGGGCGAGGGCCTGGGTGACCGTGAGGTTGGGTGGGGGGAGGGTGGCCGGGCGAAGCCCCGGCTGGGGCGGCGGGTCCTGCATGGAGCCCCACCGCACGGAGCCCAGGGTGCTCCAGTTGAAAAGGGTCGAGGCGTCCACGCCCCGGGTGGCGGGCGGGAGGACCAGGAGGATGGGCAGCGCCCCCGCTTCGGCGCCCGCCCGGGTGAGGGCCGGCGGCGGCTCCGGCGCGCTGGCCGTGATGACCCACAGGTCGGTCTCCCGGGGCGGGAGCGCCGGTGTGGACGCACGGTCCACGGTGATCTCCCACGCGCCGGCCCAGCGGTGCTCGAGCCCAAGGGTGGGCTCGCCGAGGGTGGACCAATGGAGGCGGGGAAGGGGGGTCATGGGACTTTCAGAGTTGTAAATAGCCTAGATGGTGTGGGAAATGGGTCAAGTCAAAAACATGACACTCCGGAAACTTCCAGCCGCCCCCGGCTTTGCTGCATCCTGGAGGGAGCGTTTCCGGAGGCACCCCATGCGCCGAATCCCAACCGTGGCCCCGACCCTGGCCCTCGCCTTCCTGGCCCTGCCGCTTTCCGCCCAGGCCTGGGACCTGCGTCTGGACGTCCCTTTCCCCGAGGGGCAGAACCTCCCGCAGACCCTCATCCAGGGCACCGGCACCCTGATCCGCCAGAAGAGCCTGGACACCGGCAACGGCTTCACCTTCACCGCCAGCCACCGGATCATCCGCGTGGGCCCCGTACTCAAGCTGGAGTGGGGCGCCGAGTTCTCCCAGTGGAAGGCCGACGGCCAGGTGCAGCAGGGCGTCTCCACCCTGGACAGCCGCCTGAAGCAGTCCGGCCTGGGCCTGGGCCTCAACGCCCAGTTCTGGGTCCCGTTCACGGGCCTGGCCGGGGAGCTGGGCGTCATGGAGCGCTTCCAGCACTACAAGCTGAGCCTGGCGGGCGCGGAGCAGACGAAGAACATCGCCCGCCCCTGGCTGCGCGTGGGCATCCGCTACAGCCTTCCGCTGCCGGTGTTCAATCCCTACTTCGCCGCCAGCTACCAGCAGCCCATCACCAAGGACAAGCCCGTGAACATCAACTCGGTGGGCGACATCGCCGGGTACCTGGGCGCCCAGGGGTCGGGGCAGGAGTTCCAGCGGCTGTGGACGTTCGGGGTGGGGGTGGCGTTCTAGCCGCGCCCTTCTTCGTGGCTGCAAACAACGCTGCTCCGCTCTGCCGGGGCTGCGGGATCAGCGCCGGATGATCCGGAAGATGAGCCGGGCCACCCAGGGGATCCGCGCCGGGACCTGGGCCCAGGACCACCGCGGAAGGCGCCGGAGCAGGCCCGGGGCCATGGCGGCGCCGCCCCGCACCACGCGGCTCTCCAGGTCCAGGGTGTACACCTCGCCCGGGAATTCCAGGCCGGCCAGTTCGGGGGCCACCCGCACCAGTTCGCCGTTCTGGTAGGGGAAGGTCACCACGAGGCCGTCGCGGTCATGGCGCCCCACCCAGTCCACCAGCCGGCGGCACCGGAGGTCCTCGGCGTCATAGACCATCAGCAGGATGCCGGCCACCTAGGGCCTCCTAGGCGCGGGTTCCTGCGGCGGCCCCGGCCAGTTCCCGGACCCAGACGGGGAGCGGCTTGACGCCCTTGGGGGGCTCCAGGGCCTTCTGGTAGCGGCGCAGCTCGCCCTCGTGGTTGATCACGAAGTCGCTCTCCTCCAGGTAGGTGGCCACCGGGAGCCGGGCGGTGCCCCGCAGGTCCGAGGGGATGGGCTCCAGCAGCAGGCTGAAGGGCGTGGCCTCGAGGATCTCCGCCAGCTTCGCCGTCTCGGTGCGGCTGGAGAATTCATCGTCGTGGAGCAGGATCACGGCCTTGACCTCGCCGCTTCGCACCCTGGCCAGGAGTTCGTCCAGGTGCCCGAACCGGTAGCCCCGCTCGGAAAAGCCCCGGCGGTTGAAGACGCCGTCGCCGCTCTGCTGCAGGGCGGGAAACTGGACCTGCTCCACCCGGTCCCCGCTGCCGTAGCGCAGGTCGGGGCTCGAGGCCAGGTCGCCCAGGCGCTGGGCGGTGTCGCAGCCGAAGGTTCCCTGGCCCACCACGGCCACCGTGCCGGCCTCCCGGAGGCGCGCCGCCACGGCGTCCACCGAGGCGGGCGCGCCGTCCAGGAGGGGCGTGGTCAGGCGGGTGGCGGGGTCCAGGTCGTAGCGGTGCCAGGCCAGGCGCTCGGTGTCGAGCATGAACTGGGTGGAGAGCCTCGTGCCTTGGGGGCGGGGGCGGAACCGCCACAGGCGGTTCTGGTCCACGTCCGCCCAGATGGGGTTGGCCATGGGGGAAAGGCGGCTGATGGTGGGCACCGGCTTGAGGTACCACACGCGCTTGTTGAAGCGGAAGTCGCGGCTGGTGAGCGCCCCCACGGGGCACAGATCCACGACGTTGCCCGCCAGGGGGTTCTCGTCCATGGTGCGCCCGGAATAGGTGGTGACCTCCAGCTCCGAGCTCCGGTTGGCCACGATGAGCTCGCCCGTGCCCGAGATCTCCCGGGTGAAGCGCACGCACCGGGTGCAGTGGATGCAACGGTTCTTGTCGATGACGATCTTGGCGCCCAGGTCCTCGTAGCGGTAGCGGCGCTTGGGCTCGACCATGCGGCTGTCGCCGCTGCCGTACTGGTAGCTGTAGTCCTGGAGCTTGCATTCCCCGGCCTGGTCGCAGATGGGGCAGTCCAGGGGGTGGTTGATGAGCAGGAATTCCATCACCCCGGCCCGGCCGTCGACCACGGCCTTGGAGTTGGTGAAGACCTCCTGGCCGTCCCCGGCCAGGGTGGTGCAGGACGTGGCGAGCTTGGGCTGGCCCTTGATCTCCACCAGGCACATGCGGCAGGTGGCCACGGGCGTCAGGGCGGAATGGTAGCAGTAGCTCGGCACCGGGTACCCGGCCTGGGCGCAGGCGTCCAGGAGCAGGGTCCCGGGCTCCACCTTGACCTCGATATCGTTGATTTTAAGTGTCGGCATGGCTATTCCCGAGTCTGGCCTTCCAGCATGAGGCAAAGGGGTGGAACGGACCAGGGGGTGCTTTAGCTCGCGCCCGGGGTCGCGACCAGGCAATTTCTGCAGAAGTTGAGGAATTCCACCAAGTTCGGGATGTCGATCGTCACCCCGGAGGGCACCACATTGCGGATGTGGATCCGCTTGCGGAGCTCGCCGCAGGCCTCCAGGCTGAACACGAACCAGGCGCGCCGGTCCTCCTCCGAGGACAGGTTGAAGGAGACGATGCGGGTCTCGAAGAAGAGCTGGGGCCGGGTCTCCGCGTCGATGACACGCCAGTCGGGGATGTGCCCGCGCCGGACGAACTGCTCCTTGAGTTCCTCCATGGTGTGCTGGATCGTGAACTGGACCTCCACCTGAACGTCCACCTGGGCCTCCTCCCTCGGATTCCTGATCGGCCGGATCTGCTAAATCCGTCACCCCTGCCCTGCATCCTATCGCCGTTCCGGGGTTTTCCCCTCCGCTTCTCCATGAAAGAATGGATCTTTCCGGGGAATGCCATGGCTACGGCTCTGATTTCGGTGTACGACAAGACGGGCCTCCTGCCGCTGGCCAGGGGCCTGGTCGGCCTGGGCTGGGATCTGCTGGCCACGGGGGGCACCCTGAAGGCCCTCGCCGACGCCGGGGTGCCGGTGCGCGAGGTGGCCGACTACACCGGGGCCCCCGAGGCCTTCGGGGGCCGGGTGAAGACCCTGCACCCCAGGATCCACGGCGGCCTCCTGTTCCGCCGGGACGACCCCGCCCACGTGGGCGACGCGGCGCGCCTGGGCATCGGGCCCATCGACCTGGTGGTGGTGAACCTCTACCCCTTCGAGGCCACCGTGGCCAAGCCGGGGGTCTCCCCCGAGGACTGCATCGAGCAGATCGACATCGGCGGCCCCAGCATGCTGCGGTCCGCCTCCAAGAACCACGCCACCGTGACCGTCCTCACCGACCCCTCCCAGTACGAGCCCTTCCTGGCGAAACTGGCCCAGGGCGCCTGGACCCTGAAGGACCGCCGGGCCTGCGCCCTGGCCGCCTTCCAGCGCACCGCCGCCTACGACGCCGCCATCAGCGCGTGGATGGCCTCGGGCACCCCGGGAGAGGGCCTTCCCGACCGCCTGAGCATCGGCCTGGAAGCCAAGCAGAGCCTGCGCTACGGCGAGAACCCCCACCAGCCCGCCGCCTTCTACGTGCGCCCCGGCGCCCCGGAGGAGGGCATCGCCGCCTGCCGCCAGCTCCAGGGCAAGGAACTCAGCTTCAACAACCTCCTGGACTCCGACGCCGCCGCCCGCACCGTCTTCCAGTTCGCGGCGCCCTCCTGCGTCATCGTCAAGCACAACAACCCCTGCGGCGTGGGCCGCGGGCCCCACGTCCTCGAAGCCTTCCTGAAGGCCCAGGCGGGGGACCCCGTCTCGTCCTTCGGGGGCATCGCCGCCTTCAACCGCCCCGTGGGGGTGGAGGTGGCCCAGGCCATGGTCCAGAGCTTCTGGGAAGTGGTCATGGCCCCGGCCTTCTCGCCCGAGGCGCTCAGCCTGTTCGCCGCCAAGAAGCAGCTGCGGCTGCTGGAGACCCCCGCGTCTTGGCCCCTGTCGGCCCACGGCCTGGATCTGCGCAGCATCGGAGGCGGCTTCCTGGTCCAGCGTCCCGACGACGCCTTCACCCCGGTGGAGCAGTGGCAGGTCAAGGCCACCGGCCGCGGCCCCAAGCCCCTGGTGGAGGACATGGTCCTGGCCCAGACCGTGGCCAAGGCCGTCAAGTCCAACGCCATCGTCCTGGTGCGCGACGGCGGCACCGTGGGCATCGGCGCCGGGCAGATGAGCCGCGTGGACTCCGTGGAGATCGCCTGCCGCAAGGCCGGGGACCGGGCCCGGGGCTCCATCCTGGGCTCCGACGCCTTCTTCCCCTTCGCCGACGGCCTGGAACTGGCCGCATCGCACGGGGTCTCGGCCATCATCGAACCCGGGGGCTCCCTGCGCGACAAGGACGTCATCGCGGCCGCCCAGCGCCTGGGCGTATGGCTCTTCTTCACCGGCACCCGGCATTTCCGTCACTAGAAAGTGGGATCATGAAAACCTCCGAACTCCGACAGCGCTTCCTGGACTATTTCGCCTCCCGTGGCCACCGCGTGGTGGCCTCCAGCTCCGTGGTGGGCCCCGCCGACGATCCCACCGTGATGTGGACCAACGCCGGCATGGTCCAGTTCAAGGACCTCTTCCTGGGCAAGGAGAAGCGCGACTACACCCGCGCCGCCACCTCCCAGAAGTGCCTGCGGGCCGGGGGCAAGCACAACGACCTGGACCAGGTGGGGTTCACCGCCCGCCACCACACGTTCTTCGAGATGCTGGGCAACTTCAGCTTCGGCGACTACTTCAAGGCCGACGCCATCGCCTTCGCCTGGGAACTGGTCACGGGCCCCGTGGACAAGGGCTGCCTGGGGCTGGACCCGTCCCGCCTCTGGGTGTCGGTCTTCGAGGGCGCCGACGGCGTCCCCGCCGACGAGGAGGCCCGGGAGATGTGGGCCAAGGCCGGCGTCCCCCGCGACCACATCCTGGCCTTCGGCAAGAAGGACAACTTCTGGCAGATGGGCGACACCGGCCCCTGCGGTCCGTGCAGCGAGATCCACTACGACCGCGGGCCCCAGTACCCCGGTGACGACCTGCCCAACGGCGAGGGCGACCGGGTCATGGAGATCTGGAACCTGGTCTTCATGCAGTACGACCGCGACTCCCAGGGCAACCTCACGCCCCTTCCGCGGCCCAGCATCGACACCGGCATGGGCCTGGAGCGCGTTGCCTCCATCCTCCAGGGGGTGGACAGCAACTACGAGATCGACCTGTTCAAGCCCATCTTCGCGGCCATCTGGAAGCGCGCCAAGGTGGACCCCGCCCAGCGCGCGGAGACCGCCAACCGCACCGCGAGCCAGGTCATCGCCGACCATATCCGCGCGGCCACCTTCATGGTCTTCGACGGCGTCGTGCCCAGCAACGAGGGCCGCGGCTACGTGCTCCGGAAGATCATCCGCCGGGCGCTGCGCTTCGGGCGCAAGCTGGGCATCGAGGGCCGCTTCTTCGCGGAGCTGAGCCCCTCGGTCTTCGCCGCCATGGGCGACGCCTACCCCGAGCTGGAAGGCGAATTGAACCGCATCACCAAGATCATCGCGAGGGAGGAGGGCCAGTTCAGCCTGACCCTCACCACGGGCCTCAAGCAGCTGGAGTCCCTGGACACGTCCTCGGGTTCCATTCCCGGCGCCGAGATCTTCAAGCTCTACGACACCTTCGGGTTCCCCGTGGACCTGGTGGAGGACTGGTGCAGGGAGCGGGGCCTGGCCTGCGACCTGGAGGGCTTCAACACGGCCCTGCGGGAGCAGAAGGCCAAGGGCCGCGCGGCCATGAAGGTCCACGACATCCGCCTGGGAGGCGACCTCGCCGCCCTGGCCGACCTGCGCGCCACGGCCTTCCTGGGCTACGAGGTCACCGAAGCCCAGGCCAAGGTGGTCGCCCTCTTCGACGCCGGCAGCCGGCGCGTGAAGGAGCTCACCGGGGCGGGCTTCGTCCTGCTGGACCACACCCCCTTCTATGCCACGAGCGGCGGCCAGGTCGGGGACACGGGCGTCCTGCGGGCCGACGGCGTCACCTGCCAGGTCACGGACACCACCGCCCCCGCCCCCCGCCGCCACCTGCACCACGTGACCATCTCCGGCAGCCGGGCCCTGCGCGAGGGCGAGACCGTCCTGGCCTCGGTGGACGCCGAGCGCCGCGCCCGCATCCGGGCCCACCACACCGCCACCCACCTGCTCCACGCCGCCCTGCGCGACGTGCTGGGCACCCACGTGAAGCAGGCCGGCTCCGTGGTGGACGCCGAGCGCCTGCGGTTCGACTTCAACCACTTCGCCCCCCTGGAGCCCGAGCAGGTGCTGGAGATCGAGCGGCTGGTGAACGAGCAGACTCTCCTGGCGCACCGCACCACCAGCCAGGTCATGCCCATCGAGGAGGCCCTGGCCGCGGGGGCCATGGCGCTGTTCGGCGAGAAGTACGGCGACACCGTGCGGGTCGTCTCCGTTCCCGGGTTCTCCCGGGAGCTCTGCGGGGGCACCCACGTCGCCAACACCGGCGAGATCGGCCTGGTGAAGATCGTGAGCGAAGGCGCGGTGGCCGCCGGCGTGCGCCGGCTGGAGGCCGTGGCCGGCGCCGCGGCCCTCCAGCGCCTCCAGGAGGACGAGCACCTCCTGGTCTCCCTGGCCCGCCAGGTGAACACCCCGCGCGAGGCCCTGGGCAGCGTCATCGCCGCCAAGGAGGCCCGCATCCATGAACTGGAGCGCGAGCTGAAGGAGACCCGCCTCAAGGCCGCCGGTTCCGGCGGCGCCGCGGAAGAGGTGGCCCAGCTGGGAGGCCGCACCGTGGTCACCCTGTCCGTGGAAGGCATCGACGGCCCCGCCCTGCGCGAGATGATGGACCAGGTGCGCACCCGCCACCGCAGCGCCGTTATCGCCCTGGCCTCGAAGCTCGCCGACGACAAGCTGGCCCTCCTGGTGAGCGTGTCCCTGGACCTCACGGGCGGCGCCGACGCCGGCGCCCTCCTCAAGGCCATGGCCCCCCACGTGGACGGCCGCGGCGGCGGGAAGAAGGAACTGGCCCAGGGCGGCGGCACGAAGCCCCAGGGCCTCCCCGAGGCCTTCGCCGCCCTCCGGGCCGCGCTGGCCTAGGGTGCGGTTTCTCCCGGTCCTCCTCCTCGCCCCGGCCCTGGCCGCCCAGGCGCCCACCCTCCCCGCCCTGGCGTGGCTGGAGGGCACCTGGGCCGCTGAAGCCGGCGGCCTGCGCCAGGAGGAGACCTGGAGCGCCTTGTCCCACGGCAACATCCAGGGCATGTACCGGGAGTTGAAGGACGGCCGCGTCCTCTTGATGGAACTGATGTCCTTCTCCCAGGAGGCCGACGGCCCCTGGCTCACCATGCGCCACTTCGGGCCTGGACTGAAGCCCCGGGAGGAGACGCCCCTGCGCTGGCGGGTGACCTCAGCCGGCCCCGGCCGCGCCCGGTTCGTCACCGAGCCCGGCGGCGCGACCCTGGACTACGTCCGGGACGGCGACGAGATGCGGGTCCGGCTGGAGATCCCGGGCAAGGACCGCCCCAGGATCGAGTCGTTCCTGTTTCGTCGGCAGCCACCCTCTTAGGGAGCGTTTGTAAAGCCAGGATGGGTATGGCTGATACGCGGTCGTATTGGTGCATGGTGCATCCATAAGGGAAAGAAGTCCCAGTTTCCCGACAACGCCAAGATGCCTGAAGTCCACTGCTGCCGACCTGCTACCCGGGGCATCCGGCAAACCCCATCGAAGGGACTTGTCGCCGAGGCGCCGAAGACGCCGAGGTTCGCCGAGGAAAAAAGAAAATCATTTTCGGCGATCCTCGGCGTCTTCGGCGCCTCGGCGATAGGCATTTCGTTTCGAATGGCCTCGATCACGGGATTATGACGGCCTTCGACCACCCGTCCCAAGCCCCATTCCAAGAACAGGCCAGAGTGAGTGAGGGTCGAGGCCTTCCGTTAATTCCGTGAAGAACCCAAATTAATTGGAGCTATTCCATTACGACCACGCCTTAGCGGCGCCTGACGTTTCAGCGCATCATCCCCAGGTAGGCCAACCAGAGCGCCGGTCCGTAGAACACCACCACCGGTGTCGCCAGGGCCAGTCCGCATCCGAAGGGCAGCATGGTCTGCGCCTTGGCCTTCTTCATCAGCAGGAGGGGCACGCCGACCACGCTCCCGAGGAGCGCGCCCCCGAAGAGGATCCCCAGCATCGGTGCCCAGCCCCAGAAGGCCCCCAGCCACGCCAGCATCTTGAAGTCGCCCATGCCGATGCCGTCGGTCTTGCGGATGAGGCGGTAGACGAGGTTGAGGGCCCACGGGACGCCGTACCCGATGGCCAGGCCCAGGAGGCTGTCCTGCCAGGTGACGGGCTGACCCATGAGGCTCCAGCAGGGGGCGGGCTGCAGGGCGTTGGCGAAGGTGTCCACCCGCAGGATGACGAGGCCGGGGGCCCACACCGAGGTCAGGTGCAGGGGCCAGGCCAGCTGCGGGAGCGTGAAGAGGACCCCCAGCGCCATGAGGGGGAACTGCACCGCGTCGGGCAGGATGAACTCGGTGATGTCCGTGAAGAAGAGCACCAGCAGGGCGAGGCCGCACACGATGCCCTTGGCCCAGATGAGGGTGCCGAAGGGGAATACCCACACCGACCCGGCCAGGATGACGCCTCCCAGGAGCTCCACGAGGGGGTAGCGCACCGGGATCCGCCAGCCGCAGCTCGCGCAGCGTCCCCGCAGCCACAGCCAGGCCACGAGGGGGATGTTGTGCCAGGGGCGGATGCGGGCCTTGCAGCTGGGGCAGTGGCTGGGGCGCCGGACCACGTCCCGGTCGGCTTCGGCCTCCTGGGGAAGGCGGTGGATGAGGACATTGGCGAAGGAACCCAGCACCAGACCGAAGGGTGCCAGCATCGCCGATAGGAACCACGTGGGGAAATCGAAGGTCGGCATGGGAAAAGCATAGCAAGGTGGGGAACCCCGGGCCTTTCGTTGACATCCTGAATGTATGAACCCCCTAGAATGGACGTTGGAGCCGACCATGAAAGCCATCCTCCTTTCCGCCCTCCTCTGCGTCCTCCCGGCCCTGGCCCAGGACGCGGCCAAGCCTCGGGTGCGGATCGTCACCAGCTACGGGCCCGTGGTCGTGGAGCTCGAGCCCGCCCTGGCGCCCAGGACCGTCGCCAACTTCCTGCGCTACGTGAAGGAGGGCCACTTCGCCGGGACCATCTTCCACCGCGTGATCGCGGGATTCATGATCCAGGGCGGGGGCATGCTGCCGGACCTCACGGAAAAGCCCTGCCACGAGCCCATCCCCAACGAGGCGGGCCCAGCCGTCCAGGGCGGGCTCCGGAACGTCCGGGGCACCATCGCCATGGCGCGCACCGAGGATCCGGATTCCGCCGCCGCGCAGTTCTTCATCAATACCGCCGACAACGCCATGCTGGACCACAAGGACACGACGGCCGGCGGCGCGGGCTACTGCACCTTCGGAAGGGTGGTGGAGGGCATGGAGGCCGTGGACCGCATCGAGAAGGTGAACACCATCCTGCGCAAGGGCATGCAGAACGTTCCGGAGTACCCGGTGAGGATCAAATCCGCCGAGGTGGTGGCCGCGCCATGAGCCGGCCCTTCGTCAAGCCCTTCCTGGTGCTGATGTACACGTTCCTGATGCTGTTCGTGTTCACCGTGGCGGGCTTCCTGATGGCGCCCTTCCTGGGCGGGCGCCGCGCCATGGGGCGGGTCGCCCAGGTCTATTTCGCCCACATGGGCCGCATCTGGGGCGTGCGCCACGAGATCGACGGGTGGGAAGACCTGCCCGAAGACATCCGGGAGGGGCGCCAGCCGGTGATCTACATCGCCAACCACACGTCCTACCTGGACGCCATGATGCTCACCTGCAACCTGCCCAATCACCCCGTGTACCTCGCCAAGATCGAGATGCTGCTCATTCCCGTGCTGGGTCCGGCCTGCTGGATGGGCGGCTGCATCTTCATCAACCGGCGCAACCGCCCGAAGGCCATCGCTTCGCTCAAGCGCGCCGCGCGCCTCATCCACGACGGCGCCACCGTCGCCGCCTTCCCCGAGGGCACCCGGACCCGCGACGGGGAACTGCTGCCCTTCAAGAAGGGGGTCTTCAACCTCGCCCAGGACGCCGGCGTGCCCATCGTGCCCCTGGGCCTCACGGGCGGTTTCGAGTTGCTCCCCCCCGGCGGGTGGCGGGTGACGCCGGGCACCTTCCGTATCCACGTGGGCGCGCCCATCCATCCCGGCTCCTTTGACGACCTTGACGTCCTCAGGGAGACGGCCCACGCCGCGGTGAAAGCCCTGGTGGCCAAAGGGTAAGGAGGGTGGGAAACTGGGGGCTGGATCTTTCTGACCTTCCAGGAGTGCGGCAATGGCCCAATTCGATCTCATCGTCATCGGTTCCGGCCCCGGCGGCTACATCGCCGCCATCCGCGGGGCCCAGCTGGGCCTGGCCACCGCCATCGTGGAGAAGGACCCGGCGGGCCTGGGGGGCACCTGCCTGCGCCGGGGCTGCATCCCCGCCAAGACCTGGCTGGAGACCGCCCACCGCTACGACCAGATGTCGGACCTGGCCGACTACGGCATCGCCGGAGTGGACGTGTCGGCCCTCAAGGCCGACCTGGCCGCCATCGTCAAGCGCAAGAACCGCATCGTCCTGAAGAACGGCAAGGGCGTCGAATTCCTCATGAAGAAGAACAAGGTCACCGTGCTCAAGGGCGCGGGCCGGCTTCTGGGCGGAGGCAAGGTGGACGTGGGCGGCGAGGTCCACGAGGCCCGCAGGATCATCCTGGCCACCGGCTCCGTGCCCAAGGAACTGCCCGGCATGGAAACCGACGGCGTGCGCGTGGTGAACAGCGACCACCTCATGGACATGACCGAACTGCCCAGCCACCTGGTCATCCTGGGCGCGGGCGCCATCGGCGTGGAGTTCGCCTCGGTCTTCGCGCGGCTGGGCTCCAAGGTGACCCTGGTGGAGTTCATGGACCGGATCCTGCCCATCGAGGACGCCTCCATGGGCGAAGAGCTGGCGAAGATCCTGGCCAAGAAGGACAAGATCGACGTGCGCGTGAAGACGAAGATCGCCTCCATCGAGCGCTTTCCCGACAAGGTCGTGTGCCACCTGGAAGGCGACAAGGGCGGCGTGGTGGAGTGCAGCCACCTGCTGGTGGCCGTGGGCCGCGGCCCGGTCACCGCCGGGGTGGGTCTCGAAGCCACCAAGGCCAAGGTGGACCGCGGCTTCGTGGAGGTGGACGCCTACCTCGCCACCGCCGAGCCGGGCCTGTACGCCATCGGCGACATCGTGCGCACCCCCATGCTCGCCCACGTGGCCTCCGACGAGGGCATCGTGGCCGCCGAGCACGCGGCGAAGGCGCTGGGCAAGGACGCGCACCCCCATCCCATCAACTACGATCGCGTCCCCAGCGTCACCTACTGCGACCCCGAGGTGGGCTGCATCGGCCTCTCGGAGGCCCAGGCCCGGGACAAGGGGTACGACGTCCAGGTGGGCTCCTTCCCCTTCATGCCCCTGGCCAAGGCCAACATCATCGGCGAGCCCCACGGCTTCGTGAAGATCGTGGCCGACAAGACCTACGGCGAGATCCTGGGCATCCACATCCTCGGACCCAAGGCCACCGAGCTGGTGGCCTCCAGCCTGGCCCTGCTGGGCGGGGAGTTCACCGTGGACGAGCTCATCAACACGATGTACCCCCACCCCACGCTCAACGAGGCCTTCCCCGAAGCCGCGCGCGCGGTGTACGGGCGGGCCCTGAACGCTTAGCCTGGCTAGCGGATCTCCACCTCCGCCTTCGCCCCGGCGGAGCGGCCCTGGTGGGTCACGCAGCGCACGACGACGGTTCCGGCGCCCATCTGGGCGAAGATCCCCTCAGCCTTCACGGGCTGCCAGGTGAAGCTGTCGCCGCTGCGGCGCTCCGCGAGGGTCCCGTCGGGCTCGAGGAAATCCACGGTGTAGGCCATGGGCACCGGGGCCTCGGGTTCGCCCACCAGGGCGAAGCGGACCTGGCAGGAACCGCCGTGCGGCTCCACCGCGCACTCCAGGGTGACCTTCCAGCCGGGGTCCTGGGCCGGGTCGCCCAGGCCCAGGATCGCCACCGTCCGCGCCGTCCCCACGAGGACGCGGCTGGGCGTCAGGGGCAGGAGCGCCCGGGGGGCCTGCAGGGTCGCGTAGGCCTCGTCCAGAGGTACGGGCATGCCGTCGCGGAGCAGGCCGGCGCGGGTGGAGGCCAGGGCTGGGTCGCCGGCCAGGGTGGTGAGGGAGCTCCGGGCGATGTCCCACAGCCGCACGGCGTTGTTGCCCCGGTCCGCGATCAGGAATCCGCGGCCGCAGGGCTTGAGGTCCCAGGGATCGTTCAGGCAGGGCTCGAGGCGGGGCCCGGCGCCCGGGCCGAACTCCCGGAAGCCCGGCGTGTCCACCTGCCCCAGCACCGTGGTCACCCTCCCGGTCCTTGGGTTCACTTCCCGCACCGCGTGTCCGTCCAGGACGAACAGCCTGGACTGGGCGCCCGCGCGGGGCGACAGCGCGAGACCCTTGATGCGGGTGAACTGGGCGACCTGCCGCCCGCCGTCCCGGGAGCCGGGTTGGCCCGTGAGGCCGGCCACCGTGGCAACCCCCCCCCAGTGGCTGATCCTGCGCACCACGGCGTTGCCCTGGTCGGCCACGAAGAGGGCATTGTCCCACTCGTCCCAGGCCAGGCCCAGGGGATGGTTGAAGCGGGCGTCGCCGGGGTCGTTCGCGTCCAGGTGTCCCACCTGGCCGGGCATGCCCGCCAGGGTCGACACCCGGCCGTCGGGCGTCACGATCCGGATGACGTGGTTTCCGGTGTCGGCCACCATGGTGAGCCAGGAGGGCCCCCAGCCCCGCTCCCGTCCCTGGACCAGGAAGGTGGGCCGGTTGAACCGGACGGGAGGTTCCCGGGTGCCGGTGAGGAAGTCCGCCAGCCGTCCCAGGCAACCCTTCCGGCGGGGGGAGTCCAGGTGTCCCGGCCGCCCCGGCTCGCCGCACCAGGCCAGGATCGTCCCATCCCGGGCCAGGCGATGGACGACATGTTCGCCCTCGTCGGCGATGAGGATGGAGGCCCTGGGGTGGGTGAGCACATTCGATTCGACCATGCAGGATGGCGCCCCGCAGGAGATCGCCGGCGTGGGACCCTCCGCGCCCCTTCGGGGGAACGGGAAGAGACCCCGCGGGTGCAAGGTGCGGGTTTCCACGCAGCTGAACCAGGTTCCGGGGCCGACCGGGAGGAGGGATTCCACCCGGCAACGCCGCGTCCAGCCCCTCAGGGTGACCACCGCCCGGTCCTGGCCGGAGACGTCCCGGTGAACGGTCTGGGCGCCCTCGCGGTACGTGAGCCGCGCGCCGGCCGCGCGGGGCTGGAGGGTCCAGGCGAGCTGCGCGGGCAGCCCGAAGCCAACCTCCAGGGGAGGGGCCTGGCGGGGTCTCCGCCCCACGATCGCCGGGTTCCACTCGTGATTTCTTTCCGAGAAGGGCAGGGCGGCGGTTTGGGGGGTGGCCCAGTCCGGGCCCAGCACCTGGCCCACCAGGGCCACGGGGACGTCGGGCAGGGCGAGGGCCGTCACCACGGCCTCCCCCCACACGTCGGGGGAGGCCGCGAGGGTGGCGCGGACCCGCGTCCGGCTCGGCGGACCTTCGGCGGGCGCCGTGAAGACGCCCTTGGCGTCCACCGTGCCGGGGCCCCCATCCGGGACGGTCCAGAGCCACAGGGACGGGTCCGCGGAGCCCCGGGCCCAGGAGGGGGGCCTGGACGGGTCGGCGCCGGGGGCCATGGCGAGGACGGCCTGGAAGGCGCAGACCTGGCCGGATCCCAGCACCACCTCCGGCGGCGTCACCTGCACCTGCCCCGGGACCGGCACGCCGGCCAGGATCACCCATGCGGCCGCCCACCTCATCACGCACCTCCGTGCCTGAAGGTGGGGGTTCGGCGAAGCGGGTTCCCTGGAGGAGGCTGTCCACGTATTACTCGCGAGGCCGAGTAATACGTGGACAGCCTCCTAAGGCCTGAAGGTCACGAACCCCGTGATCTCCGGGGTGGCGAACGTCCCGCCCTTTTCCGTGAAACCGAAGCGCCACCGGGGCAGCCGCTCGTGGCTGAAGACCCAGGTCTGCTGGAGGCCGTACTTGTCCACGCGCGTGAGGTGCGTGCGATAGGGGGTCTCGTTGTAGGCGAAGGAGAGGTCCAGGCCGAAGCCTTTCCAGAAGGAGCCGCCCGGGCCCTGCCAGGCCAGGCCCGCCCACGCGCGCCAGAACTGGCCGCGGGTCACCACCGTGCGCAGGGGGCTGTGCCGGGGCAGGCTGATCCAGATCTCCTCGCCCTGGGCCCAGGCGCGGAAGGCCCCGAAGGACGTCCAGGCCGCCCCGCCCGCCAGGAAGTTGGTGCCTCCGCTGCTCTGGAGCTCCATGGCATGCCCGGTGGGCAACTGGGCGGTGATGCCCGCGCGCGCCCCCTGCCGGCGGTCCCCCCAGGGCAGCACCCAGCCCAGATCCACGCCCTGGACCTGGAGCCGGGGCTTGTCCAGGTCGAAGACCGTGACGCCGTTGCGCTCCAGGTGGTAGCGTTCGTCGAAGGTGGGGTCCTGGTCCCGGCCGCCCTGCTCCACCCCGAGGATGTCGTGCCAGTTCATGATGGCCCGGGAGGCGATGCCCGAGGAGCGGTAGGCCAGGCGGGTCCGCACGTTGAGGCGGCCCGGGCCCAGGGCCCAGGCCAGGTCGGAGGTGAGCTGCCACTCCTCGCCCTGGAGATGGGCGTGGGTGACGCCGTTGTTCGTGATGTCCCGGCGGTCGGATCTCAGGAACTGGTTGGTGGCTTCCAGGGAGAACTGGGTGACCCCCTCGGGCAGGGGCTCCGGGAAGATCGTCAGCCAGGCCAGGCGGTTGGGGTGGGGCGTCTCCTGGGCCTGGAGGGGGAGGAGCGCGGCGAGGAGCGCGGCCAGGAGGCGCGGGGGCATGGAGGCTCCTCTATCTCAGGGTGACCTGTTCGCTGAGGAGGGCGGCGAAGGTGGCGTCCAGCTCGTAGGGCCTCACCACCAGCTGCGCCACGCCGTGCCTGCGCGCCGCCAGGACGATGGCGGCCGAGATGTCCTCCGCCGCCACCACGATGGGAGGCAGGTCCTCGCAGGTCTCCTGGAGGTGCCGGACGAACTCCAGGGTCTCCACGACCGTCATGCTCCCGTCCAGGAAAAGGACGCCCAGGTTGGGCTGGCGCAGGAGCTCGGGGATCTCCTCGGAGAACGTCGTGGTGAGCACCCGCCCGAAGCCGTCCTCCTGGAGGAAGCTCCTGAGGATGTCGTCGAAGGCCGCGGTGCGGGAAAGGGCCACCACCGCCCGGCTGCGCTTCTTCAGGCGCACGAGGCTGTCGCTCCTGGAGGCGGGCTGGGCCTCCTCCTCCGGGGGCGGGGGTTCAGGGGCCCGGGGAGCCTCCACCTTGGCTTCCACCGGCTTGGGCTCCACCGGCTTTGACCGGGGTTCCTCCACGGGCCTGGGGCGCGCCAGGGGCTCGTCCGCGAAGGAGCCCGGGGACGCCGCCTCGGGCTTGCGCCTGGCCTTGGAGGGCAGGGACGCGGGAATGGCGGAGGTGCGGGAAGCCACCAGCCCCCGCAGGGCCGCGGCCACATCCGCCTTGGGCCGCGAGAAGGCGAATCCCATCGTCAGGCCGCCGCCGCTGCTGTCCAGGTAGGCGGCCTTGCCTTCCAGCTCCATGACGGCGGGGCATTTGGGGAGCTTGTTGAGCTTGATGAGCATGAAGGGCTGGCCCACCGGCACCAGGCCCGTGCCCAGGGGCAGCCGCTTCTCGCCCTTGATGGCCATGCCCTTCTCCACCCGCACCCGGGCGCCGGACTCGGAGATGTTCTCGATGACGCCCGTGATGCCCACGCCCTCGAAGAGCCCCGTGAGGGCCGTGATCGTGGCCCCTTCCTTGGGGTTGAGGCGGGCCCGGGGCGCGCCGCGGCGCTCCTTCAGCTCCAGGGCGTCGGGCAGCTCAAGGACGGCCACGCCGCTGCGGGTCTCCAGGAGACGGGCCGACCCTCCGATGCGCAGGCCTTCCTGGATGAAGAGCAGTTCGACGGTGTTGCCCTTCTCCGCGATGAGGGGCCCGGTGATCTGGAAGGTGGCCGTGCCTTCGGATTCGTCCAGGCCCTGGAGGAAGGCGGGCACCTCGGTCTTGCGGGGCCCGGAAAGGGTGAATGCCGCCCGCACGCGCTGGGCGTCCTCCAGGTAGGCCAGGACCTGGTCCTGGGAACCCCCGCCGTCTTTCTTGTCCTTTCCGAAGCCGAAAATGGCCATATGACCTCACGGTTTCCTGATGCTAGCATCGGCCGGCCGGAACCTGTCCTTGAACTGAAGTGAACCTAGGATTTGATGGTAACCTCGTTCCCTATGCCAGAGCTCATTCCCCGATGTTTCCTGATCGCCCACCAAGGACCCCAGGACCGGGACAATGATATCGAAGTGCATCTGGCCGAGCTGGAAGAGCTGGCCCGGGCCTGCGACATGGAACCCGCGGGCCGGGAGCGCCTGAAGCGGGCCACCGTCGAGTCCCGCACCTTCTACGGCAAGGGCCAGATCGAGACGGTGGCCCAGAAGGCCCGCAACCTGGGCGCCACCCTCCTCCTGTGCGACAACGAACTTTCCGGCAGCCAGATCCGGAACCTCGAGAAGGCCACCGGGATGACCTGCCTGGACCGCACCGGGGTGATCCTGGCCATCTTCGAAAGCCGGGCCCAGACCCGGGAGGCCAAGGCCCAGGTGGAGCTGGCCCGGTACGAGTACGAACTGCCCCGCCTCAAGGGGGCCTGGACCCACCTGGAGCGCCAGGTGGGCGGCGTGGGCGTCCGGGGCGGCGCCGGCGAGACCCAGATCGAGGTGGACCGGCGCATGACCCGCCTCCGCATCAGCCAGCTCAAGAAGGAGCTGGAGCACCTGCAGCGGGTGCGGAAGACGCAGGGCCAGGGCCGCAGCCCGAAGGTCCCCCGGGTGGCCCTGGTGGGCTACACCAACGCCGGGAAGACCAGCATCCTGAAGGCCCTCACCGGGGAGGGGGAACCCCGGGACATGCTCTTCGCCACCCTGGACACCACCACCCGCAAGGCCTGGCTGGGCGTGGACGAGACCACCGGCGAGCCCCGGCAGGCCCTGGTGTCGGACACGGTGGGCTTCATCCGCAAGCTGCCCCACCAGCTGGTGGCCGCCTTCCGCTCCACCCTGGGCGAGGTGCGCACCGCCGAGGCCCTCCTGGTGGTGGCCGACGCCTCCAGCCCGGACCTGGAGGACCACCTGAAGGTCGTGGGCGCCACCCTCAAGGAGATCGGCTGCGAGGACCACGCGCGCCTGCTGGTGCTGAACCAGGCCGATCGGCTCACCCGCCCCCGGCGCCTGGACCTCAAGCGCGCCCACCCCGAGGCCGTGCTCACCTGCGCCCTCACCCGGGACGGGGTGGAGGAGATCCGGCAGTGGCTGCGGGAACTGATTCCCGGACCGCCCCGGCCCCGCACGCCGGAGGCGTGGGAACTCTAGGAAACGCCCCCGGACGAAAAGGGCTATCGGCCTGCGGCAATTCCGTAGTCCAATAGTCAACTTTCATTCACTCGGGACCGATCAGGAAACAGGTCCCAGGGGAGTTCCGGCCATGAACAGCACGAGGTTGTCCTTCAAGATCTTCCTGTCCGTGGGCGTGGTCCTGGCGGCCGTGATCCTGGTGGCGGCCTGGCTGGTGGGGTCGCGGGAATCGGGTCTCATGGAGGCGGCCTTCGACGACAACCTCACCACCATGTCCGTGGCCTCCCGGAACATGTTCCACGCCTCCGCGGAAGCCTACTGCGCCTCCCGCGGCATGGTCTACCACCGGGTGGAGCCGGGGCGCTACGCCCCCGGCGCCACGGGCGAATTCGAGCGGGCCTCCATGGAGGCCTTCGCCGCCGACCCCGCCCTGGACCTGCGCAAGGGGAACCTGAAGGAGGGCAACGACGCCTTCAAGTACACCCTGGCCCCCGCGCGCCTGAAGGAGGAGTGCATCCTGTGCCACGGCGCCGTGGGCATGACCGCGTTCAAGGACCGCAAGCCCGGGGACCTGGTGGGGGCCTTCGGCGTGTCGGTGCCCACCGGGGACCTGGAGCGGCAGGTGGCCCGCACCCGCCTGGCGGCGGCCGCCGCGGGCCTGGTGCTCCTGGGGGTCGTGAGCTGGCTGGTCACCCTCTCCGTGCGCCGCCATGTGCTGACCCCGCTCCTGGGCCTTTCGGCCTCCTTCGGGCGCATGGCCCAGGGGGACCTCACCGTCCGCACGGAGGTGCGCGCAAAAGACGAGATCGGCCAGTTGGCCGGGGCCTTCAACGGCATGGCCGCGGAGCTGAACCGGGCCCTCCAGGATGTGAACCTGGCCTCCCAGCGGGTGGCTTCCGGGAGCATGGAACTGGCGGCCAGCGCCGAGCAGATGACCCAGTCCGTGGGGGAGGTGGCCCACGTGAGCGCGGGCCTTCGGGACGCCGGCCGCGGGGTGCAGGAGGCCCTGCGCCAGCTGGACGCCAACGCCGAGACCATGGCCGCCCATTCCAGCCACACCGGCACGGAGGCGGGGGTCGCCGTGGAGGACACGGACAAGGGGGCCCAGGAGGGGCGGGGCACCGCCGAGGGGATGCAGGCCATCCGGGAGGCCACCACCCGAATCGTGACCGCCGTCCGGGCGATCCAGGGCATCGCCCGCCAGACCAACCTGCTTTCCCTGAACGCCGCCATCGAAGCCGCCAAGGCGGGCAACGCCGGCAAGGGCTTCGCCGTGGTGGCCGAGGAGGTGCGCAAGCTGGCCGAACGCAGCGCCCACACCGCGCGGGAGATCGAGGACATCCTCCACCTCACGGAGGAGGCCGTGGCCGGCGGCGGCGCCAGCGTGAACGTGACCCTGGAGCACCTGGAAGCGGTGCGCGCCCGCATTTCCGGCATCGCCGGACGCATCGGGACCATCGGCGCCCTGAGCCGCGAACAGGCGGAGACCAGCGGCCGGGTGGGCCAGCTCATGGACACCACGGCCCGGCAGCTGGACCAGAACGCCACCGCCGCCCATCAGCTGTCCACCGCCGTCCAGGAGGTGGCGCGAACGTCGGACGACCTGGCGTCGGTGGCCGAAGGGCTCAAGAACCTCGTGAGCCGGTTCAAGCTCTAGTCTGCAGCCTTTTCCCGGGGCAGCCAGGCCACGCCGGCCGCCAGGCCCAGGGCCAGGAGGAGACGGATGAACATCAGCTGCCGGGAGATCCCGTGCGCCTTCTGGTAGGCCACCCGGTCCGGGTGCTCCAGGGCCAGGGCCTCCACGGGGCCGTTCATGCGGGCCTTGATGCGCGCCAGGCCGGGGCTGACGATGAACTGGCTGGTGAAGCCCATGAGGAAGGTCACCAGGAGGGTGGCGGCCCAGAGGCGCAGGGGGCCCACGGGCTGGTCCTCGCGGATCTCCTTCACCCAGCGGGGGAAGAGCGCGAGGGCGCCGGCGGCGCCGAAGGCGGCCCAGGCCATCCAGTCCAGGCGGGTCACCACCCTGCCGGCAATGCCCCCGGCCACGTCCCGGCTGGGGAGGGTGGAAAAGAGCAGGGGGGCCACCAGGAACGCGAAGCCCAGGACCATGCCGGTCCAGAGGACGAGAATGCCGGCGGCTGCGGCGTCGGTGCGGGCCAGGGGCTTCATGTTCACCATTCGTTGTAGGGGATCTGGTTGTCGCCCAGGTCCTGGGACCCGCTGCGGATGCGGAAGATGCCCACCTCCGCGTCGGGGCTGTCGGTGTCGGGGGTCTCGAATTCCGTCTGCCAGGTGTCCTTGGACTGGGTCATGGGGTCCACCGGGATATCCCGGATGTAGCCCTGGGTGCGCAGCATATCAATGGACGTGGGGTACTTGCCCTTGTCCGCCCGGTACTGCTCCAGGCAGTGGTTGAGCTGGAAGAGGTCCTCCTTCAGGACGGCTTCCTTGGCTGCCTTGGTGTGCCTGCGGTACCCCACGATGCCCACCGTGGCCAACATGGCCAGGATGGTCATCACGGTGAGGAGTTCAAGTAGCGTGAAGCCGCGCTGTTTTCGCATGGATGGACCCTACCAGGAGTGTGCGCCGAGCGGCATCCAGGTTCAGGACAATCTTACCCCAGGCTGGTGGCGGCAAACTTTTCCCGGGTGAAGAACTCCAGGAGGTCGCCTTCCTTCAGGCCCGTGTAGCCATCCAGGTCGATGCCGCAGTCCAGGCCGTTCTTCACCTCGTGGACGTCGTCCTTGAAGCGCTTGAGGGTCTTGATGCCGCCTTCCCAGAGGGTGTCCGGGCCGCGCTTGACGCGGACCTTGAAGGGCTTCTGGACCTTGCCTTCGGTGACGAAGGAGCCGGCGATGACCGACTTGCCGACCTTGAAGATCTGCCGGACCTCGGCGAGGCCCTGGATGGTCTCGCGCTCCTCGGCGTCCAGCAGGCCCATCATGGCCGCGGTGATTTCCTCCGTGACCTTGTAGATGATGTCGTGGAACCGGATGTCCACGCCCTCTTCCTGGGCGAGTTCCTCGGTCTTGCGCTCGGCCTTCACGGAGAAGGCGATGACCGTGGCCTTGGAGGCTTCGGCCAGCAGGATGTCGTTCTCGGTGACGGTGCCCGCGGCGGCGTGGATGATCCGCACCCGCACCTTCTCGGTGGAGAGGCGTTCGAGGCTGCCCACCAGGGATTCCACGGAGCCCGAGGTATCGGCCTTGATGATGAGGGGCAGTTCCTTGATCTGGCCATCCTTGAGGGTGGAGAAGAGGTTCTCGAGGGTGACGCGCTGCTTGATCTGCGCGGCGGCCTTGGCCTTCTCCTGGCGGAAGGAGACGATGCTGCGGGCCTTGGCCTCGTCGTCGACCACCTGGAGGTTGTCCCCCGAAACGGGAACCGCCTCGAAGCCCAGGATCTGCACGGCCATGGAGGGGGTGGCCTCGGTCACCTTGTCGCCGCGGTCGTTGAACATGGCCCGCACGCGGCCCATGGTGGCGCCCGCCACGAAGATCTCGCCGGCGTGGAGCGTGCCCTGCTGAACCAGGACGGTGGCCACCGGGCCCCGCCCGCGGTCGAGGCGGGCTTCCAGGATGGAGCCGGCCGCGGCGCATTCGTAGACGGCCTTCAGGTCCTTGAGGTCGGCCACCAGGAGGAGGGTCTCCAGGAGGAGGTCCAGGCCTTCCTTGCTCTTGGCGCTCACGCGCACGCAGGGCACGTCGCCACCGTAGGCCTCGGTCTGGATGCCGTACTGCAGGAGCATCTGCTCGACCTTGTCGGGGTTGGCGCCGGGCTTGTCGATCTTGTTGATGGCCACGACCATGGGCACGTCGGCGGCCTTGGTGTGGTTGATGGCCTCGATGGTCTGGGGCATCACGCCGTCGTCCGCGGCCACCACGAGGATGACGATGTCGGTGACCTTGGCGCCCCGGGCGCGCATCTTGGTGAAGGCCTCGTGACCGGGCGTGTCGATGAAGACCACCTGGCGGCGGGCCCCTTCGGTGCCGTCCTTGACGTTGACGTGGTAGGCGCCGATGGCCTGGGTGATGCCTCCGGCTTCACCCGCGGCGACCTTGCTCTTGCGGATGGCGTCGAGCAGGGAGGTCTTGCCGTGGTCCACGTGGCCCATGATGGTGACGACGGGAGGCCGGGGCATCTTCTCGCCCTGCACGTCGCTGCCCTCTTCGGCGGCGATCTGCACGTCCTCCTCGAAGGAGACGATGTCGGCCAGGTACCCGAACTCCCGGGCGATCTCCTTGGCCAGCTCCGTGTCCAGGGGCTGGTTGATGGTCGCGAAGATCCCGCGGTGCAGGAGCTTGGCCACCACGTCCTTGGCGGGGCGGTTGCACTTCTCGGCCAGTTCCTTCACGGACACGCCCTCGGAGAGCATCACGATGCCGATCTCGTCGTTCACGTATTCCGTGGCGATCTGCTGGGCGCGGCTGCGGGGCTGCCTGAGCTTGAGCTCGAGCTCCTCGGCGAGGCGCTCGGCCTTGCTGCGCTTGTCGTCCTTCTTCTTGCCGGTGAAGTGGCCGCCGCGGCCCGGGCCCTTCTGGGCGTTGGGGTCGATGGTGGTGGTGGTGGGCAGGGAGGGGCCGCGGCCGGGGCCGCCGGGCCTTCCGGGGCCTCCAGGCCGGGGGCCGCCGGGGCCGCCGGGGCGGGCGCCGGGACCGCCGGGGCGGGAGGGTCCGCCCATGCCGGGGCGGGACGGGCCGCCCATGCCGGGCCGGGAGGGGCCACCGGGGCGGGCGCCGGGACCGCCGGGGCGGGAGCCGCCCGCGGGACGCGCCTGCGGCAGCTGGATGTAGCGGGCCGGTTCCGCGGGCTTGGGGGCCGGGGCCGGGGTGTCGGACATCTTGATGCGGGTGAAGCCGCCCTCGGGCCGGAGCTCCGTGATGGAGGGCGGGATGAAGGGGCGGCGGGAGGGCGCGGGAGCCGAGGGCTCGTGGCGGATCTCGCCCTTGCCGGTGTTGGTGGCCATGGGCAGCACGGTCTTCTCGGGCTGGGGCTGGCCGGACCGCTGCACCTGGGGCTGCTGCCCGGGGCGCTGGATCACGGGCCGGGCGCCGGCTTCCGGCCGGATGCGGGCCGGCGGGGGCTGGGGCAGCTGGATGTAGCGGGCGGGCTCCTGGGGCTTGGCCACGGGGGCGGGGGCCTGGGAGACGCGCAGACGGCTGAAGGTCTCCTGGGCGGGGGCCTTCACGGGCTCGGCCACGGGTTCGGCGGCGCGCACCTCCACGGGAACGGGGGCCTGGGCGGGGACTTCCACCGGAGCCGGGGGGGGCGGCGGCTGAACGGCCACGGGCGCGGCGGGCTCGGCCACGGGGGCGACGGGCTCGGCCTTCTTGATGAGCACGGCTGGGGCCGGAGGGGGCGGCACGGGGGCGGGGGCCGGGGCGACGGACTTCACCACGCGCACGGGCGCCTGGACCGCGGGGCGCGACTGGACCGGGGGCTCCTCGTGGGCCCGGGGCTTGTTCTCGATGACGCGGCGCACCGACTGCACCTGGTCGTCCGTTAGGTTCGAGCTGTGGCTCTTGCCCTGGATGTTCAGGCGCTTTTCGAGGGCGTCGATCACTTCGTGATTACTCACGCCGAGCTCTTTTGCTAATTGGTTGATGCGCAACATGAAGGGGCTTACCTCGATAGGTGGAAGGGGCGGAGGAGATGACGGGAAGGAGCCCAGGATCTACTCTCCGAACCGGGCGTGCACGGCGTCGATGAGACGGAAGGCCAAGTCCTGATCCATGCCTTCGATGGCGAGCAGCTGCTCTACGGTCATAGTGTACAGGGATTTGATATCCAGATGGCCGGCGGCCGCGAGGTTTTCAACGATGGCTTCGGTCAGCCCTTCGATGGGTCCCAACTCCTCAAGGATCTTGGACTTGGGCGCCTCTTCCACGGAAGGGGCCTCGGAGAGGGCCTGGCCCATGGCGGCTTCGGTGTCGCGGCGCTTCTCGGCCTCGCTCCGCACGTCGATGTTCCAGCCGGTGAGCTTGGCGGCGAGGCGCACGTTCTGGCCCCGCTTGCCGATGGCGATGGAGAGCTGCTCGTCGTCCACCACCACTTCCACCCGGCGGTGCTCCAGGTCGGTTACCGTGACCCGCAGGGCCTTGGCAGGATTGAGGGCATTGGCGATGAAGCGGCTGCTGTCCTCGTCGAAGCGGACGATGTCGATCTTCTCGTTCTTCAGCTCGCGGATGATGGCCTGGACGCGGCTGCCCTTGAGGCCCACGCAGGCGCCCACGGGATCCACATCGGGGTCCAGGGAGTGCACGGCGACCTTGGCGCGGTCACCGGCTTCCCGCACGCAGGAGCGGATGACCACCGTGCCGTCGTGGATCTCGGGGACCTCCTGGTCGAAGAGCTTGATGAGGAGCCGGGGATCGGTGCGGCTCACCTGCACCTGGGGGTCCTTGGCGGACTTGTCCACGGCGGAGATGACCACCTTGATGCGCTGGCCCTTGTCGAAGCGGTCGCCGCGAAGGGCCTCGGAGCGCCGGAGCATGGCCTCCACCCGGTCCACTTCGAGGATGATGGCGCTCTTCTCGAAGCGCTTGACCTCGCCCACCACCACCTCGCCGATGCGGTCGGCGAAGTCGGTGAAGATGCGGTCGCGCTCGGCCTCGCGCACCTTCTGCACCAGGACCTGCTTGGCGGCCTGGGCCGCGATGCGTCCCAGCTGGCTGGTGTCCTGGGGCAGCCAGAGGGTGTCACCCTCGGCGGCGTCGGGGTTCAGGGCCTGGGCCTCCTCGAGGCTGATCTCCAGGTCCTCCTCCTCCACGACGGGCACGACCATCTTGAGGGCGTACACGTGGAACTCGCCGGTCTCCCGGTCCATCTGGGCCTGGAAGTTGCCGTAGAAGTCGAAGCCCTGGAAGTACTTCTCCGCGGCCTTGACGAGGGACTCCTCCACCGCCTTGAACACGTCCTCCTCGGGGATGCCCTTCTCGGCGGCGATCATCTTCACGGAATCGAAGAAACTGGTTGCTACGAGTGCCATGCGGTCTCCTTGCCGGCGCTTTTCTCTACGCGGGCAGCTGTCGGTTGTTCCGGCGCGTGCCGGGGGCGGGGGGCCTTGTCCTCGTCGAAGGGAGCGAGGCGGGCCTTCTGGATGGATTCGAGGGGCACGGTCTTGAGGGCGTTGTCCTCCTCAAGGACGACGGCCTCCTCCGAGACGCCGGTGATCCATCCCTTGAAGCGCTTCTGGCCGTTGATGGGGCTCACGGTCTGCACGCGGCAGAGCCTGCCCAGGAACCGGCGGAAGTGGTCGGGCTTGGTGAGGGGACGCTCGAGGCCCGGGCTGGAGATCTCCAGGTTCATGGTCTCCCGGAGGCTGGGGAATTCCACGTCCAGCCAGGTGACGAGGCCGTCGTTGGCGGCCACGCAGTCGTCGAGCGTGATGGCCCGGTCGCCTTCGGGTCCCCGGTCCAGGTGGTCGATGTAGAGGCGCAGGATGTCGTCCCGGCCCTCCTTGGCGGTCTCCAGGCACACCAGCTCGAAGCCCAGCAGCGCCAGCTGCCGTTCGAGGGGGTCCTTGAGTTTCTTCAGATCCATGGGGGGTGACCTTAAAAGCTGTTGGGGCGGGCTGAACCCACCCGACAAGGCTTTCCGAAGCTCTGGGTGCAGCGGCCGGGTTCCACCGATTGCCCTGGAGCCCGGAAAAATCCAGGCCGAATTCAACGGAGAAGAATATCGCTCTTTGGGCCGCATAACAAGCGAAATATCCTTGAGGCACAAACCATCCCGGCCCCAAGACAAGGTCGCCGATTGAGGGCACCATGGAGTCCGGGAGCGCCGCCATGACCACGATTCTCGACGGGAAGGCCCATGCGGAACGCATGCTGGACGAAGTGACCCGGGCCGTGGAGGCCCGCGCGGCCCTCGGCCTGCGTGCCCCCTGTCTGGCGGTGGTGATCGTGGGCGACGACCCGGCCAGCCACGTGTACGTGAGGGGCAAGGTGGCCGCCTGCGCCCGCACCGGCATCCGGTCCGTGGAGCGCCGCCTGCCGGCGCACACGCCCCAGGCCGAACTGGACGAGGTCATCGCCGGGCTCAACGCCGATCCCGGGGTGGACGGCATCCTGGTGCAGCTCCCCCTGCCGCCGGGCCTGGATTCCAAGCGCGCCCTCCACGGCATCGACCCCTCCAAGGACGTGGACGGGTTCCACCCCGTGAACCAGGGCCTCCTGCTGGAAGGCCTTCCGGGCCTTCGCCCGTGCACGCCCTCGGCCTGCATGAGCATGCTCGGGGCCTACGGGATCGAGCTCAAGGGGATCCGGGCGGTGGTCCTGGGCCGCAGCGAGATCGTGGGCAAGCCCATGGCCCTCATGCTCCTGGAGCAGCACGCCACGGTCACCATCGCCCACAGCCGCACCCGGGACCTGCCGGGCCTGTGCCGGGAGGCGGACCTGCTGGTGGCCGCCGTGGGCCGCCCGGGCATGGTCGAGGGGTCCTGGATCAAGCCAGGCGCCGTGGTGCTGGACGTGGGCATCAACCGCGTGGAGGACCCGGCCCTGGGCGAGGTCATCTTCGCTTCGGACCCCGGCAAGCTCAGGACCCTGCGGGAGAAGGGCGGCGTGCTCTGCGGGGACGTGCGCTTCGCCGAGGCCGCCGCCCTGGCCGGCGCCATCACGCCGGTGCCCGGGGGGGTCGGGCCCCTGACCATCGCCGGCCTCATGGCCAACACCCTGCAGGCCTGCCAGGCCCGCTAGAATCAGTCCTCACCTCACGGAGCAACCATGTCCTACGTCCGACGGGAGGCGTTCCTCCCCTTCACCCGGCCCATGGTGGGCCAGGAGGAGATCGCCGAGATCATCGATTCCATCGAGTCCGGGTGGATCACCACCGGGCCCAAGTCGGGCCGGTTCGAGGAGGCCCTCCAGGCCTACAACGGGGTGCCGCACTGCCTGGTCATGAACAGCGCCACCACCGCCCAGGAGATCACCATGCAGTGCCTGGGCATCCGGCCCGGGGACGAGGTCATCACCACGGCCCTCACGTGGGTGTCCACCCTGAGCACGGTCCTCCTGCAGGGGGGCGTGCCGGTGCTGGTGGACATCGACCCGGTCACCCTGAACCTGGATCCCTCGAAACTGGAGGCGGCCATCACCCCGCGCACCCGGGGCATCATCCCGGTGCACCTCACGGGCCTGCCGGCTCCCATGGACGAGGTGTGGCGCATCGCCCAGGCCCACGGTCTCTGGGTGGTGGAGGACGCGGCGCAGGCCATGGGCGCCAGCTACCGGGGCCGCAAGATCGGCTCCGACCCCCGCTCGGTCTTCTCCGTCTACAGCTTCCACCCCAACAAGAACATGACCACCGGCGAGGGCGGCGGCATCGCCTTCCACGACGGATCCTTCGAGGCCCGCATCAAGCGCCTGCGGTTCCACGGCATCGAGCGCGACGCCTGGAAGCGCCAGTCCAAGGAGGGCAGCCCCCACTTCGACGTGACCGAACCCGCCCGCAAGGCCAACTTCATGGACCTGCAGGCCGCCATGGGGATTCACCAGATCAAGAAGCTGGACGGCTTCAACCGGCGCCGGGGGGAGCTCTTCCGCCGGTACCTGGACCTGCTCGGCGACGTGGAGGCCCTCGTCCTCCCCGTGCCCGGCGACGACGTCCACCAGCACTGCTTCCACCTTTTCGTCGCGCGCATCCGGCCCGAAGTGGCCGGCATGGACCGGGACGAATTCGTGGCCCGGCTCAAGGAGGAGAACATCGGCACCGGCATCCACTACCGGCCCGCCCACGTGCACAGCTTCTACCGGGACTTCTACCGGGAGCACCCCGGGGCCCTGCCCGCCGACGGCCTGCCCCACACCGAGTGGAGCGGGGAGCGGCTCATGAGCCTGCCCCTGTGGCCCGGCCTCACCGAGGCGGACCAGGACCAGGTGGTGGCGGCCATCCGGCACGTCCTGACGCATTAGCGCACATAAGGGGAGATGGTCATGCACGCCGCCCTCCTTCTCGCCGCCTCCCTGGTTCTCCAGCCCGCTCCTCCCACCCGGCCCGCCTGGGTGGAACGCCTCCCGGAAACGTCAGGCCGCCTGTATGCCCTTGGCACCGCGGACCTGGCGGTCCCGGAGGGCCAGGCCATCGCCCGGGCCTCGGACCGGGCGCGCCTGGAGGTGGTGACCCGCCTCCGGGCCACGGTCCAGGGCCGGACCCGCGTCGCCACCCGCACCGCGGAGGTGACGCGGGAGGGCCAGGCGGCGGGCTCAGGGGAGCGGGTGGTGCGGGAGGAGGTGACCGTGGGCGCCCGGGCGGAGGACCTTCCCGGCCTCGTGGTGGAGCAGACCTTCACCGATGCCGGCGCCCGCACCGTGTATGCCCTGGCCTACCTGGACCTCGCCCAGGCCCGCACCAGCCTGGCCAGCCGTCTGGAGCGCGTCCGGGAGGTCCGCACCCGCCTGGGGCCGGAGCCGAGCCGCAAGGTCCTGTGGAAGCTCCGGAAGCTGACCCTGGACCTGGACCGGCTGGACGAATCCATCGCCCTGCTGGCCGTGACCGGCGTCGGGGCGGACCTCCGGGCCACCCTCCAGTCCGAGCGTGCGGCCGTCGATCTCCGCCTGGACCAGGTGAACCGGGCGGACCTTCCCCCGGTGGATTTCTCGAAGATGGCCATGTCCATCCGCTCCAACGTGGACCTGCCGCCGGGCGTGGCGTCCTACCTGAAGTCCCAGGTCACCGTCTGCGGCCTCATCGCCCGGGAACTGGACCCGGACATGGTGCTGGACCTGGCCTTCTCCGGAGGCGCCCGGGGACCCGAGTTCATCTTCAGCCACATGGACGTCTACAGTGGCGTGACCTATCGCATGGAGGCCCGGTTGACCCTCGCGGAAGGGGGCGGCGCGCCCCTGACCCGCACCGTGCCCATCGTCATCGTCCAGGGGGATTCCCCGGAGGGCATGGTGAATCAGTTCCGCCGGCAAATCGAACGCTGGCTCCCGAGGCTGCTGGGGGAATTCAAGGCCGAGATGAAGTAGGGGCTATTCCAGGACCACCCATACGCGCCGGCTGTCCTTGACGCCCTGGACGAGGCTCATCATGGCCTCGGAAAGCTGCTTGCCCTTGGAGGACCCGTCGGCCAGGTCCACGACCATCACCACGTCCTCGCTGCCCGCGGGCAGGCTGACGCTCCGGGGGAACTCCCGGTCCACCTTGGCGGATTCGGGATGGGATGGGGGGTCGGGGATGCGGAATCCCGTTCCCTCCTCCAGCGCCTCGGTGCTGGTGCGGAACAACGAGGCCAGGGCCACGATGGCCGATCCGGAGGGCTTGATCTTGTCCCGTTCCCAGAAGGAGATCGAGGCCTGGTCCACGCGCAGGGCCTCGGCCATCTCTTCCTGGGACCATCGCCAGGTGAGACGCACGGCCTTGATACGGTCTCCGAGCGAGGAGACGGAGAGTGGGGCGTCGGAATTGGAATCGAATCGCTTCAATTTGATCACTCCTATCTGTCGTCCTAAGATTGACTTAAATGCCCCACATTATGCAACGGCACTCCCCTTTGATGAAAAGAGATGATGCTTTGTTCCAAGGCCGGCAAGAACGTCCCTGTGAAAAACTAGTCAGATCCGTTCATGCGGGAGTGTCGGCACCGGTGCATAAAGAGCGGTGGAGGGATCTACCAGGTACAGATTACTGATTCGCCCGGTATAAGCGCAAGCATACGTTTGAATTTGATCTGCGAAACGGGTTTGTTCATACCCATCGCGGAAAATAGACCCCCATCGGGTGTTGAAGGTGGATTCCAGCCGGGCATCCAGGCTCGCAATTTCCAGGGCCTGGATCTGGGTGGTGGTTCGTGAAGCGTCAATTTCGCTTTTCATTGCCCTAGCTTCCAAGTCCAAGGCTTGTAGAGCCTCAGGGGAGAGCCGGGGGGCGAGGAGGTGCCGATGTTCCCTGTTTCTTTTATATAAGTTCTCGAGGAGGGAGGCCCGGATCTCCGATTTACGCCGGGCGGACTCCAGACGAAGAAAATCCTGCAATTCGGTTGCCTGTTCTTCCAGTTGCTCCAACTGCCAGGCCAATTCGGGGATGAGCAGCATGGTATGCCAGGAAACATTCTTCTTGGACCGGAGGATATCGCCGTAGATATGGTCGCCCACGTAGAGGATCTCCTCCCCTCTGGCGTCCAGCAATTCCTCCATCCAAAGCGCATTACCGCCCGAAAAGGCCGCCTTTTGCCCGGGAAGCGGCTCGGCCGGTGGCCTTTCCAGGAAAAAAGCGGGCTTCCGCGAACTCACGACGACCAGGTCGAAGTAGTCGGTCCACAGGGGGCGGGCCGGGTCCTGGCCGTCCAGGAGGAAGCTGAGCACCCCCTCGGTGAAGGTCCATTCGCTGTTGCTGACCACGAACAGCTTCTTGCCGGCCCGCTTCCACCGGTCCAGGGCCGTGGCCAGGTCCGGGTCGCGGAGGATGTACAGGTCGCGGTTCGCCAGGATCTCCGCCTTCATCTTCCCGTTGCGGTGGGCGGAGTCGATGGCCCAGCGCACGTCGTGGAAGACCTGAAGGAAGTCCAGGCCCGGGAGTTCGCCCCCGTCCAGGGCGTCCACCAGGGTCGCGTACAGGTGGGCCTCGGGGATCTCGAAAAGCGTGTCGATGCTGCGAAAGGCCCCGGCCCGGGACACCAGCCGCCTCCGGCCGTAGATGGCGTCCACCTCCTCCCGGGATAGGGGACGGCTGCCGTGGCTGGCGCGCACCACCTGCCGGGAGCTGTCCAGCTTCAGGAGGTTGCCCCGGGCCCCGTCCAGCAGCAGGCCGCGGATGGCGAAGTCGGGATCGAAGTGGGTGTCCAGGAGCCGGGCGGGGTAGCCCTTCTCCGCCACCAGGAGCCGGACGGAATGGCAGTAGGCCAGTTCCTCGATCTCCGGGGACTTGTAGTGGCTCAGGGTGTAGTCCATGTCGAAACCCACCGCCCGCACGTCCCGGAAGTGGATGTTCCGCAGCGGGAAGACCATCCGGGCATGGGGGAGCCGGACCTGCTCCCCCAGTTCGATGAAGCGCGGAACGGGGAGCAGGGAGGGGATGACGTTCTTCATCAGTCCACCTTGATGGGGAAGGGCTTGAATCCGTGGGTCTTCAGCTTCTGCATGGACGCGTCGGCGGCCTCCCGGGGGGTGGGGGAGGCCAGGCGCACCTTGAAGAGGCCCTTCTCGGCGAGGGTGTCCGTGCGGAAGCCGGCGGCCCTGGCCTTTGCCGCCATGGCCTTGGCCTCCGCGGCGTCGGGGGTGGAGATCAGCTGGACGGTCCAGCGTCCTTCATCCTTCTTTGCGGGGTCGGGCTTTTTCGCCTCGGGTTCGGGGGCCTTCGCCGCGGCCTTGGGGGGCTCGGGCCTGGGGGCTTCCGGTTTGGGCGGCTCGGGCGCCTTGGCCTCCTGGGGCTTCTCGAAGCCGGCGCCGGAGCCGGACTGCTCCAGGGCCTTGAGCTGCTCGGCCATGGTGGCGGGGAGCTCCTCCAGTTCCTCCCCGGTGTCCCGGGACAGGGACCGGCGCAGGGCCGCGCTCTGCTTGCCCACCTGGACGCCCAGCACGTAGCAGAGGGTCAGGAGGCCCACGCCCACCGCAGTCACCAGGAGGATGGCTTGGCGGCTCAAAACGACGGTCTGGGAATCGCGGGAGGCCATGGGGGGGATTATAACGAGTACCGGAGCCAATATCCGGAGGATGACGCTATGATCTCTGAGGCGCCACGCCGCCCCGGAACCCACCATGACCGAACCCGTATCGTATTTCCTGCCGATCCTGCTCCTGCTCATCCTCTCGGCCATCGTGGGGGCGGCGATCCTCGTGGTGTCGGGCTGGATCCTGCCCGGGCTGATGAAACCCCTGAATCCCAAGACCCACAAGCTCACCCCTTACGAATGCGGGGCGCCCCCTCTCCAGGCCGGGGCCCGGCACCGCTACAGCGTCAAGTTCTATCTGGTGGCCATGCTCTTCATCCTGTTCGACGTGGAAGCCGCCTTCCTGCTGCCCTGGGCCGTCCAGTTCAAGGCGCACCTCTGGACCTTCTGGGCCGGGGTGAGCTTCGTGGCGACCCTCCTGGTGGGGTTCGTCTACGCCTGGGGCAAGGGCGCCCTGGATTGGGAGCGCTGACATGGCCGCGATCAACCTCGACGATTCGGTGATGACCACGCGCCTGGACGCGGTGGTGAACTGGGCCCGCAAGAACAGCCTGTGGCCGCTGCCCTTCGGCACGGCCTGCTGCGCCATCGAGTTCATGTCCATGATGGCCTCCCGCTACGACTTCTCCCGGTTCGGGGCCGAGGCCCTGCGCTTCTCCCCCCGCCAGTCCGACATGCTCCTGGTGCTGGGCACCATCACCAACAAGCAGGCCCCCATCCTCCGCCAGGTCTACGCCCAGATGGCCGAACCCAAGTGGGTGGTCTCGGTGGGCGTGTGCGCCTCCTCGGGGGGGATGTACCGCACCTACGCGACCCTCCAGGGCATCGACCGGGTGGTTCCCGTGGACGTGTACGTGCCGGGCTGCCCGCCCCGGCCCGAGTCCATCATCTTCGGCGCCATGCAGCTGCAGAAGAAGATCGAGAAGGAGACGCTCATGGCTCGCCGGGAGCACATCGAGCAGTTCTACGCGTCCATGGACCGGCAGGAGAAGCTCCAGCTGGAACGGGGACTGACCAACTACCAGGTCGTCCGGGAGATGGTGCTGGCGGCCGGCGAGAACGGCGAACAGAAGATCTGGTGAGCGCATGGTGATTGAACGCATCGACGAACAGCTCCCCGGAGCCATCCTTGACCGGCACGCCTTCCGGGGCGACCAGACCATCGTGGTGGACAGGACCGCCCTCCTGGGGGTGGTGGACTTCATCTACCGGGAAGGCTTCCAGCAGCTCATGGACGTCACGGCCGTGGACGGCGGGCAGCGGGATCCCCGTTTCGACGTGGTCTACCACTTCCTGAACCTCACGAGCCAGGAGCGCCTGCGCCTCAAGGTGCGCGTGGCCGACCAGGAATCCGTGCCCAGCCTCACGGGCCGGTTCAAGTCGGCCGACTGGTCCGAGCGGGAGGTGGCGGACCTCTTCGGAATCCCCTTCGACGGCCATCCCGACCCCCGGCGCCTGATCATGTGGGAGGACTACCCCGGGCACCCCCTGCGCAAGGACTACCCCCTGGACGGAGGCGACGCCTTCTGCAGCCAGGACATCGGCGTCTCCTACGCCCCCGACGCGAGATCCCTCAATGGCTGAGCTGAACGTGGAAACCCCCCGCACCTCCGACGCCGATCGCATGATCGTCAATATGGGCCCCTCCCACCCGGTGACCCACGGCACCCTGCACATCGTCCTGGAACTGGAGGGCGAGATCGTCGTCAAGGCGACCCCCCAGATCGGCTACCTGCACCGCGGCGTGGAGAAGCTGGGGGAGAACCTCACCTACCAGCAGTTCATCCCCCTCACGGACCGCCTGAACTACTGCAGTTCACTCATGAACAACGTGGGCTACACCCTCGCGGTGGAGAAGCTCCTGGGCATCCAGGATCCGCCCCGGAGCCGGGTCCTGCGCGTGCTGTGCTCCGAGCTGGCCCGCATCGGGGACCACCTGGTGTGCATCGGCATCAACGCCGTGGACATCGGGGCCTTCACGGCGTTCCTCTACCTCTTCAAGGAGCGGGAGACCATCTACGACCTGTTCGAGATGATGGCCGGCCAGCGCCTGCATTCCAGCTTCACCCGCATCGGAGGCCTCTTCCGGGACATCCCGGCCGAGTTCGTGCCCCTGTGCGAGCAGTTCCTGGAGAGCTGCCCCCGGGCCGTGGACGAGATGGAGCGCCTGCTCACCCACAACCCCATCTGGGCCGACCGCACCAAGGGCGTCGGCGCCATCACCCCCGAGAACGCCATCAACTGGGGGTACACCGGGCCCTGCCTGCGCGCCGCCGGCGTCGCCCAGGACCTGCGGGTGGCCCAGCCCTACCTGGACTACGAAACCTACGATTTCGACGTGCCCGTGGGCACCACCGGCGACGTGTACGACCGCTACCTGGTGCGCACCGAGGAGATGCGTCAGTCCCTGCGCATCGTCCGCCAGTGCCTGGACAAGCTCAAGGAGATCGGCCCGGGGCCCGTCATCATCGACGACTACAAGATCGCCCTGCCCCCCAAGGAGAAGGTCTACACCCACATGGAGAGCCTGATCCACCACTTCAAGCTCATCATGCACGGCATCGACATGCCCGTGGGCGAGGTGTACAGCGCCACCGAGGCCGCCAACGGCGAGCTGGGGTTCTACCTGGTTTCGGACGGCACCAAGGCGCCGTACCGCATCCATGTGCGGCCGCCCTGCTTCCCCATCTTCAGCAGCTTCGACGAGCAGGTGAAGGGGAGGCTCATCGCGGACGCGGTGTCCATCCTCGGGGCGATGAACATCATCGCGGGAGAGCTGGACCGGTAGATCCGGCTGGGCCTCAGGCCCTGCCTTCGAACTTCCCCGCCGGGAACCGGACCGCGAAGAACCACGCCCCCACCACGCACCCGAAGCCCCCCAGCGCCACCGTGGCGGGGGCGCCGATGTGGGTGGCCAGGAGCCCTTCCACCAGCGCCCCGATGGGCATGGCGGCGGTGAAGACCATGGCGTGGAAGGCCATGACGCGCCCCCGCATCTCATCGGGGATCAGCACCTGGACCAGGGTGTTGTTGCTGGTCATGTGGGCCACCATGGCGCCGCCCACGGGGACGATGAGGACGAGGGACAGCCACAGGACCTTGGAGTAGGCGAAGGCGGCCAGGGCGATCCCCGTGGCGGTGGCGCCCAGGTAGGCGACCCGCTCCAGGCCGTGGATCTGCCGGCGCCCGGCCAGCAGGGTGGCGCCCAGGACGGCGCCCACGCCCGACCCGCCCATGAGCAGCCCCAGGGCCTTGGGGCCCCCGTGGAGGATCCCGTCGGCGAAGATGGGCATCAGCACCGCATAGGGCATGCCCACGAAGCACACGACGCCCAGCAGGAAGAAGAGGAGGCGCAGCTCCCGGTGCCCGTGGACGTACCGGATGCCCTCCAGGATGTGGTCCAGCACGGGCGGATGGTCCTTGCGGGAGATCCAGGGGGGCAGGTCCATCCTCAGGAGGCCGGTGATGGCCGCCAGGAAGCTCACCCCGTTCACCAGGAAGCACCACCCTTCGCCGATGGCGGCGACCATCAGGCCGGCCACCGCGGGCCCGATCACCCGCGAGCCATGGAAGATGGAGGAATTAAGGGCGATGGCGTTGGGCAGGTGCTCCCGGTCCACGGTGCTGGCCACCAGGACCTGGCGGGCAGGCAGGTCGAAGGCATTGACGACCCCCAGGGCCGTGGCCAGGACGATGATCTCCCAGGGCCGGATCCAGCCGGCCAGGGTCAGCGCGGCCAGGAGGAAGGCCTGGGCCATCTGGAGGGCCTGGGTGAGGACGAGGATGCGCCGGGGATCCACCCGGTCCGCCAGCACCCCGCCGAAGCTCCCCAGGAAGAAGATGGGGGCCTGGCTGGCGAAGGCCACCAGCCCCAGCAGCGTCGCCTGGCCCGTGAGCCGGTAAACCAGCCACGACAGGGCCACGCTCTGCATCCAGGTGCCCACCAGGGAAACCAGCTGCCCGGTGAAGAACAGACGGAAATTGCGGAACCCCAGGCTGCGCAGGGACTCGGAAAGGCGGGACATGATGCTCCAGGCGGCGATTCATAAATTATAGAGTGACGGAGGTTCCAGAACCGCGATATTTCAGGGGATCCCCCGGCGGATGTAACCTGGAGCATGATTAACTAAACGAAAGGTTCGGTCCGGGCGTTACCTTCAGGTGGGCCCAGGTCCAGGAGGACGTATACATGAAGCCGAAGCAGATGTGGATCCTGGGCGGGGGGCTGGCCGTCATCGTGGCCTTGGGAATCGCGGCGAGCCGCGGCGACAAGGGCGTTCCGGTGCAGGTGGCCACCGTGGCCCGGGAGAACATCCAGGCCAAGGTCAGCGCCAACGGCAAGATCCAGGCCGTGGTCAAGGTGGACCTCACGGCCAACACCATGGGCCAGGTCACCGCCCTCAAGGTCAAGGAAGGGGACCACGTCAAGAAGGGGGACCTGATCCTGGAGATCGACAACGTCCGCTCCAAGGCCGCCGTGGAGAGCCTGCGCTCGGCATCCCAGGCCATGGCCCACGACTTCGAGACCGCCAAGGCCCGCCTGGAGCAGGCCCGCAAGGACTTCACCCGGGCCTCGGCCAACCACAAGGCCGGCATCACCTCCCAGAGCGACTTCGACCAGGCCACCACCGCGCTGCGCACCGCCCAGACCGCCTTCGAAAGCGCCCAGCAGCGCGTGGCCCAGTCCCGGGCCGACCTCGCCGGCGGCCAGGACGCCCTCAACAAGACGCGGATCCTCGCGCCCATGGACGGTGTGGTCACCGCCAAGCGCATCGAGCTGGGCGAGACGGCCGTCATCGGCCTGCAGAACCAGCCCGGCACCGTCCTGGTCACCATCTCGGACATGAGCCGGGTGGAGGCAGAGATGGAGGTGGACGAAGCCTCCATCCCCACCGTCAAGACCGGCCAGGCCGCCCAGGTGCGCATCGACGCCTATCCCAACCAGGTCTTCGACGGGGTGGTCACCGAGGTGGGCGGATCCCCCATCGTGCAGACCAACGTCAACGAGGCCATCAAGTTCAAGGTGAAGGTGATGATCAAGAATCCGCCCTCCACCATCAAGCCCGGCCTTTCCAACCAGGCCGACATCTTCACCGGCAGCCGGGAGCAGGTGCTGGCCATCCCCCTGCAGGCCCTGGTCATGCATGACATCAAGCCCAAGAAGGGCGAGACCCTCGCCCCCGGCACCCCGCGCGAGGAGGAGGGCGTCTACGTCATGGAGGGCGGCAAGGCCGCCTTCCGGGCCCTCAAGACCGGGCTCATGGGTGAACTCAACGTGGAGGTGCTCTCGGGCCTCAAGGGCGGGGAGAGCCTGGTCATCGGTCCCTTCAAGGCCCTGCGCGAGCTCAAGGGCGGCGAGGACATCCGCGTCGAGAAGAAGAAAAAGAAGACCGACAAGAAGGAAAGCTGAATGCAGCTCGGCGAGCTGTTCCTTTCCGCCCTCCGGGCCCTGCGGGCCCACAAGTTGCGGAGCTTCCTCACCCTCCTGGGGGTCATCATCGGGGTGACCACCATCGTGGGGGTGGTGGCGGTCATTTCCGGCCTGGACACCTACGTGAAGGAGAAGGTGATCCGCCTGGCGCCCGACGTCTTCATGGTGGACCGGTTCGGGATCATCCAGTCCCGCCATGACTTCCTCCTGGCCTTCAAGCGGCCCCTGATCACCTGGACGGACTTCGAGCGCATCTCGGGGGCCAACCTGCCCAACGTGTCCCGGGTGAGCACCCGCGCCGTCAAGTCGCTGCGGGTGGATTCGGGGCCCCGGCACCTGAAGAACGTGATGGTGGTGGGCTCCACCGCGAACTTCGCCGGGCTCTTCAAGTTCGAGTTCGAGGAGGGGCGCTACTTCAACGAGAACGAGAACGACCTGGCCGCGAACGTGGCGGTCATCGGCATGGACGTGAAGGAGGAACTGTTCCCCGGGCTCGACCCCATGGGCCGGACCGTCCTCATCCGGGGCCTCCCCTTCCGCGTTATCGGACTGTTCCCGCGCCAGGGACGCTCCCTCGGCTTCAGCCGGGACAACATCGTGTGCATGCCCATCCAGGTGTTCCGGAAGAACTTCATGGGCGTCAAGGACTCCCTGAACATCCAGGTGGAGGCCCGGGGCGGGGTGGCGGGCCTGGACGACGCGGTCTCCGAGGTGCGCTCGCTCCTGCGGGCCATGCGCCACACCGCCTACCGGGACCCGGATCCCTTCGGCATCATGACCCAGGATTCGCTTCAGGAATTGTGGAAGCAGATTAGCCAGGCCGCTTTCGTGCTCATGCTCCTGGTGTCCTCCGTGAGCCTGGGGGTGGGCGGCATCGTGATCATGAACATCATGCTGGTGAGCGTGGTGGAGCGCACCACCGAGATCGGCATCCGCATGGCCATCGGCGCGCGCAAGCGGGACATCTGGAGGCAGTTCCTCCTGGAGGCGTCGCTGCTCAGCCTGTGCGGGGGCATCGTGGGGGTGACGATCGGGGCCCTGGTGGCCTGGCTCGTGCGCACCGTGGGCGGGTTCCCCGCCCAGATCACCCCGGGCATCGTGGTCTCGAGCGTCGTGGTTTCGACCCTGATCGGCCTGGCCGCGGGCTTCCTGCCCGCGCGGCGCGCCTCGAACCTGCCCGTCATCGACGCCCTCCGGGCCGAATAGGAGGGGCGCATGCTCGACTTCATCCGGAACAGCGCCTTCGTCCATGCCCTGGGCAAGGAGAACATGCTCTTCGCCTTCAGGGCCATCATCACCCAGAAGCTGCGGAGCTTCCTGACGCTCCTGGGCATCGTGGCCGGCGTGGCCACCGTCATCGCCATGGTCAGCTTCGTGGCGGGCTTCAACGAGGCCATCACCGGCGCCTTCTCGACCTTCGGCACCACCCTGGTGCAGTTCCAGAAGTTCGAGCCCCGCTTCGGCGGGCCCCCGGAACTGATCCCGGAGGAGCAGCGCCGCAGGCGCAACCTCACGCTGACCGACGCCGCGGCCCTCAAGCGCCTGGCGACGCTGGCCGCCGCGGTGTCCCCGGAGCGCTACCTGGGCGCCTCCTCGGCCACGACCTCCGTGAAGAACCGCCAGGGCGCCGAGGCCAACGGCCCCACCATCGCAGGCGTGGTCCCGGACTACCTCCTGGCCAACAACTCCACCCTGGAGGACGGCCGGTTCTTCTCGGAAACCGACGTCTCCCACGCCTCCCACACCTGCGTGATCGGCTACGACGTCGTCAAGGCCCTCTTCCCCGGCCGGGATCCGGTGGGCCGGGAGGTGCTGCTCCAGGGCGTGCCCCTGCACGTCATCGGCGTGCTGGAGAAGAAGGGCTCCCAGATGGGGGGCAGCGCCGACAACTTCCTGCTCATCCCCCTTTCGGTCTTCGACGAGATGTTCCCCGAGGTGAAGAACGGCAACGGGGACACCCTCCACATCGCCACGGTGCCCAAGGACCCCGCCTTCGTGCACGAGATGACCGACCAGGAGGTGGCCATCCTGCGCCAGCACCGGGGCCTGCGGGCCCACCAGCCCAACGACTTCGCCATCTTCACCAGCGAGGAATCGCTGCAGACCTTCCAGCAGGTGACGGGCTCCATCGCCGTCGCCATGATCTTCATCGCCGGCATCGCGCTCCTGGTGGGCGGGGTGGGCATCATGAACATCATGCTGGTGAGCGTCACCGAGCGCACCCGGGAGATCGGCGTGCGCAAGGCCCTGGGCGCCACCCGCAAGGACATCGCCGCCCAGTTCCTGGTGGAGGCCGTGACGCTCACCTGTTGCGGGGGCGCGCTGGGCATCGCCGTGGGCTTCGGCGTGGCCTTCCTGGTGCGCTTCACCTTCGACTTCCCCGCCGCCGCGCCCATGTGGAGCGTGGTCCTGGGCTTCGGCATCAGCACCGCCATCGGCCTGGGCTTCGGCATGTGGCCGGCCCTCAAGGCCGCCAAGCAGGATCCCATCGAGGCCCTGAGGTACGAATGAACCCCCGGTTCAGGGCCGGGGCGGCCTGGCCTCGGCCACGGCCTTCCTTCGCGGTGTGCCTTCGGCGCCCGCGAAGTAGTGCCGCACGCCCTGGGTGATGGCCTGGGCCACCTTGCGCAGGAAGGCGGGGTCCCTCAGCTTGACCTCCTCCCGGGGATTCGAGATGAAGACCGTCTCCACCAGCACCGCGGGCATGGCGGCGCCCTTGAGGACCACGAAGGGGGCCTGCTTGACCCCGCGCTGCCGGATGCCGCCCAGCTTGTTGAGCTGGCCCTGGATGGCCACGGCCAGGCGTTCGGAGTCCCGCAGGAAGGCTTCCTGGCTCAGGGTATCCAGGATGCCGGCCACCACGTGGTCCGGGTCCACGTGGCCGGCGCGGGCCTCGGGCCCGTTCTCCTGGGCGGCGATCTCCGCCGCCGCCCCGTCCCCGGCGCCCAGGGTGAGGAAGTAGACTTCGGAGCCCTTGGCCTGGCGGGCCCGGGCCGCGTTCAGGTGGAGGCTGATGAAGAGGTCGGCCCCGGCCTGGTTGGCGAAGCGGGCCCGGTCCCAGAGCCCCACGAAGGTGTCGTCCTTCCGGGTGAGCCGGGCCTCCATGCCGCTGCGCTCCAGTTCGCGCACCAGGACCGCGGCCAGGTCCAGCACTGCGTCCTTCTCCTTGAGTCCCCGGGCCCCCTTGGCGCCCACGTCCTCGCCGCCGTGGCCCGGGTCCACGCACACCAGGAGGCGGCCCTCCCCGGAAGGAAGCTTGGGGGATTGGGCCAGTGCCAGTAGGCTAGGGAACAGGAGCGGCAGGATTCCGTGGAGTTTCAAGATGGCTCAATCCGTCAAAGGCACTCGTGATCTGTTTGGTGGCGAACTGGACTGGTTCCAGCGTATCGAGGATACCGTAAGGCGCGCCTTCCACCGGCACGGCTATTCCGAGATCCGCACGCCCATCCTGGAGGAGATCGAGGTCTTCAAGCGCAGCGTCGGCGAAAGCAGCGACATCGTCCACAAGGAGATGTACGACTTCTTCGACAAGGGCAAGCGCCACGTGGCCATGCGCCCCGAGAACACCGCCGGCGTCGTGAGGGCCGTGATCCAGCACCAGATGCTGGCCACCAGCGACCCCCAGCTCCTGTACTACATCGGCCCCATGTTCCGCTACGAGCGCATGCAGGCGGGAAGATACCGCCAGTTCTGGCAGATCGGCGCCGAGAGTTTCCAGGTCTCCACGCCGGAATCCGAGGCCGAATCCCTGGTCATGCTCTACGACTTCCTGCGCGAGCTGGGCCTGACCCAGCTCACGTTCAGCATCAACTCCGTGGGGACCCCCGAGTGCCGCCCGGCCTTCCACGAGGCCTTCCGGGCCTTCTTCGCCGCCCGCGAGGCGGAGTTCTGCGAGGACTGCCACCGCCGCATCGAGGAGAACCCCCTGCGGGTCCTGGACTGCAAGAACGCACGCTGCCAGGCCGCCCTGGAGGGCCACCCGGTGCTGGTGGACTTCCTGGACCCCGCCTCCCGGGAGCACCACGAGCGCCTGAAGGAGATCCTCACCACCCTGGGCCTGCCCTTCGAGGAGAACCCGCGGCTGGTTCGGGGCCTGGACTACTACACCCGCACGGCCTTCGAGGTCCTTTCCACGGACCTGGGGGCCCAGTCGGCCCTCCTGGGGGGCGGGCGTTACGACGGCCTGGTGAAGCAGCTGGGCGGCCCCCAGGTGGCCGCCTTCGGCTGGTCCATCGGCCTGGACCGCCTGGTGACGCTCATGCAGCAGCTGCACGGCAAGGCCCCACGGCAGGCCCCGCCTGTCCTCATCCCGCTGGGCCCGGCGGCGACCCTCAAGGCTCTGGAACTGGCGCGGGCCTGGTGGGCCGCAGGCCTGGAGGTGGTCCTGGAGACCCGGGGCGCCAAGCTGAAGAACGCCCTCACCACCGCCAACCGCCAGGGCGCGCCCCTGGCGCTGATCCTCGGCGACGGGGAGCTGGAGCAGGGCGTGGTGGCGGTGAAGGACCTGGCCGCGGGAACCCAGGAGACCTGGGCCCTGGACACCGTCCAGCAGCGCCTCCTGGATCGCCGCTGAAGGGGGCCCGGCGCCTCTGACAAATGGCAGGTTAATTGTCACGATGGGGCCGGCCGAAGGCCTGGATGGACGGGACCGTTGAGATCCTAAAAACAATAAAATAAGCACTTAATAATAATATAAAATTCATTCTCGATTTCAGCCGGCCCGACCTCCCGGGCGCGGCACCGCGTGGCGCGGTTGCAAGATGAAATATTCTACAAATTGCAATTCGAATGAGACTCATGATGAATCAAAGATGGCTCAATTTAGCAATAGGCAATCAGAGATAGTGGGTTAATCATTGTCGATTTCAATTCGATTAAGGGTGTTCGGAATCTCAAAAATGAATTCTCCCTGGAGCCTGGGTAAAATTTACCATTAAAATTTCATTGACAAGGGTCCGTTTGGGAAGACAATTTAAGACGTTGGATCCCTCATCAATGGGAGGTTTGGGAAATGTCTAACTCATCGGAAATTGGACTGGCGATTTCGAACATCGGAATGCTGATCGTGGCGGCCCGGCGCTCCATCCGACAGCTCGTGGCGGGCAAGGTGGTGCCGCTCGACCTGACCCCGCACCACTTCTGGATGCTCCTGGTCATTTCCAAGGCGGCGCCCCTGTCCCTGGGTGAGTTGGCCCGGGCCATGTGGATGGACAACCCCACCGTCTCCCGCATGGTCCAGCAGATGACCCAGCGGGGATACCTCACGGTGGGCCCCGATCCCAACCACGGTCGGCGCATCCGCATCCGCCTCACCCCGGGCGGCCTCACCCTGTGCGAGAACCTCGCGGAGATCGGCGAGGGGCTCCGGGGCCAGGCGGAAAAGAACATGACCGAGGAGGAGACCACCACCCTGCGGGACCTCCTTTGCAAGTACATGCGCAACCTGGACGCCATGGTCGCCACCGACCTGCCCGGCGTCCCCATCCGGCCCCCCCACGTCGCGGACGCGGCCGGGAAGCTGCCCTCGGTCTCCTAGAACCTCCTGGCCCCCTGGGCCGCCAACGCCTCCGGACCGGCCTATAATGGCGGATCCGGAGGCGTTATGCGATTCCTGTCCTTTGGTTCGCTCCTGGTGGCCCTGGCCTTCCTTCCGATCCTGGCGAACGAGCCTGCGCCCCAACGGGTGGAGAAGCTCTCGGACCACGCCTACGCCATCTTCGGAGAAGGGGGCAACGTGGGCCTCTTCGTGGCCGACGACGCGGCCTTGCTGGTGGACGGCCGTTTCGAGGCCGGCGCGCCCGGGCTGCTCAAGGCCGTTCGCTCGGTCACCGACAAGCCTCTGCGGTACCTGGTGAACACCCACGTCCACCGGGACCACGTGGGGGCCAACGCGTGGATGGAAAAGCAGGGCCTGGTCCTGGTGGCTCACGCCAACGTGCGGGCGAGGCTGGCCCGAACCCAGCAGGCGGGGCTGCCGTCCATCTGCTACGGCGAGGCGGACCCGGCGGTGCGCGCCCGCATGGATCTGCACCTGGGCGGGTCGGCCTACCACCTGCTCCACGTGGCCGCCGGCCACACGGACGGGGACACCCTCGTGGGCTTTCCCCAGGAGCTGGTCCTGGCCATGGGGGACCTCTTCTTCCACGGCTTCCTGCCCTACATCGACACCCAGAGCGGCGGCAGCCTGGGCGGCCTGGTGACGACCCTGGACGACCTCGCCGCCTGGCTCCCGGACGGGGTGAAGGTCCTCCCTGGCCACGGCCCCGTGGCGGGGAAGAAGGACCTGCTGCGCCTGCGGGATTTCCTCCGGGCCGCCCAGGCCCATGTGAAGGCCAACCCCGGCCTGGCGCCGGCGGCCCTGGCGGCGGGCTTCGACACCGCGGCCTGGCCGGACTTCAAGCCCAGCCCGGGCTTCGTCTCCTGGGAGGCCTTCTTCGGCGGGGCCAGCGGCAAAGGCCCGGGGCGCGTACCCAAGCCTTGAGAAACCGGACCCCGGATGCGATTCTAGTAGGCTATGAAACTCGATCGGCTCGGCGACTTCCAACGTACCCACCGCAACGGCGACCTGCGCCTCCCCGACGCAGGCAGGGAGGTGCGCCTCCTGGGGTGGTGCAAGCGGGTGCGGAACCTGGGCTCCCTGGTGTTTCTCGACCTGCGGGACCGCTGGGGCCTGGTGCAGCTGGTGGCCAACGAGACCGAGGTGCCCCCCGAGCTCCTGGCCCGCCTCAAGGAAGTGCGCAGCGAGTACGTGCTGGCCGCCGAGGGCGTGGTGGCCGAACGGGAGCAGAAGAACCCCAACATGCCCACCGGCGACATCGAGGTGCGGCTCACCGCCCTGCGCATCCTGAACACCGCCCAGACCTCCCCCATCCCCCTGGACGACGCCGCCGAGGCCAACGAGGACCTGCGCCTGAAATGGCGCTTCCTGGACCTGCGCCGGGAAAGCCTCCAGCGCAGCCTGACGCTGCGCAGCGAGGTGGCCCACCTGGTGCGGTCCTACTTCCGGTCCAAGGACTTCGTGGAATTCGAGACGCCCATCCTGGGCAAGTCCACCCCCGAAGGGGCCCGGGACTACCTGGTGCCCAGCCGGGTGCACCAGGGCGAGTTCTTCGCCCTTCCCCAGTCCCCCCAGCTCTACAAGCAGCTCCTGCAGGTGGCGGGATTCGAGCGCTACATCCAGATCTGCCGCTGCTTCCGCGACGAGGACCTGCGCGCCGACCGCCAGCCTGAGTTCACCCAGGTGGACGTGGAGATGAGCTTCGTGCGGGCCCAGGACATCCAGGACCTCATGGAGCCGCTCCTGGTGGAGCTGGCGGCCCTGGTGGGCCGCAAGGTGGAGGCCCCCTTCCCGCGGCTGCCCTACAAGGACGCCATGGAGTGGTACGGGTCCGACAAGCCCGACACCCGCTGCAAGGTGCGCATCCAGGACGTGACGGCGCTCTTCGCGGACAGCGGCTTCAACCTCTTCCGGGCGGCCTCCGAGAGCAACGGCCAGCGCCGCGTGCGGGCGCTCTTCTTCGAGGGGCCCCAGGCGGGGGCCTACAGCCGCAAGCAGCTGGACGAGCTCCAGGACGTGGCCAAGCACCTGGGCGCCGGCGGGCTCCCCTACGCCAAGTGGGGCAAGGACGGCTTCGGCTCCAGCTTCAAGAAGTTCGTGGATCCCGTCCAGGAGGAAGCCCTCAAGGCCGCCCTGGGGGTCAAGGGCGAAGGCCTGGCGGTGTTCGCGGTGGGGCCTGATGACCAGACCTCCAAGGTCCTGGGCGAAGTGCGCCTGCGCCTGGCCCGGGCCCTGGAGCTCATCGACGAATCCAAGTTTGAATTTCTTTGGGTGGTGGACTTCCCCCTGCTCGAGTGGAGCCCGGAGGCAGGCCGCTTCGTTGCCTGCCACCACCCCTTCACCAGCCCCCACCCCGAGGACCTGGACCTCCTGGACACCGACCCCGGTGCCTGCCGGGCCCAGGCCTACGACGTCATCCTCAACGGCTTCGAACTGGGCGGCGGTTCCATCCGCATCCACGACGCCGAGACCCAGGCCCGCATGTTCAAGGCCATCGGCATGAGCCCCGAACTGGCCCAGGAGCAGTTCGGCTTCCTGCTCAACGCCCTGTCCTACGGCGCCCCGCCCCACGGCGGCATCGCCCTGGGCCTGGACCGCCTGGTGATGCTCCTGGTGGGCGCCACCAACATCCGGGAGGTCATCGCCTTCCCCAAGACCGCCCAGGCCCGCTGCCTCATGACCAGCGCCCCCGCGCCGGTGGACCCCCGCCAGCTCAAGGACCTGCGCATCCAGATCGAGCAGGCCCAGCAGTGGAAGGCCGGCGTCATGTTCTTCGAGAGCGTGCCCGCCGAGTACCAGGCCCCCCTGGGCGCCCTGCGCACCCTCACGGCCAACGCGCCCACCTCCACCAGCACCCTGGTGCTGGACGGCGAAGTGGTCAAGGTGGAGACCACCCGCCTCTGACCCTTGCGAAGGATGACTTCCCGGGTCATACTTCCGTCCATGTTGACGCTCGCCACCAAGGCTTCCCTTTGCCCGCGCCCTACCGGGGTGGGTGATGGCCCTGGGGCCGGCTGAGCGTCGACCCCACCCGCTTTCCACCCGCCCCCGGCCGAGAATCCGGGGGCTTTTTCTTTCCGGAGGCACACATGACGATCCCCTTGGCGGTGATCGGGTTCGGGACCATGGGCCAGGCCATCACGGGCGGCCTGGTGGAGGCCGCCGGCTTCCCTCCGGAAGGGATCGTCGCCGCCGGCAAGGGCAAGGGCGCCAAGGCGCGGGCCCAGGCCCTGGGCGTGGGCTGGGCGGCCACGGCCGCCGAGGCCGCGCGCCAGGCCGAGGCGGTCCTGCTGTGCGTCAAGCCCAAGGACCTGGGCCCGCTCCTGGAGGCGCTGGCCGCCGCCGGGGCCCTGGACCACCGGCCCCTGGTGGTCTCCATCGCCGCCGGCACGGACCTGGCCTTCCTGGAGGCCCGGGTCCCCGCGGGCACCCCGGTCATCCGCGCCATGCCCAACACCCCCTGCGGCATCCGCATGGGCACCGTCGTCCTGGCCGCCGGGGCCCACGCGGGGGAGGCGCACCTGGCCGCGGCCCGTTCCTTCTTCGAGCCCCTGGGCGCCGTGCTGGACCTGGAGGAGCGCCACTTCGACGCCGTGACGGGGCTTTCGGCCAGCGGTCCCGCCTTCATCTTCGTGATCCTCGAGGCCCTGGCCGAAGGCGGCGTGCAGTGCGGCCTGCCCCGGGGCGTGGCGGTGGAACTGGCGGCGCGCATGACGGTGGGCGCCGCGTCCATGGTTCTCCAGACCGGGCGCCACCCCGCCGCGCTCAAGGACGAGGTGACCACCCCCGCGGGGTGCACCATCGCCGGCCTCCTGGCCCTGGAGGACGGGCGCATCCGTTCCGTCATGGCCCGGGGCGTCGAACGCGCCTCCCAGGTGGCCAGCGGGCTGGGCCGATGAGGAAGGCGGCCCCCCGACGCATCGTGGTCAAGGCCGGCACCCAGGTGCTGCTCGCGGAGGACGGTCTGCCTTCCCTGGGGCGGATCTTCGCGCTGGTGGAGTCCCTGGCGTCCCTGCGCCGCCAGGGCCGGGAGGTGCTCCTGGTGAGTTCGGGCGCGGTGGGCCTGGGGCCCGGCGCCTGGGGCTGCCGCCCAAGCCCGGCACGCTCTCCCTGCAGCAGGCCTGCGCGGCCGTGGGGCAGGGGGAGCTCATGGCCCTCTACCAGTCCGCCTTCGGGCGCCTGGACACGGTCTGCGCCCAGGTGCTCCTCACCCAGGAGGATTTCTCGGACCCCGAGCGCCGCGCCAACCTGCGGGCCACGCTGGAAAAGCTCCTGAAGATGGGCGTCATCCCCATCATCAACGAGAACGACACCGTGGCGACCCTGGAGCTGGGCCGCATGAAGGTCTTCGGGGACAACGACCGGCTGGGGGCCCTGGTGGCCGCGGGCCTGGGCGCCGACCTCCTGCTGATCCTGTCGGACGTGGACGGCCTCCACGAGCGCAACCCCCACCACGATCCCGGGGCGCCGCTCCTGCGGGAGGTGGCGGAAATCACCCCGGAGATCCTGGCCCGGGCCCAGGGCTCGGGCGTCCGGGGCCGGGGCGGCATGGCCACCAAGCTGGAATCGGCGCGCCTGTGCATGGCCTCCGGCGTGGCCGTCGTCATCGCCCGGGGTGAAGGCTGCGGCACCCTGGAGCGGGTGGTCTCGGGCGAAGCGCCCTGCACCCGGTTCCTGGCGGGTCCCCGGCCCAAGGGCGATCCCCTGGGGCCTTGGCTCGAGGAGAACCGGCCATGACCCCCGTGCGCGAATGGGCCCGGCGGGCCCGGGCCGCCTCGAACCTCCTGGGCGCAGCTCCTGTCCAGGCCCGGGACGGGGCGCTGCGGCGCGCCGCCGGGGACCTGCGGGCGGCGGCCCCGGCCCTCCTGGCGGCCAATGCCCTGGACATGGAAGCGGCCCGGGCCCTGGTGGCCGCGGGGGAACTGGACCCGTCGGCCTTCCAGCGTCTTAAAGTGGACGAAGCCAAGGTGGAGGAGATGGCCCGGGGCCTGGAAGCAGTGGCCGGGCTGGAGGACCCCCTTGGCCGCGTGGACCTGCGCCGGCTCCTGGACGAGGGCCTTCTCCTGGAGCGCGTGAGCGTGCCCCTGGGGGTGCTCGCGGTGATCTTCGAGAGCCGCCCCGACGCGGCCGTGCAGATCGGGGCCCTGGCCATCAAGAGCGGCAACGCCGCCCTGCTCAAGGGCGGCCGCGAGGCCGACGCGTCGGTGCGGGCGCTGGTGGGGATCCTGCGCGGGGCCCTGGAGGCCGGGGGCCTTCCCGCCGACGCCCTGAAGCTCCTGCGGGACCGCGCCGACGTGGACGGGCTTCTGGCCCTGGACGGGGACGTGGACCTGGTCATCCCCCGGGGATCCTCGGCCCTGGTGCGCTCCATCAAGGCCCGCACCCGCATTCCCGTGCTGGGCCACGCGGAGGGCGTCTGCCACCTCTTCATCGACGCCGCCGCGGACCCCGCCATGGCGGTGGCCCTGGCCCGGGACGGCAAGCTCCAGTACCCCGCCGCCTGCAACGCCGTGGAGACGGTGCTGGTGCACCGGGCCTGCGCTCCCGCCCTTGTGCCCCTCCTGGTCCGGAGCCTGCCGGAGGTCGAGCTGCGGGGGTGTCCGCACTGCCTCGCCCTGGCGCCGGGGCTGGCCGTCGCCTCCGAAGCCGACTGGGACGCGGAGTACGGCGCGCCCATCCTCGCCCTGCGGATCGTGGACGACCTGGACGCCGCCCTGGCCCACATCCGGGCCCACGGCAGCGGCCACACCGAGGCCATCGTCACGGAGGACCCGGAGGCCGCCGGGCGGTTCCTGCGGGAGGTGGACGCGGCCGGCGTCTACCACAACGCCTCCACGCGCTTCGCCGACGGCTACCGCTACGGGTTCGGCGCCGAGGTGGGCATCAGCACCTCGCGCATCCACGCCCGGGGTCCCGTGGGCATCCAGGGCCTGGTCACCGTGAAGTACCTCCTGCACGGCACCGGCCAGGTGGTGGCGGACTACGCCGGGCCCGGAGCCCGGCCCTTCCGCCACGAGGACCTGCCCCGGTGACGCTCAGGCCCTCCCCGACCAGGGCGCGCGGGGTCCCGGATCCACCGCGACGACGGCGCCCCTGGCCCGGGCCCGCTCGCGCTGGGCGAGGAACGCGGGGATGGCGATGGCGCTGACAATGCCCAGGACCGCCAGCAGGGGGAGGATGGCCAGGGCGATGATGGCCATGACCAGCCCGCTGCTGCCCGGCTTCCGGTAGGCGCCGGGGTTCTCCCGGGCCAGGCGGTGGGCCTTCTGGTTCTGGACGATGGCCGCCACCGCCAGCCCCAGGGCCACCGGAAAGCACAGGAACATGCTGAACAGGGACCAGAGCCCGCAGTGGAAGGCGGCCCGGGCCCCCGGCGCGGTGGCGGGCGCGGCGGGGATGGGCGGCGGTGCCGGGGCGTCCAGGAGGGTTCCGGCCGGGACCCAGCCCGCGAGGTGGGAGGCCCACAGCAGGCTAGCGGGGCCGATGACGCCGCTGCGGTAGGCGGCCTCGATGTCCGCCCAGGCCACCGGGCCCGTCCTGTCCTGTCCTCCGGTCGAGTAGTACCATGCCACGTCCAAGGCGGCCTCCTGGTTGAGATGATAGCCAGAACCGGAGCCCTCCCCGCATTGGGCCACGGCGGAGGGTCCCGGCATGCCGCACAATGGAGGGATGGAAGACCGAACGCCTCCCGCCCGCGTCCTGGGCACGCCCATGGACGCCGAAGGCTTCGCGGATCCCCTACCCCCGCGCGCCACCACCCTCCGCCAGCAGGCCGCCCTCATCCTCCGGCAGGCCGGGTGGGACCTGGCGCCCTGTCCCATCGTGTGGTCCCCCCGCATGAGCCGCTGCGCGGGTCTGTTCGTCATCGAGAAGGACAGCCGCGGCGTGTGGCGCCCCGAGATCCGCCTGTCGACGCCCCTCCTGCGCCGCCGGGACCGGCCCTGGCCCGTGGAAGTCTGCGGCTGCAACTGCCGCAACCCGGAGGACGTGGTGCGCCGCATCCTGGAGCACGAGCTCATCCACTACAAGCTGTGGATGGAGGGCGTGGACTGGGGCCACACGGAGCGCTTCCGGGACCTGGCCTGGGCGGCGTTCAGCCACCAGAGCATCACGCATGGGATCGGAACCGAAACCTAATCGAGCCGCTTCTCGTAGCACAGGAAGCGCCTTCCCGGACGGAAGGCCAGGCCGATCTCCCCGGCGAGGACGTAGCCGAGCTTGGGAAACAGGCGCCGCGTCGCCTCGTTCTCGGTGTTGGTGTCGAGGCGCAGCGCCTTGATCCCCCGGGCGCGGGCCACCGCCTCGGCCTGGCGCATGAGGTCCGCCGCCACGCCCCGGCCCCGGAAGGCGGGGTCCACGGCCAGGCGGTGCACCACGATGGCGGGTTCTGCGGGATCCAGCCCGGCGTCGGCGTATTCCGGTTCCTGGTCCTCGGTGATGGCGGCCACGCCGGCCACGCGCCCGTCCTCCTCGGCGATCCACAGCTGGCCTCTGGCGACGTCCTCGGCGAACACCTCCGCATTGGGGTAGGTGTCGTCCCACTGCAGGTTTCCGGCCTGGCGCATGAGGGGCACGGCGCGGCGCACCAGCGCCATTACGGACTGCACGTCCTCCGCGCGGGCCGGGCGCAGGCGCATGCTAGTCGACGTCCCCGGCGGCCTTCAGGAGGCGCTTTTCCGCCAGGCGCAGCCAGTGTTCCGCGGCCAGGACGCCCTCGCCGTGGTGGATGCGCTGGAAGTGGCCCAGGAGGTGGCGGATGGTGCGGGGGATGGCGGGGGCGAAATGGGCCTTGCCGCGGTTCACCACCTGGTTGCCGAAGGTGCCCAGGGTCTTGAGGTTGCGCTGGATGCCGCTGAGGTTGAGCTCCTCCCACAGGAGGGTCTCGCTCCAGCCGGTCTCCTCCTCCACGCTGCGGACCATGATGGCGCGGGCTTCCGCGGACCAGTCCCAGTACCCGTCGAAGAGGATGGAGGCCAGGTCGTAGGTGGCGGCGCCCTTGCGGGCGTCCTGGAAATCGAGGGTCACCAGGCGGTCGCCGTGCACCATGAGGTTGCGCACGTGGAAGTCGCGGTGGGCGAGCGAATGGGTGCGCGATTCCAGGCCGTTGTGCACGTCCTCCATCATGCGGTCCAGCCAGAGCGGCGCTTCCTTGCCAAGGAAGTCCGCAAAGAAGTGCTGCTTGCAGAATTCCCACTCGAACTGGAACTTGGCGTGGTCGAAGCGGCGCAGCATGAAGAAGGCCCGGGGCGGGGCGCCCTCGGTGAGCAGGCCCAGCCAGGTGGCCAGGAGGTCCCCCACATCCTTCGCCCAGGCCAACTCCTCCTCGGGGTGGGCGATCAGGCGGGTTTCCAGGGTGGTGGAGCCCAGGTCCTCCACCAGCATTGCCCGCAGCTCGTCGTCGTATTGGATGATGGTGGCCACGCGCACCACGGGATCCAGGTAGGCCTGGAGGGCGCGGTACTCGAAGTACGAATCGTCGGCGCCCGAAGGATCGGCGTTGGGGTAGAGCACCACCAGGGCGCTGCCCAGGTGCGGGTGCTCCACGCGGAAGTACTGCCGCAGTCCGGCGTCCCCGTTCAGGAGGACCGGGTTCCTGCAGCCCCAGCGATCGAGGACGGTCTGGAGTTGGGTGCTCATCGCTCCAGTCTATAGCGCCAGGCGCACCAGGTGTCCCTCTTCCTCGAACCAGAACGCGTCCCGGTCCCGGAAGGCGGGGTGGAGCCGGGCCCCGGGACCCAGGACGCAGCGCTCCAGGGACCCGGCGGGCTGGGCGTCGGGGTGCACATAGCAGCCGGGAAGCCGGCCTTCCGCCCCCGGCGCCACCCGGGCGGCCGCCTCGATGAGCTGGTCCGGCGATCCGATCTCGAAGAAGGGGAAGGGGTCCACCACCACGCCGAAGGCCCGGTCCAGGTTGGCCAGCACGTGGGCCTTCACGTCGGCTGGGCCCTCGTCCGGCAGAAGCGCCAGGGCCCGGGGACCCCAGAAGGCGGGGCCCACGAAATGGTAGGGCCCCTCGCCGGTCTCGCCCGGGGGGAGGATGCGGCCCGTGCGGTCCAGCCACACCGGGTTCCAGGGGCCGCCAGGGTGGGGGATGAGCAGCCAGCTCAGGTCCGAGCCCAGGGCCCGGTGGCGCTCCCGGAACGTCGCCCAGGGCGGGTCGGCCAGGATGTCCCCGTTCCATACCGCCAGTTCGCTCGAGGCCCGGTCCCGCACGTGGCGCAGGCCGCCGGCGGTGCCCAGCAGGACGGGTTCCGGGCACACCTCGATGCCGGTGCCCCGGGTGGCCTCCCGGATGCGGTCCGGCAGGACGTGGGCGTTGCAGGCCAGGTTCTGGATGCCCGCCCGGCGAAGGCCGTCGGCGGCCAGGGCTATGAGCGGACGGCCATTGAAGGGCCAGGCCGGCTTGGGCAGCGCCCGGGACAGGGGTCCCATGCGCGTTCCCAGTCCCGCCGCTAGGATGAACCCGTCAATCCTCACAGGGCTCCTCGGTGGCCACGGGCTTGAGAAGGAACTTCCGCGGGGCCATGCCTCGCATCTCGAGCACGCGGATCCGCCAGCCCTGGATGCGCAGTTCGTCCCCGGTCCGGAGAATGCGCCCCAGCCGTTCCTGGAACAGCCCGCCCAGGCTCACGGAGCCCTTCTCCACCTCCAGGTGCAGGTCCAGGTGGTCCTCCAGCTCCTCCAGGGTGACGTTGCCCTGGGCCAGCCAGGCCCCGCCCCGGGTGCGGCGGAGGTTGATGACCTCCCGGTCGAACTCGTCCTGGATCTCGCCCACCAGCTCCTCCAGCACGTCCTCCAGGGTCACCAGGCCGTCCACCCCGCCGTGCTCGTTCACCACCAGGGCCAGGTGCTGCTTCTGCTTCTGAAAGTCCAGGAGCAGGTCCTGGATCAGGCGCATCTCGGGCACCAGGAACGCGGCCCGGGCCAGCTTGCGGAAGTCCAGGTCCGGGCCCTGGTCGTTGAGGGCCCAAAGCAGGTCGCGCAGGTGGATGACGCCCACCACGTGGTCCAGGTCGCCGTCGCACAGGGGCAGGCGGGTGTTGACGCAGGTGCGCGCCAGGGCCAGGTTCTCCTCGACGGTGCGCTGGAGGTCGAAGTGGACCACCTGGGCCCGGGGCACCGCGATCTCCTTGACGGTGCGCTTGGAGAAATCGAAGAGGTTGGCGATGAGGTCCTTGCGGGAGATCTCCAGCTTGCTCTTCATGAGCATGCGCCGGAACTCGTCCTCCGTGGGCGCGTGCTCCACGGCGGGGGGCACGCCCAGGGCCCGCTCCAGCGCGTGGGTGAGGCCGGTCAGCGTCCGGGTCACGGGGGAGATGGCCCGGGACCAGAAAAGGAGGGGCCCCGCGGTGCGCAGCGCCCACATCTCGGCCGACCGCAGGGCCACGCCCCGGGGCAGCAGCTCGGCCAGCACCACCTGCAGCAGGGTGATCGCCATGATCCCCAGGAACGAGCCCAGCACGAGCCCCACCCGCGGCCAGGGCGTGGCCCCGAACAGCGCCTGGAACCCCTTGACGAAGACGTCCTCCCCCACCGCGCCCAGGCTGATGGTGAGGAGCGTGATGGCCACCTGGATGCTGGAGAGGTGGCGGTCCAGGTTGCGGTGCACCTCCAGGGCCTGGGCCGCGCGGGGGTCGGCGTCCAGCTGGGACTCCAGCTGCGTGCCGCGCACCCGCACCGCCGCGAACTCGGCGCAGACGAAGAACCCCGTGGCCAGGATGAGCGCCGGGGTGGCGATCAGAGCGCTTGTGTGCATCCTCAGCCCTTGGCGAGGTCCAGGGCCTGGCGCGCCTTGTCCTCGAGCTCGGCCAGCACGGCGCCGAGGGTATCCAGACGGTCCTGGCGGCCCTGGAGGTCGGCGGCGAGGTCGGCCTTTTCACGGTTGAGCTGGCTGATGCGGTCCTGCCCGGCTTCCAGGTCCGCCTGCAGGCGGGCCAGGTTGGCCTCCCGCTCCTCGATGCCGGCGAGGAACTCCCGGCGCTGGCTCTCCCCCGCGGCCTCGGCGGTGTTCAGGCGCCCCTGGAGGTCGTTGGCGGCGCGCTCCAGCTGCTCCCTGAGCCCGCCCAGGGCGTCCCGCTCCTCGCCCAGGTCCTTGACGGCGGCTTCCTGGAGGCTGAGCTTCTCCTGGAGCACGAAGATCTCCCCGGCCTGCTCCGTGAGCTCGTCGTCTTTGGCGGCGCACTCGGCCTGGAGCCGGGCCCGCGCCTCGGCGAGGTCGCGCAGGGTCGCCTCCTGGAAGGCCACCTGCTCCCGGGCCGAATCCCGTTCGGCCTCCAGCTCCGCGATGCGGCCCTGGGCGCCTTCCAGTTCCTGGATGCGGGCCTGCTTCACGGCCGCGTCGGCGCGCACGCCTTCGAGTTCCAGGAGGAGGTCCGAGCGGTGCTGTTCGGTCAGGGCCGCCTGGGCCTCGACGGTGCGCAGGGTCTCACGGGTCTCCGACAGGGTGCCTTCCAGGCCCTTGACCTGGCCTCCCGCCTCCCAGGCCTCCTCGAGCTGGGCCTGGAGCAGCTGGTGCGACTCCAGGAGCTCGGCGTTCTGCTGGCTCTTCTCGGCAAGGAGGGCGTTGACCAGGTCGAGCTGGTCCACCAGGCGCTTCTGCTCGTCCAGGGCGTCCTGGAGGTCGCCCCTCAGTCCGTCCTCGGTGGCGGTGCGCTCCTGGAGCGAATGGCGCAGGGCCTCGGCCTCGCCTTGGCTTTGCTGGACCTCGTCCAGGTTGCGGGTGACGGCGGCGTTGCGCTGGATGAGCTCCTCGATCTCCCGGGTCTTGCGCTCGAGCTCGTCGTGCTGCGCCGAAAGCTTGAGCTCCAGGTCCTTCACGCGCCATTCCAGGAGCTCGATCTCGCCCTGGTTGCGAACGGGCTTGTCGGGGGTGGGCAGGGGCTCCGCGGCCCAACCCGCGACGGGGGCGAGGGCCCGGGGGGCGGGGACCGGTTCGGTCTCCAGCTCCGTGCGCAGGCTCTCCAGCCATTCGTCGCCCAGGTCGGCTCCGGCCAGGTCGCCCAGGGGGTTGTCGGGATCGTCCTCCTTCATGGGCACCACCTCGGCCAGCGCCGGAATGAGGGCGGTGGTGTTGATGGGCTTGTGGAGGTACAGGTCGGCCTTGCCCTTGGTGCCGCGGTGCCGCGCGTACTCCTCCTCCGAGGCCTTGGCGCTGATGAGGGCGATCTTCAGGTCCCCGAGGGTCGGGGCCCTGCGGATGGCCGAACACAGGGCGTAGCCCTTGTTCTCGGAGGTCTCCACGCACAGGAGGATCCCGGCGTACTGCCCCGACTCCAGGCGCGTGAGGGCCCCCTCGGTGGTGTAGAGGAAGTCGACTTCGAAGGCGGATTCCAGCGGGAACTTGTGGTCCTGGATGAATCTCCGATCGCTGTCCACGACGAGGAGACGCTTGCCCATGTTCGATCCTTGCAAATGGACTTATACGATAACCCAGAAAAAAAGCTGCCGGGAAAGAATCCCGGCAGCCTTCGTGCTCGTGCCGCCTAGCGGGGCGGGATGGCGATGGTCTGCGCGCTGCCCCTGGGGGGCCTGACGAGGAGCAGCAGGGGCTTCTTGCCGCCGGCCTTCTTCACCTCGGCCTGGAAGGACTGGAGTCCGTCGACGTCCTTGGGGCCCACCGCGGTGATGACCAGACCGGGCTGGAGGCCCTTCTCCGCGGCGCCGGACCGCGCGGCCACGAAGGTGATGACCACGCCCTTGACGTCGGCGGGGACGCCGAACTGGTGGCGGTTGGCGGCGGAAAGGCCCTCCACGGAGAAGCCGTAGGACTTTTCGAGGTTCAGCTGCTTGGGATTGTCAGGGTCGGTCCTGGGCGCGGAATCCTCCTCCTCGCCGTCCTGGGCCTCGCCCTTCTGCAGCTCCTTGCGGTCGCCCAGGGTCACCTTGATGTCCTTGAAGGCCCCGTCACGCCACACGGTGACGGTGACGGACTCGCCGGCCCTGCGGCCCGCGATGGCGGCCACCAGCTGGTCGCCGCTGCGCACCTTCTGGCCGTCCACGGCGGTGATGACGTCCAGGCGCTGGATGCCGGCCTTGTCCGCGGGGGTGCCCCGGTCCACGTTGGAGACCACGGCGCCTTCCTTGATGCCCAGGCTGGACTGGAACTCGTTGTCCAGGTTGCGGGTGCTCACGCCCAGGTAGCCGCGGCTCACGGGCTTGCCGCTCTCGAGGTCGGCGATGACCCGCTTGATCATGTTCACGGGCACCGCGAAGCCGATGTTCTGGCCGTCGGGGCGGATGGCGGTGTTGATGCCGATGACCTCGCCCCGGAGGTTGAGCAGGGGCCCGCCGGAGTTGCCGCGGTTGATGGCGGCGTCGGTCTGGATGAATGACTCAAGGCCGGGGCCCGTGAGCTGGCGACCCTTGGCGGAGACGATGCCCTGGGTGACGGTGTGCTCGAGGCCCAGCGGGTTGCCGATGGCCACCACCCACTCGCCGATGCGCGCCGCGTCGCTGTCGCCCAGCTTGGCGTAGGGCAGGTGCTTGGCGTCGATCTTGATGAGGGCGATGTCCAGCTCCTTGTCCTTGCCCAGGATCGTGGCCTTGAAGGTGCGCCCGTCGGCCATCTTCACTTCGATGGTGGTGTCGCCGCCCCGGACGCCGTCGATGACGTGGTTGTTGGTGAGGATCTTGCCGTCGGGCGAGATGACGACGCCGCTGCCGCCGGCCTGGACCCGCTGCTCCTCCTCCTGGGGCTTGCGGGTGCCCGGGCGCTGGGGCCCGAAGAACCAGTTGAAGAAGTCGTCGCCGAAGGGCGACTCGCCCTCGAAGCGCCCCCGGTTCTTCACGAAGCTGGTGTTGGTGATGGCCACCACCGTGGGATTCAGCTTTTCCGCCACGTCCGCGATGGGCGGGAGGCGGTCGAGACCCCTGGCGTCCACGGTGACCGGCTGCTCCTCCTGGGCCCTTGCGACCCAGCGGTAGCTGAGCCCCATGCCCACGGCCATGCAGACGCCCGCGAAGGCGGAAAGCATGAAGAGTTGCTTGATCTGACGTTTCATAGGTTTTCCCTCGTCAAAAAAGCCCGACCCGGGCCAGGTGGTGAGTCTGGATTCTATATGATGTAAAAGATCAATTAGTTCCGCGCCGGGAACCCGTTGCGGCATCTAGTATAGACGATGAAAAAAGCCGCGGGTTTATCGCCCGGCCCCCCCAGCCGGAGATGGCGCTTCCCTGGGGAGCCGGTTGCGGCTATTCTGATGGACCCGACGGCGGATGTAGCTCAGTTGGTTAGAGTACTGGATTGTGATTCCAGGTGTCGCCGGTTCAAATCCGGTCATCCGCCCCACATCGACAGGCCCCGTGGAGTCCCGCTCCCGGGGCCTTTCCCGTTCCGCCGGGGCGCGCCGGGTTGGGTATCATGGGCGCCTGCCTCTCCTCTGGTTTCCCACTTCCTGCCAAGCCGGACCCTCCTCCCATGCCCGAACGGATCCTGATCGTCGAGGACGAACGCGCCATCGCCGACACCTTGGTGTATGTCCTTCAATCCGAAGGGTTCGATCCCGAGTGGGTGGACCTGGGCATGAAGGCGGTCGAATCCGTGCGGCGGGCTCCCCCGGCCCTGGTGATCCTCGACATCGGGCTGCCGGACGTGTCCGGCTTCGAGGTCTGCCGGACCCTGCGCACCTTCTCGGAGGTGCCCGTCCTGTTCCTCACGGCCCGGGACGCGGAGGTGGACCGCATCGTGGGACTCGAGATCGGGGCGGACGACTACGTCACCAAGCCCTTCAGTCCCCGGGAGGTGGCCGCGCGGATCCGGACCATCCTCCGCCGCGCCCGGCCTGCGCCGGTCCCCGCGGGTTTCCTGGCGGAACCCGGGTCCCGCCGCATCGCCTTCCGCGGCCAGTGGCTGGACCTCACCCGGTATGAATACGAGCTCCTGCGCACCCTCCTGGCCCGGCCCGGCCGGGTCTTCACCCGGGCCGAGCTCATGGACTCGGTCTGGGCGGGCTCCGAGGAGACCGGGGACCGCACCGTGGACACCCACATCAAGACCCTGCGGGGCAAGATCCGCGCCCTGGACCCCGCGGCCGACCCCATCCAGACCCACCGGGGCGTGGGCTACAGCGCCGACGTCCCGTGAGGCTCGGGTTCCGGCTCCTGCTGGGCGTCTTCCTCATCGTGGGGATGGCGGCCTACGTTGGGCTTTCCACCTTCTCCAGGGAGGTCAAGCCCGGGGTCCGGCAAGGCATGGAAGTGGCCCTCGTGGACACGGCGAACCTGCTGGCCGAGCTCGCCGCCCAGGACATGGCCCGGGGGACCCTGGTCCAGGGAAGGCTGGCCCAGGCCTTCCGGAACTACCAGGCCCGGGACGTCCGGGCCCGCATCGGGTGGATGACGAAGACGGGCGCCGGGCTCCGCCTCTACGTTACCGACGCCGAGGGCATCGTCCGCTTCGACAGCGACGGGGACGCCGTGGGCCAGGACTACTCCCGGTGGAACGACGTGGCCCTGACCCTCCGGGGGCAGTACGGGGCCCGGGTGACGCGCCTGGACCCGGGAAACCCCGGGACCGCGGCCATGCACGTGGCCGCCCCGGTGCGCAGGGAGGGCCGGATCGTGGGCGTGCTGACCGTGGTGGCCCCCACGGCCCTCGTGCAGCCCTTCGCTCAACGCAGCGAGCACCGGATCCGGGTGGCCGGGGCCATCCTGGTCGCGGCCTCCCTCGGCATCGGCCTGGTCCTCACCTGGTGGCTCACCCGGGACGTGACCCGTCTCCAGGCCTACGCCCGCGATGTGGGGGTGGACGGCAAGACCCCGCTGCCGGCCCTGGGCGCCCCCGAGCTGCGGGAGCTGGGTGCGGCCCTGGAGGCCATGCGCGCCCGCATCGACGGCCGGGACTATGTGGAGCACTACATCCACACCCTCACCCACGAGATGAAGAGCCCCCTCTCGGCGATCCGGGGCGCCGCGGAACTGCTCTCGGAGGACCTCCCCGAGGCGGACCGCGCCCGGTTCACGGGCAATATCCTGGAGCAGGAGAAGCGCATGCGGGAACTGGTGGAGCGCATGCTCACCCTCGCCAGCCTCCGGCACCGCCAGCAGCTCCAGACCCCCGCGCCGGTGGAGCCCGGCCCCCTCGCGCGGAAGGTGGCCGCGAGCCGGCAGGAGGAGGCCGCGCGGCTGGGTGTGGAACTCCGGGTGGGACCGGACCGGCCCGCTCCCGTCACGGGGGAAGCCTTCCTGCTGGAGCAGGCCCTCGGAAACCTCCTGGACAACGCCCTGTCCTTCGCCCCCCGGGGCAGCGCCGTGGAGGTCACCCTCGAGACGGGACCCGACACCCTCGTGATGGCGGTCCGGGACCGGGGCCCCGGCCTTCCCGGTTTCGCCCTGGAAAAGGTCTTCACGCCCTTCTTTTCCCTTCCCCGGCCCGCCGGCGGATCCCGGGGGACGGGCCTGGGGCTCTGCTTCGTCAAGGAGGTGGCCCTGCTTCACGGAGGGACCGCCTCCCTGGAGAACCATCCCGAAGGCGGTGCCGTGGCCCGCATCACCTTGCCCCGCTGAATCACACCCGCTTCACGGGGCTTCTCATGGACTTCACGGAACCCGGGGATCCTCCAGGCATCAACCCTGGAGGCCCCCATGAGGATCCCGTTCGTCCTGAAGATTCTGGCCGTGCTCGGCCTGGCCCTGCTCCTGCTGATCCCTCTTTCCTGGACACGGGAGCTCGTCGCGGCCCGCAACGCGCGCCAAGGCGAGACCGAGGCCGAGGTGGCACGCCTCACCGCATCCCCCCAGACACTCGTGGGGCCCCTCCTGGTGATCCCATACACGGTGGACGAGAAGCGGACCGAAAGAAGCGAGAAGACCGGGGAACTGCGCGAGGTATGGGAGGAACGCCAGGGAGAAACCTGCCTCGTCCCCAGGGAGCTTGAGCTCGACGGTGGGATCGGCATCGAAGCCCGGCGGCGTGGGCTCTACAGGACCCAGGTCTACCGCCTCACGGGCCCCCTGAAGGGCCACTTCTCCCTGGAAGCCGACGCGGGCATCCGCGCCGGCAGGAACCTCCGGCTGGGCACGCCCAGGGTCGTCCTGGGCATCAGCGACACCCGGGGCATCCTGAACCGGATGACGCTCGCCGTTGACGGCAGGACCCAGGAATTCCTTCCCGGCACGCGCCGCGACTACCCGGCCGCGGGCGTCCACGCCGACCTCCCGGGCCTGGACCTGGGCCGGGCCCGGAACCTCGCCTTCGAGATCCCGCTGGAGCTGATGGGCACCCGGGCCATCCGCGTGGCCCCCGTGGCGGAGGAGACCCAGGTCCGCCTCCAGGGGGCCTGGCCCGCCCCCAGCTTCGAAGGCGGCTTCGCGCCGCTGGAGCGGGCCTGGTCCGCCAAGGGCTTTTCCGCCCTGTGGAAGATTCCCAGCCTGAGCCGGGACCTGGACACCCTGCTCGCCGGCGGCCCGAAGTCGACCGCCCTCGACTTCGGCGTGGCCTTCATCGATCCGGTCAACGTCCACCTGCAGTCCGAGCGGGCCGTGAAGTATGGCTTCCTCTTCGTCCTGCTCACCTTCGCCGCCTTCCTCCTGCGGGAGCTGCTGCGGTCCCTGCCGGTGCACCCGGTGCAGTACCTCCTGGTGGGCCTGTCCATCGCGATCTTCTTTCTCCTGCTCCTGAGCCTTTCGGAACACCTGGGCTTCCCCGCCGCATACGCGCTGGCCACGGCCACCAACCTCGGGCTCCTGGGCGCCTACCTCTGCGCCGCGCTCGGGAACCGCCGGGAGGGCCTGCTCTTCACGGGAGGGCTGGGCCTGCTCTACGCGGCGCTGTACGGCCTCCTGGCGTCCGAGGACAACGCGCTCCTGCTGGGCTCCATCCTGCTCTTCGTGCTCCTGGCCGGCGTGATGCTCGGGACCCGCAGCCTGGATTGGAACCGGGCCATCCGTCCCGCCCCGGAAGGGAAGTGATGTCCGGTGGTGGGACGCCGGATCCCGATTCCGGGACGCCCTCGCCCTGCGTCATGAACCCAAGAGGTAGGAATACAAGGGCTTGATTTTGGCACCCCTTTGGCTGACCTGGACCGGATTCCCCGGAGCAGCGTCATGACAGGTCTTCTCATCGACATCCGCCAGGCGTTCCGGAGCCTTCTCCGCGCTCCGGGCTTCCTGGCCGCCGCGACCCTCTGCCTGGCCCTGGGCCTCGGCGCGAACCTGGCGGTGATCTCCCACGTGGACCGCCTCATCCTCAGGCCGCTGCCCTTCCCGGACAGCGGCCGGCTGGTGGAGGTGGATCCCGCGGACGCCCAGACCGGGGAGACCGGGCCCATGACCATGCCCGACTTCCTGGAGGTCCAGGCCAACGCCAGGGGGTTCAAGGGCTTGGCGGCCTGCACCGCGCGGACGCGCACCCTGACGGGACTGGCCGAGCCGCTGCGCGTGGACGTTGGGATGGTCACGGCGGGCTTCTTCGAGGTGCTGGGCGTCCGGGCCGCCCTGGGGCGGGTCGCCTTCCGTCCCGACGAGGAGGTGCTGCCGGCCACGGTGGGGGTGCTGCGGCACGATTTCTGGATGGCGCGGTTCGGCGGTGACCCCGGGGTGCTGGGCCGCACCCTGGATCTGGACGGTCAGGCCGTGCAGGTGGTGGGGGTGCTGCCCGCGGACTTCCGGTTCCACCGCCGGATCTCCGACTCCCAGGTGTTCGTGCCGGAGGCGGCGCCGTTCGGGAAGCGGAGTCCCGGCATGGGCACCTTCCTGGCCATCGGCCGGCTGAACCCGGGCGTTCCCCTCGCCCAGGCCCAGGCCCAGGTGCGCACCCTCGCCGCGGGCATGGATGCCCGTCGGCAGAACCCGCGGTTCGACCTGCGCGCCTCGAGCCTGCTGGAGGAGACGGTGAGCAACTACCGGCGCGTGCTGTTGCTCCTCCAGGGCGCGGTGGCCCTGGTGCTGCTCATCACCTGTTTCGACGTCGCCGGACTCCAACTGGTGCGGGACGTGTCCCGGGGGCGGGACCTGGCCATCCGCCAGGCCCTGGGCGCGGGGCGGGGGCGCATGGGGCGGCTCTTCCTCGTCGAGAGCCTGATGATCGCCGCCGTGGGCGGCACGGCGGGGATCGTGCTGAGCTACTTCATCCAGGGCGGGCTCCGCTGGCTGTTGGAGGACCTCCTCCCCATGCCGGCGCCCTCGGTGTACCCCGCGCTGCTGGCGGCGGCCCTGGTCCTGATCCTGGCCACGGGCCTGGCCCTGGCCTTCCTGTCCTGGTTCATGGCCCGCGGCCCGCGCCTGGTGGAGGTGCTCAAGGCCGGGTACGGCGCCAGCCACTCCCGCGGCCACTGGCGCGTGCTCAAGGGCCTGGTGGTGGCGGAGGTGGCCCTGTCGGTGGTGCTGCTCACCGGGGCCGGCCTCCTGATCCACAGCCTAGTGAACCTCCAGCGCGTGCATCCCGGCTTCGAGGCCGGGCCCGTGCTGACGGTGAACGTCCCCCTTCCGCCCGCGCGGTACGACCTGAAGGCGCAGCGCGCGTTCCTGGCGCGCCTGGAACCCGCGCTGACGGCCCTGCCGGGCGTCGCGGGCGCCGGCGTCAACGACACCCTCCCCTTCGTCAAGGCCACCAATGGAGGCAGCGTCACCGCGGATCCCGGGCGGGCCCAGGGGTCGGAAGTCTACGTGCGCGTCCATGTCGTGACCTCCGGTTATTTCAAGGCCATGGGAATCCCCCTTCTGGCGGGCGGAACCTTTCCCCCGGCGGACCCCGGAACCTGCATGATCAGCAGGCGCCTGGCGGAAAAGCTCTGGCCGGGCCAGGACGCCGTGGGAAGGCCCCTGTACTCCGACGGCCTCGCCCCGGTGCGGGTGGCCGGGGTGGTGGGAGACACCGCGGAGAATCGCCTCGACCAGCCCGAGGCTCCCCAGATCTACGTGCCGGCCGAATTCCACGAACTCTTCGGAGGGCCCGTGGTGGCGCTGAATGTGCAAGGCGACCCCGCCCGGTACGGCGCCCAGGTGAAGGCCGTCCTCCGGTCCCTGGATCCCGGCCTGGCGCTGCCCGAACCCCGCCCCCTGCGCGAGGCGCTCAAGGAGAGCATGGCCGTGCGCACCATGGCGGGCATCCTGTTCACCGTGTTCGGGCTCCTGGCGCTGCTGCTCTCGGGCGTGGGCCTCTACGGGGTCCTGGCCCAGACTACCCTCCAGCGGCGGCGCGAGATCGGCATCCGCCTGTCCCTGGGCGCCACCCGCCTCCAGGTGGTGGGGGGCATCCTGGCGGGCGCCGGCGTGACGGTGGGGTTGGGCCTCGGCCTGGGGACCGTGTTCGGGTGGCAGGCCGGTAGGATCCTGGGGCCGCTGCTCTTCGGCCTGGCCGGGGCGGGCCCGGCCATCCACATCGGCGTCCTGGCCATCCTCGTGCCCACCGCGCTCCTGGCCTGCGCCCTGCCCGCCGTGCGCGCCGCCCGGGTGGACCCGGCCGAGGCCCTGCGGCAGGAGTGACAGGAACCGGTTCGCCACCTTTTCCACCTTCGTCACCGGCACGGCGGAGCAGGACGACCCCGTGGGAAGGCCCGGCCAGCGCAGCCTATGAGTGCCTGGCCCCGTGCCGCCTTCCCACCCTGCGCGCCGGCACCCCGCTCCAGATCTCGCCGGCGCCCACCCGGCTCCCCTTGGACAGCACCGAGCCCGCGGCCAGGACGGCCCCATCGCCGATGACGCAGCCGGGGAAGATCACGGCCATGAGGCCCACGGTGACGTTGCGCCCGATGACCACGGGGGCGGCGTGGAGGCGGCCCCGCTCGGCCACGTGGGCCACCAGGGTGACGTCGCCGCCGATGACGGTGTCGTCCCCGATGGTGATGAGGTTCTGGTCGGACACCACGGCGGTGTTGATCTGCACCCGGGCGCCGATGCGCATGCCCATGAGGCGGTGGTAGGCGGGGAGGAAGGGGGTGAGGCGGACCCAGTTCACGAAGGAGAAGCGCAGGAAGAGGGTGAGGGCGTTGTAGCTGGCCCACCGCCAGCCCTCCCAGGACACGTAGGTGAACGTGCCCACGGGGGTGCCCTGGGCGAAGGTGACCCACCGCGCGATGGGCAGCAGGACCATGAGGGTGATGCCGAAGACGAAATAGGCCGCCCCCAGGGCGATGCCCAGGGCCAGCACGTGGAGGTTGCCGGAAAGGGGCAGGCCCTGGGCCCACACCACCAGCTTGATGGCGGGGAAGGCCGCCAGGCCGAGGACAAGGGCCGCCTCGGCGAACAGCGCCAGGGAGAGCAGCACCTGCAGGGGGGTCAGGATCCTGCGCTTCCAGACCTGCTCTGCCATGGGGACTCCGGGGGTTGTCTCCATCCTAGCCGGTCAGATCACGTAGGCGGCACCGCCGCCCGCTCTGACGCGGTCGGCCAGGTCGGCCAGGGTATGCCGGCGCAGGGCGTCCTCCATGGCCGCGGCCAGCTCGCACCACACGTCGCGGGTCACGCAGTCCGCCGCCCGGCGGCAGAGGGCGGGATCCTGGGTGCAGTCCGCGGCGCTGATGCGTCCCTCCAGGGCCTCCACCACGTCCAGGGGGGTGATGGTCCGGGGGTCCCGCGCCAGCTCCAGCCCGCCATTGGGGCCGCGGACGGCCGTCACCAGGCCCGCGGCCTTCAGGCCCCCCACCAGCACGTGGATGTATTTGCCCGGGAGCTCCTGGTTCTGGGCGATGGTGGTCACCTGGACCGGGCCCGACCCGTGCTGCACGGCCAGTTCGACCATGATCCGCAGCCCGTACCGACCTTTGGTGGAAACCTTCATCGCTTGCCTCCAGGCTCCAGTATAGGGGGAGCCGGGTATTCTTCCTATTGTCCATGGAAAAACTTGACAATTAATTTCGAACCTTTCATCCTTGGACTCCGCAGGTCCCCCAACCCCGAAAGGAGAGCCCCATGCCCCGTCCCAACCGTGTGGATTACGCCTACCAGCTCATCGGCAACACCCCCGTGGTCCGCCTGAACCGCATCGCGGAAAAGGGCAGCGCCACCATCTACCTCAAGCTCGAGAGCGCCAACCCCGGCGGCAGCGTCAAGGACCGCATCGCCCTCAGCATGATCGAGGATGCCGAGCGCACCGGCACCCTCAAGCCCGGCATGGAGCTGCTGGAAGCCACCAGCGGCAACACGGGCGTGGGCCTGGCCTTCGTGGCCGCCGCCAAGGGCTACCCCATCACCCTGATCATGCCCGAGACCATGACCCTGGAGCGCCGGGCCATCCTCAAGGCCTACGGGGCCACCCTGATCCTGACCCCGGGCCCCCTGGGCATGAAGGGCGCCGTGGACAAGGCCGAGGAACTGGCCGCGGCCGATCCCAAGTACTGGGTGGTGCGCCAGTTCGACAACCCCGCCAATCCCGACGTCCACCGCCGCACCACCGCCGAGGAGATCCTGGAACAGGTGCCCGAGCTGGACGCCTTCGTGGCCGGCATCGGCACCGGCGGCACCATCACCGGCGTGGGCGAGATCCTGGCCAAGCGCAAGCCCGGCACCCTCGTGGTGGCGGTGGAGCCCGTGGATTCCCCCCTCCTCACCCAGGGCAAGGCCGGCCCCCACAAGCTCCAGGGCCTGGGCGCCAACTTCGTGCCGAAGATCCTCAACCGGGACGCCTTCCAGCGGGTGGAGGACGTGGGCTACGAGGACGCCATCACCATCGCCCGCCGCCTCACCCGCGAGGAAGGGATCTTCACGGGCATCAGCACCGGCGCCATCGTCTTCACCGCCCTGAAGGTGGCGAAGGAACTGGGAGCGGGCAAGACCGTGGTCGCCGTGGTGTGCGATACCGGCGAGCGCTACCTCACCCACCCACTCTTCTCCGAGGCGTAAAAAAAGGGGCCGCGAACGCGGCCCCTTCTTGTGTACCATCGCGCCGGTCAGGAGGCCATTCTCGGCCGCCCCTTGCCGAAGGCGTAGCCTCCCGCCAGGACGGCCGTGTAGATGCCCAGCACGAAGGTGAACGCGAAGAACTTCCACATGCCGCCCATGCTGGTGAAGGCCAGGTAGAGGCGGTAGGAGAAGAGGGCCGTGAGCGCCTGGCAGGCCAGGACCATGCCCAGGGCGGGCAGCCGATTGAACTCGAGCCGGAAGAACAGCACCGGCAGGGCCCACAGCGCCATGGCGCCGATGAGGGGATACCACAGGTTGTTCCACAGGGACTGGAAGATGCCCTTGTGGGCGGCGATGTCCACCAGGAAGTCGCTGTTCCACTGCAGGAGCAGGATGAACCCGATGGCCATGGCGGCGAGCACGGCCACCCAGTCGAAGAGCTCCTGGACGGTGGCGTCCACCCGGATGGCGGTGTCGATCTTGTGGCCCCGGGTCTCCTTGATGAACAGAGCCCCCACCACCAGGGTCAGCAGGGCGATGCCGATGGGATAGATGAGGCCCGCGTAGATGGCGCCGCTCCCGAAGGCTTCCTTCGCCATGCCCGAGGCGGTGAGCGCCGTGGCGATCAGGGGCAGGAACCCGCCGAACCAGCCGTTGCCCAGGTGGTAGGGCAGGGACATGGACGTGTAGCGCACGTTGGTGGGGAACAGCTCCACCAGGAAGGCGGCGATGGGACCGTAGACCATGGTCACGTAGACGATCTGGAGGAACACCAGGACCATGAGCATGACCAGGTTGAACACAGGCAGCGCGGCGAGTTCCACGACCTTCTGGCCCGGAAGAAGCGCCGGCACGAAGTGGCGCATGGCCATGTAGATGGGCACGTAGGTAAGGGCGGCCAGCAGGCAGCCCCAGAGCATCACCTTCTTGCGGCCCACCCGGTCCGACAGGTGGCCGAAGAACAGGAACAGCGGCGCCCCGAAGAGCAGCGCCACCGAGATGATGAGGTAGGCGGGGAGCCAGTGCACCTTGAGCACGGCCTGGAGGAAGGTGAGGGCGTAGAACTGCCCGGTGTACCACACCACGCCCTGGCCCGCGGTGGCGCCGAACAGGGCCAGGAGCACGTAGCGCAGGTTCACGGGGTTCGTGAAGCTCTCCTTAAGGGGGTTCTTGGAGATGGAGCCGGCCTTCTTGAGCTTGGTGAACAGGGGGCTTTCCTGCATCTTCACCCGGATGTAGAGGCTGATGGCCAGCAGCACGAAGGAGATGAGGAAGGGGATGCGCCAGCCCGCGATGAGGTGGCCGGCGCCGGTCTTGAAGCCCTCTTCGCCCAGGGCCCACCGGGTGAGGCCGATGATGGCCATGCTGGCGAAAAATCCCAGGGTGGCGGTGGTCTGGATGTAGCTGGTGTAGTAGCCGCGGCGCTCGTCGGGGACGTGCTCGGCGACGTAGGTGGCCGCGCCGCCGTACTCGCCGCCCAGGGCCAGCCCCTGCAGGAGGCGCAGGAACACGAGGATGATGGTGGCCCAGATGCCGATGTGGTCGTAGGTGGGCAGGAGGCCCACCAGGGCCGTGGAGAGGCCCATGGTGGCCATGGTCACCAGGAATGTGTACTTGCGCCCGATGAGGTCGCCGATGTGGCCGAAGACCAGGGCGCCCAGGGGCCGCACGCCGAAGCCCGCGCCGAAGGTCGCGAGGCTGGCCAGCAGCTGCGCCGTCTCGTTCTGGGCCGGGAAGAACTTGCTCCCGAAGAACACGGCGAGGCTTCCGTAAAGGTAGAAATCGTACCACTCGAAAAGGGTGCCCAGGGACGAGGCCGTGATCACCCTTCGCAGGGTGGCCTTGTCCGTGAATACCTCCGGAGCGTCCAGATGGGCGGCGGCCTGTTCACTCATGCGCGACTCCTCAGGGTAGTGAACGTCAAATCCCTCCAGCCCGGGATTGGGATGGAGGGAAGGGAGGGAGGGAAAGGCTATAAGAACTTGATGGCGCCGCTGAGAATAAGTCCGGATGTCGGCAATGCAAAGGAAATATTTTAGAAAGTTCTAGTCCAGGCCCAGATCCCGCAGCCGGTCCTCGCCGATGCCGAACCGGTGGGCCACCTCGTGAAGGACCGTCCGGGCCACTTCCCGTTCCAAATCAAGGACGTTATCCGCTTCCTCCAGGTGGGGGAGACGGTAGACGGTGATCCGGGCAGGGAGTTCTCCGGACCCCGGGATCTCTTCATCCAGGGCGGGTCCGCTGAAAAGTCCCAGGAGGGTCTCATCCTCCGGAATGCCCATGGCGTCCAGGAGTTCCAGGGAAGGTTCATCCTCCACCACCACCTGCAGCCCTTCGAGGTAGGGCTGGAAGGCCTCGGGGATGAGCGCGAGGGCGCGGACAACGACATGTTCGAACCGGCGGCGGGTCATCTGCATGGGCCCAGTGTAAGCCGGATGGACACGAACTGTCGCGCGGTGCGCGCCATCCTGGGTCCGAGGAGACCCCATGCCCCCGATCCCCGCTTTCCCCCTGCGCGACCCCTGGCGCGAGCTGCAGGCCCGTTTCGGCCAGGGCGCCTGGGTGCTATACCTGGCCGGCCCCCTGCGCGGCGACGGGTCGCCCGAGGCCATCCGGGCGAACCAGGTGCGCATGCTGGCCCGGGCGCGGCTGGTGCAGGACCTGCTGCCATCGGCCGTCCTGGTGGTCCCCCACGCCAACTTCGCCTTCGTGGACGAATCCGGTCCCGGCGGCTTGGGCGTGCGGAGCCGGGTGCTGGAAGCCTGCGAGGCGCTGCTCCGGCGATGCGATGCGCTGATCCTCTGCGGCGCCGAGCTCACCGCCGGCATGGCCCGGGAGAAGGCCGCCGCGGAAAGGGCCGGGCTCCCGGTGCTCATCCTGCCGGAGACCCCGGCCCCGGGTCGGGCGCGGGCCAGCCGGGAGTTGGCGATCCCGTTCACGCCGGGCGCCTCCCCAGCACCACGGCCCGCCTGAAGTCCAGCCACAGGTGCGGTGCGGGGACTTCCCGGGCTGCGGCCTCCATGCGGCGCTCCAGGAGGCCCGGTTCCCACCGGTGGCGCAGGTAGGCCCACGCCAGGGGCAGGAAGACCTCGCGGATGCAAACCCGGGCGTCCTCCCCGTGCATGGCCGAGCCGTAGTCGCGCAGTTCGGTGTCCTGAAGTCCCAGGCGCTCCAGGTGGTGGGCGATCTTCAGGCCCACGGAAAGATCGGAGCCCCGCCCCTCCACCACGTCCAGGAGGCGGTCCATGAGGAACTCCAGGTTCGGGCAGGGCGGATGGAGGTCGCTGAACCGCCGGGCCTGCTGCACGGGCTCGAAGCAGGCGATCCATCCGCCCGGCTTCAGGGCCCGGATGAGGCGGGCGAGCACTTCCCCCAGTTCCCGCACGTGGGTGAGGGTCATGGAGGTGAACACCAGGTCGTAGGCCCGCTCCGGCAGGTCCAGCGCCCGCAGGTCCTGGTGCAGGAAGGCGGCCCGGGGGCCCCCGGGCGCGTCCAGGCGCGTGCGGGCCAGGGCCAGGAGTTCCTCGGAGCGATCCAGGCAGGTGAGGGTCCCCTCGGGAACCCGGGCGGCCAGCCTCGCCGTCCAGAACCCGGTGCCTGAACCCAGGTCCAGGATGGCCCCGTCCCGGGGCGTGGGCGGCAGCTGGTCCAGGGGGCGGGCCTTCTCGAACAGGAGGTTCTGGGCCTCCAGGCGGGCCACTTCCCCGCCGTCGCTGTCCCGCTGCACCCGCTCGAAGGCGTAGGGCACGGGGGTTTCGGGGTCGGGATGGGCGCCGGCCAAGGCCGTAGGCCGGGCCAGGGGCGATGTCGTGTTCATATAATTCTCTATAAAATAAAGAGTTAGTAAATAAAACCGGGCCCTACCCGGAGTGCCCAAGCATGGCACTCCCGGAGCCTCCCGTCCAGGGGTTGGTTCATCTAGCGCGTCCTGGGGAAGAGCACCTGGTTTTCCAGATAGAAGTGCTTCTGGAGCCGGCCCGAGAGGTGCTTGACCGAGGCGTGGAGCCGGTTCTGGGGCCCGCCGGGATGGGACGTGGCGGCAAGGGCCGCCGCGAGGCCCCGGATGCTGCGGAGCAGGCCCGCCTCGGCCTCGTGCTCGCCCTCCAGGAGGGCCTTGACGGTATCCAGGTGCGCCTTGCCGCTCTCGGGGGCGCGTCCCGCCTCCAGGGCCAGGATGTGGGGGAAGAGGCTGCGCTCCTCCTGGAGGAGGTGGACGCGCATGGCGTCGCAGAAGCGGGTGATCAGGTCCCGGATCTCCACCAGCGCGGGGTTGCTGTCACCCTCCTCCAGGGCGGCCAGCTCGGCCAGGGTCTCCAGGTCCGCCATGTCCGTGCGGCACTCCAGGTGGCAGACCGCCACCAGGTGCCGCACGAGGTCCGGCACCGGCATCACCTTCCACGCCTCGCGTTCCTGCTTCTCATCGAGCTGCACACGGCCTCCGGGGGCTGGTCGATCCGCCCGGTCGCATGGCGCTCCGGGGGTTCCCCAATCATAAAGGACCCCTTGGAAATTCGTTCATCTTTCTCGTATAAAATTTACGTAATAATAGCAAATATTTCATTTGAATCAGAACCGGCCGTGCGGTTTTTTCTGATCAGGTCTTCTGGTCGGCAGCGGTGGCCTCGCCAGGCTTCATGAGGATCTTCATGGATTTGCCTTCGCGCAGCACCTCGAACTCCAGGGTCTGGTCGGGGGGGATCATTTCCAGGAAGTCCATGAGATCGATATCGGTTTCCATCTTCACGCCGTTGACGCCGATGATGAGGTCGCCCAGGACGCAGTCCTCCACCCGGTTGGCCTTTTCCAGACCCGGCTTGAGGGTGATGCCCCGGAGGCCTGCCTTGTCGGCGATGCCGCCGGGGTCCACGTCCCGCACCGCGATGCCCTGGGTGATGCCCCAGTCCGGCGCCCAGTGGGAGGGCAGGGTGCCGAAGCCCAGGACGGGCCGGTACGTCTGACCCTTGGCGATGAGCAGGGGCACCACCCGGTTGAGCGTCTCCACCGGGATGGCGAAGCCCACGCCCGAACTGCCGCCGGTGGTGGAGGTGATGGCGGTGTTCATGCCCACGAGCCGTCCGGCACGGTCCAGCAGCGGTCCGCCCGAATTGCCGGGGTTGATGGCCGCGTCAGTCTGCACCGCGCCGGAGATGTGCGTGCCGAAGCTGGTGGTGATGGGCCGGCCCAGGGCCGAGACGATTCCCGAGGTGAGGGTGTGGTCCAGGCCGAAGGGGTTGCCAATGGCCAGGACGTCCTGGCCCACGATGAGGTCCTTGGAGGAACCGATGGGCAGCGGCCTGAGGGCGTCCAGGGGCGCGAAGACGTGGAGCACCGCGATGTCCTGGGCGAGGTTGCGCCCGATGACCACGGCCTTGAAGATGCGCCCGTCCGCGAGGGTCACCTGCAGGTTGTCCGCCTCGCTGCGGGGGGCGCCCACGGCCACGTCCTCAAAGGTGATGACGTGGTGGTTGGTGACGATGTGGCCCAGGTTGTCCCACACGAAGCCGGTGCCCGAAGCCGGGGGGATGGCGAACTGGTCGCCCTGGTTGTTCTCGAAGTAGCCGCTGGTGATGGAGCGGATGAACACCACGGAGTTGCGGGCCCGCTTGAAGGCGTCGGCCCGGGCGCGTTCGGCGGGGGTGAGGGGGGGGCGGGCCGTGACGGTGCGGGGTTTGGCGAGCCGGCGGTTGAAGTCGACCGTCTCCTGCTCGGCGGGGGTAAGTTTGGTGTGGGGCCGTTCGTACAGTTCCTGGGCGGCCAGGGGCAGGCTAAGGGCCAGGACCGCCCGCATCGCGACTCGCCTCAGGTCCATGTCCATCCTCCTCTTCGCCTAAGTCATGATGCGACAAACCGGGGAGCGCGCCCACCCCTACCCGCCGCCGAATAAGTCGCGCGGGAAGGTCCTGGGGGGCGGATAATCAGCCATCCTGGAGAACAGCCTCACCCCATGCGACGCATCGTCCTGATCCTCGCCCTCCTTGCGGCCGCCTTCGCGGGCGTGCTGGAGTACCGCCGCAACCGCCGGCCTTCCGCCATGGCCCCCCTGGAGCTTCGCCTGGGGCCCGCGGAGGCCTTCCCGGGGCTGACGCCGCTGGAGCGCCGCGGTTTCGGGGTCCTGTTCAAGGACTGCCTGGAGTACCGCACCGGGCTGGCGGTGGTGGAGGGCGAATCCGCGTTGCCGGGCGGGCCCCGGAACGCCCTCACGGTGTCCCTGGAACGGCGGGACGGGAAGGTCGCCCTGCACCTGGCCCTGGAGCGAGCGGGAAGGGCTCGGAGGGCAGGCGATGTCACCGCCGAAACCCCCTCGGAGGTCGTGGGGGCCGCCCTGGCGTGGCTGGGGCTGGAGGACCGCGCCCGGGGCCTCCTCCTGCCGCGCGATCCGGCCTTCTTCTGGGACCTGGCACGCATGACCGCGTCGCGCCCCATCGGATCCATCGAGGGCGACCTGCAGACGTGCGCCCGCATCCTGGAACGGGAGCCCGGCTGCGCCAACGTCTGGCTCGCCCGGGCGCGGTTGCTCAACAACCATATCCTGGACGACAACCGGGCTCCCGCCCTCCTGCAGGACCGCTGCGAACAGGACTTCCTCGCGGCCCTCGCGCTGGCCCCCGACTTCCCCCGGGCCTCCACGCTCTTCGGGCGTTTCCGCACGGAGATCGGGAACCCTCGCGCGGCCCTCGACCTGCTGCTGGACGCCGTCCGCCGGAATCCCAGGGTCCCGCGGCTCTATGAGGCCGTGGCCTACGCCGCCCGCAGCGCGGGTCTCCTGGAGGGCGCTTCCCGGGCCCTGGCGCGGCGCGACGCCCTTTCCGGCCCCAGCCGCGGCGAGGCCGAAATCACCGAAAATACCTACCTCTACCTGGGTCAGCTGGACCGCTTCGAGACCGTCCTGGGCCCAGGGTCCGACGAGGGCCCCGACACGCTCCGGGATTTCTACCGCGGCTACGCACGGCTGCTGCGGGGGGACCGCCCGGGAGCCGCCCGTCACTTCCACCGGGCCGAAACGACGCCGGGCGGCAATCGAGCCTTCATGGACCTGGCCGGGGTCTACGGCCTGGGGCTGGCCGGCAGGCGGGACGAGGCCCTGGCGGAACTGCGCAGGCTCTGGGCCGAGCGCATTCCCATCCGCATTCCCGACGGCGAGTTCACCTTCAAGCTGGCCGAGGCCTTCGGGTTCCTGGGCAGCCCGGGCGAAGCCCAGGACGTGGCGAACCGCGCCTTCGCCCAGGGTTTCGGGTGCCTGCGCTGGTACGACCAGAGCCCCTTCCTCGCCGAGGCCCGCGGCACCCCGCGCTGGACCGCCCTGCACCAGCACCTGAAGGAGCGCCTGGCCCTCATGGAAGCGGCCTACCCCAGGCGCCGGTTCCAGTTTTGAAAAAGCCAAGGAACCTGGGACGCACGCGCGGCACCTTGACTTCACCGTTGCCGCGGCCTGCCCGGAGGTGTGCGTATGAATGCTCTGTTAGGGGTTGTGCTGATTCTTAGCTTGCTGATCCTCATCTTCCTGGGGCCCGAGTATTTGCGAAAGGTCACCCGGAGGCCCCGTTCATATAAGAAAGTCGGCCCCCACCGGAGGCTTCAACGCCGGGACGCCCAGGCGTAAGCTGGATTCCCTTTTCCCCGGAAAGGATGCGCCCATGAACGCACGCACTTCCATCCCCTACGACAAGCTGCTGCTCACCCTCCTGGGCGGCGCCGCCCTCGGCGCCCTGGCGGTTGCCTTCACCACCCCCCGCACCGGCCGCGAGGTGCGCCGGAAATTCCGGTCCCTGGGTGACCTGTTCCGGAGCCCTGCCCGCTCGTCCGAGGACGACCTGGCCGAGGCGATGTTCATCTAGACGGCCCGGGGGCGCATGACCCCCGGGCCGTTGCGGGTGCGCGCTCCTCAGTTGTTCGGCGCGGGCGGTGCGGGAGGCGCCGGCGGCGCGGTGGGCGCAGTCGGCGCAGTCGGTGCAGTCGGGGCAGTCGGGGCAGTCGGCGCAGTCGGGGCCGCGGGACCACCCAGGTCCAGGCGGTCCAGGCGGTCGAGGCGGGCCTTGAGGCGGGCCAGCTCGGCCTTGAGTTCCGCCACCTCGGCGCTGCGGGGTCCCACGCGCATGGTGATGACGCGGCCTTCGCCGGGCTTCTCATCGCCGCCGGGGCGTTTGCGGATGACGATGTGGCGCTCGCCGGGGCCGCCGTCCATCTCCCGCAGCGTTTCCAGGTCGCCCAGATCGATGGCCTCGCCTTCCATCACCCTGAGGCGGGGCAGGCGGACCCCGAGGAGCGCCACCTTGCGGGCCTCTTCGGCAAGTTCCTTCGCCTTTTCCTGCATCTCCTTCTGGAGGTGGTCCAGCTCGGGATCGGCCTTGGCGGCCTTGCGGGTACTCTGGAACTTCTTGGCGAAGGCTTCGGCCTTGGCTTCGAAGGCCTTGGTCTTGGCGTCCAGCTCGATCTTCTTCTCGATGCGAAGGGTGTGCTTCTCCACCTTCGGCGCAGCCTCGGGGGCCTTGGGCGCGGCCTCCTGGTGGAGGCCCAGGCCGGAGGCGGCGCCCAGGGCGGTGACGGCCAGCACGGACAGAAGGCCCGCGCGGCCGAGGGGAGAGGGCGGCAGGTTGGGCAGGATGAGGCGTTTGATGCGGTTCATGAGAATTCCTCCGTTGGCCGCCAGGGCGAGGCCGGGATTGGGTTCGAGGGAATGGCGCAGGTCCTCCAGGCGCTCCAGGGCGCGGGCGTAGAGGATCGGGTCGCCGCAGAGCTCCACCGCGGCGTCGTCGCAGCAGTGCTCGCGTTCGGTGCGGATCTGGCGGGAGATCCACCAGGCCGCGGGATGGTAGAAGAAGAGCGCCTCCACCATCGACTGCAGGAGGTTGACCAGGTAGTCGTGGCGCCGCACGTGGGCCAGCTCGTGGGCGAGGACGGCCTCGAGGGCCGCGGCGTCCAGGCCCGCCAGCGCCGCGGCCGGCACCAGGATCACCGGCCGGATCCAGCCGATGACCATGGGCGCGTCCACGGTCCAGGAGCGCAGCAGGCCCACGGGGAAGGTGATCCCCATGCGCCCCGCCAGGCTCCGGGCCCGGTCGATCCACACGTCGGGCGCGGGTTCCGCGCCCACCCGCCGCAGGCGCTGGATCCAGTACCAGCCCCCCAGGAGCCGCAGGCCCATGACCGAGACCCCCGCCATCCAGAAGGCGCAGGCCTGGGGCAGGTGGGGTCCCAGCGCACCGCGCCAGCCCCCGGGCTGGAGCCCTTCGGCCGCCGGCGCCAACCCCTGCTGAAGGGGCGCCGGCCAGCAGAGCGCGAAGGTGACCGCCGCCGCCAGCGGCAAGGCCGCCAGCGCCGCGCAGGACAGGAGATACCGGGATCCCGGCGTCCGGCTCCGCAACAACCGGGATCCCGCCCAGGCCAGGAGGCCCAGGGCCGCGCCCTGCCACAGGGAATGGACGAGCGTCCACCCCAGGGCCTGGAAGAGGGGAGAGGCCGTAAGCATCAGGGTTGCCTCCGTTCAGCCGCGTCCAGGAGCGCGCGGATCTCGTCCAGTTCCGCCCGGGACGTCTTCCGGGAGGAAAGGGCCTGGATGACCAGCTTCGCAGCGGAGCCCTCGAAGGCCCGGTCCAGCAGATCGCCCACCAGGTGCTCCCGGGTGCGTTCCGCGCTCTGGGCCGCCGCATACACATGGGACCGCTCGCGCTCGTCCCGGGTGACCAGGTGCTTCTCCGTCATGACCTGGAGAAGCTTCAGCACCGAGGTGTACCCCAGATCCTTCCCCCCCGCCAGCACCTCGTGGATCTGCCGGACCGTCGACGGCCCGCGATCCCAGAGCACCCGGAGAATGGCCAGTTCACCGTCCGTGGGCCGGGGCAGGGGATGGTTCATGGAGGGGGCTCCTTGGTCTACGAAGATATGTGTACGTTCTTTTTCGTAGGTGGCAAGGGGAAATTTGAAGAGGGTCTTCTTGTCTGTCGGGTCTCAAACCAAATGGACAAGTCTCAGACCACCTGCAGACTTGCTCAAACCAGTTGGAACTTAAGTCGGGACAGCCAAATCTGTTCCCGGAACCTGGATCTGAAGAGCGGAGGCTTCCGACGGATGACAAAGCGGCCACTCATCATCCCCAACACCCCCGTACCCGCTATTCCAGGAGGCGGCTCAGCGTTTTCTCTAGCATGGGGCCGCGGAGCTCTTCGCCCCTGGCGGCGATCCGTCCGTCGGGACCGATCAGGAACAAGGCGGGGATCGCATCGGCCCGGTAGGCCCGCACGACAGGAGGCTGAGAGCCTCCCGTGCCCACGAAAGCGTGGTTCCAGGGCATTGGGGTTTCCGGGCGATTTCTCTGCTTGGTGACGTCTGCGGGGGACCGGTCCATGGACAGGGATAGGATCTCCAGCCCCTTCCCGTGGAATCTGGCATAGGCCTTGTGGGTGGCGGGGAGCTCCTTCATGCAAGGCCCGCACCAGGTGGCCCAGAATTCCAGCATCAGGTACCGGCCCTTGAAGGCGGCCTTGGTGAAGTTCCGATCCGGTTGATCCAGGCTCGCCAGGCTGAAATCCGGGGCCTGGGCGCCGACGGCGGTGGCCCGGTCGGCCTCCAGGAATTCCGCGGCCTGGAGGACGGAGGGATCCTTGGGCCAGGCAGCCTTCAGCCGGGCCAGGAGGTTCTCCGCCTCCGCCGGGCGGCCCTCCTCCAGGTGGAATAGGACCATGCCGGCCAGCACGGCGGGGCGGAGGGAGGGCAGGCCCTTCGCCTCCATGCGCTGGATGAAGGCGCTCGATTGGCTTCCCAGCAGGGGGGCGAGGTTCATGAGCATTTCGGCATTGGCGGCCTGCCAGGCTGGGGACTCCGGGGGGACGGCCTGGAAGATCTGATCGGCCAGGTCCGACTTCCAAAGGTAACGGGTCACCACCTGCAATTCGGCTACCAGGCAGGCTTCCTTGAGCTCCCCTTGGGCGCTCGCCTTAAGGTGCCGTAGGTGAACCAAGGCCTTGTCCAGGTCGGGGCGCAGCTGCTCGCGGGGCTCGCCGGCCTTGCGTCTGGCCTCCAGATCGGACTGGACGGCGGCGATGGCTTCCTCGGCCATGCGCCGAAGGGCGGGGTAGTCCACCGGGGCCGGGACGGCCAGGGCGGGCATGAGGATGTAAGGGACCATGGCGGCTCCTGTTCGGGGTTCATTGACGGGGGATCAGAACTTGACGGAGACGCCGCCGGTGAGGGTCCGGCCCTGCTGCCAGGCGAGGGGCCTACCGAAGTAGGGGTCGGGGACGGGTGTGTTGCCGTAGCTGGGATATTCCTTCGTCATGTGGTAGGTGGTCACCGCCCGCTTATTGAAGAGGTTGGTGATGGCCAGGGACGGGGTCACCTGCAAGGGGCCGACGGCCATGGTCATGGTCAGGTTCAGGTCCAGGTTCATCATGCTGGGGGTCTGACCGTAGTTGCTCATGATGAGGTTGCTGGAGGTGACGGTTGAGCCATTGGTATAGGCCCCGGGAAGCTTGTTCACGATGGGCACGAGGGACGTCAGACCATAGCCCGATTGCCAGCCGAAAGCGGCGCCGATCTCCAGCTTGTGGGGGCCAAGGGGAACCTTGAGCGCGCCGTTGAGCTTGAGTTCGTGGACGGGGTTGGCCTCGTTGTTGCCGCTGTTGATGGTCTGGTAGTAGTACCAGTCCGAGGTGGCGTTGGCGTTGCCTCCCCAGGTGCCCTGGCTAGCCAGCTGGGTCGTCATCGCCATGTTCAGGCCGCGATAGTTCCCATAGTGGTGGGTCCACGTGTAGTTGGCGCTGAGGTATCCCAGGCGGCCCGTGACCTGCGCGTTCAGGTTGAGGGCGATGAAGACCTCCTTGGGATCCGGGAACTTGCTGTCCCAGGTCCGGGTCTGGCCATCGCCGGTGGTGAAGTTGACGGGGCCCGGGCCGGGGTTCCACACCACCCCGGCGGCCCCCTGTTCGGGGAAGGCGCTGGTGCCGTCGGGGTTGGTGAACATGCTGGTGACGATAGGGTCCTTGAGGGTCCACCAGCGCCAGCTGGCGCCCACCGTCCAGCCCCCGGGGAGGGCCCGGTCGATGCCCACCAGGACCATGTCCTTGTGGGGCAAGCGGAGATCGTTGGCCATGGGGGGGTTGGTGGTCAAGCTGCCGATATTGTAAACGGCATAGGGCTCATAGGCCTTGCCGGTGGCGGGGTCGATGCCCAGGGCGAAGGGGGCCTGGTCGCCGGTGTAGTTGCGGTTGTAGGTCCACTGGTCGGCCCGCCAATACTCACAGGTGATGGCCGTGGCGCTGGCCCAGGCGAACGAACTGAGGGGCATGGTCTGAAAGAAGCGCCCGTAGTTGGCGTAGAGCTTGGTCCGGCCGTCCCGGTTCACGTCCCATGCGATGCCCACCCTCGGCTGGATCTGTCGGCCCAGGCGGCTGAAGTTGAGAAGCTGCTGGCCGGCGATGGGCGGGTTGTTGCCCACGAACCGGATGCTGTCGAAGCGAAGGCCCAGGTCCACCCGCAGGCCGGGCGCCACCTCCCACAGGTCCTTCACGTAGTACCCCGCGTAGGTGCCCTTCTGGGAAACCGCATCCCCCTCGGACGTGTAGAGTTCCAGATCAGCGGGGTCGCCCGTGTAGCCGTAGTTGATATAGGGGGAGAAGATGGCCCATCCCTTGACCCGGGAGGCCGTGTTGTCGTAGCGGCTGTTCTGCAGGCTGTAGCCGGCCTTGATGGTGTGGTTGGCCGGAGTCCAGGTGAAGTCCATGCGGAACTGGCGGTTGGGGTTGGACTGGGAGTTGGCGTAGCCGATGTTCCCGCCGATATAGCCATAGTTCTCATAGCCTTGCGGCTTGTTGGGGGCTGCGGCTCCGGGGCCCTCCAGGAAGTACCTGTAGTCCATGAACCCCTCGATGGCTCCGTCCACCATCGGCGCGTTGGTGAACCGGTGGGTGGGATCGGTGCGGTTGCCCACGCTCGTGACCAGGTACATCCGGGAATTGAGGGTCCAGTTCCAGGTGAGGTTGGTGGTCTGGTTCGAGGTGTAGCCATGGCTACCGGAATTGCCGGGGCCGGTGGACATCGAGGCGTCCGACGGGTAGGCGTTGCCGAAATCGTAGTCCATGCGGACGTTGGTGGTGGCCAGGATCAATTCGTGGTCGGGGTTGACGATCCAGTTGACCTTGGCGGAGAGGGTGTTGGGGCCCTTCTGGGTGTAGGGGCTGGAGGTGTAGCCGCTCCAGTTGGGGCCGGAGGATCCGGTGGAGGGGGCCCAGGTCTTGGACCCCTGGAGGCCCAGGAAGAAGAACAGCCTGTCCTTGAGGAGGGGTCCGCCGACCGTGGCGCCGAAGCGGGTGTTGGTGGTGGGGGGGGTCTCGATCCTCTGGCCGGCACCGTTGCCGGTGTGATTGCGGGCGCTGGCGTTGGGGAAGTTGGTGTACCAGAAGGCCTCCCCCGTCCAGGTGTTGGAGCCGCTGCGGGTGGCCATGTTGATGACGCCCCCCAGGACGTTGTATTCCGCCCCGAAGCCCCCGGTCACCACTTCGATGCTTTCCATGAATTCACGGGGGGGCAGTCCGTTCATGCGGTTCTGGGCCGTGTTGCCCTTGGTGGCGTTGGTGCTGTTGCCGTCCACCACGAACAGGTTCTGGTCATGGGTTCCGCCGAAGAACTGGAAGGCGTTGCCCCCCGTGCTCTGGACGCCGGGAACGGTGGTCACGATGGCGTCCAGGGCGTTCAGGCTGGCGTAGTCGCCGGGCAGGGTGGTCAGCGTTTCCGATTGGAAGGACGAAACCACCTGCGTGCTGGTGTGGTCTAGGGCCTCGGCTCGCGCTTCCACCTCCACGGTGGCCCGGGCGATGGGCAGCAGTTTGTAGTTGATGGTTTCGACCTGGTTGATGCCGAGCTTGGTCTGGGCCGTGACGGTCTGCCGGCCTCCGGCGACCACTTTCAGGTTCCACCGGCCCAGGCCGAGCAGGTTCAGGCGGTATCGGCCCTGGGTATCCGAGGTGGCGGTGCGGGTGGTCTGGCCCGAGGTGGCAATCACCTGGGCGCCGGCCAGGGGCTTGCCCGTTTCATCCCGGACGGTGCCCATCAGGGCCCCCGTCTCCAGGGTCTGGGCCATCAGGGGGGCGCCGCAGACCAGGGCGATGAAAAGGCGGGTTGTGGTTCGGGCGCTGGCGTACATCGGCTTGGCTCCTGGGGTTGCAGGGGGTGAGGCTGACGCGGGGGCCTGGATGGACCAGGACCGCGATGCGTGGCCGTTTGTTGAGGGGGATTGCCTTCTGCAGTTATAGGCCCTTCCCCTTCCTCCGGGTAGTCCAGTTCCGGGGCTGGCGCATGATCCAGGCCTTCAGGTCCCGGGCTGGGCGCGCAGGTGTCCCAGGGCCTGGACGAGGCGTTCCACGGCCTGGTCCAGTTCGCCTTCGTCGGCCTGCGTGAACCCCATGCGGAAGGCCGGTTCCGGCGGGCCCAGGAAGAAGTGCGCCGGGAGATTGAGGGCGAGGCCGTGGGCCCGGGCCGCCCGGACCCAGGCCGCCGCGTCCAGGGGCGGCCGGACTTTCAGCCACAGGCCCATGCCGCCGGCGGGGGGCGTCACTTCCAGGGCGTCCCCAAGCCGCTCGCGCAGGCGGTTCACCAGGTGGTCCCGGCGGGCCTCGTAGACCTTGCGGCTGCGGCGCACGTGCCGGCCCAGTTCCCCGTCCCGGATCAGGTCCGCCACGGTCCATTCCAGGGCGGGGTCGCCCTGTTCCTCGCGGCTGGTCCGGGCCCGCGCCAGGAAGGGCACCAGGGGGGAGGGCAGGACCACGTAGCCCAGGCGCAGGCCCGGGGCCAGGAGCCGGGAAAGGGAGGCGATGTGGATCACCTGCCCCGAACGGTCCAGGGCCAGCAGAGGTTGGGGGCGGTCCTGGCCGTAGCTGAATTCCCCGTCGTAGTCGTCCTCCACCACCGGGACCCGGTGCTGGGCCGCCAGGCGCAGGATCGCCTGGCCCCGCTCCCGGCTAAGGCTCGCGCCCGTGGGGAACTGGCGGCGGGGCGTCAGGTAGAGCATGCGGATCTTGCGCCGCTCCAGCAGCGCGGCCAGGGCATCCGGCACCAGGCCTTCGGCGTCCACCGGCACGGGGTGCAGTTCGAGCCGGGGGCCCTGCTGCAGGATCTCCCAGGCGCCGCGATTGCCGGGGTCCTCCACCGCCACGGCCTCGCCGGGCCTGAAAAGGGAGATGGCAAGGAGGGCCAGGGCGCCCCGGCTGCCCCGGGTGATCATGATGCGGGCGGGGTCCATGCGCACCCCGTGGCGCTCGGTGATCCAGGCGGCGATGGACTCCCTCAGCAAGGGTGTGCCCAGGGGATCACGGTCGCTCAGAAGGCGGGCCCCGTGCCGGCGCAAGGCCCGCTGGTAGCCCTGGGCCAGTTCGTCGGTGGGGACCAGGCGCGAATCCGCGACCCCGTCGGCCAGGTGCACGGCGTCCGTGGCGGCCAGGGAGGACGGATTCAGGAGGCTGGGGAGATCGAAGCCCAGGGGCGCGTCCTCCGGCGTTGCGGCCGCCCGGGTCCGGTAGCCCGAGGGCAATTCCCGGGCTACGAAGGTCCCTAGCTTGGGCTCGGTGAACAACCAGCCCTGGGCCTCCATTTCGCGCAAGGCCAGGATGACCGTGTTCCGGTTGGCCTTGAAGCACTGGGCCAGCAACCGGGAGCCGGGAAGGGCGCTGCCCGCCTCCAGGCGGCCCTCGACGATGGCGCGCTGGAGGGCGTCGACGATGCGCAGGGCCAGGGTCGGCCCCTCGGCGTCCTCCAGGGTCAGGAGCAGATCACGGGTGCGCATGGCCCTCCTCGGCGGGGCCCGGGCCGGAGGCCCGAGACCAAGTCTGCGCCCGGGCCTGGAGGGGGGCCAAACGCAGGGTTAGGTTGGCGTCATGGTCCAGGGCGCGCCGGAAGGCCCGGAGGGCCTGGCCGGTCCATTCCCGGCGGGAGCCGGGCCTGGCCTCGGCGAGGGCCAGGCAGGCCTCGCCCCGCAGGGCCCAGGTGGTTCCCTGGTGCGGCGGCGGGGCTGGCATGTTGGCGGGAGGGCGGAACCAGCGCTTCGGGTCCGCGGGGCCCTTGGGGTAGGCCAGGGCCAGCTCGGTTTCTCGGAGGGCGGATTGGAGGGCCGGTCCGGGGTCGGCCAGGCTCCGGCTTTCCAGGAGGTGGCACTCGGCGCTGAGTTCGTGGATCAGGGTGGCGGTCATGGCATGCCGGTCCTGGATCGCCTGGAGGGTGGTGCGGGCGGCCTGCAGGGGGGTGTCCGGCAGATGGCGGGCCACGGCCAACTGGGTTTGCAGGAGCGCGCCCAGGTCGGCGGAGGGATCCTGGACCAGGGACGGCGCCTGGGCCTCGAGGGTGGCCCGGAGGGCGCGCCAGGCCTCGGGATGGTTCCGGGCGGCGGCCCGCAGGGCCTGGCCCTCGAACTCCAGCCCGCGCAGGCCCGGAGGCAGGGGCTTCAGGGACGCCAGGGCCCCTTCCAGGTGCTCAAGACTGGGCCCCGGATCCCCGCCCCGGGCCAGAGCGAACCGCGCTGCCACGAGGTTGGTCCGGGCCAGCCGGGACAACCGCACGATCTCAGGGTCGGAGTCGTGGGCGATCCAGGCCAGGGCGGGGGTGGGATCCTGGCCGCTCGTCAGTAGGAATTCACCCAGGTCGGCGGCCAGGTTCTTCTGGTGATAGCGCAGGTTATCTGCCCCGGTCCTAAAGGGGGGAGGATCCTGAACCCGGCGGATGGCCTCCAGAAGGGCGCGGGAGGCCGGGAGGCCATGCCGGGCGCAGGTCCGGGCGTACGAGAACAGCCCTTTCAAGGCCAAGCCCATCGCCCAGCCGTCGCCCCGGGCCCGCCCCTGATCCAGGAGGGCCAGCAACTCCTCCGCCACGGGTTCCGGCGCCTGGTTGCGGGCGAGGCACCCCTCCAGGCCCAGGGTGCCGGCGAATTCGATGTAGGCCCAGAGCAGGGCGGGATCGTGCGGGGCCACGGCCCGGCCCTGGGCGAGGGTGGTCTCGATCTCCTCCGCCAGGCGTGGAGTGGGGGGGGTGGTCCGGAGAGGCTGGTGGTCCCGGGCCAGGGCGAACTGCACCCGCTCCGCATAGACCTCCGGGTGGCTCGGGGCGATGCGGAGGGCTTCATCCAGGAGCTGTCCGGCCTCCTCCATGAGCGGGGCCGTGGCTTCCAGGCCGGGAGGCGGCCAGGTTCGCGAGGCCGTGAGGGCCTTCTGCCAGATCGAGTAAGCCTTCCAGCGCAGAAGCCGCGACAGTTCCAGCAGGGCCGTCACATCGTCCGGGAAGCGTTCCCGGTAGGCGCGCGCCTCCTGGATGAGGGCGTCATGGTCCGGGACCTGCCGGCTTTCCAGCTCGGCCAGGCGCAGGATGTGCTTTGCCCGGGCCTGGTACGGGCCGGGACGGGACTCCCCGTCGTCCTCTGTGGTGGCCAGCAGGGCCGCCCGGGCCTGGGCGATGGCGGCCTGGGCGTTGGCCGAACGCGGGTCACCGAGGGCCCGCGCATGGGCCTGCTCCAGGTCCCTGACCCGGGTGAGCAGCAGCCAGGCCCGGGCCGCGCCCGTGCGGAAGCCCAGGTCCCAGGCCCGCTGGAAGTGGTCCAGGGCCTCGGGGGAGTCCGGGTCCAGCAGCAGCAGAGCCTCGCCCAGGGCCAGCTCGCCCGGACCGTGGGCGGCGCGGTCCATGCCCGGGAGCTCCTCCTTGAGGGCACGGACCTGGGCCTCCAGACTCAGGAGCTCGGGTTCGATGGGGTGCGGGGGAAGGCGTTGGGCGTGGCTGAGGCGGCTTCGCATCTCCTCCACGAGGCCTTGGAAATGGTGGTTCCAGTCCATCTGTCTGCGAAGGAAAAGGACGTTGCTGGCCAGGGCGCCCGAACTGGCCAGGAGGATCGCGAAGGCGCCCGCCGCCAACAAGGCCAGCTTCCTGTTTCGCTTCAGGAACCGGGCCATCCGGTAGGCCGGGGCCACCCCCATGCATACCAGGGGTTCGGAGCGCAGGAAACGGTCCAGTTCCTCGGCCAGGGCCTGGGCGGTGGGGTACCGCCGGTCCGGCGCCTTCTCCATGCAGCGGAGCACCACCCGTTCCAGGTCCCGGGGGAGGGCCGGGATCACGGTGCGGGGCGGAACGGGAGCGCGGTGGGCCATGGCCGCCAGGAGGCCGTGCAGGTCCTGGGCGGGGAAGGGGGCGGTGCCGCAGAGGAGGACGTAGAGCATGACGCCGAGGGCGTAGACGTCGGCCCGGCCGTCGATGGCCCCCCTGTCGCCGGCCAACTGCTCGGGGCTCGTGTAGGGCGGGGTCCCCATGGGACAGGGGCCGGGCTGGTGGGGGTGGGCCAGCACCATGCCGAAATCGCTCACCAGGGGCGTCCACGCCTCCGGGCCTCCGCGCTGCATCAGCACGTTGTTGAGCTTTAGGTCCAGGTGCACGAGACCTTGGAGATGGGCGGCGTGGACCCCGAAGGCCACGTCCCGGAGCAGGCGCACCTTCGCGGGCAGGGAGAGCCCGGGTGCCAAATGGGCCAGAGTGGGCCCCTCAACGAACTGGAGGACGATGTGGCCGCGGCCCACCTCGTAGACCCGGCAGACGTTCGGATGCTCCACCTTCGCCTGGGCCCGAGCCTCGGCCAGGGCCGGGCCGGGATCGCCCTTGAGGACCTTGAGCGCGACCTGGCGCTGGAGGAGGGTGTCCAGGGCCCTGTACACCCGGGCTGTGGCGCCCTCGCCGACCCAGGCCAGGTCCTGGTAGCGGTCCCCCAACCCCGGCAGGTCCTTCACCGGGGCGGGGACCTGGACGACGGGGTCCACCCAGGACCCGGCCTGGGCGTCCAGGGCGTCCCAGGCCGAGGCCGCGCCGGAGGATAAGGCGTTCAGGTGCCCGGTTTGCGCCAGGGAGGCCAGGCGCTCGTGCCAAAGGCTGTCCTGCCCAGAACTCGGCTCATCCGCCGGAAGGGGCGGTCCGCCAGTGCGAGGGTTCGGGAGGATGCTTGGCATGGGGGGGCGGATGGGTATAGATCACTATACCTACCCCTGCTTGTTATGACTTTTGATTTAAATATTGGTATTTGTCGTCTTTACCGAAGTTCAAACGACTGAGACGAGAACTCCCCGGCCCCATAAAGGTTTCCGGGGATTTTCGATTTTCCAGTTCTGCCAACACCTTTGCGATAGCCACTTTGGGTGGGACCCCTGGATAAGTGCTGCAAAGCTCCTCAGGCTGGGGAGGAGTTGGTGTCCGTGCGGCGGAGACTCAGTCCGCCTTGGGAAGGAAACCGGCGGTTGCGCGATTCCTAACCCACTGGGGGTAGTGGCCGCCGGCGAGGCCACCCGGAAGGTCCTGGGCCGAACCGTCCGGGTCCACGATCCGGAACCGGGTCTCCTGGCCGAGGCCCAAGCCCATGACCAGCCAGCGCCCATCGGGGGCCCAGGCGATGGCTTCGACGGGACTGGCGCCGAGCTGGACCTTCTTCATGGTGGTTCCGTCCGGGGTCAGGGTGCACAGGTTGTACCGGCCCTCGGCCCGGTCGATGCAGGCGAGGCGGTCTTCCACCGGGGACCAGGCCACGCAGAGCTTGGGAGAAGGGTCGGTGGTGACCTGGCGCACCTGGGTGCCGTCGCTGCCCATGACGAAGACCTGGGGCGTACCCGTTCGGTCCGAAATGAAGGCGATCCGGGTGCCGTCCGGACTCCAGGAAGGTCCCCGGTTGATCTGGCCCCCGGCCGCGGTGGGGGTGGTCTTCTGGGACCCGGGATCCAGCAGGAGGATCGCCGAAGCGCCCTTCCGGTCCTCCTGCACGAAGGCAAGCCGTTTGCCGTCGGGGGCCCAGGCCAGATCGGAAATGCCGGCGCCGGTGCCATGGCCGCGGGGATGCAGGCGTTTGATCGGGCCCATGACCTGGGCCTGGCCCCAGATCTCGGGCGGGCCTCCCTTGTAGGTCACCAGGGCCAGCTTGCCATCGCGGGAAAGGGCCGGATGGGTGGAGAGACTTCCGAAGGCCGAAAGCTGGCGGAGGTTTCGCCCGTCCCGGTCCTGTCCGAAGATTTCCTGGATTCCGGGGGCAGTCTGGCGCGCGAAGACGAAGGTCGAATCCGCGCAGCCGGGGATGCCCGTGGCCTTGCCCACCAGGAAGTCCGCCAGGCGGTGAGCCATTCGATGCACGGCCTTGAGTTCGCCCACGAAGACCTTGCTCATCAGGACCGACTGCGCGCCCAGGGAGATGCATTCACCTTCGAGCATCAGCCTGCCGCGGGTCGTGGGGCGGGGCACAGCGCGCAGGAGCAGGTCCGCCCCGGACGCCCTCCAATGCCTGAACAGGGAGCCCTCGGGTCCCTTCCCTGCCTTCGCCGGACCGAGCAAACGGAAAGCCCGGGAATGGGCCAGATCCTGGATCAAAGTCGTTTCAAAGTCTTTGGCCCAGGTCGGCGGGTTGGCACCCTCCAGGGAAAGCGGGAGGAAGACCAGGCTTGGAAGCGCGGAGAGACCGATCCCGTCCGGTCCCTTTTCCCCGGCGGGGGCCCCCAGGCCCGCCGTGGCCAGGGCCAGCGTGACGATCGCTCCCCACGGCCGGATCCTCATGGCGTTCCGGTTCCCATCAGGAAGCTTCCCGTACCATCAGGTAGGAAACGGTCGTGCCGATGAGGGCGGGCACGACCAGGGAGGCTTGGCCTGTGGTTTCCGCCAGGAACACGACAGGCACCAGCAGGGTGCCATGGGTGGCGCCCGCCAGGGCGGAGGCGCCGACCATGGTCAGATAGCCTGTCTGCCCGATTCCAAGCAGGCCGTCGAAACCGGCGCCCACCGCGGCGCCCATGGCCAGGGATGGAAGCCAGAGGCCCCCGATTCCGCCGCCCGCGAAGGTCAGGGCGGTGGCCATCAGTTTCAAACCGAGGAAGAGCGCGGCATCCCTTGGGAGGGAATCCCCCTGCACGAGGTGCTGAACCAGTTCCAGGCCTCCTCCCTGGGTGACGGCCAGGTCCTTGAACAGGAAGTGGCTCGGCAGGGCCAGGAGGCTCAATCCCACGCCAGCCGCGAGGCCTCTCCAGAGCAGGGGCATATCGCCCAGCAGAAGCTGGAATCGGGCCTTGAGCCACAGGTAGGTCGACGCCGAAACCCCGCACGCCATGCCCAGTAGGAGCGCCCAGAAGATTTCGCGGGTCCTCAGGGCGTAGGGGTAGATCTTGGGAAGGGGCAGGAGGGGGCTGTGACCCATCAGGCCCGAAAAGGCGACGTAGCCCGAAGCGGCTGCCACCAGACAGGGAATGAGGGCGGCCGAATCCAGCCTCCCGTTGTGTTCGGCTGCCATGAGCGCGCCGGAGATGGGTGCCCGGAACACGGCGGCCAGGGCCGCGGAAGCGCCGCTGCGCACCATGACCCGGGCCGGGCGGACCAGGTGCCTGAAATGCTTCAGCCGGGTCGCTGCCCTCCGCAGGAACTTGTGGTACTGGAGGCCCAGGGCCGCGCCGAACCATTTCCCGGGTCCTTCGATGCCGGCGCTTCCGCCGAACCCGATGGTCAGGGCGCAGGCCACGACCTTCCCGAAGGTGGCCGCCAGGGGGAAGACCTTGTAGGGATCCTTCTTGGCAAGGTCGAGATCCTTGAACAAGGAAACCTCTCCGATTCCCGTGACGGTCAGCCAAAGGGTCGTGAGGAACAGGCCGATGGCCGGGAGGAGGATCGTAAGGCCGGTTTTCCCGCCAACCCGGACGACCATCGGTTCGAAGGAACCGAGGCCCCTGAGCGCCAGAGCCACGAGGAACCCGGTCACCGCACCCAAGGGGAGGGTTACCAGGACAATATGCCGGGTATGGGCCAGCATGCGAAGCCTGCTTGTACGATTCGGCAGAAACCTTCTTAGGGGAAGGGGCGTCAATCCGGGTTGTTGTGTGATAGACATGAATGAATGCAGTTCCGATCTTTAGGCTAGCGCTCGAAAATTGTGTTTGCAACGCAAACAATATGCATTGGGAACGAAATGCCTGTCGTCACCAAAGCCCATCTCATCCAGGATTGCATGCAGAACCTGCGGCGGATCGTCAAGGTCCTGGAAATGTACTCTGAAGGCGTGGAGCGGCACTTCGGCCTCACGGGTCCCCAGCTCTGGGCGCTCTGGGAGCTGGGAAGGCTCGGGCCCTGCGCCCTCAAGGATCTCGCCGGGAAGATGAAGCTGGATCCCAGCACCGTGGTGGGCGTCGTGGACCGGCTGGTCCACAAGGGACTTGTGGTCCGCAATCCCGATCCCGCGGACCGCCGGCGGATTTCCCTCACTCCCACCGCCAGAGGGCAGAAGGTGCTTGCCGCCGCCCCCCATCCGGCGCAGGGGCACCTCCTCGTGGGGCTCGAGAAGATGGACCGCAAGACGGTCGAAAATCTCAACGGCTCCCTGAACATGCTCGTGGGCGTCCTTGAAGCGGAGAACCTGGAGGCGCCCTTCTTTTTCGCCAAGGAATAGAAGCGGCGCTCCCCTGCGGCTTCCGAACGGTGACGGGGGGAAGTTGGATTGACAGAATTTGTCTTGCAACCCAAATTAAATGCCATGGCCAGGATCCACCCGACGCGAAGCCAGCAGGAACTCATCCAGGAGTGCATGCAAGATCTCAGGAGGATCTTCCGGGTTCTTGAGGATTACTCGGTGGGGGTGGAAAAGCGTTTCGGACTCACGGGACCGCAGTTGTGGGCCCTCTGGGAACTCGGGCGCCTGGGTCCCTGCGCCCTCAAGGATCTGGCGGGAAAGATGAAACTGGATTCCAGCACGGTGGTAGGGGTCGTGGACCGGCTGGTTGGGAAGGGCCTGGTGCTTCGCAGCCCCGACACCCACGACCGCCGGCGGATTTCCGTGAAGCTCACCCCGGCGGGGGGGAGGATCCTGGCGGCCGCTCCCCATCCTGCGCAGGGCCACCTTCTCGCGGGCCTGGAGGTCCTCGGCCGGGAGAAGGTGGAGGGCCTCAACCAGTCCCTGAACACGCTGGTGGAAGTCCTGGAGGCTGAGCACCTGGAAGTCCCATTCTTCTTCGCCAGCGAATGACCGGGGGATCCGTCAGCGGTTCCCACCGGCCGGGATGCCATAGCTGTCCATCACGTCCTTCAGGGTGATGACGCCTTCCAGTCGGTTCATGTTCTCCCGGCCGACAACCGGGAGGAGATCAAGCTTGGCAAGGCCCATCCGCTCGAGGGCCCACGTCAGCGAATGGTCCGGATGCACATGCGGGAAGGTGCGCCCGTCAAAGAGGTCCCCGAGCTTCGGGGCGCGGGCATTGCCTCCCGCACCGCCTTCGAGCATGGCCATGCTTACGACGCCGATGACACCTCGGGGATCCACGACGGGCCAGGCCTGGAGCCGGCTCGCCGCGGTCGTTTCGAGGGCCTCGGCCATGGTCATCGTGGAAGGAAGAACCTCGGTCGCGGGTTTCATGGCGGAGTGCACCTTGACCCGGTCATGCTCCTGGCGGCCTTCCGTGCTGGGCAGGTGGATACCATCCTGACGCGCGAGGGCTCCGTAGACCGGGAGCTTCTGAAGCCGCGAGGAAATGAAGAAACTCACAAGGTTGGAAATCATCAGGGGGACGATGACCGCATAATCCCGTGTCGTCTCGAAGATCATCAGGACGGACGTCATTGGGGCCCGGACGATGCCGGCGAACACGGTGCCCATGCCCACGAGGGCGTAGGCTCCGGCATTCGCCGTATGGAGGGGGAGGAAGTGGTGGGCCACCCACCCAACGGATCCACCCACCATCGCGCCGATGAACAGGCTCGGCCCGAACAGCCCTCCCGCGTTCCCCGACGCATAACTCGAGGTCACGGCCAGGAGCTTCAGGAAGACCAGGAGGGCCATGAGACCGAGCCCCATCCTGCCGTTGAGCGCATCGCCCACATACCCATAACCGACGCCCAGGACTTCCGGGACGAACCAGCCCATGAGCCCGACGGCAAGTCCACCGGCCACCGGTTGGAACCAGGCCGTCCAGGACGGGAAGCCCATGAAGCGCTGGCGCATCCAGAGCAGACTCCGGGTGAAGGCGACTGAAACCAGGCCTCCCACCACGCCGAGGAGGGCGTACAGGCTCAACTCGAGCGGATGGACCAACTGGTACTGGGGAACCTCGAAGAGGGGGGAATTCCCCAGGAAAAGCCGCATGACCATCCAGGAGGTCGCCGAGGCGAGGACGACGGACCCAAGAACAGGGGCGTGGAGGTCGCTCATCACTTCTTCCAGGGCGAACAAGACCGCCGCGAGCGGCGTATTGAAGGCTGCCGCGATGGCCGCGGCGGCGCCCACAGGAATGAGGGCCCGGACCTTGTCGGGTTTCAGGCCCAGGTGGCGCCCGAGAATGGACGCGATCCCGGAGCCCACCTGGACCGAGGGCCCTTCCCTGCCAAGCGGAATCCCGCTGGCGAGGGTCACGCAGGTGCAGAAGAACTTCCCCAGGACCGTGCGCAGGGAAATGTGGCCTTCCCGCACAAAGAGGGCAGCCTTGGTCTGGGGCACTCCGCTGCCCCGGGCATGGGGAAAGTGGCGGGACAGGAGATACCCCATGGACAGGGACCCCGCGACGGGGATCAGGAGGCGCCTCCAGGGGGAGCCCCCATGCGGGTAGAGTCGGAGACCGAACCTTTCGGTCGACAGTATGAAGGCGACCACGGTAAGGCCGATCAGGGCGCCAATGACCAGCGTCAGGAAGAGGAAGACCTGATCCTCCCGGTCCTGGAGAAGGGTCGCCCACTGCTTCATGGGGACTCGCCACAGGTTCCGGAAATCGGTTGCGGCGGACTTTCCCATTACTGGGCCTCGCTTTCCGGCGATTGGAGCCTTCCTGAAACGTCCGTGGCGAGGAGGGTCAAGGTGTGCACTGGCAATTCCCCCGAAGTGAACCCCTGAAAGAATGTTTGACAAATTTGATTTGCAAATCAAATAATAAAAATCAGGTTGAGCACCGGGTAGGTGGTTCCGAATTTCCCCGCCTGGGCATCAATGGGCTTGTTCTCCGGATGGGACGCATTCGTGTACAGTTCGCGCGGGTTCAGGGAATGGGAAGTGGGCGACATCGACGTCATCCGTCGTGGGAACCTCTACCACCTGTTCCACCTGGTCCTGCCCAACCACGACTACATCGCCCATGCCGTCTCCGGGGACGGCATGAACTGGTCCCGGATCCGGAACGCGCTCTTCACGGGCGAACCCGGAACCTGGGACGACGACATGCTCTGGACCATGCATGTCTCCCGCAATCCCCGGCGGAAGGTGTACGAGATGTTCTTCACCGGCCTCCACCGGGCGGAGAACGGCCACATCCAGCGGATCGGCCGGGCCGTATCCCGGGACCTCCTGCACTGGAAGGAGGACAACGACCAGGGCCTGCCCCTGGCGCCCCAGGGCCTGATCTACGAATCGGCGGGGCAGGGGGATCGCGGCTGGATCTCCTTCCGCGACCCGTTCCTCTTCCGGGACGGGGATCAGGAATGGCTTCTGATCTGCGCGCGCGTGGCCCATGGGATCGGAAGCCGGAGGGGCTGCGTCGGGCTGGTGCACCGGATGCCGGAGGGCTATGCGCTGGTGGAACCGTTGTTCTTTCCCCGGATGTACGACGACATCGAGTGCCCCTGCCTGGTCAAGCTGGACGACTGGTTCTACCTGGTCGGATCCGTGCGCGAGGACGTGGAAGTCCACTACTGGTGGAGCACCTCCTTCCAGGGCGACTACCAGTCCTTCCGCCACAACGTGCTTCTGCCCCGAGGCAACTATGCCGCGAGGATCATGAAGGACGGGCCGCACACGCTGGTTTTCAACGTCTTCATCGACGGGCTGGACGTGGAGAGCGGGGTGCGTTCGATCCCCCCTCCCAAGGAATTGCGCCGGAGCGTTCACGGCGGCCTGGAACTGGTCAGCTATCACCGCTGGGAGGAGAAGAAGCGGGGGACCCGGTCCGTGGCCCCGGAGGCATTCCGGGCCCATCTGGCCAACCCCAAGGCCTCCTGCGAGGCGGGTTCCCGGGGCGTGACCTTTTCCAGCGTCAATGGTTATGAGATTTTCACCATACCCGAGGATGACGGTGCCTTTCTCTGGTGCGGAAGGCTCCGGGTCCACCGGCAGGGGCAGTGCGGCCTGGTCCTGGGCCTGGATGAGCATCTTGGCGGCTATTTCATCTCTCTCGATTCGGTTCGCGGGGTCGTCCAGATCCGGGCCTGGGGAAGCAAGCCCGAACGGGTCTTCCGGAACTACATCTACGAGGACCTCCAGCTGGGGACCTTCCCGCCCTCCCAGGATGGGGGTTGCGCCTTCAGTCTGATCCGCTGGGGAAGCTACCTGGAGCTCTCCATCGACGGCGTCGTTCGCCTGACTCTGGTGGATGCCCAGTTCAACGGGCGGAATCTGGGCATCTTTGTGGAGAGCGCGGAAATCGAACTGTCGTCCACAACCCTGTTCGCGTTGGAGCCACCTGGGAATCCAGGGCTTGGAACGTGACGGGACCCTCCGGACCGATTGCCGGCAGCTTGTTCGGCTTGACGGGATTTGATTTGCAATCCAAACTAATTGGGAAGCACGCACGAAACCAAAGGGTGCGGTCCACGGATCGCAGGGTTCAGCGAAGGTCGGGCCGCCTTCCATTCCGGGGACGACAATCCCCGAATGGAGGGACCTTGAAATCCTGCCTTCACCGCGCCGTGAAACGGAATGCCTGGGGCCCCTCGGGGGGAGTCGCCACGGCTCCCCGTGAAACGGGGAACCTTGATTCTGAACACCTTCGAAACGCCTTTCGCCGGATTCTCCAGCGGAGGCGGCGCACCCAGCCGTGATGCCGGAACCGGCCATGGAAACCACCCTCCACCTGATCTCGGATCTCGATGGCACCTGGATTCCCCGGGATCATCACCGGGGAGCCCTGCGCAAGCTCGAGACCTACCTCACCTCCCGCCCGGACCTCAGGTTGACCTTCGCCACCGGCCGCTCCCTGCGCTCGGCCCTGCGGACGTTCGGGGATCTTCTCCGGGTCTGGCCCCGGCACTTCATCGTGGATGTGGGTACGTCCGTCTTCCATGCCCGGCTGGGGGGAGGCTGGGTGGAGGACGGCGAATATGCCGCCTGGGTGGACGGGAGGTGGGACGTGAGGCCTCTGCTGGAAGCCGGTCCGAACTGGCTTCCGGCGGGGGTGCGTCCACAGCCGGGCTCCTTCGCGGTCCGGCGTCTGGCCCTGGAGGTGGAGTCCTGGCGGGATGTTCCGAGGGCCGAAAAGGAACTGCGGGAGGCCCTGGGCCGCATCGGCATGATCGCAGATGTGCTCGCCACCGGACGCTGCCTCGACGTGCTGCCCGTAGGCATCAACAAGGGCACGGCCGCGGGTTTCCTGCAGCGACGCTTCGACTCACCCCCCCCGGTCATGGCTTGCGGAGACTCGGAGAACGATGTCGCACTTCTGGCCATGGCGGACCTTCCCGTCCTGATGGCGGACAGCCATTTGGACAGAAGAACAAAGGCTCTGCCCTGGGAGCGCGTCCACCGGACCCGGCACCCGGGTCCCAAGGGAATCCTGGAGGCCCTCCAGTCCCTGGTATGCCAGGGGAGGACGCCTTGAAGGCCGAGGGCCTCCACCTCCTCCTGGTGAGCGTCCACGGCCTCATCCGGGGAACCGCCCCCGAACTGGGCCGGGATCCCGACACCGGTGGACAGGTGCTCTATGTTCTTGAGCTGGCCAGGGCGCTGGCCGCGCATCCCGAAGTGGCCCAGGTGGACCTGCTGACCCGGCTCGTGGAGGCTCCCGACCTTTCGAGGGACTATGCCCAGCCCGAGGAGGCCCTGGGGCCCCATGCCCGGATCCTCCGAATCCCGTTCGGTCCCGCCCGCTACATCCGCAAGGAACTGCTCTGGGACCACCTGGACGATCTCGTGGACGGCTACTTCGCCCTGGCGCGAACCCTGCCGAGGCTGCCCGACCTCATCCACAGCCACTATGGCGATGCCGGTTACGTCGCCATGAGGCTCTCCAGCCTCCTGGGCATCCCCTTCGTCCATTCGGGGCACTCCCTGGGGCGCTGCAAGAAGGCAAGCCTCCTGGCCGCGGGGGGCCGGGAGGCTTCCCTGGAGCGGACGTTCCACTTCTCCCGCCGGATCCAGGCGGAGGAGGAGGTCCTGGCCCACGCTTCCCTGGTCATCGCCAGCACCGGCCAGGAACTCACGGAACAGTACGGGGCCTACACGAGCTTCGATGCGCGGAGATCGATCGTCCTGCCTCCCGGGACGGACACCTCCCGCTTTTCGCCCCCGGGCCCCAGGACGCCGCTGGAGCACGTGGCGGCTTCCGTGGACCGCTTCCTGCGCAAGCCGGCCAAGCCCATGGTCCTCTGCATCGGCAGGCCCGTCCCCCGCAAGAACCTCCTGGGCCTGGTCAAGGCGTTCGGGGAGGACCCCGAACTCCGGGAGCGGGCCAACCTCGTGCTGGTGGCGGGAAACCGGGGGGATTACAGGGATCTGGAAGAGGCCTGCCGGTCCACCTGGGAGGAACTCCTCCACGCCATCGACGTGTATGACCTTTATGGGCACGTGGCCATTCCCAAGGCCCATGGCCCCGGGGACATTCCGGACTACTACCGCCTGGCGGCGAGACGGAAGGGCTTGTGCGCCAACCCCGCCCTGTCGGAAACCTTCGGGCTGACCCTCATCGAGGCGGCGGCGTCGGGCCTGCCCCTGGTGGTGACCGGGTACGGCGGCCCCCGGGACATCGTCGCCAACTGCCGGAACGGACTCCTGGTGGACGTCCTCCAGGCCCCGGCGATGGCCGGCGCGCTCAAGGACGCCCTTTCCGATCCGCGGCGCTGGGAGACGTGGGCCCGCAACGGTCTCCGGGGCGTGCGCACCCACTACACCTGGGAGGCCCATGCGGACCGGTACCTCAAGGCCGTGAAAAGGGTGTTGAAGCGGAACCTCAAGGGGCACCGGCGGGAGCTTTCCATGGCGCAGCCCGGAGGCTCCTCCCCCTTCCTGCGCGCGGAATGGGCCCTGATGGTGGACCTCGACCGAACCCTGATCGGCGACCGGGCCTCCATCGAACCCCTGTGCGGCTGGATCCGGAACAACCGGCACCGGTTGGCGTTCGGGGTCGTCACGGGCCGGCGCCTGGACAGCGCCCTGTGGGTCCTGAGGGACTGGGGCATCGACGCGCCCGACGTCCTGGTCTCCAGCGTGGGAACGGAAATCCACTACGGGCCCGAATGGCGGCAGGATCTGGGGTGGGAGAGCCATATCCGGAGCGGCTGGAGAAGGGAGGAGGTGGCCCGGGTCCTGGGGGCCCTTCCCGGGCTCCGGCTCCAGGCCCAGCGCAAGCTCGGGCCCTACAAGGTCAGCTATCACGTCAGCCCCGGAAGGATTCCTGACCTTGCCAGGATCCGCGAGGCCCTGACGGCTGAGGGGCTGCGGGCCAGGCTGGTCTATTCGCAGGCCCGCTTCCTGGACGTGCTGCCCAGCCGGGCCTCCAAGGGGCAGGCCTTGAGGTACCTGGCTTTCAAATGGAGCATGCCCCTCAGTCAGTTCGTGGTGGCAGGGGACTCCGGCAACGATCTGGACATGCTGACCGGGGAGCCCCTCGCCATTGTCGTGGCCAACCACAGCCCCGAGTTGGACCACCTTGCGGGGCGGAGCGGCATCCACTTCTCGCAGGCCGGTTTCGCCGCCGGGGTGATGGAAGGCCTCGTGCACTACGGCATCTTTCCTTCGGAAGCATGCCTGCCGGAAGGCCCGGTATAGCTTGAGGAGCAGATCATGTCGGACTTCTTCCAGACCGGCGTCGTCGCCACCCTCCACCGGCTGGTGGATTCGGGCCATGACCGCCTCGAGCGCGAACTCGCGACCTATTCCCGGAACCGTCCCATCGCCCTGGTCCTGCCCGCCCTCTGGCGGGAATTCGAGGGCCCGGCCCTGCCGCGGATTCTCAAGGAGCTGGAGTCGGTCCCCTACCTGGCCCAGGTCGTTTTCACCATCAGCGGTGCGGACGGGGGGCAGTTCGCGAAGGCGCGGGAGATGGCGTCCCGGCTTCCCCAGGAGGTGACCTTCGTCTGGAACGATGGGCCACGCATCCAGGCCATGTACGAGCGCCTGATCGCCAACAACCTGCCCGTGGGGGCGGACGGCAAGGGGCGCTCCTGCTGGCTGGCCTTCGGCTATGTGCTCGTGAGCCAGAAGGCCGATGTCATCGTCCTGCACGATTGCGATGTCCTGACCTTCAATCGGGAATTCCTGGCCCGGCTCTGCTATCCCGTGGTCAACCCCAACATCAGCTTCGAATTCTGCAAAGGGTTCTACGCGCGGGTCACCGACCGCATGCACGGGCGGGTCACGCGGCTGCTGGTGACGCCGCTGGTCCGTTCACTTCAACTCATTCTGGGGCCCGTGCCGTTCCTCGCCTTCCTGGACAGTTTCCGGTATCCGCTGGCCGGCGAGTTCTGCATGAAGGCGGACCTGGCCCGGGTCAACCGCATTCCTTCCGACTGGGGCCTGGAAGTGGGGGTCCTGGGCGAAGTCTTCCGCAACTGCTCGGTCAAGCGCGTTTGCCAGTCCGAGCTGTGCGACACCTACGAGCACAAGCACCAGGGCCTTTCCCCGGATGATCCCGCCAGGGGGCTCATGAAGATGGCGGTGGACATCTGCAAGACGCTGTTCCGCATCCTTTCCGCCGAGGGGACGAGGTTGGATTCCGGCTTGTTCCGGGCCCTCCAGTCCACCTACGTGCGTACCGCGGAGGACACCATCACCCGGTATCAGGCGGACGCGCTCATCGACGGCCTCGTCTTCGACCGCCACCAGGAGGAGGTGACCGTGGAATGCTTCGCCAAGGCCATCCGCATGGCCTCGGAAAGCTACCTCTCCGATCCCCTGGGCCAGCCGCTCCTGCCCAACTGGAACCGGATCACCGCGGCCCTGCCGGGTTTCCTGGAGGAGATCCAGGCCCAGGTGGACCTGGACAACGGGAGGGCCTGAAGCCATGCGGCCACCCATGGACCTTCTCTTCACGGACCTGGACGGGACGCTCCTGGAGGAGGAGGCCTATGCCTTCGAACCCGCTCTGGGGGCCGTCCGGGAGCTCCAGAAGCGCGGGATCCCCATCATTTTCTGCACCAGCAAGACGTTTCCGGAGACGCTGGCGATCCAGGCCGCCCTCGGGGTGGCGGACCCGTTCATCGTGGAGAATGGGGGCGCCATCTACTTCCGGCCGGGCCAGCTCGATCCGGGCAACGAGACCGTGACGGCTCGTGGGGCTTGGCTCAGCATCCGGCTGGGCACTCCCCGGCCGATCGTGCTGGACCGGCTGGAGAGCATCCGGAAGGGCCTGAAGGTGGAGGTCCGCGGTTTCGCCCAGATGGATGCTTCCGAAATCGCCGATGAATGCGGGCTTCCCCTGGAGGAGGCCAGGTGGGCGGCGTTGCGGGAGTTCGATGAACCCATCCGGCTCGTCCCGGGCGGACCCGGCGATCTGGCCCAGCTGGAGCTGCTTGCGGGCCTGCATGGCCTTACGGTGGTCCGCGGCGGGCGTTTCCTGCACGTGGCCGGGGGCAGCGACAAGGGCCGGGCCGTCCGCCGGGTCCAGGCACTCCTGTCCCGGAGCAGGATGGACCTCTTCACGGTGGGGATCGGCGACAGCCCGAACGATATCCTGATGCTGGGCGCGGTCACCCGGCCCGTGGTGGTGCGCCGGCCCGGAGGGGCCCACGATCCGCGGGTCGTCGAGGCGGTCCCCGGCGTGCAGCGCGCACCTGGAGTGGGGCCCGCGGGATGGAGTGCCGCCGTGATGGATCTGATCGCCCGGGGCCGCGGCCATGGACAGTGAAACCCTCCTCCCCCGGGGGCTCCGGGACCAGCTGGACGCCAACGGTCCCGCGGATCTGGTGGTGGGGATCCCCAGCTTCAACAACGCCCGGACGATTCCGCACGTGGTCCGGGCCGTCCAGGCGGGCCTCGCCAAATTCTTCCCGGGCGTGCGCGCGGTGATCCTCAACTCGGACGGAGGCTCGACGGACGGAACCCAGGAGGCCGTCCAGGGCGCGCCCCTTGAGGACTACCCGCTTCTCCTGGCCCCCTTCCCCATCCACCCGGTCCACCGGATCGTCACGCCCTACCATGGCCTTCCCGGCAAAGGGAGCGCCCTGAGAACGGTATTCGCGGTGGCCGACGCGCTGGATGCCAAAGCCTGCGCCGTTGTGGACGCGGATCTGCGCAGCATCCAGCCTTCCTGGATGGATCTCCTGCTGGCCCCCGTGCTCCGGGGAGGGTTCGATTTCGTGGCCCCGCTCTACCTTCGCCACAAGTACGACGGCACCATCACCAACAGCATCGTCTATCCCTTGACGCGGTCCCTGTATGGGCTCCGGGTGCGCCAGCCCATCGGGGGCGATTTCGGATTCTCGGGGCGGCTGGCCCGCCAGTACCTGGCCCAGGACGTGTGGGAATCCGACGTGGCGAGGTTCGGCATCGACGCCTGGATGACCACCACGGCCATCACCGGCGGCTTCAGGGTCTGCCAGGCCTTCCTCGGCGCGAAGATCCACGATGCCAAGGACCCCGCCGTGGATCTGTCCCACATGCTCCATCAGGTGGTGGGGTCGGTCTTCGGACTCATGGAGACCCACGCCGCCACCTGGCAGGGCATCCAGGGTTCCCGGCCGGTGCCGCTGTTCGGACTGGAGCACGCTGTGGGCCTGGAGCCGGTGCAGGCGAACGCCGACCGCATGCTCCACCTGTTCCGCAAGGGCGTCCGGGAACTGGACGGCATCTGGCGACTCATCCTGAGTCCGGAGGACAACGGGCAGCTCAGGCGCCTGGCGGCGGAGGACGCGGCCGGGTTCAACCTCCCGGCCGAACTATGGGTCCGGCTCATCCACACCTTCGCCCTCCGGTTCCATGCGGGCGGCATGGACCGGGAGCACCTGCTGCAGGCCCTCACGCCGCTTTATCTGGGCCGGGTCGCCTCCTTCGTGCTCGAGACCCGGGACACCGGCGCGGAGGGGGTGGAGGAGATCGAGGAGGGCCTCTGCCAGGTCTTCGAGGCCCTCAAGCCGGACCTGATCCAGGCCTGGAACGAAATCAGGAGGCTCCCATGAATCGAATCCTAATTGAAACCTTGTCCCGCGTGTGGTTCGCGTTCCACGAAAAGGTGCAGCACGCGCTTCCCCGTTTCCTTGCGGCGCTGACCTTGATCCTGGTGGGGTGGGCCTTCGCGGTGGTCGTGCGAAGGGTCCTGCTCCGGAGCCTGAGGCTGGTCCATTTCGATCAGCGCTTCGAGCGCTCGGGCCTGGGCCTTCCCCTTCGCCGGGCGGGGCTGGTGCGGTCGCCGGCGGAACTCCTGGCCCGCTTCGCATTCTGGGTCGTTTTCCTGTCCGGGGGAATCCTGGCCGCAAGTGCGATGGAGATGCCTGTGCTCGACCGGATGGTGGCGGCCTTCTTCCTTTTCCTGCCCGGGTTCTTCGTGGCCTTGGTCATCCTGGCCATCGGGTTCCTGTCGGCCAACTTCCTGGCCCGTGCCGCCCTCCTGCTCGCGGTGAACGAGGACCTGCCCCACCCGGGCCTGCTCGGGGGGATGGTCCGGATGCTGGTGAACCTGCTCTCCCTGACCATGGCCCTGGAGCAGGTCGGCATCGCCGCCTCCACCGCGTCCCTGGCCTTCGGCATCGCTTTCGGGGCGCCGATGCTCGCGTTGGCGATCGCCTTCGGGCTCGGTGGGCGGGACCTCGCCCGGGATTTCCTTTCCCGCAGGGGACCCGAGCCCCAGGGCGAAGGATCCGACGGCATGCGTCACGTCTAGCGGGACGTGCGGACCCGTTCGGGTGGGGTTGGCGGGGAACCTCCGATCTTGAAAAACCGCTGAGCCGATCCCGCCGGCCCTGGCCCTACCTTCGCGCCAGCATGCCCACGACCCCCGCGCCCAGCAGGATCCACGTGGGGTTCCACCGGGTCCGCCACAGCAGGACGCCGGAGGTGATCGCCAGGGCGACGGTCCAGAGGTCCGTGACGGCGGCCCGGGCCAGTTCCAGGAGCACCATGGCCATGAGGGCGAGGCTGGCGGCGTTCACGCCGTCCAGGAAGGCCCGCACCCGCGCGGAGCCGCGAAGCCTCTCCATGAGGCCGTGGGCGAGGGTCACGAAGAGGAACGACGGAAGGAAGATGCCGAGGGTGGCCGCCACGGCGCCGGGCCAGCCTTTCATCAGGTACCCCACGAAGGTGGCCGTGGTGAAGACGGGGCCGGGCGTGAACTGGCCGACGGCGACCGCATCCAGGAGCTGGCGCTCCGTGAGCATGGGATGCCGGATGACGAACTCGGCGCGCAGGAAGGCCAGGAGGACGTACCCGCTACCGTAGAGCACGGAGCCGATCTTCAGGAAGGTCAAGAACAGGCCCGCGGTGCCCAGGGCGGGAACGCCCAGGGCCGGGAGCCAGGAAAGGGACAGCGCGCGGCGGCCCCGCAGCCCCTCCCGCACGAAAAGCACCGCGGCCCCCGCGAGGACGATGAGCAAGAGCTCGTTGACTCCGAGGGCGGCGGCGGCCAGGGAGCCCAGGGCCACGGCCCAGCGGAGCCGATCCTTCAGGAGCGTCTCCCCGAAGCCCCACAGGGCCTTGAGGACGACGGCGATGAGGGCGGGCTTGAGCCCGTACAGCCAGCCCTGGGCCGACGGAAGGCTGCCGTACCGCACGTAGGCCCAGGCCAGGCCTCCGACCATCAGGGCCGAGGGCAGGATGAAGGCGGCGCCGCCCAGGACCAGCCCCCACCACCCGGCCCGGAGCCTGCCCAGGTGGATGGCCATCTCCGTGGAGTTGGGTCCAGGGATGAGCTGGGTGAGGCCCAGGAGGTCCAGGAATTCCTCCCGGGTGAGCCATTGGCGTTTGCGCACCACTTCCGATTCCATGAGGGCGATGTGGGCCGCCGGCCCGCCAAAGGCCGTGAAGCCCAGGCGCAGGAAAAGGAGGACGACTTCCTTGAGCCGTCCGGTGGGGGACGCTCCCTGCGCCGGGTTCATGTCCCCGCCGGGAGATTGTGGGATGGCGCCGCTGCCCATTACGCCCGGCGGATCACAGCTCGGCCTTGAGCTCCCGGTCGAGACGTCCCGGGCTGAAGCCCATCCAGGCCCGCTTCACCTTGCCGTCCCGGCCGACGATGAGGGTCGTGGGGATGGCGCGGATCTCGCCCACCTGTTTGGCCAGGCCTGCCGGGTCGGAGGGCACCATGGCGTTCAGGGCCATGGTGGGGTTGGCGGCGAAGAAGGGGGTCACGGCCCCGAAGCCGGTGCGATCCAGGGATACCGGCACCACGGCGTAGGCGGGGCCCTGGGCGGCCTGCAGGGCGGCGAGTTCGGGCAGGCTCATGCGGCAGGGGGGGCACCAGGTGGCCCAGAAGTCCAGCACCACCACCTGGCCCCGGAACTCGGCCAGGGTCCGGGTGCGGCCCTCCGCGTCCCGCAGGGCGAGGGCGGAGACGTTGCGGCCGACGAAGGAGGAGCCGGCGTCCCCGCCCCGGAAGGCGCGCACGGCCATCCAGCCCAGCCCGGTCACCCCGATCGCGATCAACAGGAGGGAGAGCCCGGTGCCCAGCCCCTCGGTGCGCTTCTCCTCGATCCATTCGCCCAACGAAGCCATGGTCGCCTCCTTCCGACCATTCTTACCCGGTTCGGGCGCGGGGGGGGATCCGGGTCCGGACCGGCAACCGGAGGATCAGGCTAAAACTCCGGATCTTTGGGCAATCCATTCGGGCCGTCGGTTCCTAAACTCTGAGGTGCACCACCCATCGGAGGAACCCATGCCCACCCCAGTCCGCGCCTATGCCGCCACGTCCCCCACGGACGCCCTGACTCCCTACCGCTTCGACCGCCGGGACCCCCGGCCCGACGACGTGGTCATCGACATCCTCTACTGCGGCGTCTGCCACTCGGACCTGCACACGGCCCGCAACGACTGGGGCTGGTCCACGTACCCCATCGTCCCCGGGCACGAGATCATCGGCCGGGTCACCGGGGTGGGGGAGAAGGTGACGAAGTTCAAGGTGGGCGACGCCGTGGGCGTGGGGTGCCTGGTGGATTCCTGCCGGCACTGCAAGCCCTGCCAGGACGGCGACGAGCAGTACTGCGGCGATTTCACCGGCACCTACGGCGGCGAGGACCGCCACGACCACACCAAGACCCAGGGCGGCTATTCCGAGAAGATCCTCGTGTCGGAGGCCTTCGTCCTCCGCATCCCCGACGGGCTGGACCTGAAGGCCGCGGCGCCGCTGCTGTGCGCGGGCATCACCACCTGGTCGCCCCTGCGCCACTGGAAGGCGGGCAAGGACAGCCGCGTGGCGGTGGTGGGCCTGGGCGGCCTGGGCCACATGGCCCTGAAGCTGGCCAAGGCCCTGGGTTCGGAGGTCACCCTCTTCACCCGGTCCAAGGGCAAGGAGGCCGATGCCCGGCGCCTGGGGGCGGACCGCATCGTGCTCTCCACGGACCCGGCCCAGATGGCCGACGTGGCCGGGCGCTTCGACCTCATCATCGACACCGTGCCCTACGCCCACGACCTGAACCCCTACATGCCCACCCTGGCCCCCAGCGGCACCCTCGTGCTGGTGGGCTACCTGGGACCCCTGGAGCCGGCCCTGCATTCGGTGCCCATGATCCTGGGGCGGAAGTCCGTGGCGGGCTCCCTCATCGGCGGGATCCGGGAGACCCAGGAGATGCTGGACTTCTGCGGCGAGCACGGCATCGTGTCCGACGTGGAGATGATCCGCATGCAGGACATCAACGAGGCGTACGAACGCATGCTCAAGAGCGACGTGAAGTACCGCTTCGTCATCGACATCGCGTCGCTGAGGAGCTGACCATGCGCACCCGGAGGATCGGAAACCTGGAGGTGTCGGCCCTGGGCCTGGGCTGCATGGGCATGAGCTGGGCCTACGGCGAGGTGCCGGACCGGGCCGCCATGGTCGGCCTGCTGCGGTCGGCGGTGGACCGGGGCGTCACCTTCTTCGACACCGCCGAGATGTACGGGCCCTACACCAACGAGGAGCTCCTGGGCGAAGCCCTCCAGCCCCTGCGCTCCCGGGTGGTGATCGCCACCAAGTTCGGGTTCGCCATCGGGGTTCCCCCCACCCCGGAGGGGCCCGCCCTGGACAGCCGGCCGGAGAACATCCGCCGGGTGGCCGAGGCCTCCCTCCGGCGGCTGCGCACCGACGTCATCGACCTCTTCTACCAGCACCGGGTGGACCCGGCCGTGCCCATCGAGGACGTGGCGGGGGCCGTGAAGGACCTCATCCAGGCGGGCAAGGTCCGGCACTTCGGGCTTTCGGAGGCCTCGGCGGCCACGGTGAGGCGGGCCCACGCGGTCCAGAAGGTCACGGCGTTGCAGAGCGAGTACTCGCTCTGGGAGCGGCGGGTGGAAACCCAGGTGATGCCCGTCCTGGAGGAGCTGGGCATCGGCCTGGTGCCCTACAGCCCCCTGGGCCGGGGCTTCCTCACGGGCGCCCTGGACGCCACGACCTCCTTCGCCCCGGGGGACTTCCGGAACAACCTCCCGCGGTTCGCCCCGGAGGCCCGGAAGGCCAACCAGGCCCTGGTGGACCTGCTGGGCCGCATCGGCGCCCGGAAGGGCGCCACGCCCGCCCAGGTGGCCCTGGCCTGGCTTCTGGCCCAGAAGCCCTGGATCGTCCCCATCCCCGGCACCACCCGCCTGGCCCGCCTGGAGGAGAACCTGGGGGCCGTGGACCTGGAGCTCTCCGCCGGGGACCTGGGCGACGTGGAGGCCGCCCTGAAGGCGATCGAGGTCCACGGGGCGAGGTATCCCGAGGCCCTGGAACGCATCACGGGGCGGTGAAGACGTGATGTATGATTGCGCAGGCAATCCATACAAGGAGGCGATATGCGGAAATCCCTTCTCCTTCTCCTGGCCGCATCGGCGGTCGGCCTCATGGCCCAGGAAGGGCAGTCCTACGGCACCGTCCAGGGCGGGGCGGCCTTCCGGAAGGTCACCAACTACTTCAACGACGGCGCCACCTTCGGCCTGGGAGCGGGACACTGGTTCTCCGACACCTGGTCGCTGGACCTGAAGGCGCTGCGCACCAACCATGACGTCCGCGTCACGAACGAGGGCACCCACGAGTACCAGGGCCTGGTGTCGGCGCTCTACAATCTCAACCCCGGCGCGCCTAACTGGTACCCCTACCTGGCCGTGGGCACGGGCCTCACGCGCATGCACGCGCCGCTGGTGGACGGCGACAAGAACAAGTTGAACTACCATGCGGGCGTGGGGCTCATGGCCCACCTGACCGAGCGGGTGATCGTGCAGGGTGACCTGAAGGCCCTGCGGGTGAACACCAACGGCGGCCATTCCAGCGAGCTTCTCGCCCTGGTCGGCCTGGGGTACACCTGGGGCGGAGCCCGCAAGGCCGCGCCCGCGCCGCCGCCCCCGCCTCCGCCTCCCGCCCCGGAACCGGTGGCCAAGCCCGAACCTCCGCCCCCGCCCCCGCCGCCGGCCCCGGAACCGCCCCGGGAGGAGATCAAGCCGGTGCCGCCGCCCCCGCCGCCTCCGCCGCCGCCGCCGGCCCGGATCGTACTGGACGAGGCGATGCTGCACTTCGCCAACGGCAAGGCGGACATCGACGCCGAGGGCGCCGCGGCGGTGGCCAAGGTCGCCGCGGGCCTCAAGGACTACGCCGGCGACTACACGCTGGTGGTGAGCGGGCATACCTCCTCGGTGGGCGGCAGGGCCCTGAACATGGCCCTGGGCAAGCGCCGGGCCGATGCGGTGGCGAAGATCCTCGTGGCGGGCGGGATTCCCGCGGCCCGGATCTCCACCGTGGGCGTAGGCCCCGACAAGCCCATCGCCGACAACAAGACGAAGGAGGGCCAGGCCCGGAACCGGCGGGTGGAGATCGACGTCCAGGTCGCCGACGCCAAGGTCGAGGTGCGCAAGCAGGAAACCAAGGTCCAGTAAGCGGCGCCTTCCAGGTCACAATGGGGTCTGGAGGGCTGTCCGTGCGCGTGGGGATTCTGGGCTTCGGGAAGTTCGGTCAGGCCCTGGGAGGGCTTCTCGAGCAGGGGGGGTGCGCCTTCCGGGCCCTGGATCCCGTGGCCCCCGTTCCCGGGGAGGTGCGCGCCCCGAGCCTGGAGGCCCTGGTCGACGAATCGGATTTCCTGGCGCTCGCCGTGCCCGTGGGCGCGCTGCCCGAGGCCCTGGACCGGGTGGCGCCCCGGGTGGGACCCGGACAGATCGTCTTCGACGTGGCCAGCGTCAAGGTGCTCCCGGCGAAATGGATGGCCGAGCGGCTGCGGGGGCCCCACGTGGGCGTCCATCCCCTCTTCGGGCCCGTGAGCCTGGCCCGGGCCGAGCGGCCCCTGCGCACGGTGGTGTGCGCCGTCCCCGGGTTCCAGGACGCCGCGGACCGGGTGACCGCGCTCTTCCGGGGCCTGGGGTGCGAGGTGCTGGAGCAGAGCGCCGCGGACCACGACCGCCTCATGGCCAGCACCCACGCCATCACCTTCTTCCTGGCCAGGGGCCTGCTGGAGGTGGGCGCGGGGGCGGACCTCCCCTTCGCGCCGCCCTCCTTCCACGCCATCCAGCGCACCCTGGACGCGGTGCGGGAGGACGCCAGCCACCTCTTCACCTCCATCCAGAACCTCAACCCCTTCGCCGCGGAGGCCCGGGCCAGGCTGCTCCAGGCCCTCCAGGCCATCGACGCGGGCCTGGCCGCGCCCGGGGGCGGGGACGAACTGCCGGCCCTGTCCGCCATGCCCGACCTGGGCCAGCGGTCCCCGGCCCTGGTGGAGGCCCGGGCCATGATCGACGCCCTGGACCGCGAGCTGGTGGAACTCCTGGCCCGCCGGGCCGAGCTCAGCCGCCGGGCCGGCCGGGCCAAGGCGGTGCTGGGCGCGCCGGTGCTGGATCCCGGCCGGGAAGCCGCGCTCCTGCGGGACCGCAGGGACTGGGCCCAGGCCGGGGGTTTGGATCCGGACGTGGTGGACGGGGTCTTCCAGGCCATACTCCGGGAAAGCCGCCGCGTGCAGGGACCGGACGGCGCTTGACGGGGCATCGCGTGGGGCGGGGCTGAAATCCCGCGCATCCGCGGCGGGTTGACGGTACCCTGGGCCTGTACCCCCTGACCCCAATTCCCGGATCGTGTTCCGACCCATGGCTCCCCGTTCCCCCGTGCAATGGCGCCCACCCATCCCCCTCCTCGCACTGGCGGGGCTTCTGGTGCTGGGCATCGCCCTGGCGGCCGGCCGCCACATCCGGGGGCTGTGGCACCAGGAGCGGGCCACGGTGGAACACCACCTCTCCACCGTCGGGAAGCTGAAGGCCAGCGAGATCGCCCTCTGGCGCCAGGAACGCCTGGCCGACGCCGGGACCCTGTCCCACATCGCGGCCTTCACGCGCCTGGTGGGGCCGGCGGCGGGAACCCGCCTGCCGGATTCCACCGTGCCGCTCGAGCGATGGTTGTCGGAGCAAAGCCAGTACGACGAACTCCGCCTGCTGGACACCGGAGGCGAGGAGCGGCTGGTGGTTCCGGAGGGCCTGCCGCCCTTGCCCGAAAGCCTGAAGCGGGAGGCCCGGGAGGCCCTCGCCGAGGGCCGCCCCCGCTTCCTGGATCTCGCCCGGGACGCGGACGGGAAGGGCATCCACCTGCATCTGCTCGTCCCCATCCTGGACACCCTCCGCCCGGGGCGGACCCTGGGTCTGTTCGTGCTTCGCATCGACCCGGCGCGGACCCTCTATCCGATCCTCCTGCGCTGGCCCACGCCCTCGGCCACCGCCGACACGCTGCTGGTGCGCCGGGAGGGGGAGGATGCGGTGGTCCTCAACGACATGCGGACACGCGCCGGCACCGCCCTCACCGAGCGGGTCCCCATGGCGGACCGGACCCGGGCGTCGGTCCTGGCGATCCTCGGCCGGGAGGGGATCGTGGAAAGCCTTAACTACCGCGGCACGCGACTCCTCGCGGACGTACGGCCCATCCCCGGATCGCCCTGGTTCCTGGTGGCGCGCATCAACGAGGACGAGGCCATGGCGCTGTTCCAGCGGCGGCGGAGGGACACGGTCCTCCTGGCGCTGGCCTCGGGCCTGGCGGTGATCGCCGCGGCCGCGGCCCACTGGCGGAACCGCCGGGCGAACTACTTCCGGGCGCAGTTCGCGGCCGAGCGGGTGCGGAGCGAAGGAGAAAGCCGCTTCCGCCATGCGGTGGAGGAGGTGCCCTTTCCCATGATGATCTACGCCGAGGACGGGGAGATCCTCATGGTGAGCCGCGTCTTCACGGAGCTGAGCGGGTATGCGCGCGAGGACATGCCCACCCTTGCGGCATGGGCCGGGCAGGCCTTCCCGGACCACGGCGACGAGATCCTGGAAACCGCCAAGGCTCATTTCGACCAACCCCGGCGGCAGGGCAGCCGGGAATACCCCATGCGGTGCCGGGACGGCTCGACCCGCGTGTGGGATTTCTCCTCCGTGGCCCTGGGTCCGCTGGTGGACGGGCGCCGCACCGTCATGACCATGGCCCACGACATCACCGCCCGCAAGGAGGCCGAGGCGGTGGTCCGGCGCTCCGAGGAGCGGTTCGCCCTGATCTTCCACGCCAGTCCGGACGCCATCGCCATCAGCCGCATGGCCGACGGCCTCTACCTGCTGGTGAACGAGCGCTTCGCCCAGTTGCTGGGCCGGCCCATGGGTGACGTCGTGGGCCACACGTCCTTCGGAATCAGCGCCTGGGTGGATCCCCGGGACCGGGGACGGTGGATGGAGGTCCTGGACCGGGATGGCCGGGTGGACAACCTGGAACTGGACTTCCGCAAGGCCGACGGCGCCACCATCACCTGCCTCGTCTCCTCCCGGATCATCACCTGGGATGGGGAGCGGGTGCACATCTCCATCACCCGGGACGTCTCCGCCCACCGGGCGCTGGAACGCGCCCTGCGGGAGAGCGAGGCCGAGTACCGCATGCTCTTCGACCGGAGCCTGGACGCCATCCTCCTGGCGGCCCCGGACGGCGCCATCCTGGACGCCAACCCCGCAGCCTGTGAGTTGTTCGGCCGGACGGTGGAGGAGCTCCGGGCCTGCGGCCGCGAGGGCGTCATCGACCTCACGGATCCGCGGGTTCCCGAGGCCATCGAGGAACGGAGGCGAACCGGACGGTGGACGGGTGAACTGATCTTCCTTCGCCGGGACGGCACGAAGTTCCCGTGCGAAACCTCCTCGGTGCTTTTCACCGACCGCTTCGGCCAGTCCCGGACCAGCCACATCCTCCGGGACGTCAGCCTGCGCAAGGAAGCCGAGGAGCTCCAGCGCAAGCTCGACGCCGAGATCCAGCAGTCGCAGAAGCTCGACAGCCTGGGGAGCCTCGCCGGGGGCGTGGCCCACGACATGAACAACATCCTGGCGGCCATCCAGGCCGTCGTCGAGACCCTCAGGCTGACCCACGCCGGGGACGCCCCCCTGGTCGAGGCCCTGGGCCTGGTGGAGAAGGCCTCCACCCGCGGCCGGGACCTGGTCCTGGGGCTCACCAAGTTCTCGCGCAAGAACCTCCAGCAGCCCGAACTCCTGGACCTCAACGCCCTCGTGCGGGACGAGCTCGACCTGCTCAAGCGCACCACCCTGCAGAAGTACCGCCTGGTGGCCGATCTCCAGGAGGGGCTCCTGCCCGTGTCGGGCGAGCGGGGCTCCCTGGCCAGCATCCTGATGAACCTCTGCGTGAACGCAGTGGACGCCATGCCCGATGGCGGCACGCTCGTGTTGCGCACCCGGAACCTGCCGGGGCGCCGGGTGGAGATCGCCGTGGAGGACGACGGCACGGGCATGCCCCCCGAAGTGGCGGCCCGGGCCATGGATCCCTTCTTCTCCACCAAGGCCATCGGCAAGGGGACGGGGCTGGGCCTGGCCATGGCCTACGCCATCGCCAAGGCGCACGGGGGAACGCTGGCCATCGCCACCGAGAAGGGCCGGGGCACCACGGTGAGCCTGCGCCTGCCCGCGGCGGCCGGGGAGGTGGCGCCCGCCCAGGGGCCGGCGGACCTTCCGTCGGCGGAAACCCCCCTGGCGGTGCTGCTGGTGGACGACGACGACCTCATCCGGGCGGCGGTGCCCAGCATGCTCCAGGCCCGGGGCCACCGCGTCGCCACCGCGGCGGGCGGGGCGGAGGGCCTGGTGCTCCTGGGGTCGGGGCCGCCCGTGGACCTGGTGATCCTGGACCTGAACATGCCGGGCATGAACGGCATCGAAACCCACCGCCACATCCGCCGGCGCTGGCCGGACCTGCCCATCCTCCTGGCCACGGGCCACCTGGATTCGCGCACCCAGGAGCTGCTTGAAACGGACGGCCACATGCTGGCCCTCTCCAAGCCCTACTCCCTGGAGGAACTGGTGGGCCGGATCCGGGACCTGCTGGCCGGGGGAAGCCCCCCCGGGCAGTTCCGGTAGACTGGTGGACCATGATGCCTTCCCCGAATTCCTTCACCTCCGCCCTCATCCTGCTGGTCCTGGTCACCGATCCCCTGGGCAACATCCCGCCCTTCATCGGCATCCTGCGCCAGGTGGACCCGGCCCGCCGGCGCCGGGTCATCATCCGGGAAGTGCTCCTGGCCACGGTGATCCTCGTGTTCTTCGCCCTGTTCGGCCAGGGCGTCCTGCGGCTCATGCACCTGTCGGACACCTCCCTGGGCATCGCCGGCGGCGTCATCCTCTTCCTCATCGCCCTGAAGATGGTCTTCCCCCACCCCGAGGGCCACGCGGAATCCGCCCGCAAGGGGGAGCCCTTCCTGGTGCCCCTGGCCATCCCCCTCATCGCGGGCCCCAGCGCCATCGCCACCGTACTGCTGCTCGTGTCCGGCGACCCGGCCCGGCTCTGGGAGTGGCTCGGCGCCATCGGCGTGGCCATGGCCATCTCAGCCGTGGTGCTGGTATTCGCCGAACGCATCGCCGCCTTCCTGGGCGAGCAGGTGACCATGGCCTTCGAGCGGCTCATGGGGCTCGTGCTGACGGCCATGGCCGTGGAGATGCTGCTGTCCGGAATCCAGAAATTCGCCCGGCAGGTGATGGCGGGCTGAGGCGGGGACGGTCAGAAAGGATCGTGAGAAACGAGAAGGATTTTCCATGGCATTGCCTGTTCCAGGCAGGTCGGAAGAACCAGCGAAAAGATCAAACGCTGGGGCGCTGAGGGCTCGCTGGGGCGCTGGGAAAAGAAGAAGAATGACAAGGTGCACCGAGCCGTTCACACACAAGGCTTTTCACCCAGCGCCCCAGCGAGTCCCCAGCGCCCCAGCGTTTATTTTTTTGCCCAGTATTCCCGATTCGCCAGGTTCATGCGAAGACGGAAACCATGATCTGAACCCACCATTCACCGGCGCGATCCACTTTCAGCCACCCCATTCACCCCGCAAGACCAGCAGTACTAATCCACCGCCGCCGGGGGATCGACGAAATCCTCGTCGTCCAGGCCGTCGCTCAACGGCAGTTTCGCGATTTCCGCGCGGACCAGGGCCTGGTGCTGGAGTTCCTCGTCCCTCAGTTCCAGGAAAAGTGCGGCCACGGCCGGGTCCTGGATGGAGGCCAGGGCCTCTTCGAAAAAGGCGTGGGCCTTGATCTCGGAGGTGAGGGCGGCCTCCATGGCGCGGCGGGGGGTCATGAAGGCGCGGGCGGCGTCGTAGTCGGGCGCCTCCACGTCCCAGATCATGGCGGGGGTGATCCGGGAGGGGGCGTCCCGGAAGTCCTGGGCCCGGCGCGCCCTCAGGTCGCGGCCGTGCTTGGCCTCGTTCTCGATCATGTGCCGGAAGAACGCCGCGGCCTCGGGGGTGCGGTGCTGCTCCATCTGGAACGCGAATTCCTGGTAGCGCTCCATGGCCTCGTCCTCCACCAGGATGGCGAGGTCAAGGGCGTCCATCAGGGACAGGGCGGCCAGATCAATGCCGTGGATCGTCATGGTTGCTCCCGTTCACTTCTTGATGAAGAGGTCCAGGATGCGCTCCACCGGGAGGGCGTTCTTCGCCAGTTCCTCCTGCCGCGCCTTGACGAGGTCGCCGTAGGTGGGCGGCGGCTCGGGGTTGCGGTAGAAGACGCCCAGGTGGAGCTTGCTGCCGTAGTGCTGGGCCAGGTCCATGGCCGCGAGCCGGTTGGTGGCGTCGTGGCCGAGGCTCTCCAGGTTTTCCTGCATGGCCTTGAGGCCCTTGAGCTGCTGCTCCTCCATGCCGTAGGTCACGCAGGGGGACTGGATGTTGACGAAGGCGAAGCCCGGGTAGCGGATGGCGGCCTCGATGATGGCGGCCATGCCCGGAAGGTCCGTGGGGGCGGCCTGGGCCACGAACCCCGCGCCGTAGGCCAGCATGTACAGGAGCGGATTCACGGGTTCCTCGAGGCTTCCGTGCCGGGAGGTGCAGGTGGAGAGGCCCTTGTGCGAGGTGGGCGAGAGCTGGCCCTTGGTGAGGCCGTAGATCTGGTTGTCCATCACGATGTAGGTGATGTCCATGTTGCGGCGCACCATGTGGGCCAGGTGCCCGCCGCCGATGGAGAACCCGTCGCCGTCGCCGCCCGCGGCCAGCACCAGCAGGTCGGGGTTGGCCATCTTGATGCCCTGGGCGATGGGCAGGCTGCGGCCGTGCACGCTGTTGAAGCCGTACGCCGTGGTGTAGCCGGGGATGCGGCTGGAGCAGCCGATGCCCGAGACGAAGGCGATCTCGTGGGGGGGTCTCCCGATGGCCGCCAGGGCCCGGTAGATGCCCTGCAGCACGCCGAAATCGCCGCATCCGGGACACCAGATGGGCTTGAGGTCGCTCTTGTAGTCCTTGGGCTGGAAATCGCAGGTGGCGTTACCGTTCATGGTCGACCTCACTCCTGGGGCTGAAGTTTGCCCTCGTGCCTGCGCTGCAGTTCCGAGAGGAGATTGTGGAGGGCCGCGACGATCTCGCCGGGCAGGAAGGGATTCGCACCGCTGCGCGCCAGGGGCCGCATGCCGGCGGGCAGGTCCAGATGCATGCGCAGGAGCTTGTGGAACTGGGCCAGGTGGGTCTGCTCGATGACCAGGCCCGAGCGCACGGAAGCGAAGAAGTCCTGGTAGGCCCCTTCGGCCACGGGGTAGAGCAGGTAGGGCACCATCAGCTTGACGTTCAGGCCCTCGGCCAGGGCCATCTGGAGCGCCTCGCGGCAGACCCCGGCGACGCTGCCCCAGGCCACCATGGCCAGGGGGGCGGCGGGATCGCCCAGCACCTCGAAGAGGTCCTTGCGGTCCTTGAGGGGATCGAACTTGCGGGTGCGCTTCTCGTTCATGCGGGCGTGGACGGTGCCGCTGTTGGTGGGAGCGCCGCCCTCGGTGTGCTCGATGCCCGAGGCCAGGTACGTTCCCCCCAGCATGCCGGGATGGCTGATGGGGCTGATGAAGTTCCCGGTCTGGGCGAAGCGCTTGTAGTCCTTCAGGTCCTGGGCGGTGGGCTTCAGGCGCTCGATGACCTCGAACCCGCTCACGTCGATGGGGTCGAGGGTCTCCTTGCGCTGGCTGATCTCCTGGTCCGACAGGATGATCACCGGCGTCTGGTAGTGCTCGGCGATGTTGAAGGCCTCGACGGTGATGCGGAAGGTGTCGGCCACGCAGGTGGGGGCCAGCACGGGGCGGATCACGTCGCCGTGGGCGGAAAAGCACGCCGCGAACAGGTCGGCCTGCTCGTTCTTGGTGGGCAGGCCCGTGGAGGGGCCGCCGCGCTGCACGTCCACGATCACCAGGGGCAGCTCGGCGATGGTGGCCAGGCCCATCATTTCGGTCTTCAGGGACAGGCCGGGGCCGCTGGTGGCGGTCATGGCCTTGACCCCCGCGAACGAGGCCCCCACGGCCGCGCCGATGCCGGCGATCTCATCCTCGGCCTGGAGCACCGATCCGCCGTACTTCCACACGTGGTCCGTGAAGAACTGCATGATCTCGGTGGAAGGGGTGATGGGGTACCCCCCGAAGAACCGGCAGCCCGCGAAGATCGCCGCGGCGGCGCACATGTCGTTGCCGTCGGTGATGAGCTTGGCGGCGCCCTTGGCCTCGGAAGGCGCGATGTTCATGCAGACCTTGAGCGGATTGGCCAGGGCGAAGGCCCGGCCCGCATCGAAGGCGCGCTGATTGGCCTCCACCAGCTCCTCGCCCTTCTTGGCCAGCTTCTTGCGGATGCCCTTCATGACGGCCACCGCACCGATGCCGAACCAGCCGGCGATGAGGCCCAGCACCACGGTGTTCTTGGCGCGCTCGGTGCCCGCGGTGTCCTTGGCCATCTGGGTCATGGGCACGGGGATCACCTGCCGGGGCACCACTCCCACCAGGGGGATGCGTTCCGGGGGAATCAGGGTGGCCGCCTCGTAGATCACCACCGTGTTGCCGCTCACGGGCAGCTCGGCGCCGAACTTCAGGAAGTCCTCCCAGTTCAGGGCCACGGCCACGTCCAGGTTGCCGCCGGGGTTGAGGATGGGCTCGGTGCTGATGCGCACGCGGCAGCTGGATTCGCCGCCGCGGATCTGGGAGCCGAAGCTCTTGGTCATGACGCCGTGGTAGCCCTCGGCGGCCGCGGCCTGGAGCAGGGAATCCCCCGCGGAGACGATACCGTCGCCGCCGGAGCCGGCCATGCCGAATACAAGGTTGTGCGCCGGGCTTTGGTCGCTCATGGCTGATGCCCTTCAGAAAGGGGGTGTCGGGTCGGATCCGGGTTTTCCATGCGTCCGACCCATGGTAACCAGCGGAGGCGGCCGGGGAAATGGGCATCTGGCCGGGGACGGGCAATGCGGGCCGGGCCCGGCCGCCAGATAGAAAATTGCGCGGGGGAAAGGGAATTGAAAGGTCGTTACGTAAGAAGGCGAAGGGCCGGAAAAGCCATCAAAGGATCTAAAGGTCATCTTTTTAGTGACCAAGGTCACGACTAGGGATTCTTTCTGCGTTTTTAAGTGTTTGGTAGCCCCAGCTACATTCCCGGCGGGCCGCTTGGCCAAGAATCACGTATCGCCATGGAGCCTCGCATGTCCCAGACCATCCGCCAGCTTTGCCATGCGCCCGAAGGCCACGCCGAGGTGCTCCAGGGCAACCTCGCCTTCGCCGTGGGCTGCGTCCGCGCCGGCGTCCACGCCGCCGACGGCTATCCCGGAACGCCCAGTTCGGAAGTCATCGACCGGGGCCTGGCCCAGGTGCAGGACCTGATCACCGTGGGGTGGTCGGTGAACGAGGCGGCGGCGGCGGCGGTGGGCTTCGGCCACACGCTGGCCGGGCGCGACTGCGTGGTGACGATGAAGATCCCGGGCCTGTTCCAGGCCGGTGACATCTTCACCAGCGGCTCCGGTATCATCAAGGAGCGCGGCGCCCTGGTCTACTTCATCGCCAGCGACTTCACCCCCAGCTCCACCCAGCACCTGGTGGATCCGCGCCCGCTCTTCAAGAGCTGCTTCGTGCCCGTCCTGGAGCCCCGCAACCACCAGGAGATGCTGGAAGCGCCCCGCCTGGCCGTGGACATCGCGCGGGCCTTCAACACCCAGGTGGTGGTCATGCCCAGCGGGGGCCTGTGCCACAGCGAAGGCCTGGTGCGCCTGAACCCCGTCACCACCCGGGAGCCGGTGCAGATGCCCGGCGGGCTCCACGGGTACAACGTCCTGCCCAGCATCTGCGGCAAGGCCTACCTCGACGTCATGGCCACCCGCATGCCGGGCCTGGTGGCGATGGTGGAGGAAAGCCCCCTCAACCGCTGGGACAAGGGCTCGGGGAAGATCGGCGTGGTCACCTACGGCGTGTGCGACCTCTACCTGCGCGAGGTCATGGAGGCCCGCGGCCTGGACCTGGACGTCCTGAGCCTGGCCTTCTCGAACCCGCTGCCCCTGGAACTCATCAAGCGTTTCGCGGCCACCGTCGAGGAGGTGGTGGTCATCGAGGACGGCTACCGCCACCTGCAGGAATCCATGGAAGCCGCGGGCCTGAAGGTGCGGGGCAAGCTGCCCTACAGCCCCGTGACGGAATGGACCCCGGCGCTCATCGCGGAACTGCTGGGCCTCGAGGTGCCCAAGGCGGCCCTGCCCGTGGCCGGCGTCGTGCGGCCTCCCCTCATCTGCCCCGGCTGCCCCTACCGCCTCATGGCCCAGGAGCTGAGCTACGCCAAGGGCAAGGGCACCCTGGACGCGATCTTCGGCGACATCGGCTGCAACGCGCTCCTCTACTTCATGGACGCCATGGACACGGGCCTGGCCATGGGCGCCAGTGAAGGCAAGCGCACCGGGTACGTGCTTTCCCGTCCCGGGCAGGCCTCGCGGTGCGTGAGCATCATCGGCGACAGCACCGAGTGCCACAGCGGCATGGACGCCACGCGCAACGCCGTCTACCGCAACGTTCCGGGCGTCAAGATCATCCTGGACAACGAGTGGACCGCCATGACCGGCGGCCAGCCCTCGCCCACCTCCCCGAGCACCCTCGAAGGCCGGCCCAACCGCTTCGACCTCCCCGCGTCCCTGGCCGCCCACGGCGCCAAGGTCGAGGTGATCGGCGCCTACGAACGCAAGACCATCCGCGCCACCCTCCGCAAGGCCCTGGCCGACGCCGACGCGGGCGTGTTCACCACCATCGTGGTGCGGGACGGGGCCTGTCTCAAGAAGATCAAGCCCAGCCGGCAGCGGGTGCAGGTGGATCCCGATGCCTGCAAGCGGTGCGACCTGTGCCTGATCTGCCCGGGCCTGGCCAAGGGCGAGGCCGGCGTGCCCGAGGTGACCAACCTCTGCTCCGGATGCGGCGGCCACGAGCCCGCCTGCAGCCAGATGTGCCCCACCCGGGTGCTCAAGGCCGTGACCCTGGACGACCTGGGCGTGGCCGCCGCCGGCGGGGCGTTCCCGCCGGGCCCCGAGACGATCCCCGACGTCCCCGCGCGGGGGCTTCCCCGGCGTCTGTCCCTGGCCATCCGAGGCGTGGGCGGGCAGGGGAACCTGTTCCTCGGGCGCGTCCTCACGCAGCTGGCCCTGGCCGCGGGCTACGGCGAGCGCAACATCGTCAAGGGCGACACCCACGGCATGGCCCAGATGGGCGGCCCCGTCATCAGCACCTTCGGGTGCGGCGACGTGGTGAGCCCCGTGCTCCTGCCGGGCACCGTGGACTGCCTGATCGTCATGGAGAAGAGCGAAGTCCTGCGGCCCGGGTTCCTGGACCTGCTGCGCCCCGGAGGCACGGTGCTGCTGGCCAACACGCGCATCCTCCCCGAGGGCCTGGCCGCGGAGGCCTACCCCACCGACGCGCAGCTCAAGGACGTGCTGAAGCCCTTCAAGCTCATCGAGGTGGACCTCCTGGAAAAGGCCCTGGCCCTGGGCGACCCCACCGGAAGGATCGCCAACGTCGTCCTCATGGGCATCCTCAGCACCCTGGAACCCTTCGACCGGTTCCCCGAGGAGCTGTGGTGGAAGGCGCTGCGGGAGGTGAACCCCAAGGCCGCGGTGTGGTCCGCCAACTACGCCGCCTTCAACGCCGGCCGCGGGGCCTCGGTGGAGACCGCGGGGAGCCGGTGATCAAAGGGGCTTGAAGTCGGGCCCCCTGGGCCCAAGACTGGAGGGGTCGAGGCCCCGGGCGGCCGTCCGGGGCTTCCGGACGCGCCCTGGCAGGATCCCTCCGAGGGCGCCATGCAATACGAGTTCCCCATCTTCGAGCACCTCTGCCCCTCCTGGGGCAAGGTGACGCATCTGGCCACGCGTCAGGTGCACGCCAAGGGGGCGCTCATCCTGGACATGGACCAGCCCGCCGACGGGGTCTACTACGTCCAGGAGGGTATGGTGGACACCGCCCTCTACACGCTCAACGGGCCCGAGAAGGTGCTCTACAGCGTGGGCGAGGGGTGCCTGTTCGGGCAGGCCTGCTGCTTTTCCACCGGCACCACGGGCGAGGCCACGGTGTGGGCCCACACCAACTGCACCCTCCACTTCTTCCGCAAGGAGACCATCGAGGGCCCCATCGCCCGGGAGCACCCGGAGCTGCTCCTGGAGATGGCCGGGCTCCTGGGCCACATCGTGCGGATGTACGGCGTCTGGCTCCAGGACAGCCTCAGCCAGGACCTCTTCGAGCGGGTCTGCAGGATCCTGGTCTACTTCGTGCGCTGGAAATTGGGGGGCGCTCCCATGGGCAAGGAAGTGACGATCAACGCCGAGCTCACCCAGGGCGACCTGGCCCGGCTCCTGGGCCTCCACCGGGTCAGCGTCAGCAAGGCCGTGGGGCGCCTGAGGGACCAGGGCATCATCCGGCGCTTCACCAAGAACGAACTGGACATCGCGGACTTTCCGGGACTCTGCCGGTTGGGGCAGGTCCCGGATCATCGTTAGAACTGATTCCAGAGGAGTTGGTTCGTCACCTCGTGGTGGAACTGGATCTCGCAGGCCTTGACGATGGAGCCCAGGGCCTTGGGGCAGCGCTCGGCCTGGAGGAGCTTGACCTCGGCGAACTTGGCGTGGATGTCCTCGCCCAGCGCCTCGGCCAGGAACCGGGAACTCTTGAAGAGCCGGATGGCGTCGAAGATGTTGTCAGGCAGGAACCGGGTGCGGGGGCGCTTGGTGCCGTCCTCGGGTTCGCCGGCGGGACCCTCCAGGCCCGTCTTCAGGAGGGCGTAGTAGAGCATGTAGGGGTTCGCGTCGGGGCCCACCGAGCGCACCTCGATGCGCGCGGACTGTTCGTTGCCCAGGGGGATGCGGATCATGGAGCCGCGGTCCGTGGGGGAGACCTTGATCTGGTTGGGCGCCTCGAAGTGCGGGTCCAGGCGGCGGTAGGCGTTGACGCTGGGATTGAGCACCAGGCAGAGTTCGGCGGCGTTGGCGAGGATGCGGTTCACGAAGTCCCAGGCCGTGGGGGAGAGCCCGTCCCGGCCCGCGGCGTCGAAGTAGAGGTTCTTCCCGTCCCTGTTCGCGGAGATGTTCGTGTGCATGCCGTTGCCGTTCACGCCGGCCACGGGCTTGGGCAGGAAGGAGGCGGTGAGGCCCATCTGGGCCGCCACCTGGCGGGCCAGGAGCTTGTAGAGCTGCACCTGGTCGGCGGCGACGTTCAACTCGGCATACTTGTAGTTCATCTCGAACTGGGAGGGGGCCACCTCGGGGTGGTCCTTCTCGTTGGAGAAACCCATGGCCCGCTGGGCTTCCGCCGAGGTGTCGATGAAGGCGCGCAGGCTGTCGCCGGGCAGGGAGTGGTAGTAGCCGCCCGTGGAGATGAACTCGAAGGCGTTGGTCTCGTGATAGTGGCGCTCGGCGTCGCGGCCCTTGAAGAGGAACCCCTCGATCTCGTTGGCGGCGTTCATGACGATGCCCTCCTTGGCGTAGAGGGCCTCGGTGATGTCCCGCAGCCGCGCCCGGAAGTCGGAGGCGTAGGGGGTGCCGTCCTTCTCCATGACGAAGCCGAACACCAGGACCTTGCCGGCCCCGAAGATGTCCGCGGGCAGCCAGTAGAACGCGGGCCAGTCGATGGCCAGGCGCAGGTCGGACTCGGCCTGGGCGGAGAAGCCGCGGATGGAGGAGCCGTCGAAGGTGAGGTTGTCGTACGACTTGAGGAGGAATTTCTTGTCGTAGTCCAGCATGTGGAGCCGGCCCTCGATGTCGGTGAAGGCCACGGTCACGGCCTTGATGCGCTTCTCGCCGGCCAGGTACGCCATGCGCTCCTCGCGGATCTGGTCCAGGGGCACCCGGTCCAGGCGCTGCTGCTTGGCGTGGAGGTTCATCTCCTCCAGGGTGTCGTAGGGAATCTCCAGGAAGGTCCTGAGGCTGTCGTTGACCATGGCGCATTCTCCTGGGCAAAACCTTAAAGTTGGCTTGCTTGAAATAAAACTAGGTTCGATAATCATAAAAATCAAGTAAATTATTTTAAATGTGCGCGAGTGAGGTCTGGAACGGGAGGGCTTCCGGTTTCGCCCAATTTCCGCCATTCTGGAACCATGCAGCACCCGATGGATCCCTACTTCGCGCCGCCGGAAGGCCGCATATTCAGCTGTTTTCCCGGGGCGGAGGCCCGGGAGGGACAGAAGGAGATGGCGGAACTGGTGGACGACGCCATCCGGGAGGGGGCGGCGAGATTCGATGCCTGGCGCAACGGCGGGGGCAGCAAGGACACGCGCCCCGACGCCCTGGTGCAGGCCATCGAGGCGGGCACGGGCACCGGGAAGTCCCTGGGCTACCTGGTGCCGGCCCTGGCTTCGGGGCGGCGCCCGGTGGTGGTGGCCACGCGCACCAAGCAGCTCCAGCGGCAGCTGCTGGACGAGGACCTTCCCCGGGCGCGGGGCATCCTGGGCCGGGAGGTCAAGGCTGTGCTGGCCAAGGGGCGCAGCAACTACCTGTGCAAGAGCGCCTGGGAGGCCCTGGAGGCCCATCCCCCGGCGGAGTTCGCGCTGGCCGACCACGGCCTCTGGCTGGCCATGGCCCGCTGGGCCAAGGAGACCGTCGCGGGGGACCGGGAGGAGCTGGGGCGGTACGGGGAGGGGGAGTCCGAGCTTTGGGACCGCGTGAACGCCCGGGCCGAGCGGTGCACGGGCCGCCAGTGCCCCCACTACGAGGACTGCCACCTCACGGCCCTGCGCCAGGAGATCCTGGAGGCCGACCTGGTGGTGGCCAACCATGCCCTGCTGCTGGCGGACCGGGTCCTGCGGGAGTCGGCCTTCGGGCAGGTGCTGCCCGACGCGCCGGTGCTGATCCTGGACGAGGCCCACGAGGTCGAGGAGCAGCTCACCGACAGCTGCTCGGAGCAGTGGAGCAACCGCGCCATGACCATGCTCTTCCGGGACATCGCGGACGAGGCCTCCAAGGAGCCCGAGGGCGCCATGATGGACGCCCACCTGGGGCCCTGGGAGGATGCGTGGTCCGCCCTGATGGCCGCGGTGCCCCTGGACAGCGGCACCTTCGGCTTCGAGGATGACCGGCTCGACCTGAAGCCCCTGGCGGACGCCGTGGGGGCCTGGGTGGAAGCCGGCCAGGCCGCCTGGAAGGAGGCGAAGCGCCTCGCCGCCCGCCGCGTGGACGGCAACCCGGAGGACATGGCCTGGCGGAAGGTGGCCGAGCGCATCGGGGTCGCCTTCGACCGCATGGAGCGGATCTTCGCCCAGCCGGCGGGGTGGGTTTCCACCATCACCCGGGAGGGCCCGCACATGGTGCTCTTCAAGGCGAACCCCGTGGACGTGCGGCCCTTCTTCCACCAGCACCTGCGCAGGGGCTTCGAGACGGTCATCCTCACCTCGGCCACCCTTCGCGACGGCAAGGGGTTCAAGGGCCTGAAGCTGCGCCTGGGCTTCACGGACGAGGAGGCCGACCAGAGCCGCCACGTGGAGAGCCCCTTCGACTTCCCCAACCAGGGTCTCCTCTTCATTCCCCCGGACCTCCCCGCCCGGCGCCCCGGCCGGGACGCGGTGGGGGACCCTGCCTGGGTGGAGGCCAGCCTGGACGCCATGGCCCGGCTCATGACCGCCAGCCGGGGCCGGGCCCTGGTGCTCTTCACCAGCCGCAAGATGCTGGCCGCCTTCCGCCCCCGCCTGGAAGCCGCCCTGCCGGGCATCACCTTCTTCGTGCAGGGCGAAGGCATGACCCGGTCGGCCATGATGGAGCGCTTCAAGAAGACCCCCCAGGCCGCCCTGCTCGGCCTGGCCAGTTTCTGGCAGGGTGTGGACATGCCCGGGGAGGCCCTCAGCCTCGTGATCGTCACCGCGCTGCCCTTCACGCCCCCCGACGACCCGGTGCTCCAGGCCCGGGTGCGGGAGGCGGACAACCTCAAGCAGGGCCTGGGCTTCGTGGGCATCCAGGTGCCCCAGATGACGCTCAAGCTCAAGCAGGGCATCGGCCGCCTCATCCGCACCCGCACGGACAAGGGGGCCGTGTGCATCCTGGACCCGCGCATGATGCTTCCCCACGAGGATCCCAGCGGCAAGCGCTACGCCGCCCAGGTGCGGGCGGCGCTGCCTCCCTTTCCGCTCAGTCGGGATTGGGCGCAGGTGGAGGCGTTCCTGAGAGCCCTTTAGGCTTGCGAGTGAAGGAGGCCAGGGCCGCTTCCAGGCCCGCGAGGCGGCCGGTGGCGTCGGGGAAGACGGGCAGGCTCAGGTCCGGCAGGTCCGTGGGCTCGCCGGCGTTGGCCTCGAAGAGGTCCAGGGGCGTCGCCGTGAGCCCGGGGCCATGGCGGTTCATGACCAGCCAGGCCTCCGTGGCGTCCTTGGGGAGCACCTGCCAGCAGAGGTCCTCCAGGGGGCCGGCCTTGGCCAGGTCCGGGTAGTCCCGGGGTGGGAACCCCAGCTTCACCTCCCGAAGGCGGTCCTCCAGGGGCCTGAACACGAACAGCCTGCGGGCCAGGGGGTTGAAGAGCACCATGAACTCGAGGATCTGCACGGACTCGTAGCCGGCCTGGAGGGTGGCGGCGGCCACGGGGGGCACCTTCCGGCCCCACTCCAGGCAGCCCGGGTCGGGGTAGGGGGCCAGGATGGAGGTGTCGCGGCCGTTGGGGGCCACCGTCTCCAGGAGGGCCCGGTACGCGCGGGTCCGGGGGTCGGCGGTGGCCACCAGGAGGATCCGCCCGGTCATGTCCACCTCGAAGTCCATGAACTCCAGGGCGGGTTCGGCCTTGACCACCCAGCGGCCCAGGTCCGGATCCCGCCGGAGGATCCTCCGGTCCGACTGCATCCACAGGGCCCCGTCCCGCCACTTCCGGCGGGTGCGCAGGAGCCCCGACGCGGTGGCGGGCCCGGGCTCATGCCACCGGGAGGCGAGGCGCCACGGGGCCTCCGGGGAGGTCCAGGCGGGGTCGATGAGGCAGGTGCGGTCGCCCAGCACCAGGAAGCGGCGGTGGCCGAAGTCCTGGCCGGCGTCCAGGGGCAGGTCGATCGCGCAGCGGCCCGTGAGAAGCCTGGCCGGGGGTTCCTGACCCGCCAGCCCGCCCCCGCACAGGAGGCTCAGGACCAGGCATACGTGGGAAGGGGGGAGCATCGCCATGGGGCCCCTGCCGTCACTTGCACTGGGAGGAATCGACGATGCTCCCCCACTGGGAATCCGGGTAGCTGCAGAAGAGGATGCAGCGGAAGCCGGTGGCCAGGCTGGATTTGAACTCGCATTTCACGGGCGCGTGGCCGTGCTGGTCCGCCTTGGGGCAGCCGGTGGCCACGCAGCCTTCGGCCAGGCCGTCCGGAGCGGGAGCCGGATCGGGGGCGGGGTCCTGGGTGGGGACGCGGCGATGGCCGGGGGCCTCGGCGGTTCGGGCGGCCAGCGGCAGGCAGGCCAGGGCCAGGGTGGGGATAAGGGTCTTAAAAAGGGTCATCAAAGCTCCTTGGTGTTGAAAAGGAGATTGTAGATGGAACCGGAGGGTCAAAAATAGGCCCAAAAAGCCATAAAAATGGCATTATTAAATGAATGTATCAATTCATATGAATAAAAATCAAAGCAGATCCAGCAGCCCCGCCACTTCCATGCGCAGGTCGGGGATGCCCGTGCCCTTCTCGGCGCTCACCCAGGCGATGTCGCCGGTCTCCAGGTGCAGGTCAGCGGCCACGTCCCGGCGCTGGGCCAGTTGGCGGGAGGGCTTCACCTGGTCGCACTTGGTGGCCACGATGCGGTAGGGCAGGTCCACGGAATGGAGCCATTCCAGCATCTGGTGGTCCAGCTTCGTGGGGCCCACCTCGGCGTCCACCAGCACGTAGACCATGCGCAGGGTCCGGCGGCCCGTGAGGTAGGACTCGATCATCTCCTGCCAGGCGGCACGTTCCTTGGCAGGACCGGTGGCGAAGCCGTAGCCGGGGAGGTCCACGATCCACCGGTCGGGACCGGTGAGGAAGACGTTGATGAGGCGGGTGCGGCCGGGGGTCTTGGAGGTCTTGGCCAGGCCCTTCTGCATGCACAGGGCGTTGAGCAGCGAGCTCTTGCCCACGTTGGACCGGCCCACGAAGGCCACCTCGGCGTGGCAGACCCCCAGGGTCCGCACGGTGGCGGCGGAAGTCACGAAGCGCGCATCTCGAAGGGGCTGGGCCATGGGTTCTCTCTCGTTTCCAGGTCCAGCTTGGCACAACCGGAGGCGCTACCGGAACCGGATCAGGCGGCGCCGCCCGCGGTGGACCGCAGCAGTTCGGGGAAGGTGTTCACGAAGCTGTGCCCGTAGCCGGGGTTCTCGATGCGGAGCTTGCCGGCGTGCTCGTTGCCGATGATGGTCCGGATGCGCACCAGCTGGCCCAGTTCGGCGTCCTCCAGGAGGAAGCCCGAAACCCTCACCACCTGCGGGGTCCGCGCGCCGTCCCTGGGAAGGGCGGGCAGCCGCTCCCCGGGGCGGGAGAGGACCCGCTCCACTTCAACCCAGGTTCCTTTGGCTACGATGCACACCAGACCACCTCTTCGAAGGCTTTTCCTGATTCAAATGCATTCAACCGTTCAGACCGTCCGGCTTCTGCCGGCTGCGGGAAAGCTGGTTTCAATGAAAATCATGGCACAAATTGATAACCATTTCCCCCAATGTTTTGCATTTGAAAAGGGATTCGGGCCAGGGACCTTCGCATGTGCAATGGCGGCTTTACCAATCGTCCAGCCGACCCCGGGGCGCACCGGTCCTCGGGGGCCGGGTCGCCGGGGAAATCGTCCTGCCCGTTGACGCTATGTCAAGGCGGGGGGGCCGTCCAGGGGGCGCATCGCCTCGGGCGGCGGACCCAGCACCACCGTGCTGGCCGGCGCCGGATAGTCGAAGGCCACCCGGCCGTGGTCCAGGCCGATGAGGCGCTTGCGCATGCGCTGGATGAGATTCCGGTCGTGGGTGGCCACCAGCACCGTGGTGCCCTGGCCGTTGATGCGCTCGAACAGGGACATGATCTCCTGGGCCAGGTCGGGGTCCAGGTTCCCGGTGGGCTCGTCGGCCACCAGCACCAGGGGATCGTTCACCAGGGCCCGGGCGATGGCCACGCGCTGCTGCTCGCCGCCGGAGAGCTGCATGGGATAGCTGGCCAGCTTGTGCTGCAGCCCGACCATCTTGAGGGCGCGGAAGGTGCGCTGCTTCTGTTCGGCGTGGCTCACGCCCAGGATCTTGAGCACGAACGCGACGTTCTCGAACACCGTCATGGTGCGGATGAGCTTGAAGTCCTGGAACACCACCCCCATCTTGCGCCGCAGGACGGCGATCTCCTTGTGGGGCATGGAGGCCAGGCGGTGCCCGGCCACGCGGATCTCGCCGGTGGAGGGAACCTGCTCCCGGAACAGCAGCTTGAGCAGGGTGGACTTCCCGGCGCCGCTGGGTCCGGTGAGGAAGATGAACTCCCCGGAGTCGATGTGGAAGCTCACGTCCGCCAGGGCCGTATGGATGCGGCCGTACTGCTTGCCCACGTGGGTCAGGGTGATCATGCCCCTAGCATCCCACAACCTCGGTGTACCAGCCACGGGCCCGTTCGGGGCTGATGTCCCCGTGGAGCAGGGCGCGCCCGTCCCGGAAGAGGATGATGTTCAGTTCGCCCTCCTTGCCCGAGAGGGAGAGGGGATTGAGCTTCCAGGTGTTGCCGGTGCGCTGCTCGACCCGGGTCCGGAGGGACTCCAGGTCCAGGGCGCCCGGGGGGTTCACCCGGATCTGGACGCCGTCCAGGCCGCAAAGGCGGGAGGCCTTCACCGTCCAGCGGGCGTTGAGGAACTCGGTGACCTTGTCCGTGCAGAAGCGGCAGCGGGTGGCCGGCAGGCTCAGGAACTGGCGCTCGTTCTGCCAGAAGTCGAACCGGGCCAACTCCTTGTGGGGCTCGGTGCCGGTGAGGAGCTTGATGGCCTCCAGGGCGGCCCAGCTGCCCACGATGCCCACCGTGGGGCCCAGGACGCCGGCCGTGTCGCAGGTGTCGATGTCCCCGCTGGGGGGCGGCTCCTCCATGAGGCAGCGCAGGCAGGGGGTCCGGGGCGGGTCGATGGGCCACACCAGGCCCTCGCCGCCGATGGCGCCGCTGTAGATCCAGGGGGTGCCGGTGAGGATGGCGTAGTCGTTGATGAGGTACCGGGCCTCGAAGTTGTCCGTGCCGTCCATGATGAGGTCGTAGCCGGCCAGGAGCTCCCGGGCGTTGCCGCTGGTGAGGTCCGTGACGGCCGCCTCCACCTGGATTTCCGAATTGGCCTCCCGGAGCCTCTGGGCGGCCACCTCGGCCTTGGGCCTGAAGAGGTCGCCCTCCTGGAAGAGGATCTGGCGCTGGAGGTTGGAGGTCTCGACGATATCCCGGTCGATGAGCGTCAGGAGGCCCACCCCGGCCCGGGCCAGCCACCCCGCGATGACCGAACCGGTGGCGCCCAGGCCCACCACGGCCACGCGCCGGGTCCGGAGCCGGGCATCGGCCGGGGCCCCCAGGAAGATGCGCTGTTTGGCGTACCGGTCGGACATTCCACCATCATAAACAACAAGGGACGGATGGGCATCCGTCCCTTGGGTCCGTGCGTCTGCCGGGTTTAGTTGCCGGAGCCGTTCTGCGCTTCAGCCATGGCCTTCTCGTAGTCGCTCTGGAGGCGCTGGCCGTCGGAGATGGCGAACTTGTAGATGTACTCGAAGCGGTCGGCGCCCTTGGTGAGGCCGATGATCACTTCGTAGACGCCCTCGCCGCCCACTTCGAAGGGGGAGGCGATGACGTTGAAGGTGCCTTCCTTGGCGCCGTCGGGGATCTGGACGTCGCTGTCGCGGATGATGTCCTTGCGCTCGCCGCCGGGGGAGACGATGGAGAAGCTGAACTTGAAGATGCCGTCCATGCGGGAGAAACGGGTGTAGAAGCACACCTTGGGAAGGACGAAGGGAACCTGGGGCACCACGATGTGGTGGTCGTAGAGGCCCATGAGGGAGGTCTTGCCGCCCATTTCCTGCCGGATGTCGTCGCAAAGGAGGGTGAATTCGTGCTTGGGCGCCTTGATCTGAACTTCTTGCATGGGATCTCCTGGTTGAACTGCAAGTCTACCTCCAGTGTGCCGCCACTCCAAGCAAAGTGCGCCGGAAGCCTCCTCCGGTTATCTTAGGGAGACCAAGATTCATGGGGGGAAAGGTGCTTCGTGCCGTCGGAATCCTGCTGTGCGCCGCCTTCCTGCATGCCCAGGAGGTGCGGCTGCAGATCCTGGGCACCACGGACGTGCGTGGGCACGTTTTGCCCCAGGACACCTTCACCCTCCAGCCGGCCCCGGGCGGCTGGGGGCGGCTGGGCAGCCTGATCCGGACCCTCCGGGCGGCCAATCCCAACACGATCCTGGTGGACTGCGGCGACGGCACCCAGGGGGAGCCCATCAACTACGTGTGGAGCCGCCTCAAGCCCGCCTCCCCGGAGCCCACCATGGCCATCATGAACGCCCTGGGCTACAACGCCATGGTCGTGGGGCACCAGGAGTTCGACAACGGGTTCAAGCTCCTGCGGACCATGGAGGAGCAGGCCCAGTTCCCGTGGCTGGCCGCCAACGTCTTCTTCACCGGCACGGACAAGCGCGCCTTCACCCCCTACCTCAAGCTGGAGGTGGGCGGGGTCCAGGTGGCCATCCTGGGCCTGGTGACCCAGGCCCTGCCAAGCCTGGTGGGGCGGGAGACCACCGAGGGCCTGAGCTTCCAGGACCCCGTGCAGGCGGCCAGGGACCTCATCCCCCGCCTGCGGGAGCACGAGAAGGTGGACCTGGTGGTGGTGGCCCTCCACGGGGGCGCGGGCGATGCGCCCTGCGGAACGGACCTGGAAAACCAGGCTGCCTGCTTGGCCGATCAGGTGAAGGGCATCGACTTGATCCTGGCCGGGCACACGCGCCAGCAGGTGTCGATCCGGCGCAACGGCGTCCCCATCCTCCAGGCGGGCACCGGGGGCCAGGCCCTCGGGGTGGCTGAGGTGGTCCTGCGCCGGGCGCGGTCCCGGTGGGAGGTTGCGGCCTGCGAGGCCCGCCTGGCGACCCCCGGCGCCGACCTGGAGCCGGACCCAGCGGTCCTGCTGGCCACCGCGGACCTGCGGGCCTTCACCGACACCTATCTGAACACCCTGGCCACGAACCTGGCCACGGACCTGGACGGCCGCTGGTGCCGCATGGAGGACACGCCCCTGGCCCACCTCCTGCACACCGTGGTGCGGCAGGCCACCGGCGCGCAGATCACCGCCGTGCCCGCGCCGGCGTCGCGGCTCTTCATCCCCAAGGGCCCCACCTCCGTGCGGCAGTTCTACGCCCTGGCCCCCACCGAGGAGCCCGTGGCCCGCATCCGCATCGACGGGCGCCAGCTGAAGGCCTACCTGGAACAGGCCGCGCGCACCTTCAACTTCAGCCACCAGCCCGACCTGTTCATGCGGGGCGTGGCGCCGGACGCCTTCGACACCCTGGACGGGTGCGCCTACGCCCTGGACATCTCCCGGGCCCCGGGCTCCCGGGTGGTCAAGCTCGCCTTCCAGGGTCAGCCCGTCACGGACGACCAGGTCTTCACCCTGGGCCTTCCCGCGCGGCGTCTGGCGGGGGAGGGCGGCTACCTGGAGGCCATGGGCTGGAAGGGCGCCCCGGATCTCGTCACCCCCTCCTCCCTGCGCAACCTCCTCCTGGCCCACGTGCTGAGCCAGCCCTCCCTGGCCCCGGGCACCTCGGACAACTGGCGGATCATCCCCGCCCTGGACCGGGAACGGGTTCTCGCCCAGCAACCCTGACGGGATTCGCGGCATCCAACCCCCAAAGGGGGGAAACGTGGAACTGACCAGGATCGGCCTCGGCACCTATCTGGGCGCGCCCGACGCGGCCACGGACGCGGGCTACGAAGCCTCGGCCCGTGCTTTCGCGGAAGGCGGCGGCAACGTCTTCGACACCGCCGCCAACTACCGGGGGGGCCGTTCGGAACGGGCCCTGGGCCGGGCCTTCGCGGGCCGGGCCCGGGAGGGCTTCTTCGTGAGCACCAAGGCCGGCTACCTTCCCATGGGGGACGGCGGCGAGTCCCCCCGGGACTGGTTCCAGCGGGTGCTGGCGGGCCCCGGCATCCTGGCCCCGGATGAGGTGGTCGACGGCTGCCACGCCCTGACGCCCCGGTACCTCGCCCACCAGCTGGGGGTCTCCCTGGAGGCCCTGGGCGTGGCCCGGGTGGACCTGTTCCACCTGCACAACCCCGAGCAGCAGCTGCCGGCCCTGGGCCGCCCCGCCTTCCGGGAGAACATCCGGAAGGCCTTCGGCGCCTGCGAGGACTTGGCGGCCCGGGGGCTCCTGGCCGAGTACGGCTGCGCCACCTGGAACGGCTTCCGCGCCGCCCCCGGCGCGCCGGACCATCTCAGCCTGGAGGAGCTCCTGGAGGACGCCGAGGCCGTGGGCGGCCCCGGCCACCGGTTCCGCTGGATCCAGCTGCCCCTCAACCTGGCCATGCCCGAAGCCTTCACCGCCGCCACCCAGCCCTTCGGGGGCAGGCTGCTAACGCCCCTGGAGGCCGCCCGGGCCGCGGGGCTCCGGGTTCAGGTGTCCGCCAGCCTCATGCAGGCCCGGATCCTGCCCCGGCTGCCGGCGACCCTCTTCCCCGGCTGCGCCACCGCCTCCCAGGGGGCCCTGCAGTTCGCCAGCTCCTGCCCCGGCGTGACCACGGCGCTGTGCGGCATGGGCCGCACCGCCCACGTGGCCGAGAACCTGCCCGTCCTGGCCCTGCCCAGGGCGAGGGAGGAGGATCTGCGCGCCCTCGTGGGATGATGTCCCCATGTTCGTGCTCGCCATCTCCCCCGGTGAAGGCTTCGACCCGTCCCGCTGGGAGCGGGTGCTGGCCTCGGGGGTGGACGCCTTCATGATCCGCGAGCCTGGCATGGAGGCCGGGCCGCTTCTGGGCGCCGCGCGCTGGGTGCGGGAGCGCGCCACCGGCCTCGAGCTGTGGGTCAACGGGCGCCTGGACGTGGCCCTGGCCGCGGGCTGCGGCCTCCACGCCGGCGAGGCCCATCCGGCGGTGCCGGATGGCCTCCTGCCCCTGTCGCGGCCCATCCACGACCCCGCCCAGATTCCCGGCCGGGCCGGGGCGGCGCAGCTGATCCTCTCGCCCATCTTCGGGGTGCCCGGGAAGGGACCCGCCTGGGGCGCCCCTCGACTCAAGGAGGTGCTGGACGGGATGCCGGAAGGGGCGTTCCGGGCCTTGGCCCTGGGGGGGATCACCCCCGGGAACGCGGCGGCCCTCCGGCATCCCAGGCTCGCGGGCGTGGCCCTGATCCGGGGACTGTGGATGGCCGGAGACCCCAAGGGGGCCATCCAGGAACTGCGGAAGGCATGGGCCTGAATTCCCTTTTCCCTCCGCGATCCTCTGCGAGCCCTCAGCGCCTCTGCGTTCAATCCTTTTCCTGGGTGCTTTCGCGCATTGGAACCAGGCGCCGGCAGGACCTTGAAAATGACGAACGCGGAGGCGCTGAGGACTCGCGGAGGGTCGCTGAGAAAAGAATTTTAAGGACTTTTCCTAGAGCCCGGCGAAACGGTCCGTCGCGGCCACCAGGGCCCTGCAGTTGGGGGCGTCGAAGGCGCTGTGGCCGCAATCGGGGGTGATCACCAGGTCGGCCTCGGGCCAGGCGCGGTGCAGGGCCCAGGCGCTTTCCATGGGGCACACCACGTCGTAGCGGCCCTGGACGATGACGCCCGGGATGTGGCGGATCTTCGAGGCGTCGCGCAGGAGCTGATCCTCGGGGTCGAACCAGCCCTTGTTCATGAAGTAGTGGCACTCGATGCGGGCGAAGGCCAGGGCGAACTCGTCCTCCTCGTAGTGGCCGGTGAAGTCGGCGTCGGGCACGAGCTTGCTGGTGCCGCCCTCCCATCCGCTCCAGGTCTTGGCGGCCGCGAGGCGCACGGCGGGGTCGGGGCTGGTGAGGCGCTTGTGGTAGGCGGTGAGCAGGTCGCCCCGCTCGGCTTCGGGGATGTGGGCCAGGTAGGGCTCCCAGGCGTCGGGGTAGAGGATGGAGGCGCCGCGCTGGTAGAACCAGTCGATCTCCTGCTTGCGCAGCAGGAAGATGCCCCGGAGCACCAGCTCGGTGCAGGCCTCGGGATGCTTTTCCGCATAGGCCAGGGCCAGGGTGGAGCCCCAGGACCCGCCGAACACCTGCCACTTCGCGATGCCCAGGTGGACGCGCAGCTTCTCGGTGTCGGCCACCAGGTCCCACGTGGTGTTGTCCTCCAGGCTGGCGTAGGGCGTGCTCTTGCCGCAGCCCCGCTGGTCGAAGAGGATGATGCGGTACTTCTCCGGGTGGAAGAAGCGCCGCTGCTTGGGGTCGCTGCCGCCGCCGGGACCGCCGTGGAGGAACACCACGGGCTTGCCCGCGGGGTTGCCGCTCTCCTCGTAGTAGAGGTCGTGCGTGGCGGAAACCTTGAGCCGGCCCGTGGCGTAAGGCTCGATGGGCGGATACAGCCAGGTGAGGGGGTCCTTCACGGGATGGGCGTTCATGGAATCTCCAAGGAGGGGAACCCGGAGACCGGGTTGAACAACTATAGGCAATTTCCGGCGACACGGCTCGGCGGTTATAGTGGGTTTTCTGTCGATCAGCGAGAGGTGGTGCGTGGAAGACTTCTTCATCTTCGTCGCGTTCCTGTGGCTCCTTCTGGAGACCCTCCAGCGGAGGTCCCGGTTTTCACAGCTGGAATCCGACCTCGACCAGGTGAAGGGCGAACTGGCGCGGTTGCGGGGCCCCCGGCCCCCCGAAGCACCCGCCGCGCCTCCTGCGCGGCTGGATGACACCGCACCGGTGGTGGTTCCCCAGTGGATCCGGGAGCTGCCTCCCCCCCTGCCCACCCCGGCCGCGCCGCCCGCGCCCACGCCCCTGGCGGCGCCGCCGCCCCTCCCGCCCGCGGCCGCCCCGGCTCCGCCCCTTCCGCCCACGGTGGTCTCCGCTCCGCCCCTGCCGCCTCCGCCCCCCGCCGAACCCCGGGCGCCCTTCGACTGGGAGTCCCTGGTGGGCGTCAAACTCTTCTCCTACATCGCCGGCATCGCCCTCCTGGTGGCGGCGATCGCCTTCCTGAGATACGGGGTGGAGCACGGCTGGCTCGGGGCTCCCGTGCGCATGGCCATCGGCCTCCTGGTGGGCCTGGGCCTCCTGGCCGGGTGCGAGACCCGGCGCGCCCGGGCCTACGCCGTCACCGCCCAGGCCCTGACGGCCGCGGGCGTGGCCACGCTCTTCTCCACCTTCTACGCGGCCTCGGCCCTTTGGCATCTCCTGCCCGGGGCGGCCTCCTTCGTGCTCATGGCCCTGGTCACGGCCGTCGCGGTGGGGCTCTCCATCCGCAGGGATTCGGTGTTCATCGCCCTCCTGGGCCTCCTCGGGGGCTTCGCAACGCCGCTCCTGCTTTCCACGGGGGAGGACCATCCCATCGGTCTGTTCGGCTACCTCGCGCTCCTGAACATCGGGCTGGGGTGGGTGGCCTACCGCAAGCGCTGGCCGCTGCTCACCGCCCTCACGCTGGCCTTCACGGCGCTGTACCAGCTGGGCTGGGTGGTCAGGTTCCTGGACGCGTCCAAGCTGGGCATCGGCCTGGGCGTCTTTCTCCTGTTCCCGCTGCTGGGGCTGGGCGCCCTGTTCCTGTCCCGGGACCGGGAGGCGCCGGCGCTCTTCCGGCACACCGCCTCCCTCTCCGCGCTTCCGCCGCTGCTCTTCGCCATGCACATGGCCATGAACCCGGTGTACGGGCAGCACTTCGGCCTCATGTTCGGGTTCCTGTTCCTGGTGGCCGCGGGGCTTGCGGCCGTGGCGCTCCTGAAAGGGCCGGAGTGGCTACACGCCCTGGGCGCCGCGGCGGTGCTCCTCGTCTTCGCCACCTGGCTGGGCTTCAGCTACACCTCGGATGCCTGGCCCGCCATCCTCGGGTTCACGGCGCTCTTCGCGGCCCTGTACCTGGGCGTCCCCTGGCTCCAGGCGCGGCTCACGATCAAGCGTCCCTTCCTGGGGACGGGCCTGCTCGCGGTGAGCGCCGCCCCGGTCCTCATGGGCGCGTTCACCGCCCTGGTGTTCCTGGAGCCCGCCACGGCCTCGCCCCTGGCGCTGTTCGGAGCCGTGCTCCTGGTGCTGGCCCTGGCCGGGGCCTACGCCATCCGCTTCGGGGAGGGGACCGTGTGGTTCCTGGCCGCCCTGTTCGCCCTGGCCGCGGAGACCGCCTGGTCCGCGCGCCACCTGGACGCCACCCGCCTCCTGCCCGCGCTGCTCGCGTACGGCGGCTTCAGCCTGGTGTTCCTGGCGGTGCCCCTCCTGGCGGCGCGGCGGGGCCGGACCCTGGAACCCGAAGGGAGCGGCGCCATCCTGGCGTTTCTCAGCGTGGGGCTGCTGTTCTTCCTGGCGGCGCCCGGCGTGGCGGAGCACAGCCTGGGCGTGCTGGCGGCCCTGCTGGGCCTCCTGAACCTGGGCCTGCTCTTCGAGGCGGGGCAGGGGCGGCGCCCATGGCTCTGCGTCCTGGGCCTGGCCTTCAGCTTCCTGGTCCTGATGGCGTGGTGGGCCTGCGCCCCGGTTCGCGGGCAACTGCTGCCGGCCCTGGCGGTGGTGCTGGCCTTCAGCCTGCTGGTGCTGGGGGGCACCGTGTTCCTGCGTGAGCGCGGCCCGGCCTCGCCCCTGGGCGCCCAGGGCAGCCCCGAGACCCTCATGGGCCTCACGGGCCTCCTCTTCCTGGTTCCGGTGGCCGGCGACCACCGTCTGGCCGATCCCCCATGGCCCTTCCTCGCGGTGCTGGCCGTGCTGGGCCTGGCCATGGGCGTGGCGGCCCTGCGCCTGCGCCGGGGGGCCCTGCTCGCGGGGTGCGCCGTGATCACCCAGCTGGTGCTGGCGGTGTGGATCATGGGCGGCGGGCGCACCGGACCCGCCATGGTCCTGGCCCCCTGGGCCGTCCTGGCCTTCGCGGCCCTGGGCTACCTCTGGTTCGAGCTTTCCCGCGGGCGCGGGGACGGGCTTTTCGCCCTGGCCGCGGGCCTGGGCCTGGTGTCGGCGACGCTGGTGCTGGCCCTGCACGGGGGGAACGCCCCGCATCCCTCCCTGGCGACCCAGGTGTCCGTGTACGCGGCCCTGGGGCTGGGGCTCCTGGCCCTGTCGCGGCGCTCCGGGTCCCAGGCCTGGGCCGTGGTGCTGGCCTGCGCCAATGGACTGGTGGTCCTGGCCCTGGCCGATCCCCTGCGCACGCCCGTCCAGGCCGCGCACCTGCTGGCGGTGGCCGCGCCCCTCTACGCCATGCAGCTGGTCAACCCGCTCCTCCTGGACGAGGCACGCGCGGAATCCCGCCTGCCCTGGGTGGGGGCGGTGCTCGCCAGCGCCGTGTTCTTCCTGGGGGCGCGGCCGGCCCTGGGGGTGCTGGGATACGGGGGCGCCATCGGCGCCCTGCCCGTGGTCCAGGCCCTGCTCCTGGTCCCGCACGTGGCGCGCATGCGCCGCCGGGAGGGGCCCGCGGCCCTGGCCAACCTCGCCCTGGTGGCGGGGGCGGCGCTGGCGTTCATCACCGTGGCCATCCCCCTCCAGCTGGACAACGAATGGATCACCCTGGGCTGGGCCCTCCTGGGCGCGGCCCTGGCGTGGCTCCACACGCGGGTGCCCCACCGGGGGCTGGTGGTCTGGTGCGCGGGGCTCTTCGCGGCGGTCTTCGTGCGGCTGGTCTTCAACGAGGCCGTGTTCTCCTACCACCCCCGGGGCGATGTGGTGATCCTCAACTGGTACCTCTACGCCTACCTGGTGCCCGCGGCGTGCTTCTTCGTCGCGGCGCGCCTCCTGAAGGACCGGGACGACCGCGTCCTGCCCGCGCTGCCCGGGCTCTCCCGCATCCTGCCCGGCGGGGGCGCGGTGCTGCTGTTCCTGCTGCTAAACATCGAGATCGCCGACGCCTTCAGCACCGGACCCGTGCTCACGTTCAACCTGGCGCACGGAAGCCTCGCCCAGGACCTGAGCTACACCATCGGCTGGGCCGTGTTCGCCATCCTGATGCTGGTGGCGGGGGTCACGTCCCGGAGCCGCCTGGCCCGGGTGGCGGCCATCCTGCTGCTGACCGTCACCGTCCTCAAGGCCTTCCTGCACGACCTCTCCAGCCTCACCGGGCTCTACCGGGTGGCGTCCTTCGTGGGGCTCGCCATGTGCCTGGCGGGGGTGGCGGTGATCCTCCAGAAGTTCGTGCTGCGCCGGACGGAGGCCTCCGAATGATCCGCCTCCTTGCTGCAGGCCTCCTCTGCCTGGGCCTGGCCGCCCAGACCCGGCGCATCCAGCCCGCGGGCCCCGGGCCCCAGCGCCTGGACGTGGACCTGGTCCTCCTGGGCGCCACGCGGAACGGACTGGCCGACCTGCGCATCCGGGACGCCGCGGGGCGGGAGGTGCCCTACGTGCTGGTGCCCCCCGATCCCCGCGCCGCGGTGTGGGTTCCCGCGCGCATGCTGCCGCTGCCCGCCACCAAGACCACCAGCGGCCTGGAACTGGACCTGGGCGCGCCCCTGGCCACCTCCCGCCTGCGCCTGGAAGGCCTGCGGCCGCCCTTCCTTAAGCGGTTCCGCCTGGAGGGAAGCGGGGACCGCCAGCGCTGGACCGAACTGGTGAAGGCCGGCAGCCTCTTCGACCTGCCCAGCGACGGCCTGCGCCTGCTGGAGGTGGAATTCCCGGAGGGGGACTACCGCTACCTGCGCATCGTGTGGAACGACGCTTCCAGCGCGCCGGCCCCGGCGCCCCGGGCGGCCTTCCTGCTCAAGTCCCGTTCCGCCCCGGTGCTGCCCCAGGCGGACCTGCCCTTCCTGCGGCGCCCTTCCGAGCCCGGCGTCAGCCGCTTCACCCTGCGGCTCCCGGGGCCGCGCATTCCGCTGCGGGCCCTGGTGCTCACCGTGGCGGGGGACGGCCCCCTCCTGAGGGAGGCCCAGGTCACCGAACCTCGCCTGTCCGCATCCAGCCTCGCTCCCCGGAACCTGGGCGCCGCGCGGCTCCGGCGCGCCCAGGGCGGCGCCGCCTACGACCTGCGGATCCCCGTGGAGACCCCCGAAGGCTCCGAGATCGACCTGCGCGTGCAGGACGGCGACAACCCGGGCCTGGACCTCGCCGGGGTGCGCGCGGAGCCGGAACCCCAGCCGTGGATCTACTTCGAGGCCAAGGACGGGGGCGCCCTCACCGCCACCTGCGGCGACCCCCGCCTGGGCGCGCCCAGGTACGACCTGGAGGCGCGAAGGGACCAGCTCTCCCGCGCCGGGACGGCCCGGGCCTCCTGGGGGCCCGAAACGGCCGCGCCCCCGCCCCCCGCGGGCATGCTGGACGGAGGCGCGGGCGCGAGCCTGGACGCCGCCGGCTTCCGCTTCCGCCGTCCGGTGCCCGCGGGACCTCCGGGTCTGTGCGCCCTGGCCCTGGACGCCCACGTCCTGGCCACCAGCCCCCGGCTCCAGGACCTGCGCCTCCTGGACGCCGGAGGCCGGCAGATCCCCTACCTTCTCGAATCCCGCGACGAGCCCCTCTCCCTGCCGGTGCCCTGGCCCCGGGGCGACACGAAGGATCGCGTCACCACCTACCGGATCGGGCTGCCCCAGCCCGGGCTCCCCGCCTCGCGCCTGGTGCTGGAGACGGGAGCCCGCGTGTTCCGGCGCCGGGTGCGGGTCCTGGACGGTGAATCCCGGGCCGTGCTCGCCGTGGCCGACTGGAGCCACGCGGACCCCGGCGCCCGGGCCCAGGCCCTGGTGATCCCGCTGCCACAGGCGGGACGCGGCCTCGCCGTGGAGGTGGAGGAGGGCGACAACCAGCCCTTGGCCATGGAATCGGCCCGCCTCCTGCTCCCGTCCTGGCGCCTGCGCTTCTTCCGCCCCGAAGGCCCGGTGCTCCTCTGCTACGGCCGCGACCTGGAGGCGCCGGACTACGACCTGGCCCTCTTGGCCGGGCGCCTTCGGGATACGCCGGCCCGGGAACTCGAACTGGCCGCCGACACCGGATCTGCCGCGGCGACGGAGGGGAGAATGAAGGCGGTGTTCTGGGGGGCCCTCATTGTCGTCGTGGCGGGGCTGCTGTACCTGCTGGCAAGGCTCCTGGGCAGGGAGGGGCAGGAAACGGGGCGCTAAGGGGTGTTGGAAATGAATGGGGTGGAAAGAAAAAAGGGGATCGTACCCCTGCTTTGAGTTCGAGAACCGGGATTTTTGCACCGCAAGGTGAGTCCCTGGACGGATTGTCCAGGGCGGCTCGGGAAGACCATAGAAAAGATCAAACGCTGGGGCGCAGAGGGCTCGCTGGGGCGCTGGGGAAAAGAAGAAAGAGAACCTTGGGGGCTAATGGGAATCCGGTCGGGGATGGCCAGGATCCGGTGCGTCGTTCCCAACAGGGGTAGATCTCCCAGCGCCCCAGCGAGACCCCAGCGCCCCAGCGTTTGTTTTTTTCTTGGATTTTGCGGCGCGACGGGTTCGATCGCGGACAGGAGACTATTCCTTAATTCCCCATGCGCCGAGCCAGTCGGGTACAAGCCTCCGAATTCAGATCGTGCCAACTGACCCTATACAAAAATTTCCAGGACCCCGTTGGAAACCAGCATCCCCCTCGTGCTGAAGCGCAGGATCTCCCCTTCCCGCAGGAGGATCCCGCCCTTCACGAAGGGTTCCAGCTGCGCTTCCCAGGCCTCGGCCAGGGGGGTCAGGTTCAGGGCCGCGGCGCGGGCGCGCAGGTCGCCCCAGTGGACGCCCCGGTGCATGCGCAGGCCCAGGAGCGGGATCTCGGCCAGGGCTTCGGCGGCGTCCAGTTCCTGGACCTGGGGCTCGCCCCGGTCCTCGGCCCAGGCGGTGATGACGCCGGTTTCGGTCCAGCGCCAGTCGCCCATCTGGGAGGCGGCGCTGGGGCCCAGGCCCAGGTAGGGCCGGCGCTCCCAGTAGCGGGTGTTGTGGATGGAGGCCTGGCCGGGCCGGGCGTAGTTGCTCACCTCGTAGGCCTCGAGGCCCAGGGGGGGCAGCGCGGCCTGCAGGGCCTCGAACACGTCGGCCACCTCGTCGTCGGTGGGCAGGGTGAGCTTTCCCGATTCCACCTGGCCCCGCAGGGGGCAGGCCTTGTCCAGGTCCAGGAGGTAGATGGAGAGGTGGGAGGCGCCCGCCTCCACCAGGGTGCGGGCGTCCTCCAGCACCCGGTCCAGGCGCTGGCCGGGGATGCCCACCATGAGGTCGGCGCTCACCCGCGCGAACCCCGCGCGCCGTGCCCACTCCAGGGCCTCCAGGGCGGCGGCGGCGTCGTGGATGCGCCCCAGGCGCTCCAGGAGCACGTCGTCCAGCGCCTGGACGCCGAAGCTGACCCGGTCCCAGCCCAGGGCCCGGGCGGCTTCCAGCCAGGGCAGGTCGAGGGTTCCAGGGTTGGCCTCCAGGGTGGCCTCGGCCAGCCGCAGGTCGAAGGCCTCACGCGCCGCGCCGGTGAGCCGCGCGAGTTCGGAAGCCGTCAGGAGGGAAGGGGTTCCGCCGCCAAGGTACAGGGTGTCCACCGTGGGCCGGCCCAGGCGGCCGCCCCAGTCCCGCACGTCCCGCTCCAGGCGGGCCAGCACGGCCTCCTTGAGGGACTCGTCCCGGGTCGTGACAAAAGAGCAGTAGGTGCAGCGGTCCCTGCAGAAGGGCACATGCAGATAGAGCCCCAGGGGCTCCCGCGCCGCGGCCTCCCTCAGGCGGCTAGTCGAAATGGGTATCAAGGGCCTCGCACCAGAAGTGGTAGGTCATGAGGTGGATCTCCTGGATCCGGGCCGTCACCCGGCTGGGCACCACCAGGATGTCGTCGGCCAGGTCCTTGAGCTTGCCGCCGTCCCGGCCCGTGAGGACGAGGGTGCGCATGCCCAGGCCCTTCGCCGCCTCCACGGCCAGGATGACGTTGGGGCTGTTGCCGCTGGTGGAGATGCCCACCAGGAGGTCCCCGGGGCGGCCCAGGGCCTCCACCTGGCGGCTGAAGACCTGGTCGAACCCGTAGTCGTTGCCGATGGCGGTGAGGGCGGAGGTGTCAACGGTGAGGGCGATGCCCGCCAGGGCCCTCCGCTCCTTCACGTAGCGCCCGCTGAGCTCGGCGGCGAAGTGCTGGGCGTCGGCGGCGCTGCCGCCGTTGCCGCACACGAGGATCCGGCAGCCCCTCTTGAGGCGCTCGGCCATGTCGGCGGCCTGGGCGAGGATGTGGTCGGCCTCCCTTTCGAAGAAGGCCCTCTTGAGGGTGATGGATTCTTCCACGTGCTGGAGGAGCAGGCTCTTCATCGGGTTCCCTTCGCGTCCCCCAAGTTTGCCCCCTCGGGGGCTCCGATTCAAACCGCCATGCAATAATGGCCCCCTGGAGGATCCCATGGCCCCCGACACCGTTCCCGGCTTCCCCGGCGACGATCCCCTATCCGCGTGCATCGACCTGGACGTGATGGACCAGCTGCTGGGCCTGGACGACGGCGAGGTGGGGCTCCTGGAGGAGATGCTGGTCCTCTACAAGGAGGACACCCCGGGCCGCATCGAGGCCATCGGCGTCGCCCTCGCCGCGGGCGACATGGCGGACATGGCGGACGTGGCCCACGCGGTGAAGGGCTCGGCGGGCACCATGGGCGCGCCCAAGGTCCGTGCCGTCGCCGCCCACCTGGAGGGGGGAGGCCGCACCGGCCGGTGGGAAGCCCCCGCCGCCGAACTGCTGGCCCAGCTGAGGGACACCTATGCGGACTCGGTCACGGCGCTGGAAGCGTTCGTGGCCAAGCGGAAGGCAGGCTGAACCGAGCGGAGGGACCCGTGGACGCGCACCTGGATCGTCTCTTCAACCACCTGGAATGGGCTGACGGCAGACTGGCCGACGCCCTGGGGGAGGCGCCGGGGGAGGCGCTGCGCCTCTTCAGCCACGTGCTGGGCGCCGAGGCCACCTGGCTGAGCCGCATCCAGAACGGCCCCAAGGCCAAGGCGAACCCCTGGCCCGCCCTGTCCCCGGCGGAATGCGCCTCCCTGTCCGAGGCCAACGCCGAGGGCTACCGTGCGGTGCTGAAGGCCGCCACCGCCAGCCGCCTGGCCGCGCCGGTGCACTACGAGAACCTCAAGGGCGAGGAATTCTGGACGCCCTTGCGGGACATCCTCTTCCACGTGGCCACCCATGGCGTCCACCACCGGGGCCAGATCGCCCTGCTGCTCCGGCAGTCGGGGCGGGATCCGGTGGACGTGGGGTTCATCACCTTCGCCCGGGAGGAGGAGGACCCGGGGCGGTACGCCTACCTGGAGTTGGAGGCGGCTGATCTGGAGGAGGCCCTGGAGGGCAACAGCCTCGACGTGACCTGGTTCCTGGATCTGGAAACCGGCCAAATGGCCCCGGAGGAGGGCCTGGGCGGAGACAAGCTCCCCATCGAGCCGCTGCCGCCCCGGGACCGTTTCACCATCATGGAGGACTTCGCGGCGGCCCTACCCGAAGGCGAAGCCGCCCGGGCCCTGGAGCGGGCCCTGCGCCTGCCCAAGCCCTTCCGCGCCTTCCGGGACACCCTGCGGGACTTCCCGGAGCTGGAAAAGCAGTGGCACGCGTTCCACGAGGCCGGCATGCGAAGGCTGGCCCAGGACTGGCTCGACGAGAACCTGCCCGGCTCGCGTCTCGTCTAGAAGACCTTGACGCCTGCCGTGCCCTTGGGAGGCGGCTGGTCGCTGATCTGGGTGCGCCCCGCGGCGTCCACCCACTGGAAGAGCCTGCTGGTGCGGGGCTGGGGCTCGGGTGCGGCGGCGGGGGCCACGGCCTTCTCGCTCACGTCGAAGCCGCCCCGGCCCTTCTTCAGCAGGGCCATGGACCCCGCGGCGCCGGGGTCCGGCTGCACCAGGCGCTTGGCGTAGAGGTTCAGGACCCGGGGCACGTAGGCCCGCGTCTCGGCGAAGGGGGGGATGCCCTTGTACTTGATGACGTTGTTCTCGCCCGAGTTGTAGGCGGCCACCACGCGGGTCAGGTCGCCCTGGAAGGCGTTCATGAGCCACCGCAGGTACTTCACGCCTCCGGTGATGTTCTGCTGGGGGTCGAAGGGGTCCAGGACGCCGAAGCGCTCGGCGGTCTGGGGCATGAGCTGCATGAGGCCCAGGGCCCCGGCCCGGCTGCGGGCCTTGGTGTAGAACGCGCTCTCGGCCTGGATGACGGCCCGGGCCAGGTAGGGGTCCACGCCCTCCGCGGTGGCGATGCTGTCCACCATGGCCAGCAGTTCGGGGCTCTTGAGCACCTTGGCCATCTGCGAGCTGGTGATGGCCAGGCGGATGTGGCCCACGCCCACGTGCTTGAGGGTGAGCCCCTGCCCCTTCATGTAGGACGGGGGCAGGTTGTTGATGACGGTGTTCCCGTTGCGGTCGAAGTAGGTGTAGAGGTAGGTCTGGCCGCGCCGGGCGGGACCGGCCGCCTGGGCGGCGCCGGTGAGCGAGAGGATGGCGAGGACGGCGCGCTTCATTTGCTATTAATCCCAGTAGCCAGTTTAACCCTGTTGCCTAGGGATCCACTTCACATCCGCCACCCCCGACACCGCGTTGGCGGCCCGGGCCAGGGAGAAGAGCCAGTCGCTGAGCCGGTTCAGATAGATGAGGACGTCCGGGGGGACGCTCTCCTGGGCGCCCAGGGAAACCACGTCGCGTTCGGCCCTTCGGCAGACCGTTCGGGCCCAGTGGGCGTAGGCGGAACCCTGGCAGCCGCCCGGCAGGACGAAGGCGGTCATGGGCGGCGCCAGCGCGGTGAGCCGGTCGATGTCCGCCTCCATGTCCTCGATGGGCCAGCTGCGGCGGGTCATGCGCTGGTCCAGCAGCCCCGAGCACTGCGCCGGCGTGGCGAGCATGGCGCCCAGGCCGAAGAGGTCGTGCTGCACGGTCTGGATGCGGTCGCTGAGGCCCGGGGGCAGGTGGAGGTCCAGCACGCCCAGCAGGCTGTTCAGCTCGTCCACGGCGCCGTAGGCCGCCAGGCGCAGGTGGTCCTTGGGCACCCGCTCCCCCCCGAAGAGCCCGGAGACCCCTTCGTCCCCGGTGCGCGTATAGATCTTCATCGCAACCTCACTCGTGCCGTTTGCTCCAGGCCACGGTATCAGCACGCCACTCCCGGAGCGACTCCATATCGCGCGCGTCCAGGATGCCCTTGTCCTGGGCTCTGGCGGCCAGCTCGGGGAAGGTGGCCAGCACCTTCAGCTCCACGGCGGCCTCCCGGAAGGCGGCCTCGGCCTGGGGCAGGCCGTAGCTGAACAGCGCGAGGACCTCCGCCACCTGGGCGTCCTCGTGGCGGAGGGCCTCCACGCACTTGATGCTGGAGCCGCCGGTGGAGATGAGGTCCTCGATGAGCACCACCCGGTGGCCGTCGGTGTGGGGCCCTTCCACCTGGCGGCCCATGCCGTGCTTCTTGGGCTCGGGGCGCACGTAGGCCATGGGCAGGCCCAGTTCGTCGGCCACCAGGGCGGCCCAGGCGATGCCGGCGGTGCTGGTGCCGGCGATGAGGGTGGGATTGGCCCGGGCCGCGGCCTCGGCCAGGGCCTTGCGGATCTGTCCGCGCAGGTCCGGGAAGCCCAGGAGCTGGCGGTTGTCGCAGTAGATGGGCGACCGCAGGCCCGAAGCCCAGGTGAAGGGGCTCCGGGGCGAGAGGCGCACGGCCCCCGCGTCCAGCAGGCCTGCGGCGAGATCGAGCATGGGGGCTCCTTATTTGACGACGATGCTCACCAGCTTGCCGCCGGGGGGCACCACGACCTTGACGACCTCCTTGCCCTCCAGGTGGTGGAACGCTTCGGGGCAGGCCAGGGCTGCGGCGCGGCGTTCGGCCTCGGTGGCCGAGGCCGGCACCAGGATGCGGCCGCGGACCTTGCCGTTCACCTGCACCACCACCGTCACCTCGTCGGCCGAAAGCCACGCGGGGTCGGCCACGGGCCAGGCGGCGTGCATGCAGAAGCCCTCGTGGCCGAGGGTCTGCCACAGCTGCTCGGCCAGGTGGGGCGCGGCGGGGCTCAGCATGAGGGTGAAGACCTCGAGCGCGTGCTGCATGACCGCGCCCCGGTGCGGGGCGTCCGCGGGCAGGTCGGCCAGGGCGTTGGAGGTCTCCATGAGGCTCGACACCAGGGTGTTGAACTGGTAACGGTGGTCCAGGTCGTCGGTGACCTTGTGGAGGGTCTGGTTGAGCTTGACCAGGAGGGTCTTCTCCTCGGCGGTGAGCTGGTCCTTGGCGGGGAGGGGCTCCCGGGTGGGCACGTGCTCCTCCACCATGCGGGTGGCGCGGCGCAGGAAGCGGGTGGCTCCGTCGATGCCCTCGAAGCCGGTCCAGTCGATCTCCTTCTCGATGGGCGCCGCGAAGATCATGAACAGGCGCAGGGCGTCCGCGCCGTACTTCGCGATGACCTCGTCGGGATCGACGATGTTGCCCTTGGACTTGGACATCTTGAAGCCGTCCTTGAGCACCATGCCCTGGCAGATGAGCTTCTTGAAGGGTTCGTCCCCCGAGGCCAGGCCCAGGTCGCGCATGATCTTGTGGAAGTACCGGGCGTAGATGAGGTGCATGGTGGCGTGCTCGATGCCGCCGATGTAGAGGTCCACAGGGCTCCAGGCGTCGGCCTCGGCCTTGGCGAAGGGGAGCTCCGCGTTCTTCGGGTCCAGGTAGCGCATCCAGTACCAGCTGGAGTCCACGAAGGTGTCCATGGTGTCCGTCTCGCGCCGCGCGGGCCGTCCGCAGGCGGGGCAGGCGCAGTCCAGGAAGGTGGGCGAGGTGAGCAGCGGCGAGGCGCCGGCGCCCGCGAAGGCCACGTCCTCGGGAAGGCGGATGGGCAGGTTCTCGGCCTTCTCGGGCACCACGCCGCAGTGCGGGCAGTGCACGGTGGGAATGGGCGTGCCCCAGTACCGCTGGCGGGACAGGCCCCAGTCCTTGAGTTTGAAGGTGATGGCCTTCTCGGCGCGCCCGTCGAGCCGGGCGACCATGGCGTCCACCGCCGCCTCGGAGGTCATGCCGTCGAATTCGCCGGAGTTCACGAGGATGCCGGGCTCCCAGGGGTTCTCGCTCTCGATGACCTTGGGGATGGGCAGGCCGTACTTCTCGGCGAAGGCGTGATCGCGTTCGTCGTGGGCGGGCACGCCCATGACCGCGCCCGTGCCGTAGTCCATGAGGACGTAGTTGGCGGCGAAGATGGGGATCTTCTCCCCCGTGAAGGGGTGGATGGCCTCCAGCCGGGAGCGGAAGCCCAGCTTGATGTCGCTCATGAGGCGGTCCTCGCGGCTCATGGCGGCCACCTGGTCGCAGAAGGCCTTGAGGCCGGGGTCGGATTCCGCCGCCTTGACGATGAAGGGGTGCTCGGTGGACAGGGCCATGAAGGTCACGCCGTACAGGGTGTCCAGGCGGGTGGTGAACACCTGCACCGTCTCCCCGTCGGCGAGGTCGAAGGTCAGGCGCGCGCCCTCGGACTTGCCGATCCAATGCCGCTGCATGGCCTTGACGTTCTCGGGCCAGTCCAGCTGGGCGTGGCCGGCCAGGAGCTCGTCGGCGTACTTGGTGATGGCGAAGAAATACTGCTCCAGCGCCTTCTGCACCACCGGGTGCCCCGTGCGCTCGTCCTTGCCGTCCACCACCTGCTCGTTGGCCAGCACCGTGCCCAGGGCCTCGCACCAGTTCACGTTGCGCAGGGCCCGGAACACGTCGCCGCGCTCCCACATCTTGAGGAAGAACCACTGGTTCCACCGGTAGTACTCGGGCAGGAACGTGGCGATCTCCCGGTCCCAGTCGTAGCTGATGCCCATCTTCTGGATCTGGCCCTTCATCTCCTGGATGTTGGCCCGGGTCCAGAGGGCGGGGTGGATGCCGTTCTTGATGGCCGCGTTCTCCGCCGGAAGGCCGAAGGAGTCCCAGCCCAGGGGGTTCATGACCTTGTCGCCCCGCATGCGCCGGAACCGCGCCACCACGTCGCCCAGGGTGTAGTTGCGCACGTGCCCCATGTGGATGCGCCCGCTGGGGTAGGGCAGCATCACCAGCATGTAGAAGGTGCGGTCGCCGGGCTTGAGCTCGGACGCGCGGGGCGCGCGGAAGGCCTGCGCCTCCATCCAGCGCTGCTGGATCAGGGATTCCTGGTGCAGGGGTTCGAAGGGCATGGGGCAGCCTCGCGGTAAACGATTAGTTTACCGGACGGGGATGGAAGGGCCAAGGTCAGCCCGCGGGCGCCGCCGTCCGCCGGTAGAAGATCACCTCCGACCCGAACCGCGGGCTCCAGCTCATCTTCCAGCGCTCCCGGCCCTCCACCTCGAACCAGGGATTGGGCGGCAGGCCCTTCATGATCATCGCGATCCCGCGCAGGTTCTTCGCCCGGGAAAGGCGCTGGGCCACGGCCATCAGGAGCTCGTCGGAGTAGAAGACCGAATCCATGTAGACCACCGTGGCGTCGGCGTAGTCGGCCTGGGCCATGTCCTGCTCGCGCTGCTCCAGGGCCTTCCCCGCGAGCAGCCCCCGCTCCTCCAGGAGCCTTTGCGCGGCCTTCCCGATGGCGATGCGGGAGGAGGCCAGCTCCACCCCCACCGCCTTGCGCAGCGGCGTGGTGAGGAGGGCCTGCATGAGGAAGAACCCCCGCCCGCTGCCCAGGTCGTAGAGCACGTCGTCCCCGCCCACCCCCAGCCGCCTGAGCATGAGGTCCGTGGTGGCCGGCGCCGGCTCGCCATAGATGTGGGCCTTGTCCTCCTTGAGCCCGGCCTCGCCGTGGGTGGCGTTCACCCGCTTGCGCTCCTCGTCCGGGGTCTCCTTGCGGAAGTCGTCGATGGAGCTGTTGGGGATCTGCTCGAAGACGTCCTCCAGATGAGCCGCGGCCACCCGCCAGGACAAGACCGGCCCCGGCCCCGCGACCCGCGGCGCCTTGCAGCCGACGAAGGCAAGCACCAGGAAGGGAGCCAGGAGAAAGGAGTGTTTGATCATCAGGGATCCCGATTCGATAAATATATAATCGAATCAAAAATGGTCCCCCAAACGTTTCTGTCAACCGGCCTTTTTGTAGCGGGGATACAGATTTTTCTTTTATCTCTTTTATCCCCGTCCATCCCCGTTTATCCCCGGCAAATTTAATCTTTAAATTGCCGAGGATAAACGGGGATGGACGGGGATCAAAAAGGATAAATAAATCAAATATCCTCGTAATCCGGGGACGCCCGACGAACCAGTTGCCCGCAGGCCCCGGCCACGTCCTGCCCCCGGCTCCGCCGGACGCTCACAGTGATGCCCCGGCCCGCCAGGATCCCGCACAGCTCCACGATCCGTTCCTCCCCGGGCGGCTCGAAGCCCGAGCCCTCGTGGGGGTTGAAGGGGATGAGGTTCACCTTGGACGGGAACCGCGCCGCGAAGGCGGCGAGGCGCTCACCGTCCTCCAGGGTGTCGGTGACGCCCTTGAGCAGGACGTACTCCAGCGTGATCCGCTCCCCGTGCTCCAGGGGGAAGGCCTTGAGGGCCTCGGCCAGGGCCTCCAGGTTCCAGGCGCGGTTCACCGGCATGATGCTCGAGCGGTACGCGTCGGTGGTGGCGTTGAGGCTGAGCGCCAACCGGGGCCTGGGCTTGAACGCGGCCAGGCGCTGGATGCCGGTGACCAGGCCCGAGGTGGACAGGGTGATGCGCCTGGGGGCGATGCCCAGGCCTTCGGGGTCCGTGAGGAGGGCGAAGGCGGCCATGAGGTTGTCCAGGTTGTGGAGCGGCTCGCCCATGCCCATGAAGACCAGGTTCACCGCCTCGTCCGGGCCGTGGCCGTGGGCGTTGAGCATGGCCACCACCTGGCCCGCGATCTCGCCGGGGGTGAGGTTGCGCTTGATGCCCATGAGCCCCGTGGCGCAGAAGGTGCAGCCCATGGCGCAGCCCACCTGGCTGGAGAGGCACAGGGTGGTGCGCTTTCCGTAGGGCATGTGGACGCCCTCCACCTGGGCGCCGTCCTCCAGGAGGAAGGCGTGCTTGGTGGAGCCGTCCTCGCTGGGCACGCTCTCGCTGATGCCGGGCCACTCCAGGCGCACCTCGCGTTCCAGCCTGGCGCGCAGGTCCCTGGAGAGATTGGTGAACTGCTCCCAGGCGGTCCACCGCATGCGGTAGAGGCCGTGGTACAGCTGGGCGGCGCGGAAGGACCGCTCGCCCAGGGCGGCCACCAGGGCCCGCAGGTGCGGGAGGCCCATGCCGGCGGCGTTGGGGCGGGGGCCCGCGGCGAGTTCGGGGGCGGGCTCGTGGAACGTCACATCGAGATCCGGAAGGTGCGCAGGAAGGCCTTGTCGGCCTCGCTCCACTGGCCGTCCCCGTCTCCGGCCTCATCGCTGGCCAGGGTGAAGCCGGGGGCGGTGTCCTCGTCCTCGTCCTCCCGGCGGTGGAGGGCCACGGTGGCCTCCAGCACCAGGGCGATGTCGAAGCCCTTGTCCTGGATCGCCCGGGCCAGGGCCCGGGTCTCCTCGTCCTTGGCCAGGGCCTGGACCATGGCGGAGCCGAGCCTGTCCACGATCTCTTTGAGGTTCTCGGGGATCTTCATGGCCGCCTCCGCTCCCATAGTAATGCCAGCTGGAAGGCCGATGTCACAGCCGGAACCAGTTCTTGATCTGGGCGAGCCATTCATCGCGCCGGGAATCGGCCTTGGGGGCCTCGTTCATGCGCCTGGACCGGGATTCCATGAGATCCACCAGGCGCTCCACCACCTGGGGATTGCGCTGGACGCAGGTCTCGAAGGCGGCCTTGGGCAGCTCCACCAGCTCGCAGGGGGTGGTGGCGACCACCGTGGCGCTGCGCACCGCGCCGGTGAGGAGGGAGCCTTCCCCGAACCAGTCCCCGGGCTTGAGGTCGGCCAGCACCTCCCAGTAGAGGCCGGTGTAGGGTTCGGTCCGTTCGGCCACCCGCACCACCTGGAGGTCGCCCTGCATGACCATGAACAGGGATTCGCCCAGGTCGCCGGCCCGGATCACCCCTTCGCCCGGGGCGGCCCGGCGCAGGATCATGCCTTCCCGGAGTTCGTCGGCCCATTCCTCCGGAAGCCCGATGCGTTCCAGGATCCCGGGGATGGCCCCCTCGGGAAGGACGATGGGGGTGGAGCGGGGGGTGGTGGCGCCGTGGGGTCCCAGGAGGGGCACGCCCAGGCGGTTCAGCACCGTCTGGCACAGGCGCACCGCCTGGTAGGTGGCGGCCCGCCCGTGGCGCCAGCCCAGGGCCCACCAGCGCAGTTCCAGCACCACCCCGCCCATGTCGAAGCTGTGGGTGACCACCTCGGGCTTGCGGTGCGGGTAGTGGGGGATGCCGCCCAGGGCCTGCTCCAGGGCGGCCAGCGTGGCCACCATGGGCCCGTGGGGCTCCACCGTCACCTTCAGGGTGCGCCGGTGGAGGCCGGAGGGGGCGTAGAGGTTGGTGACCACCGCCTGGGCCAGGACGCGGTTGGGGAACACGGTGGTGTCGCCGTTCTCCGTAATGATCTGAACGGACCGCCAGGTCATGGTCTCCACCTGCCCGACGAACGTCTCCTGCCCCGCGGCGTTGCGCAGGTTGCCGGTGACCTCGATCCAGTCGCCGGGCCGGAAGGCCTCGTCCAGGTTCAGGGAGATGCCCGCGAAGAGGTTGCCCAGGGTCTCCTGGAGCGAGAGGCCCACCACGGCCGCCGCGATGGCGCCGGTGCCCAGGATGGCGCCCAGGTTCACCCCGCCCGCCTTGTGCAGCAGCAGCACCCCGGCGCCCACGTACAGCGCGAAGACCACCAGGTCCCGGGCGAACCCGGGCACGGCGGTCTCCCGGTTGCTCAGCAGGGGGTCCAGGAGGACGTAGGTGAAGATGCGGATCCCCAGGTAGGCGCCCACGATCCAGAACAGGGTGCCCGCCGCCTGGATGAACCGGGGATGCGCATGCTGGGTGCCCAGCACGTAGGCGCCCAGGCCCAGGGCCAGGAGCAGCAGGCCGAAGGCGGCGATCCGGCGGGTGGAACTCACGGCCCTGCGGAGGTCTCGGAACATGCCCCTGATCCTACCGCTTCCGGAGGTGGCTCCAAAGGAACCAGGCGATCCCCGCCAGGATGACCAGGCCGATGACCAGGTCCAGGCGGTGGAACCAGACGCCCAGGGTGTCCCACTTCTCGCCCAGCTTGTAGCCCACCCAGGCCAGGCCCAGGCACCAGGGCAGGCTGCCGGCGAAGGTGTACACGTGGAACTTCGTGCGGTCCATCTTGGCGATACCGGCGGGCAGGGCGATGAAGGTGCGCACCACCGGAAGCATGCGGCCGATGAGGATGGCCCAGTGCCCGAAACGTTCGAAGAACCGGTGGGCCTGGTCCAGGTGGTCCAGGTTCAGGAGGATGTACTTGCCGTACTTCTCCACCGCCCTGCGGCCGCCCCAGGCCCCCAGCTCGTAGGCGGGGATGGAGCCGAGGTTGCACCCCAGGGCGCCGAAGACCCCGGCGATCCACACCTGGGTCATGGGGCTGCCCGCCCCCAGCCCCAGGAAGGTCATCTGCCCCTTGAAGGCGAGGAACCCGGCGAAGGGCATGATCACTTCACTGGGAAGGGGGATGCAGGCGCTCTCGATGCCCATGAGGAGGGAGACGCCCATGGGGCCCATGGCTGCCATCACGGTGGTCATCCAGACGATGATCGGGGCGAGGATTTTATGAAGCAAAGGGGTCTCCTGAACCCTCTAGCCTAACCTGGATAGACTGGAAACATGACTGAAGACCTTGTCCGCAACCGAAAGGCCCTGCACACCTTCCACATCGTCGACACCTGGGAGGCCGGCGTGGCCCTGCTGGGCACGGAAGTGAAGGCCCTGCGCGGCGGCCACGGCCAGCTGCAGGACGCCTACGTGGACACCGCCGGGGGCGAGCTCTGGCTCAAGCAGGCCAACATAAGTCCCTATGAATTTGGCACCTACGCCAACCATGACCCCCTGCGGCCCCGAAAGCTCCTGCTGAACCGCGCCGAGATCGACAAGATCGTCGCCAAGGCCACCCGCAAGGGCTACACGGTGATCCCGCTGGCCATCTACCTCAACCCCAGGGGCCGCATCAAGGTGCGCATCGCCCTGGCGGAAGGCAAGACCCTGGGCGACAAGCGGGAGGCCCTGAAGGAACGGGAACAGAAGCGGGAAATGGACCGGGTTCGCAAAGGGGATCGTGAATGATTGATGTTCATGAAGCATTAAATCTTCGGGAAGCCAACATGGTGGCCACCTACCTGGAGGACCAGGGCATCCTCGCGGATGTGCGCGGCGGGGCCTACCAGGCCGTGGTGGGGGAACTCATCAACATCCGCGGCACGCTGCCCCGGGTGTGGGTCCTGGACGACGGGGAGGCGGAGCGGGCGAAGCAGCTGGTGGCGGCCTTCGTGGCGTCCCTGCGGGACGCACCGGCGGGCGAACCGTGGGTCTGCGCCTGCGGAGAGACCCTGGAACCGCAGTTCCAGTCCTGCTGGAAGTGCCAGGCCGCCCGGCCCTGATCCGGAACGCGCAGCGCCCGGCGGCTCAGTGCCTGAGCTTCCAGATGTCCTGGAAGATGATGAGGGCGAACAGGCAGACGAAGAAGAGGAACCCGCCGGTGAGGATCCGTTCCTTCACCAGGTTCGACAGGTCCTTGCCCCGGATCTTCTCGAAGATCAGCAGCGCCGCGTGGCCGCCGTCCAGGAAGGGGATGGGCAGGGCGTTGAGGACGGCCAGGTTCATGGAGATCAGGGCGATGAGGCCCATGAACTGCATGAGGCCGGCCTTCGCCGCACGGCTGCCCGCACGGACGATGGTGATGGGTCCGCCCACCTCCTTGAAGCTGACCTTGCGGGTGGCGAGCTTGCCGAAGCTCTCCAGGATGTCCCAGCCGAGGCGGGCGCTGCCCACCACCGCGAACGCGGCGCCCGAACCCAGGTCCCGGACCTGCAGGGGGCGCCGGTCGAAGATCCAGTTGGACGGTTCGAAGCCCACGCCGATCTTGCCCGTGCCGCCCACGTCCTTGGGGGTCAGCGTGAGCGTGCGGCTGATGCCCTCCCGGTCCACGGTCACGGGAATGGCCTTGCCCGGGCGGGCCCGGATGTAGGCGATGGCCTCCTCGTTGCTGCTGCCGGGGAACTGCAGGTCCCCGAAGCGGGTGATCTGGTCCCCGGTCCTCAGGCCGCCTTCGGCGCCGGGCATCCCGGAGGCCACGTCCACCACCATGAGGGGGGAGGGAAGCGGGCGAATGGCCGTGGTGCGGGCGTTGTTGACGCCCAGGAAGAAGAAGATCACGACGGTGATGAGGATGTTGGCGAGGATGCCGCCGGAATAGAAGGCCAGGCGCTTCCAGGCGGGCTGGGCCAGGAAGCCGTGGGGGTCCTCGGCCTCGGGTTCCTCGGGGTTGTAGCCGGCCAGGCGAACGTAGCCGCCCAGGGGAAGAAGGGACAACCGGACGTCCGTTTCCTTCCAGGCGAACCCCGCCAGCCGGGGTCCGAAGCCCAGGGAGAACACCTCCACCGGCAGGCCCATCCACTTGGCGACGAGGAAGTGGCCCAGTTCATGGAAGAAGATGAGGCCCACCAGGAGCACCACCGGTCCCCAGAAGCCGGCGCCGGGGATGAAGGAGACCAGGATGAGGGCAGGAACCGTGGTGATCAATCGCTTCATGGGTTTCCTTGACGGGTGTGTTGAGCTATCCAGGTGCGGGCGGCGGCCCGGGACCGGCGGTCGGTATCCATCACCTGATCCAAAGTATGGGCCTGTTCGGCCGGGATGGCGGAGAGGATGGCCCCGCAGCAGGCCTGGATGGACCAGAAGCCGATCCTGCCGTCCAGGAAGGCGGCCACAGCTTCCTCATTGGCGGCATTGAGGATGGCCGGCGCGGTGCCCCCGGCCGCCAGGGCCTGGTAGGCCAGGGCGAGGCAGGGGAATTTGGCGAGGTCCGGGGGCTCGAAGGTCCAGGTGCGGGCGGCGTCCCAGTCGTACGGCCGCACCGGGCCGGGCAGGCGATCGGGATACAGCAGGGCGTACTGGATGGGCAGCTTCATGTCGTTGGCGCACACCTGCAGCTGGTAGGTGCCGTCATGGAACCCCACCATGGCGTGGACCTGGCTCTGGGGGTGGATGGTCACGGAGATCCGGTCGGCGCCGAGGCCGAAGAGGAAGGCCGCCTCGATTACCTCCAGGCCCTTGTTCATCAGGGTGGCGGAATCGATGGTGATCTTGGGTCCCATCTTCCAGGTGGGGTGGTTGAGGGCCTGCTGGATGGTGGCGGCCCGCACGGCGCCGGGATCCCAGTCCCGGAAGGGGCCGCCGCTGGCGGTGATGCGCACCTCGCGCACGTCGCCGGGGGCGTGGCCGGCCAGGAGCTGGTGCAGGGCCGCGTGCTCGGAATCCACGGGGAGCAGCTCGCCGCCGCCCGCCTCCAGGGCCTGGCGCATGAGGGCGCCGCCCACCACGAGGCTTTCCTTGTTGGCCACGCAGACCCGCAGGCCGGCCCGCAGGGCGGCCTCGGCGCTGGCCAGGCCCGTGGCCCCCACCACGGCCGCCAGGACCGTGTCGGCCCCGGATTCCAGGGCGCAGGCCCGGAGGCCGTCCATTCCGTGGAGGATGTCGGGCCGGTAGGAGAGCTGGCCGGCCAGCCACTGGGCGTCCTCGGGCCCGGCGATGGACACCAGCCGGGGCCTGAAGCGCTCGCACTGGGCCAGGAGAAGGTCCCGGTTGCGCCCAGCGGCCAGGGCGGTGACCTCCAGGCGGTGCGGGTGCGCCGTCACCACGTCCAGGGTGGAGGTGCCGATGGAGCCGGTGGATCCCAGGAGGGCGATCTTGCGCATGGATCAGTTCAGTCCGTGGACGAAGTGGATGTAGGCATAGAACACCGGGGCGGCGAAGGCCAGGCTGTCCAGGCGGTCCAGCATGCCGCCGTGGCCGGGGATGGAGATCCCCCCCATGTTGGAATCCTTGGCTCCCGCGCTGCGCTTCCACATGCTCTCCACCAGGTCGCCCATGAGGCCGGCCAGGCCCAGCAGGAGGCCGATGGCCAGGGCGTCCACCGCCGACCAGTGGGTGCAGAAGAAGGCCTTGATGAGGAAGGACGCCAGGACGTTGCCCGCGAGGTTGCCCCCCACGCCTTCCCAGGTCTTCTTGGGGCTCACCCGGGGCGCCAGCTTGTGCCGGCCCAGGAGGCTGCCCACGAAGTACGCGCAGGTGTCCCCGAGCCAGGTGATGAGGAACAGGGCCAGCACCAGGCGCCCGCCGGCGTTGGATTGGGCCGGGTCCTCGAACATGAACAGCCGCATCATGAAGCCGGTGCCCAGGCCCAGGTAGATGGCCCCCATCCAGGTGATGGCCTGGCTGGGGAGGGCCTTTTCCAGGTCCCGGTCGAAGAACAGGGCGCCGAAGTGGATGACCAGGGCCGAGCCCGTGAGCACCAGCCACAGGGGCAGGGGGTCCGTGGCGTCCCGGCCCAGCAGGTAGAAGTGGAGCAGGAAGGCCCAGCCCGCCAGCGTCCCGGCCAGGAAGGAGGGATTGAAGCCCATCTTCCGTCCCATGAGGGTGAATTCGTGCTGGGCCATGAGCAGCGCCCCGGCCAGGAGGCCCAGGAAGACGGCCTTGGCCCAGGCCTGGGCACCCAGGTAGAGCAGGGTGAAGAAGAAGACCGCGAACACCAGGGCGGTGCCCACCCGCACGGCGAGGTTGCCCTTGTCGATGCCGGTGCGCTTGGGGGGAGGGGCAGGGGTCATGGGGACTCCGCTCAGATTCCGCCGAAGCGGCGCTCGCGCTGGGAATAGGCTTCGAGGGCTTCCCGGAGCTGGGGGCCCCGGAAGTCGGGCCAGAGGCACTCGGTCATGTAGAACTCGGCGTAGGCCGCCTGCCAGAGCAGGAAGTTGGAAATGCGAAGTTCACCGGAGGTGCGGATGAGCAGGTCCACGTCCGGGGCACCGGCGGTCCAGAGACGGCTCGCCAGGGCGGCCTCGTCCAGGTCCGCGGCCGGAACGCCGTCTTCGATGCACTTCCGGGCCGCCGTGGCCAGTTCGAGCCGGGAGCCGTAGTTCACGGCCAGGTGGAAGACCATCCCGGTGTGTGCGGCCGTTTGTTCCTCCAGGGTCCGCAGGTCCTTGAGGATCCCCTCCGGAAGCCCTTCCGGGGCCCCCAGGTGGTGGAAGCGGATGCCCCGCTTCCTCAGCTTGGGAAGGAACATCCGCAGATACATGCGCAGCAGGGCCATCAGGACGGCCACTTCCTGGGCGGGGCGCTTCCAGTTCTCCGTGGAGAAGGCGTAGAGGGTGAGGTGGCCGATGCCCGCGTCGGACGCGGCGTCCAGGATGTCCTGGACCGCCCGCACACCTTCCTTGTGGCCCTTGATGCGTGGCCAGCCGCGCTGTGCGGCCCAGCGGCCGTTGCCGTCCATTATTAATGCGACGTGGCGAGGTACGCTCACAAGCCCATCCCGGCAACAGGTGTGTGGTTCTTCAAGCCAGTCATCTCCAGGCGGTTGGCACAAGGGCGTCCCGGGGCGGGACGGGGTGGACGGATAACGCGGATTCTAGCATGGGCGGTCCCGGGCCTTCCTCCCGCGTGAGACAATTTCGCTGCGGTAGTTAGGTCGGAATTGCAGGGATACGGTAATCTAATTCATTCCTTAGAATCGGGAACCCCCTGATGGTCCAATTCAACACGCGAGCCAATGAGATCCTGCTGAAGCTGGTCTATTACGGGCCGGGGCTTTCCGGCAAGACGACCAACCTGCAGGCGCTCCACGCCATGTGCTCCGAGTCCAACCGGGGCGAGATGTTCTCCGTGAACACCCAGGAGGACCGGACGCTCTTCTTCGACCTGCTGCCCATCAACCTGGGCTACATCTACGGGAACGCCATCCACCTCCAGATCTACACGGTGCCCGGGCAGGTGCAGTACGACGCCAGCCGGCGGGTGGTGCTGGGCGGCTCGGACGGGGTGGTCTTCGTGGCCGATTCCAGCGAAGCCAAGATGCAGGAGAACGTCGACTCGCTCTCCAACCTCTACCACAACCTCAACGCCAACCGGCTCAACATCAAGCAGATACCCTTCGTCCTCCAGTACAACAAGCGGGACCTGGACGACGCCATGCCCGTGGGGGTCATGAACCGGCGCCTGAACTTCAGGTCCGTGCCCTACTTCGAGTCCGTGGCCAGCCGCGGGGAAGGGGTGCTGGACACCTTCCTGGCCATCGCCCGGGAGACGGTGGGCACCACCTTCCGGAAATACCACCTCGACAAGAAGATCAAGGACTTCGACGAGATGCTCAATCTCATCGATTCCAACATCAAGTCCAGCATGCGCGAGCTCCCGAAGGCCGCCGAGCCGGTGGCGCCCCCCCAGGAATCCACCGTGCTCCGCCACAGCGGCGTCTCCATCACGGATCTGGCCCCGGGCAAGGTGGCCGACGCCCAGGATCTCCTGGAAGACGCCATCACCTCCAACATGGAGACCGCCCGGCTCTACTCCGAGCTGCGCACCGTCAAGGACTCCCTGGAAAAGAAGAACGAGGAGCTGCGCCAGATCTACGGCCAGCTCGAGCGCGCCAACCAGGACAACCTCAAGACCCGAAGGTACCTGGAAGGCCTGATCCAGAGCGTCGGGGAGGCCATCGTCTCCTTCAGCGCCGATGGGCGGATCCTCACGTGGAATTCGGCCGCCGAGCGGATCTTCGGGTACGCCCGGGCGGAAATCGTCGGCCGCACCCTGCAGCAGCTGGCGCCGGCCTCCCGGGCCGGCGAGCTGGAACAGGCCATCGCCCAGGTGGCCAAGGGCCAGCTCATCCGCGACATGCCCACGGTGCGCCTGCGCAAGGACGGCACGGAGTTTCCGGCCCGGATCACCTACGCCCCCATCCGCGGCAGCGACGACCGGGTCCTGGCCTACTCCGCGCTGATCCGGGACGAAGGGGAGCGCCAGGCCCTGGAGGCCCGCCTCACCCAGGCCCAGGGCGCCTCCGCCCTGGCCCGCATCCTGCCGCCGATGCTCAACGAGGTGGCCAACCGCCTCAGCCCGATGGTCCTCCAGCGGGACCTGCTCCTGGAGGGGGCCGATCCCGCCCTGGCGCCGCGCCTGACCAAGGCCCTGGCCGGGGTGGACCACGCGCAGCTGCTCCTGAAGCCGCTCTTCATGCTGTTCTCGCCCTCCTCCCCCCGCATGGAGGCCGCCAGCCTCAACGACCTGGTGCAGGAATGCGCCCGGCGCGTGGAAGGCGAAGCCGCCGCCGCGGGCGTCTCCCTGGAACTCTCCCTCGACCCGGTCCTCGAGCCCACGTCCCTGGACGTGGCGATGGTCCGGGAGGCCGTCCTTTGCCTGCTGCGGGCGGGGATCCGGGCCTCGGCCAGGTCCGCCGCCAGGCGCCTGCGCGTGGGTACCCGGCAGACCGCCGCGGGCCAGCAGCTGGTGGCGCAGGACACCGGGCCCGCGCTTTCCGAGGCCGAGTCGCGCGGCATCTTCGAAATCGATCAGGCCACCGACGTGGACTCCCTGGGCATGTGCGTGGTCGCCTCGGTGGCCAAGGCCCACGGCGGGAAGGTCACCGTCCGCAGCCAGGAAGGACTCGGGAACGCATATCTGGTGGAGTTGCCCATGGCCCAAGCACCGTCCCCGTCAGCGCCCGCGAACCTCGAAGGGGTCCGCATCCTCGTGGTGGACGACGAGCAGTTCCTCCTGGAATGCCTCGTGGACGCCATCGGGTCCTGGGGTTGCGAGGTCACGCCCTGCTCCCTGGCCGCCGAGGCCATCCAGAAGCTCCAGGGCGGCGCCTACGACCTGGTGGTTTCCGATATCCGCATGCCGGGCCTCAGCGGCATCCAGCTCTACGAGTGGATCCAGGAGCACCAGCCCGCCATGGCCAGCCGGGTCCTGTTCACCACCGGCGACTCCTTCGAGCCCGAGACCCGGGCCTTCCTGGAGCGGGCCCGCCTCCCGCACCTGGGCAAGCCCTTCGACCTGAAGAAGCTCCGGCAGGCCATCCTGGACCTGCGGGCCTCCAACGCCTGAGCCTCAGTCGGCCCAGGCCCGGATCTGGTCCCAGACGTCCGATTCCGAACACTCGCCGTTGAGGATGATGGCGAAGACGTGGCCCTTGCCGTCCCGGGTCTGCAGGTAGCCGCAGGCGCTCCACACGCCGTTGAGGTGCCCGGTCTTGACCCGGATCCTGCGGGCCAGGGCGGGGTCCTTGATGTGGAGGCGGAAGGGCTCGCCCCCGATGATCTTGAGGGAACCCACCATCTCGGGGCCCACCTCGAAGTCGTGCCACGCCGCCCGCAGGACGATGGCCAAGGTGCGCGCGGAGAGGCGGTTCTCCTTGCTCAGCCCCGAGCCGTCGGTGATGGCCACCTTGTCCGGGCCCAGGCCCAGCATGGTCGAATAGAAGGTCTGGATCTGCCGGATGCCCTGGGGCCAGGTGCCGCCGCCAAAGCGCTTGACCAGCATCTCGATCATGAAGTTGTTCGAGAACTTGTTGATGTCGCCCACCAGTTCCCGCAGGGGCGGGGAACGGAAGCCCAGGAGCTTGCGGGGCTCCCCGGCCTCCACCGCCGCGCCCTCCACGGCGATGCCGTCCTGGCGCAGGATCCGCGTGAGGGTGTCCACGGCGTACCGTTCGGGTTCGGAGACCAGGCGCCCCCGGTCCCGGTTGTGGTTCACCGAAAGGGGCAGGACCGGCGGGGTGGTGTTGGCCGAGGTGTTCTCCCAGCCGTTGCCGAAATGCTGGTCGTCGAAGGCCGACTGGTCCAGCCGCACCCGGCCCTTCACGGCCGTGACGCCCCGGGCCTTGAGTTCCTCGGCCAGCAGCCAGATGCGCTCGGAGGTGAGGAGCGGGTCCCCGGCCCCCTTGAAGACGAGGTCCCCGGTCACCGTGGAGCCGCGCAGCTCCCCCCACACCTCCGTCTCGATCTCGTAGTCCGGCTTCCAGGTCTTGAGCAGGGCATAGGTGGAGAGGACCTTGGTGGTGGAGGCCGGCACCAGGGCGCGGTCGGTCTCGTAGCCCTCCAGGAGCTTTCCGGTCTGCAGGTCCCAGATGCCGGCCGAGGCCCGCACGGAGCGCGCCTCCAGGCGGCGGCCCCAGGCCGGAAGGTCCGCCGCGGCGGGCAGGGCCAGGACGAGGAAGGCGATGAGGGTCCGGATCATTTCGGGGTGGTTCCCGGCGTGGCCGACCCGGTGCCACCCTGGGCGGTGGTCTTCTTCGTTTCGTCCGTCGCGGCGCCCAGGATGGCGGCGGCCCCCTGGGCTCCGGGCACCCCGAGGAGGTTCCCGGCCGCCGAGAAGGCCCAGTCGCTGGTGAGGGTCTTGCCGTTGTAGACCCGGAAGCTGTTTTCCTGCACCTTCGTCTTCACCCCGACGATGGGCAGGCCCGTGGTGTCCCCGGAGGCCCCGGGCTGCACCGCGGTGATGAGGTCCCAGTCCCCTTCCTGGCTCATGGGGTCCTTGTAGATCCGGCGCACCACCGGGGGCCGCATCTTGCCCAGGTCCTCGAGGCTGAGCGGGTACCCGCCGGTCTTGGCGCGGTAGGCGCGGATGCCCGCGGCCATGGCCTCGCCCCGGAAGATGAGTTCGGCCTCCTGGTCCCGCTGGACCTCGGTCTTGATGGAGGGCAGGGCGGCGGTGAGGAGGATCCCCATGGCCACGATGATCGCAAGCAGCATGGCCAGGATGAACCCCCGTTCCCTGGTGGTTGTGCGAGCCATCCGGACCTCCGGCCCCCAGCTTAACTCAGGATCCGCCAAGGCGCCCGTCGGACTCCGAAGGCGGGCGTCACCGGCGCATCTTGAGGATCTGTATGAAATGGGCCACCAGCTGCGGATCGAACTGGATTCCCGCCAGCCGTTCCAGTTCCGCCTCCGCCTGGGCCGGGGTCTTGGCGGGCCGGTAGGGGGTTTCGGAAATCATCATCTCGTAGGCCTCCACCAGGTGGATGATGCGGCTGCCCATGGGGATGGCGTCGCCCTTCAGCCCGTCCGGATACCCGCCCCCGTCCCAGTGCTCGTGGTGGTGCCGGATGATGTGCAGAACATCAAACGGGAAGTAGAGGTCCTTCAGGAACGTGGAGGCCAGGAGGGGATGCTGGCGCACCTTCTCCAGTTCCTCGGCCGTGAGCCGGGGCTTGTCCAGCACCCGGTAGTCCAGGAGGAGGGTGCCCACGTCGTGGAGGATGGCCGAAATGCTCACCGCCTCCACCGCGGAGGTGGGCAGGTCCACCTTCCGGGCCAGGTCCCTGGAAAGCTCGGCGGTGTTGATGCTGTGGGTCTTCAGGGAGGGTATCCGGCCTTCGGCGGAGGCGAGGATGCGGTGGCTTACGGACAGGAAGGCCTGGTGGTAGCGCTCGTGGAGGTCCGCCTCCTGCAGGTAGAACCCCAGCATCCGGGACACCTGGCGCACCAGTTCCTGCTCGTGCATGGAAAAGGGACGGTCCTCCTGGCGGAACAGCATGAGGAGGTTCTCTCCGCCCTCCTCTTCCAGCAGCACCGGCAGCAGGGTGGCGAAGTGGCCGGTGAGGGGCTCCCGGTCCGTCCATTCGCACCGGGTCACCCGGGGAAGTTCCGTTTCCCCCGCGGGGGGCGCCTGGCCCAGGGCATGGCGGACCACCTGCCGGGTCAGGTCCCCGGAAAGCGGCATGCGGCTGTAGATGAGCAGGGGCCTCGCCTCCGCGGCGTCGCGCAGGCGCAGGGCCACGGCTTCGGCGGGGACCATCAGGCAGAGCAGGCTGGCGGCTTCCCAGAAGAAGGTCTGCTGCTCGGGGATGGCGGCCTCGGCCTCCTCCTGGGGGAGCGCCGCGGCCTCCGGCATTTCCACCTGGACCATGGCCGCGGAAGGGGGCGCGGGCACGCGCAGGGCGGGCGCCTCCTCCACCGGGGTGGCCTCCGGCAGGGGCTGGATGGAGGCGATGGGAAAGGCGTTGAGGGCCAGGACGATCTCCTCGCAGATGGCCTGCGCGGCGGCGTCCTGCCGCCCGGGGGCGTAGGTTCCGCCCTTGGAGGGGTCCCGCTGGAGGAGCAGGGCTGTCCATTCGCCCCGGTCGTAGATGGGGGAAAGGTGGAACCTCGGCACGTTGGCCGCGCCCTGGCCGAAGGGCTTGAGCTCCGGGTAGTTCGTGGGATCGTTCACCACCAGGCTCCGGCGCTCCCGGGCCATGAGGACCAGCACCGGGTCCTGGGGGGCGATGCGCGCCGGGGGCGGCAGGGTGCGGGGCCAGCCGTAATGGCAGACCCGCTCGAAGGCTCCGGTGTCAGGATCCTTCAGGTAGAGCGCCGCCTTCGTGCTGCCCAGATCCTCCAGGCACCGGTAGATCAGTTGGGAGAGCCGCTGGATGAGCGGATCGCTGAGACTGCGTTGGCTTGGCAGCATGGATGCGGACCGTGGGTTCTGGGCCGGAGGCCATTGGATTCGTTATCCGGTATCCTACGCGCTGGGGGTGGCCGCGTCCATAAGGGCCTTCCTAGGCCCTGCTCACCATGATGGCCTGGGGGCCGCGGGCGCCCTGGGCGATCTCGAACTGGACGCGCGCGTTGACGTCGAGGGTCCTGAACCCGCCCGCCTGCACTGACGTGTGGTGGACGAAGATGTCCGGCCCTCCCTCGTCAGGCGTGATGAAACCGAAACCCTTCTGCGCGCTGAAGCTCTTGACGATGCCAGACGACATGTTCGCCTTCCCCGGCGGGTTTTCCGCTGGGCAAAGACTACCGGCGGGATTTGCCGGAATCAACAAGGTTACTTTCATGCCAAAAAAAGAGGGCGGCCGTCACAGCCGCCCTCCCGTTGTTCCGGTTCCTTCTACAGCTTGACGACGTTGGTGGCCTGGGGGCCCTTCTGGCCCTGGGCAACCTCGAAGCTCACCCGCTGGTTCTCGGTGAGGGTGCGGAAGCCGCGATCCTGGATCGCGGAATGGTGGACGAACAGATCGGCGCCACCCCCATCGGGGGTGATGAAGCCGAAACCCTTTTCAGCGTTGAACCACTTGACGGTGCCTTCGGACATGGTGTCTTTCCTGCGGGGGCCTGCCCCTTCTCGCCTGGGGTTTTCAGTTCAGGGTCCTTGCCAGGCCAAGGCGCCAGGGGGAGCGGAACTCCCGGGGATACATGAAATGGCCCGCCCGGAGAGCGGATCACCCCTGGGATGATACCCCAGCGTGAAACCCGGTTCAACGGTGGCGGGAAACGTACATGGAACGGCCCCCGGGGAGGGGGCCGCACATCCTACAGCTTGACGACGTTGGTGGCCTGGGGTCCCTTCTGGCCCTGTGCGACATCGAAGCTCACGCGCTGGTTCTCCTGGAGGGTGCGGAAACCCCGGTCCTGGATGGCGGTGTGGTGGACGAACAGATCGGCGCCACCCTCATCGGGGGTGATGAAGCCGAAGCCCTTTTCAGCGTTGAACCACTTGACGGTGCCCTGAGCCATTGCAACTTCCTAGAAAAATGATCCTGGGGAGGGGTATCGCCAGGCGCCTCCCAGGTGAGGCGTCATGGCACCAGAACAGGCCCGTTCGGAAACGGGGGGTCTGGTTGGGAGATGAGAAATAGATTCGGCCATGAGAATAATATAGGAATCTGAAAAGTTCCCGAAGAATCCACGGGAATTTAAAGTTTTTTTTCGAGCCCGCCCCGGCCCCCCGGGCAGACCCTCCCAAATTGCTGTCCGGCGGGGATATCCTGAATTCCTACCCCTGCAGACCCGGAGATCCCCCATGCGTCCTGACCATCCCATCGCCCTCATCACCGGCGCCTCCTCCGGATTCGGAGAGGCCACCGCGCGCCTGCTCGCGGCCCAGGGCTGCCACCTGGCCCTGGGCGCCCGGCGCGTGGAGAAGGTGCGCGCCCTGGCCGAGGAGTTGGCCGCCAAGCATGGCGTCCGGACCTTCTCCGGCGCCCTGGACACCCGGGAAACCGCCAGCGTGGAGCGTTTCGTGGCCGGGGCCGCCGAGGCCCTGGGCGGGATGCACGTGGTGGTGGCCAATGCCGGCCTGGCCCGGGGCACGGACCGCATGGACTCCGTCCTCGAGGAGGACTGGCAGGCCATGCTCCACACCAACGTGGAAGGCGTCATCCGCACCCTCAAGGCGACCCTCCCCCATGTGCGAAAGAGCGGCTGGGGCCACTACTTCACCATCGGCTCCACCGCCGGCCACTGGGTCTACGAGGGCGGCGGCGCCTACTGCGCCTCCAAGCACGCCCTCAAGGCCCTCACCCGCACCCTTCGCCTGGAGCTCTGCGGGGAGCCCATCCGCATCACGGAAGTGGACCCCGGCATGGCGGTGACCGAGTTCTCCCTGGTGCGCCTGCGCGACGCCGGCAAGGCCGACGAGGTCTACAAGGGCGTGGAGCCGCTGGACGCCAACGACGTGGCCGAGTGCATCCGCTGGTCCCTGGCGCTCCCGGACCACGTGAACATCGACCAGATCATCGTCAAGTGCCGCGACCAGGCCAGCCACAACGGCACCAAGGTCCACCGCCGCGCCTGATTCCGAAGGGAGGCCTGGGCAAAAAGGGAGCCGAGCGGCTCCCTTTTCACTTTTTTTGACAAGCAGCCGCCATGGGCCGCGAGGCCTGGCGGGGCAAAGCTGGCTACCTGCCCCGGGACTGTGGCATGATGAACGTCTATGCCGGCACCTTCCTCCATACTCCTTCTCCATGGCCTGGGAGGAAGCGGTCTTGGGACCGTCAAGCTCCTTGAAGAACGCCTTCAGGAGGGGGGATGGGAGCAGGCCGTCTTCCTCCGCCCCACCCTCCAGGCCGTTCACCTGCCCCCCGAGGGCAAGCCCATGGACCGCGTCTTCGTGCAGGCCTGGGATGAGATGAACGCATTCCTGGGCACGCGGGTGCCCCACCTGACCGTGGGCTTCAGCTTCGGCGGCCTCCTGTCGGCCTTCGCGCCGTCCCCCCTGCGCCTCTCGGTGTGCGCCCCCTGGTCGCAGCTGACCCCCGACGCCATCCAGCGCGCGGCCTCCCGCCCCGAATGGCGCGTGCTCCACGGGCAGGAGGACACCCTGGTGCCGCCCTCCCAGAACCTGCAGCTGCTGCCCGACTCCATCCCCCTGACCCTTGACCCCAAGGGCACCCACGACTTCGACGCCTGGATGCCCCGGATCGTGGACTGGATCTACGCCAGCTGGGATGCCTTCCAGGTCAGCAAATAAGTTCGCCTAGGCGGCGTGGTTCTCGTTGGGCTCGTGGGGCTCGTGGGGCTTTTCCACGCAGGCGCAGGGATGCGCGTCCGCCCCCGCTTCCGACAGGGCTGCCATGTCCACCCAGTGCGCCGCGCAGGTGCCGGTGGAGGCCTTCCGCACATGCACCTGGACGCGGTCCCGGTCCAGGTCCAGGGCGACGACGGTCACCAGCGCCGAAAGGCCTCCTCCCGTGGGTTTCCAGGTCATGCAGGCGCCAGGTCGGATTCCATCCATGTCAAACCTCTTTCTGTTTATTTTCGCGCCGATCGGCCTGGAATGCAATGAATTGCCGGGGCCTCAGGGCCTGTTCTCCAGGGGTTTGTTGTGGGACAGGAGGAACTTCGACCACTGGTGGAAGCCTTCGGCCAGGGTGCGCATGCGCTCGACCCGCGCGGGCTCCGCGGCCGCATGGTCCCGCGGGTCCCGGGTGTCCGTGCGGAACAGCTGGGCGCGGCCCCCGGGGTCCACGGTGAGGTACCAGTCGCCCTGCAGGAGCCCGATGCGGGGCGGCCTGCGGAAGGTGGTGAAGGTGAACGCCGCGGAGCGCTCCTGGAATTCCGGATCGAGCGCGTCCTTGCCCAGGGTGGCGGTGCGCCAGGGGATGCCCATGAGGCTGGAGAGGGTGGGAAGCAGGTCCATCTGCGTGGCCACGGCGTGCACGCGCCGCGGCTTGAGGAGGCCGGGGGCGTAGATGAGCAGGGGCACGTTGTGGATGGCCAGCTTGAGGTCGCCGAAGCGCGTGTCCACGTCGTTGCGGAAGGCGTCGTCGAAGCGCGGGTCCTCGGTGCCCCGGGGCAGGCCGTGGTCGCCCCACAGGACGAAGACGGTGTTGGCGAACCAGGGCTCCCGGCGCGCCGCCTCGAAGAACGTCTCCAGGCTGTGGTCCATGAGGCGCACGGCGTTGAACTCGTCGTTGCCGGTGAAGCCGCCCCGGGCCAGGCTCGTGGGGTCCAGCGCGGCCTTGCGGAAGTCCTTGAGGTGCTTGGGAATGGTGAAGGGCGGATGGTTTCCCGAGGTCTGGATGTAGCTCCAGAAGGGCGCGGGCTGGGTCCCCAGGTGCTCCCCGGCCTCCCGCAGGAGGTCGGCGTCGCTGATGCCCCACACGTCCACCACGGGGCTGCGGAACGAGCCTTCCTCGCGGATCCTGAGCCCCGGGAAGTTCTTCTTGAGCACGCCGCGGATCTGCGCCCAGTTGGCGCTGCCGCCCAGGAAGAAGGTCTTGGAGTAGGCGTCCAGGTGGGAGAGGACGGTGCCCTGGTCGAGGAGGAGCGGATTGCGCGTGGCGTTCTCCACCGCGCTCACGTCGGGCACCCCGAAGAGCGTGGCGAACATGCTGCGGCTGGTGTTCTCCATGGCCACGTAGAACCGGTCGAAGAAGATGCCATCGCGGCAGAGCCGGTCGAAGTAAGGGGTGGGATCCAGGGGATTGCCCTGGATACCGGTCTTGAAGGAGGCGAAGCTCTCCAGCTGGATGAAGACGACGTTGGGGCGGAGGGCCGGGTCGATCAGGGGCCGCGGGACGCCTTCGCGGCGCAGGGTGGGCAGGCCCGCGGCGTCCACGGCGGGGGGGATGCCGAAGTACGCCGCCATGGCGGGCGCGGTCTCCCGCACCTTCTCCAGGTCGTAGCCCCCGTCCATGTCCCGCCTCGTCTCCAGGAAGAAGAGCACGGGGTTGAGGGCCAGGTGGGCCTGGAAGGTGCCTGGGATCTCGAAGGCTTCGGCCCAGCGCAGCGGATACGCCGACCAGCGGCCCCACATGAGCGCCAGGAGACCCAGGCCGGCCAGGGCATGGAGGGCCTTGCGGCCGCGGGGGACGGGGGCCGCCAGGTCCAGCCGGCGCGAAAGGGTCCGCAGGCCCCAGGCCGCCAGCGCCATGAAGGCGCAAAGGGCCAGGGCGATGCGGACCACGGGATAGCTCTGCCAGACCATCTGGAGGCTGGTGCCCGCGTTCTCCAGGAACATCACCAGGGTGCCGTTGAGCCGCGTGTGAATGTAGGCGTACGCCACGAAGTCGACCACGTAGGCCATGAGCACGAGGAACAGGGCGGCCAGGGCGTAGGCGCCCCAGATGCGCCGCGCGGACTTCGCGCCGAAGCCGTAGCCGCGGCATAAGCCGTGGTGGAGCCCCGCGAGGACCAGGAACCCGTAGAGCCACCTCCGGGCCTCCACGGTGTCGACCATGGCCACCAGGATCAGGCCCGCGTAGACGCACAGCGCCGCGGCCAGGGTCAGGGCCCCCAGGGTGGGGCGGGCCGGGCGCCCGGGGTCGCCGCCCTTGAGGAGCAGCAGGACCGGCAGCAGGAGGATCGCCGCCAGGCGCGCGTCGAACTTCAGGCCGATGTAGAGCGCGTGCGGGGAGAAGCCTTCCGCGCCCCCGAAGCGCAGCAGGAAGGCCAGGCGCAGGAGTCCGAACAGGGCCGCCAGCAGCACGAGGAGGACGGCCAGGAGCCGGAGCTTGGTTCGGGGCATGGACGGCCTTCCTCAGGAAGTCAGGAGGTTCTAACCCGCCAGGTCGGCGGATTCGCGCAACAGGCGCCGTGAAAGCGGCAGGGCCGCGAGGGCGAAGAGGGCCGCCACGGCCCATCCCAGGCGGTAGCCGTGGGCCCCCAGGTGCCGGCAGCCCCAGCCGATGACGCCGCCGATGAGCAGCGAGCCGATGCCGATGCCCGAATCGAAGGAGAAGAGGGTGGTGCCGAAGGCCGCGCCCCGGCGGTCGGGGTGGGTGACCTCCAGGACGTGGGCGTTGAGGAGGGTGTGGACCATGCTGTAGCCGCCGCCGTAGAGGAGGGCGGACAGGGCGTGCCGGCTGGCCCCGCCGGGCATCAGGGCGAGAAGGGCGAGCCCCGCCCCCGCGGCCAGGAGCATGCCGGGCAGCAGGCGCGTGGGCCTCACGCCGAATCCCGCGCGGGTCATGAAGATGCGCATCAGGACCATCCCGATGGCCATGCACGACAGGAAGGCCGCGTCCGTGGGGAGCACGCCGAACAGGGGGGGGAAGCCCTGCTTGATGGCCTCCTGGGCCGTGTAGGTGCCCAGGGCGCCGTAGCCCAGGGCCGTGGCGAAAAAGACCAGGCAGGGCGCCAGGAGGGTCCGGTCCGGCCAGGAGAAGGCCGGCCGGCGCTCGAGGTTCGTCCGGTCCGGGGGCAGGCTGAGGGACAGCACGCCCAGCACCCCGAAGAGGACGGCCAGGATGGCCGTCATGGCGGGAAAGCCCAGCCGCGCGTAGACCGCCAGTCCCACCACGGGGCCGAAGATCACCCCGCCGGGGCTGGCCAGCCCGTAGAGCGACATGCCGTCGGCCCTGCGGTCCGCGGGCAGCACGTGCCCCAGGGTGGCCATGGTGGCCGTGAGCAGCCCCGACCACACCACCCCGTGGGGAAAGGCCAGGACGTAGAAAGCCCACCGCACGTGCAGCAGCCCGTAGGCGCCCAGGAACAGCCCGAACCCGGCGGCGCAGGACACCACCATGCGCCGCTGCCCCACGCGGTCCCCGAAGGGGCCGGTGAACAGCGCCCCCAGGGCGGAACCCGCGGTGAAGGCGGTCATGAAGCGGCCGGATTCCGCGATGGTCGCGCCCAGTTCCAGGAGGCGCAGCGGCACGGTGGGAAAGAGCTGGAACGCGGCGAAGAACGTGATGAACGTGATCGCGGAGACCAGGATGAAGTGGCGGGTGAAGAGGCTGGACGTCACTTGGCGTCCGGTGCGTCCTTCCCGGCCAGGGCATCCTGCTCGTCCTGGGGGAGGCGCCACACCCAGCGCCCCGTGGTGCGGTCGAAGATGTCGAAGCAGGCCAGCCAGTTCAGCAGGCCGGTGACCATGACGTACGAGGCGCCGTACTCCTGCACCAGGTTGCGCACGGGTTCGGTGCCCACGCCGCCGAAGAGGAACCCGAAGACGGCGTAGACGGGGCCCGCCCCGGCCGTGGCCGCGGCGCCCAGCGTCGGCATCCACTGGAGGGGAACCAGCTGCGGCACGTAGATGCCGCCCTTGATGCCGTCCACCGCGCCGTACTGCAGCTGCAGGAAGCCCAGGAAGAGGAAGACGACGGAGACGGAGAAGAGCGCCTTGGCCCGCCCCTTCTCGCCGATGAGCCAGTAGCCCAGGCCCGGCACGAGCCAGTTGAGGAGCACCGGCTTCCAGCAGGCGTTGAAGGCTTTGGCGCCCCGCAGGGGAGCCGGCAGCTTGGGCAAGGGCTTGGTTTCGCTCATCCGGCCATTCTAGCGGAAAACGGCCAGGAGCCCCAGGGCGGAAGGATCCGCCCGGGGGCTCCCGGAGCCTTGCTTGAACTTCTCTAGTCCGTGGCGAAGGGCAGCAGGGCGATGTTGCGGGCCCGCTTGATGGCCTCGACCAGCATGCGCTGGTGGAGGGCGCACACGCCGCTGGTGCGGCGGGGCAGGACCTTGCCGCGCTCGGGGGTGAAGCCGCCGAGGGTCTTCACGTCCTTGTAATCGATGAAGGTGGACTTCTCGACGCAGAACTTGCAGAACTTGCTGCGCCGACCGCCAAATACCTTCTTCTTCTTGGGCTTGCCTTTTCCGTCCGTGCGACGCTTCATCCCATCACCTCTTCAAGGGTGCGTTCCTTGATACCGGCCTGGGCCTTGCGGCGGCCTTCGCGCTCGTAGCGCACCTTCTGGCGCTCCGCGGCCTTGGTCTGCTCGTCCATGCGGACCGACAGATACTTGATAACGGAATCGTGGTTGCGGAAGCGCCGCTCGAGCTCGGCGATGAGGGTGGGACCCGCGTTCATGTCGAACAGGGTGTAGTAGCCCTCGCTGAACTTCTGCACTTCGTAGGCCAGCTTCTTGCGGCCCCACTTTTCGGTCTTGAGCAGCTCGCCACCCTGCTCGGCAATGATCCCCTCGAAGTGCTTCACAAGCTCTTCAGCCTGTTCGTCAGTCAACGTAGGGGAGGCGATGAAGATGGTCTCATAGCGACGCATCATTCCTCCTCGTGGATGTGAAGCCCCGGACGGATCCGGAGCAAGGAGGTCCCCCGGTGGGGACGCGAAGGATCAGCATCCCAGGAAAGGGCATGTTTTTCAAGCTGAAACGTTGAATCCCGCGCGTCCGGCCAGGGCCCCGGCGTCCTCGGCTTCCGCAAGCAGCTTCATGAACGCCGCGAAGGGTTCGTCCATGCGGTCGATGACCTCCCATTCCTCGTCGGTCCATTCCCCCAGGACGAAGTCCACCAGGGGGCGCGGGAAGGGGCCGATGCCCAGGCGCAGGCGCGGGATGTCCTGGGTGCCCAGGTGGCTGAAGACCGATTTCAGGCCGTTGTGGCCGCCGTCGCTGCCGGTGAGGCGGTAGCGGCCCTCGCCCAGGGGCAGGTCCTTGTCGTCGTGCAGGAGGACCATGCGCGCGGGCTCGAAGCCGGCCTTGGCGGCCTCCGCGCAGGCCTGGCCGCTCAGGTTCATGTAGGTGCCGGGCACCAGGGCCAGGAAGGGGTGGCCCAGACGATACAATGCTCCAGTGCCGAAGGTGTGCACGACCGCGGGGTGCGGGCAGTGCGCTTCCATCCAGCGCTGGAGCATGAGGCGTCCCAGGTTGTGCCGGGTGGCCGTGTAGGCCTCCCCGGGGTTGCCCAAGGGGACGAGGACGAACACCCTACTTCTTGGCCTTGGCGGCGGGGGCGGCGGGAGCGGCGGGAGCGGCAGCGGCGGCCTCGGGCTCGGCCTCATCCTCGGCCTTCTTGCCGACCACGCAGCAGATCACGTTGTGCGCGTCGCCGTGGACGGTGAGGTGGGAATCCAGGTTCAGCTGGTCCAGGCGCAGGGCGTCGCCCACCTTGAGGTGGTCGACGTTCACGTCGATGTGCGCGGGGATGAAGCTGGGCAGGCACTCCACCTCGATCTCGCGGTGGGTGAAGTCCAGCAGGCCGCCTTCCTTGACGCCCACGGGGGTGCCCTTGAGGACGATGCGGACCTTCACGCGGACCTTGTGGTCGGGGTCGACGCGCATGAGGTCCACGTGGACCAGGCGGCGGGTGACGGGGTCGCGCTGCACGTCCTTGATGATGACGTGGCGCTTGATCTCCGTGCCCTCGCGCTGGAGGTGGATGAGGGAGTTCATGCCGGTCTCGCTGGCGATGATGCGGGCCACGGTCTTGGGGCTGATGGCGATGGCCACGGGGGGCTCGTTGAGGCCGTAGATGACCGCGGGGATCATGCCCTGCTTGCGCAGGCCCTTGCTGGCGGACTTGCCGATGCTCTCACGGAGCGCGACTTGAATGATTTCCTGGGTCATGGTTCCTCCTACCTGGCCGTTCGAAGGCCCTCTCGTTGGGATGGCGGGGACCCGCGGGACCCCGGATTAAGACGAAAGATCAGGTTACCCCGGATCGACCCCCGGGGCCAGCCCCAAGTGCCGGAAGGCCCCTTCCGTTCCGTGGAATTTACAAGCCGCCGGATGGGATACCGGGCATAATTTGACCCATGAGCCGCCATGCGCCCCGACCGGAAAACATCCTCAACCGGGAGTTGAGCTGGTTGGCCTTCAATGAAAGAGTCCTGGAAGAGGCCGAGGACCCGACGGTTCCCCTCCTGGAAAGAGTGAAGTTCTTGGCGATCACCTCCAGCAACTGGGACGAATTTTTCATGGTCCGAGTGGCGGGCATCTGGCGGCAGATCGACGCGGGCATCACCCAGCCCGGGGCCGATGGGCGCACCCCCCGGCAGATGCTGGAGGAGGTCTCCCGGCGCATCCACGACCTGGCCCACCGCCAGCACGAGCTCTTCCAGTACGTCATCAAGCCCCGGATGGTCAGCGAGGGCATCTTCATCCTCCAGGCCGGGGAACTGGACCCCGGACAGCGCCGCTTCGCCCAGGACTACTTCGAGAACAACCTGCTGCCGCTGATCACGCCGCTGGCCGTGGACACCGGCCATCCCTTCCCCCGGCTGGGCAACCGCGCCCTGGTGCTCATGGCCGAGCTGGAGGCGGAGGCCTACCAGGAGGACGAGGCCTTCCCGGTGTCGGAGCTGGCGATCATCCCCATCCCCACGCCGGTTTCCGCGCGCTTCCTGCGGGTGCCCTCGGCCCCCGGGACCCACGCGTTCATCATGCTGGAGGACGTGGTGCGCATGCACATCGCGCAGATCTTCCACGGCTACGCCATCCGCAACTGCCACGCCCTCCGGGTGACCCGGGATTCCGACCTTCCGGTGGAGGAGGATCCCAGCGAGGACCTCATGAAGACCGTGGAGGAGCACCTGCGCAGCCGCCGGCGCGGGGCCGTGGTGCGCCTGCAGTACGAGGAGGCCCTGAGCCCCACCCTCCTGGAGATGCTCATCGAGGAGCTGGAGCTGAGCCCCGAGGACCTCTATCCCAGCGCGGGCTTCGCGGCCTTCTCCGACCTGACGCAGCTCTACGCGCAGCTGGACCTGCCCCACCTCAAGGACGCGCCCATGCCGCCCCTGCCGGTGCCGCCGCTGGAGACGGCCCCCAGCGTCTTCGACGCCATCGGCAGGCACGACATCCTCCTCATGCACCCCTACCAGAGCTTCGACGACAGCGTGGTGCGTTTCGTCCGGGAGGCCGCCGACGATCCCAAGGTGCTGGCCATCAAGATGACCCTCTACCGCATCAGCACCACCAGCCCCATCGCCGCCGCCCTGGAGCGCGCCGCGGAGCGGGGCAAGCAGGTGGCGGCCATCGTGGAGCTGCGGGCCCGCTTCGACGAGGAGGGCAACATCGCCTGGGCCAGGCGCCTGGAGAAGGCCGGGGTCCACGTGGTCTACGGGATGATCGCCTACAAGACCCACGGCAAGGCCTGTCTCGTGATCCGCCAGGAGCCCGAGGGCATCCGCCGCTACTGCCACCTGTCCACGGGGAACTACAACGAGCGCACGTCGCGCCTGTACAGCGACATCGGGATCTTCACGGCGCGCAGGGAGTTCGGGGAGGACCTCTCCAACCTCTTCAACGTGCTCACGGGCTACACGCGCCCGCCCGCGCTGCACAAGCTCATCATGGCCCCCCAGTATTTCCGCAACGCCCTCTACGCCCGCATCGACCGGGAGCGGGACCACGCCCGCGCCGGCCGCCCCGCGCGCATGGTGCTGAAGATGAACGCGCTGGTGGATCCGCCCATGATCCAGCGCCTCTACGAGGCCAGCCAGGACGGGGTGCAGATCGACCTCCTGGTGCGCGGAACCTGCTGCCTGCGGCCCGGGGTGCCCGGCCTTTCCGAGAACATCCGGGCGGTCTCCATCATCGACCGGTTCCTGGAGCACGCCCGGGTCTACCACTTCCACAACGACGGGAACCCGGAGACCCTCCTGGCCTCGGGGGACCTGATGCAGCGCAACCTGGACAACCGGGTGGAGGTGGCCTTCCCCCTGGTGGACCCCCTCGTGGCCGCCCAGGTGGTCGAGATGCTGGAGCTCCAGCTGCACGACACCGTCAAGGGCCGGGTCCTCGCCCAGGACGGCAGCGTGGCCCGCCGGGGGCTGGACCCCTCCTGGCCGCCGCTCCGGAGCCAGTACCGCAGCTACGAGCACGGCCTGCTGACCAGCGGCGTCAAGGCGCTCACCCAGAAGCTGCCGGACCTGAGGGACACCGACATCTGAATGCTGGGCCTGGAGCGGCCTTCATGGCAGTCTATAAGGCTGGAGACCGCCATGGGAACGAGAATCAGTCGCGCCGCCATCTATGATGTCCTGAATGCCTACCAGATCCCCGGGGCCAACGCCAACCTGGTGGCCCTGAAGGCCGTCAAGGCCATCGACGTGGAGGATGCCGAGGTGATCCTGCGCCTGCAGCTCCTGGACGCCTACCAGGACCGGGAGCAGGTGGTGCGCGAGGCGCTGGGCGGAGCCGTGGGCGCCATCGAGGGGGTGGAGAAGGTGACCATCTCCATCGAGTGGGAGCGCACCCCCCAGGCCGAATTCAAGAACCTGCTGCCCACCGTGAAGAAGTGCTACGTGATCGCCTCCGGCAAGGGCGGGGTGGGCAAGAGCACCGTCGCCTCCAACCTGGCCGTGGCCATGGCCACCCTGGGCCACAAGGTGGGGCTCCTGGACGCCGACATCCACGGCCCGAGCATGGGCATGATGTTCGGCATCAAGGAGGGCCCCGAGGCCACCCCCGAAGGCAAGATCATCCCCGTGGAGAAGTTCGGCCTCAAGCTCATGTCCATCGCCTTCCTCATCGACGAGGACCGCCCCGTCATCTGGCGCGGCCCCATGCTCAACAAGGCCCTCACCCAGTTCCTGGGCGACGTGCTGTGGGGCGACCTGGACTTCCTCTTCATCGATCTGCCCCCCGGCACCGGCGACACCCAGATCTCGCTGATCCAGAACGCCAAGGTGGACGGCGCGGTCATCGTGAGCACGCCCCAGGACGTGGCCTTCCTGGACGCCCGCAAGGCCATCGGCCTCTTCCAGACCGTCAAGGTGCCCATCACGGGGGTCGTGGAGAACATGTCCAGCTTCCACTGCCCCTCCTGCCACGTGGAGACGCAGATCTTCGGCCACGGCGGCGTGAAGGCGGCGGCGGTGCGCCTGGGGCTGCCCTTCCTGGGCGAGGTCCCCATCGACCTGGCCATCCGCGAGGGCGGGGACTCCGGCGTCCCCCTGGTGGCGGGCCACCCCGACAGCCCCCAGACCAAGGCCTTCCTGGCCATGGCCCGGACCCTGGCGAAGCAGGGGTAGCGGGATCAGGTGATGAGGTCGCGCAGGCCGGCCGGATCCGGCTCGATGGCCTTGTCCCAGGCCGGCACGCGGTCCAGGAGCCCCAGGCGCGTCAGGTAGGCCCCGTCCAGCCGCGCGGTGGAGAAGATCTCGTGCTCCGCGTCGCGGCTCAGGAGGCTGTCGGCGATGTGGACGCCCAGGGCGGGCGTGAAGCCGGGGGTGTCCTGGAAGGCGGGCTGGTGGTGCCAGGCCGCGGCCTGGACCACGGCGTGGGGGAGGCCCCACAGGCCCAGGAGGTAGGCCCCAGCCTCGCCGTGGGTGACCCCCAGCACGTGGAACTCGGCGCTCTCCAGGTCCGATCCGCCGCTGCGCCCCAGGTCCAGGACCCGGGCATAGGCTTCCGGGAACCGGGATGCCAGCACCAGCACGCCCACGTCGTGGAGGAGCCCGGCGGTGAAGTGTTCCGCGGAGGCGGACCGGCCCAGCCCCTGCGCCTCCGCCACCTGCTTGGCGGCCGAGGCCACGGCGACGCTGTGGCGCCACAGGTGGGCGAGCCCGAAGGCGGGATACCGGAAGCCTCCGGCCTGGCTGAAGAGGCCGTGGGCCAGCACCAGGGAGCGCAGGAGGTCGATGCCCAGGATCGAGATGGCCTCCTCCGGGGTGGACACCGTCTGGCGAAGGCTGAAGAAGGCGGAATTGGACAGCTTGAGGACCATGGCGGTCATGGCCATGTCCCTGCCGATGGCCGCGCCCAGGTCCTCCAGGGTGGCCCGCTCCGAGCCCAGGAGGCGCGTGATCTCCTGGTAGAGCTCGGGGACGCTGGGAAGCTGGCCGATGCGCGCCACCAGCTCCCGGGCGTGGTCGCTGTGCACCTGGGAGCCCAGGTGGAGGCTGCGGCGCAGGACGGACTTGAGGAAGGCGGGGTCGCAGGGCTTGGCAAGCACCTGGTGGGCCAGGTCCATGACGCCCGTGGCCAGCGCGCGGTCGTCGGAGCCGGACAGGACGAAACGAAGGGTGGCGGGGTGGCGGACCATGACCTTCTGGAGGAGCTGGGCGCCGCTCATGCCAGGCATCCCGAGGTCGGACACCACCGCGTGGAAGGGGGACTGTTCGAAGGCCTCCAGGGCGGCCTCGCCGCTGTCCACGAAGACCATCGCCCACACCGGGGCCATGTCCGCCATGGCCTCCCGGAGCCGGCCCAGGAGGGCGGGGTCGTCCTCCACGAAGAGGATCCGCTTGCGTTCGGCCATGCCTTCGTCTCCGGGTGGACGGTGCTGGAAGCCTTGGGGGTCAGTCCTGGCCGGGTTCCGTGCGGTGCTGCTTCTTGACGACGTAGCGGGGGCGGTCCCGCACTTCCTGGTAGATCCGCCCGATGTATTCGCCCAGGAGACCGAAGGCCAGGAACTGGGCGCCCACGAAGAAGAAGAGGACGGCGAACAGGGTGAAGACCCCGCCCACGGATCCCTCGGGGTGGAGGATCCGGTAGACCATGAGCGCGATGCCGAACCCGATGCCCAGGAGGGAGATGAACACCCCCAGGACGCTCAGCATCTGGAGGGGCAGCAGGGAGAAGCTGGTGAGGAGGTCGAACTGGAGGTTGATGAGCTTCCAGAAGCCGTATTTCGATTCGCCCGCGGCCCTTTCGGCATGGCCCACGGGGACTTCGGCGATGCGCTTGGCGAAGCTGTTGGCCAGGGCGGGGATGAAGCTGGAGCGCTCCTTGCAGAGGAGCATGGCGTCCACGATCTCCCGCCGGTAGGCCCGGAGCATGCAGCCGTAGTCGTGGAGCCGGACGCCGGTGGTCTTGCGGGTGACGGCGTTGACGATCTTGCTGGGCATGGTGCGGAAGAAGCTGTCGTTTTCCGTGCGGCCCTGGCGCCAGCCGCCCACCACGTCGAAGCCCTCCTCGATCTTGGCCACGAGCCGGGGGATCTCCTCGGGCGGGTTCTGCAGGTCGGCGTCCATGGTCACGATCACCTGCCCCGCCACCACGGCGAAGGCCCCGAAGATGGCCGAATGCTGGCCGTAGTTCCGGTTGAACTCCACCACGGTCACCCGGGGCTCCCCGGCGGCGATGTCCAGGAGCATCTCCAGGGACCGGTCCCGGCTGCCGTCGTCCGTGAACACCACCTCCCAGTTTTTTTCCGGGCCCGGCCAGTTCTCCCCCAGGACCTTGGACAGGCGCGCCCAAAGGTTGGTAATATTTGCCTCTTCGTTATAGATGGGAATTACGATACTGAGATAGGGAACCATCCGGGACTCCGATTGGCACCATTCTAACCTCAACACACGGGGACCTGCAGGAGCCCGCCATGAATGAACCCAAGATCCTCCTGGTAGAAGACGAGCTCAGCCTGGCCGAGGGGATCAAGCTCAACCTCGAACTGGAAGGCCTGCCCTGCACCTGGGTCACCCGCGGGGACGACGCCCTCAAGCGCATCCTGGCCGGGCACTACGAGCTGGTGATCCTGGACGTGATGCTTCCGGGCATGGACGGGTTCACGGTCTGCCGGCAGGTGCGCGAGGCCAAGAACTACACGCCCATCCTCTTCCTCACCGCCAAGAACACCGAGGACGACCGGGTCCGGGGGTTCGAGACGGGGGGCGACGACTATCTGGGCAAGCCCTTCCAGGTGACCGAACTGCTCCTGCGGATCCGGGCTATCCTGCGCCGGGAGGACTGGTACCGCAACCGCAGCCTCAGCGGCCGCCAGCGGTTCGGGGAGTTCTGGGTGGACTTCGAGAACTTCTGCGGGGAAGGTCCCCACGGCGCCTTCGTGCTGGGCGTCAAGGAATGCATGATCCTCAAGCTCCTCATGGAGCAGGCCGGCCAGGTGGTGAGCCGCACCGACATCCTGGACAAGGTCTGGGGTGAGGAGACCTATCCCACGACGCGCACCGTCGACAACTTCATCGTCCGCATCCGCCGGGCCATGGAGAAGGACGCCCACGTTCCCCGGTGGGTCCACACCGTGCGCAGCGTGGGGTACGTCTTCGATCCCGAGGGCACGCCCCGGCGCGGGGAGGAGTAGAATCCCCCCACGGGGGTGACCATGTTCCGTGTCCTGGCGGCCGCGATGCTGTCGGTGCTCTGCCTCGGGGCCCAGCCGGCTCCGCGCTCCACTCCGGACGAGCTCGCCGTGGTCCGCGAGATCAACAAGATCCGCAGGTTCCCCCGGGAATACGCCAAGTATCTGCGGGCCCTGGGCCTGCGCTTCGAGGGCACCCTCTGGCGCCTGGCGGACCACGTGCCCATCCGCACCAACGAGGGCCGGCCCGCGGTGATCGAGGCCGCGGAATTCCTCGAACGGGTGGAGCCGGTGACGGCCTTCGTCGCCTACAGCGAGGAGCTCCACCTGGCCGCCAGGGACCACGTGCGCGACCAGGGGCCCACGGGTGAAACGGGCCACGCCGGCACCGACGGGTCCCGCCCCGGCGCGCGGGTCCGGCGGTACGCCGACCCCGGCTCCCTGGTGGGCGAGGTGATCAACTACGGCCTGGAGACGCCCCGCATGACCGTGATCATGCTGGTGATCGACGACGGGGTGAAGGACCGCGGCCACCGGCGCAACCTCTTCGACCCCAGGTTCCGGGTGGCCGGGGCCGCCATCGGGGAGCACAAGGCCTACGGCACCATGGTGGTGGTCGACCTCGCCGACGCCGTGACGCCCCTGCGCGAGCCCTAGTGATAGGGTAAAGGTCTCTCCGGATCCCCCATGCCCTACCTCACGCTCGCCATCGGTCTCCTGCTGGGCGCGGCCATCGCGGGCCTGGCCCGGGCCCGCGGGTCGCGCCGGGCCGGACGCGGGGGAACCCTCGCCGCGCTGGAGGACTCGGCCATGGGGGTCGTGCTCCTCCGGGACCGCAAGGTGGTCTGGGCCAACGCCCGGTGTGCCGCCCTCCTGGGCGCGGACGCCGAGTCCCTGGCCGGGGTGGGGACCCAGGGCTGGCACCAGGACGAGGCCGCCTACGCGGCCTTCGGCGGGATCGTCGCCGGTCTCGCGGAGCCGGGCTCGGCCTTCCGGGGCGAGGTGCGCATGCGCCGGGTGGACGGGAGCCCCTTCTGGGCCTACCTGGTGGGAGGGCCCTTCGTGCCGGGCCGGCCCGAGGAGGGCGTGCTCTGGTTCATGGAGGACGTGTCGGACCGGGTGGAGGCCCAGATGGACCTGGCCGAGGTCCTGTCCCTGAACCAGAAGCTCATCGCCGCATCGCCCACGGCCATCCTGCTCTACCGGGAGGCGGACGGGGCCTGCGTCATGGCCAACGAGGCCGCCGGCCGGATCCTCCAGGGAAGCACCGCCGACCTCCTCCAGCAGAACTTCCGGCGGCTGGATTCCTGGAAGGAGACCGGCCTGAGGGAGGCCGCGGACCGGGCCCTGGCCACGGGCGCCGACCAGACCCTGGAAGTCCATTTCACCTCCACCTTCGGCAAGGAGGTGTGGGCGGTGGTCCACCTCGTCCCCTTCACGAGCCGGGGCGAGCGTCTCCTCCTGCTGCTGGGCGACGACGTGTCCGGCAAGGTGGAGGCCACCCGGGCGTTGCGGGCCAGCGAGGAGAAGTACCGGGTGGTGGTGGAGACGCTCAACGAGGGCCTGGCCCTGATGGATGCCACGGGCGCCCTCACCTTCTGCAACCAGCGCCTGGCGGAAATGGGGGGGTACCAGCCCGGCGAGATGCTGGGGAAGCACTACTCGGCCTTCGTCTCCGAGGCCTCCCTCCCCTACTTGGAGTCCATGGCCATCCTCCGGCGCCCCGCGGCCTCGGAGTCCTTCGACGCGGGCCTGCGGCGCCGGGACGGGTCCGTCCTGGAATCGCGGATCTCCCTGGCCTCGGTGCACGACGCCCAGGGGGCGATCACCGCGCTGGCCATCCTGGTGACAGACATCTCCGCCGCGAAACGGGTGGAGCGGGAACGGGAACGCCTCCTGGACGAGCTGGAGCAGAAGAACAAGGAACTGGAGACGCTGCTCTACGTGGCATCCCACGACCTGCGCAGCCCGCTGGTGAACATCCAGGGCTTCAGCCAGCGCCTGGGCAGGTCCCTGGAGGAACTGCGCAGGACCCTGGAGGGGGCCGGGTCCCTGGAGGGTTTCGCGGCCGCCGCCGCCCCGCACCTGCAGGAGCGGATGCCCTCCTCCCTGGAGTTCATCCGCGCCTCGGGCATCCGCATGGACGCCATCATCAACGGCCTTCTCACCCTCTCGCGGGCCGGGCGCATGGTGCTGCGCACCGGGCCCCTGGACATGAACGCCGTGCTGGCCTCCTGCTCCAAGACCCTGGCCTACCAGTTCGAGAGCGTGGAGGGAACCCTCCAGGTGGAGGACCTTCCGCCCTGCGTCGCCGACGCGGCCCAGGCCACCCAGATCGTGGCCAACCTCCTGGACAACGCCGTCAAGTACCGCCACGGGGACCGCCCGCTGCGGGTGCGCGTCTACGGCCGGGTGGCGGGGGACGTGAGCGAATACTGCGTGGAGGACAACGGCGTGGGCATCAGCACCGAGCACCAGGACCGCATCTGGGAGATCTTCCAGCGCCTGGACCCCCAGGGCCCCGTCCCGGGCGAAGGCCTGGGCCTCACCCTGGTGCGCCGCATGGCCGAGCGCAACGGCGGCCGGGTGCGGGTGGCCTCCACGCCCGGCCTGGGTTCCCGTTTCTTCCTCGAACTTCCCCGCGGGTGATCCCATGCCGCTCCTCCAGCCCTTCGAGACCGTGACCATCCTCATCGCCGAGGACGACGAGGGCCATGCCGTCCTGATCCGGGAGCACCTCCAGGAAGCGGGGCTGGCGGGTCCCATCCTGCGCTTCCGGGACGGGCAGGAGGTCCTGGACTACTTCCAGGGCCCCGGGCGGGAGGGCCGGAACTTGCTCCTCCTGGACATCAACATGCCGCGGGTGGGGGGCGTGGAGGTCCTGCGCCGCCTGAAGGGCGACCCTGGCACCCGGCGGACGCCGGTCATCATGCTGACCACCACGGACGATCCCAGGGAGGTGGCGGTCTGTTATGATGCCGGGTGCAATTTCTACATCACCAAGCCCAGGAATTTCGAGGCCTTCTCGGCGGCCCTCACGCTCCTGGGGCGGTTCCTTCCAATGATCCAGGTGGCTGACCCATGACCGAGCCGATGCTCATTCTGCTGGTGGAAGACGACCTGGGCCTGGCGGAACTGGTGCGGGAGGAGATCGGCCAGCGGGAGTGGGGCTTCCTCCATGCCGCCACGGGCCGGGAGGCCCTGGAGATCCTGGCCGGACGGCGCCCCGATCTGGCCATCCTGGACTTCTCCCTGCCGGACATGACGGCGGTCCAGATCATCGAACGGGTGGAGATGCCCCCCTTCATCGTCACCACCGGCAGCGGCGACGAGCGCATTGCCGTGGAGATGATGAAGAAGGGCGCCCTGGACTACCTGGTGAAGGACGCCCATTTCCTGGGGGCATTGCCCGGCGCCGTGGAGCGGGCCCTGCACGCGGTGGCGGTGGAACGCAGGCTGCGGGAGGCCCAGGAGCAGCTCAAGGCCGCGGAGGCCGTCCTGCGCAACACCCAGAAGATGGAAAGCCTGGGCCGCATGGCCGGGGGCATCGCCCACGACTTCAACAACCTGTTCCAGGCCATCCAGGGCAACCTGGAGGTGGCCTCGCTGGAGACCACCCCCCCCGTGGCGGCCCGCGTCGCCGTGGTCCGGGCCCTCAAGGTGCTGGCCAAGGCCTCGGCCCTCGCCCACCGCATGCTGGACGTTTCCGGCAAGGGCTTCCGCCGGTCCGAGGCCCTGGACCTCAACCGCATGGTCCAGGAATGCCTGGAAGGCCGCCGCGGCGCCGGCATCCGCTTCGATCCGGGCGAGGACCTCCCCGGGGTGGAAGGGGACCCGGCCCAGCTGTGCGAGGTGCTCGACGGCCTCGTGGCCAACGCCCGGGAAGCCCTGGGCGAGGCGGGGGGCCTCATCCGGATCACGACCCGGGTCCAGCACCTGGGCGAGGGCGACCCCGCCTCCGGACACTGGATCCATCCCCCCGCCAGCGCGGGCCCCCTGGTGTGCCTGGCCGTGGAGGACGCCGGCTCCGGCATGACCCGGGAGGTCCTGGATCGCGCCTTCGACCCCTTCTTCTCCACGTACCGGCCCGGCCGCGGCCTGGGCCTCGCCACCGCCCTGGGCATCCTCAAGGGCCACGGCGCAGGCCTCTGGGTGCGTTCGGCCCCCGGCAGCGGCACCACCATCCGCCTCCTGTTCCCCCCCGCCGGGGCCGTGGAGCCCGCACCCGAACCCGTCCCGGTCCCCAGGGGCCGGCGGGCCATCCTCCTCGTGGACGACGACGAGGACCTGCAGGAGACCCTGGCCGAGTACCTGCGGGACACCCTGGGCTACACCGTCTTCCAGGCCCGCGACGGCATCGAGGCCGTGGAACTCCACCGCCGGGAACGGGATGCCGTGGGACTCATCCTCATGGACGCGACCATGCCCCGCATGAGCGGTCCCGACGCCTTCAGGGCCATCCGCGGGGAGGACCCCGGGGCCCAGGCCATCCTCTGCAGCGGGTTCTCGGAGGAGGCCGGGACCAAGGTCGCGCGGGAATTCGGGTTCCTGGAGTTCCTCAAGAAGCCCTTCTCCCTGAAGGTGCTCCAGGACCACATCGCCCGGGTGGTGGGGTAGGGGCAGTCCTGGCTACCGCAGGGCGTCCTTCATCATCAGGTCGTTGAGCCGCTTCACGAAGCCGGTGGGGTCCGCCAGGCGGGAACCCTCGGCCAGCAGGGCCTGGTCGTGGAGGAGGCGGCCGTAGGCCTCGATGCGGGGGTCGGTCATGTCCTTGGCGTGGATCTCCAGGAGGCCCTTGACCACCGGATGATCCGGGTTGAGCTCCAGGATCCGCTCCTGGGTGCCGGCGCCCTGGCCCAGCTTCTGGAGCAGGCGCTCCATGTGGGGGTCCATGGCGTCCTCGTCGGAAGTGAGGCAGGAGGCGCTCTCCTTGAGGCGCCGGGTGAGGCGCACGTCGCGCAGGCCGCCGATGAGGCCCTTGAGCAGGCCCAGCAGGGGCTTGAAGGCCTCCGTGGCCTCCTCCTCCTTCTTCTTCTCCTCGGGCTCCAGCTCGGGCTGGTGGCGGTCCGCGGCCTTGAAGGCCAGGCCCTTGTAGTCGGGCAGGGTGGGGAACACGAAGGCGTCGATGGGGTCGGTGAGCAGCAGCACGTCCCAGCCGCGGTGCCGGTAGGCCTCCAGGGCCGGCGCGTGCTCGAGCACCGCCCTGTCCTCGCCGGTGAGGAAGTAGATGTCCTTCTGGTCCTCGGGTTTGGCCTCCACGTACTGGGCCAGGGTGGTGGTCTTGCCGGCCTCGGTCTTCAGGCTGCCCACCAGGAGCAGGTCGCAGATCTGCTCACGGTTGGCGAAATCCCGGGCCAGGCCCTCCTTGAGGAAGGGGCCCAGTTCCTTGAAGACGCCTTCGTAGACCTCGGGTTCGTTCGTCTTGAGGTCGTTGAGGGCCTGGAAGACGTTCTTCACCAGGCTCTTCTGGATCTTCTCCAGCAGGGGGTTGTGCTGGAGGAGCTCGCGGCTCACGTTCAGGGGCAGGTCGGAGCAGTCCACCACGCCCTTCACGAAGCGCAGGTAGGGGGGCAGCAGCGCCTCGCAGTGGTCCATGATCTGCACGCGGTTGATGTAGAGCCGGGGCCCGACCTTGGGTTCGGCGAACTGCAGATCCCAGGACTTGCGCTTGGGGATGTAGAGCAGGGCCTTGAACTCCAGGGTGCCCTCGGCGGCGTAGTGGATCACCTTCGCGGGGGCGTCGTAGTCGTCGGAGATCTGCCGGTAGAAGGCCTCATGCTCCTCGGGGGTCACGTCCACCTTGCTGCGCAGCCAGAGCGCCTTGCGGGAGTTGAGGGTCTCCTCCTCCACCTTCCCCTCGCCCTTCTCCACGTCCATGACCACCGGGTGCTCGATGAAGTCGGAGAACTGCTTGACGATGCCCCGCAGGCGGTATTCGGTCAGGAACTCCTTCTCGTCCTCCTTCAGGTGCAGGACCACGTCGGTGCCCCGTCCAGCGCGCTCGGCGGGGTCCACCGTGAATTCGCCCAGGCCGTCGGATTCCCACCGCACCGCGGAGCTTGCCCCGGCGGCGCGGGAAACGACGGTCACCTTGTCGGCCACCATGAAGGCGGAGTAGAACCCCACGCCGAACTGCCCGATGAGCCCCGGCTTGGCGGCGGCGTCGGCGTGCTGGAGATTTTCCAGGAAGGCCTTGGTGCCGGACTTGGCGATGGTGCCCAGGTTCTCCACCACCGCGTCGTGGTCCATGCCGATGCCGTTGTCCGAGACGGTGAGGGTGCGGGCCTCCTTGTCCACCGACAGCCGGATCTTCCAGTCCCGGTCGCCCTCGAGGAGGGGATCGTTCTGCAGGGAATTGAAGCGGATCTTGTCGATGGCGTCGCTGGCGTTGCTGATGAGCTCCCGGAGGAAAATCTCCTTGTGGGAATAGAGGCTGTGGGTGATGAGGTTGAGGACCTGCTGCAGTTCACTCTTGAATGCGTGCTTTTCGGACATGCGTGGCGCTCCCTGGTGAAAATTTCTTTTTACCAGAGTATGGCGAAATCTTCGAGAGGGCGTGCCGCGCGAGCCGGTCAGGTGGGCATTCCGAACATGTCGATGAACGGCGTGCTGTTGATGGCCGCGAGATTGAGGTAGGCCTCAAGTTCCACGACGAATCTTCCGGGCAGATCCGTGAACGCCAGGCCCGCGTCCACGTACTCCTTGCCGTGGTGCCGAGTGCGGTGGGTCCACACGACCTTGCCCTTCACGGGCTCCTGCGGAACGCCGGGGTGGCTCAGGCGCAGGGATTCAGTCACCACGCCCGGCGTCAGGAACCCCAGGTCGGCCAGGGGGATCCGGATGCCGCAGCCCCGGGCGCCCAGGTCCCGCACCTCCTCGCCGGTCCAGGTCCGATCCCCCACCCTGAACTTGGCCGTGCACGTTTTCTCAGTGGAAATGCGGGGATGCAGCCTCTTTTCCATCGTCGCCTCCGCGAGCCGCAGGGCCACCGGCCCGCTGGCGGTTCTCCGTACCCGGCGCGGGCGGATCCTTGCGGGATCAATATAGTTCCTGGGGATGAAACGTCCATAAATGGCCCATGGGCACACAAAAAGAGGGGGCCGCGGCCCCCTCTTTCCGTAGAGATCCGGATCCGCCTACTTGAGCCAGCGGTCCAGCCACCCCAGCACGTTCTCGTGCCACTGCAGGGAGTTGGCCGGCTTGAGCACCCAGTGGTTCTCGTCGGGGAAGATGAGCAGCTTGGAGGGGATCCCCTTGCGCTGCAGGGCGGTGAAGGTGGCCAGCCCCTGGGCGTAGGGGATGCGGTAGTCCTTCATGCCGTGGATGACGAGCATGGGCGTCTTCCAGTTCTTCACGAACTCGATGGGGCTGTTCTTGGCGTAGTCCTCGGGATTCTCCCAGGGCAGTCCGCCGTGCTCCCATTCGGGGAACCACAGTTCCTCGGTGTCGTAGTAGGCCATGCGCTCGTCCAGGTTGCCGTCGTGGCACACCAGGGTCTTGAAACGGTCGGTGTGCCCGGCGATCCAGTTGATCATGAAGCCGCCGTAGGACGCGCCCAGGGCGCCCACGCGGTCCTTGTCCAGGAAGGAATGCTTGGCCAGCATGTGGTCCAGGCCCTTCATGAGGTCCTCGAAGGGGGCGCCGCCCCAGTCCTTGCGGATGGCGTCGGTGAAGGCCTGGCCGTAGCTGGTGGAGCCGTGGAAGTCCACGCAGATCGCGGCGTAGCCGGCGCCCGCGTAGATCTGGGGGTTCCAGCGGTAGTGGAAGTCGTTGCCGAAGGTGCCCTGGGGGCCGCCGTGGACCAGGAAGGCCACGGGGTACTTCTTGGCGGGGTCGAAGTCCACCGGGTAGACCAGATAGCCGTAGACGGTGTCGCCCTTGGCGCCCTTGAAGGTGAACTGCTCGGCCTTGCCGGTCTTCGCCGCGGCCATGCGCGCGTCGTTGAAGTGGGTGACCTGGCGGATGTCCTTGCCCGCGGCGTCCACGGTGTAGAACTCCGTGGGGCCCTTGAGCGAGTTCATGCCGTAGAGGATGCGCCCGCCCTTGGCGAACTCGATCCCGTCCAGGGTGCCCTGGCCCACGACCAGCGAGGCCTTGCCCGTGGCCGGATCCACCGCGAACAGCGCCCGCTGGCCCAGGTTCTCGGCCAGGCAGTAGAGGGTCTTGCCGTCCGGGGACCAGGCGATGGTGCCCGCGGACCGGTCACCCCGGGGCGTGGCGTCCACGCGCAGGGTGAACTTGCGCTCCTTGGCCGTGGCCCAGTCGCGCAGCACGATGTCGAAGCGGTCCGCCTCGAAGCCGGGGCGGCTCATGGCCAGGTAGGCCAGGGTCCTGCCGTCGGGGGAGAAGCGGGGCTGGGCGTCCCAGGCGGGGTTGGTGGTGATGCGCCGGGGCGCCGCGGAGCCGTCCATGGGCACCGAGAAGAGGTCGAAGTTGGTGGTCCAGGCCTCCGCCCGGCCCATGTCCTTGGCGGAAAAGACCAGTTCCCTGCCGTCGGGGGTGACGGCGAAGTCCTCGGCGCCGCCGAAGGGCTTGGTGGGGCAGTCGGCGTCCATGGCCGGCATCAGGTCGCGGGCCTTGCCGCTGGCGAGGTCGAAGGTGAAGACGTGGTTGCGGGTGCCGTCGGACCAAGTGTCCCAGTGGCGCGCCATGAGGGCGTCGAAGACCATGCCGGAAGCCTTGGCGGCCTCCTTCGTCTCCATGAGCTTCTTCGTCTCGGCGGGGGACTTGCCCGGGAAGACGGCCATGCCCAGCAGCAGCGACTTGCCGTCCGGGGCCACCTCCAGGGCGTCCACGTCCAGCGGCAGCTTCGTCACCTGCACCGCCTCGCCCCCGTCCAGCGGCAGGCGCCACACCTGCGACGAACCCGACCGGCTCGACACGAAGAACAGGGCCTTGCCGTCCCGGGCCCAGCGCGCCTGGGAATTGGAGGTGCCCGGCGCGGTGATGCGCCGCGTCCAGGTGCCGGCCACGTCGCCCAGGTACAGGTCGTGGGCGGTCTTGTTGGCGGCCAGGTCCGGCGTGCCCACCGCGAAGGCGAAGGTCGCGCCGTCGGGCGAGACCCGCGGATCCCCCAGGCGCTCCATGGCCAGGAGATCGTGGATGGATATGGGGTGGGGCCCCGCCGCGACGGCGGGTAGGGCCATGGTCCCGCAGAGCAGGGACAGCGTCAGCGACCGAAGCATGCTTCCTCCTGGCCATACCTTGGGGATGGCATCGTTATATGATACTGCGAACGGCCTTTCGCTCCAGTGTCCAGGGGCGGACCACGCCCCGAAGGCCAGACAGCCCTCTAGTACTCGGCCGGTAGGCTGTTCAGCTGCTCAAGCGTATAGACCGGCCCGTCCTTGCACACGTAGCTGCTGCCCGTGTTGCACCGGCCGCACTTGCCCAGGCCGCACTTCATGCGGTTCTCCAGGGTCGTGTAGATGGCCTCCGGGGAAAAGCCCAGCTTGGCCAGCACGGGAAGCGTGAGCTTGATCATGATGGGGGGGCCGCACACCAGGGCGACGGTGTTGTCGGGGCTGGGGTTGAGCGCCTCCACCACGGGGGGGACGAAGCCCACCTTGCCGGTCCAGCCGGGGACGTCGCCGCCGGGGTCCACGGTGACCACCAGGTTCACGTCGGGCCGGGCCTCCCATTCCTTGAGCTCGTCCTTGTACACCAGATCCGCGACGCTCCGGGCGCCGTAGACGATGGTGATGTCCTTGAACCAGTCCCGCAGGTCCAGGCAGTTCCAGATGACGCTGCGCAGGGGGGGCAGGGCGATGCCGCCGGCGATGAAGACCAGGTTCTTCCCCTTCCACTGTTCGATGGGGAAGCGGTTGCCGTAGGGGCCGCGGAAGCCCACCACGTCGCCCTCCTCCTTGTCGGCCAGGGCCGCGGTCACCCGGCCCGCCTCGCGGAAGGTGCACTCGATGTAGCCCTTGCGGGTGGGGGAGGAGGCGATGCAGAAGGTGGACTCGCCTTCGCCGAAGGCGCTGTAGAGGCCGAACTGGCCCGTCTCGAAGGTGAAGGCCTCGGCGGCGGCCGCGTCCATGAATTCCAGCCGGAAGGTCTTCACGGCGGGGGCCTCCTGCGTGATCTTCGCGATCCGCATGAGGTGGGGGAGATAGATGTTGGTGTCGGTCATGGTCGTGTCTCCCTCAGGCCTGGGCCGCTTCCGCCAGGTGCTCCTGGAGGTTCATGTCCACCGGGCATGCCCGGGTGCACTTGCCGCACCCGACGCAGCCGAGCATGTCGTAGCGCTCGGGGTAGTACGAGAACTTGTGGTAGACCCGCTGGCGCCAACGCTGGGCCTGCGTCTCGCGGGGGTTGTGGCCGGAGGCGTGGAGCGTGAACATGTGCCCGCCGCAGGAGTCCCAGGTGCGCAGGCGGTGGCCGCCCTTGGCGTCGGCCTCCTCGACGATGTCGAAGCACACGCAGGTGGGGCACACGTAGGCGCAGGCGCCGCATCCCACGCAGCGGAGGCTCTGCTCGACCCAGATGCCGTCCTCGAACCGGTCCTTGAGCCGCTTCGTGAGGCCGGGCTGGTCGAAGGCCACCGGGACCTCCACGACCTTCTTCTCGAGTCCGGGATCGGCCTTGAAGGCCCCGGGGGCCAGGGCCACCATCGCCTTGCCCTTTTCCGTGAGGACCTCGGCCAGGAAGCCGCCCTCCACGGGGGTGAGCAGGATGTCGCTGCCCGCCGTGGAACCCGGTCCGCCGCCGACGCTGGTGCAGAAGCAGGCGTCGTCCTTCCGGGTGCAGCCCACGCCGATGATGGAAAGGGCCTCCATGCGGGCGTTGAAGAACCGGTCCCGGGTGTCCCAGTTGAACACCGCGTCCAGGGCCTTGAAGCCGGACGCCTCGCAGGGGCGGATGCCGAAGAGGACGGTGGGGATCGCGTGGGGCTCAGCGTCCTTGAGGTCCACCGATCCGGAGCCGGTGGTGAAGCTCATGAGCCGCTCCACCTTGGGGAAGGCGGCCTCCTTGGCGGAAAGGATGGTCTGGAGGTAGTCCTTGGCCACGTCGCCCGGGCTCGTCACGGGGTTCAGCTCCGTGCGCCCGTCGCGGTCCGTGGGGGCCAGGATGCGCCGGCCGTCCCCGGCGAGGGCCGCGAACAGCGCGTCGAGGGAGGCTTGGGGGAGGAAGAAGTTGTCTGCCATGGCACCCTACCGGATGAAGGACTCTTTGTCGTCGGGACGGAAGGTGGAAAGGGCGTAGTCCAGCTTCGAACTGGCCCCGGCCCTCTGGCCGAACTGGAGGTGCACGCTCTCCTCGCAGTTGAAGGTGAGGAGGTGGATGGGGATGCCCACGGGGCAGGCGCGGCCGCAGTCGCCGCACTCCACGCAGCGTCCCGCCAGGTGCATGGCCCGGACCATGTGGTATTCCAGGTTGCCCAGGGCGTGGCTGGCCACGGGGACCCACTGGGGGCGGTTGCAGTCCATGGTGCAATGGCCGCAGTAGCACATGGGGCAGCTGTTGCGGCAGGCGTAGCATTTCACGCACCGGCTCAGCTCGGCCTGCCAGAAGGCCCAGCGCTGGGCGCGGTCCATCTTCGAGAGGCGCTCGAGGATCTCGCGGTCCCGGGCGGGAAGCTCCTTGGCGCAGGTGGCCAGGTGCTCCTCGATGGCCTGGGCCGTGGCGAGCTCCACCGTGCCGTCCCCGGCCAGGGCGAGGACGTTCTCCTCCTTGACCTGGCGCTCGGCCATGAGCTGGAGGATGGCGCGCAGGGTGTCGGGCCGGGCGGCGATGGCCACCCGGCCGAGCTTCTTGACTTCGGGGCGGGTGAGGTAGGTGGCCAGGTTCTGGGCGCAGGCCTCGTCGAAGACGAGGCGGCCGGCCCTTTCGGCCTTGCGGATGAAGGCCGGGCGCCGGGTGTCCATGGTGCCCCGCTCGTAGCCGATGACGGCCTTCACGTCGCCGCTTTCCAGGAGCTGCCGGGATTTTTCTCTCAGGTCCATGGTCCCCTCACTCCACGCCGGTCAGGGCGAGTTCCTTATACTCGGTGTAGGGGCCCAGTTCCCGCACCGAGGTGGTGACCTCGTTCACCAGTTCGGCCCAGCGGGCCCCCTCGGCGGCCGACACCCAGGAGAAGGTCACCCGGCGCGTGTCGATGCCCATGAAGTCCATGAGGTCGCGATAGATCATCCACCGCCGCCGGGCGTGGTAGTTCCCGGAGGTGTAGTGGCAGTCGTTGGGGTGGCACCCCGAGACGATCACGCCGTCCGAGCCCCGGGCGAAGGCCTTGGCCAGCAGCATGAAGTCGATGCGCCCCGTGCAGGGCAGGCGCAGCACCCGCACGTTGGACTGGTACTTGATGCGGCTGGTGCCGGTGAGGTCGGCGCCGGCGTACGTGCACCAGTTGCACACGAAGGCGGTGATTTTCGGTTCGAAGGGTTCAGTCATTTTTCATCCCCTCAGAGGGTCATGAGTTCGGCGAAGATCTGTTCGTTGCTGAAGCCCTGGATGTCGATGGCCTTGGTGCGGCAGGTCGACACGCAGGTGCCGCAGCCCTGGCAGAGGCCGGCGTTCACCTTGGCGAGGGTCTTGATCAGCGTTCCGTCCCGGCCGCGGATCTCCTCCGCCTCGATGGCCTGGTAGGGGCAGGCGCTCTGGCACAGGAAGCAGCCCACGCAGTAGGAGAACGTGGGGGCCGGAAGCCGGTTCACGACGGCCACCACCGGTTCGCGGGTGAGCTCGTCCCGGCTGAAGAGGGCGGCGACCTTGGCGGCGGCGCCCGAGGCCTGGGCCACGGTCTCGGGGATGTCCCGGGGGGCCTGGCAGGCCCCGGCGAGGTAGATGCCGGCGGTGTTGGTCTCCACGGGTTTGAGCTTGGGGTGGCTCTCTGCGAAGAAGTGGTAGGGGTCGTAGCTCACGTGGAGCTTCTGGGCCAGCTCCTCCGATCCGTCCTGGGCCTGCACGGCGGTGGCCAGCACCACCATGTCGGCCTTGATCTCCACCGGCTCGCCGCCCATGAGGGTGTCGGCGCCCTTGACGATGAGCTGGCCGTCCTCCTCGTAGATGCGCGACACCCGGCCGCGGATGTACTTCACGTCGTCCTCTTCGATGGCCCGGCGCACGAACTCGTCGTAGTCCTTGCCGCCGCTGCGGATGTCCATGTAGAAGACGTAGGCCTTCCCGTGGTGCATCTTGTGCTTGTAGAGCATGGCGTGCTTGGCGGTATACATGCAGCAGATCTTCGAGCAGTAGGGCACGCCCTTGGCCCGGTCGCGGCTGCCCGAGCAGGCCACGAACACGACCGTCTCGGGCTCCTTGCCGTCGCTGGGGCGCTTCATGACGCCCAGGGTCGGCCCGGAGGCCGAGGCGAGGCGCTCGAACTGCAGGCCGTCGATGACGTCCGCGTACTTCCCGTAGCCGTACTCGGGGAACTTGTCGGTGCGCATCACCTTGAAGCCCGTGGCCAGGACGATGGCGCCCACGTCCAGGGTGACCAGTTCGTCCTGCTGGTCGAAGCGGATGGCGCCGGTGGGGCACATCTTCTCGCAGACCTTGCACTTGCCAGACTTGTAGAAGGTGCAGTTGAGCTTGTCGATGACGGGCTTGTTGGGCACCGCCTGGGGGAAGGGGACATAGATGGCCGAACGCTTCCCGAGGCCCTCGTTGAATTCGTCGGGGATCTTCTTGTTGGGGCACTTGGTGATGCACAGGCCGCAGCCGGTGCAGAGCTTCTCGTCCACCTGCCGGGCCTTCCGGCGGATGGTGGCCTTGAAGTTGCCGATGAAGCCTTCCAGCTTCTCCAGCTCCGAGTACGTCATGAGGGTGATGTTGGGATGGCGTGCGGCCTCCACCATGCGGGGGGTGAGGATGCACTGGGAGCAGTCCAGGGTGGGGAAGGTCTCCGAGAGCTGGCTCATGTGGCCGCCGATGGAAGGCGACTTCTCCACCAGCACCACCTTGTGGCCGGCGTTGGCGATGTCCAGCGCCGCCTGGATCCCGGCGATGCCCCCGCCCAGCACCAGGGCGCGCTTGGTGACGGGCACGCGGATGGGGTGGAGCGGCGTGTTGTGCTTGACCTTCTCCACCATGACCCGGATGAGGTCCGCGGCCTTGTCGGTGGTGGCGTCGCCCTTCTCGTGCACCCAGGAGCAGTGCTCACGCAGGTTCGCCATCTCGCACAGGTAGGGGTTCAGCCCGGCCTCCTCCACGGCGTTGCGGAAGGTGGGCTCGTGCATGCGGGGGGAGCAGGCCGCCACCACCACGCCGGTGAGGCCGTGCTCCTTGATGGCCTCCTTGATCATGGACTGGCCGGGGTCCGAGCACATGTACTTGTAGTCCACGCTGTGGACGACGCCCGGGACGCTGCGGGTTCGCTCCGCGACCTTCGCGCAGTCCACGGTGGCGCCGATGTTCTCTCCGCAGTGGCAGGTGAATACGCCGATACGTGACATCCTAGGCTCCTCAGACGGCCGCGGGGGTCATGACGGCGGGCACCATGTGCCGCTGCAGCCCCAGCTTGGTGGCGTCGATGCCCATCGCCAGGCCCAGGGCCTGGGTGATGAACAGGACGGGGATCGTGTGCTCGGCGCCCAGCCGCGCGTTGATTTCGGGCCGGCGCATGTCCAGGTTGGACTGGCACATGGGGCAGGCCACGACGATCGCCTCGGCGCCGTGCCTGACGGCGTCGGCCACGATCTTTCCGCTCATCTTCGCCACCAGGTCGGTGCGGGTGACGGAGAAGGCCGCGCCGCAGCATTCGGTCTTGAAGTTCCATTCCCGGGGATCGGCGCCCGCGGCGGCCATGAGGCGGTCCATGGACCGGGGGTCCTCGGGGCGGTCGAACTTCAGGACCTTGGCGGGCCTGACCAGGAGGCACCCGTAATAGCAGGCCACCTTGTGGGCGAAGGGCTTGGTGATCTTGCCGGGGATGACGTCCCTGAACCGGTCCAGCACTTCCAGGACGTTGACGATTCGCACGTTGCCGGTGACGGGCTGGCCGATGACGGCCTCGATGTCCCGGGCCAGGGCGGGATCCTTCTCCAGGGTGTCCCGGGCGGTGGCGAGGCGGTTGTAGCAGGCCGCGCAGGGGGCCAGGATCTCCGTGAGGCCGGCGGCCTCGGCCTGGGCCAGGATGCGCGCGGGCAGGGCCAGGGCGAGCCTGTGGTCCAGCACGTGGGCGCTGGAGGCGCCGCAGCAGCTCCAGTCGGGGACCTCCACCAGCTCGAGGTCCAGCGCCTGGGCCAGGGCCCTGACGGATTCGTCGAACTCCCTGGAGGAGCCCAGGAGGGAACACCCGGGGTAGTAGCCGATCTTCATGGGGTCACCTCTTCCTTCCCAGCGTGAGCTGGAAGATCCGTTTCATGCCGCTGCGGCCCTTGATGAAGTGGGGCAGCAGGGGGAGCTTGCCGCGCACGTACATCTTCGGGGCGAGGTTGACGTCCTTCAGCAGGTGGCGGCTGCGCAGCTTGTAGTTGGCCACCAGGCCGATCTCGTAGAGCCGGCCGGTGGTGCGGATGGAGTCCAGGAAGGCCCGGTGGAAGGCCAGGATGTCCCGGCTCCTGGGATGGGCCAGATCCAGGGCCAGGGAGGCTTCGCGGACGTAGTCCATCACCTTGGCCACCTCCACCTCCTGGGGGCAGCGGGTGGAACAGGTCTCGCAGCCCAGGCACAGCCAGATGGCTTCGCTTTCCAGGACGCGCCGGTCCAGTTCGGGCCGCTCCATCTGGAGGAGGCGCAGGGTCTGGCAGGAGGTGTTGTCCATGTCCTCGGCCACCGGGCACCCGGCGGCGCACTTGCCGCACTGGTAGCAGTGGTTGAGGTTGATGCCGGCCTCATGGCGAAGGCGGGCGGCGAGGGAATCCCCTGGGGCGGGTGCATGGGGAGCACTGGACATGGGCGTCTCCTACGTCGTTGGAGGGACTGGGGTTTCCCCGGGTGTCTGCCTTGAGCCGTCTTGGTGGAGAGGGGCCGAGGGGTGCGGGGAACCTTGATTATCACTGGTTTAAAGGCATGGACGTCCGAAATGTGACTCCAATCAATAAAAAAAGATCGAATATAACATGACTAATCAGGTAGGTTAATTTAAGTCCATGGGCAAATTGATTCTGCGCTCCGGACGGCTCCGGATCCTCCTGGTCCTGGGCTGTGCCTTGGGCGTGATAACTTGGTTGGCAATGACTTCCTGGCCCCTTTCCCTTTCCCTCCTGCGCGTGTACCCCAAGAAGCTCGGCTCGGCCGCGGCGGGGTGGGCCGCGGGGCGCGCGCTCCCCGGAGGCCTCCGGCAGGCGGTCCTGGGGCGCTTCGTGCGGGCCTACGGGCTGGACATGACCGAGGCCGAGCGGCCCCTGGCGGACTATCCAAGCCTCCAGGCCCTGTTCACGCGGCGCCTCAAGCCCGGCCTGCGGCCCCAGGCCGACGAGGTCCCCGGGTGCGTGAACAGCCCCGTGGACGGCGCCCTCATCGCCTCGGGCCGGATCCAGGCCGGCCAGGCCATCCAGGCCAAGGGCCTGCCCTACGCCATCGGCGAACTGCTCAAGCACGACCCCGCCGCGGCCCGTTTCGAGGGCGGCCACTACCTGACCCTCTACCTTTCCCCCCGGGACTACCACCGCATCCACGTGCCCATCCGCGGCCTGGTCACGGCCGTGGGCCGGGTGGAGGGCGAGCTCTGGCCCGTGAACGGCGCCAGCACCGCCCACGTGCCCCGCCTCTACGAACGCAACCGCCGGGCCACGTGGGTGGCCCTGGGCACGGGCCCCGACGAGGGGCTGGAAGTGGCCGCGGTGGCGGTGGGCGCCACCCACGTGGGCGGCGTGATCATCGACGGGCGGTGGCTCGGGGGCCGGTCCCTGCCCAGGGACGGTTCGCTTCCCGTGGACCTCCTGCCCTGCGCCCCCGGGGACGACCTGGGAACCTTCCAGTTCGGGAGCACCGTGGTGCTGCTCATCGGCGGGCCCGGAGCCGCCCGGTGGGAGCCGGCGCCGGTGGCGGGCCCCGTGCGCGTGGGTCAGCGCCTGGGGCGTTTCCGGTGACGGACGATACCGGGATCTTCCAGGATTCCGAGCCCCTGTGGGAGGCCGGCGGGGACCTGCCCGGCGCCCTGGAGGCGGTGCTGGTGGCCAGCGGCGAGGTGCTGGACATGGCCCGGCTGAAAGAGCTCACCGGGCTGGGCGAAGGAACCCTCCGCCTGGGCCTCGACAAGCTCGCGGAGCGCCTGGTGCCTCCCCGGGGCCTGCGGCTGTTGGAAGTGGGCGGAGGCTGGCGCATGGCGGCGGCCCCGGAGTACCAGGCCCTGATCAGCCGCCTGGTGACCATCACCCGCAGCGGCAAGCTCACCCCCGCCCAGATCGAGACCCTGGCCATCATCGCCTACCGCCAGCCGGTGACCATCCCCGAGATCAACGAGCTGCGCGGGGTCACCAGCTGCTCCACCCAGGTGAAGAGCCTGGCCGAGCGCGAGCTCATCACCCCCGCCGGCCGTAAGGCGGTGGTGGGCCGGCCCATGATGTGGGCCACCACCATGAAGTTCCTGGTGCATTTCGGACTGCGCAGCCTCAACGACCTGCCCCGGCTGGGGGACTTCGGCGAGGCGAACCTGGAGGCCCTGGCCCTGGCGCGCCTGGAGCCGCCCCTGCCCGAAGGGGGCCTTTTCGACGGCGTCGGGGACGAATCCGGGGAGACCGATGACTGACGACGTGTACAAGGGCTGGACCCGGCCCGGCCCCAGGCCCCCCGGCGGCATCGAGCCCGAGGAGGGCGAGACCCTGGACTTCATCACCGGCCACTACCGGCTGTTCCAGTACAAGCGCGGCCACCGCTTCTCCACCGACGACATCCTCACCGCCTGGTACGGCACCACCTGGTGCCCGAGGCCGGGCCGGGTGGCGGACCTGGGCTCGGGCATCGGCAGCGTGGCCACCTCCGTGGCCTGGCGCTGCCCGGGCGCCCGGATCCACACCGTGGAGGCCCAGGCCATCTCCGCGCGCCTGGCCCGCAAGAGCGTGGCCTACAACGGCCTCCAGGACCGGTACACCATCCACGAAGGGGACCTGCGCGACCCCGCCCTGTTCCAGGACGAGGCGCCCTTCGACCTGGTGACCGGGTCGCCGCCCTACTGGCCCGTGGGATCCAAGGCCGAGGCCGCCCATCCCCAGGCCATTCCGGCCCGGCTGGAGGTGCGGGGGGACATCGGCGACTACGCCAAGGCCGCCGCCCGCATCCTGGCGCCGGGCGGGATCTTCGCCTGCGTCTTCCCCTCGGACCAGATCGACCGGGCCGAACGGGCCTACCAGGAGGCGGGCCTGCTCCTCATGCACCGCCAGGACGTGGTGTTCAAGGAGGGGGACCCGTACGGCATCGCGCTGTTCGCGGGGTGCCGGAAGGGCGACCTGCCCGAAGGGTTCGGGGAGGCCGCGGGGTTCCCCGCGGTGGCGCCGCCGATCACCATCCGCAGGCGCGACGGCAGCGTGGATCCTTCCATCGCCCGGGTCCGCCTGGCCATGGGGTTTCCCCCCGGCCTCGCGACGGGCTGAAACGGCACGGGAATTCCTTGATAACCTCTAGCTGTCATCCATCCCTTCGAGGCGCCCCATGGATCGTGGAACCCTGATCGGCCTGCTCCTGGGCCTCGGCCTTCTGGTGCTGGCCATCTCCCTGGGGCCCAATCCCCGGTACTTCCTCCACCCGGAGAGCATGATCGTGGTGGTGGGGGGCGTCATCGCCTCGACCCTCATCCGCTTTCCCCTGGGCGCGGTGCGGGGGGCCTTCGGCGTGGCCACCCAGGCGTTCTTCACCCACCCCGCCGCCCACCAGGAGATCGTCAACGAGCTGGTGGGCCTGTCCCAGCGGGCCCGGAGGGAGGGCATCCTCGGCCTGGAGCGGCACCTGCCGGCGGACCTGTTCATGCAGGCCGGCATCCGCATGGTGGTGGACCGGGTGGACCGGGAGCACATCAACGACGTGCTCAGCCAGGAGATCTTCGCCACCCAGGAGCGCCATTCCCTTGGCCAGGAGATCTTCCGCTTCATCGCCACCGCCGCCCCCAGCTTCGGCATGGTGGGCACCCTCATCGGTATGGTGCACCTCTTCGCGAGCCTCAAGGATCCCAGCGGCATCGGCCTGGGCATGGCGCTCTCGCTCCTGTCCACCCTCTACGGCGCCGTCATCGCCTACCTCTTCGCCCTGCCCATCTCCGGCAAGCTGGAACTGCGCAGCCGCGAGGAGGCCCAGCGCAAGCGGCTCATCCTCGAAGGCGTCCTGGGCATCGCCGACGAGATGAACCCCGGCCAGCTCGAGGAGCAGCTCAACGCGTCCCTGGCTCCGCGGTTCAAGACCCGGCGGGCCGGAGCCCCCCGTGGCTAGGATCCTCAGCCGGTCCCTGCGCCGGAAGGACGACTTCGAGGGCCTGTGGTTCATCACCTTCGCGGACCTCATGGTGCAGCTCATGGCCTTTTTCGCCGTGATCTACGCCTTCACCTCCCAGGACCAGCGCAAGGTGCAGGAGGTGCTCCTGGCCCTGCAGCACGAACTGGGCGCCAAGGGCGAAGGCGTCCTCCCCGGCCACACCGGCATCGCCCCGGAACGCGCCGCGGACCTGGAGAAGCTCCTCAACGACCTCAAGCCCGTGGAGGGCCAGGACCACGGCGTGAAGATGCAGGTGGTGCGCTTCCGGGGCGGCCTCCTCTTCGGCGAGGGCGGCTCCGCCTTCGACCCCACCTTCGAACCCATGATGAAGCGCATCTCGGAGATCGCCCTGCAGTACCCCGGCTACGCCCTGGTGTGCGAAGGGCACGCCGCCCCGGGCGAGCAGGGCCGGGCCAAGGGCCAGGACGCCCTGGAGCTCAGCTCCCAGCGCGCCATGACCGCGGTGCGCCACCTGGTGGCCCTGGGCATGGACCCGGCCCTCCTGGCCGCCGAGGCCCACGGCGACGCCCAGATGGAGGGCGACCCCGGCACCCCCGAGGGCAGGGCCCTGCAGAGGCGGGTGAAGTTCCGCTTCCAGAAGGCGACGGAACGGAACTAATCCACCTGGCGTGCGGTGACGATGACGACGAGCCCGCGCCCCTTGAGAAGGGACGTGCCCACCACGACCCTTTCCCCGGCCTTCAGCGTGAGGTCGGTGCTCATGCTGGCGAGTTCGCTGCGGGTATTGAAGTCGATGCTGCGCAGGTTGAAGCCGTGCAAGGTCAAGGTCGGGGCAGCGCCGGGGACCTGGGCCAGGCGCACCGAGCCCACCTGCCACCGGAATTCCAGCGGGGTGAATTCGCCCTTCCCATCCAGGGCCGGCAAGGGCGTCTGGCCCACGCCATACAGGTTTGAGGCGCCATCGAGGGTGCGCTGATGGAAGGAGGCTGCCGAGGTGAACCCGCGGTAGTTCAGGGTGGAGCGCAGCGCGGCGACCACGTCCTTGAGCTCGTCGGGAACGCCGGTACCCGGCAGTTCCTGGCGGGACGCGAAAAGCACCTGGATGGTGATGTCCACGTCCTTGCGGGGCGGGGGCGGCACGTCGAGCCGGGCCAGGGCCGCTTCCACGGCGGCGACGTTCTCCGGAAAATCCCGGACCGTGATGAGGTGCAGGCCGTCCCGGTCCAACGGCACGATCCGGCTGCCCTTGAAGCCGCTAAGGAGCGGGCGCAGAGCGCCATGAAGGATTCCCGCGGACTGGTTCTTGACCATGAACAGCTTGCCGGTGAATTCCCGCGTGGTGACAAACTCCGAGTCCTTGGCTTCGGCCGGGACCTCGGCGGGTTTCGGAGCAGGGGCCTGGCTGAAGGCCGGGAACGCAGACAGGGCGGCGATGGCGAGGATGCGCAGGGGCATGCGTAAAGGCATGTTTCCTCCTAACGGGTGGTGGGGATTGCGTCGGGGCCGGGCCTATCCGCCTGGGCGAGCCAGATGATGCGGATGGTCGGATCGGCGGTCTGGTATTCAATGCGGCTGATGGCGGGTGCTTCGGGGGCGGCTGGGGCGATGGGCTTCGCCCGTGGCGGATGCGGGGGGGGGCCGGCGACCTTCCGTGACGCCACGGGGGGGGCTTGGGGCGGTTCCGGGACAACGTTTGCGGGTTGGGCGGAGGGCATGGAGCGAACGGGTCGGTGGTGGAGGGAAATCGCAGCCACCGCCGCGGAGGCCATGGCCAGAGGCACCAGGTAGCGCCGGCGCGCGGAGCGGGGCGCAGGTTCCTGGCGGACCACCGTCATGACCTCCGCGCGCAGGGCGGAGAAGTCCGCCGGGCCGAACGGAGGCTCAGCTCCGCGCCGGAGCCAGGTCTGGCTTTCGCGCAGGGCGGTGGCGGCGGCGCGGCAGGGCTCGCATCGGTCCAGATGGGTCGCCAGGGCTCCGGCCCCGGAGCTGTCCAGATCGCCTTCGATCCAAAGGGGAAGGAGTGCCATGACGGTTTCGCAGTTCATCTCGACCCCTCCTTCTTCATCCATACGGCTTCTGCGCAGAATGCCTGCACCTTGGCGCGGGCGGAGCAGATCTGGCTGCGCACCGTCACGGCCTTGACCCCCAGGATGCTGGCGGCCTCCTCGGTCGAGTGGGCTTCCAGGTCCCGCAGGACGAGGGCGGCACGCTCCCCGGGCGTGAGCCCGCCAAGGGCCCGCAACACAAGCGCCCTGCGTTCCGCGCGCAGCACGGCCTCCTCTGCGGGCTCCAGCCCATTCCCCGCGTTTGCAGGGGCGTCGGCGAGGTCCACGACCGCCGTCGCCGGCCCCCGTTTCCGGACCTGGTCCATGCAGACATTGACGGTGATGCGGTGCACCCAGGCCGGGAAGCTTTCCCCCAGGCGGAAGGTTCCCAGGGAACGGAAAGCCCGGAGGTAGACTTCCTGGGCCGCATCCCGGGCCTGGTCCCGGTCCCCCAGGAGGCGCCAGGCCAGGCCCAGCACGCGCGTCTGGGTCAGGTCCACCAAGAGGCCGAACGCCTCGGTGTCACCGGCCCGGACCTGCGCCACCGCCCTGTCCGCCGGATCCGTTCCGGCAGGAGGGGCCGCGGCCGTGGCCATATCCAGGCCGTCCATCACCAGGGCATCCGGTGCCATAGGTATGCTTTCCATGGGTCCATGCCTACTTATACCGTCCCATCACCCGGAACGTTGATGGGAAGCGAATCCCTCGTCTAATAATGGATATGGAAAGGGGCGGGCCGGTTGCCCGGCGCCGCCCCCTTCCAAGGATTGTGGAACCCTACTCCTCGGGCTCGTCGTAGTCCGCGTTGGTCCAGACGTTCTGCACGTCGTCGTTGTCTTCCAGCAGGTCGATGAGCTTGAGGAAGCTCTTGAGCTTGTCGTTGTTCATGTCGACCCGCACGGCGGAGGTGCGGATGATCTTGGCTTCCAGCACGGGGAGCTTGGCGGCGTCCACGGCGTCCTTCACGGCCTGGTACTGGGCGGGGTCGGTGCTGATGATCCAGGCCCCCTCCTCGCCCTGCACGTCGTCGGCGCCGGCCTCCAGGGCCACTTCCATGACCTGGTCCTCGGCCACCTCGCCGTCCACGACGATCTCGCCCTGCTTGGTGAACATGTAGGAGACGGAATTCGCCGCGCCCAGCTCGTTGCCGAACTTGGAGAAGTAGCTGCGCACCTCGGGGGTGGTGCGGTTCTTGTTGTCGGTGAGGGCCTCCACGATGATGGCCACGCCTCCGGGGCCGTAGCCCTCGTAGACCACCTCCTCGTAGGTCACCCCCTCCAGCTCGCCGGTGCCCTTCTTGATGGCGCGCTCCCAGTTGTCCTTGGGCATGTTGGCGGCCTTGGCGGTGTCCACCGCGAGGCGCAGCCGGGGGTTGGCGCCCACATCCCCGCCTCCCAGGCGGGCCGCAACCGTGATCTCCTTGAGGATCCGGGTGAAGACCTTGCCCCGCTTGGCGTCAGCGGCGCCTTTCTTGTGCTTGATCGTGGACCATTTGCTGTGGCCTGACATGGAAACTCCGAAAAAGGGGAAGGTCAGCCTCTCATCGAGCGCTTGGAGATCCGGGCGAAGGGGGGTGGCTCCTGCCGGATGATGGGCCGCTCGAGCATGAACTGGTACCACTGTTCGCCGTAGACTTTCATTTTCATGGGTTTGTTGTTCTGGAGGCAGGTGCGCTGGGCCGCCAGCCGCTCGTCTCCCTGGCAGATCGCGAGACCCTTGTTCACCACCTCGATGGCCTTGTCCCGCTCCTTCATCTCGTTGAGCACCCAGGCGTACACGGCGTAGAGGAGGCTCTCCTTCTTGCCGGCCTTGATGGCCAGGGTGAAGGTCTCCTTGGCCTGCTTCTTCTCGCCGCGCTTCCACTGGAGGATCCCCAGCATGGCCTTGGCGATGTAGTGCTGGTAGCTGGCGGTGCGCAGGAGGGGCTCGGCCTCGTCGTTCTTCTTGCGGACGTACTGAACGACGCCGATCTGCCCGTCGATGGAGCCCTTGACCATGAACTGCCAGCGGGAGAGGGCGTAGCCTTCCTTCATCACCTCGATGGCGGGATCGAACTGCTGCTTCTTCATGAGTTCGCCGGCGCGGTTGAAGATGGCCTCCAGCTGGTTCTGCACCTGGCGGGAGCGCCAGATGAAGAGGCCGATCCCGCAGGCCAGGCCCAGGGGCACCCCGATCCAGAGCGTAACTCTCAGCGGGAGGAGGATCAGCACCACGCCGATGGCGGCGCCAAGGCCCATTAGAAGATTCAGCACAGGGGCTCCAGTCCAAGGCCGCAAAACGGCCGAAGGTCTATCTTACAAGGGATCCGCCCCCTCTTCCAGGCTCGGTTTTCAGCCCAGCACGCCCGACCGGAGGGGGGGACGCTTGCGGCGCACGACCCGCTTGGGGGCCGGGGCCGATTCGACCACCTTGCGGGGGCGTCCCGGGGCGCGCTTGGGCTTCTCGGCGGCCTTGCGGGGGGCCTTCTCCACCTTCTTGGCGGGCTTGGCCTTCTTCGCGGCCTCCTTGCGCACCAGGGCGTTGGCCGCGCGGCCGGTAACCACCACCCGGCTGCCGTCCTTGAGTCGCTTGACCTTGCTGCCCGGCTTGCGGCCGCGCTTGACGGCCATGGGCAGGGGCTCGGCCTCCAGGAATTCCCGCTCCAGTTCGCCCTGCAGGGTCAGCATCTCGCCGTTGTCCTGCTCGTGGTCGTGGCCGCAGAGGTGCAGGAAGCCGTGGATGATCAGCGTCTCCACCTCCCGCCGCCGGCTGACGCCCAGCTTCTTGGCCATCTTCTCGGCCATGGGAAGGCTGACGACCAGGTCGCCCAGGTGCTGGAAGGCTCCTTTTTCCGGATTTGCGGGGAAGCTCAGCACATCGGTCGTCTGATTGATGTCGCGGTGCTCCCTGTTGAGCTTGCGCATCGCGCGATCGTCGAGGTACGAGATGGAAATGCCCTCGGCTTTTGGCGCCAGGCGGTCCCGCAGCTTTAGCAATAGATCCCCAAGGGAACGATCGCCAGGGCCCCGGAGCTTGCTGCGACTCGACCAATCAATCTTAAAAGGTTTTTGTGCTCCGCTCATATGGTCCTCGCTCAAAGAGAGTCTGCTAGATCTGTCCAGTATTTGTGAGCTGAATACCCTTGTCAATACGGTCACTGAAATTGACAAATTTCCCTGAATATTCAGGGAACCTAAGCTCTCATTTGCGCACGCGATCTGCCATGTCACCCTATGGATTTTCCAGGTCATGAAACCATAACCTATGTGAATACCTCAATTTTCTGTCATGTGTCGTTCCGAAAGTGTATTTTGAAGAAATGGAACCGCTACTCCCGGATTGGATGAAGGAACCCGTCGCGCAATACCTGGATCTCCTGGATCGATGGAGTCGCACCCACGCGCTGACATCCCTTGAGATGGACGAACGTTTCGAGGAATTGATCCTGGATTCCGCCATCCTCCTGCCCTTCCTGGATCGCCTGGCGCCGGGGAGCAAGGTCGTGGATTTCGGCACGGGAATGGGCATCCCCGCCCTCGTCCTGGCCCTGGGCCGGCCCGACCTGACGGTCTTCGCCCTGGACAAGTCCAGGAAGAAGATCGCCTTCGTGAAGCAGGCGGCCCTGGAACTGGGCCTTTCGAACCTGCGGCCGGTGGCGGGCCGGGCCGAGGAGCTCGCGCCCCTGGGCGCCCACCTGGGCGTCGCCAAGGCCGTGGGCACCCTGGACCTGCTCCTGGGCTGGTGGGAGCGCCACGGCACCCCCGGCGGCGCCTTCCTGGCCCTCAAGGCCGCCCCGGAAGCGGCGCCTCCCGGTTACGCCGTCACGGCGCACGGCTACCGCCTGCCGACGCGGGGACGGCGGGCGGTGCTGGAGCTGAGCCGGGCCGTCAGCGGGTGACGATGTCGCCCACGAAGACCTCTTCCTTGGTGCGAAGGATGCGGCAGGTGGCGGTGGCCTCCTCGGTGCGCACCACGACCATCTGGCCCAGGAAGTAGTTGGTGGAGGGCTGCGTTGCGTCCTTGACGGGATCGCCCGTGATGGTCGCGCTGTCGATGGGCCTGCGGCGGGCGGTGATGAGGACGTCGCCCACCTTGAGGCCCTGGTCGGCGCCCTGGTCGATGATGACCATGTCCCCGGCGGCGGCCACGGGGCGGTTCTCCCGGAGGAAGATGATCTTGGCCAGGGGCTCCTTGAGGGGCACGGGGCTGGCCACGTCCTTGCGCAGGTTGGCGACCATGTTGGCGGGTTCGGTGAAGGGCACCGCGTAGGCGCCCTCGTAGATGCCGTCGAGGGCGTGCTCGATGACGGCCACGGAGGAATCCGGGTACAGGGTGGTCACGCGCAACACGCCCTGCTGCTGGAGCACGTCGCCCATCTTCGTGCGGTGGGTGACGTCGTCGGGATGATAGAAGCCCTTCGTGAGCACCTTGGTGACCACGAGACGGTCGCCGGCCTTCACGCCCTGGTTGGAGCCGCCGTTGAAGTAGACCGTGTCGCCGTCCGAGAGGATGCCGCGGGTGCGGTCCTGGTGGCCGTGGATGAGGAAGCCGCCGGTCTTCTGGAAGTAGGCGTCGGCGCCCCGGGCGGTCAGGAAGGGCAGCTGGATGAAGTCCTGGAAGGAGTACGCGTATTCGTCCAGGGTCGGCTTGGGCCGGCTGCGCAGGTCGGGCTTGAGGGTGGCCACTTCGTAGGGGGCGGCTTCGCCCTCCTTGCCCGGAGCCACGGCGGAGCGGGACGCGTCGACGAGAAGGGGGTCGCCGGGGTAGATCCAGTGCGGGTCCTTGACCCACTTGTTGAGCTCCCAGATCTGCGGCCAGGAGAAGGGGTTGCCCAGATACTTGTTGCCCAGGTCCCACAGCGTGTCGCCCTTCTCCACGATGTGCACCCTGAAGCCTGCGGGAGGCGTGATCTCCTTGGGGTAATCCCAGCGGGAGGAATGGGCGGCGACCTTGATGGGTTCGGCGGTGGTCTTGCCGGGCTGCGCGGCAGCGGGCTCCTGGGCGGACAGCCCCATGGCCAGGCAAGAGATGACCGCAAACGCATGGAGCCTTGTCCGCTTATGCATCAGGTTCTCCCGGGAAGGTTGGTAGGGATTATAGGACATGGGGTCGGTTGGTGCCTTTAATATTATGCACTGCCCACACGCCCTTGGGAAAATGGCGAATGGAAAACCCGTCAATTGCCTTCGGGCGGGGCTCCGGGGCCACGGAAATAGACGATCCAGGCCTGGCTGCCGCCCATGGGGATAGGGGCCTGGGCGTAGCGCGCGATGCGCCCCGAGCGGGCCACCACCTCCAGGAACATGCTCCGCAGGTCCTCCGCGGGGCCCAGGACGACGTGGAGGGTGCGCCAGCCCAGGGCATGCCCGTCGAGGATCCGTTCCTTGAGGCGCTCCTCGGCGTCGTTGCGCCCGTGGCCCTTGAGGTCCAGGCTGCCGTCCACGTCGATGGCCATGCCCGCGGCCAGGTTGATCTGCACGGGCAGGGCGGGCTGGGCCTCGGCCACCGCGGGTTCGGGGGGCTCCGGGGGCGAGGGGGGCTTCGGGGCCGGCGCGGCCTCGGGCGGGGCCACGGGCGCCGGGGGCTCGGGCTTCGGTTCGGGCTTCGGCTCGGGCTTGGGTGCGGCCTTGGGGGCGAGGCGGCCGGCGGGAAGGGAGACCATGCCCTTGAGCCCGCCCATGGCCGCGGCGAAATCCACGGCCGGTTCCGGCGGCGGCGGGGCCGCGGGGGCCGGCGCCGCCGGGGTGGTGATGGAGGGGGCGGCCTTGGGGCGCTTGCCCATGGCGCTCAGGAAGACGGCGTCCTCCTCCTCCATGGGTTTGAATTCCGTCGGCTTGGGCTTGGGGGGCGGTGCCTTGGGGGGCGTCGGATCCTCCGCCAGGGATTTCTTCAGCTTTTCGAGATCCTTCTTCCAGACCATGACCGACTCCATTTTTCCTAGGTTAGCTCCCTCTGTCGCAGAGTTGCCACACCTGAAGCAAAATGCGGCACGGATCCGGGGGCCTTCCTCCGTGTAACCTGAACGCAGATGTGAAATTCAACCTGGCACGGAATTGGATGCTCTAAGCTCCCGGAGGCTCACATGAAACACTGGATCCTTGCAGCAGCGACCCTGGCCCTGGTCACGGGCGCCCCCCTCGCCGCCCAGGAACCCCATTTCGGGATCGGCCTGACCGTGGGCGTGCCCACCGGCGCCTTCAACAGCACCACCTACCCCTCGGGGACCACGGAGACCTACGAATCGGCCCTGGGCCTGCAGTTCACCGCGAGCTTCCCCGTGGACCGGTCCCTGGCGTGGCGCCTGAACCTCTCGGGCCAGACCTTCTCCGGTCACGCCGACGATCCCGCCTACCGCGACCGGCTCAACACGCAGGACGCCATGTTCAGCATCGGCGGGGACGCGCAGATCTTCCTGGGCACCGGCAACGCCCAGCGGCACCTCGGGACCTACCTCATCGGCGGCCTCGCCCTGGACCTGGAGCGCTTCACCGCCAGCTACGACGACCCCAGCTTCTACCCCGACAGCACCATCAACAAGAGCCGCCTGGGCCTGAACGTGGGCATCGGGCACAGCGTCCGCTACGTGGGCCGGTGGCGCTGGAACTTCGAGGCCACCTACCACAAGACGCTCACCTCGCACGACACCGGCGCGGGCGATCCTCCCGCGGCCGACTTCATCCGCCTGGGGGCGGGCGTAACCTTCTAGCTAACCTCTGGCCCGGGCCTTGCGCTTCTTCCGGGGCGCGGCCTTGGCCTTGGGCTTGGGGGCAGGGGGATCATCGTCCTTGCCCATGAGGCCGTTCAGCAGGCGCCTGCAGCCCGCGTTTTCGGGGTCCAGCTGCAGGAGCCTGCGGGCGTAGGCCAAGCGCTCGGGCACCGGCTTGGCGTCGTCGCCCTTGACCTGCTCCAGCTTGTCGGCGACGTAGGCTTCGACGGAGCCCTTGCGCGCGACGTCCGCCTTCTCCTTGGCGAGGAAGCCCTGCCACTCGGCGAGGGAGGCGGCGTACACCTCCTGCTCCTTGCGCAGCTGCTCGGTGAGGGTGTCGATCTCCCTGAGAGAGCGCTCGCTCGAGGCGATGGCGTTGCGGTACTCGTCGAGCTGGGCGCGGATCTGCGTGCGCGTCTTGATCTGGTCGGAGGTGAGCCCGCCCAGGGTGTCCATGTCGGCCAGGCGCTGGTCGAGCTTGGCCGCCTCCGCGCGCCAGGTCTTGAGGTTCTCGTCGTGCTGGTGGCGGATGCGGCCAAAGGTCCCCTCCGCGGCCGCAACGTTGTCCGCTGCGGTGCGGGCGGCCTTCTGCAGGTGGGCCACGGCGTCCTCCCAGGCCCCTTCCAGGACGCAGGACCGGGCCGCCAGGCTCATGACGGCGACCATGGCGTGCATGGCGTTGTAGTCCGAGGGGTTCACCGCGGGGCCGTCCTGGGCGAGGACGGCTTCCGTGGCCTTGCGCACGGGGGCCGAAACCCCCTTGGCCAGGTTCTCCTCCCAGGCCGCGCGGTTGTCCTTGAACTTCTCCGGCAGGTTCTGGCCGAACAGCGGGAGGGACAGGGCCAGCAGGGAGGGGAGGAGAGCCTGGGCCTTCGCCATCACTTGGCCTTCTTGCCCTTGGCGGCGGCCTTCTTCTCGGTGGGGAGGGGATCCTGGTCCGCGCGGACGCGGTCGATGATCCCGTTGACCTTGCTCTCGGTGGCCGTGCCCATGACGTTGTGGCGCAGGCGGAAGAGGAAGTTCAGCTTGTCCTGCTTGGTGGTCCGGGTCTCGTAGTTGGCCTTGGTCTTCATGACGTTCTCGAAGTAGGTCATGCGCTTCTCGTCGTACTTGGGACCGCTGGTCTCCTTGACGACCTTGCCCTTGACCTTGACCTCGGCGACGCCCTTGGCGATCTCGTCGGACTCGTCCTTGAGGCTCTTCTGGAAGGACGCGATCTTGGGCGCGCAGGCGTCATACTCGGCCTTGGTGGCGTCGATGCTCTCCTGGATGGCCTTGATGGCCTTGGGGCCGTTGGTGATGTTGGTCTGCCACTGCTTGTAGGCGGCGAGGTCCTGCTGGTCCTGGGGCGTGAGGGCCTTGGCCTCCAGCTCCTGGAAGCGGGGGAGGTTGGCCTTGAGGTACTTGGCGGCCTCGTTCTTCTCGGCGGGGGTCTTGGGGTTGTTGTAGATCTTGTCCTTGGCCAGGAAGGTCTGGTATTCGGCCTCCTCGGCGGCGTTCCGGCCGGGCTTGGCGTTGATGGCGGCGATGCGGGCGGCGCCGTCGGCCACGCCCTTCTGGGCCTGCTCGATGGCCGTGGTCCAGTTGTTCTGCAGGGGGGTCAGGGCCTCCTTGGTGCTTTCGTAGTTGACCTTGGCGCAGGCCTGGGCCTTGAGGAGGAAGTCCAGGGTCTTCTCCCACTCGCCGGCCATGGCCGCGGCCTTGACGTTCAGGAGGTAGAGGCGGGTCAGGCCGCTGAAGGAGAGGGAGGCCTGCATGGCCGCGCCCGGGTTGCTCTTGTCGAAGGCGGGCAGGGTCTCGGGCAGGAGGGCTTCGGCCTTCTGCATGGCCTCCACGGGATGGAAGTCCTTGAGGAGCTCCTCCACGGCCGGGGCCTGGGCCTTCAGGACGGCGGAATAGTCGACGTTGGCGGGTGCCTGCGCCACGAGGGCGGCGGGGACCATGGCAAGGGTCAAAAACGGGTGGATTCGCATGCGGGCTCCAATCAAGGGAAGGAATCAGGGTACCCGATTTGCGGGGTCCGCATCGACCTTGAGGTTTTCCCATGAAACGTCAATAGAAGCCGTGAGCCGCCGCTTGGATCTGAGCAGGCCCGACCGGATGTCGCCCGCCAGCGGCAGGGCGAAGAACCTTGGGGGGCCGGAGGGGGGCACGACCCTCAGCATCACCAGATCCCAGGTGCCCCGGGGAAGGTAGTCCTGGATCCACCGCCGGCGGGCGATGGGGACGCGCATCAGGGGCACCGCGGCCGCGCCGGACCCGGGAAGGGCCACGTCCGCGAAGGCGCCCTGGCCGGACCAGGCCGACCCCGGCCATCGCTTTTGTGGACCGGCCCACACCTGCAGCCGCGAACCCCCGGGCGCGCCCATGATGTTCGGCAGCACCTGCAGGGAGGCCAGCTCGGTGCGCGCCGGCGTTTCCCACAGCACCAGGGCCCCGGCGCTCAGGAGGAGCAGGACCGACCAGAGGACGTAGTACCAGCGGCGGCGGTGGTGGATCGGGTCCATGCCTAGTCCTTGAACGTGAGGTTGGGGCTCTTTTCCAGGATCACCAGCACCAGCCGCTCCAGCTCATCGACCATGAGCAGCTTCAGGGTGGTCCGGGCACTGGCCTGGGCCAGGTCGGAAGGGGGCTCCAGGGGCGGCAGGCCCCCCTTCAGGAGGAAGAAGATCCGCCCCTTCTCCATGCGGGCGAGGTACTTCCAGGGCAGGTGTCCGGCTCCCAGGCGGCGCGCCAGCTGACGCGGAAGGCCCTGGTGCTCCACCGTGACCCCCATTTCGTCCACGAGCACATGGGTGCCTTCGATGAGCACGAGGCCCAGGGTGGAAAAGAGCAGCAGGAGCCCCCCCAGGAGGCACAGCAGCACCGAGACCACCAGCACCAGCCAGATGCGCGCGGTGGGTTCGCCCAGGGCCAGGGCCTGGTGGAGGATGGCGGTGAGCCCCTGCACGGCGTCCACCAGCATGTTCATGGCCCGCAGTCCCACGAGCCAGCTCCCCGCGCAAAGGAGCACCGCCAGGGCGCGCTGGGCCATGCTGGGGCGGAAGACCAGGGGGGACGTCGTCGACATGCTAGGCGCCGGCCATTTCCAGGAGGATGCCCTGGGCCGCCGCGGCGGGGTCCGGTGCCTGGGTGATGGGCCGGCCCACCACCAGCCAGGTGGCGCCCGCGCGCAGGGCCTGGGCGGGCGTGACGACCCGGGCCTGGTCCTGGGTGGCGACCCCGCCGGGGCGGATGCCGGGGGTCAGGCGGTGGAAATCCGCGCCACAGGCCTCCCGCACCTGGGCGGCCTCCTGGGCCGAGCACACCACGCCGTCGCAGCCGCATTCCTTGGCCAGGCGGGCCAGGTGCAGGGCCAGGTCCCCGGGTTCGGCGGTGGAACCCAGGCGGGCCAAGGCTTCGCGGTCCAGGCTGGTGAGCACGGTGACGCCCAGGAGCCGCGTCCTGCCGCCCCGCTGGCGGTGGGCCTTCACGGCCTGCGCCGCCGCCTCGATCATGGCCGGTCCGCCCTGGGTGTGGATGGTCACCAGGGAGGGGTCCATGGGAAGCAGGGCATCCATGGCCCGGTGGACGGTGTTGGGGATGTCGTGGAGCTTCAGGTCCAGGAACACCGGCGCGGCCTTCTGGACCTCCCGCACGAAGGCCGGTCCCTCCGCGCAGAACAGTTCGAGCCCCACCTTGAACATGCCCGCCCTGCCCGAGAGGGTCCGGGCCAGGGCCAGCGCCTCCGCGCCCGTGGGAACGTCCAGGGCCACGACGAGCCGGTCGATGATGGATTGGGCCACGGTCATGCGCTCACCCCCGCTTGGAGCATTCTGTCAGATCCGGAGCCGCGCGCATCAACCGATCCCGGCCCCCTGCAGCAGCCCGGTGAGGGCGCCCACCACCATCTGGGCCCAGTAGTGGAAGCCGCGGCGCAGGGGCTTGGAGGAATAGCTTGCGTGGAGCCGGTCCTTGAGGAGGGGGTAGTTTCCGTCCGGATCCAGCACCGCGGCGGTCACCGGGCTTTCGAACTCGAAGGTGGCCCAGCGGTCCTGCCCGTCCCAGGTGAGGCGCCTTTCGGAACGGTCTTCCAGCCTCACCCAGAGGGTGATGGGGACGCGGATCCCGCCCCGGCGCTCCAGGGTGATCACGCCGCGCCTTCCGGGCGCCGCGGGCTGGGGCGCCGCGAAGACGGCGCCCTTGGGGGAATCCATCCAGCCGCCCTCCATGACCTCGCGCACCTCCACCTTGGCGATGGCCATGTCCAGCACGTCGGTGCCGTCCAGCCAGTCCCGCCAGAAGGAGGAGAGGTCCCGGCCCGTGACGCGTTCGGCCACGCGCCGGAAATCCCGGCCCGTGGGGTGGCGGAAGGCGAACTCCCGCGCGTAGGTCTGCATCACCTGCTCCATCTGGGGCCGTCCGACCATGGCCTCGAGCTGGGCCAGCACCAGGGCGGGCTTGGCGTAGGCCGCCACCGCGTACGACAGGAAGCTGCGGGCCTGGAAGCTGGGCCGCGAGATGGGATCCGTGGACGGATCCAGCCAGTATTCGATGTTCTCCAGGGCGTCCGTGCCCACCTGGAACCGGCGGCCGCCGAGGATGCTCTGGTAGGCGCGTTCCATGGCCCGCTGGGTGAACCAGGTCGTGAGCCCCTCGTCCAGCCAGGCCTCCTCCACCTCGTTGGAGGCCACCATGCCGTGGAACCACTGGTGGCCGATCTCGTGGACGGTGGTCATCTCCGGGTCGAGCCGGAATCCGATGGGGTCGAAGCGTTTGGAGGAGGCCGTCACCAGGGTGGGGTACTCCATGCCGTTGACGCCCCGGGCCTCGGCCGGCACGTCCACCACCGTCAGCACGGGGTAGGGGTAGGGGAAGAACCACTCGGCGCCGTGGCGCAGGGCGACCCGCGCGGCGAACATCTGGCGCTCGAGGTTGGTCTTGTTCTCGGGCTGGTAGTAGCAGAACACCTGGACGCCCCGGTACTCGAAGCTCTTGAAGCTCCAGCTGCGCGCGGGCATGACCGCCCAGGCGAAGTCGTGCACATCCTCCGCGTGGAGCTTCCAGATGACGTTGAGCTTGCGCTTGGGGTCGGGGGTGACGTCGTCCTGGGTCCTGAAGTTCGTCTGCGTGCCCACGTGCGCCAGCAGCAGCGCGTTGGGCAGGGACAGCTCCACGTCGTAGGTGCCGAAGTCGGCGTAGAACTCGGTGCGGGCGTGGTAGGCCGCGCAGGTCCACCGGTCCCCCTGGTAGACGCCCGCCTTGGGGAACCACTGGGCCCCCATGAGGAAGTTCCCCGAGCCCTCCCCGCTCCACCCCGTGCGCGCCAGCGCCTTGGGGAACCGGCTCTCCCAGGCGATCTCCAGGCGGATCGTCTCCCCCGGCGCCACGGAACGCCCCAGGCGCACCCAGTACACCGTCTCGTCCTCCCCGAAGTGCCCGTCCAGGCTCCGCCCGTCCAGGGTCACCGACAGGAGCCGGCAATAGCCGTAGCTTCTCGGATTGCGCGCGTCGAACCCCCGGAACTCCGGATCCCCCTGCGCCTCCTTGGCCAGGATCGACTGCGGCCCCTTGAAGGCGTTGAGGTACAGGTGAAGCGGGAACTCCGCCGTGGGCGCCGTGCCCGTGTTCCGCCAGGACAGCGTCTCCCGCCCCTCCAGCGTCTTCCCCGGCCAATCCAGCGCCGCCTCGATGCGGTAATTGGCGATCCTGGGCGACTTGGGCTTGTCGAACCAGTGCCCAGGATCGAAAGCCCCCAGGCTCCAGCACCCCAAAGCCAATAACGCCAATTTCACCAGTCGCCGCATGTGTTCCCTCGGATCGGCCTTGAGATTAGCGCAATCCGCCTTTGCATTGGTCCCCCACCGGTGATAGGATTACTTTTCCGGCGCGGGGTGGAGCAGTCCGGTAGCTCGTTGGGCTCATAACCCAAAGGTCGCAGGTTCAAATCCTGCCCCCGCTACCAATCGAAAAGGTTCGGCATTTGCCGAACCTTTTCTCATTTCTGGGCCCAAATCGGAGCCGGCAGGATTTGGACCTGCGATCGGCAATGGCGCGCAGGTAGGGGAAGGCGGGGGACGCGTGAGCGTTCCCCGCCGGTCCGCCGCAGGCGGATCCCCGTGCGCAGCCAGTGCCGCGGGGTGAGCGCCAGCGAACCCAGGTTCAAATCCTGCCCCCGCTACCAATCGAAAAGGTTCGGCATTTGCCGAACCTTTTCTCATTTCTGGGCCCAAATCGGAGCCGGCAGGATTTGGACCTGCGATCGGCAATGGCGCGCAGGTAGGGGAAGGCGGGGGACGCGTGAGCGTTCCCCGCCGGTCCGCCGCAGGCGGATCCCCGTGCGCAGCCAGTGCCGCGGGGTGAGCGCCAGCGAACCCAGGTTCAAATCCTGCCCCCGCTACCAATCGAAAAGGTTCGGCATTTGCCGAACCTTTTCCTGGGGTTTGTGAAAACTGTATTTAAGCTAAATTATAAACGCAGTTAGCCCATTCCACGGCCTCGGGCCAGACATCGGCAGGATAGGGTGCCCCGCGTCCACGAGACATCCGCCAGGCATCGAATCGCTCCCGAGTCTCCTGAACCCCAGCCGGCAGGGCATCTCGTAAGTGTCGTCCAATGACGCTCCCTCTCGCATGGGTCTGAGCTTATGGGATTACAGTTAGGAATTCAGGCAGCCCAGCTGGTGGGCATGCCGGAAGACAGGGTCATCCCTGGGCGACCGCATCCTCAATGGCTTTTTTGAGCTCAGGGGCCGAAAAAGGTTTCGCGAGGCAAACTTTCCTTGAAGATTCCAGAAACTCTCTGAACTGTGGGGTCGGGTCCGCCCCAGAGAAAAAGACAAGGCGCCGCTCCATTGACGGAACGGCCTTCGCGATGTGGCGGTACAAATCGAGGCCAGAGACTTCGGGCATATTCAAATCTGTGGCAATGGCGTCAACCGGTTCGCGACCCAATAGCTCAATGGCCGCACGCCCTCCTTGGGCGACGAGAACATGGAAGGATCGAATTAAATTGCGGCGAAGGGCCGCCAACACCAGGGGGTCGTCATCTACAAGCAGTAGCCTTGGCAAGGCCGTGTCCAGTGCGCGCCGCTCTGAAACATGTGCTGCTCCAGCGAACAGGGATAGCGTGAGGCTGAAACGCGTTCCTCTCCCCACTTCGCTTTCGACTGAGAACTCCCCACCATGCTGGCGGACAATTTCGTGGCAGATCGGAAGCCCTAAGCCGGTTCCGACGCCTTCTGGCTTCGTGGTGAAGAAGGGGTCAAAGATTTTGGGCTGAACCTCCTTGGGAATCCCTCCGCCGGTGTCTTCAAAATCCACCCGTACATGGTCTTCCTCTGATCGGGTGCGAATTATGATGCGGTTACGAGTTGGGGCCGTGTCCATTGCCTGCGCGGCATTGACGATCAGGTTTACGAAAAGTTGTTGCAGGCGACCACGATTCGCGGGGACAGCGGGTAGATCATCTGCGTACTCCCGGATGACCTGAGTCTTGAATTTCGTCTCATGAGCGGTCATGACGATCGAGGAGTCCAGGATGGCGTTGATGTCAACAGGAAACAGATCCTCCGCATCCATTCGAGCAAAGCCTTTGATGCTAGAAACGATTTCCTTGATGCGGAACAGGGCCTCCAGGGCATGTGCCAAGTGATTGGTCCAACGGACTAGATCCTTCCGTGAAGGGTCTTCTGGAAATTGCCCGAACAGCTCAGCCAGAATTTCCAGGTTGAGGATGGCACTGGCAGTTGGGTTGTTGATTTCGTGGACAACACCAGCTGCAAGAGTACCCACCGTTGCGAGCTTATCGTTAAGGTTTGCCTGCTTCCGCGCCCGGGCACGGTCCGTCACATCGTTGAGCGCGACGACCATAAACGGCGTTCCGTCGATCTCTACCTTGGCCGGATAGCTTTCAACGATAACGGAGTCGCCGTCTGGGCGAAGCAACTCCCATTCGGTCGCTTGAATTTGTTCGCCTACCGCCAGTCTCCGGAAACGCGTTTCCAGGAAAGGTCTATCCTTGGTCGACAGAAATTCGAATACGGTTTTCCCGAGTATCTCGCCCCGGTCCATTCCGAAAATTTTTTCCCATCGCCGATTCACCTCCCGGATCCGCCCCTCGAAATCAACCACCCCCATCCCGCTGCCGGCCATCTCGAAGAGAATCCTCGCTTTCTCTTCTGCGGAAGCTAGGGCCTTCCTGGCTCCGCGGCTCTGGGTTTCCATGATATGGATCCGGCCAGCGCTGGCCCAGACCAAAGCGAAGAGCAGGCTGGCGGTGCTGAAGACAAGGAAGGTCAAACCCGTCCTGGCATGGAAAAGCTTGTCAGATTCCCCTTCCAGCCGAAGCCAACCCAAGCAAAGAGGGACCAGAAGCACTGCTGGTGCCATTCGTCGGAAGATCCTCCCGGAGGGAGAATCGCTGGTGGCAACCTCCATGATGCCGGTCTCCGGCCGTGCCAGCAGAAGCCCCACTGACAAAACCAGGAAAGCGCCGGCGGTGTGAAATGCTATCTGGGGGTAATTCTGGGGACCGAATAAGAATTCTGCTCGGTATGCATAGCCCGCAATGGTCACAAAGCCCACGGCCCCTGCCAAACAGGCAAAGAGCTGTGATGGCAAACGACCAGGAAGAGTTTTGACGTCCATGAGGACGAGGGAAAGCCCAGAGCACAAGAAGGCCAGCGCGGTAATAAGGCTCATGCGCCCTGGACTAGGCACCCCCACTCCCGCTGGGCCAACGAAAAGGCTTTGAGCAATTCCGCGATTGATTTTTAGGATAGACTCGAGCAAGGTTAAGCCTGCACCAAAGATCAAACCTATTCCGAGTGCCAAGGCCCACCTTCGAGAACCACTGCCGCGGTTTTCCTTTACGAGCCAGAGGGATGCTCCGCTGAGGGCAAAACCGAGAGCTGTGTTGGCTTTCATGGTCGTGCCTATGGTGGGAATACCGCCCTTTAGCAGGGGAACGTCTAACGCCCAGCCCGCCAAGACTAGGATCCCCAGCAAGAATACCGATACACCTAGGCCAGCGGAAAGGGCTTTGGACCGTTGCACCAGGTTGTGTTCAGAGTTCTTGCTCATTGGCCTCCGCTCCTTCCTCCAGATTCATTCAATTATTCATCGACATCTCAGAAGAAGCGGGTGAATTCCGTCCTCCAGACATTTGAGAACCTGTTTAGCTCAATGTATTCCAGCTAATTGCTGAATTTTTGATGGTTACATGCTTAACCGTCACCCCCGGCCAACTCCACTAAGGCGGTCCTGATCTCAATTATTTTGGGCGGTTTGGCTAAGACTCTATCGATATTGGGCGGAACGACGAGATCTGCAAGCAGCCGCTGGCCCCACCCCGACAGGAGAATGATTGGAACTGCAGGATCAATCGCTTTGATCGCGGCAGCCATCTTCCTACCGTCTACACGCGGCATCCCCAAGTCTGTGATGACAGCCTGATAGGCGTCTGCCCCAAACCTCTTGGTTTTGAATTCCTGGATCCCAGCTTCACCCCCATCCGCGGCGGTGACCTCGTGCCCCTCGGCTTCGAGGGATTCAAATAGGGCTTTTAGGACGATTGGGTCATCATCGACGACAAGGATCCGGAGCCTCCGAGGGGTTCCTATCCCTTCGGCAAATGCGGCAACCGTCACTGCCTTTTGGTCCGGTACAGGGAACACAAGGCGGATTGTCGTGCCTTTGCCGAGAATGCTGTCGATTTGCAAGTCTGCTCCGTGGCGCTGTGCAAGCCCATAAGTCACGGCCAGACCGAGACCAGTGCCCCGATCACCTTTGGTGGTATAGAACGGCTCAAGGCAATGCTGGCGTGTTTCTTCGGTCATCCCATGGCCATTGTCTACAACCTCCAGAGAAATCTTGTCCTGGCTTTCTTCGCCCTGGACGAGCTTCGTTCGAAGCGTGATCACCCCGCCTTCGTCCATCGCGTCCACTGCGTTGAAAATCAAATTCGTGAGTACTTCGCGCAACTCGCTGCCCACGCCGAGAATGGTGCCAACTTTTGGATCAAGCTCCTTGAGGAGTTGGACGACAACACCGCGCTCCTGCGGCATATTCTCCCACCGGGCACGGCTGAGCTCAGCTGCCTGTCCAACCAGATCGTTAAGGGGGATAGGCGCTAGAGGTTGGCCCGGCTCTCGCTGCCGATAAAAATCGCTGAGCCGGTGGATGGTTTCCGCGACGTCCTCAATGGCGGCCTGAATGGTGCTGAGCCTTTCTCGGGATTTACCCCCTAAGGTAAGATCCTGCCCCAAAAGGTCGAGGTACATCGATACCGGGGAAAGTGCATTGTTGATGTCATGTGCGATCCCACTGGCCATTTCCCCAAGGGCGCGCAGCCGTTCCTGCTGCAACACCGCTTTCTGGGTCTGCCTAAGATCGTCGTACGCCTGTTGAAGCCGTCCGAACATTTGTATCTGCCCGATCGCCAAGGCCACATGCTCTCCGAGTTGATGGAGGAATTCGCATTCGCCACTCAGAAATGCTTGGCCGGGCTGACGGCCAACGAGGAGAAGGCCATAGGCAGCATCCTCTACCATCAGCGGAACGAGCACAATTGCGTTCAAGCCACCCTGGGCAAGCCTACGCGGGAAGGGCATGTCGATTGAACCGATTTCGGGTTCATGCACCAATACCCCTTGTATACATCGGGAAAGACCGTTCTCATCGATTGAAAAGGTTGAGGCTTCACTTAGAGCGAGTTCGGCTGCGAGCGGTAGACTGTGCACTCCTACCTTCATCACTGTGAAAGTCCGGGTATACATTTCGTAGAGGCAAACGCAACAGAAATCCGCGGGCAATTGCTCCTCGAGGTTTCGAATCACGACCTGAAAGATGCTGCCCAGATCCTGTCTCTCCCAGATTGCACGTGTGATGTGTTCGAGGAGGTTCAGTCTTTCCAGGTTTGCCTGGGCCTTTTTGACGGCCTGCTTCCGAACTACGATTTCTGACTCCAACCGGGTGTTGGCCAATTGCAGTTCTGACGTTCTCTGCTCTACCCGGCGTTCCAAAGCCGTGTTCATCAGGCTGAGTTCCCTATCTGCGCGGATTCGGCGCAGCATATCCAGGGATGCCATCTGCATCATGAGTAGGAGGACCACCCAATAGGCCCCAAGTTTTCCTAGATGGGCGACCATCGCCGGCGTGTCGTGAGGTGCCCTTGAATAGAGCATCGAGCAATGGGCCAGAGCCTCCTCTCCCTGTTCAACGACGACCGCAAGGCCATCCAGAGCACCCGGGTGGCGGCCTCGGTCATTCAAATTCACCACTACCTCCAGGGCCACCCCATCGCCTCCTCCGGCGCGATCTGCAAGGCCGAGGGCCTCTCCCCGGCCACGGTGAACAAGGCCCTGGACCACCTGGTGGGAGTCGGGCTGCTGAAGGAGATCACGGGGGGGCAACGAAACCGGTTGTTCGCCTACGAGAGGGTTTTGAAGACGCTAGCAGAGGGCACAGAACCCTGAGGCCCTTGGAAGCCCCTGAACCCTTCTTCCCGGCCTCGTTCAACAGCAATGCTTGAAACTCCGGGAAGTGCAGGCTTTTCGCCGGGCCGGCGGGTCAGCCCAGGGCCATATCCAGCACCATCATCAGGGCGAACCCGGCCATGAGGCCAAGGGTGGCCGGGGTCTGGTGGCCGTTGCGGTGGGTCTCGGGAATGACCTCGTGGGAGACGACGAAGAGCATGGCGCCCGCCGCGAGGCCCAGCCCCACGGGGTAGGCCAGGGGGAAGCCGGAGGCCAGGCCGATGCCCAGGAGCGCGCCCAGGAATTCAAGGCACCCCGTGGCCGCCGCGACCCCCACCGCGCGGCGGGGGGTCAGGCCCGCCCCCCGCAGGGCCAGGGCCACGGCGAGGCCCTCCGGCAGGTCCTGAAGGCTGATGGCGGTGGCGAGGGGAAGGCCCACCGACAGGTCCCCGCGGGCGAAGCCCACCCCGATGGCCATGCCCTCGGGCAGGTTGTGGAGGGCGATGGCGAAGACGAAGAGCCATACCCGGCCGCAGCGGGCGTGCCCCGGCCCGCAGGGGCCCGTTCGGTCGTGCTCGTGGGGCGTGAGCGCGTCCAGGCCCAGCATGAGCAGCACGCCCAGGGCCATGCCGAACACGACGGTGGCCGCTCCGAGCCCCTTGCTCCCGGCGAGGTTTCCGCCGGCTTCCAATCCCGGGAGGAGGAGGGAGAAGGACGTGGCCGCCAGCATCATGCCTGCCGCCGCCCCCAGCAGCATGTCCTCCGTCCGTTGCCGGAGCGTCTGGAATCCCAGGGCCGGCAGGGCGCCCAGGGCGGTGGCCCCCAGCCCGGCCAAGCCGCCCAGGACGGCGAACCGCAGGAAGGGCGGCCCCCCGCCCAGCACCAGATCCCCCAGTCCCTGGACCAGGAGCCCGACCAGGGCGACCAGGGAGAAGATGAGCCCGAGGGCCATGGCGGGGCGAAGCCGCACCTGCTCGCGCACGGCCAGGATCCAGGGTTCCGGGAGGGAGGATTCGGAGGGGTCCATGGCGTTCCCTGGGATTTGGGGGTTGCTGGAGTGACGGCCGGAAGAGAGACGTAGGCATAATTGCACGCCCCGTGCTCCAGCAACTCCCAGAAGACCCCTTCCCTCCTGACCCGGAAGGTCCGATCCTGTAGAGGCTGCAAAGGAGTCTCAATTGCGTCTTTCCCGATCCCACCGTGACCTTGCCCCCGCCCCGTACGAGAATCTCCTGGCCCAATGGCGCTACACCCGGAATTGCGGGCTCGAGCACGGGCTCCTATCCCTCGTGGAGGTCCGCGCCTCCCAGATCAACGGCTGCACCTACTGCATGGACATGCACGCCACCGAGGCCCTGGAAGGGGGGGAATCGCCGCGGCGGTTGAACTCCCTCCCGGGTTGGCACGAGGCCCCGTGGTTCACGGCCCGGGAGCGGGCGGCCCTGGCCTGGACGGAGGCGCTAACGCGGCTTCCGGACCACGGCGTCACGGACGCCCTCCTCGCCGAGGTGCGGGCCCACTTCACGGAGAAGGAGCTGGTGGACCTCACCCACGCCATCGCGCTCATCAACAGCTGGAACCGCATCGGTGTGGCCTTCCAGCCGGATCCGCCTCCCCTGGGGGGGAAGGCCTGATTCCCGCCGGTCATGCGGGGGCGCTCCGGTGTTCCGGGCGGGGCGTTGTGTGGCCGGCCATCACCAGCGTCCACGGGCCGGCCTCCAGGAGACCCAGGAGGGCGGCGGCGGCCGCGGGGTCCAGGTTGGCCAGGGGCTCGTCCAGGATCAGCACGCCCCGGCCGGCCCCCAGGGCCGCGGTGAGGGCCAGCCACTGGCGCTGGCCCCCTGAGAGACTGCGGCCGCGGTGGGGCAGGGGGGTCTTCAGGCCCATGGGCAGGCCGGCCAGGATCGTGTCGAAGCCGGAGGCGGCTGCGGCGCGCACCAGGGCCTCCGGGGGGGCGCCGCCCGAGAGGAGGGCGAGGTTCTCCAGGATGGTGCCGCCGAAGGGCTCCACGAACTGGGGCAGGTAGAGCAGGGCGTGGGGGACCGCGGCGGGGGGCCGATCCCCCAGGAGCACCTCGCCCCGGGTGGGCGCTTCCAGGCCCGCCAGGAGGCGCAGGAGGGTGGTCTTGCCCCAGCCCGAGGGCTGGGCCAGGCGGTGCTTTTCCCCGGGCGCCACCTCCAGGTCGAACCCCTTCAGGATCCAGGGCCGGTCGGGGGCGTAGCGGAACCACACGTCCCGCATGACCAGGCGTTCCGGGCGCGGCGACGGCGCCTGGCGCGGCGGGGGCGCCGGGACCTCCAGGGACAGGACGTCCGAGGCCCGGGCCAGCTGCGGCCGCAGGGCCATGAAGGCCAGGCAGGTGCCGGACAGGGCCAGGACGGCGGCGGTGAAGGCGGAGGCCAGCTGGAGGAAGGCCAGGAACGTGCCCAGGTCGAGGGAGCCGCGGACGACCTGAAGGCCGCCCCAGATCAGGAGGGCTGCGTCGACGCCGTGGCCCAGGCCGCCCAGGGCGGTGCCCACGCCCAGGCCGATGCGGCCGCGGCGCAGGCCCAGGGCCAGGATCCGCCGGTTCATGCGGGCCCACCGGCCCAGGGCCCGGTCCTCGGCCCCGGCGGCCTTGAGGGTGGCGATGCCCGCGAGGCACTCGGAGAGGAACCCCTGTTCCGCCACGGCGGCTTCCGTCTCACGCTCGAGGATCCACGCCTGGGCGCGGCCCGAGACCAGCGTGGCCGCGGCCGCGGCCAGGGCGGCCAGGGCCACCGTCGCGGCGGCGCCGGGCAGGATCCAGGTCATGGCGGCCAGCAGCACCAGGGCCAGGGCCCCGTCCAGAAGGGCGCCCAGGGTGCCCTCGGCCAGCAGGTCCCGGGCCGAGGCGAAGGCGCCGAAGGCCTGGAGCCATTCCCCCAGGGACCGCCCCCGGAGCCGGGGGAAGGGCAGGGCCAGGATGTGCTCCAGGAAGCCGCGCTCGGCGGCGGCGCCCACGCGCTGGGAGAAGAACAGCAGGGCCCGGCCCCGGACCCAGGCGATCCAGGCGTGGAAGAGAGCCATGAGCACGGTGCCGGCGGCCACCAGGACCAGGAGCTGCCCGTCGCCGTCGGGCAGGGCCCGGTTCATGACGACGCGGGTGAGGGCCGGCGCCACCAGGCCCAGCAGCTGGATGGCCACCGTGGCGGCGATGCCCAGGGCCAGGGGCCCGCGGAATCCGCCCATGAGGCCGGCGATGCGCCGCCACAGGCTGCCGGTCCGGGGCAGGCCGGGGGATAGGTCCAGGGTCAGGCCGTCCAGGGCCGCCTCCAGGGCCGCGGCGTCCAGCACCGAAGGCCCCTCCGCGCCCAGGACCCGCCAGCCCCGCCGGGCCCGGCCGCGCAGCACCAGCCAGGTGCCGTCCTTGCGCCGCGCCAGGGTGGGCATGGCCAGGCAGGCCAGGTCGGCCGCGGGCATCCGCGTCGGCCGGGCCTGGATGCCCCGGCGGTCCAGGGCGGCGGCCAGGTCCTCGCCGTCCCCGGGAGCGGGGCCGGCGTCCCGTCCCAGGAGCCGCAGAAGGCCCGCCAGGGCCTCGCCCGGGGGCAGCCCGGGGGCGTCAGGCATCGGTGCCCGCCGCGGCCGCAAGGTCCCGCAGGGGCCCCGGCGCCCGGCGCAGGGCCTCGAAGGAACCCTCCTGGACGATCCGTCCCGCCTCCATCACCAGCACCCGGTCGGCGTCGCGCACCGTGGCCAGGCGGTGGGCGATGACGATGCGGGTGCAGCCCAGGGCCGCCAGGTTCGCGTGGATGCGGGCTTCGGTGGCCAGGTCCACGGAGCTGGTGGCCTCGTCCAGGAGCAGGATGGCCGGGTCGCAGGCCAGGGCCCGGGCCAGGCACAGGCGCTGGCGCTGGCCTCCGGAGAGGATCGCGCCGTTTTCGCCCAGGCGGCAGTGCCAGCCTCCCGGCAGGGCGTCCACCACGTCCTCCACGCAGGCCGCCCGGAGCGCTGCGCGGATCCGGTCCGGCGGCGGGACCGATCCGCCGGGGGCAAGGTTCTCGGCCACCGTGGCGTCGAAGAGGAAGGGCTCCTGGAGCACCACCCCCATCTGGGCCCGCACCTTGGCCAGGTTGAGACCGGCCAGGTCCATGCCGTCCAGGGCCACGCGCCCGGCGGTGGGCCGGTGCAGGCCCAGGAGCACCCGGGCCAGGGTGGACTTGCCGGCGCCCGAAGGTCCCACCAGGGCCACCTTCTCCCCGGGGCGCAGGTCGAGGGTGATGCCCCGGAGCACCTCGGGGGCGCCCGGGGCGTGGCGAAGGCGCACGTCCTCCAGGTGGACGGCGCCGCGGAGCCGGCCCGGGTCGCGGGTTCCCGAAGGTTCCGCAGGGGTGTCCAGCACGTCGTCCAGGCGCTGGAGGTGGACGCCCAGGAAGAGCAGATGGTCCAGGGCCTCCAGCAGGGCCATGAGCGGCGCCATGAAGAGGCCCTGCAGGGCCAGGAAGGCGGTGAAGACGCCCAGGGTCATGCGTTGGGCCAGGACCTCCCGGCCCCCGGCCAGGAACACCACGGCGCCGGTGCCGCTCCGCAGCAGCGTCATGAAGGTGCCGAAGGCCAGGTCGAGGGTGTGCCGGGCCACGGTGTGGTCCATGCGCGCGGTCATCCGGTGGGCCCAGCGCATCACCGCCCGCGGAGCTGCGCCGCAGGCCTTGAGGGCCTCGAAGCCCGAGAGGGCCTCCACCAGCGCCCCCGATTCCCGCCCCGCCGACGCCAGTTCCGACGCGGCCAGCTGGCGGGTGCGGTCCCGGATCCCCAGCAGGAAGGCCGCCTGGACCAGGCCGAAGAGGATCACCAGGCCGCCCAGGCGGGGGCTGTAGGCCACCATGAGGGCCGCTGCCGCCACCGCCAGGGCCCCGTCCAGCAGGGCCCGCATCGCCTGGCCCCCCAGGAAGTCGCGCACCGCGGCGTTGCTGCGCAGCCGGGCCAGGAGGTCGCCGGTCTCCCGCTGCAGGAAGAACGCCCAGGGCAGGTGCAGGAGGTGGCCCACGAACCCGGTGCCCAGGGCCAGGTCCAGGCGCGCCGCCAGGGACTGGACAACGCGGCCCTGCACCAGGGCCAGCAGCGTCGAGGCCGACGCGGCCAGTCCCAGGACCGCCGCCAGGCCCCAGAGCCAGGCCTCCTGGCGCGGCAGGATCACCCGGTCCAGCAGGATCTGGCTGGCCACGGGCGGGGCCAGGCCCACCACCTGGAGGGCCAGGGCGGCCAGGGCCGCCTGGGCCAGGGCGGGAAGGCTCTCCCGGAGCACCCGGCGGTACCGGGCGAGGCTGGGCCGGGTGCGGGGCCGCGTGCGGAAGGCCGGCCCGGGCTGGAACAGGAGGGCGGCGCCGGTGAAGTTCCGGTCCAGCTCCGCCCGGGACGCCCGGCGCCTGCCCGAGGCGGGATCCACCAGCACGGCGCCCCTGGCCGAGGCCCGCTCCAGCACCAGGAAGTGGTCGAAGCCCCAGTGGAGGATGGCCGGGCAAGGGAGTCCCGGCAGATCGGCCAGGCCCGCCTTGACGCCCACGGCCTCGAGGCCGTAGGTCCGGGCGGCGCGCACCAGGGCCAGGGCGCTGGCGCCGTCCCGGGAGACGCCGCAGGCCGCGCGCAGTTCGGGCAGGGCGGCGTGGTGCCCGTGCCAGCCCAGGACCATGGCCAGGCTGGCCGCGCCGCACTCGGTGGCCTCCATCTGGGGCACGAAAGCCACCCTGCGCCTCCGCCTCACGACAGCCACTTCCGCAGGGGTTCCAGGACCAGGGTGACGAGGCGCTGGCGGCGCAGGGTGAACCGGGCGTTCATGAGCATGCCGGAGCGCAGGGGCACCCCGGCCCGCCGCGCCGCGGCGGCGTCCAGCAGGTCCATCTCGGCCCGGAAGGCCGGCCCCGCAAGGGCCTGAGCCTCGCCCAGGGCCTCGGCCACCTCGAAGGGCGAGGCCAGGTCCGCGCTGATCCGCCGCACCCGGGCCCGCACGGTGCCGTATTCGGCGTAGGGCAGCTGGTCCATCTCCAGGCGGGCCTCGTCGCCCTCCTTGACGAAGGCCCGGTCCTTCTCCGCCAGGAAGCACACCGCCCGCAGGGGCAGGTCCTGGGGCACGACCTTGCCCAGGGCCCGGCCGGGGGCGACCACGTCCCCGGGGCGCACCAGCAGCGCCTCCACGACGCCGTCCCGGGGCGCCCGGACCTCGGTCTGGGCCAGGGCGTAGGCGAGGCTCCGCTCCCGGGTCTCGGCCTCGCGGATGGTGCGGGTGCGCGACCACAGGCAGTCCTGGCGCTGGTGCTCCAGGTTCGCCAGCTCCTGGCGCGCGAGTTCCAGGGCCTGTTCCAGGGCGCCCAGGGTGCGCTGGGCCTGGGCCTGGGCCTCCCGGGCCTCGTCGGCCTGGGCGTGGCTCAGGATCCCTTCCCGCTCCAGCACCTGGCTTGCCCCGAGGCGCTGGTCGAAGCGGGCAACGCTCCGGCCCTGGTTGGCGATCTGGTCCTCCAGGCGGGCCATGCGGGCCTGGAGGTTCCGGCACTGGCGGTCCCAAGCCAGATCCTGGCTCCGGTTGGAAGCCCGGAAGTGATTGCGCACCGCCTGGGCGCCCTGGCGCGCCTCGAACAGCCGCGCCTGCACTCCCGGCGCGTCGATGCGCGCCAGCAGGTCCCCGGCCCGGACCTCCTGGCCGGAGTGGACCCGCACCTCGGCTACGGTGCCCTCCACCTGGCAGAGCAGCATGGGGATGCCCGCCTCGGGATGGAGGATGCCCCGGCCCCGGCCGTTCACCTCCACCCGGCCCACGCAGGCCAGGACCACCAGTGCGCCGATGCCGGCGAGGAGGATCCAGAGCAGGATCCAGGTCCAGGGCGGCGAGACCCGCGCCAGGGTGCGCCCCTCCTCCAGGTCCAGGTAGTGTTCCAGGGCCTCGGGGCGAAACAGGCCGCTCCCTTCGTCCATCGCAATCTCCCAGGGAGGCCCCGCGGACCGGTCTTCCACCGCTGGGTGGGTCCAGCCGGAGGAAAGTTCTGGGCGGTGGAGGGAGAACCTTCGGGACCCAGGCGCCATCTGGGTGGGAGCCGGGGCGACCCGCCCCCGTGCCAGGAGGCGCCATGGAACGATCCGACCTTCCCTTCCCCTTTCGGTTTGCCCAGCGTCCCCTTCCGTTCGAGGACCGTTCGGGTTGGCGGCGGCTCCCGACCCTCAAGGGACTGTCCCGGATGAGCGAGGAGGAACTGGCACTCGCGAAGGGCGGCATCGCTTGCGGCTTGACCGCGGTGCACACGACGGGGACCATCACCAACTTCGGCGGACGCTCCGATGTAACCCGGGTCGACACCACGCACGTCCTGGACAACCGGTGACCCGGGTCCTGGTGGTTACGGACGCCCAGGACGACACGGCCAACGCGGTCGTGGCGACCCTTCACCAGCGGGGCACGCCCTGGGCACGTCTGAACCTCGCCGACTTTCCGGAGCTCGCCAGCATGACGTTCGATCCGCTGGATCCTTCCGGATGCGGAATCAAGGATCCTGATGGGGATCAGGTGTGTCTGAACGAGATCACTGCGGCCTGGATCTGGCATCCCCAGACGTTCCGCCCCTTGCCGGGCCTGGAAACGGCCCAGGCGGCCTTCGTCGACGAGGCCTGTCGATGCGCATGGCGACTGCTGGGGGAGTGGCTTGAGGACCATGCCTTCGTGGTCAACCGCCCGGGGGCAGAGCTGCGTGCCGACGACAAAGGCCTGCAGTTGCGCACGGCGGCGGCGGTGGGCCTGGCCATTCCGGAGACGCTGGTGACGAACGACCCGGACCAGGCCAGGGCCTTCTGCTCAAGCCACCCCGAAACCGTCTTCAAGCTCCTGAACAGGCCACGGATCGACTATGGGGACCGGGCCGCATGGATCGGAACCCGGCTCCTGGATTCCGGCGATCTGGAGGCCCTGGAAACCCTGCGTCACTGCCCGGGCATCTTCCAACGGAGGATCCCGAAGCGCTTCGATCTGCGGGTCACGGTGGTGGGAGATCGCCTCTTCCCGGTGGAGATCCACTCCCAGGATGATCCAAGGGCCTTGGTGGATTTCCGCCTGGCCCTGGCCGATGATCCGGCGGCTCTTCTCCACGCCGTCCACGAACTGCCCGCGGAGGTGGCCGGGCGGATCCGGGCCCTCATGCGAGCCCTGGGACTGGTCTTTGGTGCGCTCGACCTGGTGGTGACGCCAGTGGGCGATTACGTGTTCCTGGAGGTGAACCCGTCGGGACAGTTCGGCTGGATCGAGGGGCAAACTGGGTTGCCCATCCTTGCCGAACTGGTGGGTGTCCTGGAACGGGGGCGGCCATGAGCCCCGCCCGCATCCTTCTCCTGGTCCTTGCGGCGGCCATGCCGGGCCGCTCCGAGGACGGGGACGAGGAGATCCGCCGACTTCTGGCCGAGGACCAGACCTGCCGAATCTCCGGGGCCTACGACGACCCTGCGCGCGCCCAGGGGTTCCTGCGGGAGGACAAGATCCGCCGGTGCCGGGCGGCCCTGGCCTATCTGCAGGACCGGATCCGCGACCCCCATACCTTTCACGACGTCTCGGTGATCTTCCAGCACGGCGACACGGTGGACGACACCCTGGTGGCGCGCGAGATGGGCCTCCTTTCAGCCTTCCATGGCCGCGGTTCGGGCATCATGGCCTGCGCCGAGGACCGGCTGCTTCAGAGGCTGGGGCGGCCCCAGCGGTTCGGCACGCAGTACGGCGGGGGGCCGGAACCGCACCTGGACCTGCGGGAGGTGGATCGGGGCCCCTGGTCGGTGACGGACAGCCTGCGACTGGATTGCATGGTTCCACCTCTGGGGCTCGCGGCTACCCACGGTCCCGCCCAGGCCGGGGAGGCCGCCTGGCCCGTCATCGAGGCCCACGGCCGGGCCCGGGCCGACGCAACGGGGAAGGCTATCTGGGAGACCGACCCCGCCCGCAGCGTCGTCCGCCCACGCCTGGATGCCCTGGGCCGGGTCCGTCTTTCGGCCTGGAACCGAGGCCGGATCCGCAACGAGCTGCTGCGCCTCCATCGCCAGGGTGGGCTGTGGCTTCCCGCGGACTACGCCGATGCGGCCACCCTCCTGCTGTCCTGCGGCAGGGAACCGGTCCACTTCCTCCTGGCCAACGAATGGGCGGCGGTGTCGGTCATGCGGGGACATGCCGGGGGCTGGGCCGCCTTCGCGCGCACCTGGGACCGGTTCGCCGTCAGCGTGGGGCTTGAGCCGCGGTACGGCAGCGACGGTACGCTCCTGGCACCCTCGGTGGCGCCGGCCCTGGAGCGTCTTCTGGCCGAGGGTTTCCAACTTCAAAGCAAGCCGGGGAGAGCCTCAGCAACCAGATGCCTGAAGTCTGCTGCTGCCGACCTGTTACCCGGTGAATCCGGCAAACTCCATCAAAGGGCCTATCGCCGAGGCGCCGAAGACGCCGAGGATCGCCGAAATAAAGAAGATCTTTTCCCGGCGAACCTCGGCGTCCCGGCGCCTCGGCGATAGTCTTTCCATTTCAAACGGCCTCGAAGACGGGATCAGGACGGCCTTCGACCACCCGTCCCAAGCCCCTATCCAAGAGCATCTTGGCCTTCGCCTCAAACAGATTGTCTCGGCACCTTCAACTGCTGACTCCGGCCTCCGGCCGCGGCCTCCCCACCCAGGCGTAGAAGCTCGGCAGCGCAAGGAGGGTGAAGAGGGTGCTGGTCACGAGGCCGCCCACCATGACGATGGCCAGGGGGCGCTCCAGTTCGCTGCCACCGATGCCGAACAGCATGGGCATCAGGCCGAGGATGGCCGCGCCGGCGGTCATGAGCTTGGGGCGCACCCGGCCGAGGCTGGCCTCCTTGAGGGCCTCGTGGAAGGGCAGGCCTGAGGCGGCCAGGTGCTTGGCCTGGGTGATTAGCACCAGGCTGTTCTGCACCGCCACCCCGAACAGCCCGATCATGCCCACGATGGAGCTGATGTTCCAGGATTCGCCCGCGAGCCAGAGCGCGAACAGGCCTCCGGCGAAGGCGTCGGGCAGGGTCAGCACCACCACCATGACCTCCCGCCAGCGGCCCAGGGCGGTGTAGAGCAGGCCCACCACCAGGACGAGGGCCGCCCCGATGGCCACCCCGAGGCGTTTCTGGGTCTCCCGGGCCTCCTCGATCTTGCCGCCCAGCTTCACGACGGTGCCCCTGGGGAGGGTGATCCCTTTCAGGGCCGAATCGATGCGGTCCGCGGTGCCGCCCAGGTCGCCGGTGGTGCGGACGTTCAGGGCCAGGCGCCTCTGGGCGGCCTCGCGCCGGATGAGGCTCGGCGTTCCCGTCTCCTCGAAGCGCGACACCTGGCCCAGTTCCACGACCCGGCCGTCGTCCAGGACCAGGGGCAGGCGCTTCAGGTTCTCGGGACTGGTGCGTCCGTCATCCGGGAAGCGGACCACCCGCTCGATGCGCTGGGGCCCCTCGAAGCGCGGGGCGGTTTCGCACCCCTGGAGCGCGGCCTTCAGGGTCCTGGCCAGCAGGGGCCTGGGCACGTCCAGGCGCCGCAGCGCGTCCTCGTCGGGCACGACGGTCCACTTCGGCAGGGTTCCCGCCCCCTCGGGGGTGACGGAGGCCACGCCGGGCACCTTCGCGAGCACCTCCTGCACGGCAGGCAATGCCGCCTGGAGCGAGGCCAGGTCGGGGTGGAAGAACTTCACCTGGATGTCGGCGGGGGTGCCGCCGATGCCTTCGGCGATGCGCAGCTGCATGGGGGTGGTCAGTTCCACCGGGTAGGGCAGTTCCTCCGCCAGTTCCGCCACCTCCTTCTGGACCTCGGAGGTGCGGCGCCGTCCGTCCAGGACCACGAGCACGTCCGAGATGGTGTGGGGCATGGGGTCCTCGGTCAATTCGGAGCGGCCTGTGCGCCGGTAGACCGATGACACCCCCTGGAGGCGCACCAGCTTCTGCTCGAGTTGGCCGTTGGCCTCGTCCACGGCGGCGAGGCTGGTCTCGGCGGGGAGGAGGCTGTTGAGCAGCACGGCGCCTTCGTCCAGGGTGGGCAGGAAGTTGGTGCCCAGGTTCATGGCCAGCCACAGGCTCGGGACCGTGAGGCCCAGGGCCAGCACGCGGACGATGGCGCCGTGGCGCATGGCCCATTCCAGGCACGGCCGGTAGAGGCGCTTGAGCGCCTTCACCAGGCCCGGTTCCTCCAGGCGGGAGCCCGGCGGCAGGAACCGTTCCACCAGGGCGGGCACCAGGGTGAAGCTCAGGAGGAGGCTGAGGGTCATGGCGGACGCGATGGCCACGGCCAAGGGCGCGTAGAGCCGGCCCGCGAGGCCGCCGATGGCCAGCAGGGGGATGAAGACGGCCAGGATCACCATCACCGCCGTGAGGATGGGCACGCCCACCTCGGCCGCGGCCCGGGTGAGGGCCACCCGGCGGGGCTCCAGGTGGTCCCGGTGCGCGTGCAGGCGGTGGGCCAGGTTCTCCACCATGATCACGGCGGCGTCCACCAGCAGGCCCACGGAGATGGCCAGCCCGCCCAGGGTCATGGCGTTCAGGCCCAGGCCCGCGGCCCGCAGGGGCAGCGCGGCGCCCAGGGTGGCCAGCGGGAGCACGGCGATGGCGATCAGGGCGCCCCGGAGGTTGCCCAGCAGGACCACCAGCACCAGGGCCACGAAGATCCCGCCCAGGAGCAGGGCCAGCGTCACGCCGTCCAGGGCGTGGGTGACCAGGTTCCCCTGGTCGTACATGAGGGTCAGTTCCATGCCCTCGGGCAGGCTCCGCCGGAGCTCGTCCAGGGCCTTCCGGGTGTCCCGGGCCACCGTCAGCACCTCGGCCGTGGGCTGCTTGACCACCCGCAGGCTGACGTCCTCGTGGCCCTGGTGGCGGGCCAGGCCGCGCCGGAAGGCCGCGCCTTCGCGCACCTCGGCCACGTCGCCCAGGAGGATGGATCCCCGGGGCGTCTTGAGCCGGAGCTTCTTCACGGCCTCGGGTCCGGCCGCCAGGCTCGCGACGGTCATGAACCAACCCTTGTCCTGGATCTCCATGACGCCGGCGGCGGTGTCCTGGTTGCTGCCCTCCAGCGCCTGGACGACCTGGTCCAGGGTCACGCCCTGGAGGCGCATGCGCTCGGGCTGGATGATGACCTGGAGCTGGCGCTCCTCGCCCCCCAGCCGCTCCACGCGCGCCACGCCGGGCACGGCCTGGAGCCGGGGAATGAGCACCCGCTCCGTCTGGTCCCGCAGCGTCATGGGGTCCGTGGCGGGCCCCTCCAGGACGACCTCCATGATCTCCTGGAGCCGCCCCGCCGCGCTGGACATGAGCGGCGCCCGGGTCCCGTCCGGGAAGCCGCCGGTGACCCCGGAAAGGCGCTCGGCGATGAGCTGCCGGGCCTTCCAGGGGTCCGTGTCCCCTTCGAAGGCCACCACCACCTGTACGACTTCCGCCTGCACGGTGCTCACCACCCGCTGGACGCCCGGCAAGCCGCCGATGGCCTGTTCGATGGGTTGGGCGACCGTGAGCTCCAGTTCCGTGGCGGCCCGGCCCGGGCTCTGGATGAGGAGGTTGAGGCTGGGAAGCGTGAGGTCCGGGAAGAGATCCCGCTTCAGGGTGGCGAAGCTGGCCACGCCGGCGACGGCCCACACCAGGGCCAGGGCGAAGACCCAGCCCTTGCGGGGCAGCATCCAGTCGAACCACAGGCGGATCAGCGAGCGGTGCTGGGGCGCGTGGACCGGGGTGGGTTCAGTGGTCATGGCTCTCACCTCCGCTCCTGCGCTTGATCTGGAGGGACTTCAGGAGGTAGGCGCCTTCGCCCACCACCGTCTCGCCGGGCTTTACGCCTTCCAGCACCATCACGTCGGTGCCCAGTTCGGGGCCCCGGCGCACCGGGCGGAACTCCGCCTCCTCGCCCTCCTTCACGAAGACGCCCCAGGTGCCTTCCACCTGCTGCAGGGCGCCCTGGGGCAGGACGACCGTCGTGGCCAGGGGAACCCGCACCTCCAGCGGCGTGCCGGGGATGGGCAGGGGGCCTCCCGACAGGCGAAGGCGGTAGCTCAGGCGCCGGGTGTCGGCGGTGAGGGTCATGGGGACGCCTTCGAGGCGGGCGACCCAGCGCTGGCCGTCGGCTTTCCGGGCTTCGGTGGTGGTGCCGGGGCGCCAGTTCTGCGGCGCGGGCAGCGGAAGCTCCAGGCGGGCAATGGCCGCGGCGGAGGCCTGGAAGCCTCCCAGGTCCTGGCCGGCCTCCACCCCCTGTCCCAGCTGGACCCGGTAGGCCGACACGGTGCCCGCCCTGGGGGCCCTCACCATCAGGGTGGCCCCCGCGGCCTCCGGCTTCTGTCCCCGGGCCTCCAGGGCAAGCCGGGCGGCATCCTCATCCGCGCGGGCGGTGGCGGCTTCGCTCCGGGCCGCCTCCAGGTCCCGCCGGGCGCCTGCCTGGGCCTCGAAGAGCCGCTGCTCCCGGGCCAGTTCGGCGTCGGCCCGTTCGCGCTTCGCGCGGCTGGACAACCAGTCCGCCTTGAGGCGCGCCAGTTCGGGACTCTGGAGGGTGATGAGCCCGACGCCGGCGGCGACCCGCTGGCCCGGGGCGGCCTGGATCCCGGTGACGATGCCCTTCACGGGGCTGCTGAGGATGGCCTGGGCCGCCTCGTCCCCCATGGCCTCGGCGGGGTACCACGCCCCTTCCGCCCGGGGTTCGGGAACCACGAGGAAGCGCAGGCCGCGGATGTCCTTCAGGGGGAGGTGCGCGCCGGCGTGCTCGTCCTCGGGTTCGTGCTTGGCGGATTCCTGGATCGCTCCGGATCTCTTGGAACATCCGATCCCCGCAATCAGCAGCAGGGTCATCGGAATGCTCATCGCATGGCGGTTCATCGGTTCACCTCGGCAAGCAGGGCATCGAGTTCGGCGGCCAGGAGCTGGCGCGCGTGGTGGCGGCGCAGGGCGGCCATCTGGGATTCCAGGAGCTGGCGGCGGATGGGCAGGGCCTCGGAGGGGCGCTCGCGCCCTTCGCGCAGGCGAAGGCCCACGGCCTCGATGGCCGCGCCGAAGTCGGGGACGTCCGGGCCGGAGCCCGCTGCCTTCAGGCGGGTGACGGCCCCCTGGGCGCGGGCGTCCAGTTCGGCGAGGGCCTGGCGGGACGCGGCGCGGTTGGCCTGGATCCGGGCCTCGGTGGCGCTGCGGATGGCGCGGGCCTCCCCCGGCCGGGGCAGGCGAACGGCTACACCGATGCGGGCGACCTTTTCCGGACCTTCGGCGGCATAGGCGCCCCGGAGGCTCCAGCGGCTCAGGTCCTGGGCCTCCTTCAGGCGGAGGCCCCGCTCCTCCAGCCCGGCTTCCGCCTCCAGGGCCTTGCGCAACGGGCCTTCGTGCAGGCGCGCCTGGAGGTCCGCGGCGGGAACCGGTGGGAGGGGACCCGGGTCGGCCAGGGGCTGGGGGAGCGCCGGCAGCTCGGCCAGGGCCGCCAGGGCGCCCCAGGAGCGCGCCTCCTGGGCCCAGGCCTCATCCAGGTCCTGCCGCGCCTTCAGCAGCTCCCCTTCCACCAGGGCGGTCTGGAAGGCCGGATCGGAGCCCGCTTCGAAGCGGGCGTGGGCGGTGCCCAGCCAACGCTCCACGGTGGCGCAGTCCGCTTCCCTGAGGCCCCGCAGGCGGGAGGCGAGCCAGGCGTCCAGGTAGGCCGACCGCAGCCGGAACATCCCCTCCCGGTGGGCGGCCTCCCTCAGCACGGGGTGCGCCTGGCCGAGGGCGCGTTCCAGCTCCGCCCGGACGCGGGTGGAGAGAAAGAGCGGGAGATCCACGTCCACGGCCTTGTCGGTGGTTCCCGGTTCGCCGGGCGTGCGGCGGGGTCCCGCCAAGAGAGAAAGGGTGGGCCCGTCCCGGAGGAAGCCCCGGGTTTCCTGCAGGCGAAGGTGATGTTCGGCCAGCAGGGCGTCGGCGCGCCCCTGGGCGGGGGCCGGCCGGGCCTTGGCCTGGATATCCGGGTAGGTGAGGGGCGCCTGGGCCGCCCCGTGCGCCAGGAGCACGCAGGGCAGGGTGAGGGAAAGGGTCCGCACGGGATCCTCCAGCATCGAATGGGTTGGGAGCGGGCAGGGCGAGGCCCTGCCGGGGTGGGTCGGCGGCCGGATCCTTCAGATCCGGGGCGGCTCCTTCTCCGGTTCGATGACCAGGTCGACGAGGTTCTCGGCCCGCTCCGCTTCGTAGCGGGGGCGCGGCGGCGCGTCGGGGGCGGGGGCGACCGGGGCCTCGGGCACCGGAACCGTGGCGCAGCCGTCGGCGCAGAAGATATGGCACACCGGCGCGCAGTCGTCCCTCACGCTCTCGGCGCAGGGATCCAGGCTCGTGGCCCCCAGGTAGACGGAGGCCAGGCACAGGAGCAGGATGGCCACGAGGCGCCTCATGCCGCGCCCCCCGGGAGCCCAGCGCCAAGGGCCCCGCGCAGGGCGGGGTCTCCGGGCTGGCCGCGCCATTCCGGGGCGGGTTCCGTCATCGTGACCACACTCCATTGAAGCATGGAACGCGCTCCCCGGCCGTGCTCACCGCGCCCCCGGCTTCCTGCCGCAGGCGCAGGAATCCCCGCAGCAGCCCTTCTTCCTCCCTTTCCTGGCCAGCAGCCACACCGCCAGCACCGCCAGGACCAGGACGCCGATCATCTGTCCGCTCATGCGAACCCCAGGGCCCGGCCCACGGTCACGGTGCCCCAGGAGAGCAGCCAGGCCAGCACTAGGCCGTAGGCGACGCTGAAGCCCGTCCAGCGCCAGCTGCGGGTCTCCTTGAGGATCATGCCCACGGTGCCCAGGCAGGGCGTGTAGATGAGGGTGAAGATCATGAAGGCCAGGGCGGTAAGGGGGGTCAGGCCGGAGCGCTCCCGCAGCGTCCGCTGCAGGGGGCTGCCGTCCGGGCCCTCGGTGGCCTCGGCCTTGGCCTGGTGCACCACGGCCATGGTGCCCACGACGATCTCCTTGGCCACGAACCCGGCGGTGAGGGCCACGCCGTCCTTCCAGGCCTCGGGGCGCGTGTGGTCCGGGTCGAGGATGGGGCGGAACACCGGCCGCAGGGCGTGGCCGAAGCGGGCGGCGAGGCTGGAGTTCATGATGCGGCCCTTGTGGGCGAAGGCCAGGTCCTCCAGCTTCTCCTGGGTTTCGGCCTCGGGCAGGCCCTGGGCCAGGACGGCCTCCTCCTGGGCGCGCAGCTCGGCGGCCCAGGCGCGGTTGGTGAGGCCCGGGTAGTTGCTGAGGAACCACACCAGGGTGGCCCCCGCGAAGATCACGGTGCCCGCCTTGCGGAGGAAGACCGACCCTTTCTCCCACATGTGCAGGAGCGTGGTGCGCAGCACGGGCAGCCGGTAGGGGGGCAGCTCCATGACGAAGGGCGTGTTCTCGTTGCGGAACAGGCTCAGGCGCAGGGCCTTGCCCGCCGCGATGGCCAGCACGAAGCCCAGCAGGTGCATGGCCACCACGGCCACGGCGCCCCCCATGGGGCTGAAGAACGCCCCGGCCAGGAGGATGTAGACCGGCAGGCGCGCGGAGCAGGAGATGAGGGGGGAGACCAGGATGGTGATGAAGCGGTCGCTGCGGGCCTCGATGGTCCGCGTGGCCTGGATGGCCGGCGCGTTGCAGCCCATGCCCATGATGAGGGGGATGAAGCTCTTGCCGTGCAGGCCCATGAGGTGCATGAGCCGGTCCATGACGAAGGCCGCCCGGGCCATGTAGCCGGTGTCCTCCAGGAAGGACACGCACCCCATGAGGATCATGATCACCGGCAGGAAGACCACCACCGAGCCCACGCCCGGGATCACCCCGTCCACCAGGAGGCTGGTGAGCTCGCCGGCCGGGAGCCGGGCCGCGGCGGCGTCATGGAGCCAGGCGAACCCGCCGGCGATCCAGTCCTGGGGGATCCTGCCCACCACGAAGGTGAGGGCGTACATCGCCACCATCAGCCCCAGGAAGATGGGGATTCCCAGGAACCGGTGCGTGAGCACGGCGTCGATGCGGTCCGTGGGGGTGCGGCCCTGGCGGTCCTTCCGGACCATGACCTCGGCCATCAGGCCCCGGGCGAAGCCGAAGCGCCGCTCGGCGATGAGCGTGGCGCAGTCGGCCCCCAGGTGGGCTTCGAGGAAGCGCGTGCTGGCCTCCAGCTGCTGCCGGATGGCCTGCCGGGCATGGCTGGCCGTGGCCTGCTCCAGGGCGTCGGTGGCGCCCTCCAGGAGCCGCAGGGCCAGCCACCGCGCGGGGAGGTGCTCCGCGAGCCGCTCATCCCGGCTGACCTCCTCGGCCAGCCGCCTCACTTCGAATTCCAGGTCCTCCCCGTAGGTGACGCGGGGGGGCCAGAGGCTGGGGTCCAGGGAGGGATCCGCCCCGGTGGCGACGCGGTGGAGGGCCGCCTTCAGCTCCGCGATGCCTTCCCCGCGGTTGCCCACGGTGGCGATGACCGGCCCGCCCAGCAGGGCCGCCAGGGCCTCCAGGTCCACCCGGGTCCCCTGGCGCTCCAGGTCGTCCATCATGTTCAGGGCGAACACCATGGGCTTTTTCAGCTCCAGGAGCTGGGTGGTGAGGTAGAGGTTGCGCTCGAGGTTGGAGGCGTCCAGGACGTTGAGGATCACGTCCACCGCCGGTTCCGCCAGGAAGCTGGAGGCGATGCGCTCGTCCTCGCTGCGGGCCGACAGGGAGTAGGTGCCGGGCAGGTCCACCACTTCCAGGGGCAGGCCGGCCTGCTCGAAGGTGCCGCTGCGCTTCTCCACCGTGACGCCGGGCCAGTTCCCCACGTGGTGCCGGGCGCCCGTGAGGGCGTTGAAGAGGGACGTCTTGCCGCAATTGGGGTTGCCCGCCAGGGCCACGATCGCCATGTCGCTACTCCTTTTCTCGCACCGTCAGAAGATCCGGCCCAGGCGCCAGGCCAGGCCCGCGTTCAGGGACAGCCGCGGCGCCCCCTGCGTGAGTCCCGCTTCCACGCCCAGGTCCACGCAGAGGTCGGAGGTGAGGTCGCGCCGCACCGCCAGGACGCTGCTGACCGCGTGGGGCCCCAGCTCCGTGGCCGCCAGGGCGTAGGTGTCCAGGGTGACGTTCCAACGGGGCGTCACGGCGTAAGTGACCGCCAGGGAAAGGGCCGCCTGCCGGATGCGCCCTTCGCCCGAGCAGCGTCCGATCCAGTTGGCGCCCGCGTTCAGGTCCAGGAGCCACCTCCCCTGGACGCGGGACGCGGTGAGGAGCAGGGTGTCGTCGTGCCGGCCGGTGCCGATCCCCTTGGCGACGCTGGCCCGGGGCAGCTTGTGCCAGTGGGCGAAGCCCAGGTCCACCCCGTGGCGGGCCTGGCTGAGGAACAGGGCCTGGCCGCCGATCACGGGGTCGCTGCCGCCCGACTTCCGCTCGCCCTGGGAGTCCTTGCGCAGGGCCGGCCCGCTCCACCCCAGGCGCAGGTCGAACCAGGAGTTGATGCCGAAGTTCAGCTGGGTCGGGACGAACCGGTCCTCCGAGCCGTCCCGGTTCGAGATGCGCTGGACGCCCATCTCCAGTTCCACGACGCCCGGGTCCGTGAGGCCCGCCGACGTGCTGAACAGGGGGCGGCAGGCCTTGGGAACGGGGTCCGCGGGGGGCGTCTGGGCCCCCAGGGGCGAGGCGGTGAGCAGGGCAGACAGGGCGAGGCCGAGGCGCTTCATGGCGCATCTCCTGGTACGAAAGCGGTTGGTTTCTGATTGCGAAAGCGACTGAATCTCAACTTCACCATCAAGACGGTTCAAATACAAGACCCTGGGGTCGCCTTGTGCTTCCCGTCACAGGCACGGGCGAGCCAGCGGTGTGGGCCGCTACCCTGCTAGGCGGGGTGCCCGGCGCGGGCCGGCGCCCGCCCAGGAGGTCGGCGGATGTGGAAGTGGCCCATGACATGGACCTGTGCGCGCGCGGCGGGGTTGGCCCTGGCGGGGCTGGCGGCGGCGGGGCAGGAGACGCCCATGAACAACCGGGCGGTGTGGTTCCGAATCTTTCCCGAGCCGCTGCCCGAGGGGGTGAATTCCCTGGCGCTGGAGGCCAGCAGCCAGTTCCTGCGCACGGGCAGCGAGACCAGTGCGGACGGGCGTTCCAGGGCGGTGCTGGACGGGGAGGACTGGCAGCTCACCGCCGACCTGGCCTGGCCCCTGGGACCCGGGCGGGTGAACGTGCGCTTCCGCGGCGTGAACAGCTCCGGGGGGATCGGCGACGCGGCCGTCGCGGCCTTCCACAAGGCCCTGTCGCTGCCCGACGGGGGCCGGAACCAGGTGCCCCGGAACCGCCTGGACTATGAGCTGGTGGCGAACGGACGCACCGTGGCGGAGCTGCGGCGGCCCGCGACGCGCCTCCTGGGGACCGACGTGGCCTACGCGGTGGGCTTCGGAGACCGCACCGCCGGCGGGCGGGTGGGGGCCAGTCTCCAGCTTCCCACCGGCAGCGACCGGGACTGGTCCACGGACGGCGGGATCAACGGGATGGCCGGGGTGGCCGGCTGGCGCGCCTGGGGCCGCTGGACCCTGCACGGCCAACTGGAGGGCGTGTACCTGGGTCTTCCCGCCGGAAGCGCCTTCCGGGAGGCCATCCCCCGGCGCACCCTGGGCCGGGGCTGGGTGGGCCTCGGGTACCGGGACGACGGGCCCGGCTTCTGGCGGGGCTTCGCCCTGGACGTGACCCTGCAGTACCACCAGAGCCCCTACAAGACCGGCGTGGCCTGGATCGACCTGCCCGGGGTTCAGCAGCACTGGGTGGTGGCCCACCGGGACCTGCCCCGGTGGCGCTTCGGCATCTCCGAGGACGCGGGCAATTTCACGAACCCCGACATCACGCTGTTCGCCATCTACCGGCCATGACGGATGCGCCGTTTGGTGGCCTAATGAACCCATGGAAAAGCTCTTCGAGCCGGATCTCGACCTGGAGCTGGCCCTCTCGGGCGTCGGAGAGGGTCGTCGGGGCCTGAGCCTGACCCTGGCCGCGGGCCTGACCCTGGCCCTGGTGTGGGCGCTGGGCGCCGCGCGCATGCGGGTCGTGGGCCCGGACCGGATCCGGACCCTGGGCGTCCGGCTCGCGCCGGACCAGGTGGTGGAACCCGCCCCCGCGGGGCGCGTCCCGCCGGAAGCCCCGCCGTCGAGCCGGCCCGGGGACCCCGCCGGCACGGGGACCGTGGATCCGGACCTTCTGAGGTACCGGGACCTCCAGCCGGGCCTGGCCCGGGCCTCCAGCTTCACGCCGGATCTCGACCTGGCGCCCCGGGGCCTGCCCACGGAAGCCACCGTCCTGGACGTGCCCCCGGGCCTGCCCCTGGCCCGGGGCGGCAACGGCATGGCCCGGGGGGACGGCGGCGGCCCCAGATCCTCCTCCGCGGCCTCCCCGGCCCGGAGGATCCTGGCCACGCCCGTGGACGACGACGAGTTCCGCATCGTTTCCCAGCCCATCCCGGTGGTCAAGGGGACCGTCCGCGGCCTCACGGGCTCGGTCCTCGTGCGCCTTTCCATCGGGGCCGACGGGGTGCCGCTGTCGGCCACGCCCCTGGGGGGCCCCCCCGCGACCTGGCCCAAGATCGTGGAGACGGTGCTCCTCTGGCGCTTCCACGTGCCCGAGCGCATGCGGGCCCAGGCCCCCATCCGGCTCGACGTGACCTTTTCCCTCCGGACGCTCTGAACCTCGCCGGCGGGTGGCGGACAACGCCGGGGCGGGGTATCGTGGATCGGTGCGAATCCTTGCAGGCCCGACCCATGCCACGCTCCGGGCGGCGGAGGGCTGAATGTCCACCGGCGCCCAGATCCGCGATCCCGCCCGCATCGCCGAGGCGCTCCGCGACCTCGCGGCGACCGGGGCGGAATTCCCCATCAAGGTGGAGGGCACCCGGACCCTGCCGTACACCGCCGTCCTGCTGAAGGTGGAGGCCGGGTCCGGGGACCTGGTCCTGAAGCTGCTGAGGCCGCTGCCGCCGGCCCTGGCCGAGGGCGCCCTCTTCGAGCTGGTGTTCGCCACCCTGGGCAAGCGTCTGGAGGGGCGCCTGCGGTTCGTGGGACGGGAAGGCTACCTGCAGTACCGGTTCCAGGGCCCGCCATCCCTGACGGCCTCGGATCGCCGGCTCTGGAAGCGCTACCCCTTCCGCCCGCGGGAGAACTTCTACGTGGCCGGACAGGACTCGGAGGTGCCCGGCCACGGCTTCACGGGGCCGCTGCTCAGCATGTCCATGGGGGGCCTGGCCTTCCGGGTGGACCGCATGGTCCGGCTCGACGACGGGATGCCCCTTTCGCCCCACGCGGCGCTCGTCGACCAGGGGATGATCCTCAGTCTGCTGCGGGTCAGCGGCTTTCCCAAGGGCGATCGCCTGGAGCTCCGCGGGCAGGTGGTGCGGGTGCAGCAGGCGGATTCCGAGCTGCAGCTGGGCATCCAGTTCATGGGCATGGGCGAGGCCGACAAGCTCCTTTTGTCCCGGTTCCTGGAACTGCGTGACCGCCAGAGCGGCCTGTCCTCGGGCGGCTACCGCCCCGAGGCCGACCTGATCGAGGCGTTCGCGCCGGAACGGGAGCCGGCGCCCCCGGCCCCCGTTCCGGCGACCCCCGCGCCGGGCTTGGAGGCCCTGGCCGCCCTGGACCGCAGGTGCGCCCGGCTCCTCCTGGTCGGCCCCCCGGGCGAGGACCGCCAGCGCCTCGAAAGCAACCTGCGCGCCGCGGGGTACGGGCGGTTCGAGACCGCCCCGGACCTCTACGGGGCCCACGCCCTTTGGAAGGACCCCGGGTCCGCGCCGATCCGGATCCTGGTGGTGGACCTGGAGCCCAGCCGCGCCGAGGGCCTGGAGCCGGTCGGCGCCGTGCGCCGCCTGGAACCACTGCTGCGGTCGTTCGGGGACCTGCCCATCGCCTTCGTCACCCGCGAGGCCGACCCCATGCTGGACCTCCTGGGCAACCCCGGATACAAGGGCCTGGCCCTGGCGGGCACGGGATGGGAGGAACTCCTGCCCTAGGGGACGGAAACCTCTTCGAGGGTGTTCCCTTCGCCCAGGAGCGGGGCCAGGGAACCCGCGGCCAGAAGCAGCCCTCCGGCGGCGTTGCCCTGCACCAGGCAGTGGTCCATGGCCAGGGCGGCCTCCAGGTGGCAGGCGATGCCCAGGGACGCGCCGCCCACCACCCGGGTGCCCGTGAGCCGCGCGGAGCCGCCCCGGTGCAGGAGGAGCCCGGGCTGGCCGTTGCCGGCCACTTCGCAGGAGGCCAGGTCCACCCGGCCCCCGTCCACCGCGCACAGTCCGAGCCCGGGGTTCTCCGCCACCCGGCACCCGGTGAGCTGGACCCGGGCGCCCTCGGTGGCGTGCACCCCGGCCAGTCCATGGCCCGTGACCTGGCAGTCCTCCAGCGTGGTCTCGGCCCCTTCCAAGGCCAGCACCCCGGCCGAGCCGCTGCCTTTGAACTCGCAGCGCGTGAACCGGGAGGAACTGCGGGGCCCCAACTCCACCGCGCCGCCGGCGTGGTCCTCGAAGGCGCAGTCCAGGACCGTGGCCTGGGCCCCGGCGTGGACCCTCAGGCCCAGGCCGGGGCCCGTGACGCGCGCGGACGTCAGGGTTGTGTGCCCCGAACGCAGGTCCGCGGCCGGCCCGGAGCCCTCTCCCCGGAAGGTGATTCCCCGCACGTCGCAGCGGGGCGCGTCCACCGTGAGGCAGGGGCCCGCGGGGGACGCCACGACGATCTGGGCGGGGTCGCCCGCGCCCTGGAGGGTGAGCTCCTTGTCGATGACCAGGGCCTCCCGGTAGACCCCCGGGAGCACCTCGATGATCGCCCCGCTCCGGGCCTTGCGCAGGGCCACCCGGAGGCTGAGGCAGGTGGCTCCGCCGCCCCGGCCCACCACGATGCGCTGGGGCGGGGCCGGGGCCTGGGGCGGGGCGGCCAGGGCTTCGCGCAGGGCCGAGGCCAGGTCCTCGGCGTGGGCGTAGCGCAGGGCGGGGTCCTTGGCCAGGGCCCTGTCCATCACGTCCACCACCGCCCGGGGCACGTCGCGAAGGTGGTCCGGGGGGAGCTCGCGGGGGGGCTTGTGGAGGATGGCGTTGAGGATGGCGGTGGGGCCGTCGCCCGTGAAGGGCCGGTCCCCACCCGAAAGGATCTCGAAGATGATGACCCCGGCGGCGAAGATGTCCGAGGCGGGGCCGGCCTTGCCGCTCTCCAGGTACTCCGGGGCCATGTAGCTGACCGTGCCCATCCAGGTGCCCTGCTCGGTGAGGCTGGAGCGGTCCACGCTGGCCACGCCGAAGTCCAGCAGCTTGGCCACGGGGCGCTTGCCCTTTCCGCCCACGAGGATGTTGGCGGGCTTGACGTCCCGGTGGACGATGCCCCGGGCGTGGGCGAAGCCCAGGCCGTCGCAGGCCTGGGCCAGGGCCTCCAGCAGGTCGGCCCGGGAATGGGAGCCGCGCTGGATGAGGGTGGCCAGATCCTCCCCTTCGTGGAATTCCATGGCGAGGTAGCAGACCTCCTCCACCATGCCGAAGTCATAAATGGTGATGATATTGGGGTGGTTGAGGGCCGCCGTGGCCCGGGCCTCCCGTTCGAAGCGGGCCTGCCCCTCCCCCTCGAAGGCCGTGCCGGGCCGGATCGTCTTGACGGCCACGAGCCGGTCCAGGACCGGGTCCCGGCCGAGGTACACCTCGCCCATGTTGCCCCTGCCGAGGAGCCGGATGATCTCGTACTTTCCGATGGTCTTGATCATGTGTAACCAATGATAAACACGAATGCACGGTTTAATGGATAAGGGTATCCTCAACTCCCCTCGATCCGTTCAATTCCAGGAGCCAATCATGGGCATTTTCAATCTGTTCTTCGGGCGTCTGAGAATCCGCGGGAAATTCGCGGCGCTGTTCCTGGGCCAGGTGATCCTCCTTGCGGTGGTGGCGCTGACCGGGGCCTTCACCATCAACCGGGTCGTGAACCGCCTGGAGGTGTCCGGGGCGGACCTGGACAAGGCCCGGATGCTCTCCAGCGCCCTCAACGATGTGAACACGATTCGCACCGTCCACGTGTCACTCATCGCCGCGGCCAAGGACGAGGCCTACCAGGCCAAGCGGGGCGAGCGCCTCAAGGACCTGCAGCAGAAGGCCGGCGCCAAGCTGGCCGCCCTGGAGACCGTGGCCTGGGGGCCCGGGGAGAAGGCGCTGGTGACCCAGGGCATCGCCTCGATCCGCAAGTACGACGCCGGGTTCCCCGAGGCCCTGGCCAAGGCCAAGGCGGCCGTGAAGTTCGATCCTGCGCTCATGGAGGCCAACGTGCAGGACCAGCGCCTGGGGCGCGAGGGCTTCGAGAAGACCCTTGCCGCCATCGACACGCGCACCCGGGAGGACATCGGCCTCACCTCGGGCTTCGCGGGCCGCATGCAGCTCTGGCTCCTGGGGGGTAGCCTGGTGGCCATCCTCGCGGGCATCGTGATGACCGTGGTGGTCGGGAGGCAGGTGGGCGCCGCGGTCACGGCGATCCGCACCGCCCTGGTGGCCGTGGGCGGGGGCGACCTGACCGCCTCGCCGAAGGTGGACACCCACGACGAATTCGCCGAGATCGCCGGGAGCCTGGACGATCTGACCCGGGGGCTGCGCCAGGACATCTCCTCCCTCGCGGGCATCGCCGAGCGCGTCGCCAGCGGCACCACGGAACTGGCAGCCACCACCGACCAGCTCAACGGCGCCACCCAGGAGATCAGCAAGGGGGCCGAACACCAGCGCGCGGCCATGGAGCGGTCCACCTCGGCGCTCAACGACGTGGCCAGCTCCATCACGGACGTGCGCGGCACCGCGCACGAGACGGACCGGTTCTCCCAGGAGTCCCTGGCCATGAGCGCCCGGGGCCTGGATTGCGCCAAGGGCTCCTCCCAGGCCATGGAGGCCATCGAGGAAAGCTCGGCCAAGGTCGGCCGGATCACCACCGTCATCGCGGACATCGCCCGGCAGACCAACCTGCTCTCCCTGAACGCCGCCATCGAGGCCGCCAAGGCCGGGGCCCAGGGCAAGGGCTTCGCCGTGGTCGCCGAGGAGATCCGCAAGCTGGCCGAGCGCAGCGCCGGCGCGGCCAAGGAGATCAGTCAGCTCATCCAGGAGAGCACCGAGCGGGTCAAGGACGGCGCCGTCTCCACCGCCGCGGTGCGCGAGATCCTGGTGGCCATGGAGGCCAACATCCGCAACCTGTCCAAGGGCGCGGCCCGGGTGACCTCCTCCGTGGAGGAGCAGACCATCTCCTGCAACGAGGTGGTGGAGGCCGTGAGCACCACGTCCCAGCTCACCGAGCAGAACGCCTCGGCCACGGTGGAACTCGCCTCGAGCCTCCACGAGACCTCGCGCACCATCGAGGACCTGGCCCGGCAGGCCGGGGATCTCCACCGCCTCACCGGGAAGTTCCGGCTGGGGGGCGCGAACTAGGGTGGCCCAACATAAAGATTCGGTGTCTTCGGGCAAAGGACCCGTACGGTGCGCCAGGCAAAGCCTGGGCGAGGAGGATGGATGACCTAATTACCTGAAACCTCGCAATGGGACCCGATGGGTAGCCAACCCCATCTGGCAAAGCTGGCCAGCAGCCAGAAGCGAGTCTTGCGTGGTGGTGGGGTGACCCACCCTTCGAAGCGTAGACAGCGAGCGTATAGGCCGTGTGATCGAGCCTCGAAAGTCTTATTACCGTGGGAGCCGACGTTTTCGTACGAACGGAAGGCCGCACCTGAGAGCCGCAACGGCCTGGCTCAAAGGTCCCGCCGGGGTCGCAGAGCAGGGCATGTCCGCAGGGGGTCCCCCAGGAACCTGGGAGGCCCTGTCGTTTCCGCCTGGACCCGTGGTTGGGGACGCCACGATCCAAACAACCCTGGCCTGGACGGGGGGCACCGACCCGATCAGGAGCGAACAACCGGATGCGAAGGCGGTACCGCCAGCCGGAACCAAATGACGGCGGCGGGAAGGGCGGCAGGGAGTCGGAGCAGCTCGTAGTAGCGATGAAGGTGGGGAACCGTTCCGAGGGACCCGCTGGAGCCAAGGGGCTGCCAGATCACGGAATCGTTGGAGGGAAAGACCATGGGAATATCGACTCCCAGCTCGGTCTGCACGAAACAACAACGGATAGCGGAACTGTCCCGGCAAATGCCGGAGGCGGCAATTCGCAGCTTGTCCCACCACATGGACATCGAATGGCTTCAGGAAGCCTACCGGCAAACCCGTAAGGACGGGGCAGTAGGGGTGGATGGCCAAACAGCCCAGGAATACGCGGAGAATCTGGAGGCAAATCTCCAATCCCTGCTGAACCGAGCCAAAGCCGGCGACCCCTACAAGGCCCCTCCGGTGCGAAGGGTATACATCCCCAAAGCGGATGGAACCCAGCGTCCTCTGGGCATCCCCACCTTCGAGGACAAGGTCCTCCAGAGGGCGGTGGTCATGCTCCTGGAACCCCTCTATGAGCAGGACTTTCTGGACTGCTCGTATGGATTCCGGCCCGGGAGGTCGGCGCACCAGGCACTGCAGGCGATCTGGCAGCAGACGATGAACCTGAGCGGTGGGTGGCTGCTAGACGTGGATATCCGGCAGTATTTCGACACGCTGGACCACGGCTGCCTGCGGGAAATCCTGGACAAGCGGATGCGGGACGGAGTGGTAAAGCGTCTGATCGGCAAATGGCTGAAGGCGGGGGTTCTCGACCAAGGATGCATCACGCACCCGGAAACGGGCACTCCCCAGGGGGGTGTGATCTCCCCGACCCTGGCCAACATCTACCTCCACGAAGTGCTGGACGTATGGTTCGAGCGGGAAGTGAAGCCCCGTCTGCGGGGTCAAGCCTTTCTGGTCCGCTACGCGGACGACTTCGTGATGGGCTTTGCCCTTGAGGAAGATGCCCGGCGAGTCCTGGAGGTGCTGCCGAAGCGCTTCGAAAGGTTCGGACTGAGGATCCACCCGGACAAGACCCGGCTGGTGGAGTTCCGGAAACCGAAGGAACCGCGGGACCCCGGAGGGGGACCCGGCAACTTCGACTTCCTGGGATTCACCCATTACTGGGGCAAGTCCCTCAAGGGGGCTTGGGTGGTGAAGCGGAAGACCTCGAAGAAACGGTTCAGCCGCGCCATCAAGGCCACAGGGGACTGGCTGAAGAAGAACCGGCATAACCGGCTCTCGGACCAGCACAAGACCCTGCGCCAGAAGCTAATCGGACACTACAACTACTACGGGATTACGGGGAACTTCAGATCCATCAGGAACTTCGCTCGGGAGGTGAGTCACCTCTGGAAGAAGTGGCTGGGCCGGAGATCCCAAAGGGCAGTCCTGACCTGGGAGGCCATGGAGAAGGTGTTGAAGCGGTTCCCGCTCCCGCCCCCAAGGCTGAAGCGGACAGTGACGCTCATGCCCGCAGCTACTCACGTGATCTGAGGAGCCGGATGCCTTAATCGGGCATGTCCGGATCTGAGGGGGGTCTGGGGCGGCAACGCCCCGGGCCTACCCGACCGGAGCACGCTGAGGCGCTGAGTCTCGCAGAGGAGCCTTCGCAACCCGATGCGCCGACCCATGCCGCCCTGGCCCTGACCGCTATCGCGGTCCGCGCCGCTGCCGCGGCGCGCGGCGGGGTGCGCTTGCCCTTCCGCATGCGAGCCTGTGGCGGGCCAGCGCCCCCCGCCTCGAACGGGCCTGGGCTTGACGCGCCGGATGACGGAATCCACCGGGGAAAGAGGTCCCGCCAGACCTCCTTCCGGGAGAGTTCCTCGTCCCCCAGGAACGTTCCCTGACCTGACTTCTGAACCGAAAGCCGAGGCCAGGCCCGTTCATGGCAGGGTGCGCAGGTCCTTCCACAGGCTCGCATGCGGAAGGACCTGCGCACCCTGCCACGCGCCGCGGCAGCGGCGCGGACCGCGACAGCGGTCAGGGCCTGGGCGGCATGGGTCGGCGTTCTAGATCGCGAAGCCACCTCTGCGTAACTCAGCGCCTCCGCGTGCTCGGCGTACGGGTTCTTTACCCGAAGCTTCCCCAATGTTCCATTTGGGCGAAATGCGGCGCCCTCGCGGCCTTCATTGCGTGGCACGAAGGCTACAACCTGGGTCAGTCCACCTTCCGGGGGGTGTAGGCCTTCATGGGTTCAAGCTTCTTCACGTAGGGGCTGGTCCACAGTTTCTGGAAGATCTCGCCGCCCTGTTTGGCCAGGGCCGGCTGGCGAAGGATGGCCTCCACGTTGCGGGAGGCTTCGAAGTAGTCCTCCTCCCAGTTGCTGGTGCCCACCCAGAGGGTCGCGCCGTCCAGGACCACGTACTTGCTGTGGATGGTGCGGGCGAAGGGGATGTGGCCGGTGGAGGCCTCGGGGATGGAGGCGATGCGCACGTCGATGTTGGGGATCAGGGCGAGGGACTTGAGGTGGTCCAGGCCGCGGCTCTTGAACACCCAGTCCGAGACCAGCAGGTCGACCTTCACGCCGCGCACCGCCGCGGCCCGCAGGGCCCCGTCCAGGGCGGGCCAGTAGTGCCCGCGGGCGACGGGGGAGTAGGTGAGGAGCTGGATGCGGATGCTGGAGCGGGCCTGGCCCAGGAGCTGGACCAGGGCGTCCAGGGCCGGGCGCACGGTGCCCGGGGACAGGAAGGGGGGGCTCGCCACCAGTTCGGCGGGACCCTGGGCGACGGTGACGGGCCTGGGGGCGGGAGGCAGGCTCTTGTCGCCCGCGAAGCGCCAGTCCACCTCGAAGACCTCCTGCAGCCGGTCCACCAGGGCGGGATCGGTGGTGCGGATGCCCAGTTCGTGGATGTGCTCCAGGGCCCGCCAGTCGAAGTTCTGGCTGCCCAGCACCCCTTCCCGGCCGTCGGAGAGGAAGTACTTGGCGTGGAGGATTCCGGTGGAGACCCCCTTGAGGTCGAAGGTCCTGAGCTCAAGGTTCCGGATCCTGCGAAGCCGCGCCACGGAGGCGGGGTCCTGGTCCAGCATGCGTCCGGCGCTCAGGATGAAGCGGATCTTCACGCCGCGCTCCCCGGCGCGCTCCAGTTCCCGCAACACGTCCTCCAGCGCCCCGCCGGGCTCCTGGGCGATGTAGAACTCCGCGAAGTCCAGGCGGGTCTTGGCGCCACGGATGACCTCGATCCAGGCGTCCCGGGCGAAGGCCAGGTCCGGGTGGGCCAGGGGGGTCTCCTTGGGAATCGACTGGATGAGCCGGGTGGTGGGCCCCTGGGCCCAGGCCGGCAGCAGGGCCAGGGCGAGGAGGGCGGAACGGAAGGGCAGGGGTCGGGTCATGGGGCCTCGCAGGGTGCTCCCCATTCTGGACGGTTTCAGGGCCGAAAGGTTGAATCCCGGGAATTTCCAGGTGAAATCCGGGCGGTTCAGACCGCTTTCAGGGCCTGCCTGGCGGCCTTGAGGTCGAAGGCGTCCGCCGCCCAGCCCCGGGGGAAGACGGCGAGGGCCTGGCCATGGTCCGGGTGGCTGGGGTCCTGGGCCGCGGCCAGGGACGCCTGGAAGGCGAAGGGGCCCCCGGAGCCCTCCGGAGGGCAGGCCCGGCGCCCCCCCAGGCACGACGGGCCCCGCAGGGGGGCGTCCGCCAGCAGGCGCGCCTCCACCGTGACCACGTGGGTCCAGGAATCCTCGAAATCGTATTCGTAGTGGAAGGTCTCCCCCTCCCCGAGCCCCAGGCCCGCCAGGGAGACGCGCTCGCCCTGGAGGTCGAAGGCCTCCTCCGAGCCGCTGCGCCCGTATTCGCCGCCCCGGATGCGGAAGACGTGGCCGTGGTCGTCCTCCCATCCGAAGGCGGCCTGGATGGCGCGGTGGAGCCGGGCCAGGCTGAGCGAGGCCGGAACCAGGAGCCGGCGCCACACCGGGGGCCGGGTGTCGGCCAGGAGGACCTTGAGTTGGAACGCGTCCCTTGGATCCCTGGTTGGCATGGCGGCTCCCTGGAATACCCCGGCGGCCCCCGATTCTAGATCCAACCCCGGGTTCTGTCACAATCGGAGAAACGAAATTCCAGAAAGGCGAGGCTACCGATGATCTCGGCCACCGATTCCATCCAGCGGTCCTTCGATTGGATGCGCAAGATCCTGTTCAACCCCTTCTCCCTGGGGACGTGGTGCGCCATGGGCTTCACCTCCTTCCTGGCGTCCTTCCTCAGCGGGGCGGGCATGAACGTGCCCTCCGGAAGGCCGTTCCGGGGCTTCGGGTCCACCGCGAGGAACGTGTCCCCCCTGGGGGGCGTGGACGAGGTGCGGGCCTGGTTCCTGGCCCACCTCGGGCTGGTGGTGGCCCTGGGGGTGGTGGCCCTGGCCTTCGTGGTCCTCCTGACCTGGCTGGGTTCCCGCGGGCAGTTCATGTTCCTGGACAACGTGGTGCATGGCCGGGGCCTGGTGGCCGACCCCTGGAAGCGGTTCCGGCAGCACGGCAACCGGGTCTTCGGGTTCATGGTGGTCCTCCAGGCCGCCGGTCTCGCCGTGGCGGCCCTCGGGCTCTACGCGGGATGGCGCGTGGCGGGCCCCGACGCCGCCGACTTCCATTTCGGTCTCCAGGCCGTCAAGGGCATCTTCACGGCGCTGGCCATCATCCTCCCCCTGGGGTTCGTGGCCATGCTCGCGGGGCAGATCCTCAGGGACTTCGTGGTGCCCGTGATGTACCTGCGCGGCGTGACCGTCACCGAGGGCTTCGGCGTCTGGTGGCGCGAGCTCGTGCCGGGCAACGGCGGCAGCTTCGTGCTCTTCTACCTGCTCAAGCTGCTGCTGGCCATGGCGGCGGGGGCGGCCATCTTCGTGGGGACGTGCCTCACCTGCTGCCTGGCGGGGCTGCCCTACGTCAGCGCCGTGGTGTTCCTGCCGGTGGCGGTGTTCTTCCGGGGCTATTCCCTGGCCTTCATGGGCCAGTGCGGCGAGGCGTGGGACCTTCTGGGGTCCGGTTCCCGCCATTGAATTGAGTTATTGGAACCCAAGGAATCCGAATACTGGTGGACGCGGGGAGGGCCTGGACGCGTAATGGAATTTTCCTAGACCGGAAGGTCCCATGACGCGCCAGCACATCGCCATCTTCGACACCACCCTGAGGGACGGGGAGCAGAGCCCCGGCTGCAGCATGCAGCCCCAGGAGAAGCTTCGCATGGCCCTCCAGCTCGCCGCGCTCAAGGTGGACGTCATCGAGGCCGGGTTCCCCGTGGCCAGCGAGGAGGACTTCGCCGCGGTGAGCCTCGTGGCCCGGCGGGTCAAGGGGCCCGTCATCGCCGCGCTCTGCCGGGCCCTGCCCCTGGACATCGACCGCGCCTGGGCCGCCCTCCGGGAGGCCGAACGCCCCCGCATCCACACCTTCGTCTCCACCTCCGACCTGCACATGGTCCACAAGCTCCAGAAGACCCGGGCCGAGGTGCTGGCCATGACCCGGGAGGGCGTCCGCCGCGCCGCGGGCCTCTGCCCCGACGTGGAATTCAGCGCCGAGGACGCCAGCCGCAGCGACCCGTCCTTCCTGGCCGACGTGGTGGCCTTGGCCCTGGAGGAGGGCGCCACCGTCATCAACATCCCCGACACCGTGGGCTACACCTTCCCGGAGGAGTACCGCAACCTCATCCTCTCCCTGCGGGAGCGGGTCCCCGCCCTGGAGAAGGCCATCATCAGCGTCCACTGCCACAACGACCTGGGCCTGGCGGTCGCCAACACCCTCGCGGCCCTGGAGGCCGGGGCCCGGCAGGTGGAGTGCACCGTCAACGGCATCGGCGAGCGCGCCGGCAACGCCTCCCTGGAGGAGGTGGTCATGGCCCTGCGGGTGCGCGGGGAGCACTTCCCCTTCGAGACCGGCGTCGTCACCCAGGAGCTCTTCCGCACCAGCCAGATCCTCTCCAACATCACCGGCGTCCAGGTCCAGCCCAACAAGGCCATCGTGGGCAGGAACGCCTTCGCCCACGAGTCCGGCATCCACCAGCACGGCATGCTGGCCAACCCCATGACCTACGAGATCATGACGCCCGAAAGCGTGGGGGTTAAGACCAGCAGCCTGGTGCTGGGCAAGCACAGCGGCCGCCACGCCCTGAAGCAGCGCTACGAGGAACTGGGCTATCCCCTGGAGAAGGACACCCTCGAAGGGGTCTACCGGCTCTTCACGGACCTGGCCGACCACAAGCGGGAGATCTTCGACGAGGACCTCATCGCCCTCCTCTACGACGGCATCACCGAGGACCCCCAGACCTGCCGCCTGGTGGCGGTGCAGGCCAGCGCGGGCACCCACTCCATCGCCACGGCCCTGGTCACCCTGGCCTGCGCCGGCGGCGAGACCACGGAGACGGCCTCGGGGGACGGCCCCGTGAACGCCGTGTGCGAGGCCATCAACCGCATCACCGGCCTCCAGGGCGAGATCCAGGACTTCCGCCTGCATTCCGTCACCCGCGGCGCCGACGCCCAGGGCGAGGTCCACGTGCGGGTGAGGTTCCCGGAAGGGGTCTTCACGGGCAGGGCGGCCAGCACGGACATCGTGCACGGCAGCGCCCAGGCCTACCTGGACGCCATCAACAAGGTGCTCCTGGCGCGCACGTGCCGGGAAGCCATGACCGGCACCAACGCCTGACCAGGAGAGCCCATGCGCGCCCGCATCGCAGTTTTGCCCGGGGACGGCATCGGCCCCGAAGTCGCCCGGGAGGCCGTGGCCTGCCTTGAGCAGGTGGCGACCTTCGCCGGGCACACCTTCCAGTTCCTGGAACTGCCCATCGGCAGCGCGGCCATCGACGCCTGCGGAACGCCGCTGCCGGCCGCGACCCTGGAGGGCTGCCTCGCCTCGGACGCCGTGTTCCTGGGGGCGGTGGGCGACCCCCGCCACGACGCCCTGCCGGCGGCGGAGAAACCGGAGAAGGGCCTCCTGGCCCTGCGCAAGGGCCTGGGCGCCTTCGCCAACATCCGCCCGGCCTTCCTGCACCCGGCCCTGACGGGGGCCTCGCCCCTGCGGCCCGAGGTCGTGCGCGGCACCGACCTGGTCATCGTGCGCGAACTGGCCGGGGGGCTGTACTTCGGCGAGCCCCGGAGCCTCACGGCCGACACCGGCACCAACACCCTCGCCTACTCCCGCTTCGAGGTGGAGCGCATCGCCAAGGTGGCCTTCGAGCTGGCCCGGGGCCGGCGGCGCAAGGTGACCAGCGTGGACAAGGCCAACGTCCTGGAATCGAGCCAGTTGTGGCGGGCGGTGGTGCGGGAGGTGGCCCAGGCCTACCCGGATGTCACCCTGGAGCACCAGTACGTGGACGCCTGCGCCATGGCCATCGTCACCCGGCCCACCTCCTTCGACGTGGTGGTCACGGACAACCTGTTCGGGGACATCCTCAGCGACGAGGCCTCCGTGCTCACCGGGAGCCTCGGCATGCTGCCCAGCGCCAGCCTGGGGGGGAAGGTCGGCCTGTACGAACCCGTCCACGGTTCGGCCCCGGACATCAAGGGCAAGGGCGTCGCCAACCCCCTGGGCTCCATCCTCAGCGCGGCCATGCTGCTGCGCCACAGCCTGGGCCTGGAGGCGGAGGCCGCCGTCCTGGAGGCGGCGGTGGGCCGCACCCTGGACGGGGGCTACGGCACCCCGGACCTCAAGTGCGAGCGCAACACCATGTCCACCCGCGGGCTGGGGGAGATGGTGCGCCTGAACGCCGGCCACATGCTGCTGGGGTCCCCCGCATGAAGACGCTCTACGACAAGCTCTGGGAAAGCCACGTGGTGGAGGAGCTGGGCGACGGCACCGCCCTTCTCTACATCGACCGGCACCTGGTCCATGAGGTCACGAGCCCCCAGGCCTTCGAGGGCCTGCGCATGGCCGGCCGCGCCGTGCGCCGCCCCGGGGCGGCCCTGGCGGTGGCCGACCACAACGTCCCCACCCGCCACAGGGCCTCGGGCATCGCCGGCATCCAGGACCCCACCAGCCGCCTCCAGGTGGAAACCCTCGAGGCCAACATGGCCACCTGTCCCATCCCCTACATCCCCCTCCTGGACCCCCGCCAGGGCATCGTCCACATCATCGGCCCCGAACAGGGGTTCACCCTTCCCGGCAGCACCGTCGTGTGCGGGGACAGCCACACCAGCACCCACGGGGCCTTCGGGGCCATGGCCTTCGGCATCGGCACCAGCGAGGTGGAGCACGTCCTGGCCACCCAGACCCTGGTGCAGAAGCGGGCCCGCAACTTCCGCATCCAGGTCGAGGGCGCCCTGCCCCGGGGCACCGGGGCCAAGGACCTGATCCTGCGCATCATCGGCGACATCGGCATGGCCGGGGGCACCGGCTTCGCCCTGGAGTTCGCCGGGGAGGCCGTGCGCGGGCTCGGCATGGAAGGGCGCATGACGCTCTGCAACATGGCCATCGAGGCCGGCGCCCGCACCGGCCTGGTGGCCCCCGACGCGACCACCTTCGCCTACCTCGCGGGCCGGCCCATGGCCCCCGCCGGCGCCCTGTGGGAGGAGGCCCTGCGCGCCTGGCGCGCCCTCCCCTCCGATCCCGGCGCCGTCTTCGACCGGGAGCACCGGGTGGACGTGTCGAACCTGGAGCCCCAGGTCACCTGGGGCACCAGCCCCGAGCAGGTGGCGGCCATCACCGGCCGCGCCCCCAGGCCCGGGGAGGCCGCCACGGAGGAGAAGGGGCGGCGCGCGGAAAGCGCCCTGGCGTACATGGGCATCCGTCCCGGCCAGGCCCTCCAGGACCTAGCCGTGGACGTGGTGTTCATCGGTTCCTGCACCAACGGGCGCCTTTCGGACCTGCGGGAGGCCGCCCAGGTGCTCCGGGGCCGCAGGGCCGCCCCCGGCGTGCAGGTGCTAGTGGTGCCCGGCAGCGGGCTCGTGAAGGCCCAGGCCGAGGCCGAGGGGCTGGACCGGGTCTTCCGGGAGGCGGGATGCGAGTGGCGCGAACCCGGCTGCTCCATGTGCCTGGCCATGAACGACGACCGGCTCCAGCCCGGCCAACGGTGCGCGAGCACCAGCAACCGAAACTTCGAAGGCCGCCAGGGCCGGCTGGGGCGCACCCATCTCGTCTCGCCCGCCATGGCCGCCGCCGCCGCGGTGCGGGGACGGCTGGCCGACGTGCGCGAGTTCCTGTGAGGCTGCCATGATCCCGTTCATCCGCCACACCGGGAAGGCCGCCGCCTTCATCCGCGAGAACATCGACACCGACCTCATCATCCCCAAGCAGTTCCTCACCACCATCCTCCGGAGCGGGCTGGGCAGGCACCTCTTCCACGACCTCCGCTACCGCGAGGACGGCGCCGAGGACCCGGCCTTCGTGCTGAACCGGGAGCCGGGACGGTCCGCCACCCTCCTCCTGGGCGGCGCCAACTTCGGCTGCGGCTCCAGTCGCGAGCATGCCCCCTGGGCGCTCATGGACTTCGGCTTCCGGGCCGTCCTGGCCCCCTCCTTCGCGGACATCTTCCGCACCAACGCCTTCAAGAACGGCCTGCTCCCCGCCGTGGTGGAACCCGCCGCCCTGGAGGCCCTGGCGGCCGCCCCCGGGGCCATCACCGTCGACCTGGAGGCCCTCACCCTCACCCAGGACGGGCGCTCCTATCCCTTCACCTGCGAACCCTGGGGCCGCAGCGCCCTCCTGGAGGGCCTGGACGAGATCGAGGCCACCCTTCGCCGCCTGCCCGCTATCGAGGCCTTCGAGGCCCGGAGAAAGGCAACGTCCGCCTGGCTCTAGGTTAGAGTTGTCCCATGAGCGACGGCGACCTCCCCCCCTGGGCCCTGCTTGCCTCCAGCTGGGAGGAACTGTTCCCCCTTCGCCAGCCCCGGGTGGATCTCGCCCTGGCCCTGGCCCCGGAAGGGACCCGGACGCTGGACGTGGGCTGCGCCACGGGAAGCCTCGTGCGGGCCCTGGCCGCCCGGGGCCGCCTCGCCCACGGCCTTGACCTGGAACCCGCCTTCCTGGACGTGGCCCGCCGCCGGGCCCAGGCGTCGGGCCTGGAGGCCGTCTGGCACGAGGCCGGCATGCTGGACGCGGCGCGCGCCGTGGGTCCCGCGCGCTTCGGGCTCGTCACCTGCCTGGGCCAGACGCTGCCCCACCTTCTGGAGGAGGCCGAGTGGCTGGACTTCTTCCGGCAGGTGGCGGGCATCCTGGAGCCCGGGGGCCGCTTCGTCATCCAGGCGGTCCACGATGCGGCCACCGGGGTCCGGGAACTGCCCGTCCTGCGCTGCGCCGCCGGTGTCCTGGAGCGCCGCCGCACGGTGGTCTCCGACACCCTGGCCACCTTCGAGACCCGCTTCACCCCGGCCTCCGGAGAACCGGTCACGAGCCTGGTGCGGCATCGCCGCGCCCGCCCGGAAACCGCGGCCCGCCTCCTGCGGGAGGCGGGCTTCGTGCCGGATGCCCCCGCCGCGGACGAGGCGGGGACCCCCTTCCTTGAATCGTCCCCGGGCTGGCTCCTGACGAGCCGCCTGGAACCCTAGCCGGAGGTGCCCATGCGTTGCCGGGCCGTCATGCCCTTTCTCTGCTCCATGCTCGCCGCCCAGGCTCCAGCCCCGGCCCCGCCCGTGACACCCGCCCAGCGCAGCGCCGTGGTGGAGGCCCTCGGGGCTGCCCTGAAGGCCCGCTATGTCTTCCCCGACGTGGGCGACCGCGTCGCCAGGTCGCTGGCGGAAAAGGCCGCCCAGGGGGCCTACGATGCCCAGGGCACGGCTCAGGCCTTCGCCGAGGCCCTTCATCGGGACCTCCGGACGCTGGGCGAGGACGGGCATTTCCGGGTACGCTACGCCCCCGACCTCAAGCCCGCGGACCCGGGCGACGAGGACAAGGCACCCACCCCGGAGGCCCTGGCCCAACTCCGGACCGACGTCCAGCAGCGGGCCTTCGGGATCGCCCGGGTGGAGCAGCTCCAGGGGAACATCGGCTACCTGGACCTGCGCGGCTTCGGCCCCGCCGAATTCGTGGGGACGGCCCTTTCCGCCGCGATGCAGCTGGTTTCAGGCACCGAGGCCCTGATCCTGGACCTGCGCCAGAACGGCGGCGGCGACCCCGAGGCGGTGGCCTTCCTGGTCAGCCACTTCTTCGCCGAAGGGGACGGCAGGCACCTCAACTCCATCTACAGCCGTCCCAGGGACACGACTCGCCAGTTCTGGACGTCGCCCACCGCCTCGCCCCGCTACACCAGGCCCCTGTATGTCCTTACCAGCGCCTTCACCTTCTCCGGTGGGGAGGAATGCGCCTACGACCTCCAGGCGCAAAAGCGCGCCACGCTGGTGGGCGAGGTCACCGGCGGCGGCGCCAATCCGGGAAGCGTGGTGGCGCTGGCCCACGGCTTCGTGGCCTTCATCCCCTCCGGGCGCGCCATCAACCCGGTGACCCGCACCAACTGGGAACACGTCGGGGTCAAGCCCGACGTGGCGGCTCCAGCCGCCGAGGCCCTGAAGGTGGCCCATCTGGCCGCCCTGCGGTCCATCCTCGCCCGGGAGAAGAGCCCCGGTTACCGCGCGCGCCTGGAGACCTGGATCGGGCAGGTGGAGCGGGGCGAGACCGAGCCTCCGCGGTGGAAGCGCAAGTAGCTCAGCTCTGCCAGAGGTAGCTGACCTTGAAGAAGAGCCCCCGGTTCAGGATCTCGTAGCGGGATCCGCCCGGCTGCCACCGCTCCTCGCGCCACTCCATCTTGTCCCGCACCTCCCCGTAGCCCAGGAAGAGCACCGTCCCGGGCACGAGGGTGAAGGAGGCCAGGTAGTCGGTGAGCATGCGGTTGCGGAAGGTGTCGGTGCGGGCGACGGCCCTGAGGAAGAAGGACTTGTTGAACTGGTAGGTGAACTGGGTGTTGGTGGTGCGCACGTCGAACACCTGCGCGCCGGTGCCCGGGTCGGTCATGCGGGTCCGCACGAGGTTCACGGTCAGCCGCAGCTCGTCGGTGGGCTGAAGGACGGTGTCCAGGCTGGCGCTGGCCACCCGGCCCTGGTAGGGCGTGGGCGAGGCGTACCAGATGTCGTCGGCGGTCCGGAGGCTGCCGCCCAGGTTGAGCCAGGAGGTGGCCTGGACGGAACCCTGGACCCGGAGGACGGTCTTGTGGAAGTAGCGGCCCATCCAGCCTTCCCGCCACCGCTGCACATCCAGGCGGAGGGAGCCGGCCCGGGTGGTGTTCAGGCGCAGGGCCGCCAGGTAGAGCTGGTCGGTGAGGCCCGTGACGTTGTCCCGGGTGATGATGGTGTAGATGAACGGGTTGACCTTGATGAGCCACGGGGCCCAGGCCCATTTCGGGTGGAAGTTGGGGCCCAGGTAGGCGGTCTCCTGGTCGATGCCGACCCGGTTGTAGAAGGCGGTGTCCATGCGGAAATCCGCCCCGTAGTGCTCCGAGGTCACGGAGAAGTCCAGGGGACGCGTGCTGTAGTTGTAGGAGAGCAGGTGGCCCTCCCCCTGCCTCGGGAGCCTCGTCCCGGGGTCCGTGGACCAGGTCTGGAGCAGGTTGCCCGCGAAGGTGTGGCGGTCCGCCACCTGCCAGGAGAAATCCAGGCCGCCGACCCGGTTGTAGGTTCCCGCGAACTCCCGGCCGCTGTAGATGCCCCCCACGTAGGAGCCGCGTCCGAAGCCATAGAGGGCGCGGCCGATGGAGAAGACCGCCTTGCGTCCCTGGTCGGGGTTCACTTCGCCGTCCCAGGCCGCCCCCGGAGCGCGGTCGCCCGCGGCCAGCACGCCGAAGGAGACCGGGCCCGTGTCGCCCGTGACCTTGGCGCCCCAGAGGGGGTCCACGATGCGCCGGGTGTGCACCGGCACCTGCATGTTGGCGTCGTTGTTGCCCGCCCCGGCGAGGCTGAAGATCCCCATGGATTCCATGAAGAAGGGCCGCTTTTCTGAGTAGAAGGCGGGGTAGCGCAGGTTCACCTCGGACTGGAAGGCGTCGGATTCCACCTGGCTGAAATCCGGCTTCCAGGTGAGGTCGGCCGTCACGGACGACGTGAGGCCCGCCTTCACCCCGATGCCCAGATTGGTGGTATCGGTGCGGGCCCACTGCCCGGGGCGCGTCTGCTGCTCGGAGCGGCTGTGGGTGAGCGAGGGCAGCACCTCCAGGCGCAGCGGCGCCTCCAGGGAGGCGAAGCGCAGGGGGGCGTGGGTCTGGTACACCCACTGCCCCGGGGCCATGGCCGGCCAGGACCCGCTCAGGCCCAGGCGGCTGATGCGTCGCCAGAACAGCACCCCCATGCGCACGTCGGTGCCGCTCTGGTAGCGGATGCTCTTGAGGGGAAGCCGGATCTCCACGGTGTAGCCGTCGGGCTGCCGCATGGCGCGGGATTCCCAGACCCAGTCCGGGGAGGGATCCTCGCTGCCGTTCACGGAATCCAGGGCATCGGCCTGGATGCCCAGGGGGTTCACGAAGATGTGGAGGGCGTTGTGCCCGGTGCCGAAGGTGTCCAGGGAAAAGCCCACCCAGTCGTCGTTCCACAGGTCGTCCCGCTTGCTGAGGCTGGCCTTGATGCGGTCGGGTTCCGTGTCGCGGCAGCGGAAGCCCACGTACAGCGCCTGGGCGTCGTAGGCCATGTAGATCTCCGTGTCCTGGGGCATGGGGCTGCCGCGCATGGGGTTGTAGGTGCCGAAGGCCCCCGTGGGCAGCCGGGCCTTGGCCCAGGCGGGGTCGCTCAGGTCCCCGGTGAGCACGGGGCCGTGGTCCAGGCGCACCGGTCGGAGTTCGGGCGCGGCCCCCAGGGCGGGAAGGGCGAGGAGGCCGCACAGCAGGCAGATTGATAAAAGGTTCACGGGGCCACATCCAGGGGAATCAGGCGGGTTACGCCCTATTTCCCCCCCCGTTTACTGGGCCTCCGGGAACTCCCTGCCCACCATGTCCAGGAAGGCCTTGCCCGCGATGGAATGGGTCCGGGACGTGCGGTAGACGATGCGCACGTCCCGGCCGATGGCCATGCCCTTCACGGGCGGGGACACCAGCTCGCCGGAAGCCAGTTCCTGCCGGACGCTCATGCGGGGGATGAGGGCGATGCCCTCCCCGGCCTTGACGAAGTCCTTGATGGTCTCCAGGTTGGAAAGCTCCATGACGATGCGCAGCGGCACCCGCTCCCGGGCGAAGAAGTCCAGAAGGTGGGTGCGGGTGGGCGTCTGGGCGTGGTGGGCGATGAAGCTCTCACGGCCCAGCTGCTCCAGGTCCACCACCTTGTGCGAGGCCAGGGGGTGCCCGGGAAACAGCACCAGGGCCAGCTCGTCCCGGAAGAGGAGCCGGGTGGTGAGGTCCTTGTGCACCGGGGCGTAGGAAAGGAACCCGAAGTCCACGTCCTGGTCCATGAGCAGGGCGGGGATCCCGGAGGAGGGGCAGTGGGCCACCTCGATCTTGATGGACTGGTAGGCCCTCCGGAAGGCCCGGACCAGGGGGGGCAGCACGTAGCCGCTGACGCTCTCGTTGGCGGCGAGGCGAAGCACCCCGCGCTTGAAGTGGCGCAGGTTCTCCAGGGTGTGGAAGGCGTCCTTGCGCAGCTGGGCCATGCGCAGGGCATAGTCCAGGAGCGCCGCGCCGGCGGCGGTGAGGGTGACCTTCCGGCTCGACCGGTCCAGGAGGGGGGCGTCCAGCTCGTCCTCGAGGCGGCGCAGGGCCTGGCTCACCGCGGGCTGGGAGCGGTTCAGCTTTTCCGCGGCCCGGGAAAAGCTCCCTTCCTGCGCCAGGCTGATCAGCACCTCCAGTTCGGGAAAATCCATCGGTTCCTGCGTCCTCCCCAAGGGCCTAGGTTATACCGTTGCCTCCGAGGGAGCGAGCATATCCACCGGGTCGAGGAAGGGCATGGCCTTGCGGAGCTCGCGGCCCACCTTCTCGATGGGCTCCTCCCGCTCCGAGGCCCGCTGCGCCTCGAACCAGGCGCGGCCGGTGCGGTTCTCCCGGATCCAGCCCTCGGCGTAGGACCCGTCCTGGATCTCCGCGAGGATCCGCCGCATCTCCTCCCGGGCCTGGTCGTTGATGATCCGGGGGCCGCCGGTGTAGTCGCCGTATTCGGCGGTGTCGCTGATGGAGTGGCGCATGTAGGTCAGGCCGCCCCGGTACATGAGGTCCACGATGAGCTTGAGCTCGTGGAAGCACTCGAAGTAGGCGATCTCGGGCTGGTAGCCGGCGTCCACCAGGGTCTTGAAGCCGGCCTTCACCAGGGCGGAGACCCCGCCGCAGAGCACGGCCTTCTCGCCGAAGAGATCCGTCTCGGTCTCCTCGGTGAAGGTGGTCTCCAGGACCCCAGCGCGGGTGGCGCCCAGGGCCTTGGCGTAGGCCAGGGCGAAGGCCTTGGCCTGGCCCGAGGCGTCCTGGTGCACCGCCACCAGGGCGGGGACGCCGCCCCCCTCCACGAAGACCTCCCGCACCCGGTGGCCGGGGCCCTTGGGCGCGATCATGCTCACGTCCACCCCTTCGGGGGGAACGATGAGCCCGTAGCGGATGTTGAAGCCGTGGGCGAACATGAGCGTCTTGCCGGGGGCGAGGGCGGGGCGGATGGCCTCGGCGTAGAGCGCGGCCTGGCCCGTGTCCGGGGTGAGCACCATGATGACCTCGGCCCAGGCGCAGGCCTCGGCGGGCCCGGGCACCTCGAAGCCGTCCCGGGTGGCCTTGGCGCGGCTGGCCGACCCCGGGGGCAGGCCGATGCGCACCTGGGCGCCGCTGTCGCGGAGGTTCTGGGCGTGGGCGTGGCCCTGGGACCCGTAGCCCAGGACCGCGATCCGCTTGCCGCGGATCAGGCCGAGATCGGCGTCGTCGTCGTAGTGGAGCTTGGCCATGGCGGATTCCTTTCAGAAGGAGACGGCGGTCTCGAGGGAGGCGGCGGCTGCGCACCGCTGCATGGCGACGGCCCCGGTGCGGCCCATTTCAAGCAGGCCGTAGGGACGCAGGGCGGTCATGAAGGCCTCGATGCGTTCGGGGCTCCCCGAACCGGCCAGCACCATGCTGTCGGCGCCCACGTCGAGGACTTCGGCCTGGAAGAGGTTGGCGATCTGGAAGAGCCCGGCCTGGGTGGCCCCGGTGGCCGCCACTCGCAGGAGGACGGTGTCGCGCAGCAGGGGCGTGGTGCCGGTGACGTCCGTGACGTCGTGGATGTTCACCAGGCGCTCCAGGAAGTTCTTGGCGGCCCGGGCGGCCTTGTCGTCCAGGTCCGTGACCAGGGTGAAGCGGCTCACCGCCGGGTCCAGGGTCGGGCTGACGGTGAGGCTGTGGATGTTGAAGCCCCGGCGCCGGAAGGTGGAGGCCAGGCGGTCCAGGACCCCGGGCTCGTTGTCGGTGATGGCGATGAAGATCCTCAGCATGGGGCCTCCTGGCTCGGGGGTTCGTGGATCATGTCCTGGATGCGCGCTCCGGGGGGGATGAGCGGGTAGACGCTGGCCTCCGGGTCCACCTGGAACTCGATGAGCGTGGAGGCGTCGGCGGCCCGGGCCTCCCGGATGGCCTCGGCTGCCTCCTCCGGGGTGCGCGCCAGGGCGCCGCGCAGGCCGTAGGCCCGCGCCAGCATGGGGAAATCGGGGCTGATGGTGAGCGTCGAGGCCGAGCGCCGGTCGCCGTAGAAGTGCGTCTGCCACTGGCGGACCATGCCCAGGTTGAAGTTGTTGAGCACGGCGATGCCGATCTTCAGGCCCTCCTGGGTGAGGGTCATGAGCTCCTGGGAGTTCATCTGGATGCCGCCGTCGCCGGCCACCGCCCACACCTCCGCGTCGGGGCAGGCGATCTTGGCGCCGATGGCCGCGGGAAGGGCGAAGCCCATGGTGCCCAGGCCGCCGGAGGTGATCAGGGTGCGGGGCCGCTGGTGGCGCATGACCTGCGCCTCCCACATCTGGTGCTGGCCCACGTCCGAGACCATCACGGCGCCCGGGGCCTGGGTCTGCAGCTCCTTGAGCACGTCCACGGGGCTCATGCCCTCCCCCTTGCGGACCCGGGGCCAGGTGGGGGCGTCGAACAGGGCCTTCATGCCGTCCAGGTCCTTGAGCCAGGCGCCCGTCTCCAGGCTGGGGGTGCGGGGCTCCAGGCGGTCCAGGACGTCCTTGAGGTCGCCCAGGAGGGCCAGGTCCACGGGGATGTTCTTGCCCACCTCGGTGGCGTCGATCTCCACGTGGATCTTGCGGGCGTGGGGCGCGAAGGTGGCGGGGTCCCCGGTGACGCGGTCGTCGAAGCGCATGCCCAGGGCGATGAGCAGGTCCGCCTCCTGGATGGCGAGGTTCGTCCAGGGCGACCCGTGCATGCCCATGAAGCCCAGGAAGAGGGGGTGGCCCGGGGGGAAGGCGTCCAGGCCCAGGAGGGTGGCGGCCACGGGGATCCCGGCCTTCTCCGCGAAGGCGGCGAGGGCGCGGTGGGCGCCGCTGAGGGTGATGCCGTGGCCGGCGAGGATCAGCGGCCGCCGGCTGCCCTGGATCATGGCCGCGGCCTTGGCCAGCAGGTCATCGGGCACGGGCGGGGGCACGTGGCGCAGGTGGCGGCGGGGGGCCGCGGCCTCCCAGTCGAAGACCGCAGCGCGGGTCTGGGCGTCCTTGGTGATGTCCACCAGGACGGGGCCGGGCCGGCCCGAACGGGCCAGGGCGAAGGCTTCGCGCAGGGCCGGGGCGATGTCCCTGGGGTCGCGCACCAGGTAGTTGTGCTTGGTGATGGGGATGGTCACGCCGGTGACGTCCACCTCCTGGAAGGCATCCGTGCCCAGCAGGGGCGACGGCACCTGACCCGTGATGGCCACCAGGGGCACCGAGTCCATCATGGCCGTGGCGAGCCCCGTCACCAGGTTCGTGGCGCCGGGCCCCGACGTGGCGATCACCACGCCGGTGCGCCCCGAGGCGCGGGCGTAGCCGTCGGCCATGTGGGTCGCGCCCTGCTCGTGGCGGGCCAGGACGTGGCGCACCTTCGCGTCCACCATGGCGTCGTAGGTGGGGAGGATGGTGCCCCCCGGGTAGCCGAAGACCACCTCCACCCCTTCGCGCTCCAGGCACCGCCAGATGATCTGTGCGCCGGGGAGCTCCACCCTGGCTGAGGTGGAAGAGGAAGCGGAGTCGGATGGCTGGGGAGGGCGTTCCATCTTCCAGGAATAGACGAGACCCGCCCCGACCCCCAATGAATTCCCGGGTTCTTTCAGAATTGGAATAGACCTATTGATAAGCCTGGGGTGCTATCCCCGCGTATCCCCGGTTGGGCTCCGTCATGAAGGGAACATTACCTCATGTATGGAGGGTGGTTATTAACATTTATCCGACTGATTGAATCACCTACAATGGTCAACCGCCGGGGGAACGACCTGCCCGGCCCGCTCTTTCGCACCCAGGAGACCCTACATGGCGACCGACACAACGATGGATGCCCCACCCAGCACCCGCAGGCGGATGGTGATCATGCTCCTGGTCCTGGGGCTCCTGCTTGGGCTCCTGGCTGGGTTCAACCTGTTCCGGAACGTCATGATCGGGCGCAGTCTGCAGGGCGGCCACGAGCCCCCCCAGAGCGTGACCACCGCGGAGGCCCGCCTGGAACGTTGGCAGCCGGCCCTCAGCGCGGTGGGAACGGTGCGGGCGATCCGCGGCGCCGACCTGGCCTTCGAGGTGCCCGGCGTGGTGGTGAAGGTGGAGACGACCCCGGGCGCCACCGCCCGGGAAGGGCAGCTGCTGGTGGCCCTGGGCGACGAGGCCGAACAGGCCCAGTACCGCGCCCTCCAGGCCGCCGCGGACCTGGCCAAGGTCACCTTCCGGCGCGCCAAGGAGCAGATGCAGTCCCGCATCATCAGTCAGGCCGACTACGATTCCATCGAGGCCGACCTCAAGGCCAAGGAGGCCTCCGCCCAGGCCCTGAAGGCCGCCGCCGCCAAGAAGCGCCTGGCCGCGCCCTTCTCGGGGCGCGTGGGCATCATCACCACCAGCCCGGGCGCCTACGTCACGCCGGGGACCCCCGTGGTGACCCTGCAGCAGCTGGACCAGGTCTTCGTGGACTTCACCCTTCCCCAGCGGGACATGGGCCGCGTGAAGACGGGCCAGAAGGTTGCCCTGGCCCTGGACGCCTTCCCGGGCCGCACCTTCACGGGCCGCGTGACCACCGTCAACCCCAAGGTGGACGGCGGCACCCGCAACGTCCAGGTGGAGGCCACCTTCGCCAACCCGGGCCAGGCCCTGGTGCCCGGGATGTTTGCCGCCGTCACCCTGGAGGAGGGGGCGCCGGCCTCGTACCTCACGCTCCCCCAGACCGCGGTGACCTACAACCCCTACGGCTCGGTGGTCTTCCTCGCCGTGCAGGGCAAGGACGGGCTCCAGGCCCAGCAGGCCTTCGTGACCACCGGCCCCACCCGGGGCGACCAGGTGGCCATCCTGAAGGGGCTTGAACCGGGGGCCCAGGTGGTGACCAGCGGCGGAATGAAGCTGCGCAACGGCACGCCCATCAAGGTGGACAACCGGGTCAAGCCCGCCAACGACCCCAGCCCGGCCCCCCAGGAAAAGTGAGGCCGCGCGCATGAACTTCACGGACGTCTTCATCCGCAAGCCCGTCTTGGCCACGGTGGTGAGCGCGCTCATCCTCGTGCTGGGGCTCCGCTCCATCTTCAACCTGCCCATCAACCAGTACCCCAAGACCGAGCACGCGGTGGTGACGGTCAACACCTCCTACTACGGCGCGGATTCAGGCACGGTGGGCGGCTTCATCACACAGCCCCTGGAATCCAGCATCGCCCAGGCCCAGGGCATCGACTACCTCTCCTCCACCAGCGTCAACGGGCTTTCGACCATCGTCGCCACCCTGCGCCTGAACTACAGCGCCAACAAGGCCCTCACCGAGATCACCACCCGGGTGAACGCGGTGAAGAACCAGCTGCCGCCGGCCGCGCAGCAGCCGGTGATCACGGTGGAGATGAGCGACAACACCGACGCCATGTACATGGGCTTCTACAGCGAGGTCCTGCCCACCAACAACATCACCGACTACCTGTCCCGGGTGGTCAAGCCGCGGCTCGACTCCATCTCCGGGGTGCAGACCGCCGAGATCCTGGGCGCCCGCAACTTCGCCCTGCGGGCGTGGCTGGACCCGGTGCGCATGGCCGCCCACGGCGTCACCGCCACCGACGTGAGCAAGGCCATCCAGAACAACAACGTCCTCTCGGCCCTGGGCAGCACCAAGGGCCAGATGGTCACCGTGGACCTGCTGGCGGCCACGGACCTCCACACCGTGGAGGAGTTCCGCAAGCTCGCCGTGCGGCAGGGCGGGGGCGCCATCGTCCGCCTGGAGGACGTGGCGACCGTGAGCCTGGGCGCCGACGACTATTCCTTCAATGTCTCCTTTGATGGGCGCCAGTCGGTCTTCATCGGCATCAAGGTGGCCCCCGAGGCCAACATCCTCGAGGTGGCCAAGCGCGTGCGCGACGCCTTCCCCGAGATCCAGGCCCAGCTGCCCACGGGGCTCTCCGGCCAGATCGTCTACGACGGCACCCACTTCATCAACACCTCCATCAAGGAGGTGATCGAGACCCTGGTGGAAGCCCTGCTCATCGTCACGGTGGTGATCTTCCTCTTCCTGGGCACCCTGCGGGCCGTGGCGGTGCCGGTCATCGCCATGCCCCTTTCGCTGGTGGGCACCTTCGTGGTGATGCTGGCCCTGGGCTACACCATCAACCTCCTGACCCTCCTGGCCCTGGTGCTGGGCATCGGCCTGGTGGTGGACGACGCCATCATCGTGGTGGAGAACGCCGACCGCCACATGCGGGAAGGCAAGAGCCCCCTGGAGGCCGCCATCCTCGCCGCCCGGGAGCTGGGCGGGCCCATCCTCGCCATGACCGTCGTGCTGGTGGCGGTGTACGTGCCCATCGGCTTCCAGGGGGGCCTCACGGGCAGCCTGTTCACCGAGTTCGCCTTCACCCTGGCGGGCGCCGTGGCGGTCTCCGCCGTGGTGGCCCTGACCCTGTCGCCCATGATGTGCGCCAAGTTCTTCAAGGCCGAACAGGACGCCAACCGCTTCGTGAAATTCATCGACGGACAGTTCGAGTGGTTCCACGGGCACTACCTGCGCCTGCTGCGCAGCGTCCTGGCCACCTCTGCGGTGCCGGCGGTCATGGGCGTGCTGATCCTCCTGGCCACGGGGCTGCTCTTCGCCACCTCCAAGTCCGAGCTGGCGCCCCAGGAGGACCAGGGCTTCATCATGGCCAGCATCACCGGCCCCCCCAACGCCACCGTGCAGCAGATGCAGACCTACGCGGACCAGGTCCACGGCATCGCCAAGGCCTACCCCGAATACCAGGCCATGTTCCAGTTCACCAACGCCGGCAGCGCCTTCGCGGGCCTGATCCTCAAGCCCTGGGACCAGCGCACCCGCTCCGGCGAGACGGTGCAGCAGGTCTTCCAGGGGGAGACCTCGGGCATCGCCGGGGCCCAGGTGGCCACCTTCCAGCCGCCCTCCCTGCCCGGGGCCTCGGGCCTCCCGGTGCAGTTCGTCATCAAGACCACCGAACCCTTCGAACGCCTCGACGAGGTCTCCCGGGCCGTCCTGGACAAGGCCCGCGCCAGCGGCATGTTCTACTTCGTGGACACCGACCTGAAGATCGACAAGCCCCAGAGCACTCTCGTGGTGAACCGGGACATGGTGGCCTCCCTGGGCCTGACCCAGCAGGACGTGGGCGGGGCCCTCACCGACGCCCTGGGCGGGAACTACGTCAACTACTTCGCCATCGGCGGCCGGTCCTACCGGGTCATTCCGCAGGTGCTGCAGGTGGACCGGCTCAATTCCGACCAGGTGCTCGACTTCCACCTGCGCAACGGGGAAGGGGCCCTCTTCCCCGCCTCCACCGTGGCCACCCTGAAGGACTCCGTGGCGCCCCAGGCGATCCGGCGGTTCCAGCAGCTGAATTCCGCCACCATCTCGGGCGTCTACGGCCCCAACTTCTCCCAGGAGCAGGTGCTGGACTTCTTCCGCAAGGCCCTGCGGGATAGCGCCCCTCCGGGCTACCAGGCCGACTACTCGGGCGTCTCCAGGCAGTACATGCAGGAAGCCGGAGGCTTCGTGATCACCCTGGGCTTCGCGGTCATCATCGTCTTCCTGGCCCTGGCCGCCCAGTTCAACAGCCTGCGCGACCCCATGATCATCCTCGTGTCGGTGCCCATGGCGCTCTTCGGGGCCCTGATCTTCATCAACCTGGGCCTGGCCTCCCTGAACATCTACACCCAGGTGGGCCTGGTGACCCTCATGGGGCTCATCAGCAAGCACGGCATCCTCATCGTTCAGTTCGCCAACGAGCTGCAGGCCGCGGGGCGCTCGCGCCTGGAGGCCATCGCCGAGGCCTCCGCCATCCGGCTCCGCCCCATCCTCATGACCACGGCCGCCATGGTGCTGGGGGTCTTCCCCCTGGTCATCGCCAGCGGCGCGGGCGCCGCCGGGAGGCGGGCCATGGGCCTGGTGATCTTCACGGGGCTCTCCATCGGGACGGTCTTCACCCTCTTCGTCGTGCCCGCCTTCTACAACCTCTTCGCCTCCCAGCGCCGCTCGGTGGATTGAGCCCCGCCCGGGCGGGGCCCGGACATGGCGTATGACATTCCGGAGCTTTGGCCGGATAATGGCGGTGGATCCCAAAGGACGAACCGATGCCCACCACCCGTATAACCGCAGCGGAACTCGCCGAACGCCTGGGGGGCGACCTCCAGGACTGCCCGGGGGACCGGGTCCTGGGCGAGGTGATGCCCCTGGACCAGGCCGGCCCCGGCGCCGTGAGCTTCCTGGCCAACCCCAAGTACCACGCCCGCGCCCTGCAGAGCGCGGCCGGGCTCATCCTGGTGGACCCCGGCACCGACCTGGGGGACCGTCCCCGGCTGGTCATGAAGAACGCCTATTGGGGCTTCGCCCAGGCGCTGGCCCTGCTGAACCCCGAGCCCGAACCCGAATGGTGCGACGGCCCCGTGCATCCCAGCGCGAAGCTGGGCCGGGACTGCAAGGTGGCCTTCGGTTCTACCATCGGCGCCCGCACCGTGGTGGGCGACGGCGTCCGCATCCACCCCGGCGTCCACATCGCCGAGGACTGCGTGGTGGGTGACGGCTGCGAGCTCTTCCCCGGCGTCGTGCTCTACCGCCGGACGGTGCTGGGCGCCCGGGTGCGCATCCACGCCAACTCCGTGCTGGGCTCGGATGGCTTCGGCTATGTGCCGGTGCAGGGCGTCCACCGGAAGATCCCCCAGGTGGGCTGGGTGGAGGTGGGCGACGACGTGGAGATCGGCGCGGCCAGCACCGTGGACCGCGGGGCGCTTGGCCCCACGCGCATCGGCGCCGGCACCAAGATCGACAACCTCTGCCAGGTGGCCCACAACGTCCAGGTGGGCGAACATTGCGTCCTGGCCTCCATGACCGGCATCTCGGGCAGCACCACCCTGGGCGACCACGTCACCCTGGCCGGCAAGGTTGGCACCGCCGGGCATATCCACATCGGCCGCGGCAGCACCCTCACCGGCAACACCATGGTGGGCAAGGACGTGCCCGACAACAGCTTCATGTCCGGCTACCTGGCCCGGCCCCACCGGCAATGGCTGGAATGCCAGGCCGCCCTGAACCGCCTCCCCGCCATTCTCAAGGCCCTCAAGGCCAAGGCCTGATGCTCCACAGGCTCGTCTACGCCGACTGGGAGAACCCCCCGGACGCCATGGACTTCGAGGCCCCGTACGAGGAGGTGCTGGCGGAGATCCGCACCCTCCTGCCCGGGGTCCTGGAAGGGCGGGACGCCGCCCTGGCCAACCCCGCCACCGTCCCGGCCCCGTTCTGGGACGCCTGCATGAAGCTCTACCTCCTCACGCCGGCCCTGGTGAACGTGGCCCTCAACTACAAGATCTGCGTGGAGCAGGGCCTGCCCCTGCACCCCACGTACTACTTCGAGGTGTCCGAGCGGAGCCGCTTCCAGGCCCACTACCCGCCCCTCATGGTCGAGCACGCCAACCGGATCTTCGTGGACTCCATCGCCACGGCCCGCGCCCTGTACGCCCTCACGGACGACGCCCCCGCGGCCCTCCGGCGCTTCCGCAAGGGCCTGCCCGAAGTCCTCCGCGGGTTCGTCTACGCCAACGCCAAGGACAAGTACACCTGGCGGGCCTCCAACCCCAGGTGGATCCGGAGCCTGGCCGACGCGGTGACGGCGTCGTTCCGGCCGGCGGTGGTGGTGGGCGCGGCCCATGGGTCGATCATGTCGGGACTGGTGTTCGCCAACCTGGTGGGCGCCCCCCTGTATTTCGTGCGCTTCTCCATGTTCAAGCGCAACGACCAGGACCCCATCCTGGCCCCGAGCGACCTGGCCCACCTGGCCGGATTCCGCCAGGGTCCCGCGCTCCTTTTCGACGAGGACGTGGCCAAGGGCACCACCCTGACGCGGTTCGAGGAAGTGATGAAGCCCCTCTTCCAGGAATCCCACACCGGCAGCGTCCTCCGCCACGTCCTGAGCCCCTGCCGGCCCGAATTCATCGGGCACGCGTGGAGCGACTGAAAAGCTTGTGTGGTCCGATTGAATTAGCGGAATCATTTCGCCCAAATGGAAGGTTGAGGAAGCTTCGGGTAAAGAACAGGTACGCCGAGCACGCGGAGGCGCAGAGTTTCGCCGAGGTCGCTTCGCGATCACGCATGCCGACCCAAGCCGCCCAGGCCCTGCCCGCTATCGCGGGCCGCGCAGCCAGGCTGCGCTAGGCAGGGGGCGCTGGTCCTTCCGCATGCAAGCCTGTGGGTGACCAGCGCCCCCAGCCTTGGTCGGGCCTGGGCTCAGCTTCCGGGCAACCACCGGGGCTGGGCACTTTCCAGGAGGTTCAGGAATCCATTGGATGGAGGTCGAACTGGACACCGCTTTCGAGGGTCTTCTTGTCCCCGAGTCACAACGGGTCGATCTTTTGGTGGACGGTACGGTGGTTTTGGATTCATAGACCGTGGAAGGTTTCACCCCCATTCTCCAAGCCCAGGCCCTACCAAGGCAGGGGGCGCTGGGCCCCCACAGGCTTGCATGGGGAAGGACCAGCGCCCCCTGCCGCGCGCAGCGTAGCTGTGCGGCCCGCGTTAGCGGGCAGGGCCTGGGCGGGATGGGTTGGCGTGCCTGGTTGCGAAGCCTCCTCTGCGTAACTCCGCGCCTCAGCGTGCTCGGCGTACGTGTTCTTCACCCGACGCTGCCGGGGTTTCCGATTCGGATGAGATGATCAAACAGAACCACAGGAGTGGGTCGTGATGGTTCCACTATTCTGATCGACGTACCCTAGCCCGCGCGGTACGGCGTGAAGTGGGGATCCCACTGCGCGCGGGCCACGGCCTGCTCGATGGCTTCGTCGTCCATGATGCGGCCCAGGCCCTCCTCGCGGGCCTGGCGGGCCACGGCGACGGCCACGGCGGTGGAGACCCGGCGGATGTCCTCCATCTCCGGAAGCATCATGCCCTGGGCCTCCTGCTCGGGGGTGACCATCTCGCTGATGGCGCGGCTCGCGGCCAGGAGCATGCTGTCGGTGATGCGGGACGCCTTGGCCACCAGCGCCCCCAGGCCGACGCCGGGGAAGATGTACATGTTGTTGCACTGGGAGGACCGCAGGACCTTGCCCTTCCATTCCATGGGAGGGAAGGGGCTGCCGCAGGCCACCAGGCCCTTGCCGTCCGTGGCCTTCCACACCTGCTCGGGCGTGGCCTCGCACTTGGAGGTGGGGTTGCTCAGGGCGAACACGATGGGCCGCTCCGTGACCTTGGCCACCTCCTGGAGGATGGCTTCGCTGAACAGGCCGGTCTGGGCGGTGACGCCCACGAGCACCGAGGGGCGTCCGTTGCGCACCACGTCGAGCATGCCGATCTTCCCGGGGGCGTCCAGCTTCCACCCGGCCACCGACGCGCGGCGCTGGGCCATGGGGCGCTGGGGCTCCTCGAGGAGCGGATCGTCCTCCACCAGGAGGCCCTGCATGTCGATGCAGAAGACCCGGGCCCGGGCCTCCTCGTCGGAGAGGCCCTCGGCCTTGAGGGCCGACAGGATGTTCATGGAGATGCCGGTGCCGGCCTGGCCCATGCCCACGATCATGTACCGCTCGTCGGAGAAGCGGCTCTTCTTGATGCGCATGGCCGTCATGAGCGCGGCCAGGGACGTGGATCCGGTGCCCTGGATGTCGTCGTTGAACGAGAGGATCCGGTCCTTGTACCGCTCGAGGTTCTTGAAGGCCGTGGATTTCCCGAAGTCCTCCCACTGCAGGAGGGCGTCGGGGAAATGGCGCTTAACGGCCATCACGAAGGTCTCGACGATCTTCTCGTAGGCGTCGCCACGCAGGCGGGGCTGGCGGTAGCCCAGGTAGTAGGGGTCGTCCAGGAGGCGCTGGTTGTTGGTGCCCACGTCCAGGCACACCGGGAGGCACACGTGGGGATGCAGGCCGCCGGCGGCCACGTAGAGGCTCACCTTGCCCACGGGGATGCCCATCCCGTCCGAGCCCAGGTCGCCCAGGCCCAGGATGCGCTCGCCGTCGGTGACCACGATGAGGTTCACGGTGGGCAGGGTGATGTTCCGGAACACCTCGTCGATGGTGTCGATGTTCTCGGGCGTGATGTACACGCCCCGGAACCGGCGCTGGATGCTGCTCATCTGCAGGCAGGCCGTTCCCACCGTGGGCGTGTAGACGATGGGCACCATCTCCTTCAGGTGCTCGGTGACCAGCTTGTAGAAGATCACCTCGCTCCGGTCCTGCAGGGCCACCAGGAAGATGTATTTCTCAAGGTCGTCCGGTTTGTGCTGAAACGCTTCATAGGCCCGGCTCACCTGGTGCTCCAGGGGCTGGACCGCGGAGCGCACGAGACCCTCCAGCCCGAGGGCCAGGCGCTCCTCCCGGGTGAAGCTGGCGGCCTTGTTGAGGTGAGGGTCGTTGAGCAGTTGGCGACCCCGGGCGTACACCTCGTAATAGGCCTCGCCCGTCATGGGGTCGATCTTGAAGGCGAACGTCTTCATGGTGGGTCTCCTGCCTGGAATTGGTTCCGGACCATCTTATCCCTTTTGTCGAGCGGATTTTGGGCGCGTTCACACCGGGTCGGCCTGAAATGGGTGACCGCCATCACATAAAACGACCTCTTTGTCGTGAAAGGAGTAATATTTGGGAATCCAGCGACATAGGCCCGAGCTTCCGCCTCTGCCGCCCGATGGAAGACCTAGCAAAGGTTCGGCTTTCTTCATTTGGAGACATCCATGGGTCAGAAAAAAGCACTGTTGATAGACATCTCGCTCTGCGTGGGCTGCAACGCCTGCCAGGCCGCCTGCAAGGCGGAGAACGGCCTGCCCGAAGGTGACGAGAAGACCCTCTCCCTCAGTGCCTTCACCGCCCTGAGCGAGCATGACGGTCTCTTCGTGAGGAACATGTGCCAGCACTGCGATATTCCTACCTGCGTGTCCGCTTGTCCGGTCGCAGCGTTGGAGAAGCGGGCGGACGGACCTGTCCTTTACAGTGCCGATAAGTGCATTGGTTGCCGCTATTGCATGCAGGCCTGCCCCTTCCACATTCCCCGCTACGAGTGGAAGAGCACCCGGCCGGGCATCAAGAAGTGCATCCTGTGCGCCCCCCGCCTGGAGAAGGGCCTGCCCACCGCCTGCTCCGAGGCCTGCCCCACCGGCGCCACCAAGTTTGGGGATCGCAACGACTTGCTCATCGAGGCCACGAACCGCATCACCGCCGATTCCGGCAAGTACGTGCCCAAGATCTACGGCAAGAACGACGTGGGCGGCACCTCCGTCCTCTACATCAGCCCGGTGCCCTTCGAGAAGCTGGGCTTTGACACCCGCCTGGGCCAGGAGCCCATGCCCATCCTGACCATGAATGCCCTATCCAAGGTGCCCAACGTCGTGGGCGTCGGGAGCGTCATGCTTGCGGGCATCTGGTGGATCACGAACCGCCGCGAGGACGTCGCCCGCGAGGAAGGCTCGAAGAAGCAGGACTCCAACCATAAGAATCGGGGTTAAGCATGAAAACCTTCAAATTTCCCCGCATCACCTTCTGGGGCGTGGTCGCCACGACCCTGATCGTCCTGGGCGTCGGCGCCGCCATCGCGCGGTTCACCCTGGGCCTGGGCGCCACCACGAACCTTTCCGACGAGTTCCCCTGGGGGCTCTGGATCGGCTTCGACTTCCTGGGCATCGGCCTGGCCGCGGCCGGCTTCACCATCGTGGCGGCGGTGCACCTCTTCCACGCCAAGGACTACGAGCCCATCGTGCGCCCGGCGATCCTCACCGCCTTCATCGGCTACCTCCTGGTGGTCCTGGTGCTCGTCATCGACCTGGGCCGCCCCGACCACTTCTGGCATCCCCTGGTCATGTGGAACCATCATTCCGTGATGTTCGAGATCACCTGGTGCGTCATCCTCTACACCACGGTCCTTTCGGCCGAGTTCGCGCCGATCGTGCTGGAGAAGTTCAACCTCCACACCCCCATCAAGTGGATCCACAGTGTCTCCCTGCCCCTGATGATCCTGGGCGTGCTGCTTTCCACCCTCCACCAGTCCTCCTTCGGATCGCTCTACCTGATCGTTCCCAACCGGCTTCACCCGCTCTGGTACACGCCCCTGCTGCCCATCCTCTTCTTCATCTCCTGCATCGCCTCGGGCGTCTCCATGGTGATCCTGGAGACCCTGGTCCTCTCCCGCAAGGGCCGGACCCTGCTTCCGCCGGAGCTGCGGGCCAACCTCGCCAAGATCACGGCGGTCGCGCTGGCCGTGTACCTCGTGGTCCGGTTCCAGGACATGTTCTCCCGGGGCTCCATTGTTGAGCTGAAGCACCTGACCTACCACAGCCTCGCATTCTGGTTCGAGATCATCGTCGGCTTCGTGGTGCCCCTCATCCTCCTCCTGTCCAACCGCATCCGCCATTCCCGGCGCGGCCTCTACGTCACCACCATCATGGTGCTGGCGGGCTTCGCGGCCAACCGCATGAACGTGGCCGTGACCGGCCTGGAGCAGTACCCCGCCCGCACCTACTTCCCGTCCCTGCTGGAAGTGCTCGTCATGACCGGCATCGCGGCCATCGGGTTCACAGCCTTCACGCTCATCGCGCGCTACCTCCCCATCTTCCCGGACGTGGCGCCGCCCGAGCCCGACGAGCACCCGTTCTCCAGCCTCAGCCCGGCCATCGAGGGGGACTGACATGGGCACGCGCATCGGCACACGCCTGATCCTGGGGGCCGGCCTGGTTTCGGCCCTGGCCATCGGGCTCATGGCGGGCCTGATCATGCGCTCCCACAACGAGGGCCTGGTCTCCCAGCTCACGCGCAACGCCAACCAGCTGGGTGAGACCATCAAGAGCAGCACGCACTACGACATGCTCGAGAACCGCCGGGACGGCCTCCACAGGCAGATCCGGACGATGGGCGCCCTGCGCGGGGAGGGCATCCGCAAGGTCCGGCTCTTCAACAAGGAAGGCCGGATCATGTTCTCCTCGGACAGCCAGGAGATCGGCACCACCGTGAACAAGCGCGGCGAGGCCTGCTACGCCTGCCATGCCGAGGGTCAGCCCCTGGAGAAGCTGGACGTGAACGCCCGGGCCCGCGTCTACAAGGACGCCGACGGAACCCGGGTGCTGGGGATCATCAACCCCATCCCCAACGAGCCCTCCTGCTATACCGCCGACTGCCACGCCCATTCGGCCTCCCAGCGCGTGCTGGGCGTGCTGGACGTGAACGTCTCCATGGCCGAGGCCGACCGGGAGATGGCGAGGGGCCGCAAGGTGATGGCCAGCTTCGCGGTGCTGGCCATCGCCTGCAGCAGCCTCATCATCTGGTGGCTCAACCGCAAGCTCGTGGTGCGGCCGGTGGAGGCCCTCATGGAAGGCACGCGGCGGGTGGCCAACGGCGACCTGACGACGGCCATCAAGGTGGAGGGGCACCATGAGCTCAGCCACCTGGCCCAAGCCTTCAACACGATGACGAGCCAGATATCCGAAACCCGGCTCCAGCTCACCCAGGCCGACAAGCTCGCCTCCGTGGGCCGCCTCGCGGCGGGCATTGCCCACGAGATCAACAACCCCCTCACGGGCGTCCTCACCTACGCCTCCCTCATGGCCAAGCGCCTTCCCGAAGGGGACCCCAACGGCGAGGACGTGGACGTCATCATCCGCGAGACCAAGCGCTGCCGGTCCATCATCAAGGAACTCCTCGACTTCGCCCGTCCCGCACCCCCCACCCGCAGGTCCACCGACCTCAACGAGGTGGCGCGCCATTCCCTGGCCGTGGTGATGAACCAGCTGAGTCTCAATCACATCAATCTGGCCCTGGACCTGACCCAGGACCTGCCCGCGGCCTACGCCGACGGGAACCAGATGCAGCAGGTCGTCGTGAACCTCCTGCTCAACGCCGCGGACGTGGTGGAGCCCGGAACGGGCCAGATCACCATGGCCACCAAGGTCTTCGACGACGCCTTCGTGGAGATCCAGGTCACCGACAACGGTTCGGGCATCGAGCCCGAGGACCTGCCCCACCTCTTCGAGCCCTTCTTCTCCACCAAGGGGAACCGCGGCACGGGCCTCGGCCTCGCGGTGACCTGGGGTATCGTGGAGAGTCACGGCGGCTCGATCGACGTCCAGACCGAACTGGGCCAGGGCACCACTTTCTCGATCCGAATTCCCACCCTCAACCCCGAAGCCGGAATCTCCCCATCCTGATAGGAGCCAATGCCATGACCGTGCTGCTCGTAATAATCATGCTGCTCGCCTTTGTGGGCATCGACTACCTGGTGCGCGAGACCACGCGGCGCATGCGGGAGAAGCGCCAGCGGGCCGCCCGCGAGGAGATCCTCAATGTCGCGGTCCGGCTGGACATCGCCGGCGAGGTCAAGACCCTCAAGCGCATCGAAGTGCCCGAGCCCCGCGCCCGCATCCTCGCCGTGGACGACGAAGGCATCGTGCTGGATTCGTTCCGGCGGATTCTCGTCCTGGAAGGCTACAACGTCGACACCGTCGAGAACGGCCCCGAGGCCCTCAACCTCGTGCAGCGCCACGACTATGACTTCGTCTTCACCGATCTCAAGATGCCCATCATGGACGGCGTCGAGGTCGTGAAGGCCGTCAAGCACCTGCGCCCCGACGTGGACGTGGTCGTCATCACCGGCTACGCCACCATCGAGACCGCCGTGGAGACCATGAAGCACGGCGCCTCCGAATACGTCCAGAAGCCCTTCACCGCCGAGGAGCTCTCGGAGTTCGTCAACCGCCTGCTGATCAAGCGCCAGTCCCGTCTCGAGAGCCAGAAGGAACCCACCGTCCGCATCGTCTCGCCCACCCAGGCCGAAGGCGCCCCCGCTGGCGAGTACTGCGTTCCCGGCGGATCCTTCGTCTCTCCCGGCCACGCCTGGGTCCGCATCGAGCCCGACGGACAGGTGCGGGTTGGCGTCGACGACTTCGCCCACAAGGCCCTGGGCGAGGTGAGCGAAGTGGTCCTCCCGGATCCTGGCACGTCCTGCAAGGTGGGCGACGTCCTCTTCTCCTTCAAGCGCGGCGACGAGGAGATCCGGTTCTGCGCCCCCGTCACCGGCAAGGTGGTGGAGGACAACGCCCGGCTCAAGGCCGAGCCCAGCCTGGTGGCCGACAGCCCCTACAAGGACGGCTGGGTCTGCCGCATCAAGCCCGTGGACCTGGCTTCCGAACTGGGCGCCCTGCGCATCGGGCGCCCCGTGGCCGAGTGGTACGGCGAGGAGATCAAGCGCCTGCGCGAGCTCAAGGCCGAGAACAACGGCCAGGAACTCTCCTGGGCCACCCTGGAGAGCCGCTTCCTCAAGTAGGAGGTCCGGTACGGCGCAACGGCCCCCTCGCGGGGGCCGTTCGCGTTTCGGGCTTCATGCAACACTTATCCAATGGCGTTTGAAATATTGAAGGTAAGCTATTCCATCCAATCGCCAAGGGGGTAGCCATGAAGTTCCTCGATGCGCTCCGGACCGTCCTCGTCCTGGCCGCCTGCGCCCTCGCGCAGGCCCAGACCGACGTCACCGTCTACACCTACAACGACCGGCCCCCCTTCGTGGTGGACAAGGCCAAGCAGGACGGCCTCGAGTACCGCCTCTGCCAGTGGCTGACCAAGGAGAGCAAAACCCACCGGTTCACCCTCAAGGTGGTCACGGCCCCCGAGGCCAAGGCCATGGTGGAAAAGGGCGAACTCAAGGGCGTCCTGCTGGGCGTGAACAAGGTCTGGTTCCCGGAACCGGTGCGGGCCGCCAACCTGTGGACCCCCGCCATCCTCTGGGACCGCAACCTGGTGGTGTCCCTGGACGGGAAGAAGGTCGAGTACGCCGGCCCCGAGTCCCTGGCGGGCCTGAAGCTCGCGGGCGTCGGCGGCTACGCCTACCCCGCCCTCACCGAGGCCGTGAAGGCGGGCCGCATCCAGCGCCTGGACTTCGGCTCCGAGATCCTGGCCCTCCAGGCGGTGGCCGGGGGCAAGGCCGACGTGACCATCGTGAGCGAGTGGACCCTCATGTATGCCCAGCTGCGCCTGGACATCCCGGGCAACTTCTACCAGTCCAACAAGTCCTTCCTGGAATTCGAGCGGGTCATCCTCGTGCCGCCCGCCCAGAAGGAGCTCTACGAGCACCTGACGAAACTGCTCACCGACGTGCGCAAGAACGCCGGCTGGCAGGAGGCGACCTCGCTCTGAACGCGGAAACGCCGGGGCCCAGGGGCCCCGGCGTCAGGTCCGAACGATCCTAGAATCCGGCCTTGTTGGGATAGGCGGGCTTCGCGGGATGCTTGGGAGGATTCTTCTTCAGGGCGTCCTCCACTTCCTTGATGGCCCGGTCCAGCTGGGGATCCTTGCCCTGGGCCGTGAGGGCGGGATCGTCGATCACCTCGATGTCTGGGTCAACCCCGTGGCCCTCGATCATCCACTTGCCGTCGGTGGAGTAGATGCCGAAGGTGGGAACGGTGATGTTGCCGCCGTCGATGAGGCCGGGGGCGCCGCTGATGCCGATGAGCCCGCCCCAGGTGCGCCGCCCGATGAGGGGGCCCAGGCCGGCCTGGCGGAAGTAGAAGGGGAAGCAGTCGCCGCCCGATCCGCTCCAGCCGTTGATGAGCATGGCCATGGGGCCGTTGTGGGCGGTCACGGGCCACTGCCAGTCCTTGCCGTCGCGCACGCCCCAGTAGTTGAGGACCTTGCGGCCCAGCAGCTCGGTGAAGCGGTCGGGGATTTGGCCGCCGCTGTTGAAGCGCTCGTCGATGACCAGCCCGTCCTTGTCCCACTGGCCCTGGAACTGGCGCACCAGGTCGGTCTGGCCGCCGATGCCGGTGTCGGGCACGTAGATGTAGCCGATGCGCCCGCCCGAGGCCTTGTCCACGTAGGCGCGCTTGGCCTCGACCCAGGCCTGGTAGCGCAGGGAGCCTTCGTTGCCGATGGCGTCCACCATGATGTCCCGGGCGCCTTCCTTGCCGGGCTTGTCGTTGACGGTGAGAAGCACCGTTTTGCCCGCCAGGCCCTGGAAGGCGGCCCAGGGGTCCTTCCGGGTGTCCATGGGCACGTGGTTGACCGCCAGGAGGTAGTCGCCTTCCTTCACATTGAGGCCGGGCTGGGCCAGGGGGGCCTTGGCGGCGGCATCCCAGGAGGCGCCGCGGAGGATCTTCTTGATGCGGAACTGGCCGTTCTCGAGGGCGAAGTCCGCCCCCAGGAGCCCCACGGCGCGCCGCTGGGGGATCTCCACGTCACCGCCGCCCCGGTAGGCGTGGGAGGCGTTCAGCTCGGAGATCAGCTCGCCGATGACGAAGTTCACGTCCTCGCGGGTGGCGCAGTCGTCCAGGAGCTTGCCGTAGCGGGCCTTCATGACCTTCCAGTCGACCCCGTGCATGCCCGGATCGTAGAACATGTCCCGTTCCAGCCGCCAGGTGTCGTTGAAGATCTGGCGCCATTCCGCGGCGGGGTCCACCTCCATGGGCAGGTCTGCCGTGGGGAGCTTCTTGTCCAGCTTCTGGTCGGCCTTGATGTCCAGGAAGGCATAGGCGTCCTTGCGCCGCACGAGGACCTTGCCGCCCTCGGCCGCAACGGCCGCGCCGTCCACGTCGGCCAGGATCGTCTTCTCCTCCCGCTCCTCCAGGTCGTAGTACTGGAGGTTGCCCTTGGATTCCCCTTCGGGGTTCATCTGGGGGATGCGCCGGTACACCACCTTGCCCTTCACGGCGGCGAGGTCCGAGATGTTCCCGGCGGGGGGAGGCAGGAGGACCATCCGGCCCTCGAGGCCGTCCAGGTCGATGTCGACGGACTTGGGGGCGGGCTTTTCGGCCTTCTTCGCGTCCTTCTTGTCCTCCTTCTTGTCTTCCTTCTTCTCTTCCTTCTTTTCGGCATCGGCGTCGTTGCGTGCCGCCACGGGGGAGGCCACGTCCTTGCGCAGGGGGATGGCCGCCAGACGCGTGGAGTTCGCGTAGATCCAGGTGGGGTCCATGTCGCTGTAGGTCGGGCTGAAGTTCTGGCCCGTGGTCAGGAAGAGGTACTTCCCTTCGGGATCGAAGGCCACGTCGCCGGCGTTGTAGTACGCGGAGGTGGCCTGGGTCACCTTCCCGTCCCGGGTGTCGTAGAGCTTGACCACGCCGTTGCGCCGGGCGGAGTCGATGACGTACCCGAACCAGCGGCTGTCCGAGGACCAGCTGCCGCGGAACTGCTCCATGGCGCCGTCCATCATGAAAAAGCCCTTGTCGATGGCCGTGACCTTGCCCGTCTCCAGTTCGCAGACGTGGATGCGCATGGCCTGGTCGCCGAAGACGACGCGCTTGCCGTCGGGGGACCACAGGATGTTGTAGCGGAACCCGGGTCCCATGTGGGTGACCTGGCGCTCCTCGCCGGAGCCGTCCGCGGCCTTGAGGCACAGCTCGTATTCGCCGCTGCGGTCGCTGAAGTAGGCCACCTGCTTGCCGTCGGGGGACAGCGCGGGGAACCGCTCGGCGACGCCGGGGGTGTGGCTGAGGTTCATGACGAAGCCCCGTTCCGCGGGCACCGAGAACACCTCGCCCCGGGCCTCGAACACGGCCCGCTTGCCCTGGGGCGACGGGGAGGCGCTGCGGATGAGCTTGGAGGCGTTTTCGGCGCGGGGCTTGAGGGCGGCGCGGTCCGTGACGGCCTCCACCTTCACCTCGGAGAGGGTGCCCGTGGCCAGGTCGATGCGGTGGAGCCGGCCCCCGGCTTCCAGGACGATCTCGCTGGGTCCGATGGCCGGGAAGTGGACGTCGTATTCCTTGAAGAAGGTGATCTGCTTGAAGGCCTTGGTGGCGAGGTTGTAGGACCAGACGTTGCCGCGCTTGGCGGCGTCGCGGTCCGAAAGGAAATACAGGGTGTCGCCGTGCCACATGGGCATGGAGTCGTTGGACCCGCCCTCGCTGGGCAGACGCATGGAGGTCTTCTTCTCCAGGTCGTAGAACCAGATCTCCGAGGCCATGCCGCCCCGGTAGCGCTTCCAGGTGCGGAAGTCGGTGGAGATGGGCAGGTACGCCAGGGTCTTCCCGTCGGGGCTGAGGGCGCCGAACTCGCCGTAGGGCACGGGCAGCGCCTGGGGGATGCCGCCTTCCTTGGGCACGGTGAAGAGCTTGCTGAACCGGTCCCGCCCCGATTCCATGCCCGACGCGAAGAGGATGGACTTGCCGTCCGGGGTCCAGCCCACCACCCGGTCCGCGGCCGGGTTGTGGGTCACGCGCACCGGCACCCCGCCGCCCACGGGCATGACGTAGACATCCATGTTTCCATCATAATTTGCGGAGAAGGCGATCTCCTTGCCGTCGGGCGAGAACCGGGCGAAGACCTCCTCCCCCTTGGGGGTGGAAAGCCTTTGGGCGAGGCCACCGGTCTTGTTCACGACCCAGATGTCCGATGCGTAGGTGAAGGCGATCCGGCTGGCCGAGATGTCGGGATACCGCATTAGCCTTGCATCGATCTGAGCCTGGGCCGAAACCCCCGCCGCCAGCACCATCGGTACCGTCAACCAGGTCAACGTACGCATTAGTCTCTCCTTATGGAAGGTTTCCTGAGGAGTTTACCGGGCGAAGCGGGACCGGGTTTAGGGGCCGCCGGGGGCTGACCATGATTTTATGAATGCCTCGAATTTGCGACCTCGCCGCGGATGGGCGCAGGACGGCGGGCGGGTCAGTCCGCCAGCGTGGACAGGTCTCCGGGGTCCTCGCCCATCTCGATGGCCTTGAGGTAGCGGCGGACGATCTTCCCGGAACGGGTCTTGGGCAGCGTCGCGCGCACCTCGATCTCGGACGGCGTCGCGATGGGGCCCAGGTCCTGGCGCACGTGGTCCTTGAGGGACGCGATGAGGCCGGGACCCTGCTCGACGCCCACGCGCAGCACCACGAAGGCCTTGATCCGCTCGCCCTTGACGGCGTCGGGCAGCCCGATGACGGCGGCTTCCGCCACGGCCGGGTGGCGCACCAGCGCGCCCTCCACGTCGGCGGTGCCGATGCGGTGTCCGGCCACGTTCATCACGTCGTCGGAGCGCCCCAGCACGGCGAAGTAGCCGTCGGCGTCCTTCACGGCGATGTCGCCGGCGGTGTAGACGCCGCCCGGAACCTGGTTCCAGTAGCGCTCGTACCGGGGATGGTCGCCCCACACGGTGCGCATCATGTAGGGCAGGGGCTTTCTCAGGATGAGGAGGCCGCCGGATCCGGCGGGCACCGGGTTCCCGTCGGCGTCCACCACCTCCGCGGCGACGCCGGGCATGGCCTTGCCCACCTTTCCCGGCCGGGCCTCGAAGGTCGGGAGCGTGCCCAGCACCGGCGCGGCGATCTCGGTCTGCCACCAGTTGTCCACCACCATCCCGTTGCTCTGACCCGCCAGGTGCTTCTGGGCCCAGTGGTGGGCCTCGGGGTTGAGGGGCTCGCCGGCGCACGCGATGAGGCGCAGGCGGGAGAGGTCGTACTTGGCGGGGGCCGCGGGCCCGTGGCTCATCCACATGCGGATGGCCGTGGGGGCCGTGAACATCAGGTTCACGCCGTACCGCTCGCACAGCTCCCAGGTGACCTCGGGGCTGGGGTAGTCCGGCACCCCTTCGCGGCAGAACACGGTGGCGCCGCAGGAAAGGGGTCCGTAGACGATGAAGGAGTGCCCCACGATCCAGCCGATGTCCGAGGTGCTCCAGTAGATGTCCCGGTCGGTGATCTGGAAGAAGGCCCGGGCCAGGTAGGTCACCCCCACCAGGTACCCGCCGGTGGCGTGCACGACGCCCTTGGGCTTGCCGGTGGTGCCGGAGGTGTACAGGATGAACAGCGGGTCCTCGGCGTCCATGGGTTCGGGCGCGCAGTGGATGCTGTGGGCCTCCTGGCAGTCGTAGAAGTCGTGCTCGCGCTCGGACTCGAAGGCGAAGGGCTCGTCCCCGGGCCGGGAGCCCCGGCGGTGGACGATGACGTGGCCCACGCTGAACAGGTCGCGCACCGCCTCGTCCACCGTGGGCTTGAGGGGGACCTTCTTGCCGCGCCGGAACGTGAAGTCCGAGCACACCACCACCTTGGCCTGGCAGTCCTCGATGCGCGCGCGCAGGGCCTGAGTGCCCATGCCCGCGTAGACGACGGAATGGATGGCGCCGATGCGGGCGCAGGCCAGCATGGTGATGATGCCTTCGGGGCACAGGGGCATGTAGATGATGACCCGGTCGCCCTTCTTGACGCCCATGTTCTTGAGGGTGTTGGCGAAGCGGTTCACCTCCCGGTAGAGCCGCCCGTAGGTGTAGGCGTGCTCCTCCCCGTCCTCGCCCACCCAGATGAGGGCCGCCTTGTTCCGGCGCTCGGAATACACGTGGCGGTCGATGCAGTTCACCGTCACGTTGAGCTTGCCGCCCACGAACCACTGGTGCGCGGGCGGGCTGAAGCGGCTGACGGCGGTGTAGGGCTCCATCCAGTCCACGAGCTTGGCCCGGTCCGCCCAGAACCCGTCGGGGTCGGTCTGGGCATGGGCGCGCTCCACCGCGTCGTTGGCGAGGTGGGCCTGGCGGGAGAGCCAGATGGGCGCGGGGATGACGTTCTCGTCCCGCTGCAGGCGCTGGATCGCAGCCTGCTGGGATTCGCTCAACTGCGCCGCGGCGTGAAGGTCATCACGGGGTCCGGTGGCCATGGCCCTTCTCCTTGGGTGGAAAGCGACCCCGATCCTAGACGCAATCTCACGATAGTCGATGGGAAACTCCTGAAAGTTTCCCCGCCGGCCATGGTGAAATGGAGGTTCCCCCTGCAGAGGACCACGATGCCTGCGCTAACCGATCCATTCCAATACAAAGGCCTTCGGCTGGGCAATCGCCTGGTGATGGCCCCCATGGCCACCGGCATGGCCGAGGACCACCGGGCCACCGAGGCGCAGATCGACTGGTACCGCCAGCACGCGCGTGCCAGCGTGGGCCTCGTGGTCGTGGAGGCCACCGCCGTCCTGCCCGACGGCATCATCCTGCCCCGGAACCTCGGCATCTGGGACGATGCCCATATCCCCGGCCTGGCCGCCATCGCCGGGGCCATCAAGGCCGGAGGGGCCGCGGCCGTCATCCAGCTGGTGCACGGCGGAGGCCGCTCCGTGCGGGCCGACCTCGCCGTGGAACGCATCGCGCCCTCCCCCGTGGCGCTCCTGCCCGGGCCCGCGCCCCGGGAAATGACCGAGGCCGAGATCCAGGACGTCATCCGCGCCTTCGCCGAAGGCGCCGCCCGGGCCCGGCGCGCCGGGTTCGACGGCGTGGAGATCCATGCCGCCCACTACTACCTCCTCTCCCAGTTCGTATCGCCCCGCACCAACCACCGCACCGACCGGTGGGGGGGGAACGAGGAGAACCGCTTCCGCATGGGCGTCGAGGTGGCCAAGGCGGTGCGCGCCGCCGTGGGCCCCGACTGCCTCGTCTTCTGCCGCATGCACGGGGTGGAGAACGTGGAAGGCGGGCTCGGCACCGACGAAGCCGTCCGGTTCGCCCAGGCCCTGGAAGCCGCCGGCGTGGACGTCATCGACGCCTCGGGCATCGGCCAGTCCAGCCTGGGCGACTGGGAGGGCCAGCCCTACCTGAACACCAGTTCGGTGCCCCCCAAGGGCTCCCCGGGAGGCGGGTTCGCCGCCTCCGCCCGGCGCATCCGCCACGCGGTGGGGATCCCCGTCATCACCGTGGGCAAGCTCTCCGGCCCCGGCCTGGCCCAGGGCGTCCTGGACGCGGGTCAGGCCGACCTGGTGGCCCTGGCCCGGCCCCTCATCGCGGACTTCCGCGTGGCGGAAAAGCTCCTGGCCGGCCGGGACGCGGAAATCGAGCCCTGCCTGGAATGCATGGCCTGCTTCGCCGCCATCCGGAAGGGCGCCATCCGCTGCACCGTCAACAAGGCCCTCTGATCCCCCCTCCCATGCGCCCGCCCACCCAGCCTTCCATCGTCATCCTCACCGGTGCCGGCATCTCCGCCGAGAGCGGCCTGGGGACGTTCCGGGCCGCCGGCGGGCTCTGGGAGAACCACCGGGTGGAAGACGTGGCGACCCCCGAGGGGTACCGGCGGAATCCCGCCCTGGTGCACGCCTTCTACAACCAGCGCCGCGCCCAGTTGAAGGAGGCCCAGCCCAACGCCGCCCACGCCGCCCTGGTGCGCCTGGAACGGGCGTGGCCCGCCGAGGTGCTGGTGGTCACCCAGAACGTGGACGACCTCCATGACCGCGCCGGCACCCGGAACCTCATCCACATGCACGGCGAGCTGCTGAAGGTGCGCTGCGGCCGGTGCGGCGCCGTGCACCGCCGGGAAGGGGATGCCTCCCAGGAGACCCCCTGTCCCGCCTGCGGCCGGAGCGGGGCCATCCGGCCCCACATCGTATGGTTCGGGGAGATGCCCCTGGAGATGGACCGCATCGGGGAGGCCCTGGAACGCTGCGGCCTGTTCGTGGCCGTGGGCACCTCGGGCAACGTGTACCCCGCCGCGGGCTTCGTGGAGCAGGTGCCGCCCGGGGCCCGGACCCTGGAACTGAACCTGGAAGCCTCGAACGTCAGCTCGCGGTTCGCCGAACGGCGCCTGGGGCCCGCCACGGTCCTGGTGCCGGAGCTCGTGGAGGAGTTGCTGGGGGGTTAGCTCCAGGCCAGGCACCTCAGGCTCATGGTCCCCATCTGCCACCCGTCGAAGACGGTGCGCACCGGCCCGTCCCCCGCGCCCATGGCCACGAAGACGGGGTCCAGGTGCTCCGTGGTGGCCGCGGCCCTGCGGCTCTGGGGCCAGGCCCGGCGGTGGTCCAGCAGTTCCTCCCGGCGGCCGTCGGCGAGCCGCTCCAGGAACCAGCGCTCCGCGTCCAGGGCCCAGGCCTCGGCCTGACCATCGGGCGCGTCCCATTCCACCAGGCCCAGGTTGTGCACCAGGCCGCCGCTGGCCAGGATGAGGATGCCCTCCTCCCGGAAGGCGCGCAGGCTCGCCCCCATGGCCAGGAGCTCCGCCGGGGCGGCCCTGGGCAGGCTCACCTGGACCACGGGCACATCGGCTTCGGGGAACAGGTGGCGCAGCACCGCCCAGGCCCCGTGGTCCAGGGGACGGAGCGGGTCCTCCCCCGCACCCAGGACCGCCGCCGCCCGCCCCGCCAGCGCGGGGTCGCCCGGGGCGGGGTAGTCCAGGGCATAGAGCTCCCGGGGGAACCCGCCGAAGTCGTGGAGGACCCCCGGCCTTGGGCTGGAGGTCACCCGCACGTCCGGGGTCTGCCAGTGCGCCGAGACCACCAGCACGGCCCGGGGCCGCTCCGGAAGCCCCGCCGCGAAGGCGCCCAGGGCGCGGGCATAGGCGGAACCTCCAAGGGCCAGCATGGGAGAACCGTGGGAGACGAAGAGGACGGGCTGCGTGACCATGGCGTCTGAACCTCCGGGGACGGAGACCGCTCCGCCCAGAATAGATGTTCAAACACCAAATTACGCTCCCCCCACCTCCGGCGCAATGAAATTCAGTGCAAAGCCAGGAAAAGAATCCCCACCCCGATGAGGGCCCCCGCCATGGCGTAGATGAGAACCCGCCAGGACTGCACATCCCGTGAGGGGTCCAGGCGGGGAAGGCGGGGATCGCCCTTGCGTTCGCCGTTCCATTTCCACGACTGCGGGCCGCGGCGGCGCTCCCAGGGGGGGATCTTGGATTTGGGGAGGTTGGGGCCGGGACGGGGTGGCATAGAATATAAATCCTTTAATGAAGATCAAAGGAAATATATACTATTAATTTAATCCTGCAAGGTTTCCAGCCGAAATTTCCAGGGTCATCCCCAGCGCCCAATATCACAATTTCGTCCAAACTCGTTCGCCATGTGGCGAGGCGAGATGGGAATGGCAAGACTTGATTCTATTAATATCTTATTTTTATCCCCGTCCATCCCACTTTTGCAACAGATAGAGCCCTGCTCTATCTGAGGCAAAAGTCCCCGGCAAACGTCTTTTGGCTGGTGTGGGTCGGCGCCATCGGGTTCGGCTTCGAACCAAGGCCCCGGCTGCATTAAACGATTGAAATTGCCGGGGATAAACGGGGATGGACGGGGATAGGAAAAGAGATGAAAAGCATTCCCGGCTTCCGGGAGCCACGCCCCGGCAAGGCACCCTCTCAGCCCCCCCAGCCCCGGGTGCGTTCCACGGCCTTGTGCCACTCCCCCAGCAACGCGGACCGTTCCCCGGCGGCCATGGCGGGTTCGAAGCGGGCCCCGGGCTTCCAGTTGCGGATGATCTGGCCGGTGTCCGTCCAGAAGCCCACGGCGAGCCCGGCCAGGTAGGCCGCGCCCAGGGCGGTGGTCTCGGTCACCTGGGGGCGCACCACGGCCACGTCGAGGATGTCCGCCTGGAACTGCATGAGCAGGTCGTTGCGCGAGGCCCCGCCGTCCACCCTCAATTCCGTCAGCCGCAGGCCCGAGTCAGCCTCCATGGCGCCGATCACGTCAGCGGTCTGGTAGGCGATGGATTCCAGGACGGCCCGGGCGAGGTGCCCGCGTCCGCTGCCCCGCGTCAGGCCGAAGAACGCGCCCCGGGCGGTGGCGTCCCACCAGGGCGCGCCCAGGCCCACGAAGGCGGGCACGTGGTAGACCCCGCCGTTGCCGGGCACGCTGCGGGCGAGGGGTTCCACCTCGGCCGAGGACGCGATGATGCCCAGGCCGTCCCGCAGCCACTGGACCGCCGCGCCGGCCATGAAGACGCTGCCTTCCAGGGCGTAGGAAGTGCGGTCCCCCACCTTCCAGAGGGTGGTGGTGAGCAGGCGGTTCCGGCTCGTGGTGGGGCGGTCGCCGGTGTTGAGGAGCAGGAAGCAGCCGGTGCCGTACGTGTTCTTGGCCATGCCCGGGGCAAGGCAGGCCTGGCCGAAGGTGGCGGCCTGCTGGTCCCCGGCGATGCCGGCCACGGCGATCTCGCCCCCCAGGAGCCGCGTGGTGCCCACGACGCCGCTGGAGTCCACCACCCGGGGCAGCACCTCCCCGGGGATCCGCAGGGCCGCCAGGAGCTCCTCGTCCCAGGCCCCGGTGTGGATGTTGAAGAGCAGGGTGCGGGACGCGTTGCCCGGGTCGGTGACGTGGGCGCCGGTGAGCTTCCAGGTGAGCCAGGTGTCGACGGTTCCGAAGGCCAGTTCGCCCCTGGCGGCGCGATCCCGGGCGCCGGGAATCGTGTCCAGCAGCCATTGGAGCTTGGTGCCGGAGAAGTAGGCGTCGAGGACCAGCCCGGTGCGCTCCTGGAAGAAGTGGGCCAGGCCCTGGGCCCGCAGCTCGTCGCAGAGGCCCGCGGTGCGCCGGTCCTGCCACACGATCGCCGGGGCCAGGGGCACGCCCGTGGCCCGGTCCCACAGCACGGTGGTCTCCCGCTGGTTGGTGATGCCGATGGCGGCGACGGCGGGATTCCCCGCCCTGGCCACCACTTCCCGGGCCACCTCCAGCTGCGTGGCCCAGATCTCCAGGGCGTCGTGCTCCACCTGGCCGGGTTCCGGGAAGAACTGGGTGAACTCCTTCTGGGCCACCCCCAGCACCACGCCCCCCTCGTCGAAGAGGAGCGCGCGGCTGCTGGTGGTGCCCTGGTCCAGGGCGAGGATGCAGGCCATGGGTCAGAGCGTCTTCCGCTTGGCTATGAGGTCCTCCACCACCGTGGGGTCGGCCAGGGTGGTGATGTCGCCCAGCTCCGTGTATTCCTCCGACGCGATCTTGCGCAGGATGCGGCGCATGATCTTGCCGGACCGGGTCTTGGGCAGGCCCGGGGTGATGCAGATGATGTCGGGGGTGGCGAAGGGGCCGATGTGGTGGCGCACCTCGTTCTTGAGCTCGCCGATGAGCTCCTGGGATTCCTCCCAGCCCGCCGTGAGGATCACGTAGGCGAAAATGCCCTGGCCCTTGATGTCGTGGGGGTAGCCGACCACGGCGGCCTCGGCGCAGGCCGGGTGGGTCACCAGGGCGCTCTCCACCTCGGCGGTGCCCATGCGGTGGCCGGAGACGTTGATGACGTCATCCACGCGGCCGGTGATCCAGTAGTAGCCGTCCTCGTCGCGGCGGCAGCCGTCGCCGGTCATGTAGTAGCCCAGGAAGGGGCGCAGGTAGGTCTGGACGAAGCGCTGGTGGTCGCTCTGGATGGTGCGGGCCATGCCCGGCCAGGGGCTCCGGATGGCCAGCAGCCCCGATACGCCGTTGCCCTCGATCTCCTTGCCCGTCTCGTCCAGCACCACCGGATCCACCCCGAAGAAGGGCAGGGTGGCCGAGCCGGGCTTCAGGGCCGTGCAGCCCGGCAGCGGGCTGATCATGATGCCGCCGGTCTCGGTCTGCCACCAGGTGTCCACCACCGGGCACCGGCTCTCGCCGACCACCTCGTAGTACCAGCGCCAGGCCTCGGGATTGATGGGCTCGCCCACGCTGCCCAGGATGCGAAGGCTGGAGCGGTCGTACTTGTCCACGAAGGTCCTGCCCTCGCGGGCCACGGCGCGGATGGCGGTGGGGGAGGTGTAGAACTGGGTAATTCCCAGGCGCTGCACCATGTCCCAGTAGCGGCCGGCGTCCGGGAAGTTGGGGATGGATTCGAAGAGCACCGTCGTGGCCCCGTTGCACAGGGGCCCGTAGAGCACGTAGGTGTGCCCCGTGATCCAGCCGATGTCGGCCACGCACGCGTACACGTCTCCGGGGTGGTAGTCGAAGACGTACCGGTGGGAGAGGGCGGCGTGGAGCAGGTAGCCGCCCGTGGTGTGGGCCACGCCCTTGGGCTTGCCCGTGCTGCCCGAGGTGTAGAGGAGGAAGAGCGTGTCCTCGCTGTCCATGTGCTCGATGGGACAGAAGGGGCGCTCGTTGTCCATGGCGGGCCGGAGCCAAACGTCCCGCTGGGGGTAGAAGGGGATCTTGTTGCCGGTGCGCTGGGCGACGAAGACGAACTTCACCGTGGGGCAGGCCATGACGGCCTCGTCCACCGTGCGCTTGAGCGGGATGATCTTGCCGCCCCGGAGGCCCTCGTCGGCGGTGATGACGGCCTTGCAGCGGGCGTCGTTGATGCGGTCGCGGAGGCTCTCCGCCGAGAACCCGGCGAAGACCACGTTGTGGACCGCCCCGATGCGGGCGCAGGCCAGCATGGCGTAGGCCGCCTCGGGGATCATGGGCATGTAGATGGCGACCCGGTCCCCCTTCTTGATGCCGTGGTGGCGAAGGACGTTGGCCAGCCGGCACACCTCGCGCTGGAGCTCCCGGTAGTCGATGCTGCGGCCTTCGCCCGGGGTGTCGGACTCCCAGATGATGGCGGTCTGGGACCCGCGGGTGGAGGCGTGGCGGTCCACGCAGTTGTGGCACACGTTGAGCCGGCCGTTGAGGAACCACTGGGCCTGGCCCCACTCCCAGTCGAACTCCCGCACCTTGCCGAAGGGGTGGAACCAGTCGATCTCCTTGAGGGCCTGTTCCTCCCAGAAGCCTTCCGGGTCCCGGATGCTGCGGTCGTACATCTTCCGGTACTCGTCCATGGAGGCGATGTGGGCGCGCTGCTTCAGGTTCTCCGGAGGCGGGTAGCTCTCGCTGGAGGGATGGGACTCGCCTTCGGGGAGCTGAGCCATGGCGTCTCCTGGATGGGGGCAGGTTGGGTGGTGGGACATCGTATATCACTTTTTCCACCCAAGACATGTTGAAGTCATTCAAACTTCGCCCATGGAAAATTCAACGCCCGCCGAACTGGCCCTTCAACTGCTCTTCAAGAAACTGCACCCCCACCTGGAGGACGTGGCCCACGCCCTGGCCACCGGGGCCGGTCCCGCCGAACTGGAGCGCCACCACCGGAAGCTCACCCTGGCCTGCCACCAGGCTTCCGAAGCCCTGGACGCCCTGGCGGCCCGGACCGACGGTCCCCTGGCCGAGATCCTGGACACCCTTTCCGCCAACCTCCTCCCCGTGGGCGGCAGTTTTCAACAACAGCTAATCCTGGTGCAACTGTGTCTGGAGGAGGCGCCCGCGGACCTGCTCGTCCATACGCCTCCCGGCAGCGCGGCCGCCTCGGGTTGGGGCAAGCGGATGGTGGCCTTCCTGGCCCGGCTGGAGGATCCCGCCTTCCAGGCCCGGGCGCGGTGGCAGGGCGTGGACCCCGACCTGGGGGACGAGGCCCTGGCCGAATCGGACCCGGAATGACTGGCGCGGCCTAAAATATAGATTATTAATATAAGCGTCTTGATTTCCCAATGGGGTGGAGGCGCTGTGGGCCGCGGAACGGTTCGGTTGTTTGCATGGCTTTGCCTGTTCGGCCTGGGCGGCTCCCTTTCCTTGTCGTTGTTGCGCTTCCAGCGCAACGACCGGGAGACGAAGGCCGCCGCCCTGGATGCGTGCCGGACCCAGGCCCGGGCCGCCGCCCAGGAGATCCAGGAAGACCTGGTCCCCATGCGGGAACAGGTGAGCGCCCTCAGCCGGGACCTGGCCACCGGCGCCCTGGACCCCCGGGACCTGCGGGCCCGCCTGCGGAAGGCCCTGGCCGCGGTTCCTCGGAGCGCCACCCGCATGGGGGTCCTCCTCCGGCGCCCCGGGCCCGCCGGGAGCCTGCGCGGCCCCTTCGTGGAACGGGGGCCCGGCGGTATCCGGGCGTTCGAGTACGCCGCCGCCGCCGACGACCTGGCATGGGCCCGCCCCGGCGGGGATTCGGCCCAGCCCGCCTGGGGCGAGCCCCGCCGGGACCCGGACACCGGCGACCTGTGGGTCCACTGCTCCGGGCCGGTGCGCCTTCCGGGGGTTGCCGGGGCCGCGGGCATCGTCCGGCTGGAAGTGAGCCTCAAGGAGATTCAGAAACGCGTGGCGAGCCTTGGGCCGGGCACCAAGGGCTACGGATTCCTCCTTTCAGGCAAAGGCACCTACCTGGCCGATCCCCTGGATGCCCGGGTGCGGAACGGCGAGACCCTGGAGGACGTGGCCCGGCGCATGGGGGATGCCGGGCGTCTCCACATCGCCCAGGCGGCCGCCGCGCGCAGGGCCGGCTTCGCCGAGAGCGTCAGCAGCGTCACCGGGCAGGCCACCTGGATCTTCCTGGAGCCGGTGCCCGCGGCGGATTGGAGCCTCGGGTTCCAGATCCTCAAGGCCGAGCTGGACCTGTCCCCGCCGGGCCTGAACCGGACCCTGGTCGCCCTGGTGAGCCTGGCCCTGGGGACGGCCGCAACCGCCCTGTTCCTGGCCCTGGGCCTGCCCACCCGCGAGGGCGGGCGGCTGTGGGTGTTCTCGGCGGGGGTCGCGATCCTGCTGGCCTCGGGCACCGGGCTTCTCTGGCACTTCACCTACGTGGACCCCAAGGGCCCCAGGACCCACGAGGTGCCGGTCATGAGCGAGGCGAGCCGGGACGACTTCCTGAAGGCGTACGCCAGGCTCGGCACGGGCCTGCGGGAGGTCCAGGCCGAGTTCGTCCCCACGGGGATCTTCATCCAGCAGCTGGAGACGGCCGGGTCGGGGCGCATGAAGGTCTCGGGGCAGGTGTGGCAGAAGTTCCCAAAGGGCGCGTCCCGGGAGGGCCGGGGCGTCACGTTCCCCGAGGGAGCCAACTGCGACGTGGGCCCGGGCATCGTCAAGGACGAAGGCGACACCGAGGTCCACGTGTACCCCTTCCGGGGCGTGTTTCCCATGGAACTGGGAAGCATCGTGGACTACCCCTTCGACCAGAGCTCCGTGCGCCTCCGGGTGTGGCCCCGGCTCACCTTCTCCAACATCGTCCTGACGCCGGACCTGGAGGCCTATACGCTCCTGATCCCCTCCACCCTTCCCGGCATCGACAGGGGGCTGGGCCTGGCGGGCTGGGACCTGGAGTCGAGCCACTTCTCCTTCTTCAACCAGCGATACAACACCAACTTCGGCATCCAGGACTACAACGGCCAGCAGGATTCCCCAGAACTGGTGTACACCCTCACCCTCCAGCGGAGCTTCACCAGCCCCTTCATCGCCACCTTCCTGCCCATCCTGGTGGTGGCCGGGCTCCTCTTCACCCTGGTCCTCACGACGACCCGCCTCAAGGAACGGGTGGCGGCCACCGGCTACAACGCCGTCAACATCCTGCGCTCGGTCATCTCCCTCTTCTTCCCCGTGGTGGTCTCCCAGATCAACCTGCGCAACAACGTCCTGACCGAGGGCCTTCTCCTGGTGGAATACCACTACTTCGTCATCTACTGCATGATCCTCCTGGTCGCCGTGAACTCCCTGGTGGTGGCCTTCGGCGGAGACACGTTCCTGCTCCGGGAGGACAACCGCATCGTCAAGCTGGCCTTCTGGCCCGCCCTGGCCGGCGCCTTCTACGGCATCTCCATCCTCTACATCCAGTGATTGCCCGTTGCGCAGCATCACAAGGTGAGGCATCCTGCCATGCAGGAGGACGTCATGAGGTCGTTCCGGTTCCCCATTCTCGCGCTGGCCCTCACGCTGGCGGCGCAGGCCCACGGATCGGCGCCCGCGGCGCCCATCGCCCCCACGGTCCCCCACGTGGACGTGAGGTTCGGGCAGTCCATCGCCGACCCCTACGCCTGGCTGCGCAACAAGACGAACCCCGAGGTCATCCGGTACCTGGAGGCGGAGAACGCCTACACCGAGCGGCTCACCGCGGACCAGAAGCCGCTGCGGGAGACCCTCTACAAGGAGATGCTGGGACGCATCAAGCAGACCGACCTGTCGGTGCCCGTGCGCCGGGGCCGGTTCTACTACTACACGCGCACCCAGGAGGGCAAGCAGTACCCGGTGCACTGCCGCAAGGCCGCGGGCCCCGGGATGGCCTTCGACGCCGCGGCGGCCGAGGAGGTGCTCCTGGACCTCAACGAGATGGCCAAGGGCCTGGCCTTCCTGGGGGTGGCCGACGTCTCCGTGAGCGACGACGGCAACCTGCTCCTCTACTGCACCGACACGACCGGCTACCGCCAGTACGACCTCCACCTGAAGGACCTCCGCACCGGCAAGGTGCTGGCGCCCACCGCCCAGCGGGTCACGTCCGTGGAGTGGGCCGCCGACGACCGCACCTTCTACTTCACCACGGAAGACCCCGTCACCAAGCGCAGCGACACCGTCTGGCGCATGGGCCTGGACGGCAAGGCCGACCGCCTCTACGAGGAAAAGGACGAACTGTACCGCGTGGGCCTGTACCGCACCAAGGACCACAAGTTCGTGATCATGAGCGCGGACAGCACCGATACCTGGGAATGCAGCTACCTGGACGCCGCCGACCCCAAGGCCGCCTTCCGCGTCCTGCTGCCCCGGGAGAAGGGCCACAAGTACGCCGTGGACCACCGGGAGGGCCTCTTCTACCTGCGCACCAACAAGGACGCGTTGGATTTCCGGATCGTCACCGTCCCCGTGAAGGACCCCGGCACCCGGGACTGGAAGCCCTTCGTGGCCGCCCGGGACGGCGTGCTGGTGGAGGGGCTGGAGCTCTTCAAGGATTTCGCGGTCGTGCGGGAGAAGCGCGAGGGCCTCGTGGTCTTCCGGGTGCTGGACTTCGCCACCGGGAAGTGGCACGAGATCGGCCAGTCCGAGCCCGTCTATTTCGCCTCCGGCGGCTCCACCCCCGAATACGATTCCGCGCAGTTCCGGTTCCACTACCAGTCCCAGGTGACGCCGCCCACCACGTTCGACTACCACATGGCCAAGCGTGAGAAGACCCTCCTCAAGCGCCAGGAGGTGCTGGGCTACGACCCCTCCCAGTACCGGTCCGAGCGGGTGTGGGCCACCGCGAGGGACGGCGTGAAGGTCCCCGTGAGCCTCGTCTACCAAAAGGGCCTGAAGCGCGACGGCAAGGCACCCATGTACCTCTACGCCTACGGCTCCTACGGCTACGGGCAGCCCGCGTCCTTCGACTCCAACCGCGTCAGCCTCCTGGACCGCGGCGTGGTGTTCGCCGTGGCCCACATCCGTGGCGGGGACGAGCTGGGCGAAGCCTGGCACCGCGACGGCATGCTCATGAAGAAGAAGAACACGTTCACCGACTTCATCGACTGCGCCGGGAGCCTCATCGCCGGCAAGTGGACCTCCAGCGACCGCCTCGTCATCGAGGGCGGCAGCGCCGGCGGGCTCCTCATGGGCGCCGTCACCAACATGGCCCCGGACCTCTTCAAGGCCGTGCACTCCGCCGTGCCCTTCGTGGACGTCATGAACACCATGCTGGACCCCACCCTCCCCCTCACCGTCGGCGAGTACCTGGAATGGGGCAATCCCAACGAGAAGGCCGCCTACGACTACATGCGCTCCTACAGCCCCTACGACAACCTCGAGCGCAAGGCCTACCCCGCCATCCTCGTCACCAGCAGCCTCAACGACAGCCAGGTGGGCTACTGGGAGCCCGCGAAGTACGTGGCGAAGCTGCGCACCCTGAAGACCGACGGCAACGAGCTGCTCCTGAAGATGAAGCTGGAGCCCGGCGGCCACGGCGGCGCCTCGGGCCGTTACGACCGGCTGCGGGACAAGGCCTTCGAATACGCCTGGATGCTCCGGCAGATGGGGATCACGAAATAAGGGTGGTCCGGGAGATCCCCAGCTTCTTCATGCGGCTCTGCAGCGTGGTGGGTTTCAGCCCCAGGCGCAGGGCCGCGCCCCCGGCCCCGTAGATCCGTCCCGAGCACTGGCACAGCGCCCGCAGGATCGCATCCCGCTCGACGCTCCGGAGGTCCTCCCCGGGCGCCTCCGGCCGGGGGGCGCCCGCGGGGGTGCGCAGCGCCGCCTCCAGGTCCAGGTCTCCCTGGGGCGTGAGGATCGTGGCCCGCTCCAGGACGTTGATGAGCTCGCGCACGTTGCCCGTCCAGGCATGGGCCTCCAGGCGCGCCGCGTCCCCGGGCGGGATGCGCCAGGGCCCCTGGCCCGTGCGCCGGGCCTGGCGGTAGAGCCAGTCCTCGGCCAGCAGGAGGATGTCCTCCCGGCGCTCCCGCAGGGGGGGCAGGCGCAGGGGAAAGACGTTGAGGCGGTAGTAGAGGTCGGCCCGGAAGCGGCCCTCGGCCACCGCGAGGTCCAGGTCCACGTTGGTGGCCGCGAGGATCCGGACGTCCACGGTGACGCTGCGGTCCGAACCCAGCGGCTCGAAGGTGCCCTCCTGGAGCACCCGCAGGAGCTTGGACTGCATGGCCAGCGGCAGGTCCCCGATCTCGTCCAGCAGGAGGGTGCCCCCGTCGGCCACCTGGAAGCGCCCCGGCCGGGCGTGGCTGGCCCCGCTGAAGGCCCCGCGGGTGTGGCCGAAGAGCTCGCTCTCCACCAGGTGCTCGGGCAGGGCCGCGCAGTTCAGGCGCAGGAAGGGGCGTTCCGCGCGCCGGCTCCACCCGTGGATGGCGCGGGCCAGCACCTCCTTGCCCGTGCCCGTCTCCCCCGTGATGAGCACCGCGCTTTCCGAAGCCGCCACCTGCCGGGCCAGGCCCGCCAGCTGGCGGAACGCCGGGCTCAGGCTGCGCTCCATGAGGGCGCCCGCGTCGTCGGCGCCCACCACCTCGCTGCGCAGCAGGCGGTTCTCGGCCTCCAGGCGCTCCCGCTGGTCCGCGCTCTGCTCCTGGGCCATCCAGGTCAGCGCGATGAGCTGGCCGTAGATCGTGGCCAGGCTCACGGTGAACGGCTCGAAGGTGCCGCAGGTGGCCCGGTCGAAGGTGAGCGCCCCCAGCATCCGCCCCCCGCCCAGGAGCGGCACCACCATGCAGGCGTGGCCGTGGGGCAGGTCCAGCACCCCGTCGTAGGGATCGCCGTCGCCCTCGGCGTGGTCGTGGGCGTCCATGACCCGGGTGCGCCCCGTGCGCATGGCCTCGCCGATGCTGGGGAAGCGCGCCAGGTCCAGGGTGTGGCCGCGCACGGGATCCCCCGCCAGCGGCCCCCGCGCGCACACCACCCGCAGCCGCCCCTTCTCCAGGCGCAGCACCGCGGCCAGGTCGAAGGGCACGATGCCCGCCAGGGCGTCCAGGGCCGCGGGCAGGAAGGACTCCCCCTGGGGCAGCCTTCCGGCCACCAGGGCGAGTTCCTTCAGGGCCTGGGCCAGATCGAGGGTCGCGTTGGGCATGGGACCTCCGGGTCGAAAGTCTACCGTCATTTCGGTGAAATTTGATAATTTCGGTGCAAACACCGATATATCGGTTTTCCGGCGCCCGCCGCGATTGTGCTACCCCAGGACTTCCAGGGATTTAAACTTGTGGCACTCCCCTTGCCATGGATTGAACGTCGAGGGCCCGTGGCCCCCGTTCCTGAGGAGAGAACAATGACAGCGCTCAAGGGCTCCAAGACCCACGCCAACCTGAAGGCCGCCTTCGCGGGCGAGTCCCAGGCCAACCGCCGCTACCTCTACTTCGCCAAGGTCGCCGACATCGAGGGCTATCCCGAGGTGGCGGGCAACTTCAAGGAAACCGCCGACGGCGAGACCGGTCACGCCCACGGCCACCTGGACTACCTCAAGGCCGTCGGCGACCCCGCCACCGACCTCCCCATCGGCGACACCGCCCTGAACCTCAAGGCCGCCATCGCCGGCGAGACCCACGAGTACACCGACATGTACCCCGGCATGGCCAAGGCCGCCCGGGAAGAGGGCTTCAAGGAGATCGCCGACTGGTTCGAGACCCTCGCCAAGGCCGAGAAGAGCCACGCGGGCCGCTTCCAGAAGATGCTCGAGAGCATCAGCTAGCGTTCGCCGCCGCCGCGGGCGCCCCCCGCGGCGGCCCTTACAGGAGCCGCCATGTCCGAGCACGCCCCCCTGGACCACGAGAAGCCGGAGACCACCCCGGGCCACCGAATCAGTTATGTGGCCGGACCGTCCACGGTGTACGACCCCTCCGATCCCCGCTACTGGGACGAGGCGTTGCTCAAGGAAGAGGTGGAGCGGGCCTTCGAGATCTGCCACGGCTGCCGCCTCTGCTTCAAGTACTGCGACTCCTTCCCCGGCCTGTTCTCCCTGCTGGACGAAAAGCGCCAGGGCGACGTGCGCGCCCTGACCGTGGAGGAGCGGGACGGCGTCATGGACGACTGCTTCCAGTGCAAGCTCTGCGAAGTGCAGTGCCCTTACACCCCGCGGGAGGGCCACGAATTCGCCCTGGACTTCCCCAAGCTGGTGCACCGCTACCAGGCCGTGCGCAAGCGCAAGGAAGGCTTCACCCTCCGGGACCGCGTGCTGGGCGATCCCGATCTGGCGGCCTCCCTGGCCCGCAAGAGCTTCGGCCTGGCCAACGCCATGAACCGGGTGGCCATCCACCGCTGGTTCCTGGACAAGGCCCTGGGCGTGCATCCCAAGGCCCACCTCCCTGAGTTCGCCTCCGCCACCTTCGAGGCCTGGGCGGAAAAGAGCGGGAAGATGGCCGCCGAGCCCGGCGCCGAGGTGGTGCTCTTCCAGACCTGCTACATCCAGAACAACGATCCGCAGATCGGCAAGGACACCCTCGAGGTGCTCGAGAAGAACGGCTGCCAGGCCCGATGCGTGGGCGGCCTGGTGTGCTGCGGCATGCCGGCCTGGGAGCACGGCGACCTGGACAGCGTGCGCCGCCAGGCGCGCCAGAACCTGGACGTGCTCATGCCCCACGTGGAGGCCGGCTCCAAGGTGGTGGTCATCAACCCCACCTGCGCCATGATGCTGCGCCGGGAGTACCCCGAACTGCTGGAGGGCGAGGACCGCGAGCGGGCCAAGAAGCTCGCCGCCGCCGTGCGCGACACCGGCGAATTCCTCTGGAGCATCCGCAACGAGGAGCGCGCCCGCTGGGAGTTCCTCTCCAGCCCGGGCCCCGTCTCCTACCACGCCCCGTGCCATCTCCGGGCCCAGGCCGTGGGCTTCAAGGGCCGGGACCTCCTGAGGAAGATCCCCGGCGTCTCCATCAACACCGTCATGGAATGCTGCGGCCACGACGGCACCTACGCCATGAAGTCCGAGACCTTCGAGGACAGCCGGCGCATCGGGACCAAGGCCTTCGAGGGCATGAAGGCCGAGCCCGCCGCCGAAGTGTGGGCCACGGAATGCCCCCTGGCCGGCATCCAGTTCGAGCAGCACGCGGGCCGCAGGGCCCTGCACCCCATGACCATCCTGGCCCGGGCCTACCGCAAGGACGGCTTTCCCAACCCCGTGGAGTCCAAATGAAGCGCGTCACCCGCGACGAGATCCTCGACTACGTCACCTACACCGAGGGGCGTGAGCCCATCCGCGCCTCGGCCATGGCCGCCAAGGACCTCCGCCGCGTCCACGCCGGCCCCCACCTGACCTTCCTGTTCGAGAACCGGGAGACGGTCCGCTACCAGATCCTGGAGATGGTGCGGGCCGAGCACCTGGTGCGCGAGGCCGACATCGTGCACGAGCTCGATACCTACAACGCCCTCCTGGGCGCCCCCGGCGACCTGGGCGCCACGCTGCTCATCGAGATCGAGGACGAAGCTGAACGCGCCGAGCTGCTCCGGCGCTGGGTGGACCTGCCCGAGCGCATCTCCCTGGTCCTGGAGGACGGCCGCAAGGTGCCGGCGCGGTGGGACGCCTCCCAGATCAGCGAAGGCAAGCTCAGCTCGGTGCAGTTCCTCCTTTTCGCGGTGGGCGACGGGGCCCGTCCCGCGGCCGTGGTGGTGGAGCACCCGGACCTGGCGGTCCGGGCCGACTTCACCGGGGCCACGCGCCAGGCTCTGGCAGCGGATCTCTGAAGGGCACCGGTTCCCGGGACCCGCGGGCGTAGGGCGCGGGCCACGCCGTGGCCGCGCCCAGCTTGTGGGCGGCCCGCAGCGGCCACCGGGGATCCCGCAGCAGTTCGCGGCCCAGCAGCACCAGATCCGCTTCGCCCTTGGCCAGGATCTCCTCGGCCTGGGCCGGGCCGGTGATGAGCCCCACGGCCCCGGTGGGGATGCCCGCCTCCCGGCGGATGCGGGCGGCGAAGTCCACCTGGTAGCCCGGGCCCACGGGAATGGCCGCCCGGGGCGCCATGCCCCCGGAGGAACAGTCCACCAGGTCCACGCCCAGGGGCCGCAGCATGCGGGCCAGTTCCACGCTGCCGTCGGCGTCCCAGCCGTCCGGGATCCAGTCGGTGCAGGAAAGGCGCACCAGGAGGGGCAGATTCGCGGGCCAGACGCCGCGCACCGCCTCCACCACCTCCCGCAGGAGGCGCGAGCGGTTCTCCAGGGAGCCGCCGTAGGCGTCCCCGCGATGGTTGGCCAGGGGCGACAGGAACTGGTGGAGCAGGTACCCGTGGGCCGCATGGATCTCGGCCACCTGGAACCCGGCCTCCAGGGCCCGCGCCGCGGCCGACGCGAACGCCGAGACCACCCGCTTCAGCCCGGCCTCGTCCAGGGCCGCCGGCGCCGGCCAGCCTTCGTCGAAGGGCAGGGGGCTGGGCCCCACCGACGGCCAGGTGGCCGGAGGGACGTTGCCGCCCTTCCAGGGCGCGCCCGACCCGGCCTTGCGGCCCGCATGGGCCAGCTGGACGCCCGGCACCGCGCCCTGGGACCGGATGAAGGCGGTGATACGAGCGAGCGGGCTGATCTGGGCGTCGTCCCAGAGGCCCAGGTCCTCGGCGCTGATGCGCCCTTCCGGCGTCACGGACGTGGCCTCGGAGAGCACGAGCCCGGCCCCGCCCTGGGCCAGCCCGCCCAGGTGCACCAGGTGCCAGTCGTTGGCGAAGCCGTCCACGGCGCTGTACTGGCACATGGGTGAGACCGCGATGCGGTTGGGAAAGGTGACGCCGCGCAGGGAGAGGGGGGAGAACAACCGGTTCATGGGGTCACCTTTAAATCGATTATAGGAAGTGCGCTACATTGGAGGAGGTGCAAAGGGGGCGGCATGGCCAGGATCGTGATCGTTGACGACAGCCGGCTGGCCCGTACCTTCACCGCCAAGTGCCTGGAAAAGCTCGGCCACGAGGTGGAGGTGGTGGAGCCCACCAGCATCTTCGACGTGGTCAAGGTCCTCCGGGAGCTCAAGCCCGACCTGCTCATCATGGACTTCCTCATGCCCAACTGCCCCGGCACGAGCCTGGCCAAGGTCGTGGGCGACGACGCCGAGCTCAAGGCCATGGGCACCCTCGTCCTCACGGCCCACCACGACGAGGAGGTGGTGGAGCGCCTGAAGAACCTGGGGGTGGACGAGGTGCTCTTCAAGCCCGTGGACCCCGGGGCCCTGGGCCAGGCCGTGGCGGACGCCTTGGTTATTCGAACGTGAGGACCCCGGGCTCCTTGCGGTAGGCGAAGAGCTCTCCGAATCGCCCCCAGGCCACGATGGTCTCGAAGGTGAGTTCGGGATCCTCCATGGGCAGGCGGCTGGCGATCTCGCGGATCAGCTCCTCCCGGGCCAGGGACCCCTCCCGCAGCTCCAGCATGTCCTGCACCACCCGGAAGAGCTTGAGCTCCATGAGCTGGTCCCGCCAGATGAGCTTGCGCTCGTCCATGCCGCCCTGCACGAACCGCCGCCCCAGGGCCGTCAGAATCACCTGCCGCTTGGGCGTGTCCACGAATTCCAGCATCTCGCAGCCCTTGACGGTGGTGAGCACCTTCTCGAAGGGCACGTGGGTGTGGGCGACCACCTGGAACAGGTCGCAGGTTCCGCCCAGCGTGTCCAGGAGCTCCAGGAGGCCCAGCATGTCGGCGTTCTGGGCCCCGGGCAGCGGCTCGACGATGTCGGCCTCCACGGAGGGCTCCACGGTGCTCACCTGGATGTCGGGCAGTTCCGCGCTGGTGATGATGTCGTGGAGCTGGTCCACCAGCCGCGTGAAGTCCGGGCTGCGGGTGTCCCGGGGCCGGGGGAGCGTGTTCTCCACGATGGTGCGGATGCGCCCGGGGTTGGCCGAAAGCACCACGATGCGGTCGGCCATGTAGGCCACTTCCTTGATGTCGTGGCTCACCATGAGGATGGACGACGGGTTGCGGTCCACGTCGTCCCAGATGTCGAGGATCTCGGCCCGGAGGCCCTCGGCGGTGAGGGCGTCCACCTGGCTGAAGGGCTCGTCCATGAAGAGGATCTCGGGGTTCACCGAAAGGGCCCGGGCCATTCCCACGCGCTGCTTCATCCCGCCGGAGAGCTCGCGCGGGTAGGCCTCCTCGAAGCCCTCCAGGCCCACCATCCGGATGGCGCGGTTGGTGCGCTCCCGGATCTCGGCCCGGTCCAGGCCCTTGGCGATGAGCACGTTCTCCACGTTGGCCTCCACCGTCATCCACGGGTAGAGCGCGAAGCCCTGGAACACGATGGCCACGTTGGAATTCAGTCCGGCCTGCTTCTGGCCCCGGTAGCGCACCTGCCCCTGGGTGGGCTCGATGAGCCCCGCGAAGATCCGCATGATGGTGGACTTCCCGCACCCCGAAGGCCCGATCAGGCAGATGACTTCGTTGGGGCGGATGTCCAGGTTGATGTCCTCCAGCACGCGCAGGGGCACGCCGGTGCCCCGGTCGAAGGATTTCTGGATGCCCCGGAGTTCGAGGATGGGCTGGGCGTTGGGATCGAGGGCCATGGTCGACCTCACTTCGTCAGGGAATAGCGGGTGTGGGCAAGCTGGTAGGTGGGCTTCCACACCAGGCGGTTGAAGACCACCACGATGGCGGACATGAGCAGGACGCCCGCGGCCAGCAGGGTCAGGTTGCGCTCGTAGGCGGCCTGGCTCACGGTGGCCCCCAGGCCGAAGGTCTTCAGGGTCTCGCCGTGGAAGGAATAGTACTCGGCCACGATGCTGGCGTTCCAGGCGCCGCCGGCGGCCGTCACCCAGCCCGTGACCAGGTAGGGGAAGGTGGCCGGCAGGTAGAGGGCCTTGAAGCGCTGCCACCACGAGAGCCGGAAGCTGGTGGCGGCCTCCTTGAGGTCGCCGGGGATGGCCATGGAGCCCGCGATGACGTTGAACAGGATGTACCACTGGGTGCCCAGGAGCATCAGCAGGACGCAACCGTAGTTGAGCCCGATGTGGAAGCGGGCCAGGGTCGCGATCACCACGGGGAAGAGCATGGGGGCCGGGAAGCTCGCCGCCACCTGGACCACCGGCTGGAGGATCCGGCTGAGCCGCGGCGAGAGGCCGATGGCCAGCCCCGCGGGCACCGCCCAGAGCGTGCCCAGGGCCGTGGACGCCAGCACCCGCACCAGGGTGAGCCCGCCGGCCTTGGTGAGCCAGGCCCACTGGCGGGCCGGGATGGCCGAAAGGTAGTGCACGAGGCTCACCGCCGCCCAAACCACGACGGCCAGCAGGCACAGGAGGGCGACGTTGGCCACGGTCCGCTGGATCGTGTTGACGCGCCGTTTTACGTGGGGCCGGGGCGCCGTCCTCACCTTGGCCAGCCCCAGGTGGCGCCGGTGGGCCCGGCGGACCTCCAGCCACCGCACCAGCCGCGACCGGCGCAGGAGCCTCAGGAGCCAGCTGCGGGGCTGCTCGCCCTGGGCCGTCTCCTCCACCCGGAACCGCTGCGCCCACACCACCACCGGCCGCCACAGCACCTGGTCCAGGAACACGATCATGCACACCATGGCCACGATGGCCGCGACCATGGCCGTGGTGTCGCCCTTCTCCACGGCCACGCTCATGTAGGACCCCAGGCCCGGCAGGCGGAAGTCCTGGTCGCCCAGCTTGAAGGCTTCGGTGATCATGAGGAAGAACCAGCCCCCGGCCATGCTCATCATGCTGTTCCACACCAGGCCCGAGGTGCCGTAGGGCAGTTCCACCCACTTCAGCCGTTCCCACCAGGTGAACCCGTAGACCGTGGCGGCCTCCTGGAGGTCCTGGGGCACGGACTTGAGGGAATGGTAGAAGCTGAACGTCATGTTCCAGGCCTGGCCGGTGAAGATCATGAGGACCGCCGCCAGTTCCAGCCCCAGGTTGCTGTGGGGGAAGACCGCCACCAGGGCCAGCACCAGGCCCGGCATGAAGCCCAGCACCGGGATGCTCTGCAGGATGTCGAGCAGGGGCACCAGGAGCTTTTCCGCGCGGCTGTCCTTGGCGGCCCAGTAGGCGTAGACCAGGGTGAAGCCCAGGGAGATCACGTAGGCCGCCAGGCCCCGCATCATGGAGAAGAAGGTGTAGAGGGGCAGGGACGCCGGGGACAGGTCGATCTCCACCACGGGCCTCTTGGCCCCGGTCCACTGCTGGCCGAGCTGCACCAGCCCGAAGAGCAGGGCGCACCCCGTCAGGATGACGACCAGGTCCACCCACCGGCGCCGCCGGAACGGATAGAAGAGGGAATTGGCCTGACCCCAGACGGTGTCGATGATGCGGTTGAGCATGGGAGATCCGGAGCGGAGTGGCGCAGGGCGGCACCCGCCGCTCCCGCATCCTTGCATACGTGTGTCGCCTGCGTGCTACGTTTTCGCGTCAGCGGCGGCACAAAGGAGGTTCTTCGATGGGGTTCACGTTCAGCATCGATACCTCCTTTCCGGATAAATCCTCTTAAGGCAGAATGCCCCCCCCCGATGAACCGGTCAACCCTGATACCGGAAATTGGACCAACGGAGGCGGCCCGGTCAAAATCAAGGCAAAGGAGCATAACCTTGGACACCAGGAAAATGGGTTTCAATACCAAGTTGGTCCATGCGGGCATTCCCGACGATCCCACGGGCAGCGTCGCCACCCCCGTCTACCAGACCTCGACCTTCGCCTTCCGCAACGCCCAGCAGGGCGCCGACCGCTTCGCGGGCAAGGTCCCCGGCTTCATCTACAGCCGCATCGGCAACCCCACCGTCTGCGCCCTGGAGGAGAACGTCGCCCAGCTGGAGAACGGCTTCGGCTGCACCGCCACCGCCTCGGGCATGGGCGCCGTGTCCACCGTGTACATGGCCCTCCTGAACCAGGGCGACCACATGGTGTCCACCGCCGGCGTGTACGGCCCCTCCCGGGTGCTCATGGACAAGCACATGAGCCGCTTCGGGGTGGAGTCCACCTACCTGGACACCAACGACCTGGCCGCCCTCAAGGCCGCCATCCGGCCCAACACCAAGGTCGTCTACGTGGAGTCCCCCTCCAACCCCTCCATGATCGTCACCGACATCGCCGCCGCGGCCGCCGTCGCCCACGAGGCCGGCGCCCTGCTCGTGGTGGACAACACCTTCGCCAGCCCCTGCCTCCAGAAGCCCCTGGACATGGGCGCCGACGTGGTCCTGCATTCCATCACCAAGTTCATCAACGGCCACGCCGACGTGGTGGGCGGCGTCATCGTCGCCCGGACCGAGGAGCTCCACAAGAAGCTCCGGGCCATGGTCGTGATCATGGGCCCCTGCATGGACCCCCACCAGGCCTCCCTGGTCAGCCGCGGCCTCAAGACCCTTTCCATCCGCATGGAGCGCGCCCAGGCCAACGCCATGCAGATCGCCCTCTGGCTGGAGAAGCACCCCAAGGTGGAGTGGGTGAGCTACCTGGGCCTGCCCAGCCACCCGCAGCACGACCTCGCCAAGCGCCAGATGGCGGGTCCCGGCGCCATGATCTCCTTCGAGGTCAAGGGCGGCGTCGAAGCCGGCGCCCGGCTCATGGACAGCGTCAAGCTGGCCGCCCTCGCCGTTTCCCTGGGCGGCGTGGAGACCCTCATCTGCCACCCCGCCTCCATGACCCACGCCAGCATGGGCCGCGAAGCCCGGCTGGAAGGCGGCGTCACCGACGGCCTTGTGCGCTACGCCGTGGGCATCGAGGACGTGGAGGACCTCATCGCCGACCTGGACCAGGCCCTGGCCAACGTCTAGCGTTCGCCGATCCCTGGCCTGCGCTGGCCGATCAACCCCTGGAACGCCTCCCGGACGGGACCTATCCTCGTCCCGGAGGCGTTTCCATGGTCAAGGTCCTGCTGTGGTTCATCCTGCTGGTCATCTGCTGGCCCCTGGCCCTGCTCCTGCTCGTCCTCTTCCCCCTGGTGTGGCTCCTGCTCCTGCCCCTGCGCATCCTGGGCTTCGCGGTGGAGGGGGCCCTATCCCTGGTGCGGGGCGTCTTCCTGCTTCCAGGCAGGATCCTGGGGGGCTGAGAACCGCGTCCCCGGGGGAAACCGCAGGCCGAAGGCCGAATCCAGGACGCCCAGGAGCCCGTCGGGTTCCAGCTCCCGGGTGACGCCCCCCCTCGTGAAGGTCAGCCCCCGCAGCCAGGCCCGGTCCCCCTGGGCGCACCGCTGGACCGTGATCACCTGGGTGAACTTCGAGTCCGGGTGGGTGCTGGTGTAGTGGTTGGCCACCTTCAGGTCCACCGGGAAGACCTCGCCGGGCTCCAGGGCATAGAGGTCCTTCCATTCCCCGTCCCGCCAGGCCTGGAGCACCTGCCGGGCGCCTTCGGGCACCACGCGGTTCCGGTCGTCCGCGCGTTCCACCTCCCGCCCGTCCAGGGGCACCGGACCCAGGATCCCGTCCCCCCCGAACCCCACGTCCGCCAGCCAGGGCCCGTCTTCCAGGGCCACCTCCAGGGCTAGGTGCGAGCGGGCCATGGGTCCGGCCGCGGCGTCCGCGCCCCGCCGCACCCGGGCCTCCCGCAGCCGCACCGTGAACCCCAGGGCCCCCAGCGCCGCCGCGAAGAGCGAGTTCTGCTCGAAGCAGTAGCCCCCCCGTCGCCCCGCCACCAGCTTGGCCTGCAGGGAGGCCAGGTCCAGCCGGATGGGCCGCCCCAGGTGGATGTCCAGGTTCTCGAAGGGAATGGCGCGGGTGTGGGCCGCGTGCAGGGCCTCCAGGGCCGCCGGCGTCGGCCCGGGCACGCCCGCGAAGCCGATGCGCTCCAGGTAGGCCGGAAGGTCGAAGAGGTCGTTCATGGGGTTCCTCCCAGGGCGGAGCGGCCGCGGCGCACCAGGACCGGAACCAGGACCATCCCCCCCAGCACGATTCCCATGGCCAGGGTGGGGTTGCCCAGGTACGCATTGAGCCGGAGCGTCGTCACCGCGATGACGGCGTAGTAGAGCATGTCCCCGGCGATGGCGAAGGCCCACCCCGCCACGAACCCGTGGCCCGCCGCCATGGCCGCGGCCCGCCCCGTCATGGGGTCCACCCCGAAAGCCACCAGGAGCAGCCCGATGGGCCCGGCCCCCGTGCCGCTCACCTGCCGCGCGCCCCGGGCCATGGTGAGCTTCATGGCCATGCCCAGGCGGAACAGGAAGGGGACCCTCGCGCCCAGTTCCACCAGCAGGAGCAGGACCGGCTCGAACACCAGGGCCAGGATCAGGTCCGACACGAAGTAGAGGCCCGCCGTCACGGGCCAGGGCAGCCCCTGGGACCGGGCCAGCAGCACCCCGGCGGGAATCCCGCCGCCGACCGGGAGCAGGAAGAGCATCAGCACGGGGACCATGCAGGATGGTAACCGGTTGCCCCGGCGCACCCGAATTTATAAATTATTACTCTTTCGGACCGGCCTTTCCGAAATCCCGGCCTATGCTTCCAGGTTGAGGAACGGCCGATGTCCAAGCCCACCCGAAACCTTCCGAAGCTGGCGACCCTCCCCGGCCCTCCCGTGCCCGGGGCGCCCGGGACGCCTGTCCGCGCTGCCGCCCTGGAGCCGCCCTCGCTCCCCCCCGTCCAGCCGGTGGCCCGGTTCTTCGGGGTGCCGTTCCTGAAGGGATCCGCCCGGGAGGTCACGGCCATCCACCTGTGCCCCGAGCGGGTCCACCTGGCCACCATCCGGGACGGCACGGCCCTGGAGGTGTCCAACCGCCTCACCCTCGGCCGGGTCGACCTGGGCGGCCTCACCTGCGCCCGGATGATCGCCTTCCGTCCCGGCCAGCCGAACGCCGCCTCCACGGAACTGGCCATCGTCGGCGCCCCGGACACGCCCGAGATCGCCCGCTTCGACCTCAAGGCGGGTAGCCGCCTCGCCGGCCTGCCCATCCAGGGGGTCACCGCCCTGGCCTACAGCGGCGACGGCCGCTTCCTGGCCGCCGGCACCGGGACCGGGGCCATCCGAACGTGGCTGCTGGGCCCCGGCGATCCCACGCCCCTGCGATCGGGCGCCTTCGAGGCCCAGGTGGAGAGCCTGGCGTTCCACGGCGAGCACCCCACCCTGTACGCCACCCTGGCCACCGGCGCCCTGGTGCAGCTGGAACTGGCGCCCGGCCCCGCCGTGGACGCCGCCCATGCCCTGCGACGGTGCGCCCCCGGCGCGCGGGCGCACCGGGTGGCCGCCGGTCCCCGGGGCTACAACCTCTACCTGGCCGGGCGCGACGACCGGGTCTACGTGCTGGACACCCTCACCGGGGAGGTCGGCCTCTTCTCCCCCGGCGTGGGCCCCATCACCGGTCTCCAGGTCCTGCCCGCCAGCGGCCACCTGTGCGTTCTCGGCCCTCGTTCCGTCTACATCGTCGACGCGGTGGGCCCCGGCCAGCGCGAGCACCTCGCTCTGGTGTGCCCCTTCCAGGCCCCCGTCTACGCCGCCTGGGAGCTGGACGGCGACGCCCTGCTGGTCTTCCATGCCGGGGAGTCCTAGTCGCCCTGCTTTACGGCCACGGCGGATTTCAGGGCACCCTCCAGGTCAAGCGGGAGGATGTTCCCCCTTCCGTTAACCCAGAAGCGGCAACCTTCCGTCCCGGACCGCAGGGCACACAAGGGAGCGCCTGGATCCGGACGAAAGAGATGCGCCACCCTGTCACCGTCCAGGCTCTCGACCGATCCGGTTTCTGGATCCAGCGAGAGGAAGAACGTCTTCGCATGTTCCGTGGTGACGAATCCGTCTGGAATCGACTTCGGGAAGCCCCGGTATGCGCTCTCTTCGATGGACTCGACCGCGTCCACATGGTGTTGCAGATGGGTCCTGTCGGCCTCCACCAGGGTTGTGACCGTGAAGAGGATGCGTCCATCCTGGTCGAAGAAGGGGTCCGAGGGGAAGACAGGGTAGGGCGTCGCACCGTCCGCCCGGATCGGGTGCCGCTTGTCCTTGATGGGTTTGAAGAAATATTCCGTCAAGGTCTTCACGCGACCGCTTCCGGACGGATCCCAGACCAGGACGCGGCCCGTGTTGAGGAAAACGTATCCCTTTCCGTCGCGCTGAATGGCCGTGCTCTGGTAGCACTGCCCCAACCGGGGCTGTCGGGCCTGGAGCACGCCCCGTCCCTGGGTCTCCACGTTCACCTGCGTGAGCGTGCGCTTGCGCGTGACCTTCCCAGCCAATTTCTTTTGTTCGGCAACCTCGATCAGGAGCTTCCCGCCCAGGGCGCAAAGGGGCGTGGACCTGGGCGGCAGCTGGACCCAGGAGGACCAGACCCATCGCCCAGCCCCGTCAGGATCCCTCGCCAATCGCCCAACCTGGGTCCAGCAAGCGAGCCCTCCCGGACTTCGGAACCGGCATAGCGTTTCCTCACCCCATAAGTAATAACTGTCATCCATTGGCCGTTCAGAGGATGAGAAGGGTGGAACGAGCGGCAGCTCCCAAATCCGTTTGGCCCCGTCCCACCTCAGGATCTTGCCCTGGTGAGGGATTTCCCACCGGAACGTAGGCCCCGACATTGTTCCATCCTGGGCATAGGCAGAGGCCATTCCAATGAAGGCGAAAAGGGTTCCCAGGGCGATTCGTCCGGCTGGCATGGCGGCTCCATTTATTAATAGAACAATGAAGGATCAAACCCATGACCTACCCTGCAATAGCAGATCGTTCTTCTGCCGTCGCTCTGGCAGTGTGTCAAGGCATTAAGGCACGTGCTCCCGGTGAAAACAAGCCTTACCGGACAGCCTGTTCTGTCATACGGTGAACAATTCACTCCAGGCGAACAAGGCCAAGCAGGCGTGAAGCCTGATTGGCAGATAGCCAGCATCATTACCCATTTAAAGTAGTTGTGCATGGGTGCACCTCCTTGCAAGAAAATCGTCCATATTCCAAATCCGTCAATGCGGTTTTAGAATAATCTGTGTATATTATTCCAATTAATAACCGGTATTTTCAGATTTCGAATTATTATAAATATTTGACAAAGGTTATCGCCTGGGCCACAGCCTGGGGCCCGCCCTCGAACGCTGGGTTGGGACCGGTGCTGATAGCCCATCGGGCCGCGGCTTGCCCCGGTGATGTACCTCTGGACATTTCGCCCACGGAAGCCGGTGCGGAGAAGCCACCCGGGAACTGGACCGCTACGCCGTGCGGGTCTTCCACGCCGGGGAGGGCGCCCCGTTCGGCGACCTGGGATAGAATGGCCCTGGCGTCCGCCGTTCCGGCCCCGCAAGGCCCAGGCCTCCCAGCGGACCCCCGGGACGGACCATGGACAAGATTGAAACCAGACCTCGGCCTCTGTGGCTGATCCTGCTGGGCTTGCTCGCCTTCCGGTACCTGTGCCATGCCGTTGCCCTGCTTCTGATCCTGCCCGGGGAGATGCGACCCGGAGCGCCGCTGCCCGACCTGCTCCTGGGCCACATGCCCTACATGCCGGCCCTGGCCCGGTGGAACTACGTGCTGTGGCTCCTCTGCTACATCCCCTCCGCCCTTTGGATCGGGCGGCAGGACCGCCAGCTGTTCGTGCGCCTGGTGGTCACGGACGGTGCCCTCTCCCTGCTGCGCGGCCTCATGATCCCCCTCACGGGCATCGGCCCGGTGCTCGGGGCCGACATCAACGCCCTCCACCCCTTCGCGGTGTGGCCGGCCTTCCTTTCCATCCTCAATCCCCTGAAGGCCATCGGGGAGAACGCCGCGGGCGTCTACCTCACCAAGGACCTCTTCTTCAGCGGCCACATCGCCACGACCTTCCTCCTCTACCTCTTCTCCCGGCGCTTCGGCAAGGCCAGCCGCGTCTTCCTGGCCCTGAACCTGTTCACCCTGGCCGTGGTGCTGCTGGCCCATCTCCACTATTCGATCGATATCATCGCGGGGTATTCCATCACCTACGGTGTTTACCGGCTGAGCGAACGGTACGGCCACGCCCTTGCCTGGGTCTGGAACGCCTCCTGGGAACTGGAAGACGACCCGGAACGGGAATGCTCCGCCCCGGACTGAAGCAAACAGGTTGGATTTTGCATCCCATCCGCCCAGAATGAGGGGTCTTCCACGGGCTTTCCCATGAAACGCTTCCTCCTTCCGCTCCTGCCCTGCCTCCTGGCGGCCCAGACCGTGCCGGCCCACATCGACGCCTTCCAGGCCACGGCCAAGGCCGTCGCCCGGGGCGGCTCCGTGACCCTGCGCTGGTCCGCCACGGGCGTTGACCAGGTCCGCCTGGACCCCCTGGGCCTGATCCTGCCCGCCAAGGGCGAACTCACCCACCTGGTCACCGGCCGCACCGTCTATTGGCTCCACGTCACCAACGGGGCTGGCGGGCAGAGCACGCCTCTGGTGGTGGACGTCCTGCCCGAGGCCCCTGTCCCCCCGCCAGCGCCGGTCCCCTCCATCCAGCCCCTTCCCCAGGCGCCATCCGCGCTTCCGTCCCTGACGCCGCCGGAGCGGCCCAGGCTGGCCGCCCTGCCCACCGTCCCGTCCACCCCGGCCCCCGTCCTCCGGGTGGCGCTGCCCCTGGCGGACGCCGCCGCGCACCGCCCGGGATCGCGCACGGTGTGGATCCAGTACGCCGCCACCGTCAGCACCCGCGGGGCCGCCCGGCTCCAGCGGAGCCTCCTGCGCACCGCCGCCACCCCGTCCACCCTGCTGGTGCGCAACCGCCGGTCCGGGCGTCCCTTCCAGCTGGTGCGCAGCGGCCCGTTCCCCACCGTCCGCGCCGCGCGCCAGCACCTGCAGTCCGTGGCTCCCGCCATGAAGGCGCTGGGAATCAATCCGATCGTCGTCCTCGGCCCGCCCCAGCCCTTGACCTTGGGCCCCACCTACATCGCCGACTCGCGCCAGCCCTGACCGTCAGGCCCGGCCCAGCACCCGCCCGGCCACCGCGTCCAGGTGGCGCAGCGTGTCCGGGTCCCGGTGGCCGGGGGCGGTGATGAGGGCTTGTTCCAGGGCGGTGCGGCAGGCGCAGGCCGGCGCCGCGGCGTCGGCCCGGATGCGGGGCACCACCTTTCCGGCCAGGGAGCGGGCCCGGTCGGCGTTGGCCACCATCACCTTGACGACGGCGTCCACCGTCACGTGGTCGTGGTCCGGGTGCCAGCAGTCGTAGTCCGTCACCATGGCCACGGTGGCGTAGCACATCTCGGCCTCCCGGGCCAACTTGGCTTCGGGCATGTTGGTCATCCCGATCACGTCGCAGCCCCAGGACCGGTACATCCGGGACTCCGCCAGCGTGGAGAACTGGGGACCTTCCATCACCAGGTAGGTGCCGCCCCGCACCGCTTCGATGCCCGCCTCCGCCGCGGCCGCCTCCAGATGGTCGCCCAGGCGGTGGCATACCGGGTGGGCCATGGAGATGTGGGCCACGAGCCCGCGGCCGAAGAAGCTCTTCTCCCGGGCGAAGGTGCGGTCGATGAACTGGTCGGCGATGACGAAGGTGCCCGGCCGCAGGTCCTCCCTCAGGGAGCCCACCGCGCTCATGGAAACCAGGTCCGTGACGCCGGCCCGCTTCAGGGCGTCGATGTTGGCGCGGTAGTTGATCATCGAGGGCGAGATCCGGTGCCCCCGGCCATGGCGGGGCAGGAACACCAGGGGCTGCCCCCCGAGGGTCCCGAACAGAAGCTCGTCCGAAGGCTCCCCGAAGGGCGACGCCACCTTCTCCCACCGCTGGTCGGAAAGCCCTTCCAGGTCGTAGATCCCGCTGCCCCCGATGAACCCGATGACCGTACGGCCGTTGTTCTCGCTCATGGTCTTCTCCCCCGGGATTATCGCAGAGGGAAGGCCGCGGGGCTCACGAGCCGGCGGGGGGTTCCCACAATTCCACCTTGTGGCCTTCGGGGTCGATGACCCAGGCGAACGTTCCGAATTCCGAGGCCTCCACCTTGTCCAGCACGTCGCAGCCCTCCGCCCGCAGGGCCTCCACCAGGGCCCGGACGTTCTCGACCCGATAGTTGATCATGAAGGAAGCCCCGCCCGGGCCGTACGTATCCCCGTCCTCGCCCGCGATGCTCCAGATCGTGCTCCCCCCCGTGGGATGGCCCTCGGCGTCGGTCCAGTTGAACGCCGTCCCGCCCCAGGCCTGGACGTCGATGCCGAGGTGCTCCTGGTACCAGGCCCGGAGGGCGGCTGGATCCTTGGCCTTGAAGAAGATGCCGCCGATGCCCGTAACCCTTCTCATGCGCGACTCCTGGAGGTGGCAAGGCCCTTAGTTCGATTTCATCTGCAGCAAGGCGCCATGGATATCCGCGCTGCCCCAGTGTTCCGCGTACCTGTTGTCCTCGATCCGAACGATGTCCGTGATGGGAATGGAGATCCGCCTCCCCGTGGGCGCGTGACCCAGGAACGGCCCGGAATGGGTACCGTTTATGGTCTTCCGGGTGACGACCTTGCTGTTCTCCTCGATCTGATCGTGGATCACCACTTGGATATCCGTGAAGGCCTTGCGCAGAACGTCCGTGAAGAAGGCCCGGAAGCCTTCCGCTCCATTGGGCGTTCCAGGCGCAGCCGTGCGGTTCACGAAATCCGGAGAGACCAGGTCGGTGAAGACGTCCAGGTTCCCGTTCTGAATGATTTCGAGGTTGAAGCGCCTTACGATCTCCTTGTTTCCGGTCATGGGGACTCCCGTGGGCAATGCCGTTGAAGGGTTCGACTGCGATGGGCACAGGGGTGCACGTGTCGCGGCTAGGATTTCGGCTCCTGGGAAGGCGCCGGTTCCTGGGCGGGGGTGGGAACCGGATGGTTCCTCGCTGAATCGAGTGGGTAGCGACCGGTTATAACCGGGCGGTTTGCCAGGCTGGGGTCAGATCGAACTTCAGCTTGCCGGCGATGAGGTAGGCCATCGTCACCAGGTTGCGGATGGTCCGGTAGCCCCGGGCTTTGGACTTGGCGGCCTGGAGCAGCGAGTTGATGCCTTCCAGCAGCCCATTGGCCAGGCCGCTCTTGAACCAGCGCAGAACCCCAGCCATGTGGTCCTTGAGCGTGTCGGCGGCTTTGACCATGGGTTGGATGCCGGACTCCCGGACCATCGTGATCCACTCTTTCAGGAACATCCCAGCCGCTTGTGGATTCGCCTGCTCATAGAAGTCCTGGAGGGTGAGTTTCATTCGGTAGGCCTCAGCCGTCAGCAGGTTCGCGCCCCGCAGCTCCTGGAGCCTCCCAGCCTGGGTCGCCCTGAGGTTCGAGGGGTTCTTCAGCCAGATGTAGCGGGTCTTCTTGAGCTCGGGCCGATCCTTGGCCTCTCCGCGCCGCACGTCGTCCACGGCCCTGTTGATCATCTGCATGACATGGAAGCGGTCGAAGGTCAGGTGCGCCTTCGGGAAATGCGCTCTCAGCCCCTTGATGAACGAGGGAGACATGTCCAGGCAGGCCTCCTCGATCCTCTCTGGGTCACCCATGTGGGCCACGAGGTCGGCCTTGAAGGCCTGCACGGTCTCATGGCTTCGCCCGGCCACACCGAACAGGACCTTCTTCTCCTCCATGTCCATGACCAGGGTGATGTAGTTGTGCCCGCGCTTGGCGGCGGTCTCGTCAATGCCGATCCGGGTGACGGTGGACATGTCCACCTTTGCCCGGGCCTCATCCACGTGGTGATGTACCAACCGCCAGAGCTTGGTATCGTGCTCGCCGACCAGCTTGGCGACTGTGGCTACCGGCATGGCCTGGACCAAGGTCATGATCAAGGCTTCGAACAGGAGGGTGAAACCTGATCCGGGTCGAGCCCAGGGGACCTGGACTTGCTTGACCCCGTCCACATCGCACTTGCAGCGAGGCACCCGGGCCGTCAGGTAAGCGGCGTGCTGAAAGAAGTCCAGGTGCCGCCAGGTCTTCTCCTCGGTGTCGTGGACCTTGGCGGGCTGGCCGCAGACCGGGCATGGAAAGTCAGCCCCACGGGTGAAATCGATCGTGATGTCCAACCGCTTGGCCTCCTCGTCGAACTGGAGATTCTTGACCTCCCAAGGGGCCTGGAGGCCGAGTGCCATGGTGAACAGGGTGTTGGTGTCCATGGCCCCATTGTCCATGGAACAGGCGCGCCGACCCACCCTCTGTGGCCGGTGCTCGGGAATGGAAAGCCCGGCGGATTCCGCTCCGCGGAACGGCCTATGGCCGCCCTTCGGGTCCGCGTCCTTCCCACACCCTCGGGCTCCGCCTGGAAAACGCTGACGCGTTTCCCACACCGCCCACAGCGACGGTCAGCAGCAGCATGGTTTTGAGCCACTTCTTTCCTGGGATCCGAGTCCTGGTTTCACCGTTCCAGGAAACCTTGCGGAACTGGGCCACAGCACGGAACAGGTCGGCGGTTTATGCGCTGGTTACCCACACGAAACAGCGACGGGCCAACCGGATCGGTCGCCGGGGGCGCTGCTTTTTTCGGCTTCCCGGACCGCGGCGTCATCCTCGCGGCCTTCACTGCGGCATCGCTCGCGGCCTTGGCCTGCCGCGCAGCATCGGCGCTGCGGCCCGAGGCGACCTTGGCCAGTTCCGCATCCCTGCGTGCCTTCCTGGATTGCCGGACCGCCATTTTCGCATTGCGAACCGCCTCACGCTGCGCCTTCTTCGCGGCATTCAGGGAATCCTGGGCCTTGGCGACATCGGCCTTGGTTTTCGAAACGGCTTCCAGTGCGGCCTGCACGGCCGGATCGTTCTCCTGGGCTGAACCGCCAGGGCGGTGCGGAGGTGCCTGCATGGGAAACGCGCTTGAGCAGACAGCCAGGGTGAAGCAGAGGGTCGCGAACATTCTCATGGGTGGATCCTTGGAAAGGGTGGATGGAATGAACTCATGATGCCGGCATTTGCCTCGTCCCGGCGTGGCCGTTAAGGGGAAGGAGCACGCAGAAGGAAGATCTGGAAAGCTTACCAGGAACCCTTCCCCAAGGCGGATCGCCCCCGGGATGGATCCGTCATGGCCCTTTCACCTCGTACCGGAGCTCCGCGAACCCCGGCCCGAACCGTTGAACGGAGGTGAGCCGCAGCGCGGAGGCGCCGATGATCCGACGGGGCAGCAGCGGCTTTCCCCTTCCCAGGGTGACCGAACCTATTTGAACAATGATTTCATCCAGGAGCCCGGCGTCATGGAACTGCCCAACCAGGTCGCCGCCGCCCACGATCCAAAGGTTCTTGCCGCGGGCCGCCTCCTTCATCTCCTCGTGGACAGGTCGAACCCCGCCGCGCACGAACCGGATGTCGGCCCCCGGAAAGGGCTCGAGGGTTCGCGACGAGAAAACCCACGTCGGCTGCGCGTAGGGCCAGGGAGCCCGGGCCCCGGTTTCCGGGTCGACGACATGGCGGAGCATCCATGCATAGGTGGAGGCGCCCATGGCCAGCGCGCCGACCTCCTTGATGAAGTCCGGATAGCTGGTCACGTTGATGTCGCCGAGGGGGAACAGCCAGTCGAGGGAATCGTCTTCCGTGGCGATGAAACCATCGAGGCTTGAGGCCGTGTAGTACTGGGTCTTCATCGCAGTCTCCTGGGGGCAGCCGGCCGTTGGAGGATGATCATGCATGCGCGGCGCCGCCTGGGCAATGCCAGACCCTATGTCGGAACGCGGTGGCTTCGGCTCAGCCACCAGCGGAAGAGCCGATGACCGAAATCCACGGGCTGGCAAAACATGAGCGGGCAGCCGCCTTCAATGGGCTCGACCCCGTGTTCGCGGCAGGCCCGAAGGGCCTCGCTTGACACGCTGCCCTGGCCGAACGACCGGTGGAACCAGATATGCCTGATGCCCTTTTGGAGGGCTTCAAGGGCGACCTTTGCGGAAACGTCCGGGTGCGTGGCGATGATTACGCCATCAACCTTGCCCGGCACCGCGAGGACGTCCGGAAAGCATTCCTGGCCTTCCAACTGAACCGCGTTCGGGTTGACGGGAATGACCTCGTAACCGGATCTCCGGAGCTTCTTGAGGATCGCATTGGCCGGAGCGGAACCGGATCGGGAGACGCCGACGACGGCAATGCGTTTACCCGAAAGAAATTCCGAGATGGCCTGGGGCACCTTTGCCATTGGAGGATACCTCCTGGTGGGAAACGCGGCGCTTGAGAAAGGATGCCAACAGCCTACCACCTTCAATGGGCAGGGAAGGTGGCCGGAAAGGATGCGATGGAGGCTTGCCAAACATGCGTAAAATACGTCGCGCAGGGCTGATGGCCTGCTCTCCATCGGGCCCTGGACATCCATTCGGGAGGGGAACGTGGGCAAGGATCAGGCAGCACCGGAAACGAAGGGGGTGAAGGTCGAAGTGCTTTCAACGGTCGACCTGGGGCCCGAAATCGAGGGAATGGCGGGCTGGCAGCTTCGCATGCGCAGGGTGACGATCGAACCTGGCGGTGTCTTTGGGCCCCTCCACGACCATAAGGGAAGGCCAGGAACGGTCTTCATCCTGCAAGGAACCATCACCGACCACCGCGAGGGGGGCGCCAAGGATTACGGACCTGGCCTGGGCTGGCCGGAGGACCGGAACACGCTCCACTGGTTGGAGAACCGGGGCAGGGAAACGGCCGTGGAGATCTCGTTCGACCTTGTGCGGCCGTGAATCATCGCCAAGGTTGTTCATGCCCTGGCCCTGAAACGCCACGCAACGACGAATGCCTGGCCGCAGCCGGTGGGCATCAGGTCAAAGTTCGTGGGTGTAGACGATGAAGCCCCGGTGCTCGGCTAATTTGTCGTAGGCCGCTCGACCGGAACGGTTGGTGTCGTGGGTTTGCCAGTAGACCCTGGAACTTCCAGCCGAGGCTGCGGCAGCATACACCGCGCGGATGAGTTGCCCAGCAATACCCCGGCCCCGGCACGACTCGGAAGTGAACAGGTCCTGCAGGTAGCAGACGTCGTTCAAGCGTGTTGTGCTGCGGTGAAACAGGTAATGAACCAGCCCGACGATCTGGCCAGCTTCCTCGGCCACCAGCGCATGCACGGGTTCCGCCGGATCGAAAAACCTGCCCCACGTGGACGCCGTGATTTCCTCGGGCAGGGCGGTGGCTCCGCTGCGGCCGTAGAAGGCGTTGTAGCCATCCCAGAGGGTTCGCCATTGGGCATGGTCTGAACGGGTTAGGGGGCGGATGATTGTCGGTTCAGCTTCGGCCATTCCGGAATATTAAACCGGACGATAGTTGATGTCACAGCATGAATCAGCGCAATTCAGGGAGCTGGTGGGCACGACTGGGAGACTCGATGTTGATGCCTGTTCGGTCGCTTACCTTCGTGGCTAAATCCAGGGCCCTTTCGTAAGTAAATGCCCCAAATACATTTTCTGCGAGATTTAATTCTAATCCATCAGCGCAGATTAAGGCGATATGCCAACTGGAAGATTTTCCAGCGCGCCCTACCCGGAGACATTTAAATTCCTGGGGGAGCCTTTCCCAATGCACGAGACCGTATAAGTTCTTTTTATGAAATGTGATCGATTTTCGACACGTGGATACAGCTAGCCATTGGTCTGCAGTGGCGCTGTATATGCTTGAATAAACAAGGAGTATCCCAAATATTCCAACCACGGCCAAAGGCCAGTTCTGGGACTGTCCGGCGAAGTGGAGTTTGCCGACGATCCACAGGAGAGCGACCCCTGGTATCAACGTCGCTACGGCCCATTGATTTCCTTTGAACCGGAAGACCACGCCTTCGGGGGATTCGTCGGAAAGCACCATGGTGGGAGGATTTTCTCTCAACGAAGGCTCCTGGAAGCTGAAGAGGTAGGCTTGGGTGATGCCTGACGCTGGTGTTGAGCGGCCCTGACGTCCTCCGGAGCAACTGGAACCCGTGCGGCCAGAGGATTCAATCGACAATGAAGAGCTTGGCACCGCCGTTCGTGGACGATCGGTGAGCTTCAGCATCGTCTGCGACCTGATAGCTCATGCCAGGCTTCAAAACAAAGGATCGGCCATCTTCGAGCTCGGTGAGGAGCTCGCCTTCAACACAAAGCAGAATGTGCCCCTTTCTGCACCAATGGTCTGCCTTATAGCCGGGAGAGTATTCAACCATTCGCACCCGGATGCCATCAAAAGTCTTCGTTCGCCAATAGGCAGCACCTGTTTCCCCCACATGCTCTGTGGGTTCGACCAGGGTCCAGTCGGTGATTCCAAAAGGGGTAGCGGAGATCTGCACATGGCCTCCGTGGGTAGCGCCTGCGGTTGAACCGGGGGGTGGTGGGTGCCTGAAGCTGGATCGATGCGTGGTGGGTGATGCCTAACGCTGGCGCTAGGCGGTCCCCTACCTGGCGGAGCGCTGGTTGGAGCTCCAGGCATTGAAGACGGCACAGGTCAGTGAGAAAACACCATCTCCTTGACTTCAATGCCCTCAATGGATTGGAGCTTAACTACCATTGCCTTCCAAGCGTCTTGCCCACCCACAATCTCCAGAAGGACGATACCCTCGGGAGAATTCCCGATCTCGTGGAGGCCGAGGCGGGTCTTTACGAGGCTGCCGAATTCAGTGAACACCTTTTGGACCGTCACCGCGTCCTTGAGGCGGTCGGTGACATGGATGCCGAGGATAACGTGGGCGGGTTTCATAGGTCTCTCCTTTGAGTACCCGTATTTTACCACTAGTGTCCGGTTAGATCTCCAGCGGAAACAATGGTTTAGAGATCCACCCATTGTCGTTTTGGGGTTCGGGCTCCGCAAAGGCGCGCCGAAGCTCGGTTTTCTCGAAGACGGAAACTGAAAAGACCTGGAGCAAAGTGTACATGGAGGCCTCGATTTGCAGTTCCTTCTTGGCGATAGCGATCAGGGCATAGGTGGCCACGGCGCACCAAACCTGCGACTTGACGGCGTTCTCGCTAGTGCCCAGGAACCGCTTGATCCGCAGGTGCTGCTTGATCCACTTGAAGAACAGCTCCACCATCCACCGTTTCTTGTAGAGGGCGCAAATCGTCAGGGCTGGGAGGGCCATGTTGTTGGTCAGGAAGACCAGCGTCTTGCCCGTCTCCGGGTCTCGAAAGCGCACGCGGCGCAGTGGCTCGGGATAACCCCGCGAGGCGTAATGGCCGTTCAGCGCGATGTGTTGGTCGCAGATCACGCCCTGTTCCCGGTCGGAGGGCGCAGAACGCAGGCGCCGGGCATCCATGCCCACCTTGGCGCGTGTCACGAAGAACGCGCCGCTCGCTTGGAACCGATGGAGGCGGGCGAAATCGATGTAGCCTCGATCCATGACATAGAAGGCACCCGGCTCGACGGGAAGGATGTCCAGGACCCGCACATCGGCCATCTTGCCCGTGCTGATGTGGATGAAAGTCGGGATCGAGCCACGCAAGTCAATCATTGTGTGGAGCTTCACGGCCGACTTCGTGCTGCGGAAGTGGGCCCAGGGGAAGAGCGTCATGCACAGGTCGATCGTGGTGGAATCCAGGGCGTAGACCGTGGCTTCGAGGTCCAGGCCCAGGTCATCCCCGGCGTAGAGCTTGCGGGCCTTGTTGATGAGGAGCTGGGCCAGTTCCGCCCATATTCGCCAGTCGCGCTGTTCAAGCGCATCCGCCAGCGTGGAGCGGCGAACTGGCTGGCGGAAGCCCATGCCATAGAGTTTGTTGGGATGGGCGGCCAGGCATGCCTCCAGGTCGCGCAGGCTTTCGCGCCAGGTGAGCTGCACGAAGGCCATGGCCCGGAACTGCTCGGTGCACGGGAAGGTGCGAACGCCGTAGTCTCCCTGGTGTCGCCGAACGATTCGGTCGAAGCTGGTCCATGGCACCCAGGCCATCAGTTGGGCGAAAAGCGTCTTGCCCGAATTCATCGGCGACCCCCTCTACACCATCCTGGGGGCACTGCGCAAACGCCGTTTCAAATCGACACCAAGGTTTTGCGCCGGGATCGCGTTGAAATTACAGGCGCTTTTCAGAAAGATGCGTTAGGGAACCAGACGCCAGTGGTATTTTACCCCTTTCAAATTCCTTGGGTGCTCTGTTCGGCTCGATTGGTAGGTGGTGGGTGATGCCCCGCGAAACCAGCTAAACGGCCCCGCCTGCCCTGAGGCGATGAGCGAAGCAGATGGGAGAGAGCGGGAGGCAATTCAGGCGGGGTCCGAGTTGAGCGGAGGGATAGGCATCGCCTCCTACTCGGTGACCTGCGCCACGAGGCGATCCCCAAGGTAGATCTTGACCGGGAAAGTGAGGCGACCTGTCAACACATACTCTGTGCTCAATCGAGCCGATGGGGCGAGACGGAAGGCAAGTGGAGTCGTGTCATCGGCCTTGTTGATTTCATAAATGGGTAAGGCCTGAACCCCATCGGCACCGACAAAGGAAACATCCGTAGGAGAGAACGCATGGAATGAAGTGCTCTTGTTCTGAAAGTCAATTTTCACGTGAGCACGCCCAGACCATTTGGTATTTGAAGCAATAAGCTGATTTCCATTGAGCTTTGTGATGGTGATGAAGAGACCGTTGGCTTGAATCGGATGAGTAGCAAGCTCATTGACTTTAAGGTTGAGGGCGTCCTGAGCACTTAGAGGTTTGATTGCAAGGCAAGCCGCCAAGACCAAGCAGACAAGAGATACAGTTCGACGCATGTTGTTGCCTCCTTTGGGTGATGCCTAACGAATGAAGCTAACCGGCCACGCCTGGATCGAGACGAGGGGCGAAGCCGAAGACGCAGGGAGTTGAGAGAGAACGGAAGGCAATGTAGGCGGGGTCAGAGTTGAGCGGAGGGTTGGGCCGAGATTGCGTATCAGATTGAATGATTTTAAGCTTTCGTTTTCGAATCGGTGGAATGGTTTGAAGAATGGAACGCCAGCGTAATGATGGTCGGAATAATAAACCCTTTTAGATAGGAGAGGGGGTGCCTGCCTTGAGTGAAATCAACGGGAAGATTTCCAAAATGGGCCCAATAGTGAGTGATAATCAAACCGGTAATCGCGATCCACATTCCCCACAAAGCTCGACGGCTGCCAAAGACGACCAGAAGCAAGCTTAGCGTGATGCCCACGCGAAGAGTCGACTGCAGATATTCATATTTTGTATGGACACTCGTGCCGGCACCCAAATACAAATCGAAGAGGGTATAGGTATGGTAAAATATCAGAAGTCCGGCAAGTAATAGGATGATCCCTCGCCGAAACAGCAAAGCCACTTTGCCCTGGGTTAGATGTTGTTCGGACATCGAATCATTCCATCTAATTGTTACAGAATGTAGCCATCCGAATATTCCTCAACTTAATGCCTAACGCCCGGCTTGGCCGGACCCAAAGTGGCGGCGCGACCGGCGGAGAAGAATGTTGGAGTTCGAGGAACCTTGGTGGGATGTAGGCACTTTGGAGTCCGGGTCGAAGCTATGTTTAGGCGGACGGAGGAATGGTGCTGGATTTCACCCGACGGATTTCCAGGTAACGCAGAAGGTAATTCACCAGCATTGAATCAAGAGCCGCTGGGAGTATTGAAAACAACGTTGTCTGGCTAGCAAAGCAGATCCACCCAAACCCTAAGCGGACCTCAAGCCACAGACTAATATCGAATGTCAGAAGGGACCAGGGAAAGCCAACGAATTGAAGAGCGTTCTCGCACCACCCTGGCCAATGGCCGATTAGCCCAAGAAGGTAAAGAAGTAGCAGGCTAGCCGAAAGCGACCAGAACGTTGTTTTGACGACCTTGGCTCGGACCACGTTTCTATTCCTACAGGGTGATCCATTAACGCTGAATCATTGCGGTCTGGGGGAGATGCTTAACGTCGAAGTTGAGTCGACCGCAACCTGGCGGCGCGGGTGGAGGAGAAGGGAGGTTGGAATGACGATACCACCAAGGAAACGGGCAGGTTGGGGCCGACCTCGAACGCTGGGTTAGGTTCGGCGCGAACACATTCCCGGCGTTGGGACGTTGGCGTTAATCATGGCGTGGCGGAGGGACGTCAATGCCTCCGCCGTAGCCAACTAAAGATTTGGATGAAATCACAAACGGTCATTCCAATGAGGCCAATGGTTTCAAGAAAGTCGAGCATAGATACACCCTTAGGAACCTTCGGATATTAGGTGCTTTGAGTCTTGACGAAGGTTCGGTCTTGGGCTCTGGGGATCCTAACGCGCCGCTTGACCGGCCCCAAAGTGGCGGCGCGGCCGGCGGAGAAGGCTGGTGGGGTTCGAGGAACCTCGTTGGGATGAAGGCACTTTGGGGTCCGGGTCGAAGCGATGGTTAGACAGACGGACGTTTGGTGATGAGACCCGAGACGCGGCGCGATGGGGCACTGCCGCTGGTTGGAACGAGGACTTTGGGAGCAATGGTGACCTCTCGAGCTGGTCAGTTTGTAACGTTCTTGACGCCGAAATTGCCTGATTTAATGTGCTTGATGAGCTCGTCGATAGACTTATCGGCTGGATTGGTGACCCTGTAATTCTCGAGGCAGGCCAAGGCCTTTTCTTTGTCACCAAGTGCCAGGTAAGACATACCAAGAGAGTAATTGGCTGCAGTCACTCCGCCTTGCAAGGCCAATTCAAGATGGCTTATGGATTCCTTGGCCCTTCCGGAGCCGCCTAGAAAGACGCCAAACATGAAGTTCCCTTGTGCATCCTTGGGGGCAATGGAAAGTAGCTTGGTGAAGGTCGCATAGGCCTTTTCTGCTGAGCCCTGAATATCGAGATTGTGGCCAATGCTGTATAGAAACCCGGCTCTTCTGAAAATTTCTGGAGGGGAATTTGGCCCATCGACGAGGACATCAAAGACCTTTGAAAGCATCTGAACATCGCGAACTGCACGCATGCGGTCGTCTAGAGAATCAAACTGAGTGGGGTAATTGGCAGCATGATTGCCCAGGTCATCAAGCATTTGGTCTACGTACCGGAGATCGATGCCGGGCTTCTTGTCAGCGACTTTGTCGGGCGAAACCAGGATTCGCTTGGCCTCGTACATGCCGTAAGAACCCGCCAAAACGTATGATGCTGAGAGAGGGCCAATCAACAGAATGAAATAGAGAATTTTTCGCATCGCACTTCCGACTGAAGGGGGTGGGAATAGCCTAGCAACAAACCGCCAATGGATCTGCCTGACGCTGAATTGCTGGGTGCTGGGAGATGCCTAACGCTCAAGCTGACCGGCCCCAAAGTGGCGGCGCGGTTGGCGGAGGAGGACGACGGGGTTCAAGGAATGACGGTGGGATGAAGGCACTTTGGGGTCCGAGGCCGAGCGCATGGTTAGGCAGACGGAAATCAGATGATGTGGCTTGTCATTCAGCGCAATTGGACTTGAAGATACTACGCCTCGCTAAATCTCGAAGGGAGGGGTTAAGCCCTTTTCGAGAAGCCAGGTTAATCGCTCCTTGGCCTTGCCGCCCCGACCCAAGTAAATGCCCGCACCTAGACCATCGCAGTAAAGCAGGAGGCGCCTTCCTTCCCATACGAGGGAGACTTCATTGATTTCAAAACGAAGGGACATTCGCTCGCCGAACTTTACCCTGCCGCCTAGAAGTTTGCTGATGCGAGAAATCGTTCTATGGCAAATCAGGTGATTGTTTGTCCAGTTGATCTGGCAGAAATCCAAATAGAGGAGGCTGAAGAGGGAAGGTAAAAGAACCGGGAAGCTCCAGATGTAAACGTAAAGCCAGAAGCGGGTTGGATCTCTTTGAGCCGGGATGACAAAGGGTGCCAGAAGGAGAAACAGAATCATGGTTGCGCCTGCGATTAGCCCAGCAACGACGGCAGGTCGCCTCGGGGTGCGCAGAACGTGGTTGTCTTGGTGACTTTTGGTCATGGGGCAGAGTTCCAATTGAGCTTTGTCCGACTGAGCCTAGACGCTGAGTCTTGGAGTCTCGAGATGCCTAACGCCCGGCTTGACCGGCCATAGCCCTGGCGGCGCCGTCGGCGGAGAAGTGCGATTGGAGATGACGAAGACCGTGAGCTTTCGGCGGACGTGCGCAATGCCACTTGGTTCCCAATTGGGTATGCCTTTGGTTGAGTCGTAGGGACTCACCTGGAACCAAAGCACCCAACCTTCTGAGGACTATTGGGCTTCCAGCACCTTCAGCGTGGCTTGGTAGCTCCAGGGCATCCATTCCTCGGGGTTTTCCTCGGCGAGCACGTGGTTCCTCTGGACGGCCACGAGGTAGTCGAACGGGTTCACGTCGTTTATCTCCGCCGTGTGGATCAGGCTCATGTAGATATCGCCGACCCTGGCACCCTCTTCGGTCTTGTAGAACAGGCTGTTCTTGCGGTGGAGGATGGCGCGCTTCAGGGCTCGTTCGCAGACATTGTTGTCCAGGGGCGCGCCGGGTTCGCGGAGGAACAGGGTCAGGGCCGTCCAGTGCTTGAGCATGTAGGTGATGGCCTTGCCCAGACCGGAGTTGGGCTCGACCTTCCTGGCCTCCATCTGGCTCTCCAGCCAGCCTTTCAGGGCCCCCATGACCGGGCCACTGTGGTCCTTGTGGAACTGGAGTCGCTCCTGGGGAGTCAGGGCCTTGGCTTGGCTGTCGTGATGGTAGACGTCCCGCAGGGCCTCCAGCAGGTGCCTGCACTCCTCGGGGAAGTCGTCCACCACCTCCACGAACCTGCGGCGGGCGTGGGCCAGGCAGTGGGCGACCAGAGTCTCGAAAGGTCCCTTGGTGTTGGCCGCCAACGCATCGCACATCTGGATTGGGGGCGGCAGGTCCTGGCTCCGGGAACGGAGAATCTCGGCCAGGTTCTCCCCGGCATGGTGGTGCCCGGTACGGAACAGGACGACCCCCCGGGCCCGGCCGGGCCCCGAATGCTGGAGCCGGGCCACGATCCCGGAGGTGTAGACCCCCTTCCGCTCCTTCCGGTCGAATCGGAGATCCGGACGGTCGATGAGCTTCATGGTGGTGTCGTCGTTGAACACCACATCCGCCTGGGCCGCGAGGCGTGCCAGTTCGTCCAGCACCGGGTCGAGGAGGCCGGCTTGCTTCTGGACCAGCTCCCATTGGGTGGAGGCCGGGAGGGGGATGCCCAGGTTGGCCTGCAGCCGGGCCAGGCGGTGGAAGGGGGCGCCGGTGCCGTACTTCAGCAGGGCCACCATGGCCGCGGCGGAAGCATCGAACTTCTCCCGCCCTGTCCCCTCGGGGGCCTTGGCCGTGAACACTTCGCCGCAGGCATTGCAGCGCAGGCGCTCTCGTTCGATCACTTTGGCCTGGAGGGGGGACAGGCCCACGATTCGGACCATGACGGCGGGTTGGGCCATCGGGTAGACCCGGCCATTGGGGCATTCCGGGCACTCATCCCCTGGCTTCAGGCTCTCATGGGGGACCTTGACGCGCTGGGCCCCCGGATAACTGCCCGCCCCGGCCCTGCCATGCCCCTTCCGGGGCTCCTTTGGCTTCGGCTTGGGCCTCGGGGTGGTGGGCGGGAATAGGTTCACCATGGCCTCTGTGGCGTCCCCGAACAGCATCTTGGCAAGCCTATGGATGGAGGTGCGCTTGGATTTGAGCTCCTGGGCCATGAAACCGAGGGTGGCCAGACTGCCCTGGATGATCAGGAAATCCTGCTCGTCGGTGACCACCACTCGCATGCGCTCGATGAAGGCCGTGACCTGCTCCGGGGTCAGCTTCAGGATCTCCGGATTCACCAGAGCCGACGGCGACTGGCCTTTTCCGGTCTTTGAGGTGTGTGGTTTCGAGCGCCCCATGGTACGAGCCTGCCAGCCTCGAAAGGAAAGTACAAGTCCTCATTTCAGGGCCGAGCCCGAGGGCCCCACGGTGCGCCAGGCAGGGGGGATGCCGGTGGCCGACGGATTACCGCAGCAAAGCAGAACCTGCAGCTCGTGGGCGAGCAGTTCTGTTGCTACTTCCCGTCCCTGGGGCCAATGCCGGAACCGGCCCTGGGACAGGCGCTTGTGACAGAGCCAGAAACCCTGCCCGTCATAGACCAGGAGTTTGATGGCCTGGTTCCCGCGGCTGCGAAACACGAACACCGTTCCCGAAAAGGGGTCGCTGCTGAGTTTCTCCCGGCAGAGGCTGACCAGGCCGTCGATCCCCCGGCGGAAGTCCACCGGCTCTACCGCAACCAGAACCCTCATTTGCGGGGTGATCTGGATCAACCCCGGCTCCCCAGGAAGGCGGCGACGATCCCGGCGGCCTCCAGGCCTCGTCCGGCTTCCAGAGTGATCCGCATGCGGGAACCATTGGGAGACGTGATCTCGATGGAGGTCCCGGGGAGAGGGGTCGGCACAGGTTCCGCCGCCAGGGTAGCCGGCAGTTCAACGAAGGTGGGTTTGACCAGGCCGGGCTTTACCGGAGCCTTGGACACCCGGGTTCGGAGAGCCTTGTAGTCGAGCCCGACGGCGCGGGCGATTTGGCAAACACCGTAGATCCGGGCCAAGGCCACTGCGCTCTCCCAAATATCCGCCGGGGTCTCGCCGCGGCTGGGGCGCGTCTTACGCCAGATCTCGATCTTTCTGCGAAGCAGGGCCAAATCCTCCGGCGATGGCGCTTTCCTGGGGTGGGCCATGGGTGATCTCCAGCGACCCATGAGCCTACCGGCCATCAAGCTACGAGTTCACGCACGCCTGCCGAAAGGACACCGAAGACCTGGTTGGAGCGATACAGGGCTGGGGTCCGGGTCGAAGAAATGGTTAGGCAGACGGGCATTTGGTGATGGGACCCGAGACGCGGCACGTTGGAGCAATGCCGCTGGTTGGAACAGCGGCGAGGGGAACGATGGCGAACAACCAAGCAGCATTCTGCGCGCCTTGAGGGAGAGCGACCTAGGTGAATGAAGCAAGGCCTGGTTCAGGATGCATAAACTCACCAGGCGGTTCGGTAAAGATGAAGGTGGCTTAGTACCTGGAATAGTAGGCCAAGCAGATCGATGTAGCCACGAGTAAAGAGCCACTAAAAATCCTCACACGAACGTAGATGCGAAGTAGCCGTGGATCTCGGGAGGGGAGGATTTGGAATTGCTTGCCACCAGATCTCTCTGGTCGAATTGCCCGTATTGCTTGCCAAAGGTAGAAAACACCAATAGCCAGGAATGGCAACGAGATTGCGGATTGGAATAGCACCTTGCTCATTTTGATCCAAGCTAGACGGCCGAAAGGCGTTGCACTCGGTTGTGGGTGGTGCCTAAGGCTGGGTTGAAGGATGGTGGGTGATGCCTAACGCTGGAGTTGACCGGCCCCAGCCAGGCGGCGCGGTTTGAGGAGTAGGGAGAAGGAAGTTGCAGAAGTCATAGCACGAGCATTGCAGGCTGGGGTCCGGGGTCGAACGCGATGTTAGGCAGACACGCCCCTGAATATTTCCCTGCATGGCGCGGGGCCATTGGTTTTGAAAGGGCTAAGGTGTGATCACGACGGGGGTGCCAATTGCGCAGGATGCCCAAACCTCATCGACCTCGTAGTCTTCAAGGGCGATGCAACCCCAAGTCCAATCTGAAGAACCCCCATGGCCGTGGATTCCCACGGTTCCGCCTAGACCAGTTCCCCAGGGGGGACAGCCCTTTTTCGTTTTGGCCCCAATGATATTAGCATAGTCATATTTAGTGATGAGCCCAGCTTTTAACCCGCGGTCGGCATCAGCTGCGTCCGGGTAGCTAATCCCAAGGAAAAGGTGGTAGGCGCTTTGGGAACTCTTCGAGCAAATATAGAAGCGCCCTTCTGGTGTGAGGTGATCTCCTGAAATTTGCTTGATCTTAAGACCTCGATTGCTCAGGCCAACCCTGAAGCTCTTGACGTGCCTGCCTTCTGCCCAAAATTCAAGCCGATGAGCGTGCTTTAGAACCCGAACCTCAAGGGCCTTAAAAGGAAAGGAAACACCCGCTAATTTTGCGGCAACAGCCATCCTTGCGCTTGCAGCTCGGATGGCAGAGAGCGGAGTCTCGCCGGCGAGCGTGGCCGCGGCGAAATAGGACAGAAGCACTGCTGCCGAAAATTTCATGGAATGCCAAGAAGGGTCTGTGCCGGGAGATGTCTAACTCCGAAGTTGAGTCGGCCCCAACCTGGCGGCGCGAGTGGAGGGGGAGGGAGGTTGGAAAGACGATACCACCAAGGGGAGAAGTGAAGGTTGGGGTCCGACCTCGAACGCTGGGTTAGGACCAATACGGTTCACTTAAGGCCAACGACGTGGACCACGGGGTTGGTGCGTGCGTTGCATTTCAAGGTTCGGTTGCGGACGGTCCAGCCACTCATCTTACGCTTCACGCCCCGTGGATTGCAGCGGCGCCTGCTGGAACTCACCATCTCGTCCAGGAGCTCCTTCAGCACCGCGGCATGGGCCTTCAGGCGTTGGCTTGGGGGGAGAGAGCCGCGAAGTGCGGCAGTGTCCGGCGGACCACCCTGACGGCATGGACGAAGGATAGGCGATCCGGATCCACCGTCGCCTGCAAGGCGGCCTCATGCATCAGTCCTCGCACCGCAAAATGGGCGAGAAGGAGACCGTAGAATTCCTGGCGGACCAGATCGGGCGTCTTGCTGCGCAGAAGGGTTTGGCGGCCGCGGAGGTGGGTCTTGAGCTCGTCGAAGGCAGACTCGATCTCCCAGCGCTCGGGGTAGAGGGCGGCCAGTTCTTGGGCTGGAGCGGCCTTGGGATCTAGGATGGTGGTGATGATTCGGTAGGCATGCTCGCCTTCTGGGGCCGCGGGCAGCCTGGGATCCCGCACGCCGTCGAGCGTGTATTCCACGACGCGGACTGTGACCCCTTCCGAGCGTCGGCGCCACCGGTCCTTGATGTCCCAAACCCGGGACAAGTAAGAGCCGTCCTCAAGCTCCACTTCCCGAGGCAGGCCCAGTTTGGCGTTGACCCGCCAGGCCAGGTCCGCGCACGTGGCCCGGGCCTTCTCCCAAAACTCGAAGCCATAGAAGCCACGATCGGCCAGGCAGAGCATCCCGGGCTCCAGGCGCCGGAGCGCTTCCTCGGCCAGGACCCGTTCGCTGGTGGCAAAGGACCCCATCCGGGATCCGAAGAGCACGTGAGTTCCGCTCTCTACCAGTGAGACGAAGCGGAGTTGGGGAAAGCCGCTTTCGCCCCGAGAGGCTGCCGGCCTGCCGAATTCCGCCTCGATGGCTGGATCGTCGGGAAGATCGAGGGTGCTGCCATCGAGGCTGACCACACGCCAACGCTTGTACCAGGCCCCGCGGGTTGCTGGAGTGGCAATGGGCTTGACCAGGTCGTCATGCAACCGCTGGAGCGGCTCCCATCCGAGCCGGGAACGGGCCTGGGAGATGCCGGACTTGCCCGTGATCTTGAGGGTGGCATCGGCTTCCTTGAGCCAACGGAGGCCCTCCAGAAGGCAGCGAAGCACCTCCCTGCAGGAGGCCTGTGTGAACAGGGCCAAGGCGATGACGTAGTAGACCACCACGTGAGCGGGAAGATCGCGCTGGCGCTGGCTGGCCTTCCCAGTGGAGCGCAGGGTGGTTTCCACCCGGTCACGGGGAAAAGCCCGGGCAACGCACCCGAGCGTAATGTAGTCCGATATGCGTGTCCCGCCTTCCAGTGTTGCCGCTGTTCTGGCCATGGAGTGCCCTACTTATAAGTTAGGCAGCATGGGCAGGGCGTCAAGGCTTAAGTGAACGGTATTAGGGTTAGGACCAATACGGTTCACTTAAGGCCAACGACGTGGACCACGGGGTTGGTGCGTGCGTTGCATTTCAAGGTTCGGTTGCGGACGGTCCAGCCACTCATCTTACGCTTCACGCCCCGTGGATTGCAGCGGCGCCTGCTGGAACTCACCATCTCGTCCAGGAGCTCCTTCAGCACCGCGGCATGGGCCTTCAGGCGTTGGCTTGGGGGGAGAGAGCCGCGAAGTGCGGCAGTGTCCGGCGGACCACCCTGACGGCATGGACGAAGGATAGGCGATCCGGATCCACCGTCGCCTGCAAGGCGGCCTCATGCATCAGTCCTCGCACCGCAAAATGGGCGAGAAGGAGACCGTAGAATTCCTGGCGGACCAGATCGGGCGTCTTGCTGCGCAGAAGGGTTTGGCGGCCGCGGAGGTGGGTCTTGAGCTCGTCGAAGGCAGACTCGATCTCCCAGCGCTCGGGGTAGAGGGCGGCCAGTTCTTGGGCTGGAGCGGCCTTGGGATCTAGGATGGTGGTGATGATTCGGTAGGCATGCTCGCCTTCTGGGGCCGCGGGCAGCCTGGGATCCCGCACGCCGTCGAGCGTGTATTCCACGACGCGGACTGTGACCCCTTCCGAGCGTCGGCGCCACCGGTCCTTGATGTCCCAAACCCGGGACAAGTAAGAGCCGTCCTCAAGCTCCACTTCCCGAGGCAGGCCCAGTTTGGCGTTGACCCGCCAGGCCAGGTCCGCGCACGTGGCCCGGGCCTTCTCCCAAAACTCGAAGCCATAGAAGCCACGATCGGCCAGGCAGAGCATCCCGGGCTCCAGGCGCCGGAGCGCTTCCTCGGCCAGGACCCGTTCGCTGGTGGCAAAGGACCCCATCCGGGATCCGAAGAGCACGTGAGTTCCGCTCTCTACCAGTGAGACGAAGCGGAGTTGGGGAAAGCCGCTTTCGCCCCGAGAGGCTGCCGGCCTGCCGAATTCCGCCTCGATGGCTGGATCGTCGGGAAGATCGAGGGTGCTGCCATCGAGGCTGACCACACGCCAACGCTTGTACCAGGCCCCGCGGGTTGCTGGAGTGGCAATGGGCTTGACCAGGTCGTCATGCAACCGCTGGAGCGGCTCCCATCCGAGCCGGGAACGGGCCTGGGAGATGCCGGACTTGCCCGTGATCTTGAGGGTGGCATCGGCTTCCTTGAGCCAACGGAGGCCCTCCAGAAGGCAGCGAAGCACCTCCCTGCAGGAGGCCTGTGTGAACAGGGCCAAGGCGATGACGTAGTAGACCACCACGTGAGCGGGAAGATCGCGCTGGCGCTGGCTGGCCTTCCCAGTGGAGCGCAGGGTGGTTTCCACCCGGTCACGGGGAAAAGCCCGGGCAACGCACCCGAGCGTAATGTAGTCCGATATGCGTGTCCCGCCTTCCAGTGTTGCCGCTGTTCTGGCCATGGAGTGCCCTACTTATAAGTTAGGCAGCATGGGCAGGGCGTCAAGGCTTAAGTGAACGGTATTAGGGTTAGGACCGGCGCATGAATATTACCTCGTTGGGACGGCGCGGTGGGATGGGCGTTCAGTTGAAGTGTTTGAAGGAGAAGTGCGCTGATCGCTGCGAAGGGTACCGCTACGCTTGGTGATGTCACGCCCACTCAGGCCATCGCGGTGGAGATTTGAAACATACCCACTATTAATCGAAATCAATACACTCATGGACATCACCCTCGCCGACCAATATAGCCGGGCCTGCCAAAAGGCCGCGATTAAGGGTGCAAACGTGAAATAAACGTCGTCCGGGTTCATAAAGAATTGCAATCACGATTTCCATTTGAATGGGATCATTTTCCCCAACTACTGCAAACAAGTCTTTACCGTTGTGGCGGTAATGGATCGAATGGATCCTTTTGGGTGACAGGCTCGCCTGCCCCCAATTCTCGAGGTTTTCCCGAAGCATAGAATAAATTTTCTGCTCGTCTTCAGAATTTTCTGCTTCTGGTACAAAGAAGTGCATGCTTCCTCCTTGCCAATAGTGGGTTATGAACGTGAGGTGACGAGCATTGGGATCATGGAATGAAGGGAGTCGGAGTTCCTGGGAGGCAGGTGACGCCTAACGCCGAAGTTGAGTCGGCCCCAACCTGGCGGCGCGAACGGAGGAGAAGGAGGATTGGAAGGATGTTTCCTCAAAGGGAGAAGGTCAGGTTGGGGTCCGACCTCGAACGCTGGGTTAGGACCGGCGCGTGAATATTACCTCGTTGGGATAGTACGATGGGATAGGCCTTCTCCTTGGAATGATCGATGGTGGGTGGCGCTGATGAACACTAGGTGAACCGTAAGTGTGTGTGGCAGCCAAAGGGAGATTGTCCCCGGGCGGAAGCGAGAGATTGATTCACCTGGTTCCGCAGATCCTGGAACTCAAAAGCGTTTGGGAAATTTTCTATATAGTTTGACACCCGTATAAGAGCCTCCTTGGATTCCTCGCGATGGGATTTTCGCTGCTTGCATAGATGGCAAAGAGTTGCGACGTCTCCAGCAAGAAGGATTTCCTGCTCCGTGATTGCTGCCTGCCCTTTCTCCTTCCGGATTTCGTTGAGTAGCCGGACACGCTCGTACACAGACAGACGGGTTCTCAGGCCAATGTCGTCAAGAACGTACCTTCCGGCGATCAGGCCCATGCCTATACCGCCAATCAGGATGCCGAGAATGCCAGTGAGGATTGGGACGGTAATTCTGGGGTTGATTCGCATGGGATATACCTAACGCCGAAGTTGAGTCGGCCCCAACCTGGCGGCGCGAACGGAGGAGAAGGAGGATTGGAAAGATGTTACCTCAAAGGGAGAAGGTCAGGTTGGGGTCCGACCTCGAACGCTGGGTTAGGACCGGCGCGTGAATATTAGGCCCGTCGCTGTTTCGTGTGGGTGACCAGCGCATAAAGCGCCGACCTGTTTCGTGCTGTGGCCCAGCTCCGAAAGGTTTCCTGGAACGGTGAAGCCAGGACTCGGATTCCGGGAAAGTAGAGGCTCAAAACCATGCTGCTGCTGACGGTCGCTGTGGGCGGTGTGGGAAACGCGCCAGCGTTTTCCAGGCGGAGCCCGAGGGTGTGGGAAGGACGCGGACCCGAAGGGCGGCCATAGGCCGTTCCGCGGAGCGGAATCCGGCGGGCTTTCCATTCCCGAGCACCGGCCACAGAGGGTGGGTCGGCGCGCCTGTTCCATGGACAATGGGGCCATGGACACCAACACCCTGTTCACCATGGCACTCGGCCTCCAGGCCCCTTGGGAGGTCAAGAATCTCCAGTTCGACGAGGAGGCCAAGCGGTTGGACATCACGATCGATTTCACCCGTGGGGCTGACTTTCCATGCCCGGTCTGCGGCCAGCCCGCCAAGGTCCACGACACCGAGGAGAAGACCTGGCGGCACCTGGACTTCTTTCAGCACGCCGCTTACCTGACGGCCCGGGTGCCTCGCTGCAAGTGCGATGTGGACGGGGTCAAGCAAGTCCAGGTCCCCTGGGCTCGACCCGGATCAGGTTTCACCCTCCTGTTCGAAGCCTTGATCATGACCTTGGTCCAGGCCATGCCGGTAGCCACAGTCGCCAAGCTGGTCGGCGAGCACGATACCAAGCTCTGGCGGTTGGTACATCACCACGTGGATGAGGCCCGGGCAAAGGTGGACATGTCCACCGTCACCCGGATCGGCATTGACGAGACCGCCGCCAAGCGCGGGCACAACTACATCACCCTGGTCATGGACATGGAGGAGAAGAAGGTCCTGTTCGGTGTGGCCGGGCGAAGCCATGAGACCGTGCAGGCCTTCAAGGCCGACCTCGTGGCCCACATGGGTGACCCAGAGAGGATCGAGGAGGCCTGCCTGGACATGTCTCCCTCGTTCATCAAGGGGCTGAGAGCGCATTTCCCGAAGGCGCACCTGACCTTCGACCGCTTCCATGTCATGCAGATGATCAACAGGGCCGTGGACGACGTGCGGCGCGGAGAGGCCAAGGATCGGCCCGAGCTCAAGAAGACCCGCTACATCTGGCTGAAGAACCCCTCTAACCTCAGGGCGACCCAGGCTGGGAGACTCCAGGAACTGCGGGGCGCGAACCTGCTGACGGCTGAGGCCTACCGAATGAAACTCACCCTCCAGGACTTCTATGAGCAGGCGAATCCACAAGCGGCCGGGATGTTCCTGAAAGAGTGGATCACGATGGTCAGAGAGTCCGGCATCCAACCCATGGTCAAAGCTGCCGACACGCTCAAGGACCACATGGCTGGGGTTCTGCGCTGGTTCAAGAGCGGCCTGGCCAATGGGCTGCTGGAAGGCATCAACTCGCTGCTCCAGGCCGCCAAGTCCAAAGCCCGGGGCTACCGGACCATCCGCAACCTGGTGACGATGGCCTACCTCATCGCCGGCAAGCTGAAGTTCGATCTGACCCCAGCCTGGCAAACCGCCCGGTTATAACCGGTCGCTACCCACTCGCTTCAGCGAGGAACCGAATATTACCTCGTTGGGACGGCGCGGTGGGATGGGCGTTCAGTTGAAGCGCTCGGAGGAGAAGGGCGCTGATTGTTCGTCGGGCCGCGGCTTGCCCTGGAGATGTAGCTCTGGGCTTTTCGCCCACTGAGGCCGGCGCAGAGAAGCCCGCCTTCCGTGGCCTTCGGGGGAGCCGCCTCATGACGCGGCGCAATGCTGGGCCCCTGGGGTTCAGCGCGCCCCATGCCCTAACGCTGAAGTTGAGTCGGCCCCAACCTGGCGGCGCGAACGGAGGAGAAGGAGGATTGGAAAGATGTTACCTCAAAGGGAGAAGGTCAGGTTGGGGTCCGACCTCGAACGCTGGGTTAGGACCGGCGCGCGAATATTACCTCGTTGGGACGGCGCAGTGGAATGGGCGTCCATTGAAGCGCTCGGAGGAGGAGGGTGCCGATCAACCCAAAGGAAACGGGAAAGATCGGTAATGGTAAAAGTACCGGAGGTCCAATCCAAGGACGTGGATGAAGGACTGAAGGCTATTCCGTTGAGGCATAGCGTCGAGGAGGGCGAGGGTCGCAAAGGGTCAATCAATAATGAAATCCCATTCGACCTTCATTAATCTGCCTGAAAAAAATTTGAAAGAGACAGTGTTAGGGTAGCCATCCCCTCTGTTGGTGTAGGTAAGCTGGTTGCGACTGCTTCTTCCTCTAGCCCCCACCTTTTCTTGGACAGATGATTTTGGCTCCCCGAGATGAATAGAGAGCGGAAGTTGAATTTGGGCCTTCGAAACGACTAACTGGCTTAGGATGGGTTCACTTGTTGGATCATTTTGAAGGTAAACAACGGTCAGCCCATCATAGGATTCCTTAATCCAGGTGTTGATCAGAGATGGATCATTGTCGCTTTTCAGCTTCCTGATTGTTCGTTTGATCGGGTTCTTGGGCCGATGACTGAAAGCCAATTCACCATAGGCAAGCAGCTCGTCGACTTTCCCTTGATCAATAGCTATTGGGTTTTGGGCACCAAGAGTGATTCCAATTCCAAGGAAGGTCATTAATCCGATATCGCAGAGCTTCCGAATGATCACGGGGAATCCTAACGCCGAAGTTGAGTCGGCCCCAACCTGGCGGCGCGAACGGGGGAGAGGGGAGATTGGAAAGACGATACCACCAAGGGGAGAAGTGCAGGTTGGGGTCCGACCTCAACGCTGGGTTAGGGCCGGCGCGCAAATATTCTCTCGTTGGGTCGGCGGGACTATTTTTCGGGTTGAACTGGAACAACTGGGTCGCACTCGCCAACTGAATAGGAAGTGATCTCGACGAGCGATGGAAGGACCATGTGTATGTCATCAGGGCGAGGCGGGTCGCACGGATTTTTATGCATCACGTTTACCTTAAATGTGATTTCGAATTCTATCGGCTGGTGGTCTTCAAAACGCCAGGTGAGGAGTTGTTTGGGAAGCTGCTTCACAAGCATTGGGGGCCCTAGAGAATCAACAATCTGAACGATTCGGTGGCCATCGGTTTTAACCGCGAATATGGCGGTTCCGCTGATTCCGGATACGCGTATCAAGGCGGGGCAAGTTGGAACCTGCATCTCTATTACGATTGGGTGTAGGCGAGGCGGGGTCTCCTGTGCATGGCTCACCACTGGGGTGGCGGCAAAAACGGAGACGAGCACGAGCCTGATCGTTCTCATGGAAAGGTCCAAAGGAACCCTAACGGCCAAGCTAACCGGACCCAACGTGGCGGCGCAGTCGGCGGAGAAGTTCGGTGGGATTGGCTTTGTGATGGCGGTGTAGTTCACGTTGGGGTCCGGGTCGAGCGCAATGTTAGGCAGATCATAGTCATGGCTGGGATAAGTATTTCTCGGTGAAGAATTCGGAAAGAAACCCTTCGGCTTGTTTGGCTGTGAACCCATCTTTGACAGAATCAGCCAAAGCGTCCTTGTATTCCTGTGTTTCCTTGAAGGCGGAAAACTTTTTGATCCTATAATCGTTGAACTCATTCAATGATAGGTGCTTTTCGGCAATCAGAATTCCATCGCGAATCCATATTAACGTATAGCGTTCGTAACTTGATGCATACCCCATGTGGACATAATGAACCAACTCCCCCTCGGGCAGAATCAACACAGCGGTGTACCAGCTACAGAACCGCTCTTCGGGCTTGTAAATTAGCTCGCCGGTTACATCGGTTTCATTCTCTGAAACCTGTTTGGTCTTTTCGTCAATTGACATTTGCCGTGTAACGATTTTTTGGACAAACAGCTTGTTTTCAATAATTTCAAAAGTTGCTATGTAGCCACGCCAGCAGGAGGTTATGAGGGTAGGTTTCTTTAACTTTCGGTCTGGATGGCTGCTTAGAAATGTCTCAAGTGGATTGGTTTGGATACAAACCCTTTTCCCCTTGATGATGAGGTAATCGGGCTCTTGGCCTGTGGCCCGTAGGCTCATCCCCGTAAAGAGAATGACTGAAAGAAAGGCGACCTTAATGATTGGTTTCATGATCCTCCCGGGGGCCGGTAGAGGCAGATGGTGGACGGGGTTTTTGTTCTTCGTTGATGCCTAACGCCGAAGTTGAGTCGGCCCCAACCTGGCGGCGCGAACGGAGGAGAAGGAGGATTGGAAAGATGTTACCTCAAAGGGAGAAGGTCAGGTTGGGGTCCGACCTCGAACGCTGGGTTAGGACCGGCGCGTGAATATTACCTCGTTGGGACGGCGCGGTGGGATGGGCGTTCAGTTGAAGCGCCCGGGGGAGAAGGGCGCCGATTGATCCGAAGGGTACCGCAACGCTTGGTGATGTTAACCGGCTCGGTGACGCCCACTGAGGCCGGCGCGGAGAAGCCCGCCTACCGTGGTTTTGGTGGGAGCCGCTGCAGGACGCGGCGCACTGCTGGGCCCTGAAACTCTTCGCGCCTCATCCCTAACGCCGAAGTTGAGTCGGCCCCAACCTGGCGGCGCGAACGGGGGAGAAGGAGGATTGGATGGATGGTACCTCAAAGGGAGAAGGTCAGGTTGGGGTCCGACCTCGAACGCTGGGTTAGGACCGGCGCGTGAATATTACCTCGTTGGGACGGCGCGATGGGACTGGGGTTCAGTTGAAGCGCCCGGGGGGGAAGGGCGCTGATTGCCCATCGGGCTGCGGTTTGCCCTGGTGATGTAGCTCTAGGCTTTTCGTTCACTGAGGCCGGCGCGTAGAAGCCCGCCTACCGAGGCTTTCGGGGGATCCGCGGCAGGACGCGGCGCACTGCTGGGCCCTGGGGTTCTTCGCGCCTCATGCCCTAACGCCGAAGTTGAGTCGGCCCCAACCTGGCGGCGCGAACGGGGGAGAAGGAGGATTGGAAAGATGTTACCTCAAAGGGAGAAGGTCAGGTTGGGGTCCGACCTCGAACGCTGGGTTAGGACCGGCGCGCCAATATTACCTCGTTGGGACGGCGCGATTGGAATTCGCTACTTCCAAGATTTCAGCCAGATTGATTGGGATTCTGGCGCAACGAATCCATTCCTGTATTCAGGATTGTTCATAATTTTTCCAACAAGGGATTCGTAACGTTTGAACGGGAAATCCCTTGCCCTTTCGAAGTGGATTACGCCAAAGACCGTTCGAGCATCGTTTCGAAAAAACAGTTCCAGAGGGTGTTCCGAAAAGGGCTCACCGTTGATGTCCCTTCTGACAAAGTGCCACCTTGTCCCATCCTTCGCAAATCGGAGAGCCTGGTCGTACGTCCACAAAGAATCGTCGGAATACATCGCGGATGCCTAACGCACAAGTTGAGTCGGCCCCAACCTGGCGGCGCGAACGGAGGAGAAGGGAGATTGGAAAGATGATACCTCAAAGGGAGAAGGTCAGGTTGGGGTCCGACCTCGAACGCTGGGTTAGGACCGGCGCGCGAATATTACCTCGTTGGGACGGCGCGGTGGGATTGGCGTTCAGTTTAATCGCCCGGGGGAGAAGGGCGCCGATGGATCCGAAGGGTACCGCAACGCTTGGTGATGTTAACCGGTTCGGTGACGCCCACTGAGGCCGGCGATGAGAAGCCCGCCTACCGTGGCTTTGGTGGGAGTCGCTGCAGGACGCGGCGCACTGCTGGGCCCTGAAACTCTTCGCGCCTCATCCCTAACGCTGAAGTTGAGTCGGCCCCAACCTGGCGGCGCGAACGGAGGAGAAGGGAGATTGGAAAGATGTTACCTCAAAGGGAGAAGGTCAGGTTGGGGTCCGACCTCGAACGCTGGGTTAGGACCGGCGCGCGAATATTACCTCGTTGGGACGGCGCGGTGGGATTGGCGTTCAGTTGAATCGCCCGGGGGAGAAGGGCGCCGATTGATCCGAAGGGTACCGCAACGCTTGGTGATGTTAACCGGTTCGGTGACGCCAACTGAGGCCGGCGCGGAGAAGACCGCCTACCGTGGCTTTGCGGGGAGCCGCCTCATGACGCGGCGCACAACTGGGCCCATAGGTTCCTGCGCCCTTAAGGCCCTAACGCTGGAGTTGAGCTGCCCCAACCTAGCGGCGCGGAAGTGGGAGAACAGACGATGGAATGCGCTGAGCATAACATTGGTTTGCTACGGGTTGGGGTCTGCGCTCGAACGAAGGGTTAGGCGGTCGGCGCCTTGGGACAATTCGCTGAGTGTTCGGCGCTATGGTTTGTAAGTCAAACTTAGTGTTTTGCGTTTATCGAATAAATCATTAGCGCATATGGTTTTTCTCGCCATCCAGCATTAATCATGACGCTGGCTTCGGGTATTGTTGTTTCTGGACTTGGGATTGGGGATTCGAACCGAAGCATGGCATCGGCATGGATCAAATCCCCCTCGATCGATATCTCTCCTTGCGAACTTTTGAAAGTAGCTTTGAAATGAAATCCATTTGGACCCGGAGGAGAAATGGCAGAACCAGCGTTGAAGTAAAAAGAACATTCTTTTGAATAAAAGGAGTAATGGCGTTGAGATATTCCTGAAAGGTAAAAAATTGCATCTGCCTCGGTTTCAAAAAAATTTCTTTGAATTTTGGCAACGGAACCGTACTTCTGGATGAGATTCAATAGTGCCTCTGTTTTGATGAGGTAGCCAGCGCCTACCCAGGCGTCAGCTTTAGCCTGCAGCGCAGAAAGCAATAAGATTCCGCTGAATACTAAGGAGGATATCTTACGCATGATTTCTCCTTTGGGTGATTTTATGTTCCAAGTGTTTTCATCACGCTGGATTATTGCGTGCTTGGAGGCGCCTAACGCCGAAGTTGAGTCGGCCCCAACCTGGCGGCGCGAACGGAGGAGAAGGGAGATTGGAAAGATGTTACCTCAAAGAGAGAAAGTCAGGTTGGGGTCCGACCTCGAACGCTGGGTTAGGACCGGCGCGCCAATATTACCTCGTTGGGACGGCGCAGTGGGATGGGCGTTCAGTTGAAACGCTCGGAGGAGAAGGGCGCTGATCGCCCATCGGGCTGCGCTTTGCCCTGGTGATGTAGCTCTGGGGTTTTCGCCCACTGTGGTCGGCGCGGAGAAGCTCTCCTGGGCTGCCCCCGTAACGTGAACTCTTGAAACTGTTAGATACAGTTACTTGACATCGCCCTTAGGGTCCCCAGGGAAGGGGCGCTTTTGCGTGAGATGCCAGGCGAGTTTATCGTCCGTAGGGTCCGTGAAAACGCGCTCTCCATTGGGGTATTCCCAAAACACCCAACCGGAGGAATCAAGCCGGGCAGTCAGGATGGTTCCGTACGGGACCCTAACTGAGATGAAGTAGTCTCCCCGAAGGGAGAACGCCCTTGCTGATCTGGTCGCATCAAAGGTACTCCATAAGAAAAGGCCAACCCGGGCAAACCACTCGCCAGGGGAAACGTTTTTGTGATCGAGAAGCATGATGACCACAAGGGTTAGCGAGAACGCAAAACCGATTATGAAACTCCACTTCGCCCTGGTTGGGGGGAGAGGGAAAGCGTATTCGGCGAGGGTTGTAGAAGTGGCCATTATCTAGGGTCTCATTCGGTGGATGCCTAACGCCGAAGTTGAGTCGGCCCCAACCTGGCGGCGCGAACGGGGGAGAGGGAGGATTGGAAAGATGTTACCTCAAAGGGAGAAGGTCAGGTTGGGGTCCGACCTCGAACGCTGGGTTAGGACCGGCGCGCGAATATTACCTCGTTGGGACGGCGCGGTGGGATTGGCGTTCAGTTGAATCGCCCGGAGGAGAAGGGCGCCGATTGATCCGAAGGGTACCGCAACGCTTGGTGATGTTAACTGGTTCGGTGACGCTCACTGAGGCCGGCGCGGAGAAGCCCGCCTACCGTGGCCTTCGGAGGAGCCGTTGCAGGACGCGGCGCAACCCTGGGCCCCTGGGTTTCATCGCGCCCCATGCCCTAACGCCGAAGTTGAGTCGGCCCCAACCTGGCGGCGCGAACGGAGGAGAAGGTGGATTGGAAAGATGTTACCTCAAAGGGAGAAGGTCAGGTTGGGGTCCGACCTCGAACGCTGGGTTAGGACCGGCGCGCGAATATTACCTCGTTGGGACGGCGCGGTGGGATGGGCGTTCAGTTGAAACGCCCGAAGGAGAAGGGCGCCGATTGATCCGAAGGGTACCGTAACGCTTGGTGATGTTAACCGGTTCGGTGACGCTCACTGAGATTGGCGCGGAGAAGCCCTCCCACCCTGGCTTTGCGGGGAGCCGCCTCATGACGCGGCGCACAACTGGGCCCATGGGTTCCTGCGCCCCCAAGGCCCTAACGCCGAAGTTGAGTCGGCCCCAACCTGGCGGCGCGAACGGGGGAGAAGGAGGATTGGAATGATGTTACCTCAAAGGGAGAAGGTCAGGTTGGGGTCCGACCTCGAACGCTGGGTTAGGACCGGCGCGTGAATATTACCTCGTTGGGACGGCGCGGTGGGGTCTGCCTCGAGCGCGGGGTTAGGCTGGGCGGAAAGATTGGTCATTGCTTGAGGGTTTATGGAGCGGGATTGGTGATGTTTGAGTATTCAGACAATAGCGCTTTGATGCGTGCTTTGAGAAGGAGTGCATTATTTTTATCGATTTTGGTCAAGCGTTCAATTCCAATTGCTTGATAGACATCGATCATTCCATTTGCGTAATCTACCTGAAAGTGTTCTGCATCATTTGGAGCCGAAATTATTAGGGCCTCTTTGGAATTTGTAGTACCTGTCGGGACATAAATTACTTCAATGGCTGCTACTTTCCGCCACAAACTGAACCCCGTTCCGAAACGGGAAGACCACCCTTTTGCACGCCCATTGATCAGATTGAAATTTCGGATTCTCCAAAATTCATCTATCGAGATGCCCAGCGAATTTTCCATTTCGTGGTCAAGCCGCTCCCCAGGACTCGCCTTCCCTTCAGGACCAAACTGGGATGCAGGCGGTTTGCATGCGAGCATTAAGGCTAGGGTGAAAGTTGTCGCGGCAAATCTGTTCATGCTTCCTCTGGGGAGCCTAACGCCGAAGTTGAGTCGGCCCCAACCTGGCGGCGCGAACGGGGGAGAAGGGGGATTGGATAGATGCTACCTCAAAGGGAGAAGGTCAGGTTGGGGTCCGACCTCGAACGCTGGGTTAGGACCGGCGCGCCAATATTACCTCGTTGGGACGGCGCGGTGGGATGGGCGTTCAGTTGAATCGCCCGGGGGAGAAAGGCGCTGATCGCTCCGAAGGGTACCGCAACGCTTGGTGATTTTAACCGGTTCGGTGACGCCCACTGATGCCGGTGCGGAGAAGCCCGCATAACGTGGCTTTGCGGGGATCCGCCTCATGACGCGGCGCACACCTGGGCCCATGGGTTCCTGCGCCCCCAAGGCCCTAACGCCGAAGTTGAGTCGGCCCCAACCTGGCGGCGCGAACGGAGGAGAAGGAGGATTGGAAAGATGTTACCTCAAAGGGAGAAGGTCAGGTTGGGGTCCGACCTCGAACGCTGGGTTAGGACCGGCGCGTGAATATTACCTCGTTGGGACGGCGCGGTGGGATGGGCGTTCAGTTCAAGCGCTCGGAGGAGAAGGGAGCTGATTGCCCATCGGGCTGCGGCTTGCCCTGGTGATGTAGCTCTGGGCTTTTCGCCCACTGAGGCCGGCGCGGAGAAGCTCGCCTACCGTGGCTTTCGGGGGAGCCACCGCAGGACGCGGCGCACCGTTGGGCCCTGGGTTTCTTCGCGCCCTATGCCCTAACGCCGAAGTTGAGTCGGCCCCAACCTGGCGGCGCGAGCGGGGGAGAAGGAGGATTGGATAGATGCTACCTCAAAGGGAGGAGGTCAGGTTGGGGTCCGACCTCGAACGGTGGGTTAGGACCGGCGCGTGAATATTGCCTCGTTGGGACGGTATTCAAGGGGCGGGCCTCAAGGTTGAAAATTGCGGGTGGATTGGTTCGTTGAGATTTGATCCCTAGTCAAACAATCAAATGAAGTTTATAGGCGATAACAGCCCATGGTGCAATATTTGCAAACAAGATGAGCGCGATTGTCCATGCTGCAGCCTTTGTTGGCGCCCGTCGGTAAGCAAAGCGACCTAGGAGAGCAGCCACGACCAGGAGAGCCAATGTGCTTGGAATGGCAAACTCCCATTGAGCAGAATCGATACCGCCAAACCCAAGGGCGGCGTAACCAAGTTGGCCACTGATATAAAGGGCGAAGGATGCCGTTGAAATTGAAACAAACGCCAAGATCCAATTCCGGGTGGATGCTTTGGTTGGCCGATTGACCTTCATGACAACACCGGGAATACCTAACGCCGAAGTTGAGTCGGCCCCAACCTGGCGGCGCGAACGGGGGAGAAGGAGGATTGGATGGATGGTACCTCAAAGGGAGAAGGTCAGGTTGGGGTCCGACCTCGAACGCTGGGTTAGGACCGGCGCGTGAATATTACCTCGTTGGGACGGCGCGATGGGACTGGGGTTCAGTTGAAGCGCCCGGGGGGGAAGGGCGCTGATTGCCCATCGGGCTGCGGTTTGCCCTGGTGATGTAGCTCTAGGCTTTTCGTTCACTGAGGCCGGCGCGTAGAAGCCCGCCTACCGAGGCTTTCGGGGGATCCGCGGCAGGACGCGGCGCACTGCTGGGCCCTGGGGTTCTTCGCGCCTCATGCCCTAACGCCGAAGTTGAGTCGGCCCCAACCTGGCGGCGCGAACGGGGGAGAAGGAGGATTGGAAAGACGATACCACCAAGGGGAGAAGTGCAGGTTGGGGTCCGACCTCGAACGCTGGGTTAGGACCGGCGCGTGAATATTACCCCGTTGGGACGGCGTGGTGGGATTGGCGTTCAGTTGAATCGCCCGGGGGAGAAGGACGCCGATTGATCCGAAGGGTACCGCAACGTTTGGTGATGTTAACCGGTTCGGTGACGACCACTGAGGCCGGCGTGGAGAAGACCGCCTACCGTGGCTTTGCGGGGAGCCACCTCATGACGCGGCGCACACCTGGGCCAATGGGTTCCTGCGCCCCAAAGGCCCTAACGCCGAAGTTGAGTCGGCCCCAACCTGGCGGCGCGAACGGGGGAGAAGGAGGATTGGAAAGATGTTACCTCAAAGGGAGAAGGTCAGGTTGGGGTCCGACCTCGAACGCTGGGTTAGGACCGGCGCGCGAATATTCCCTCGCTGGGACGGCGCGGTGGGGTGACCGACCCAGCGGTGGCCGAAACTATTAGCAGAGTCGAAGAAATTGCATTACCAGGGCGAAGGACCTAGGCGCTGGCGTTGGGTCAGAGTTGAGCGGAGGGTGAGGGCTACCACCGTTTCCACCATGGTTTTGCCGGTGAGGGCTGCGGCAACTCTTGGGGTTGAGTGAGCCACTGTTTGGCCCATTCTATGGCGGAAGAACTGGCTACTGGTCGCCCTTCATCTGGGTCGACTAAAGTTCCACTGCTAATAGAACAGAGCACTGCGGCAGCTGTGATGGAAGATAGGAATTCGATAAGGTCAGCGTGGGTTACAAGGCGAACGCAGACTGGATCATTCATGCTGAGGGCAAAACCTTTGATTTCTTCTCTGGTTGGGGCGGAAAGAAACAGCTCAAATCCAGCAGCGTTGGCATCGAATGTGGCGGGAAGAAACCCCGAGTGAGTTTCAAATTGAAATTCAGTGCTGATTTCAGTTGGGAACCCTGAATGTGAGATGGCCTCCGCCCATTGTTTTGGTGAAGGCAAATTCAATCGCTCTAGGAAGACAGGAATCTCGACTGACATGGGGAGCCCTAACGCTGAAGTTGAGTCGGCCCCAACCTGGCGGCGCGGACGGGGGGGAAGGACGATTGGATAGATGCTACCTCAAAGGGAGAAGGTCAGGTTGGGGTCCGACCTCGAACGCTGGGTTAGGACCGGCGCGCGAATATTACCTCGTTGGGACGGCGCGGTGGGATGGGCGTTCAGTTGAAGCGCTCGGAGGAGAAGGGCGCTGATTGCCCATCGAGTTGCGGTTTGCCCTGGTGGTGTAGCTCTGGGCTTTTCGCCCACTGAGGCCGATGCGAAGAGGCCCGCATACCGCGGCTTTCGGGGGAGGCGCTGAAGGACGCGGCGCACTCCTGGGCCCTGGGTTTCATCGCGCCCCATGCCCTAACGCCGAAGTTGAGTCGGCCCCAACCTGGCGGCGCGAACGGGGGAGAAGGAGGATTGGATAGATGGTACCTCAAAGGGAGAAGGTCAGGTTGGGGTCCGACCTCGAACGCTGGGTTAGGACCGGCGCGCCAACATTACCTCGTTGAGACGGCACGGTGGGATGGGCGTTCAGTTGAAGCGCCCGGAGGAGAAGGGCGCTGATTGCCCATCGGGCTGCGGCTTGCCCTGGTGATGTAGATCTGGGCTTTTCGCCCACTGAGGCCGGCGCGGGGAAACCCGCCTACCGTGGCCTTCGGGGGAGCCGCTCCGCGACGACAATTACCCGTGTGCGGCGCACATTCCTAATTGACGTCGCGGAGAGCCGCAGAAGGACGCGGCGCGACGCTGGGCCCCGGGGTTCTTCGCGCCCCATGCCCTAACGCCGAAGTTGAGTCGGCCCCAACCTGGCGGCGCGAACGGAGGAGAAGGAAGATTGGAATGATGTTACCTCAAAGGGAGAAGGTCAGGTTGGGGTCCGACCTCGAACGCTGGGTTAGGACCGGCGCGCCAATATTACCTCGTTGGGACGGCGCCTTTGGATGGGAGATCAGTTGGGCGCACGTTTTGGACCGCGACGGTACCGTGTCGTTTCACCATTAAGTTCTAAAACCAAAGTGCCATCTTTCTCGATTTTGAAGTTGGTGCGTTGTTCTCGGGGATGAGAGGGTTGATCGCTAATGATGATGTTCTTTTCTATTTTGTAAGTAAGCTTGATGATGCTCCAGTGATGATTGGATTCGAAGGAATAGAACATTTCACCGTTGGGTGTGAATTCGATTTCAACTGGGTCTTGGGCTACGGACGGAATTGAATGCCAACAACCGTGGAGCTTGATATGAGAGTTCGGAGAAAGGGAATGCCCCATCACCACCGTGGTTGCGACAAGGGAACTCAGAAGTAAAAATTGACGAACGAAGTTAGAGGGAATAGGCATGGATCGCCTCACTGGGGTGGTGGCCTAACGCTGAAGTTGAGTCGGCCCCAACCTGGCGGCGCGAACGGAGGGGAAGGGGGATTGGAAAGATGTTACCTCAAAGGGAGAAGGTCAGGTTGGGGTCCGACCTCGAACGCTGGGTTAGGACCGGCGCGCCAATATTACCTCGATGGGACGGCGCGGTGGGATGGGCGTTCAGTTGAAACGGTTGGAGGGGAAGGGCGCTGATTGCCCATCGAGCTGCGGTTTGCCCTGGTGATGTAGCTCTGGGCTTTTAGATCACTGAGGCCGGCGCGGAGAAGCCCGCCTAACGGGGCCTTCTGGGGAGCCGCCTCTTGGCGCGGCGTGCCGAGGCAATGCCACTAACGGTGGAGTTTGTATTTCCTCTTGGCAATTTGAGTGACCTTCTTTGTAGTCAGGTTCAGACGGTAGACCCCTGCCCATTCATCGGTAATGACAAGAGAATCGCCCGCCATAGAGATTGCTTTGACGTAGACCATTTGGACATCAAATTCGAAATCGGGATCCACGTGATTTTGGAAAATCGTAACAGACCATAGAGGTTCGCCCGTGTGGCAATCAACGGCGACAATATAGCCACGCCGACCGTCATCAATCGGTGCTGTGAACCTTATGCCTTGGTTTTCTAGCGGTGGGACTGGCTTAGGGGAAGCTCGTTTGGCCTCAAGAGGGACTACCAAGGACAGGGCCAGGAGTGGAAGAAGGCGGCTGTTTGCCATTGTGGATGCCTAACGCAGAATTGATGCGGGCTTGGAGATGCCTAACGAATGAAGCTAACCGGCCGCGCCTGCACCGAGAAGATGAGCGGAGCCGGGATAGCGAGATGCTGAGAGAGAACGGAAGGCAATGCAGGCGGGGTCCGAGTTGAGCGGAGGGTTAGGCCATCACCGGAACGAGTCAAGAAATTCACCGCGTGCTAATGGTAAGTCAGTTGCGAGCTTGGCGAATTCAGAACTTGGAAAAGCATTGCAGATGAAAGTAGTGCGGAGGTTTTGAAGGCCACGAAGTGGAGTAAGGCTTTTATCTGAAGTGCGAAGGCTTGCAAGCCGAAGTGAATGTAAGGAGGTAAGCCCAGAAATGGGCGCAAGCGAATCGATTGAAAGAGACTTAGAAAAACCACCCTCAAGGCACAGTGTGTGAAGGTTGGATAGCTTGGCAAGCGGAGCCAAATCCTGGAATCCGGCGCAATCGAACAGGATGAGCGTTTGTAGCTGCCTCAACTTTTCAAGTCCTGAAATAGATTTTATGCGGGGGCTACCTGCAATAGATAAGGAATGAAGTAAGAGAAGCCCACCTAGGTTAGACAAGTCTGGCAATCGATAATCATGGATGACGAGAGTTCGGAGGTTAGAAAGCTTGGCAACTGTAGCCATCGATTTGGCATTCGCCCCGGAGAGCCATAGGAATTTCAGCTGATTGAACTCTAGAAGTCGATTGAAGTGGGCCGCATTCCCATAGACCGACACAGTTGTTACGTCTAAATCCGTACTCGAGAGATCGGACAGAATTTCTGTAGGCGCTTTGAGCTGAGAGCTTGGGATTTCCATTTTGAGTGTGGCCTAACGCCGAAGTTGAGTCGGCCCCAACCTGGCGGCGCGAACGCGGGAGAAGGAGGATTGGAAAGACGATACCACCAAGGGGAGAAGTGCAGGTTGGGGTCCGACCTCGAACGCTGGGTTAGGGCCGGCGCGTGAATATTACCTCGTTGGGGCGGCGCCCACTTTCCTTGGTTCTAGCACGATGTGGAACCATGGTTACCACCAGGGTGAAGAGTTTTTAGGTATCGGTATACCTTGATCATATTTGGCGTTGGTTCTACATCGAGGCTTGAAAAATTTGCGACCGCCCGCCCCAACATAGCAATTGCATCGTCTGCTTCGAATTCGATTTCATCTTCCTTAGGATCACTGGCATGTTTGAGCGCATTTCTAACGCCATTGATTTCCCTATTCACCGTGGCTAAGTCACGACCCCCTGTGAGTCCTTTGTCTAATTCAACTAGGTGATCAAAGATTGCGCCCTTGCCTGTACGCCTGACCAAGGAGCCGAGGATTTCTTCTGCGGCGCCTGCCAGCGTAACCACAGCCAAGTGGTCCCCACCCGCGAAGAATATTTCAGCAGCGACTTCGAATTGGCGTCTCGCGATTTCAAGCTTATGAATTCGAATGCTCAATTCAATGTCCTCTTACGCAGTGTTGATGCGGTGTGGGTATGGCCTAACGCCGAAGTTGAGTCGGCCCCAACCTGGCGGCGCGAACGGAGGAGAAGGTGGATTGGAAAGATGTTACCTCAAAGGGAGAAGGTCAGGTTGGGGTCCGACCTCGAACGCTGGGTTAGGACCGGCGCGCGAATATTACCTCGTTGGGACGGCGCGGTGGGATGGGCGTTCAGTTGAAACGCCCGAAGGAGAAGGGCGCCGATTGATCCGAAGGGTACCGTAACGCTTGGTGATGTTAACCGGTTCGGTGACGCTCACTGAGATTGGCGCGGAGAAGCCCTCCCACCCTGGCTTTGCGGGGAGCCGCCTCATGACGCGGCGCACAACTGGGCCCATGGGTTCCTGCGCCCCCAAGGCCCTAACGCCGAAGTTGAGTCGGCCCCAACCTGGCGGCGCGAACGGAGGAGAAGGAGGATTGGAAAGATGTTACCTCAAAGGGAGAAGGTCAGGTTGGGGTCCGACCTCGAACGCTGGGTTAGGACCGGCGCGTGAATATTACCTCGTTGGGACGGCGCGGTGGAATGGGCGTTCAGTTGAAACGCTCGGTGGTGTCGGCCGCAGACCGCCCAACTATTTCTTTAGTTCACTGCGTGGTCGGAAGTAGGAAATGGGGAGAAATCTGACAGTCAGCCAAGGGCCGAGGCATGGGGCAGTAGCCCTCATTACGTCGGTAGGGATACCGGGAAAGGACCAAGCTAGCCAATTGGAAATTGCCCAGACGATGCCGGATGGCAGGAAGATGAAGAATCCCTGCTTCACCGATGTGGATGGGCTCATCCGACTTGTGATAAGGCCGAGTATTGTTGGGAACGCTAAGGTCGTAAAAATTATGACGATTGCGCGGTACCAAACGGGTAGGTGCACAGTGGATGCCTAACGCCGAAGTTGAGTCGGCCCCAACCTGGCGGCGCGAACGGAGGAGAAGGAGGATTGGAAAGATGTTACCTCAAAGGGAGAAGGTCAGGTTGGGGTCCGACCTCGAACGCTGGGTTAGGACCGGCGCGTGAATATTACCTCGTTGGGACGGCGCGGTGGGATGGGCGTTCAGTTGAAGCGCCCGGGGGAGAAGGGCGCCGATTGATCCGAAGGGTACCGCAACGCTTGGTGATGTTAACCGGCTCGGTGACGCCCACTGAGGCCGGCGCGGAGAAGCCCGCCTACCGTGGTTTTGGTGGGAGCCGCTGCAGGACGCGGCGCACTGCTGGGCCCTGAAACTCTTCGCGCCTCATCCCTAACGCCGAAGTTGAGTCGGCCCCAACCTGGCGGCGCGAACGAGGGAGAAGGGAGATTGGAATGACGATACCACCAGAGGCGAGAGGCAGGTTGGGGTCCGACCTCGAACGCTAGGTTAGGAGCGGCGCGCCAATCAAGCCGCGCTGTGACGGCGCCTTTGGACCGGGCTGAACGACTGGACTGCAATTGGTCTGAAGAGCTGGCTCCTTACCGGCAGGTGCCGGGTCCCTTGGGTGATGATGATGAAGGTTCAGTAGCGCTCACTGGCGGATGCAAGGCTTGAACTCACCGACGGCGCGTCCACTGGGCTCGCTGGTCAGCGCGGAACAAGCTACCTAACGGCACAGCTGACCGGACTCAAAGTGGCGGCGCGGTCGGCGAGGAAGGTGGATGGGGTTCGAGGATAGAAGGTGGGATGAAGGCACTTTGAGGTCCAGGGTCGAGCGCGGGGTTATGCAGACGGACGTTGGATGGTGTGAACGAAGCATCGGCGCATTATGTAATAGAAGGAGAAAGTGATTCTGCAAACTTTCTCAATTTCGACGGCCAAATGAGGTAGTGGACATAGATTAAGGCTATAGAACCATTTGGGCCACTCCTGGTTGTCAATTCCACGACTGGAATCTCACCGATGCCAATAACTATGTGGGTGTCTTTAGGATTGCTTGAGCTTGGATTGACCTTCTGGATTTGCAAGGATTCCCAGAGGCTGGGCGGGATAGCCTTGAATAGACGGTATAGGCCTGCGCCGTAAGTGTTTCGGTGCAAACGGCCGCTGATAGTTTCATAGTCTTGGAGGAACGCCGCGTCCTTATTGCCGGGCATCTTGTCAATCAAGGCCGGATTGAATTTGGCTATTGGGTCATCAATGGGTGGAGGTACGCCCTTCTCGATATCCTGGGTTCGTTTTTCAAGCGCGTGAAGACTCACTTCAGGGGCCAGGTAGCCGAGGCTTGCGACCTCTTCAACTCCCAGCACCTGAATTTCCTCAGAGCTGAGGGTCACGTCGAGTTGCCCAGCGTGGTTGTGGAACCACCATGTATTTCCGTAGAAGTCTGAGAGATCACTAGGGGTGAGAATTTGGAGTTCGCGAAGGTCTTTGCCCAGGACGAGCCGTTTCAGATGTGGAAGCAGATCAGTCGGATCTTTGAGTGCTTGTGGAGGCAATACTGGGCGGATGGTTGGGAGGGCCTGAGATGAATTCGGTCGCCCGGCTTTTGATTCCTCTGCAGAGGCCGCAGAGACGCACGCAAGTATCAGGGTGAGACCACGTATCGTTGGGTTCATTGGATGCCTAATGGGGTTTGGACGGCATTGGAGAATGGTGCCTTGAGATGCCTAACGCCGAAGTTGAGTCGGCCCCAACCTGGCGGCGCGAACGGTGGAGAAGGAGGATTGGATTGATGCTACCTCAAAGGGAGAAGGTCAGGTTGGGGTCCGACCTCGAACGCTGGGTTAGGACCGGCGCGCCAATATTACCTCGTTGGGACGACGCGGTGGTTTGAGGGGTCTAGGCGGGTGTGCGGTGGATGATATTTGATTCGAGCGAAGAGCGATGGAACAAGGAGCGTATCGGTGCTGGTGCCCAGTACCAACAAAAGTAAACAAGCGCGATTGCTACGGGAAGGTTAAGGCCATAGAGAAGTAGGCGCCCAAACTGCTTTGCTGAGAATGCCGAGATGATCGGCAGGCCAATCCAAGTAATCAGGCCAAACCCCCAAGCGAGCCCAACCCCCCCCCAGCATTCCTCGCGGAGCGGGTTTGCCGGACTGCGGTAGTAAAGCCATGTGTAGTAGAAAACCCCGTAAAGGCAAAGCCAGCCCCACAGGGAAAGGAGGATGGCAATGAGTTTGCGGGCCATGGATTCCTAACGCCGAAGTTGAGTCGGCCCCAACCTGGCGGCGCGAACGGGGGAGAAGGAGGATTGGATAGATGGTACCTCAAAGGGAGAAGGTCAGGTTGGGGTCCGACCTCGAACGCTGGGTTAGGACCGGCGCGCCAACATTACCTCGTTGAGACGGCACGGTGGGATGGGCGTTCAGTTGAAGCGCCCGGAGGAGAAGGGCGCTGATTGCCCATCGGGCTGCGGCTTGCCCTGGTGATGTAGATCTGGGCTTTTCGCCCACTGAGGCCGGCGCGGGGAAACCCGCCTACCGTGGCCTTCGGGGGAGCCGCTCCGCGACGACAATTACCCGTGTGCGGCGCACATTCCTAATTGACGTCGCGGAGAGCCGCAGAAGGACGCGGCGCGACGCTGGGCCCCGGGGTTCTTCGCGCCCCATGCCCTAACGCCGAAGTTGAGTCGGCCCCAACCTGGCGGCGCGAACGGGGGAGAAGGAGGATTGGAAAGATGTTACCTCAAAGGGAGAAGGTCAGGTTGGGGTCCGACCTCGAACGCTGGGTTAGGACCGGCGCGCCAATATTACCTCGTTGGGACGGCGCGATTGGAATTCGCTACTTCCAAGATTTCAGCCAGATTGATTGGGATTCTGGCGCAACGAATCCATTCCTGTATTCAGGATTGTTCATAATTTTTCCAACAAGGGATTCGTAACGTTTGAACGGGAAATCCCTTGCCCTTTCGAAGTGGATTACGCCAAAGACCGTTCGAGCATCGTTTCGAAAAAACAGTTCCAGAGGGTGTTCCGAAAAGGGCTCACCGTTGATGTCCCTTCTGACAAAGTGCCACCTTGTCCCATCCTTCGCAAATCGGAGAGCCTGGTCGTACGTCCACAAAGAATCGTCGGAATACATCGCGGATGCCTAACGCCGAAGTTGAGTCGGCCCCAACCTGGCGGCGCGAACGGAGGAGAAGGAAGATTGGAATGATGTTACCTCAAAGGGAGAAGGTCAGGTTGGGGTCCGACCTCGAACGCTGGGTTAGGACCGGCGCGCCAATATTACCTCGTTGGGACGGCGCCTTTGGATGGGAGATCAGTTGGGCGCACGTTTTGGACCGCGACGGTACCGTGTCGTTTCACCATTAAGTTCTAAAACCAAAGTGCCATCTTTCTCGATTTTGAAGTTGGTGCGTTGTTCTCGGGGATGAGAGGGTTGATCGCTAATGATGATGTTCTTTTCTATTTTGTAAGTAAGCTTGATGATGCTCCAGTGATGATTGGATTCGAAGGAATAGAACATTTCACCGTTGGGTGTGAATTCGATTTCAACTGGGTCTTGGGCTACGGACGGAATTGAATGCCAACAACCGTGGAGCTTGATATGAGAGTTCGGAGAAAGGGAATGCCCCATCACCACCGTGGTTGCGACAAGGGAACTCAGAAGTAAAAATTGACGAACGAAGTTAGAGGGAATAGGCATGGATCGCCTCACTGGGGTGGTGGCCTAACGCTGAAGTTGAGTCGGCCCCAACCTGGCGGCGCGGACGGGGGGGAAGGACGATTGGATAGATGCTACCTCAAAGGGAGAAGGTCAGGTTGGGGTCCGACCTCGAACGCTGGGTTAGGACCGGCGCGCGAATATTACCTCGTTGGGACGGCGCGGTGGGATGGGCGTTCAGTTGAAGCGCTCGGAGGAGAAGGGCGCTGATTGCCCATCGAGTTGCGGTTTGCCCTGGTGGTGTAGCTCTGGGCTTTTCGCCCACTGAGGCCGATGCGAAGAGGCCCGCATACCGCGGCTTTCGGGGGAGGCGCTGAAGGACGCGGCGCACTCCTGGGCCCTGGGTTTCATCGCGCCCCATGCCCTAACGCCGAAGTTGAGTCGGCCCCAACCTGGCGGCGCGAACGGAGGAGAAGGTGGATTGGAAAGATGTTACCTCAAAGGGAGAAGGTCAGGTTGGGGTCCGACCTCGAACGCTGGGTTAGGACCGGCGCGCGAATATTACCTCGTTGGGACGGCGCGGTGGGATGGGCGTTCAGTTGAAACGCCCGAAGGAGAAGGGCGCCGATTGATCCGAAGGGTACCGTAACGCTTGGTGATGTTAACCGGTTCGGTGACGCTCACTGAGATTGGCGCGGAGAAGCCCTCCCACCCTGGCTTTGCGGGGAGCCGCCTCATGACGCGGCGCACAACTGGGCCCATGGGTTCCTGCGCCCCCAAGGCCCTAACTTAAATTGGGCCAACCTTGAAAAGTGATCCTGGTTGGCCTAACCGTGAAGGGGGTTGGGTAGACGCTGATATGCCTTGAATTCTAGCTAGTGGTGCGGGCTTTGGCGTACCAAAAACGTTCGGATCAAGATTATCTCGCCCAGTTCCACCACGGCCAATGGGTCCCCCCCGGTGCCAGGTCGAAATGGTGAACCCCGGCGGTTTAAGGAATGAAAGGAAGATAACAAGATAAAGAATTTAGCATTTTGCTTCGGGGGTTCGTCGCCTAGAATCCCGGGATGGAAAAGGCCCAGGCTCCAGGGAAGGCTCCCAAACTGCTGGACCGGATGCGGGCGGAGATCCGGGTGCGACATTACAGCCTGCGGACGGAGGAAACGTACGTCGCGTGGGCGCGGAGGTTCATCCTCTTCCATGGGAAGCGGCATCCGGCGGACATGGGGGCGGTGGAGGTGGAGGCGTTCCTGTCCTTCCTTGCGAGCGGAAGGGGGGTGGCGGCGGCCACGCAGAATCAGGCGAAGGCCGCGTTGCTGTTCCTCTACAAGCATGTCCTGGGCATGGACCTGCCTTGGCTTTCGGGGGTGGTGCAGGCGAAGGTGCCGCGGCGGCTTCCCGTGGTGCTGACGCCGGGGGAGGTCCGGGTGCTCCTTGGCAACCTGGACGGGATCGCGGCCCTGGTGGGGCGCCTGCTGTACGGGACCGGGATGCGGCTGATGGAGGGGCTCCGGCTGCGGGTCAAGGATCTGGAGTTCGAGCGGGGGGAGATCGTCGTGCGGGAAGGGAAGGGGGGCAAGGACCGGGTGACGGTGTTGCCGGAATCCCTGAAGGGGGCGCTGAAGCGGCAGCTGCTGGTGGCGGAGGGGCTCCATGCCCTGGATCTGGAGGAGGGGGTGGCGGGGGTCTGGCTTCCGGATGCGCTGGCGGAGAAATGCCCCATGGCGGCGACCTCCTGGGGGTGGCAGTGGGTGTTCCCTTCGCCGGTGCGGTCCAGGGATCCGCGGGGGGAGGCCCTCCGGCGGCACCACATCCACCCGGAGAGCGTCCAGAAGGCCTTCCGCATCGCGGGGCAGCGGGCGGGTCTGGTCAAGCCGGTGACGCCCCACACGCTGCGCCATTCCTTCGCCACCCACCTGCTCCACGCGGGGCAGGACATCCGCACCATCCAGGAGCTCCTGGGGCACAAGGACGTGGAGACGACCATGATCTACACCCACGTGCTGAACCGCGGGGGCCGGGGCGTGACGAGCCCGTTGGACGAGATTTAGAAGAGGCTGACGCCGTCCATTTCCGCGGGCTGGTCCATGCCCAGGAGCTTGAGCAGGGTGGGGGCCACGTCGGAGAGGGCGCCGCCGGCGCGCAACTGACGGGCCTCGAAGCCCTTGGCCACCAGGACGGCGGGGACGGGGTTGGTGGTGTGCGCGGTGTGGGGGTTGCCCTTCTCGTCGCGCATGCATTCGCAGTTGCCGTGGTCGGCGGTGACGAGGAGGGCGCCGTCCTTGGCCAGGGTGGCGGCGGCGATCTGGCGGATGGCGTCGTCCACCACGGCGCAGGCGGCGCTGGCGGCGTTGAGGTCGCCGGTGTGGCCCACCATGTCGGGGTTGGCCAGGTTGCACACCAGGAGGCGGTGCTGGCCGGCCTCGATGGCCTTCACGAGGCCGCGCACCACCTCGTGGGCGCTCATCTCCGGCTGTAGCTCGTAGGTGGCCACCTTGGGGCTGGGCACCAGGACGCGCTCCTCGCCCGGGAAGGGCTCCTCCCGTCCGCCGTTGAAGAAGTAGGTGACGTGGGCGTACTTCTCGGTCTCGGCGGTGCGAAGCTGCTTCCAGCCGCGTTCGGCCACCAGCTCCCCCAGGATGCGGGTGAGGTTCTGGGGCGGGTAGGCCACCTCGACCAGGGGTGCGAGGTCGGTCTCGTAGGCGGTGAAGGTGACGAGGCTCACCTTGGGCCAGACCGGGCGGGGGAAGCCGTCGAAGGCGGGATCCACCAGGGCGTGGCTGAACTCCCGGGCGCGGTCGGCCCGGAAGTTGAAGAAGATGGCGCCGTCGCCGTCCTGCAGGGGCTCGAAGCCCGCGAGGCGCGTGGGGCTGACGAACTCGTCGGTCTCCCCCCGGTCGTAGGCGGCCTTGATGGCCTCCTGGGCGTCGCCGGCCTGGAATTCGCCCACGCCCTCCGCCAGGAGCTTCCAGGCGCGCGCCACGCGCTCCCAGCGCTTGTCGCGGTCCATGACGACGTAGCGGCCCATGAGGGAGCCGATCTGCACCAGGGGGCAGTTGCGCAGCTGGAAGGCCAGCCACTGGAGGTAGCCGTCGGCGCTCTTCTGCTCCGTGTCGCGGCCGTCCAGGAACGCGTGGATGACGGTGGGGACCCCTTCCGCCTGGGCCCACTGGGCCAGGGCCACCAGGTGGTTCTGGTGGCTGTGCACGCCGCCGTCGGACACCAGGCCCAGGAGGTGGAGGCGCTTGCCGGAGGCCTTGAGGGAGGCCAGCAGCCCGCCCATGGCGGGGTTCTCGCGGAAGGTGCCCTTGCGGATGGCGGCGTCGATGCGCGTGAGCTCCTGCCACACCACGCGGCCGGCGCCCAGGTTCATGTGGCCCACTTCGGAGTTGCCGAACTGGCCCTCGGGAAGGCCCACGGCCTCGCCCCCGGCGTTGAGCTGGGTGGCCGCGAAGCGCCGGCGCAGGTCGGACAGGTTGGCCATGCCCGCGACGAAGGTGGCGTCGAAGGCGTTGCGGGGACCATCCCCGAAGCCGTCGAGGATGAGGAGGGTGACTGGACCTTGGATCATCGGGGTTCCTTGCTGGACTTCAGGCCCAGGCTCCGCCTGGGCCTGAAGTGGGGGTGTGGGGGGACGGAGCGCGAACGCCGTTCGCGCGCGGTCCCCCCGCGGTGGGATCAGGGCACCTGCTCCCCGTGGGGGTTGCAGAGGAGGAACAGGACCGCCATGCGCACGGGAACGCCGTTGGTGACCTGGTCGAGGATGAGGTTGTTGGGGCCGTCGGCCACTTCGGAGGTGATCTCCACGCCGCGGTTGATGGGGCCGGGGTGGAGCACGGCCACGTCGGGGCGGCAGAGCCTGAGGCGCTGGGCGTTGAGCTGGTAGAAGCGGACGTATTCGCCCTGGCCGGGGATGAAGGCGCCGGTGCCCCGCTCGAACTGGCAGCGCAGCATCATGACGGCGTCCTGGTGGGGCAGGATGGGCTCGAGCTCGTGGACGATCTCGATGCCGGGCCAGGTCTCCTTGAGCTCCGCCGGCACGAGGGTGGGGGGGCCGACCAGGGTCACGTGGGCGCCCATCTTGGTGAGGAGCCAGAGGTTGGAGCGGACCACCCGGCTGTTGCGGATGTCGCCCACGATGGCCACCCGCAGGCCGTCGAGCCTGCCGAAGCGCTTGCGCAGGGTGTAGGCGTCCAGCAGGGCCTGGGTGGGGTGCTCGTGGGCGCCGTCGCCGGCGTTGACGATGCTGGCCTTCATGTGGCGCGCCAGCAGGGCATGGGCCCCGGGGGCGGAGTGGCGCATGACGATCAGGTCGGGGTGCATGGCCTGGAGGTTGAGCGCGGTGTCCACCAGGGTCTCGCCCTTGCTGAGGGAGCTGGTGTCGGCGTCGAAGTTGATGATCTCCGCGGACAGGCGCTTCTCGGCGATCTCGAAGCTGTTGCGGGTGCGCGTGGAGTTCTCGAAGAAGAGGTTGACGATCAGGCGCTTGCGCAGGGCCGGGACGATCTTGATCTCGGGGCGCTCGCAGACCTCCTCGAAGGCCCGGGCCTGGTCGAGGATGGCGGTGATGTCCTGGGGGCTCAGGGGCTCGATGCCCAGCAGGTGGCGGTGGGGGAAGCGGTAGGTCTGGGGCATGGCTAGTTCCGGCTCTCGAGGAGGACGGCGTCCTCGCCGTCCACGTCCTTCATGTGCACCGACACCCGGCTGGTCATGGGCACGTCCATCTTGATGCCCACGAACTCGGCCTGGATGGGCAGCTCGCGGCCCCCCCGGTCCACCAGGACCGCCAGCCACACCCGCTTGGGGCGGCCGTGGTCCAGCAGGGCGTCCAGGGCGGCCCGGATGGTGCGCCCGGTGAAGAGCACGTCGTCCACCAGGATCACGGAACGGTCCTTGAGGCTGAAGGGGATCTCCGTGGGGCGGACGATGGGGCTTCCCGCCAGTTCGGACAGGTCGTCCCGGTACAGGGTGATGTCCAGGACCCCCAGGGGGATCTCCTTCTGGAGGTTGGATTCCAGCATGGCCTGGAGGCGCTCGGCCAGGTACAGGCCCCGGGTGCGGATGCCCAGGAGGGCGATGGCGTCGTCGCTCCCGAACAGGGCGGAGATCTCGCGGCACAGGCGCTGAAGGTGGACCTCCATCTGCTTCGCGTCCAGCAGGCATGGGGCGTTCGCTTGGGGCATCGGGGGCTCCTGGGTGGTACCTCGGGCTCCAGTGTATCGGAACTGGAGGGGCGCCCCGGCGCCCCATAAGCGAAAAGCGGACGAAATGAGTTTGGTCACGGCCTTTGTTTGCTACCCTTTGGTTGAAATCGAAACAGCGGTGGACCGAAGGTCCCCAACGGCTGCAACCCACGGAGGCAAGTCATGGAAAACGTCATGGAAGCCAAGGCCCAGGCGGACCTTGGGACCCTCGAACCCGCCGGCCTCTGGAAGTACTTCCTGGCCCTGTCGAAGATCCCCCGGGGGTCCAAGAACGAGGCGGCCGCGGCCCAGTGGGTGGCTGACCAGGCCAAGGCCCTGGGCTGCACCGTGGTCCGCGACGCCGTGGGCAACGTCATCATCAGCAAGAAGGCCACCCCCGGCCGCGAAGGGGCGCCCATGACGGCCCTGCAGGCCCACGTGGACATGGTCTGCGAGAAGAACGAGGCCACGCAGCACGATTTCCTCAAGGACCCCATCGCCCTGCGGCGGGACGGCGACCGCCTGATGGCCACGGGCACCACCCTGGGCGCGGACAACGGCGTGGGCGTGGCGGCGGCCCTGGCCGTGCTGGAATCCACCACCATCAAGCACGGGCCCCTGGAAGTGCTCGTGACCATCGACGAGGAGACCGGCCTCACCGGCGCTGGCGGCCTCGCCGAGGGCGTCCTCAAGGCCAAGTACCTCCTGAACCTCGACAGCGAGGAGGAAGGGGACCTCACCATCGGCTGCGCCGGCGGCGTGGACACCATGGCCACCCGCAAGGTCGCGCTGCGTCCGGCCACCGCGGGCAAGACCGCCTACCGGCTGAAGGTCCTGGGCCTCAAGGGCGGCCACTCCGGCGTGGAGATCCACCAGGGCCGCGGCAACGCGCTGCGCATCCTGGCCGGCGTCCTCTGGACCCTGGCGCCCCGCTTCGGCATGGAGCTGGTGTCCCTGGCCGGCGGCAACAAGCGCAACGCGATCCCCCGCGAGGCCTCCGCGGTCTTCCACATGGACGCGGCCCGCCTCGCCGAGTTCCAGGCGGCGGTCAAGGGCCTGGAGCAGGACTACCGCTCCGCCCTGGGCGCCTTCGATCCGGGCCTGGCCATGGAGGTCGAGCCCAAGGCCGACGCCCCGGCCCAGGTCATGGAGGACCGCGACGCCCGCGCCGTGGTGAACTTCCTCTACACCGTCGCCCACGGCGTCGAATCCAACAGCCCCGACATCGAGGGCCTGGTCCAGACTTCCACGAACCTCGCCATCATCTCCACCAAGGGCGACACCATCGAGATCTCCACCAGCCAGCGCAGCTCCATCGCCAGCGCCAAGCTGGACATGGCCAACCGCATCTCCGCCTCCTGCGAGCTCGCGGGCTTCACCGCCAAGCGCGGCGACGGCTACCCCGGCTGGAAGCCCGACCCCAAGGCCGCCCTGGTCAAGGTGGTCAACGCCGTGCACGAGAAGACCTTCGGCAAGCCCATGGCCATCAAGGCCATCCACGCGGGCCTGGAGTGCGGCCTGATCGGCGAGAAGTATCCCGGCATGCAGATGGTCTCCTTCGGGCCCAGCATGTGGGACGTGCACACCCCCGACGAGAGCGTGAGCATCGCCTCCGTGGGCAACTTCTGGAAGCTCCTGGTGGCCGTCCTGGAAAACGTCTAGGACGTCTCCGCCTCCCGGAAAGGGCCGCCTTCGGGCGGCCCTTTTCCTAGGCGGTGATCAGCGCGCGCACCTCGTCGTTCCCGAACTCGGAGGCGCACGCGATCACCACGGCGCAGTGGCCGGGCTGGCTGGGGGGGAGTTCCACCTTGGTGAGGAACTGGCCCTCGGCGTCGGTCCTGCCGGTGGTGAGGGTGGTGGCCTTCTTGAGGCTGGAGATGAGGCGGACCGTCACGTCGGCGCCGGGCACGGGGTTCTGGCTCACGCAGAGCCGGGCGCGGATGCGGATCTGGAACAGGCCCCCGAACTTCGGGAGCATGGGCTCGTCCAGCACCATCTCGAGGGTGTCGGTGTCGCCTTCCTGCTGGAGGTACTCCAGGATGGCCTGGTCCAGGGGCTTGTCGTTGAAGACGCTGCGCTCGGCGAGGAGGGGGTCGTTGGGGGTGGCGTCGTACTTGCCGTTCTTGATGTCGCGGATGACCGACTTGTGCTGGTCGTCCATGCGGGCCTGGATGGCGCTCTCCTGCAGGGGGACCTCGGCCAGCAGGTCCTCGTAGGTGCCCCGGTAGCTGTCCAGGATCTCGCCGCCCACGTAGATGAGGGTCTCGATCTTGGGGTTGGCCAGGCCCTTGTCCTCGGTCTGCACGTGGAAGACGCGGTTGCCGTGGCGGACGTCGGTGTTGTAGCCGGTGATCATCGCGTCAGCCCCGGTGGAGCCGGTCCGCCAGCTCGGGCATGACCTCCCAGGCGATTTCCCGGAGGGCCTGGTCGCCCAACCGGGCGACCACGGCCTTGGCCAGGCGGTCCATGAGGACCGGGTCCGCCAGCAGGGCCGCGAGGGGATCGGCGGCGCCCGCGGCCAGCGGTTCGGGTGCCGCGGCGACCGGGATGGCTTGGGGAACGGCTTCGGGAACGGCTTCGGGGATGGCTTCGTGAACGGCTTCAGGAATGGCTTCGGGGATGGCTTCGGCAATGGCTTCAGGAACGGCTTCGGGAATGGCCTCCTGGGTGGCTTCGGGGGCGTGCACAGGCTCGGGCTCCGCCTCGGTGGGCTGCACCCGGTCCAGGAGGCTGACGGTGGTGGCCCAGGGGGGCACGGTCGCCTTGCCCGCCGCCAGGGGCGCATCGTCCAGGACGGCGAGGTCCTCCAGGTCCGGCACGTCGCCGATGTCGCCCAGCACGTCGGCCTCCGACACCTGGGTGAGGCGCGTGGGGGTCACGTACTCGGGGACTTCCGGCAGGAAGGCGGGGGTGGGGGAGGGGCCCTGATCCTGGTCCAGGAAACTGTCGGGGTCGAAGTCGCTGTGGGCTTCCATGGCCGCGGCGGCCAGGGCGTCCCCGGTGCGGGCGGGCTTCTGGGCGAAGGCCAGGAGCGTCTCGCTTTCGTCGGCCCAGTCCGCGGGCAGGTCCGGCGCGGGGGCATGGACGGGTTCGGGAAGGGGGGAGGGCTCGGCCTGTTCCGCGGTGGGCCCCAGGTCGGGCAGTTCGTCGGTGATCACGCCCAGCTCGAGGATGCCGCTGCCGTAGGCGTCCTCCGGCGCCAGTTCAGGGATGGCTCCGGCGTCCAGGACGGCGGGTTCCTCGGCCTCCGGGGTTTCCGGGGGGGCGCCCAGGCCCTTGAGGCTCTCCAGGTCCAGTTCCTCCAGTTCCAGCGACTCCATGGGGGCTTCGGGGGAGGGGGCCTCCTCCACGAAGAGGTCGGAGGGTTCCAGCAGGAGCAGGTCGGTCTCGGGCAGGGGGTGGTCGGAGAGCTTGAGGTAGGGAAGGGTCTCGAAGGTCCCGGTGGTGGCCTCGGGGGCCGGTTCGGGCGGGGGGGGCTCCACGGGGGTGGCCATGAGGGTCCGGACCCGGTCGGCGAGGTCGCGGAGTTCCACGGGCTTCTTCAGGAAGCCCTGGATGGGGGCCTTGCGCACGGTCTCGGGGTCCACCACGTCCAGCACGCCGGCCATCATGGCGATGGGCATGGTGGCGGTGGCGCCGTACTTGCGCAGGCGGTCCAGGAGCTCCCAGCCGTCCATGCCCTGCATGGTCGTGTCGAGGAGGGCCACGTCGAAGGAAACGCCCGTGGCCAGCAGGTCCAGGGCCTCGGCCCCCGAGGAGGCGCAGGTCAGCTCGATGTCCGTGGCGGTCAGGAGCGTCTCGACGATCTGGTGGATTCGCTGGTTGTCGTCCACGAGGAGAAGACGGGGCATAGGGAACCTCGGGATGCCGGATTGCGGGGAGGTGGCTGCGCTTACACTAACAGAGACCATGGAACATGGTATCTAACGTTTCAATGCGGTCTTCACGGACTTCAGTCTCGACGTGGGCTGGAGGCGCACCAGCAGGGCCCGCTCGCCGACCCAGACCCAGGCGGATCCGGTGAATTCCCTCAGGGCGATCTCGGGGCCGTCGGGGATCCAGCCCTTGACCGAGGCCCGCAGTCCCTTGGCTGTCATCCACTCCGGGCGGTAGGCGCGCAGGAGGGCCTGGCGCTGGCGTTCCGGCCGGAGCGACGCGGTGTCCTTGCCCCAGCGCAGGTCCCAGGTGGTGGCGGCCAGGTCCTCCCGCCACCAGGTCCAGGCGGGGTCGTAGTCCGGCCAGGGCGGGGTGTCCGCGGGCACTTCGGTCCAGTCGGCGCGGTCGAGGGGGGACGTCTTGCGCTGGGCGGGCTCGCCCTTGCGGCCGGGGACTTCCAGGGCCATGCGCAGGGGGGGGTGGGCCTGGAGCTGGCCCGGGCCGGTGGCCTCCCGGTGCCAGACGCCGTCCGCGAGGGTCCAGAGGGTCCACTGCCCGCCGCCGGAAACCCAGAGGCGGTCCCAGGCGGGGAACCACAGGCGGGAGCCGGGCTGCCAGGGCGTGAGGAGCCGCGCGCCGGGCAGGTCCTGGCCGTCGTCCCAGAGCTGCTCCGCGCGGGTTGACCAGCCCCGGGGCGGCGGGGGCAGGGCCTTCTCGTCCCAGGGGGCCAGGGTGCCCGCGGGACGCTCGGCCTCCGCGGGAAGCGAGGCCAGCAGCAGCGCGGCCTCGGGCTGCGGGGGGCGCAGGCCCAGGAGCACGGCGCGGCCGTCCCAGCTGAAACGGCTCCAGGGGCCGCTTTCGGTGGCCCACAGCACCCGGCCTTCGGGGATCTCCATCAGGCGGGTCTCGAAGCGGCCCTGGCCCAGGGTGAGGGTCACCAGGAGCCGGGTGCCCTTGGCGGGGTCCAGGCGCGCGCTGGCGATGGGGGCGTCGAAGCGGTAGTGGCGCCATTCCAGGCCGCGCCAGAGCGTCACCTCGCTGTGGCCGCCGGGTCCGTTGAGGGCGAGGCCCTGGTCGGCCAGGTAGGCCGAGGCGGGCTCCCAGGGCGTCCCGAACCCGCCGCCGTAGGGCCAGGGCTGCTCCTGGTCGGGGTCCTGGGCGCCCTGGAAGCGCGGGGTCCAGCCGTCCCGGAGGCGGCACTCGGCGAGGGTCTCGAAGGTGTCCAGGGTCTGTTCCACCGCCTCGGCCGCCACCACGGCGCCGCCCTCGCGCGTGGTGCGAGGAGCCTGTACGATGGCCAGGAGCATGAGCATCGCAGCGATGAACATGCTGGCGAATAGGTACCGTTTCGGGATCACCGCTAGGTCAAACCTCCTTGCACATGATGCAATCATTTGTGGATGGCCCGCCATGAAACATGCCGAGCACGTTGAAATCGAGATGAAGTTCCGCATTCCCGCCCTGGAGCCCGCGCGGCTGCGCATGGAGGCCTGCGGGTTCGCTCCGGTCCACGCCCAGGGCGGGGAGGTGAGCGTCCTGTGGGACCGGGACGGGGAGTTGCGCGGGAAGGGCTGCGCGCTCCGCCTCCGCCGCTACGGCGGGCGGGCCGCGCTCACCTGGAAGGGGCCGCGGGTCCCGGACCCGCTGCTGAAGATCCGCCCCGAACTGGAGACGGCGGTGGCTGACCCCCTGGCCATGGAAGGGATCCTGGCGCAGCTGGGCTTCAGCCCGGCCTTCGAGATGCGCAAGAGCCGGTCGGTGTGGCGCCGGGGGCCGCTGGAGGCCTGCCTGGACGAAACGTCCTTCGGGTGCTACCTGGAGCTGGAGGGAACACCCGAAGCCATCCGCGAGGCCATGGGCCTGCTGGGCCTGGAGGAGGCCCAGGTGGAGCCGCGAAGCTACGTGACGCTTTTCCAGGAGCTGGCGTGAGGGCCCTGGGGGCGGTCCTCCTGGCGCTCCTGGCGGCCTGTTCCCGGGAGGGGCCGGAGGGCCGGATCCGCAAGGCCTTCGAGGGCGCCCGGGGCGCCGTGGAGGCCGGGGACGCCGCCGGCGCGGCCGCGGTCCTGTCGCCCAGGTTCGCGGGGCCCGAGGGCATGGACCGGGCCGGGGCGCGGCTCCTGCTGGCCGGGGTGCTGGGCCGGGAGAAGGTGGGGGTCACCGTGCTGTCGCAGAAGGTGGAGGTGCAGGGCACGCGGGCCGTGCAGTCCCTGCAGCTGGTCCTCACGGGCCGGGCGGGGGGCGAGCTGATTCCCGGAGACCGGGCGCGCAGGGGCCTCACCCTGCGCTGGGAGCTGCGGGACGGGGCCTGGCTGGTGCGGGAAGCCCAGTGGGACTACTGAGCCTCTTTGCGCCTGGATAGGTGGGGGGTGGTCTTCTCCTGCTCCAGCGCCTTGCGCAGGCGGGGATGCCTGAGCGCCATGGGCCAGAGCTCGTGCCCGGCCTGCCGGGACTCCCGGATGGCGAGGGAGCAGCCCCGGTAGTCGCCGGCCTCGTAGAGCGCCGCGATGCGCAGGGCGACGGCGCGCTCGTTCTCCGGTTGCCGCTTCACCAGGGCGTCCAGGAAGGCCAGGGCTCCCTTGGGATCCGTGTCCAGGGCCCGGTCGGCCTGGTCCAGGGTGGCGTAGGACCCGCCCTTGGCCGGGGGCGGGGCGGGTTCGGTCTTGGGGGGCTCGGCCGGGGCCGTCTCGGCCGTGGCCGGGTCCGTGGCCGGAGGTTCGGGCGGGGGCTGCACCGGGGGGGCCACGGGAGGCGGCGCCACCGGCTGGATCACCACGGGGGCCGGGCGGTGGCGGCGGTGGCGGAGCCAGAGCCAGCCTCCGCCGGCGACCAGGGCCGCCGTGACCGCGGCCACGCCCAGGTAGAGCCAGGTGTGGGAGGCGGGCGCCTCCGGCCCCTGGGCGGGCTTCCGGGCCTTCTCGGGCATGGGCAGCAGGCGGGTGTTGGCGTCCTTGACGGCCTTGTCCTCCGCAGGGTTCCACCAGGGGTCCCGGGCCGCGCGCAGGGCCTCAGCCAGGGCCTCGGCGCCGGGGTAGCGCGCGGTGGGGTCCTTGGCCAGGGCCCGGGCCGCGACGCCCGCGATGGCGGGGCTGATGCCCGCGAGGCGTTCCGGGTCCAGGGGGGCGGGCTCCTCGTTGACGATGCGGTGGAGCACCGTGGCGGTGGTCTCGCCCCCGAAGGGCGGGTAGCCCGCCAGGGCCTCGTACAGGATCGCCCCCACGGCGAAGAGGTCGGACCGGGCGTCGGGCTTGCCGGACTGGACGCACTCGGGGGCCAGGTAGCCGAGGCTGCCCGGCAGGGCGCCGGCGGCGGGGTCGCTTCCGGCCAGGCGCGGAATGCCGAAGTCCAGGATCTTGGCGGTGAGGCGGCCCGCGAAGCGCGTCAGGCGGATATTGGCGGGGTTGATGGCCCGGTGGAGCACGCCGCGCTGGTGGGCGAAGGCCAGGCCGTCGCACACCTGGGCCAGGATCTCCAGCAGTTCCCGGGGGGGCAGTTCTCCGGAAGCCATGAGCCTGCCCAGGTCGTCGCCGGGCACGTGTTCCATGACCATGAAGAGCGCGCCCTGCTCCTCGCCGTACTCGTGGATGGCGACGAGGTTGGGGTGGTGGAGGCGGCCCGCGGCCTCGGCCTCCCGGAAGAACCGGTCCCGGGCGTCGGGGGAGGCGGGGGCGGCGCGGAGGATCTTGATGGCCACCTCCCGCCCCAGCAGGCTGTCCCGGGCCAGGAAGACCTCGCCCGTGGCGCCTTCGCCAAGGCTTTCCAGGATTTCGAATTTGCCTATGCGGCGGGGGGTGTTCGTCATGGCTGCCTCAGGGTTCCATGGTCGCATGGTCCAGGAGCCACGCTTCGTCATGGACGGGAATGCCCAGGGCCAGGGCCTTGGCGAGCTTGGAACCGGCCTTCTCGCCGGCGATGAGCAGGGTGGTCTTGGGGGAGACGGCGGAGGTGACCTTGGCGCCCAGGCGCTTGAGGAGGGTCTCGGCCTCCTCCCGGCCCAGGGTGGGCAGGGTTCCGGTGACCACCGCCACTTCGCCGGCCAGGGGCAGCCCGGCGGTCTCCCGGGGGGCGCTGGGGGCCGGGGCGATGCCCAGCGCCGCGAACTGGGCGGGCAGCGCGGGATGCAGGGCGGCGAAGGCCTTGAGGGCCGCGGCGACCTTGGGTCCCACCTCCTCCACCGCCAGGAGGCGCTGCTCCTCGGCGCCCCACAGGTCCGCGAGGGTGGGGAAGGCCTCGGCGAGGAGCTCGGCGGTGCGGGCCCCCACCATGGGGATGCCCAGGGCGTGGATCCAGCGGGAAAGGGGCTTGGTGCGCGCGGCTCCCAGGGCCTCCAGCACGTTGCGGGCGCTCTTCTCGCCCATGCGGTCCAGCCCGGCCAGGTACGCCAGGCCCTGCTGGGGGTCGTCCAGGAGCGTGAACACGTCCCAGGGCTGGGCGAAGCGGGGGGCCAGCTGTTCCACCAGCGCGTCGCCCAGGCCCTCGATGTCCAGGGCGGCGCGGCTGCCCAGGTGCTGGAGCCGGGCGGTGATCTTGGCGGGGCATTCGGGGTTCTGGCAGCGCCAGGCGACCTCCTCGTCGGAGTCCTTGCCCACCGCGCCCGCGCACACGGGGCAGGCCGCGGGCACCTGGGGCTCGGGGGCGCCTTCGGGCAGCGTGCCGGGCACCACGGCCACCACCTTGGGGATGACCTCGCCCCCCTTTTCCACGAAGACCCGGCAGCCCACCCGCACCCCCAGGCGCGCGAGCTCATCGGCGTTGTGGAGGGTGGCCCTGCGCACCGTGGATCCGGCCACCTCCACGGCTTCCAGCTCCGCCACCGGCGTGAGCTTGCCGGCGCGGCTCACCTGCCAGGTGATGCCCAGGAGGGTGGTGGTGGCCTGGAGCCCGGGGTACTTGAAGGCGATGGCCCACCGGGGCACCCGGTCCGTGGTGCCCAGGCGCTCCTGCAGCTCCAGCGCGTCCACCTTCAGGACCACTCCGTCGGTGTCGAAGGGCAGCAGGAGCCGGGCCTGGGCCTGGCTCTCGATGAACGCCAGCATCTCCTGGAAGGTCCCCTCGGCGTGGGCGGGCATGCGGTTGAACCCCCAGGCCGCGAGCTGGTCCATGCCCCGGCTGTGGTGGGCCGCCCCCGGGAACTGCCAGGGGAGGAAGGAGAGCCGGCGCTCGGCGGTGATGCGGCTGTCCAGCTGCTTCATGGTGCCGGCGGCTGCGTTGCGGGGGTTGGCGAAGCGGGCCTCGCCCCGGGCGTCCCGCTCGCGGTTGAGCTCCTCCCACCGGCGGCGGGACAGGAACACCTCGCCCCGGACCTCCAGGGTGCCGGGCGCGTCCCCGGGCAGCGTGAGGGGGATGTCGGCGATGGTGCGGGCGTTCTCCGTGACGTCCTCGCCCTCGTCCCCGTTGCCCCGGGTGACGGCGCGGACCAGGGCGCGGTCCTCGTAGAGGAGCGAAAGCGAGAGCCCGTCCACCTTCAGCTCGGCCGAGTAGCGCGGTTCGAGGCCGGCGAGGCCCTTCCGTACCCGCACCTCCCACTCCCCGAGATCCTCCGCGGAATAGGTGTTGTCCAGGCTGAGCATGGGGGTGCGGTGCGTGGCCTTGCGGAACGAATCCAGGGGGGCGGCGCCCACGCGCTGGGTGGGGCTGTTGGGGTCGGCGAACAGGGGATGCCGCGCCTCCAGGTCGCGCAGCTCCCGTTCGAGGGCGTCGTACTCCGCGTCGGAGAGCACGGGCTGGTCCAGGACGAAATAGCGGCGGCGGTGCTCCAGCACCTGGGCGGCCAGTTCCTTCATGCGGGTCTGCGGATCGGCGGTCATGGCTGAATTCTAGGCTATTTCACCTGCGCCCGGTGCCGCACCGCCATCACCACCCCGAGGCCCAGGAAGTAGCTCAGGGTGCTGCTGCCCCCGGCGCTGAAGAAGGGCAGTACGATGCCCTTGTTGGGCAGCACCCCGATGACCATGCCCACGTTCACCAGGAGGTGCAGGGCGATGATGCCCGCGGCGCCCACGCAGAAGTAGGTCTCCGAGGCGCTGCGGGCCGCCATGGCGGTGTCGAGGATGCGCGCGAGCACCAGCCCGAAGAGGCCCAGGGCCATCAGGACCCCCAGGAATCCGCGCTCCTCGGCCCAGACGGAGAACACGAAGTCCGTGGTCTTCACCGGCAGGAAGTTGAGCTGGGTCTGGCTGCCGGAGGTGAAGCCCTGGCCGGTGAGGCCGCCGGCGCCGATGGCGATGCGGCTCTGGTTGATCTGGTAGCCCTTGCCCTTGAGGTCGGCGCTGGGGTCCAGGAAGGTCAGGACGCGCTGCTTCTGGTAGGGCTTGAGCACCTTGTGCCAGGCGCCGAAGCCCACCAGGGAGGCCAGGAGCACCGTCACGAGCACCCACCGGGCCTTGAGGCCCTTCAGGACGGGGATCAGCACCAGGATGGGCAGGAAGCTCACGGCCATGCCCAGGTCGGGCTGCTTGAGCACCAGGAGCATGGGGAAGAACACCAGGGCGGAGATCCCGGCCAGGTCCCAGGCGGTGAGGTCCTGGGGCTGGCGGGTTCCCAGGCGGTGGGCCACGAACAGCAGGGTCAGCCACTTCATGAGTTCGCTGGGCTGGAAGGTGAGGCCGGCCAGGACGATCCAGCGCTGGGAGCCGCCGATGCGGTGGCCGGCCACCAGCACCAGGGCCAGGGACAGGATGCCCAGGACGTACAGCGCGAACCCGCTGCGGAAGATGCGCTTGGGATTGACGCTGGCCAGGAAGGCCATGGCCGCGAAGCCCATGAGGTTCCAGAGGCTCTGCTTGGCCCAGAGGCCGGCCTGGCCCGTGCCGCGGCCCGCGGAGAAGACCGTGAGCGTGCCCATGACCACGAGCAGGACCATGGGCCACAGGAGGGCGGTGTCCAGGGCCCGCAGGCGCTCCTTCATGGCTCCTCCACGGCTTCCTGGGCCTGGGGCGGGGTGAATTCGTCGGGGATCTTCGCGCTGGGGGGCGGCAGGGGTTTCTTGAGGCGGTCGATGAACCAGTACTCCACGAGCTTCCGGGCCACCGGGGCGGCGCTGGAGGCGCCGAAGCCCGCGTTCTCGGCCACCACCACGAAGGCGATCTGGGGGTTCTCCCGGGGCGCGTAGCCCGCGAAGAGGGCGTTGTCCTTGAACTTCTTGGCGAGCTTGGCGTAGTGGCTCTTGTCCACGAAGGTGGTGACCTGGCTGGTGCCGGTCTTGCCCACCATCGTCACGCCCGGCAGGGCGGAGGAGGCGGCGGTGCCCGAATGGACCACCTCGTAGAGGCCCTCGTCCAGGATGGCGTGGATCTTCGGGTCCAGGCCCGTGTCCTTGGGCGGGGGCGGGGTGAAGAGCTCCATGGGCCGGTTGTCCCCGGTCTGGATGCCGTAGAGCAGGTGGGGGGTCAGCAGCTTGCCCCGGGTGGCCAGCATGGCGTAGAACCTGGCCAGCGCGATGGGGGTGAGGCTGTTGGCGCCCTGGCCGATGCTGACGCTGATCGTTTCGCCGGGCCACCACTTCTCTTTCTTCACGCGCTTCTTCCACTCCCGGCTGGGCACCCGGGAGGTGGCCTCGTGCGGCAGGTCCACGCCGGTGGGGACGGTGAGGCCGTACTTGACGGCGGTGTTGTAGATGTCGTCGACGTCCAGGCGCATGCCCAGCTCGTAGAAGTAGACGTCGCAGCTGCGGGCGATGGCCTGGACGAGGTTCAGGGTCCCGTGGGTGGCGTCGCAGCGGAAGTCGCGGTTGTAGAAGACCTTGTGGCCGGCGCAATGGTAGGTGGTCTCGGGGGTGACGATCCCCTTCTCCAGGGCGCAGAGGGCCACCAGGAGCTTGTAGGTGGAGCCGGGGGCGTAGCGGCCCTGGGTGACCCGGTCCAGCATGGGGCGCTCGGGGTTGTTCCAGTACTGGTCCACCTGTTCCTGGGTCAGCCGGTTGAGGAAGATGTTGGGGTCGTAGGAAGGGCTGGAGTACATGGCCAGGATGCCGCCGTCCCGCAGGTCCAGCACCACGCCGGCGCCGTTGTTCTCCCCCAGGGCCTCCTTGAGGGTCTGCTGGAGGCCGGCGTCCAGGGTGAGGTAGACGCTGCGTCCGGGCTTGGCCTCGTTCAGGCCGAACACGGCCACTTCGCGGCCCAGGTAGTCCACGAGGATCTTCCGCTGGCCGTCCACGCCCCGCAGGCGCTCGTTGCGCGAGGCCTCGAACCCGGAGCGGCCGATGATCTCGCCCAGCTGGTAGCGGTCGGGGTTCTTCTCCAGCTCCGCGGGGGTGACCTCACCCACGTAGCCCAGGGCGTGGCCGGCCAGTTCCTGGCCCAGGTACACGCGCCGGGGGGCGACCTCGATGCTGAGGAAGGGGAACCGCGCGCGCAGCACCTCGGCCCGGGCCAGGGCCGAATCGTCCAGGTTGTCCACGAGGGTGAGCATGCGGTTGCCCGCGGCCTGGCGGATGGCCTGGATCCGCCGCCGCAGCTGCTCGGGCTCCATCTGGAGGTTCTGGGCCAGGGCGTCGATCTGGGCGGGGTCGGTGGGCAGGTCCTCGTGCTGGATGACCAGGTGCAGGGCCCGGCGGTTGTCCACGATCTTGTTGCCGTTGCGGTCGAAGATGATGCCCCGGGGGGCCGGGGTGGTGCGGGTCTTCACCGCCTGGGAGAAGGCCAGGCGCTGCATCTCCCGGCGCATGCCCAGCTGCACCCAGCCGTAGGCCAGCACCAGGCCCAGGATCATGCAGAGGGTGACGGTGCGCATCACGGCGATGCGGCGGTGGATGAGGGTTCGGTTCAGGATCTCCACCGCTCACCTCCGGTGGATGGGGGGTTGGAGCTTCAGTGCGAGGGTCGCCCACAGGGGGATGGAGACCAGGGCCCAGATCCATCCGAAGCCCCAGGCGTGGGGGCCCGCCGCGAAGCGCACCAGGAGGTTGACCAGCAGCCAGTGGAGCATGGCCAGGGCCGCCATGCGGCCCCAGAAGGGGTTGCGGGAATGGGGCGGCCACTGCAGGAGGAGCCCGTAGGCCAGGAGGCAGATCAGCATGTTGGCCAGGGGGGTGCCGCCCAGGTGCGGGTAGATGCGCAGGGTCCCCTCCAGGACCCACCCACCCGCCAGGGCCCAGCCGAGGCCCTGGAGGGGCGTCGGGAATCCGGGGGCCAGGCCCAGCACGAGGAACACGTGGAAGATGGTCTGGATGCCCGGCCAGGGGGCGGTGAAGTGGATGCCGGCCAGGGCGGCCAGGGCGATGGCGTGCCTGCGCAGCATGGGGGCGGCCGGATTCATTTCGCCCCCTTGGATTTACGCACGGGCTTGGCGTCCTGGGGCGCGGGCGCGGGCGGCTGGAGCTCCAGCTGGGGACGCGGGGGCAGGATCAGCACCAGCGAGACCCGGTCCAGGGGGGCCGACAGGGCCACCTCCACCTGCAGCTCCGTGTCCCGGGGCCGCACGGAGGTCACGTAGCCCACCAGGAGTCCCCGGGGGAAGTTGCGGTCGAGACCCGACGTGTACACGGGCTCACCCACCTGCACGACCTCCTGGCTTCCAATGTAGCGCAGGGCCGCCTTGCCGGGCCCCAGGCCCTGCAGGACGCCCGTGGCGCGGCTGCGGGCCAGCATGACCCCCGTGGAGGCGTTGTAGGCGTCCAGGGGCAGGAGGCTGGCCTGGGTGGGCCCCACGTCCCATACGCGGCCCACGACCCCTTCGGGGCAGATGACGCCCTGGTCGGGCTGGAGACCGCCGTCCACGCCCTGGTCCAGGATCATGCCCCCGAAGGGGGCGCGGCGGACGTTGGAGATGATGCGGGCGGCGCGGAAGGTCAGGGGCAGGAGCTTCCGGAGCCCCAGGAGCCGGGTGGCCTCCTCCGCCTCGGCCAGGCGCGGGGCGGCGGCGTCCCGTTCGGCCCGGAAGGCGGCGACCTGGGCCCGCAGGCGCTCCACCTCGGCCACGGCCTCCCGGTAGGTGGACACCTTCTGGCGGCGGTTGTCCTTCCACACTTCCAGCCGGGCGGATACGGCCCGGGAGGGCGCCGACAGCAGGTCCAGCAGGTGCCGCCAGCGGTTGGAGGTTCCCCGGCCCAGGGCGATCCAGAGGACGTGCCCCAGCAGGAGGGCGACGATGGCCCAGCGCCTGCGTCCGGTCGGGTTCCAGCCCCAGGCGCTGCGATACATGCTAGTCGAGGATTTGAATGCGCCTCAGGAAGGGGATGTCCTCCAGGAGCATGGCCGTCCCGCGCACCACCGCGGTCTCGGGGTTCTCCGCGCGGTAGCAGGGGAGGTGGGTCTCCTTGCTGAGGCGCACGTCCAGGCCCTGGATCTTGGAACCGCCGCCGGTGAGGCAGATGCCCCGGTCGATGAGGTCCGCGGCCAGCTGGGGCGGGGTCTCGTTCAGGGCCTTGCGCACCAGGTCGATGATGGCGCTGATGGGTTCGGCCAGCGCCTCGCGGATCTCGGTGTCGTTGAGGGTGAGGGTCTTGGGCAGGCCCTCGAACTGGTCCCGGCCGGAGATGCTCATGGTGCGGGTCTTGTCGGAGGTGTAGGCCGAGCCCAGGCTCCACTTCACTTCCTCGGCGGCGGCCTCGGAGATGAGCACGTTGTACTTCTCGCGGATGTATTTGATGATTGCTTCATCCATCTCGTCGCCGGCGACCAGGATGGAATCCGCGAAGACCTTTCCGTTGTAGGAGATGACCGCCACGTCGGTGGTGCCGCCGCCGATATCGACGATCATGCAGCCCCGCTTCTCGTTGATGGCCAGGCCGGCGCCGATGGCGGCCACCATGGTCTGGTCCACGAGGAAGACCTCCCCGGCCTTGGCGTCGTAGCACACCTGCTTGACGGCCCTGCGGGCCACCTGATGGGCCCGGGGGGGGACGCTCACCACGATCCGCGTGCGGGCGATGCCCCGGTTGGGGCGGGCCTTCTTGATGAAGGCGGCCAGCATCCGCTCGGCGGCGTCCACCTCGAAGATCATCCCGTCCTTCATGGGGCGGATGGTCTGCACCCCCTGGGGCGTGCGGCCCAGGAGCTGCTTGGCCTCGTCACCCACGGCCTCCACTTCGTGGGTCTGGGTGTTGAGGGCCACTATGGAAGGCTCGTAAACGACAATCCGACCGGCCTGGCGGGTGTACACCAGCACCGAGGCGGTGCCCAGGTCGATGGCCAGATCCGACGTGAACAAATTGGACCAGAATTGACTCGAGAAGGGGGTAGGCACTGATCACTCCAACGGAATCCTCTAGATTGGCATGGATTTCAACCTTTCGCCGCCTCCAATAGCTCCCGGACCAGAAGATCGGGGTCCAGGCGCTGGGGGAGCTCGCGGTGGTAGCCGCGCACCCAGGTGGTGCCGTCCACCAGGATGAAGGGGATCGCTCGCTTGCCCGTCTCTCTCTCCAGCCGTTCGGCGGCCCCGGGCACGGTCTCGATGTCCACGGTGGCGTGGGCCACGCCGGCCTGGTCCAGCCACCGGTCCAGGCGGCGGCAATCGGGGCACCATGCGGCGGTATATACTTCGAGTTTCATATCTTTGAGTGATTCACCGGGGGACATGTCGCATCCTCGCTAGGCAGGGTATGCCTTCGATGTCATTCTGGAACTGAAATGTTTAGGAGAAAAGCATGGATATGCGCCTGGCGCGAATGATGGGAATGTGCGGGCTGCTGGTCGCGGCCCTGGGCTGCTCCAAGGTCTCCAAGGACACCTCCAAGGTCCTGGCCAACGTGGGCGGCGAGAAGGTCACCGAGAAGGCCTTTTCCGATGCCGTGCGCACCCTCGTGGGCGACGAGGCCAAGGCGAACGAGGTCCTCACCAGCCCCGCGCTGAAGGAACAGCGGAACCGCTTCCTGGCCGAATTCGTGGACCAGAAGGTCATGATCAAGTACGCCGAGAAGCAGGGACTTGACAAGGACGCCAAGGCCCGGCTCCTCATCGAGGCCGCCCGGTCCAACGCCTACGGCCAGATCCTCATGGAGAAGGCCATCGCCAAGATCGAGCCCACCGAGGCCCAGCTCAAGGCGTTCTACGACAAGGTGGCCGCCAGCGCCAAGGCCGCCGGCCAGGACCAGGGCTTCCCCACCTACGAGCAGGCCAAGCCCCAGCTGCCCAGCGCCTGGAAGCGCGAGCAGCTCAAGGACGCCAGCCAGAACCTCATGAAGGATGCCAAGGCCCAGGTCGTCACCACCATCGACCCCGCCTGGCGTGCGGCCGAGGGCCCGCAGTAGCCCCGCCGGGAAACGCCACCAGATCAAAGGCCCGCTTCGGCGGGCCTTTGATCTGGTGGCTGACCTTGCCCGGCTATTTCCAGTGCTGGCCGATGAATGCCTCCACCTCGGGCAGGCCGCCCTGGAGGACCAGGTAGCCGTTGTGGGGCTCCCGGGGCGTGATCTCGTGGTTCACCGGGGCCAGCAGCATGCGCCGGATCTCCGCGGGATCGTCGGTCTGGCCCAGCACCCAGGCCAGCTTCATGTAGGCGGTCTCGGGCAGCATGTTGTCCATGGGGATGATGCCCAGGTTCAGGAGGTCGCGGCCGGTGTCGTAGACGTACATCTGGGCGTAGCCCCAGATGGTCTGGACGGTCATGACCACGGTCATGCCCTTCTCGATGGCGCGCTTGACGGCGGGGTACAGGGGCTTGTTGATGTGGCCCAGGCCGGTGCCGGCGATGACCATGCCCCGGTAGCCCATACTGGACAGGCCGTCGATGATGTCGGGGTTGAAGTTGGGGTAGTAGTACTGGATGGTCACCTTCTCCTCGAAACTCGGGTTGATGATCGGGACCCGGGTCTTGTCGCGCTTGAGGAAGTCGTCGGTGAGGTACTTGAAATACTGGCCGTTCTCGCCGCGCTCCCGGGCCACCGTGGCCAGGGGGGTGGCGCCGATGGTGCGGAAGGTGCTGCGGTAGCTGGAGTGCATCTTGCGGCACCGCGTGCCGCGGTGCAGGAGGTCGTAGTTGTCCGAGGTGGGCCCGAACATGCAGAGCATCACCTCGGCGATGTCGCACTCGGCGGCGGTGCGCACGGCGTTCATGAGGTTGAGCGCGGCGTCCGAGGAGGGCCGGTCCGAGCTGCGCTGGCTTCCCACCAGGACGATGGGCACGGGGGAGTTCTGGACCATGAAGCTCAGGATGGCCCCGGTGTGGCTCATGGTGTCGGTGCCGTGGCCGATGACGATGCCGTCCACCCCGCGCTTGATCTCCTCGCCGATGGCCTTGGCCAGGGCGATGTACTGCTCGGGGCCCATGTTCTCGCTGAAGACCCCGAAGAGCTTCTTGGTGTCCATGTTGGCGATGTCGGCCAGCTCGGGCACGGCGCCGTACAGCTCGCCGGGGGTGAAGGCGGGGATCACGGCGCCGGTGCGGTAGTCCAGGCGGGAGGCGATGGTGCCGCCGGTGCCCAGGAGCGTGACGTTCTTCTTCCGGGAATCCACCGGGAAGGCCTTCTCCGGGATCTTGTACACGGCCTTCTTGTACCCCAGCTCCCGGGCGGAGGCGATGCGGGAGGCCACCACGCCCACGTTGTAGCCGTTGACGAGCTTGATGACGATGTGGAGATCGTCGAAGGTCTCGCTGCGGGGCAGGATCACGCCCTTGAAGGCCGAGCCCCGGTCGTTCACGACCTCCACCTCGCTCCACACGCCGATGCCGTACTGCTCGAGGGCGGCGCGGGCGGGGCCGCGGTAGCCCTGGTAGCGGTCGTCCCGTTCGTTGACGCTCATCGGGAGGCCTCCTGGGTGAGTCGGGTCCTCAAGTAGTCCGCCACGTCCCGGGCGGGGGCCTTGCCCAGCAGGTCCTTCATGGCGCGCCCGGCCAGGAAGCGCAGGCGCTTGCCGTCCGAGTCGCCCAGGTCGATGCGGTAGTCCTCCATGGACAGGCCGGAGATCTGGCGGCTCCACACCTCCCGGGGCTGGACGCCGAAGCCCAGGGCCGCCATGGCGGCCTCGGCGCCGGTGCCGGGGTGCTTGGCCATGTGGGTGGCCAGGGCGGGGATGGCCTCCCGTGAGATCTGGCCGTTGGTGAGGAGGTCGAAGATCTGCACCCATTCGCCCACGCCCAGGCGCTCCATGGGGATGCCCCGGCGCTTGAGGGCCTTGGCCCGCTGGCCGATCTCCACGGCGGCCACCAGGCCGTCCACGCCCGTGAGGCGCACCACGGCGTCGACGATGGCGACGCCGCCCCTGCGGATGAGGTATTCCGTGGTCTCGGGGGGCACGCGCCAGGCGCCGAACTGGTGGAAGCGCTCCCAGGGGGTGGGCTTCATGCGGGCGCGGGCGGCCTCCACGCGCTCGGACGTGATGCGGGTCGGCGGCGAGTCCGTGTCGGGATACATGCGGTCCGGGCCGGGCAGGATCCGCTCGAAGGTGGTGAAGCCGCCCACCATGGCCTGGCGGGTCTCCTGGGGGACGCCCTTGAGGGCGTCGATGTAGCGCAGGCGGATCTCCTCGGCCGCGGTGCGGCAGTCGGCCTCGGGGCCGCAGACGATGTAGTAGTCGTCGTTCTCGGCCATGCGCAGCTTGCGGCGCAGGCGGTCCAGGACCCGGTGCTTGGCCGGGAATTCCGGCAGGTGCTGGCCGCTGAGCACCACGGGCGCCTCGTCCAGGCAGGCGATGACGCGGATGCGCCCGCTCAGCTCGTCCAGGAAGGTGGTGTCGGGCTGGGTGGGGAACTGGGCCAGGCCCAGGCCGCCCTCGAGCTTGATGGCGAAGATGCGGCCGCCGCCGCGGATGGCCCGCTGCATGAACCCCAGGTCCACGCCCTGGAACACCTCGGTGACGTCGAAGGCGGAGGTGCGGATGTCCGAGGGCTCGCGCATGCCCCGGCGGTGCAGTTCGTCCCGGAAGCGCAGGAGGTTCACCTGGCGCACCCCTTCGTTGTGCACGAGCTTGACGGCGTACCCCGCCTTGGGCACGCCCTTGATCTCCACGCGGTTGCCGCCCCGGACGCTGACGTTGATGTCCTGCCGGCTGGCGCCCAGTCCCGTGCGGACCCGCCCCGTGCTGCGGGCCACCAGGCCGCAGAGGGTGATGGCGTCGCGCACCTCCTCGGGGGAGCGCAGGTCCGGGCCCGTGACGGTCTCGGTGAGGGGCATGCCCAGCCGGTCCGTGCGCCAGACGATGCGGTGGCCCTTGTCGCTCACCTCGCGGCAGGAGTCCTCCTCGATGGAAAGGTGGGTCACCGTGAGGTTCCGCCCCTTGAAGGGGAGCCCGCCGTTCATGCCCACGATGGCCGTGCGCTGGAAGCCCGTGGGGATGGAGCCGTCCAGGTACTGCTTACGCGCGATGTGCACCTCGTCGATGATGTCCATGCCCATGGCCAGGCACAGCTCGATGGCCACGTCGATGGCCTCCTGGTTCACCAGGAAGGGCGGGGTGTCGTCCATCTCGTAGGTGCAGACGTTGAGGTGGTTCAGGAGGTAGATGATCTCCTTCTTGGTCTTGAACTCCATGAGGGCCGTGCCGTCATACTCCCCCAGCTCGCTCAGGGTGGGACGCATATGGCGCAGCACTTCCCCGTCATGGGTTTCGGTGTAGAGGCCGGCCGGGCAGCGGCAGAACAGCTTGTGGGCCGTCAGGAGCTGCTGGTGCACCTCCAGGCCCGAGATCAATCCCGCCGATTGATAGTCCAGCTTCTCGATCATTCCACACCTATAAGGGTAAGGACTTCTTGAGGGATGGTCACCCTTCGGCGAGCGCTCCGTCAAGGCTGGGACCGCGTGGAGAGCGGGATTGATGACCCCCGTCACATCCCTATGAAAGCAAGGTGCCGTGCATTCATCTATTGGAATCAGGGAATAAAACCGGATTCCACCCATCTAACCCACATGGCCAGAAGGCCCTTAGGAGCAACGATGACAAAACTACTCATATCCCTGGTTCTGGGCACCTTGACCCTTACCGCCGCCGCCGCGTCCGACGCCCCCAAGAAGACGTGTTGTTCGGCCACCTGCTGCAAGGCCGACAAACCCTGCGACCACCACTGCGACAAGGCCTGCGAGAAGGCCGGCTGCAAGACCTGCTGCGACAAGCCGAAGGCCGAGCAGCACACGCACTGATCAGTCGACTGTGATGGACTTCGATACGTTCTTGGGACTGTCGGGGTGAACACCGTGGTCCACCACCTTCAGCTCGTCCAGGTAGTCCATCTTCAGGACCGACATCCTGAAGGCCAGGCGCTGGAGGATGATCGAGGCGGCGAAGACGAACAGGTTGGCGTCTGAGGAGGCGGGCACCTCCAGGTACTGGGACCAGTAGCGGTCCTGTCCGGAGGGCCTGCCCGCCACGGCCATGGCCAGTTCGGGGTTCTTCTCGGCGATCAGGAGGATGTCCGCGCCCCGGATCTTGTGGGTGTGGATCTGGCTGATGGTGATGCGCACGTCCCGTTCGTCCGAAGGGCACACGAACAGGAGGGGGTAGTTGGAGAAATGGGCCTCCACCAGTTCGGGCCAGGTGCGCAGGGCCGCCATGCCGCCGGTGAAGGGGCTGCCGTCGCGCTTGGCCTCGTAGCCTTCCAGGAGGCCGGCCAGGTCGCCGATGGAGAACAGGGTGTTCTTGCCCAGGATGGTGTTGGGGCCGTGCTTGAACTCCGCGGCGTCGTAGCCTTCGGCGTGGTTCAGGACCACTTCGCGTATCTTGAGGGCGCCCTCCCGGGCCAGGCCGATGAGGCCGGTGCCCAGGATGTGCAGGGACGGTTCCAGGTGCAGGCGCCGGGCGGCCTCCTCCACGGCGGGGCCGCAGGTCTCCAGCGTGCGGGTCACCAGGTCGGCGGCGGCCTTGAGCTTGGCGGCGATCTTGCGATCGGTCATGGAGAAGGACGCGGCGATCACGTAGAGGACGGCGATCTGGTTGAGGAAGCTCTTGGTGGCGGCCACGGCGATCTCGGGGCCGCAGAGGATGGGAAGGTAGAACTCCACGAGCTCCTGGGGGATCCGGCTGTTCTCGTTGTTGACCAGGGCGATGCGCCGCAGGGAGGGGATGCGGGCCTGCACGTCCTGGAAGATGTCCACCAGGTCCTTGGTCTCGCCGGACTGGGTGATGCCGATGAGCAGGTCCCCGGGGGCCAGGGTGTTCAGGTACATGGACCGGAAGGTGCCGGGGTTCACGGGGAACACCCCGATGCCGGAGAGGTTGTTGAAGAAATAGGCCGCCACGAGGGAGGCGTGGTGGGAGGTGCCCGAGGCCACCAGGAAGACGCGCCCGGTGGCGGTGCGGATGGCGTGGACCAGGTCCTGCAGGTGGCGGGTCACCCGGCGCTGCTTCTTCCACACCACCAGGTGGTCGTAGAGGGCCAGGTCCTCGCCGGCGCCGGGCTCCAGGCGCAGGAGGTCGGCCAGCAGGGCGCGCTCGTCGGACACCGGTTCGGCGGGGGCGAGGGTGGCCCGGTGGGGCCGGACCCAGGCGGACAGCTCCTGGTGCACGGGGTCCTCGCGCAGGCGCCGGAAGGCCGCCACCAGGGCGGTCTCGTCCGCGGCCTCGTGCAGGGCGCCCACCTTGGCCAGCAGGGCCTTGCCCAGGTCCAGGCGCTCCTCGAAGGCGTGGAAGAGCCCTTCGGTGGCCGGATCCGTGAAGTAGTAGCGGAGGATCCCCTCCAGGTTCTCCGGGGAGGAGGCGATCTCCTGGTCCATGAAATACCGGAAGGGGGCCCGCAGGCCCGTGTCCCGGACGTTGAGCTTGGAGCGCCTGGGGCGCGGCGTGGAGAAGGCCAGGGGCCCCGCCAGGGGAAAGACCGCGTAGGTCCGTTCCGTGAACCAGAGGCCCTCCCCCTCGGCAAGGGGGATGAGCATGCGCGTCTTGCTGAGCACCGAGGTGAGGTCGCTGGAGACCACCACGAACTCCCCGAAGGCGTCCGTGCCCAGGCCCGCGTAGAGCGACGAGCCGGACTTCACGGCCACCACGCCCGGCACCCGGGGGTCGCAGAAGGCCGCGGCGTACGAGCCTTCGCCCTTGGCGTCGGCCTTGCGCACGGCCTCCACGAGGCGCACGGCGGCCTCCGGCACGGCGCCGGCGCCGCCGGGGCCCGGCCCGGCCAGGGCTTCGGCGTAGAACTCCTCCACCACGTGGGTGATCATCTCCCCGTCGTTGTCGGAGACCACCCGGTGCCCGCGCTCGGCGAGCCAGGTCTTCAGGGCGTCGGTGTTGGAGATGTTCCCGTTGTGGGCGCCCACCATCTCGACCTTGCAGGCCACGTGGTGGGGCTGGCTGTTGACGTCCGTGACCGCGCCGTAGGTGGCCCAGCGCACCTGGCCGATGAAGCGCTGGCCCATCTCCCGGTCCATGCCCAGGTCCACCACCACGCGGCTGGGCGCGCCGACCTTCTTGAGGAGGCGGATGGCGCCGCCGGCGTCCACGAAGGCGCCGCCGGTGGAATCATAGCCGCGGTACTCCAGGCGCTTGAGGAGCTCTCCGCCCTCCTGGCCCAGGCAGGGGTTCTCGGCCCCATAGCAGATGGATACGATTCCACACATGTCGGATCTCCGTCTCTCTAGCTGTGCTTGGCCTGGAACTCGGCGTAGGTGCCCTGGAAGTCCTCGATGCCGTCATCGGTGACGTTCCAGATGCGGGTGGCCACCTCGTCGATGAGGTCCTCGTCGTGCGTGACCAGGATGACGGTGCCCTCGTAGCGCTGCAGGGCGGTGTTGAGGGCGATGACGGCTTCCAGGTCCAGGTGGTTGGTGGGCTCGTCCAGCACCAGGAAGTTGGGCTTCTGGAGCATGAGCTTGCAGAACATGAGCCGGCAGCCCTCGCCGCCGGAGAGGACCTCGGTGCGCTTCATCCCCTCCTCGCCCCGGAAGAGCATCTGCCCCAGGACGCCGCGGATCTGCTCGACGAGGGCGTCGGGATCGAACTGCCGCAGCCAGTCCACCAGGGCGTAGCCCCCGGGGATGGATTCCCGGAAGTCCTGGGCGAAGTAGCCCACGTTCACCTCGTGGCCCCACTTGACGGTGCCCGAGTCGATGGCGCGGTCCGCTTCCGTGACCTGGGGGGCGTTGGCGAGCAGCGCCTTCAGGAGCGTGGATTTCCCGGCGCCGTTGCGGCCCACCAGGGCGATCTTCTCGCCCCGGGCGACGTTGGCGGTGAAGTTGCGGATCACCTCCTGGCGGCCATCCTCCTGGTCGTAGCCCTTGCAGACGTCCTCGAATTCCAGGGCGTGCCTGCCCCCGGGCTTGTTCTGGCCGAACATGATGTAGGGGCGCTGAATGTTGCTGCGGGCCAGGTCGTTGGGGGTCAGGCGCTCCACCTCCTTGCGGCGGGAGTTCACCTGGCTCGACCGGGTGCCGGCGGCGAACCGCTGGATGAAGTCGTTGAGCTGGGCGATCTTCTTCTCGCGCTGGGTGTTCTCGGACTCCAGGCGGGAGCGGATCTGCATCTTCTGCAGGACCATGTCGTCGTAGCCGCCGGTGTACTGGATGATGGTCTGGTAGTCGATGTCGGCGATGTGGGTGCAGATGGCGTTGAGGAAGTGGCGGTCGTGGGAGATGACCACCAGCGACCCCTTGTAGCGCGACAGGAAGTTCTCCAGCCAGTGGATGGAGTCCAGGTCCAGGTGGTTGGTGGGCTCGTCCAGCAGCAGGGCCTCGGGGTTCCCGAACAGGGACTGGGCCAGCAGGACGCGCACCTTCTGGCCGCCCTGGATCTCGCCCATGGTGCGCTCGTGGAATTCCTCGGGGACGCCCAGGCCGTCCAGGAGGATGGCCGCGTCGGCCTCGGCGGTGTAGCCGTCCTCGTCGGCCACGATGCCCTCGAGCTCGCCCAGGCGCATGCCGTCGGCGTCGGTCATGTCGGCCTTCTCGTAGATGCGGTCCCGCTCCTGCAGGGCCTCCCACAGGGGCTTGTTGCCCATGATGACGGTGTCGATGACGCGGAAGGCGTCGAAGGCGAACTGGTCCTGGGCCAGGACGCCCATCTTCCGGGGGCGCTGGATCATGCCGGTGGTCGGCTCCATCTCGCCGGTGAACAACTTGATGAACGTGGACTTTCCGCTTCCGTTGGGGCCGGTGAGGCCGTAGCGGCGCCCCGGCTGGAACGTCGTGGTCACGTCTTCGAACAGGATCCTCGCGCCGAAGCGCATGGTCACGTTTTGGGCACCGAGCATGTTTCCCCCAGAACCCTATATTCTATCAGGGTTTCCCCAGCTTCACGAGCTTTGGTTCCTTCGGCCCCCCGCCGCCAGCGCGTGCGCGGCCAGGAGCAGGAGTCCGATGTCCCTCAGGATGGCCCAGCGCATGTCGGCCACGCGCTCGTCCACGGTGCGGGCCGCGGCCTGGGTGGTGAAGCAGCCGCAGTCCACGGGGTGGTTCCGGGCCAGGTTGATCGACAGGGCCACGGTGAAGGCCAGGAGCAGCGCCCCCACCCAGGCCGCCGCGGCCCGGGTCCACAGGCCCAGGCACAGGGCCAGGCCGCACAGGAGCTCCAGCCAGGGCAGCAGCAGGGCCGAGGGTTGCACGCTCCAGGCGGGGAAGAGCTGGTAGTTCCAGATGGCCTTGGCGAAGCCGGGCGGGTCGGCGATCTTGGGCAGGGCCGCGGCCACGAAGACGGCACCCAGGGCGATCTGGACCCTCACCGTGAGCCAGGGGTGGAAGAGCCTTCGCCTCATGGCCGGGCCCCCCGGGCCACGGGACGGGCCTTGGCGGTCCAGTCCGGGAAGCCTTCGTTGTAGACCAGGAGGTTCCGGTAGCCCAGCCCCTGGAGCTTGGCGGCCAGGAGCTTGGAATCCTCGCAGCCGGCGGCGCAGTAGAGCACGATGGGGTCCTTCATTCCGGGGTTGGCCCGGGCCTCGAATTCCGTGATGCGCCGGTCGCAGTCGGATTCCCACACCGGGGCGCTCCAGGCCCCGGCCACGTGCCCCTCCTCGAAGTCCGCGGTGCGCCGCGCGTCCACGAAGGGGATCCGCCGGCGGTAGGCGGCCCAGGCGTCGTCGGAGCCGATCTGGCGCACCACCGCGGTGGAGGACGGCTGGAAGGGGTCCAGGGTCCTGGGTGCGGGTTGCGGGGCCGGCGCGGGGGATTTCGCGGGAGGGACCGTGGACGTGGCCGGTTCCGGCGTCGCTTCCGGTTTCGCATCCGGCGCAGTTTCAGGCGCCGCGGCCGCCTCCGGGACCAGGGACACGGCGGGGACCTGGCCCAGCCAGTCCAGCTTCCGGCTGGGCGGTGCGAAGCGGTTGGCGATGGCGGCCATCACCCCCGCCGCGGCCAGGAAGGCCAGGGCACGCGTGAGGTGGAGGGCGAGGCGGGACATGGGCTGCGTCCATTCTCCGCGAGCCGGGACCCCCGGGGCAAGGGCCGGTTCGCCGGGGCTAAAGGACGACCTTCCGCCGCGCGCCGGCGGGAGGGCGTTCCAGGGCCCGCAACCGCTGCCTCCAGTCCGCATGGTCCAGGTCCAGGCCGATCACCACGGCGGCCGCGGGGGCGAGGGCTCCGCCGGCAAGGGCGGGTAGGGGGGTGATCTCCAGGCGCCCGTCGGCGAGCTGGAAGGCCCAGCGGTCGCTCCCGTCGTTGCGCGCGGGCCAGCCCTGGAAGACGCACACCCCCTTGGCCCGGAGCACCTCTCCCCGGTCCGGGGGGCGCAGGAAGAGGGCTTCCAGGGCCTCGGGGTCCACCGGGTGGTCCCAGCGCAGGGTGAGGGCCCGGGCCTGGGCGAAGCTGGGTCCGGTGGAGGGTTCCTGGGCGCCGGGGATGACGCCTTCCCAGGGGTCGGGGCTGCCCGCGGGGGCCTCCCCCATGCGGGTGCGCACGATGGCGTGGCCCGGAAAGGCGGCGCGGAGCTGGCTCTCCCAGGCCACGGCCATGCTGGGGTCCGCGTCGGCCTTGCTCACGTAGACCAGGCTCGCCAGCGCGGCCTGGCGCCGGAGGAGGGCCTTGCGCTCCAGGTCCGCCAGGGGGGCCAGGGCGGAAACCACCGTGAGGCAGCCCACGAGGCGGATCCCCCCCAGGGCCGGATCCTCCTCCAGGTCCACCAGGTCCGTGGGATCGGCCAGGCCCGTGGTCTCCAGCACCACGCGCCCGGGGCGGCGCTCCTCGGGCAGGGCCGCCCAGTCCGCCAGCACCTTGACCACGTCGGCCTTCAGGCTGCAGCACGCGCAGCCGTCCACGAGGTTGGCGATGTCGGCCAGTTCGGGCCGGGCGGCATCCAGGAGGATCCCGTCGACGCTCACCGAGCCGAACTCGTTGATGAGCACCGCGACCCTGCCGCCTCGCGCGAGCTCGGCCTTGAGGAGCCGGTTCACGGCGGTTGTCTTTCCCGAACCGAGGGGGCCTGTGACCAGTAGGACTTCGAGCATCTGCGACCTTTTCGTTGCCAGCGTCAATCATGGCAGACTGGAGCCATGGACCTGGTGGACAGCAGCTATCTGGGGGCCGTGGCCCTCGCGGGCGCCGCGGCCCGGGCGCTTTCCCGGGGCCTGCCCCCGGACTGGCGCCTGCGCCTGGAGGCCACGGTGCCGGACGACCTTCCCGAAGGCTGGCTCTGGCTCCACGCCGTGAGCGTGGGCGAGCTGGTGCTGGCGGAGGGCATCCTCTCGGTGCTCCGGGAGCGCGGGCACCACGTGCACGTCACCACCGGCACCGCCAACGGCATGGCCCTCCTGGCGAGGCGCCTGCCGGGGTGGGACGCCGGCACGGGCCGCGTGACGGGCGGCGCCTTCCCCCTGGACGATCCGGAGGGCCTGGCTCCCTTCCTGAAGGTTCCGCCCGGCGCCTTCGTGAGCCTGGAGACGGAGATCTGGCCCAACCTCCTGCGGGAATTGGAGGCCCTGGGCGTGCCCAGGTGCGTGGTCAACGGCAGGCTGACCCGCCGCAGTCTGGACCGGGGCGGGCCCTGGATGGCCCGGGCCGCTTCGCGCCTGACGGTGGTGGCCGCCCGGGACGCGGCCAGCGCCGCGCTGTTCCGGGAACTGGGGGCGCCCCGGGTGGAACTGGGCGGCAACCTCAAGGCCGACCTGCCGCAGCCGCGCCCCCTGCACGGGGGGTGGGCGCACCTGCGCCGGGCCTGGGCGGGCAGCCCGGTGCTGGTGGCCGGCAACACCGTGGAGGGCGAGGAGGCGCGGGTCCTGGAGGCCTGGGAGGCCGCCCGGGCGCGCCATCCCCGCCTGCGCCTCATCCTGGCCCCGCGCCAGCCCCGGCGCTTCCCGGAGGCCGCGGCGATGCTCGCGGGCAGGGCCTTCCGCCGGGCCTCGGAGGTCTGGCCCCCGTCGGCCGACGCCTGGGAAAGCTGCGACATCCTCCTCCTGGACACCCTGGGGGACCTGGCCTCGGCCTACCGGGAGGGCACGCTGGCCCTGGTGGCCGGGGGCTGGGCCTGGCACGGCGGCCACAATCCCCTCGAGCCGGTCCGCATGGGCCTGCCCACCCTGGTGGGGCCGGGCTACACCAATTTCGAGGACCTGGTGGAGCCCCTGCGGGAGGCGGGCCTGGTGGAGGTCGTCCCGTTGGAGCGACTGAATGAACGAACGACCGAGCTGCTGGAGGGCGCATGCCTGCGACCCGCGGAATCCGGCAAGCCGGTGCCCTATCCCGAAGGGCTTGCGGGCTCTTTAGAAAAAACCGTTTCAATTCTCAAGAATTGCCTACCCCCGCCCCGATAGGGTATTGTCGGCTTTACCGGAGCACTGCCCATGACCACGCTTCCCCCCAATGTCCTCCTGATCGATGACGATGTGGCCGTGCTCGGGATGGTGGGCGACGCCCTGACGCACTTCGGGATGAAGGTGCACGCCTTCTCGGAGGGGGACCGCGCGCTCCATCTGCTGGAGGACCCGGCCTCCCCCCTGTTCGACCTGGTCATCTCCGACATCAACATGGAGGGCATGGACGGCTTCGACGTCATCAACCGCGTGAAGGCCACCCGGCCGGGCCTGCCGGTGGTGCTCATGACGGGCCAGGCCAGCCTGGACTACGCCATCCGGGCCATGCGCATGGGCGCCTCCAACCTGTTCCAGAAGCCCCTGACCATCCGGGAGCTGGTCAACAGCGTCTTCCACCTGGTGGACCTCCACCGGGAGATCCGCCTGGCGGAATCGGGCCTGCGGGGCATGACCGAGGAACGGCGCACCTTCCAGAGCCGGGCCGGGGAGCTGGACATCCCCAGCCTGGTCTCCCATCTCACGGACCGCCTCGTGCCCATGGGCTTCGCCAAGGCCGCCAACGTGGACGTCATCGCCATGGCCTTCCACGAGGCGCTGGTCAACGCCCTGGAACACGGGTGCCTGGAACTGGATTCCGGGCTGAAGGGCGATATCTTCGCGGAGACCGACGCCTACGCCTCCCAGCTCCAGAAGCGGCTGGCCGATCCGCACTACGCCAACCGGCTCATCGAGGTGGAGAGCGTCCTCACGCCCGAGAGCTTCACGGTGACCGTGCGGGACGCCGGTCCGGGATTCGACGTGACCACCGTCTCCACCCTTTCCGACGTGGACCTGAACAGGCAGTGCGGCCGGGGTCTCCCGCTGATCCTCCTGGTCATGGACCAGGTGGTGCACAACCCCAAGGGCAACGAGATCCGCCTGGTCCTGAACAAGAAGGAACCGCGCTGACGGGGGCTCCCCGTCAGCGCGGTTCAGTTCTTAGAGTGCTTGCTGTATGAAGGCCTTGAGTTGGGGCTTGGCCTGTCCGCCGACCTTCTGGTCGACCTTCTTGCCGTCCTTGAAGAGCAGGAGGGTGGGAATGGACATGACGCCGAACTGGCCGGCCACCACGGGGTTCTCGTCGACGTTGATCTTGACGATGCGGGCCTGGGACTGGAGCTCACCCGCCAGTTCGTCAAGGATGGGGGCGATCATGCGGCAGGGGCCGCACCAGGGGGCCCAGAAGTCCACGAGGGTGACGCCCGTGGCGACGGTCTGCTGGAAGTCTGCGTCGGTGATGTGCTTAACGAGGTCTGACATGGATCTCCTTCATGGTTCAAGAAGCGGCCGGCCGAGTCCGGCTCATGGAATGGGAAACAGGTTGTCCTGGGTCATGCCTCCCCCCCATTGGGCAAGCGTGAACACCGTCATGTACCGTTCGTTGGTGTCGCGCAGGCGCTGGGTGAGGACTTCGCAGAGGGCGTAGAGGACCTTCAAGGCGATGCCGTGGTTGGCCTCGATGAGGGTCCGCAGTTCCCGGAGCGGGATGAAGAAGGCTTCGCTGGGGACGTTGGCCACGGCGTCGGCGGCGCGGGTGGAGAAGTCCACCAGGGCCATCTCGCCGAAGAAGGCGTTGGGTTCGAGGATGGCCAGGGCCTCCTCGCCGGTGGCCGTGTGCTTGGAAATGCGCACCGAGCCGTCGATGACGATGTACAGCCCATCCCCCGCGTCCCCTTCCCGGAAGATGACCTCCTCCGCCCGGTAGCTTCGCACCTGGCCGATGTCGAGGACCTGGGCGCGCTCCGTCCCGTCCAGGTCCCTGAACAACGGAGAATCTCGGAGGAATTGGGTTCGGGTCAATGGGCGTCCAGGTGAACGTGGCCGACGATGTCGAGGCCGAAGCCACGGAGACCAATATACTTCTTTTCCGCCCTGCTCAGGAGCCGCATTTCTTTAACTCCAAGGGATACAAGGATATGGGCTCCAACACCCACATCCCGGTCGCTCAGGGGGGCCTGGGGCGGGATCTCGGGGTCGGTTCCGGGCCGGCGGAGGTACACCAGCACGCCACGGCCCTCGGAGCGGATGGCGTCCATGGCTTCGTGGAAGGGCGTGGGCATGAGCTTGCCGAAGCCGTCCAGGTCGTCGGGGAGGGTCTCCTGGTGCACCCGCACCAGGGGCGCGGGACCGCCCTCCACCTCGCCCAGGACGTAGGCGAAGTGCTGGCTGCCGTCCAGGAGGCTCTCGAACCGGTGCACCTTGAGCGAGCCCCAGACGGTCTCGCGCACCGTGGTGCCCACCCGGCGGATGATGGGGTCCACCCGCAACCGGTGGGCCACCAGGGCGGCCACGGTCACCAGGGGAAGGTTGAACTGCTCGCAGAAGGGCACCAGGTCGGGCACCCGGGCCATGGTGCCGTCGTCCTTCATGATTTCGCAGATGACGCCCGAGGGGTGCAGGCCCGCCAGGCGGGCCAGGTCCACGGACGCCTCGGTCTGGCCGGTGCGGGCCAGGACGCCCCCGGGCTTGGCCCGCAGGGGGAACACGTGCCCGGGCTTGACGAAGTCCGAAGGCTTGGCGCCCGGGGCGACCAGGGCCTTGATGGTGCGCGCGCGGTCGTGGGCGGAGATGCCCGTGGAGGTGCCCTCCCGGGCCTCCACGCTCACGCAGAAGGCCGTCTCGAAGGGGCTGGTGTTGTCCTGGACCATCTGGGGGATGTGCAGGTGGTCCAGGAGGGGCCCCTCCAGCGTCGCGCAGATGAGCCCGCGGCCATGGGTGGCCATGAAGGCGATGATTTCGGGCGTGACGTGCTCGGCGGCGAGCGTGAGGTCCCCCTCGTTCTCCCGGTCCTCGTCGTCCACCACGACGACCATCCGGCCCTGGCGAATGGCCTCGATGGCCGTTTCGATGGATGAGAAGGGTGTGGTCACGGCGGATCCCGAAAACCTGATTGTATTTCAGAAGTGAACCCCGGCCCCGGGGAACCTGCGGAACGCTCACGGCATCAAAGGTCCGGGACCACCCGGCGTGGGATCGTGCTAGGATTTTGTCCAAGCATACACTTATGAGAGAGGGGATCTCCATGTCCCAGGGTCTTATCCAAGGTTCCATGCGCGAGGCGCCCCTGCCGGATATCATCCAGCTCGTGAGCCAGGGCGGGAAGACGGGCTGCTTCCACATCGCGGAGGAGCTGCACAAGGCGCGCATCTACCTGAAGGACGGCCGCATCGTCCACGCCGTCTCCAACGACTGCGAGGGCCTGGACGCCATCTACGAGGTGGCCCTGTGGCTGGACGGGCACTACCACTTCGAGGAGAGCGACGGCGGTGTCGAGGTGACCATCACCAAGCCGAACCCTTCCATCCTCATGGAGATGCACCGCCGCATGGACGAGTGGCGTGTCATCAGCCAGAAGATCCCCTCCCTGGACCTGCACCCCCACACCACGCTGCTTCCCGGCGAGACCCCCTCGGGCGTGAACCCCCGCGAGGCCCGGCTCCTGGCCCTGGCCACCGGGTACTACACCGTCGCCGAGCTGGCCGAGGTGCTGGAAAAGCCGGTCCTGAACATCGCCAAGGACCTGTACGGACTCGTCATGGGCGGCCACGTGGTGCTCAAGGGCGTGCGCAGCGGCAAGCGTCCGGACGTTCCCGGCAAGCCCGCGCCCGCGGCGGAAAAGCCCCTGCCGCCGCCGGTCCAGCCCGCGGCCGTGCCGGAAGCCGCGCCGGTCCATGAGCCCCTGCCGGTTCCGGAGCCCACGCCGCTCACGGTTCCCATGGGTCTCGCCCCGGAATCCCCGGCGCTGCCCGCGGAGCCCGAAATGCCCGTGCGCGTGGAGCTGCGGCCCCCCGCCGCCGCGCCCCGGCCCATGGTTCCCGCCCAGGACCCCGTGCGCCTGGCCAAGCTCACCAACTTCACCCAGCGCATCGTCCAGACGGCCAAGGGCGCCCTGCCGCCCGAGCACCACGAGATGGTGCACCGCCTCCAGGCGAAGGCCAACCAGCAGCTGGTGGCCGGCGAAGGTCCGGAAGCGGTGAAGAACCTGGCCCTGGCCGTCTCGCGGGGAGCCGTGGACGCCGGGTGCGACGGCGAAACCGTCAAGAACCTCAACGCCCACCTCAAGGCCCTGTTCGCCAAGTAGCAACCCCGGAAGCCCGCATGACACGATCCCGCACCGCCTCGGTCCTTCTCGCCATCCCCGCGCTCCTGGGCGCCCTGGCGTGCGTGGACCCCAAGCCCGGCGACACCGGCACCACGCCGCTCTACGTCTACGACAACGCCGGCCACCAGATCCTGGCCTGGGACGACATCAACACCATCGCCAACCTCGCGGCCGACAGCGCCGTCCCGTCCTCGGCCCGGGTCATCAAGGCCGACGTCATCACGAACCTGGGCACGCTGGCCTGGGGGGGGATGGTCCTGAACCCCAGCGCCAACACCCTCTACCTCGTGGACGAGAACGGCAACGTCGTGCGCGTGAACAACGCCAGCACCCAGAACGGCACCCTCACGTCGACCCTGGACGTGGCCAGCTTCACCCTGGGCAACAGCAGCAGCGACCGCCTCGCGTCGTCCGTGTTCTCCCAGGCCGCCATGGACACCTCCACCGGTTCCCTCTACGTGCTGGAGACGGGCTCGAGCAATGCCTGGCGCATCTGGACCATCGCCAACCCCGGCTCCATCCTCCCCGGCGGGGTGGCCCCCCCGGGCACCTACATGGACAGCACCATCACCCAGGACACCGGCGGCGCCGCCATCGCGGCGGCGGGATCGGGAAACCTCGTGGGCTTCTTCCGCAGCGGTTCGGTGGTGCCCGACACCCTGGGCGTGCAGAACACCGGGCCGCGCCTCCGCCTCTCCTCGGGCAGCGCCTTCCAGTTCAACACCCAGGTGCTCGTGGGCCCCAACACCCTCCTGTGGGACGGCTCCACCACCCCCGCCTACGCCTCCATGGCGTACGACGCCACCTTCAACCGGCTCTACGTGGCCCGGCCCATCGCCTCCGGCAAGGCGGTGCTGGCCATCAACCAGGGCCAGTTCACGGTGGGCAACATGAACCAGGCCCCTTACGACGCGCTGCCCGACACGGCCACGGCCCTGGCCGCACTGCGCGTCATCGCCCATGCCCGCATCAAGGACTGGATGGTGGGGGCGGACTTCACCTCCTCCACGACCAACTCGGGCACCGGCACCAACCTCCTGCGGGTGTGGAAGGGCCCTTCGTCCAAGGCGGCCTCGGTGAGCTACCGCCTGCCCACCGGCGTGGAAATCCGGGGCCTGGCCCTGGACGGGAGCAAGTAGGATGGTCTTCCTGCGGCTTCTGGGCCTGCTGGCGCGCGACGTGATCAACGATCTGTTCCGCCACCGGGGCCAGCACTTCCTGGCGGTGCTCACCCTGGCCTCGGGTCTCCTCCTGGCCGGCGGCGGCCTCCTGGTGGTGCAGGGCCTGGACCGCTGGGTCTCGCGCATGGAGGGCCTGGCCCGCATCACCGTCTTCGCCAACGAGGGCGGCGGCCTGGACCAGGCCGAAAGCCAGCTCCGGCGGGACCCGCGCTTCGCCTCCGTGCGGCGCATCTCCTCCCAGGAGACCACCCGGCGCTTCCTGGAAACCACCCGCGACGCCGGCCTCATGCTCAAGAGCCTGGGCGAGCCCATTCCCGAGACCCTGGAGCTGAGCCTGCGCCAGGACCTGCTGGCCGCCCGGAGGGCCATTGAGGTGGGCGAGAGCCTGCGCACCCTGCCCGGGGTGGGCGACGTGGTGGTGGACCAGGAGCGCCTGGAGGGCCTCCAGAAAACCGCCCGCCTCGTGCGCTCGGCCCTGAGTTCCTTCGGCGTCCTCCTGCTGGTGGCCGCGGGGTTCGCCACCGGCAACGTCATCCGCATGTGCATCATGACCCGGGAGGAGGAGATCACCATCATGCGCCTCGTGGGCGCCACCGAAGGTTTCATCCGGACGCCCCTCCTGGTGGAGGGCGGCGTGCTGGGCCTCCTGGCCAGCATGGTGGCCGTCCTGGGCCTGCTGGGCCTCTGGTGGCCCGTGGCCCACGGCGTGGGCCGCCTGTCGCCGCTCCTGGTGGAACTGGCGAGGCTCGGCTTCTTCTCCCCCGGCAACGTCGCCCTCATGGGCCTGATCGGAACCGCCACCGGCGCCCTGGGCGCCCTGTGGGGCTTCTGGAGCACCCAGCGGGCCATGCGCAAGTCCGAAGCCCTGATGGAGCAGCGGGGGGCCTAGGGTTCGGGTCCCCACATCGCGCCCCGTAAGGGGTCTTTGGCTCTGCAGAATCCAATCTGGTCGAAGGTTTTGAGAAAATGCTTATCGCCTCGGCGATACGTCTTTTCACCCGGCTTCCGAGACAACGGGTTCTTGCCGATATCCAAAGCCTCCCCTATTTGGGGCCGGAACCCACCCCGCATGCGCCACTCTGTCACCCCCTTATAGGGGCCTGGAATTGCAGATGGTTCCATGTATTTCCGGCGGCCTGCACTAGACGCCCCGGAGCAGACCCTCGGCTGCCGCCAGGGCGGCGGGGGTGCCGTTCAGGGCAATCCGGTCGCCCGCCTGGAGCTTGATTCCCGGGGAGGCGGGGAGCCATTGGCCGGCGCGTTCGACGGCGACCAGGGCGGGGCTGGGGGCCCGTTCCAGGGCCAGTTCCAGGTCGCCCAGGGGGCGGCCGGCGAAGGGGCACCCGGGGGCGAGGGGCAGGGCGGCCAGGATCCGGTCCGCCTCGGGGGGCGCCTCCCGCCAGGGGCGCCGGACGCTCTCCAGGAGCCACTGGGAGCCGAGGGTGGCGCTTCGCCTGGGGATCCGGCCGAGAATGGCCACGCACACCAGGGTGCCCGCCGCCAGGGCCAGGGCGGGGCCCTGGGGAAGGAGGGGCTGGAGGACGGCGAGGCTCGGGGTGGCCAGGGCCAGGAGCAGGGCGCCCTGGAGCGCGGGGGTGCCGGCCAGTTGGCCCGTCCGGCGGTAAAGGGCCCAGCCCAGGAAGGCCAGGCCCGTGGCCGCCAGGGCCCCGGCCGCCAGGGGGTGGGCCGTGGCCAGGGGGTGGTGGCGCACCTGGATGGCGCCGATGGCCAGGGCGTTGAAGAGCAGGGCGTCCAGGAACAGGTAGCCGACGGCGGGGTAGGGGGTGGCGCCGGGCAAGCGCCCACGGAGGCCCTGGGTCCAGCCGTGGATCCGAACGAGTGACCGGTGTACGGGGGCGGGGATGAGGCGGTCGAAGCCCCGGGCGATGGCTTCCCCCCGGCGGAAGAAGAACGGCCCCGCCACGGCCGTGACGAAGGCCACCCCCACCACCACGGGCAGGGCCTGGGGAAACCGTAGGCCGGCCGCGGCGCCCACCCCCACCAGGACGAAGGAGAGCTCGCCGGGCTGGGCCAGGGTCAGGCCCACCCGGAGGCCGGAAGGGGCGGGGATCCCCGCGGCGGCCGCGCCCAGGGCGCCGCCGGCGGCGCTGCCCAGGAGCACCACGGCCGACAGGAGCAGGATGGGGCCCGCCTGGGCGGCCAGGAGCCGCGGGTCCATGAGCATGCCCACGGCCACGAAGAAGATGGCGCCGAAGAGGTCCCGCACGGGCAGCACCAGGCGCTCGATAGGACGCACCCGGCGGCTTCCGGCCGCCAGCATCCCGGCCGCGAAGGCCCCCAGGGCCGGGGAACAGCCGAACTTGGAGGCCAGCACGGCGCACGTGAAGCACGCCCCCACCGCGGCCACGAGCAGGGTCTCGTCCCGGCCGTGGTCCGCGGCCCAGCGCAGCAGAGGGGGCAGGAGCAGCCCGCCCAGCCCCAGCAGGCCGGCCAGGAAGAGCCCCACCCGCGCCAGGGCCCAGCCCACGCCCCCGGCGGCCGCCGACGAGGTGTCCAGCCCGGCCAGGAGCAGGATGGCGAAGAGGTCCTGCACCACCAGCACCGAAAACACCAGGTCCCGGAAGGGCCCCCGGGTGCCGTGCTCCTCAAAGACCTTGGCGATGATCATGGTGCTCGACACCGCCAGGGCGGCGGCGGTGAGCGCGCTCTCCCGCTGGCCCCAGCCCAGGCCGCGGCCGGCGAGGAAGCCCAGCCAGGTGGTCAGGCCCACCTGGACCACCCCCAGGAACACGGCCGGGATCCCCTCCCGGGCCAGCTTGCGGAAATCGAATTCCAGGCCCACCGAGAACATCAGCAGGATCACGCCCAGCTCGGCCAGGGTCTGGACGTTCTGCACGTGGGCCACCAGGGGCACCGGGACGTGGGGTCCCACGATGAGGCCCGCCAGGAGGTAGCCCAGCACCGCGGGCTGGCGCAGGCGGCGGAAAAGCAGGGTGGTGAGGGCCGCCACGCCCAGGACGGTGGCCAGGTCGACGATCAGCAGGTGCGGGTTGGACGCCATGTTCCAGGGGTGCGGCAAGGGCTGGTTACGTTTCAGACGCCACGGGAAACCTTCACCAGGGCGTCCAGGGACTCATGGCTGCCCATGGCCAGGAGCACGTCCCCGGCCTCGAACACCTCGGCGCCGGTGGGGTTGAAGCGCAGGCCCTCCATGGGGCGGTTGATGCCCACGATCAGGGCGCCGGTGCGATCCCGCAGGCGCACCTCGCGCATGGTCTTCCCCACCAGGAAGGACTCGGGCCGCACGAGGATGTGTTCGATGGCCATTTCCATCTGCTTCTTGTCGAGGATGACGTCCACGTAGTTGAGAAGGTCCGGCGTCAGCAGGAGGGAGGCCATGCGCCGGCCCCCGATCTCGTAGGGGCTCACGATGTGGTCGGCGCCGGCGGCCTTGAGCTTGTTCTCGGTGCCCAGCTTGGTGGAGCGGGCCACGATGGAGAGCGCCGGGTTCATCTGCCGGGCCGTGAGGGTCACCAGCACGTTGTCGGCATCGGTCTGGAGCGTGGTGATCAGGCCCCGGGCCCGGGTGATGCCGGCCCGTTCCAGCATCACCTCGTCCATGGCGTTGCCCACCAGGAAGAGTTCCCCCTCGAACCGGGCGTTGTGGCTCTTGCTCTCGTCCTTCTCGATGAGGACGAAGGGGACCCCCACCTGCTTGAGCTCCCAGGCGGCCTGGAAGCCCGTCTTGCCGAACCCGCACACGATGATGTGGTCCTTGAGGGCGTTGAGGCGTCTCTGCATGCGTCGCTCCAGGAAGTACCCCTTGAGGTCCCCCTCCAGCAGGAGGGCCAGGAGATTGGAAAAGGCCATGCCCACCACCACGAGCCCGGCGATGAGGTAGACCATGGTGAAGATCTTGAGCCCGGGCCCCGCGGGGTGCGCGTCGCGGAACCCCACCAGGGTGGTGATGGCGAAGTAGAACCCGTCCAGCCACCGCGCGTGGTCCAGCAGGTGGAACCCCACGGCCCCCGCCACGGACACGACCGTCAGGAGCCAGAGGGACTGGGCCAGGCGCCGGATGGGCGGGAGTTCCTTCATGAGGCCTAGCCCCACCCGTCCCGGGCGAACCGGGAGAGCCTGCCTTCGGTCTCCCGCGTGGCCAGGGCCCGCGCCACGAAGCGTCCCACGGGATCGGCCTCGAGGTTCACCTCGGCGCCTTCGGCCATTCCCTCCAGGCGCGTGCGGCGCACGGTCTCGGGGATGAGGGCGACGGTGAACCAGTCCGGGCCGCAGTCCACCACCGTCAGGGAAAGACCGTCCACGGCGATGGAACCCTTGGGCGCGGTCATGGGGGCCAGGTCCGCGGGCATGGAGAAGCGCCACAGCCCCTCCCCGCGGGTGCGCTCCAGGAGCCGGCCCACGCCGTCCACGTGGCCCGAGACCAGGTGCCCGTCCAGGGGGTCGCCCACGCGCAGGCTGGGCTCCAGGTGCAGCATGGCCCCGGGCGCCAGGCGCCCCAGGGTGGTCTTCAGGAGGGTCTCCTCGGAAAGGTCGGCCTGCCAGGTGCGCGCGTCCCGGCCCACCGCCGTGAGACAGGCGCCGTTGGTGCAGATGCTGGCCCCTTCCTCGGCCCGTTCCAGGAGCTCGGGGGCGGCGGCGATGACGAGCCGGGCCCCCCCGGCGCGGGGCTGGCGGGCTTCCAGGGTTCCGAGATGGCGTACGAGACCGGTGAACATGGCTAGGCTTCCTCGGCTCCAGTTTGCAGCACGCTGTTGCGCTGGCCATAGGCAAAATAGATCACGAGGCCGATGGCGAGCCACGCCACGAACCGGACCCAGGTGACCCAGGGAAGGCCCTTGGCGATCCAGACGCAGGCCAGGATGCCGGCGGGGGCCAGCACGAAGATCCAGGGCATGCGGAAGCGCCGCGGGGCCTCGGGCCGGCGCAGGCGCAGGATCATGACCGCGCCGCACACGACGGAGAACGCGAAGAGCGTCCCGATGTTGGTGAGCTCGACCACCTCGTCGATGTTGAGCAGCGCCGCGGGCACCGCCACCAGCACGCCGGTGAGGAAGGTGGCGTTGCTCGGGGTGCGGTGGGTGCGGCTGAGTCTCCCGAACCAGGGGCCGAGAAGCCCGTCCCGGCTCATGGCCATGAAGATGCGGGGCTGGCCCACCTGGTACACGAGGAGGGCGGCGGTGGTGGCGATGACCGCCCCGAACGAGATCACGCCCGCCACGCCGGCCATGTTGTTCTGGGTGAAGATGTAGGCCAGCGGGTCGGCCTTGCCGGCCAGCTGGGTGTACTTCAGCATGCCCGTGACCACCAGGGCCACCAGGGCGTAGATGACCGTGCAGATGCCCAGGGAGAAGAGGATGCCCCGGGGCAGGCTGCGGCCCGGGTCCCTGCATTCCTCGGCCGTGGTGCTCACGGCGTCGAAGCCGATGAAGGCGAAGAAGATGATGGCGGCTCCCGCCTGGATGCCCTTGAAGCCGTGGGGGGCGAAGGGATGCCAGTTCTCCGGGTGCACGAAGCGGAAGCCGATGGCCACCACCGCCAGGAGGATGGCCACCTTGAGCACCACCATGACCGCGTTGGCGCGGGCGCTCTCCTTGATGCCCAGGTACACCAGGTAGGTGACGAGGACGGTGATGACCACCGCCAGCAGGTTGATGGTGACCGGGAAACCGTGGACCAGGGGCGCGTCCCTCAGGACGTCCCAGTTGGCGAAGTAGGCCGCCCCGTCCAGGTGGCCGGCCCGGGCCTGGGCCAGCACCTCGAGCTTGTGGGAGATCGAGGCCGGCGGCGTCCCGTGGACCAGCGACAGGGCGCTCCTGGGGTCCATGGCGAGCCAGCCCGGGATGCGGATGTTCAGGACGTTGGCCAGGAAGCTGCGGGCGTAGTCGCCCCAGGAGATGGCCACGGCCACGTTGCTTACGGCGTATTCCAGGAGGAGGTCCCAGCCGATGATCCAGGCCATGAGCTCGCCCATGGTGGCGAAGGCGTAGGTGTAGGCCGAGCCCGAGACCGGGATCATGGACGCCAACTCCGCGTAGGCCAGGGCCGTGAACCCGCAGCCCACGGCCACCAGGAGGATGCTGACGACCAGGGCGGGCCCCGCGGGCCAGCGCCCGTCGGCGAGGTTCCCGGCCGCGGCCGTGCCGATGCTGGAGAAGATGCCCGCGCCGATGATGGCCCCGATGCCGAACATGGTCAGGTCGAAGGTGCCGAGGTTCTTCTTGAGCTGGTGCTCGGGTTCATCCGCCTGGGCCCGGAGGGATTCGAGGGACTTCGAGCGGAAAAGTTTTTTCAGCATGGTCAATGTCCTGGCGTCATTCTTGAATTGGGGTGGGCTTGGTTCATGGTAATGGCAAAGCGCGGCACGTGGGGAAAGACCTGAATGGACCTGTGGCGGGACAAGCGTCTGCGGCTCTCCGTGACACGGCTGGGATTCCAGTACCTCGTGGCCATGGCGGGCATGGGCGCGGCGGCGGTGAATACCGGCAACAACCTCCTCTACCTGGTCTTCTCGCTGATGCTGGGGCTGTTCCTGGCCTCGGGGTGGGTGAGCCGGCGCGCCATCCAGGGCCTCCACCTGCTGCGGGTGGAGGAAGGCAACGTCTTCGCCCGCGTGCGGGGCGGGGTGCGGGTGCGGTTCCGGAACGACGCCCCGGCCCGGGTGCGGGGCGTGGAGATCCACCTGGACCTGGAGGACGCCCGGGTCGAGCCGGGGTTCCTGGCCGGCGGCGAGGGAGCCCGGGAGGCCGTGGCCACCCTCCACGTCAAGGCCGCCCGCAGGGGCTGGGCGGCGCTGCGCTCCGTGGAATTCCGCACGGCCTTTCCCTTCGGGTTCCTGGAGAAGGCCTGGCGGTTTCCCCTGGAGCAGCGCATCCTCATCCTTCCCCATCCCCGCTCCCTCCCCCCGCGCCAGGATGCGGAGGGGGACCGGAGCCGGCCCCGGTCCCTGCCCGGGTCGGCCAGCCCGGACGGCGCCCGGCCCTTCCGTGAACGGGATCCCCTGAGCCGCGTGCACTGGAAGCGCACCGCCCAGCGGGGGGCGCCCTGGGTGCGCACCTTCGAGGACGAGGCGCCCGCCGGGGTGCGGCTGGGGCTGGATCTGGAGGCCTGGGGGCCGGGGGAGGCCTTCGAGAAGGAGCTGGAGGTGCTCTCGGGAAGCGTCCTCCAGGCCCGCCTCCAGCGTCGCCAGGTCTTCCTGGACCTCCGGGGCCGGGACGGGCGGGTGGAACTGGAGGGTCCGACCCGCTGCTGGCGGGCCCTGGCCCGGGCCCAGGCGGGAGGCCTGTGCAGGGGGCCGGAATTTGACTAGGATGAATTGACTATTCGCATCGAGGTGGACATGTACTTCAACGACCCCCAGTCCCACGCATGGGACGCCCTGGTGGAGGCGGCATGGAAGGGCTGGGAGCATGCCCACGCCCCCTATTCCAATTTCCACGTGGGCGCGGCCCTCCTCCGCGCCGGAGGCGGGATCGTCTCCGGCTGCAACGTCGAGAACGCGGCCTACCCCTCCTCCCTCTGCGCCGAGCGCACCGCCATTTGCGCCGCGGTGGCCCAGGGCATGAAGCCCGGGGAGCTGAAGGCCCTGGTGGTGGTCACCGAGGCCCCCACCCTCACCCCCCCTTGCGGCGCCTGCCGCCAGGTGCTGGCGGAGTTCGCCGACGACCTGCCCATCCTGCTGGTGAACCGCCACCACCGGACCCTCCACAGCCTGGCCGACCTCCTGCCGCACGCTTTCACGGTGCGCAACCTCAACGCTTGATCCATCCTTGAGCCACCGGGAGTTCCTTCCGGTCCGCATTCCAGAGGCGCGCAATGGCCATTGACCGAGCCAAGATCCAGAAGCAGGCCGAGACCTTCATGGGCCAGGGCCGGCTCGATCGCGCCATTGACGAGTTCCTCAAGCTCATCGATGACAAGCCCGACGACTTCAACCTCATGAACCGGGTGGGGGATGCCTACCTGCAGGCCGGCAAGGTCCCCGAAGCCATCGACATGTTCAAGCGCGCGGGCATGGGCTTCGAGCGGGGCGGCTTCAACGCCAAGGCCAGCGCCGTGTTCAAGAAGGCCCACCGCACCGCGCCCGAGGACCTGGACATCTGCGAGCGGCTGGCCGAGTTGTACCGCCAGACCAACATGGTCAAGGACGCTATCCAGATCCACATCGAGGTGGCGGAATCCTTCACCAAGAAGGGCCTGCTCAAGCGCGCCCTGGAGGAGTTCGCCAAGGTCGTGGACCTTGACCCCAAGAACCTCAAGAACAAGGTGAAGCTGGCCGACCTCTACAACAAGGAGGGCATGCGCGAGAAGGCCGCGGCCATCTACCTGGAGGTAGCCGAGGCCCTGGCCCTGGAGCAGATGCACGTGGAGGCCGGCCAGATCCTGGAGCGGGCCAAGACCATGGTGTCCACCCCCCAGGTGTTCCTCACCCAGTCCCGCCTCTCGGTGATCCAGAAGGACCTCCCCGCCGCCGCCGCCCACCTGCGGGAGGGCCTCGCGGCCAACCCCCGCTCCCCGGAGCTCCTGGACGCGCTGGCCGAGGTGGAGCTGCAGTCCAAGGCGCCGGACCGGGCCCTGGAGGCCCTCTGCGAGGTGCCCCAGCTTCCCGAGAAGTCCCTGGTCCTGGCCGAGCGCGCCCTGCGGGAGATGGTGCGGGGCGGGAACGTCGCCGAGGCCCTGAAGCTCTTCAAGCCCATCGGGCGCGAATTCGGCCGGCGCGGCCTGGGCGAGGCCGCCGCCAAGGCCCTGCGGGGCGGGCTGCACGGCGCCCTCAACGCCGAGGCCTGGATCCAGCTGGCCGACATCGCCCACCAGTCCGGGAACCGGGTCGAGCAGGTGGAACACCTGCGCCGGGCCTACGCCTTCGCCCTGTCCAAGGACGACGAGGAGGTGGCGGGCCAGCTCCGCGCCCAGCTCACCGGCATGGGCATCAAGGACCTGGACGAGGCCCCCGCGGTCATGACCTCCACGGCCCCGCCCACGGCCACCTACGGCCCCGGCGCCGAGGCCCCCTCCGAGCACTCGGACGTGGACGTGGCCCGGCGCATGCAGATCCAGCAGCTGGAACGGGACGCCGAGCATGCCCTGAAGAACCGCTTCATGGACCGGGCCCAGGAGACCTACAACCGGATCCTCGACCTGGACCCGACCAACTACAACGCCATCGTGCGCATCGCCGAGATCCACCGGGGCACCGGGGTCCTGAGCAAGGTCCAGATGCATTACGTCAAGCAGGCCGAGAAGCTTGCGGAGCTGGGGAACAAGGCCCTGGCGGTGGAGCTCCTGGACCTGGCCGAAGCCATCTTCCCCGGCTCCACCCGCCTGTACCGGCGCAACCTCGGCCTCATGGAGGCCCAGCCCCGCCCGGTGGCCCCGCCCATCGCGCTGCCGGCGCCGGTGGAGGAGCTGCCGGTGCTCCCCCTGGAGCTGGAGCCCATCCAGGAGATCATCCCCATCGCCCTGGACCTGGACCGGGCCGGCGTGCCCGTGGTCCCCGAGCCCGTGCAGCCCATCGAGGCCCTGGAGCTTCCGCCCGCCCCCGAGCCCTTCCTGGCGGGCTTCGACATTCCCGCCTGGGAGGCCCTGGAGCCCCCGCCCGAGCCCCAGTCCCAGCCCCAGCCTCCGGCCTCCACCACCGGAGCCTACCCCAGCCAGCCCGAGTACGAGTGGTCCGAGATCACCGCCGCCGGCGCCGAGGAGCTGCCTCCCCTGGAGCTGGAGCCCCTGCCGTTCCCCACGGAACCGCCCCCCGCCGAGCCCGTGGAGGTGAGCGCGGACCTGGCCGCGTCCCTTTCCGACATCGACTTCCAGCTGGACTACGGGAGCCCGGAGGAAGCCAAGATCGAGATCGAGTGCGCCCTCCAGATCCACCCCCGCCACCCCGAACTGCTCAGCCGCCTGGACCAGGCGGAGACCGCCCTGCAGCGCCTTGGCAAGAAGGCCGGGGCCGAGGTGCTGTCCGAGAAGGATTTCGAGCACTCCTTCTTCGACCTTTCCGACGTGCTGGGCGACGCCCTCCTGGAATCCGGCGAAGGCGAGGAGATGCACGACGCCACCAACGTGGTGGAGAAGATCCAGAGCGTGGACGAGCTGTTCAACGCCTTCCGCGAGGGGGTGGAGCAGCAGGTCAAGGGCGACGACTACGACACCCACTACAACCTGGGCATCGCCTACAAGGAGATGCTCCTGCTGGAGCCCGCCATCGAGGAGTTCAAGAAGGCCATGCGCGACCCCGAGCGCACCCTGGAGTGCTGCTCCATGCTCGCCATCTGCGAACTGGCCCAGAACGACGCCGACGCCGCCGCGGCCTGGCTCCGCCAGGGCATCGACGCCCCGGGCTTCCCGCCGGAGGACGCCCTGGGACTCCACTACGACCTGGGCGTCCTGCTCCTGGAGAAGGGGCACAAGGACGAGGCCCTCGATGAATTCCGCATCGTGGCCGGGCTGGACCCGGACTACCGGGACGTGGCCCGCATGATGCAGTGAGAAATCCGGCCCGAACCTGAGCCTGAGACTCTATCTTTAGGGAGTGTGAGGCTTCAATGGCCACTCCCGAAACGCTCCTCCCCCCCCACCTGGCGCGCTACGTCGTGCCCCAGGACTACGGGGACTACACCCCCCGGGACCAGGCCGTGTGGCGCCACATCCTCACGCGGCTCACGGCCCACCTCAAGGACCGCGCCCACCCCAGCTACCTGGAGGGGCTCGCGGCGGCGGGGATCGGCGTGGAAACCATCCCCAGCCTGGAGGAGATGGACGCGCGGCTTTCCCGGATCGGCTGGCGCGCCGTGGGGGTGCGGGGGTTCATCCCCCCGGCGGTCTTCACGGAGATGCAGTCCCTGGGGGTGCTGGCCATCGCGGCCGACATCCGCTCCGCGGACCACATCGCCTACACCCCGGCCCCCGACATCGTCCATGAGAGCGCGGGCCACGCGCCCATCCTCGCCGACCCCCACTACGCGGCCTACGTCAAGCGCTGCGGCGTGGCGGGCTTCAAGGCCATCGCCAGCCGGGAGGACCAGGCCGTGTACGAGGCGGTGCGCCACCTCAGCGTCGTGAAGGAGGACCCCGCCAGCACCCCCGGGGACGAGGCCCTGGCCCAGGCCCGGCTGGAGGCGGCCCAGGCCAGCCGGACCTACGTGAGCGAAAGCGCCCGCGCCAGCCGCCTCTACTGGTGGACGGCGGAGTACGGCCTCGTGGGGAGCCTGGAGGACCCTCGCATCTACGGCGCCGGCATCCTCAGCTCCCTGGGCGAGGCGGCGCACTGCCTCACCCCGGAGGTGGAGAAGGTCCCCCTCTCCCTGGACTGCGTGGACCGGGACTTCGACATCACCACCATGCAGCCCCGGCTCTACGTGGCCCGGGATTTCGGGCACCTCTTCGAGGTGCTGGACGCCTTCGAGGCCACGCTCAGCTGGAAGCGCGGCGGTCTCCACGGGCTGCGGGAGGCCCTGCGCTCGGGCACCGTCAACCACCTGGTGCTGGACACGGGCCTGGAGATCACCGGGCGGGTGGCACGCCGGGTGGCGGGCATCGTGGGCCTGGACGGACCGGTGCTGGTCTCCCGGGGCGGGCAGGCCCTGGGGCCTCCCTGGCTGGGGCAGGCGCTGGTGGCCTTCGGCGCCGGGGCGCTGCCCGATTCCGGGCCCTTCGCCCTGGACCTGCCCGGTGGGGTGCGGTTGTGCGGGTTCAGGCCGGGCGGGGACGAGGCCATCGACCTCAAGGGATCCACCGCGGCCGGGCCCGTGGACCTTCCCTCCCGCGCGCTGCTTTTCCTGGCCGGCAAACTTCCCAGCGTGGCCGGCGGTCCGGCCGATCCCGAAGCCTGGGACCGGCACTTCGGCGACGGCCCCCCGGGGGAGGCCGAACGTCTGGCGCGGCAGCGCAAGGCCGGGACCCTGCCCCCGGAGCTCGCCGCCCTCTACGGGGAGGTGCGGGCCATGCGCACGCGCGGGGAGGCCCCCCCCGGGCGCCTGCGGGAGATCCAGACGGCCCTGGCGGACTTTCCCGGGGACTGGCTCCTGGCCCAGGAGGTGCAGGAACTTCTCACCCCCGCCGCCTCACAAGAACTCGACGACCCGGAGGATCCATGACCTGGACCGAGAAGGACAACAGCCTCGTGCGGGAGATCCGCACCCCCGATTTCATGACGGCGTTCAACATCGTGAGCCGCCTCGTGGCCCCCGCCGAGGCCATGAACCACCATCCGGACATCGCCTTCGGGTGGGGCTACGTGCGCATCACCCTCACCACCCACGACGCCGGGCACGTGACGGAGAAGGACCACACCCTCGCGGCCCGCTTCGACGAGGCGGTCAAACCGTTCGGCGTGTAGAGCCCGATCCCGAGGCGCCCCAGGGCTGCAGGGCCTGGGCCGCGGGCTGCACCGGCTTGCCCGGGCGCTGCAGGAGGGTGAGCTCCAGGGCCGTGCCGTCCCCGGCGGTGAGCCAGGCGCCGTCCCGGTTCCAGACCAGGGTGCCCGCCGGGGCTCCGTCCGGGCGCAGGCCCCCCACGGCGCAGACCTTGAGGGTGGTGTCCCGGAAGGAGAGCTCGGCGCCGGGCCAGGGGTGGAGGCCCCTCACCTGGCGGTGCAGGCGCAGGGCGGGCAGTTCGGGGTCCAGGGGCGCCATGCCCTTGTGCAGCTTGGAGGCCGTGGTGGCGCCCGCGCCGTCCTGGGGGACGGGGTGGGCGGTGCCCGCCTCCAGGGTGGGCAGGTGCTCCAGGAGCAGGCCGGCGGCATCCTGGGCCAGGGCGTCCAGGAGGGCGTCGGCGGTGTCGGCCAGTCCAATGGGTCGCCGGGTCTGGGCCAGCACGGGGCCTTCATCCAGGCCGGGGGTGATGCGCATGAGGCCCACCCCCGTCTCCGGGTCGCCGGCGAGGATGGCGTGGTTCACCGGGGCGGCCCCCCGCCAGCGGGGCAGGAGGGAGAAGTGGAGATTCCACGCGCCCAGGGGGCAGCCGTCCAGCATCCACCGGGGCAGGATGTGCCCGTAGGCCACCACCACGGCCAGGTCGACGCCCAGCGCCTCCCAGGTCTCCCGGGTGGCGGGGTCCTTCCAGGAAAGGGGCTGGTGCACCGGCAGGCCCAGTTCCAGGGTGGCCCGCTTGACCGGTGGGGCTTCCAGGTGGCGGCCCCGGCCCTGGGGCCGGTCGGGGTTGCAGAACACCGCGGCCACGCCCCGGGCGCCGGCCAGGGCCCGCAGCGCGGGCACGGCGGCCGAGGGGGTTCCCAGGAAGGCCGCGCGCACGGGTCAGGCCCTCGACTTCGCGTACTTCCGCTGGATGATCTGGCGCTTGACGGGTCCGAAGTATTCCACGAAGAGCCGGCCCCGCAAGTGGTCGATCTCGTGGCAGAAGGCCCGGGCCAGGAGCTCCTCGCCCTCCAGTTCCACCCAGTCGCCCTGCGGGGTGCGGTTCCTGACCCATACCTTCATGGGCCGCTCCAGCACCTCGTGGATGCCGGGAATGGAAAGGCAGCCCTCGGGCCCCACCTGGGAGCCCTCCTCCCGCACCACCTCAGGGTTGATCAGGACGATCCGGGCGGCGGGATCGGCGCCGCAGGAGGTGTCGATGACGGCGAGGTTGAGGTTCACCCCCACCTGGGGGGCCGCGATGCCCAGCCCCTCCTCGTGGTACGTCGTCTCGAAGAGATCGGCCACCAGCTGATCCAGCTCGGGCGTCCAATCCCCCACGTCACTTGAATTTACCTTCAACCTGGGATCTCCCCAGGTGAGTACTGGTCGCACGGCCATGACACCCTCGGTCAATCAGTTTAGGACAAACGGCATTCCTTTGATAACCTAGAAGATCCTGGCCTATGGCCTGCCCATGGAGAACCCATGCTTCGCAATTTCCGCCAAGTGTTCAAAGGCAACCAGACCCCCATGGCCGTGGTCATGATGGTGGTGCTGCTAGGCCTTGTGGCCTACCTCGCGCCCAGCGGCGCCAACGCTGGCGCGCCGGACAATGTCCTGGCGCGGGTCTACGGGCGGGACGTGCTGAAGCGGGACGTGGATTCCATGATCGCCCAGTACGTCAAGCGCATGGGCAAGCAGGCCAATATCGAGACCATCATGCCCATGCTGCAGGGGCAGGCCCTGGACGGCCTCATCAGCAACCAGCTCCGCCTGGAGCTGGCCGAGCGCCACGACATCGTCATCACCGACGCCGAGGTGCGCGCGGCCCTGGAAGCCCGGCTGCGCAGCATCCCCCTCTTCCTGAACGACAACGGCCAGCTGAAGCCCTCCGCCGACATCAACGCGGTCCTGCGCGAGAACGGCACCTCCCTCAAGCAGTGGGAGACCGAGTTGACCAGCGAGCTCAGCCTGCGCAAGCTGGTGGCCCAGGCCGCCTCCCGTGTCCCCGTCGACCAGGCGTGGGTGGACCTGGAGAACCGGGTCCGCAACGAGAAGATCAGCTACGAAGCCGTCACCGCCTCCCCCGATCCCGCCGCGGTCCCGGACCCCGGCGAGGCCCGGCTGCAGGCCTTCCTCAAGGATTCCGGCGCCCGCTTCCAGGAGGGTCCGCGCCGGGTCATCGCCTACGTGGCCGTGGACCAGGCCTCCCTGGGCCTGCCGCCCGTGGACGACGCCAAGGTCAAGGCCCTGTACGAGGCCCGCAAGGCGCAGTACACCGAGCTCAAGGCCAGCCACATCCTCTTCAAGGCCGATTCGGAATCCCAGGCCGGGGAGGCCTTCAAGAAGGCCGGGGAGCTGCGCGCCAAGCTCATGGCCGGCCAGGATTTCGGCAAAGCCGCCGAGGCCTACAGCGAGGATCCCAGCGCCAAGGGCAAGGGCGGGGACCTGGGGTGGTTCGCCCCCGGCCAGATGGTCAAGCCCTTCACGGACGCCGCGGCGGCCCTGAAGCCCGGCGAGATCAGCCAGCCCGTGAAGACCCAGTTCGGCGTGCATCTCATCCGCCTGGAAGGCCGGCGCGAGAAGCCCTTCGAGTCCGTCAAGGAGGAGCTGCGCGCCCAGATCGCCCGCGACGCCTTCGCCGCCAAGGCCAAGGACAAGCTGGAGCAGCTGCGTAAGCGCGCCGGCGACCGCGGCGACCTCACCGCCCCCGCCCGGAACCTGGGCATGAAGGTCGCCACCAGCAAGCCCCTTTCCGCCACCGACGCCGCGGGCCTGGAAGGGCTGCCCGGCAGCCAGGGCCTGGCCGGGGAAGCCTTCGCCCTGGAAGTGGGCCAGGTTTCCAAGATCCGCATGGCCGGCGATTCCTACGTCGTCTTCCGCGTGCAGGAGGAGCTCCCCGTCGCCGTGCCCCCCCTGGCCGACATCCGGGCCAAGGTTCTGGATGCCTGGAAGCTGGAGGAGGCCCGCGTCGCCCTCAGGGCCAAGGCCGACAAGGCCGCGGGTGACCTGAAGGCCCTGGGCACGCCCGAGGCCAAGGACGGCGTCACCATCCAGAGCCTGGCCGAGCTGGGCCAGCACCCCGCCATCCGCAAGGCCCTCCTGGAGACCCCCGCGGGCAAGGTCACCCCCGCCTGCTGGACCCCCGACGGCAAGCTGTGGATCGCCCGCATCAAGGAGCGCACTCCCGCGGCCGCCCTCACCTTCGAGGCCCGGCGCGCCCTGGTGGAGTCCCTCCAGACCGGCGTGGCCGAGAAGCTGCTCACCGCCGAGCTGGTGACCCTGGCCGAACAGGGACGCAAGCGCCCCGGCTTCAGCTCCCTCTACGGACGCTACGGCGGCATCTGGAAGAACGAGGATGCCCTCAAGCGCATGAGCAGCGACGTCCCGGACGCCCCCGACTTCGAATAGAATTTCCCGCGTTCCCGGGGCATACTCGGGGCTCCAGTCACCGGAGCCCCCATGAGCCTTGGCGGAAAGACCCTCCTCATCACCGGCGCCACCCGGGGCATCGGGCTCGCCATCGCGCTGCGCGCGGCCCGCGACGGCGCGCGGGTTGCCCTCCTGGGCAAGACCGCCGAGGCCCATCCCCGGCTCCCGGGCACCGTGTACTCCGCCGCCGACGCGGTGCGGGCCGCGGGCGGCGAGGCCCTGCCCATCGTGGGCGACGTGCGGAACGAGGAGCAGGTGCTGGCCGCCGTGGCCCGCACCGTGGAGGCGTTCGGGGGCCTCGACATCCTGGTGAACAACGCCAGCGCCATCTCCCTCACGGGCACCGCGGCCACCGAAATGAAACGGTGGGACCTCATGCACCAGGTGAACGCCCGGGGCACCTTCCTGTGCTCCAAGGCCTGCCTGCCCCACCTGGAGAAGGCCCCCAACCCCCACATCCTGAACCTCTCGCCGCCCCTGGACATGCGGGCCAAGTGGTTCGCCCCCCACGTGGCCTACACCATGGCGAAGTACGGCATGAGCCTGTGCACCCTGGGCATGGCCGAGGAACTGGCCAAGGACGGCATCGCCGTGAACTCCCTGTGGCCCCTCACGACCATCGACACCGCCGCCGTGCGCAACCTCCTGGGCGGGGAGCACCTGGCCAACGCCAGCCGGAAGCCCGAGATCATGGCGGACGCCGCGGCGGTGATCCTGCAGCGCCCGTCCCGGGCCTGCACGGGGAACTTCTTCATCGACGAGGAGGTGCTGCGGGTGGAGGGGGTGACCGACTTCTCCGCCTACGCCGTGGTGCCCGGCACGCCGCTGGTGGCGGACTTCTTCCTGCCCGACGCCGTGCGGGAGGCGTCGGATACCGCGCTAATCGTACTCGGCTAGCGGATCACGTCGCAGCCCATGTAGGGCTGCAGGGCCTTGGGGATCCGAACGCTGCCGTCAGGCTGCTGGTAGTTCTCCAGGATGGCGACCCAGGTGCGGCCCACGGCCAGGCCGCTGCCGTTGAGGGTGTGCAGGGGCTGCGGCTTGCCGCCGGCCGCCTTGGCGCGGATGTTGGCGCGCCGGGCCTGGAAGTCCCCGAACCAGCTGCACGAGCTGATCTCCCGGTAGGTGTCCTGGCTGGGCAGCCACACCTCCAGGTCGAACGTCTTGCGGCTGGAGAAACCCATGTCGCCGCTGCACAGCAGCATGCGGCGGTAGGGCAGTTCCAGGGCCTCCAGGATGCGCTCCGCCTGCCGGGTGAGGTTCTCCAGTTCGTCCGCGGCCTGCTCCGCCGTGGCGAAGGCCACCAGCTCCACCTTGTGGAACTGGTGCTGGCGGATGATGCCCTTGGTGTCCCTGCCGTAGCTGCCGGCCTCGCTGCGGAAGCAGGGCGTGAAGGCGAAGTGGCGGATGGGGAGCTGTTCGGCGGGGAGGATCTCGTCCCGGTACATGTTGGTGACGGGCACCTCGGCGGTGGGGATGAGGTACAGGGGATCCTCGCCCCGGTGGGTCTTGAAGAGGTCCTGCTCGAACTTGGGCAGCTGGCCGGTGCCGTACATGCACTCCGGCAGCACCAGGTAGGGCGGGAGCACTTCGGTCCAGCCGGCCTGGGCGTGCAGGTCCGCCATGAACGAGACCAGGCTGCGCTCCAGCTTGGCGCCCAGCCCCTTGAGGATGGAGAAGCGCGCTCCGCTGAGCTTGGCGGCGCGGTCCAGGTCCAGGATGCCCAGCTTCGTGCCCAGGTCCACGTGATCCAGGGGCTTCTCCATGGCCGCGGGGGTGCCCCAGCGCTTGATCTCCATGTTGGCGTGCTCGTCCCTGCCCACGGGGACGCTTTCGTGGGGCAGGTTGGGCAGCGTGGCCATGAAGGCCTTGAACGCGGCCTCGGCCTCCTTCTCGGCGGTCTCCAGGGCCTTGAGGTTCCGGCCCACCTCGGCCTGGGCGGCGATGAGGTGGCTGGCGTCCTCCTTGGCGCGCTTGAGGCGGGCCACCTCGTCCGAAACCCGGTTGCGCTCGGCCTTGAGGGCCTCGGCTTCCTGGATGATGCGCCGGCGCGCCGCGTCGAGGCCCTGGTAGGTCTCCTGGTCGAAGGTCACGCCGCGCTTGGCCAGGCCCTGCACCACGGTGTCCAGGTCGTTGCGGAGAAGGGCGGCGTCGAGCATGGCGGATCCTCAAGGGTAGAGGACCAGTGTATCAGACGGGCTCTCCGGCCCAGGAGGCCTCGAAGGCGCGCCGGATCTCGTCCGTGGCGAAACCCGCGCCCAGCGCCAGGGAGAGCTTGGCCAGCGCCGCCCAGGGCGTGTGCCGCCCGCCGGAGATGGCGCCCAGCGCCTGGGCCTGGCGGCCCAGGTCGTAGGTGGCCAGGTCCACGCCGCCGGAGGCGCACTGACTGGTGACGACCACCGGCAGGCCCTGACGCTCACAGTGCCGGAAGAGGTCCCGCAGGTCGGGCCGGTCCATGGGGAGGTTGCCGGCCCCATAGGCGCGGATGAGCACGCCGGCGCAGTCCGGGTCCGGCACGCGCCAGGGCATGCCCGGGAAGGGGGAGTACACGGCCAGGCGCGATTCCAGGGCGGGGCCGATGGCCGGGGGAACCTGGCGGGGGAAGGCGCCCGCGTGGGGGTGGATCTGCACGTGGAGCCCCAACTCCGCCAGGGGCGGCAGGTTGGGGGATTCGAAGGCCTCGTACCGGTGCACGCTCACCTTGTCCGCGGCCACGCCGCGCAGCCAGTGGTCCCCGAAGCAGATGCCCACCTCGGCCACGCCCCGGGCGGCCAGGGTCACCGCGTCCACCAGGTTGCCCCGGGCGTCGCTACGCACGTAGGCCAGGGGTCGCTGGCTGCCCGTGAGCACCACGGGCTTGCCCAGGTCCGCCAGGAGGAAGCCCAGCACCGAGGCGGTGTAGGCCATGGTGTCGGTGCCGTGGATCAGGACGACGCCGTCGCTCACCGCCGCCTCCGACCGGATGAGGCGGGCCAGGAGGAGGATGTCCCTGGGCTCCGTGGTGGCCGAGTCCTGGTTGAAGGCCACGACCATGCGGAGGTCGCAAAGCTCGCGAAGCTCCGGCACCTGGTCCAGGATCCGGTCCAGGGAGGGGCCGGGAGCCAGGGAGGCGTCCTCCCCCGGGCCCATGCCCAGGGTGCCTCCGGTGTGGATCAGGGTGACGGTGCGCGATGTCATGGACCAACCTCAGGAAAAGGGGCGGGTTTCCAGTCTAGATGAAAAAGGCGCCCGGTTTCCCGGGCGCCTTTCGTGTTGCGTGGGTTCAGCTTGAACTAGAAGCGGAAACCGGTGGAAACGGCGATGGTGCGGGCGGTGCCGTAGTCGGCGGCGATGCGGCGAGCCTTGCCGTAGGTGGAGGAGGCGGGAACCCAGGGGGAGTTCAGGCCGTCCAGGGCGGGGTTGGCCAGGTTGGAGGTGGCGGCTGCCCAGTTGGTATCAACACCAACGACCTGCTGGTGGTTCAGGAAGTTGCCGATGTTGGCCTTGAAGAAGCCGGTCACGGTCTTGCCAGCCACCTTGAAGATCGGGAATTCGTGGGTGACGGCCAGATCGAGGTAGGTGGCGGAGGGCAGGACGCCCGCCATGCGGCGGCCACCTTCGTACTGGGTGGTGCTGGAACCGAACTGGCTGCTCAGGCCGGCGCCGGGGATGGTCCGGGCGAAGCGGGCGAGAGAGATCGCGCGGGACTTGCTGTAGTGCGCGCCGGTGTCGAAGCGGTAGACGAGGCCGATGGTGGTCTTGCCGTAGGCATTGGCGAAGGAACGGGAAGCCGTGCCGCGCATGCGGATGGCCACGTGGCCCTGCAGGTAGCCGTAGGGGGTGTTGATGCTGGAGTCATACATGTTGACCCCGTCCTGCACGGTGAAGTTCTTCAGGCCGGCGCCGGCGGCGGGGCTGTTGCTGGCTTCACCCTCGTAGTTGCCCTTCAGGCTGCTCCAGGTGGAGGTGTAGGCCAGGTTCCACTCGTCCTTCTGCAGGGTGGCTTCGAATTCGAGGCCCTTGTACTCGCGGGTCGCGATGTCGCTGTTCTCCCACACGCGCATGTAGAGGTCGTCGCCCGAGGGGGCGAGCACGTGGCCGGAGTTGCCGACGGTGTAGTCGAAGAGGTTCTTCCACTTCTTGTTGACGGCGGTGACCTTCAGGGAGCCGGCGCCAATCGCGGGGTGGTTGAAGAAGTACTGGGCGGCGATCTGGGTCTCGTCGACCGTGGGAGCCTTCAGGTTGTCGGACAGCTTCACGTTCAGGGTGGGATCGTTGTAATAGGCGATCTGGGTGAAGTCGAAGTTGGTGCGGACGTTGGCCAGGTTGGTGATGTCGGCCAGGGACCGCATGCCGGCGCCGCCGACCCAGGGGTGATCGATCTCGGTGGGGTTGCCCTGACGGGTGACCGAGTTGGTGATGCCTTCGAGCACCTTGGAGTTGTAGCGGGCCCAGGCGGCGCTGAAGAGCCAGTTGCCGTCGCCGAGGATGTCATACTTCAGGCCCAGGCGGGGGGAGATGCCGTCGGCGGCCGCGGTGGACTTGCCGCTCTCGTTCTCGGCCTTGAACTTGTCGTAGCGCACGCCGATGCTGAAGCTCAGGTGCTTGTCCATCGTCCACTTGTCGTTGACGAAGAGGGCGTAGGAAATGTTGTTGGCTTCGCCGGAGCCGGAGGAGAATTCCCACACGTCGGAGGGGAGACCCCAGCTGCCGGTGCCGGGGCTGGTGAGCAGGTCGCTGCCGCCGTTCAGGGACAGGTCTTCCACGCCGAAGATGAAGCCCGTGGCGGTCTGCTCGTTACGGGCCTTGGCGGTGCCCTTGTAGTAGTCCACGCCGATGTCGGTGGTGTGGCTGCCGATGGCGTCCCAGAACATGCTGACCTTGGCGTTGAAGGTCTTGTTGTCGCGGTTGTCGCCGCCGTCGTTGTTGTTGAAGATGCCGTTGTTGAAGTAGCCGCCGGTGGTGTAGTTGTAGACGGGGCTGCCGTTGGCGACATCGGCGCCGGCGGACAGCATCTGCTTCTTGCGGCCGACCTTCACTTCAGACGTGATGGTGTTGGACCAGATGGCGCGCCACTGCAGGTTCAGGAACTCGGAGGTGCTGACCTGGGGAACCAGGGAGGCCAGCTCGCCGGCGCTGTAGTTGCGGTTCACGTCGTCGATGCGGGAGTTGTTGAAGGACGCCACCAGGGTGTGGTTCTGGTTGAGGGCGTAGGTCAACTTGATCTGGCGGCGGATTTCCTTGCGGCCCGTGATGTAGGGGGCGTTCAGGCCGTTGGGGCCGTTGTTGCTGATCGTGCGGTAGGGGTTGGTCTGGGCGTTGTAGGGCTGATTGGGGTCGGTGAGCGTCGTGGAGTTGCGGTTGCCCAGGTCGTAGGTGATGTTGCCGCTGCCGGTCTGGTCGGTGGTGAAGAAGCTGCCCGAGAACCACAGCTTGTCCTTGATGATGAAGCCGGAGAGGGACACGGTCTTCTCTTCGTTCATCGTGTTGGCGAAGGAGCCGCGCACTTCACCGGGGTTGTAGGCGTTCCAGGACTGGTCGCTGAGCTCCCAGCGCAGCTGGCCGGTGAACTCGTTGCCGCCGGAGCGGGTGATGGCGTTCAGCACGCCGCCGTCAACGCTGCCGTACTCGGCGGAGATGGCGCCGGTGATGACCTGCACCTCTTCGATGGAGTCATCGATCAGGCGAACGCCACGGTTGTTGTAGGAGTTGTCGGAGATGTTCTGGCCGTCCAGCAGGTAGAGGTTGCCGGAGGTCATGGCGCCGCGGATCTGGACGCGGCCGCCGACGCCGGTGGTGACGCCGGGGGTCAGGAGGGCGACGCCTTCCATCGTGCGGGTGTTGGGCAGGGCGTCGACGGCGTCCAGGGAGTAGTTAGAAGCGGTCTTGACGTCGGTGCGGTCAACGGCGGCGGCGGTGGCGACCACTTCCACGACCGCAGCGGCGGTCTTGGCCATGGTGAACCGGGGCTGGTAGGTCTGGTCGATGCCGATCCTCTCGGACGTCTTGATCGTCTGGAAGCCGGTCTTGGAGATGGTGATGGTGTACTGGCCGGGAGGCAGCAGGCGGGTGATGAACCGGCCCTTCTCATCCGTCTGCAGGACGCGGGGGCCCTGGAGGCTGGCGGAGGTGAGGTTGACGGTGGCGCCAACGACCGCGGCCCCGTTCTGATCGACGAGGCTGCCGCTGACACTGGACGTCTGCGTGCCCTGGGCGGCGAGGGTCACGGAACCCACGACGATCAGCGCGGCGATACGGCCGAAGTTTTCGATTCTACGATGCATGAGCATCCTCCTGTTGGGGTTAGCGTTAGCGATAAGTGGTTATATCACTTCGCTTTTGGGGTTAATTCCGGGGGTTCAAAGACGTCAGGGTCTTTCCCCGGCCCATTATTGGAAAATATCAGGTGACCTAAGTAGGGTGACCCATGCTAGCACGGGAGGGAAAGTTCCCCAACCGCGTTTTCTTTTTTTTTGGTGGAAACCTATTTTTGCCAAAATATTGAAAACAGGACAATAAAGAATCGCTGGCCGGCTCGTGAGCTTGGTCACATGCCGGACGATCCCGGTTTTTTAGGGCCTGGGTGTTGCTGTCAAAAGGGCTTTGATGACGTCGTCGGTGGTGACCCCGTCGGCCTCGCTCTCGTAGGTGAGCAGGAGCCGGTGCCGGAGCACGTCCGGGGCCAGGGCCGCCACGTCCTCCGGGAGCACGTGGTCCCGGCCGGAGAGGTAGGCCAGGGCCTTGGAGGCGGCCTGGAGGGCCAGGGAGGCCCGGGGGGAGGCGCCGCACCGGAGCAGTTCCCGGCCCTTCCAGGCCTTGCCGTGGCCGGGGCGGGTGGCCTGGACCAGGCGCACGATGTAGGTGCGGATGGCTTCGTCCAGCCGGACCTTGCGGGCCTGGAGGCCCCCCTGGAGGATCTCCTCGGCGGTGGTCATGGGAAGGATGGGCTCCTCGTGGCCGTCGGCCCGGCGCAGCACCTCCCCTTCCTCCTGGAGGCTGGGGTAGTCGATGCGCAGCTTGAAGAGGAACCGGTCCATCTGGGCCTCGGGCAGGGGGAAGGTGCCTTCCTGCTCCAGGGGGTTCTGGGTGGCCAGCACCAGGAAGGGGTCCGGCAGGGAGAAGCTCTCCTCGCCCAGGGTCACCTGGCGCTCCTCCATGGCCTCCAGGAGGGCCGACTGCACCTTGCTGGGCGCGCGGTTGATCTCGTCGGCCAGGAGCAGGTTCGCGAAGATGGGGCCCTTCCTGGGCGCGAAGGTGAGGTTCCGGGGGTCGAAGACCAGGGTGCCCACCACGTCCGAGGGCAGGAGGTCCGGGGTGAACTGGATGCGCCGGAAGTGCATGCGGCTCGCCGCGGCCAGGGCCTTGACCGTGCGGGTCTTGGCCAGGCCAGGCAGGCCTTCCAGGAGCACGTGGCCGGGCACCAGCAGGGCCACGAGGAGCCGGTTCAGCAGCTGGGGCTGGCCCACGATCACCTTCCGGCACTCGTGCAGGAGGGTGTCCAGGGGGCGTTGGGCGGATGCGGAGGCCATGGGATCGTCCGGGGGGTTCCAGCTATCGTGAGGCGAGCCGGGGAAAACTGCAACCGGGGTCCCTGCTTCCCTATATATAGGATGCCGCTCCTGGCCGGGCTCCGTCCGGCCTCAGGCCTCCAGCTGCTGGAGCCGTTCGGCCTCGTGGGCCGCGCGCAGGGGCTCCAGGATCGGCTCGATCAGGCCCTGCATGAAGGAATCCAGCTGGTGGATGGTGACGTTGACCCGGTGGTCGGTGACCCGGCCCTGGGGGAAGTTGTAGGTGCGGATCTTCTCGGAACGGTCGCCGGAGCCCACCTGGGTCTTGCGCAGGCTGGCCTCGGCCTGGTCCACCTCGGCCTGGGCCTTCTCCAGGAGGCGCGAGCGCAGCACGGTCATGGCCTTGGCCATGTTCTTCAGCTGGCTGCGCTCGTCCTGGCACTGCACCACCGTGTTGGTGGGCAGGTGGGTGAGGCGCACGGCGGAATAAGTCGTGTTCACGCTCTGGCCGCCCTTGCCGCCGGAGCAGAAGGTGTCGATGCGAAGGTCCTCCTTCTTCACCTCGATGTCCACCTCGTCGGCCTCGGGCATGACGGCCACGGTGCAGGCGGAGGTGTGGATGCGGCCCTGGGTCTCGGTCTTGGGGACCCGCTGCACCCGGTGCACCCCGCTCTCGAACCGGAAGAGGGAGTAGGCTCCCGCCCCCTCCACCTCGGCCACCACCTCGCGCAGGCCACCCTGGTCGGCTTCGCTCTCGCTGAGCACCGAGACCCGGTAGCCGCGGCGCTCGGCGAAGCGCACGTACATCCGGAAGATCTCCGCCGCGAACAATGCGGCCTCCTCGCCCCCGGTTCCCGCGCGCACTTCCAGGATGACGTTGCGGTCGTCCTTGGGGTCCTTGGGCACCAGGAGGCGGCGCAGGGACGCCTCGCCGGACTGGATGGCCTCCTTGAGTTCCGGGATCTCCATGGCGGCCATCTCGCGCAGCTCCGCGTCCTGGGCCTTGTCGGCGAGGATCTGCTCGGCCTCTTCCAGCTGGCGCAGCCGGTTCCGCTGGACGTGCCAGGCCTCCACCACGGGCTCGAGCTCCGAGCGCAGCTTGGTGAGCTCCCGGAGCCGCTTCATGTCGCTGACGACGGCGGGGTCCTGGAGCTGGGCTTCGATCTCCTGGTACTTGGCATCGAGGGATTCGAGCTGGTCGAGCATGGGTCACCCCCATCCACAAAAAAAGAACGGGCCGAGGATCGGCCCGTTCCTGGAAAGGTCGTCGCTACTGGTTGGCTTCGGCCGGAGCTTCAGCTTCGGGAGCGGCCTCGGCCACGGGGGCCGCCACTTCCTTCTTGGCATACTTGCGGTTGAATTTCTCCACCCGGCCGGCGGTATCCATGAGCTTCTGCTTGCCGGTGAAGAAGGGGTGGCAGGCCGCGCACACTTCCACGCGGAGCTCCTTCTTGGTGGAGCGGGTCATGAACTCATTGCCGCACGCGCAATGGACGTTCACGTCGAAGAGCTGGGGATGGATCTTGTCCTTCATGGGGCCTCCTGGAACCGACCGGATGCCATGACGGCACGCGGCTTGTTCACGCACAAGGGAGAAAGTGTAGCCCGGATCGCCTTGGAACTCAACCGGGAATCACTGGGGGGCCAGCAGCCAGCGTCCCGAAAGGAGCCGCTTGAGGTGGAGGGCCACCAGGACCGCCAGGGCCAGGGTGAAGTTGAAGCTCAGCTCCAGCAGCCAGCTGTAGGGCCTGCGGTGGGTGAAGATGAAGGTGTAGGCCAGGTAGTCCAGCACCGTGAACCCCAGGGTCTCCAGGATCGCCTGCCAGGCCGGTCGGGGCTCCGAGTGCCGTTCCAGCATGTAGCCCGTGAAGGCCCCGTAGAGCAGGCGGCTGGAATTGAAGCCCCGCAGGCTGGTGAAGCCCAGGGGGATGGCCATGAGCGTGCCGAAGACCAGGGACGTGAGGATCCTGGCCTGGGTCCCCAGGCGCTGCCAGCGCCGGCGCACCATGAAGATGCCCGCGCCCACCGCCAGCCCGTGGGCCATGCAGAAGGCCAGGCTGAGGTGCCAGGGCCAGCCGCCCTGGAGGAAGAGGTAGCCGCCCGTGGCCAGGCCCAGGAGGCCTCCGGCCAGCAGGGAGGTCTCGCTGCGGTGGGTGGCGTCGGTGCCCTCGCCGTTGGAGAGCTCGGAGGCCAGTTCCCGGGGCGGCTCCTTTTCGGAGAGAAGCTCGTCCATCTGGGACTCGGTGTGGACCCCGCGGGCCTCGGCCTCGTCCTGGAGATGCGCCGCGAGCTCGCGGATGATCAGCCGCCGGCGGCTGGAGGTGAGCCCCCCCAATCCCCTCTCCACTTCGGAGAGGTAGGAGGCCAGCGCCTGGTTCACGGCCGGGGCCCCACGAAGCCGTCCACCATGGCCACGAACTGGCCCCATTCCTGTTTCTTGGCGGCCAGGAAGGAGGCGCCCGCGGGCTGGATGGCGTAGTAGCGGCGGTCCCTCCCGTTGGGCTGGGTCTGCCAGTAGGACGTGATGAACTCCGCCGCCTCGAGCTTGTGCAGGGCCGGGTAGAGCGCACCCTCCTTGAGGGTGTAGCTGCCGTCGGTCCTTTGTTTGACCGTCTCGATGATCTGGTAGCCGTACATGGGGCCGTCCGTGAGCAGAGACAGCAGAAGAAGCGGCGTGCTCCCCTTTAGCAGTTCACGGTCCATAGGGCCTCCCGTTTAGTGATCAGTTTACCTCGCAAGCTGATGTCGTCAACGCGCGGCAAGGAATAGTCTAAAAGATTTTTATAAATGATTCAAGACCGCATGGCTTCGGTCACGGGGATCCTGCTCGCCCGCCAGGCAGGCAGGAAGCCCCCGGCGATGCCCATCAGGACGCTGAAGCCCACCCCCTGGGCCATGAGGTCCGGGGTCACCGAGAAGGCATAGCTCACGTCGGACCAGGTGTTCATGTTCACGGTGCCCGTGCGGATGCCGTTGAAGAGCAGCGACAGGCCGGCACCCGCCAGGCCCCCCAGGGCCGTGAGGAGGATGGCCTCCCACTGGAAGCTGGCCAGGATCTCCCGGCGGCGGAAGCCCAGGGCCCTGAGGGTGCCGATCTCCGGGGTGCGGCCCGCGACGGTGGCGTACATCGTGTTCATGGCGGCGAACACGGCCCCCACGGTGAGGATCAGGGTGATGATCTGGCCCAGCACCTGCATGGGCCGTCCGGCGTCGCCCAGGTCCGCGAAGTAGGCGGGCTCGGGCTTGGCCTCCAGCTTGAGGCGCACGTCCTGCTCCATGTCCCGGATGAAGGCCGGCACGTCCGCGGCGCTGCGCAGGCGCACCGCCATGGAGGAGTCGTTGCCGTAGCGGCGGAAGGCCTGGCGCAGGTCGCCCACCTCCGTCCAGATCTCGGAGTCGTAGACGCTGCCATCCCCGTCGAAGATGCCCACCACCTTCCAGTTGCGCCCCGCCATGGCGAAGCTTTGGCCCAGCTCCACCCCGGTGAAGCGCTTGAGCATCTTCTGGGGGACCACGGCCTCGGAAAGGCCGGGGGTGAACCAGCGGCCCCGGAGCATCCGCACCTGGCTGCGCATGCGGATCCCCGCGGGGGTCGTGCCCCGCACCGTCACGCTCATGGCGCCTGAACCGTCGGCCAGCGCCACCTGCTTGCTCACGATGATGTCCTCGGTGGCCAGGGGTCCCACGTCGTCCTGGGCGATGAGCGGATGGGTGAGGATGAGCCGGGCCTGGGCGAGGCTCAGGGAGCTCATCATCTCCACCCGGGCGTTCTGGCGCATGATGATCACCTGGTCGTCCCGGCCGCTGCGCACATAGGCCTTGGAGACCCCCTGGGCCATGGAGAGCACCACCACGAAGACCATCACCACGATGGCGATGGCGCCCACCGTGGACAGGGTGCCCGCCCACCGCTGCCAGATGGAGCGCCAGTTGTAGGTGAGCGGCAGCGGGTGGAAGGCCGCGGCCCAAAGCAGCCACAGCAGGTACGGGGCGAGGGGGATGAAGAGGTACCAGATCACAGCGCCCTCAGCCCTTCGGTGATGGGCCTGCGGCTGGCGCGGTAGGCGGGGATGAAGGTGGAGAGCAGTCCCAGGGCCAGGGTGATCAGCACGCACAGGAGCAGGGTCTCGGGGGTGATGATGAAGTCGGCCATCCAGGGGATGATCTGCCCGGCCACCTTCGCCGCGGCCGAGGCCACGCCCGTGGCCAGCGCGATGCCCAGCCCGCTGCCCAGAAGGGAGAGCAGGAGCCCCTCGGCCATGAGGAGCGAAAGGATCTGCCCGGACCGGAAACCCAGGGCCCGCATGGTCGAGATCTGGGTGGTGCGCTCCCGGATGGCCATGGCCATGGTGTTGGCCGTGACGATGAGGATGGCCACCAGGACGGCCGCGGAGATGGAGTGCACCATGGTGGAGTAGTCCCCGAGCAGCTTCATCATGTTCAGGTTGAAGGCGTTCTCGGTGATGGAGAGGGTCTCCTGGGCGCTGTTGGCGAAGTGGTGGTCGATGCGCTCGCAGAGCCTGGGAATGTCGGCGGGGTTCTTGGCGCGCACGGTGATGGCGCCCACCCTGCCCTTCATCCAGGGCACCGCCTCCTGGAGCTGCTTGATGTTGAAGGCCAGGACCATCTCGTCGGACTTGCGCAGCCCCGTGAAGATGATCCGGATGTTCAGGCGCACGGTGAGGTTGAAGATGCTGCTCTTCAGGGGGACCACGTCCCCCACCCTCCACCCGAACTTGTCGGCCAGGGCCCGGCCCACCATGCACCCGTTGCCGTCCCTCAGGAAGTCCCGCACCTGCTCCAGGGGAAGGGTCGGAAGGTTGGTCTCCTCGCGGTACACCTGGAGGTAGGACTCGGGGTCCACCCCGAAGTTGGCGAAGAAGTTCTTGGGATCCTTGTACTCGCCGCCGAACCACTGCAGGACGGTGAACCGCTCCACCTCCGGCTGCTGTCGCAGGAAGTTGGTGTAGGCCTGGGGGATAACGTTGGTGAAGGAGGCCTTGTCCTGCACGACGAACCGCGTGCCGCTGCCGGTGGAGGTGGTGAGGGCGTCCATGGTGCCCAGGAGGCTCTGCAGCAGCGCGATGAGGAACACCGACACCGCGAGGCTCAGCACCGTCAGGAAGGTCCGCCGCTTGGAGCGGAACAGGGAGCGCAGCACCAGGGTGAGGAACTTCATGACAGGAGGCGGGGCAGGACGGGCCGGTCATGCACCTCCACCGTGCGGTCCAGGACGCCCTTCTCCAGGTGGATCTGGAACCGCGCGTGGCTGGCGGCCTTGGGGTCGTGGGTGACCAGGACGATGGTCTTGCCCAGCTCCTGGTTCAGGTGCTCCAGGAGGATGAGGGCCTCCTCGGCGTTCTTCGCGTCCAGGGCCCCGGTGGGCTCGTCGGCCACGATCAGCTCGGGGTCGTGCACGATGGCGCGGGCGATGGCCACCCGCTGCTCCTGGCCCCCGGAAAGCTGGCGGGGGTAGTTGCGCATGCGGTCGGTGAGGTTGACCAGGGACAGGGCATGGAGCACCCGGTCCCGGCGCTCGGCCCTGCCCAGGTCCTGGAGCAGCAGGGGCAGCTCCACGTTCTCGTAGGCGTTGAGCACGGGCACGAGGTTGTAGTTCTGGAAGATGAAGCCCACGTTCCGGCTGCGCCACCCCGCCAATTCGTCGTCGTTGAGCCCGTTGAGGCTGTGCCCGCACACCTCCAGCTCCCCGCCCGAGGGGCGGTCGATGCCGGCGATGAGGTTGAGGAGCGTGGTCTTGCCCGAGCCGCTGGGGCCCATGAGGGCGTAGTAGCCCCCCTTGGGGATCTCCAGGTCGATGCCCGTGAGCACGGGGATCTCCAGGGAGCCCCGCCAGTAGCTCTTGGCCAGGCTGCGGAGCCGGACGCTGACGTCGTCCATCTCAGCGCTCCTTCGGGACCACGCGCTTGCCGGGCTCGAGCTTGACCTCCTGGGGCACGACCAGGAGCGGGAGGTTGGCGGGGATGCCCTTGGCCAGGAATCCCACGGGGTTTTCCGCCCCCAGCTCCACGGGCCGCAGCGCGGCGCGCCCGCCCTCCAGGGTCCACACGAAGGTCCCGCCCTGGCGGCGCACGATCTGCTCGCGGCCCAGGAAGAGGGTCTGGGCGGCGAAGGGCTCGCCCATGAAGGTGACCTTGGCGCCCATGTCGGGCACCAGGATGGGGTGCCGGTCCACCAGGGCCACGCGGACCAGGACGGTGGCCTTCTGGCGGTTGGAGGAGGGGTAGATCTCCCGCAGGGTGCCCCGCAGGGGCTTGGCTCCGGGCTCGGCGTCCAGGGCGTCCACCCGGATCTCGGCGGGCATGCCCTTGCGCAGCCGGGGCAGGCCAGTCTCGTTCACCTCCACCTCCAGCTCCAGGCTGGCGAGGTCCGCCAGGACCGCCACGGCATTGATGGCGTTGGCCCCGCCCGCGCTGCCGGGGCTCACGGTCTCGCCCACCTCCGAGAGCTTCTGGGTGACCGTGCCCGTGAAGGGGGCCCTCAGGACCATGTTCTCCAGCAGGGCGTCCTGGTAGGCCAGCTGGGCCTTGAGGGTGGTGCAGGCGGTGCGAAGCTTGTCCAGGGAGGCCCGGTCCAGCACGCCCTCCCGGGCCAGGGCCTCGCCCCGGTCCCGGTCCAGCTCGGCCTGCTTGAGCTGGGCGTCCACCTGGTCCCGGCTGGCCCGCAGGTCCGGCGCCTCCAGGCGGGCGATCACCTGCCCCTTGGTGACGCGGCTGCCCTCCTCCACCCCCAGCCAGTCGATGCGGCCCGGAACCTTGGCCGAGAGGGTGGCCCGGTGGCGGGCCACCAGGTAGCCGCTGGCCGTGAGCACGGGGTTGCGCTCCCCGGCCTGGTACACCGTGGGCACCGTCACCGCCAGCTTCATCGGGGCGTTGCGGGCCGAGACGATGCCGAACACGACCACCACCGCCAGGGCGCCCAGGAGGAGCCAGCCCCAGGGGAAGCGTTTCTTGAACACCGGCTTTGTCATGGCAGCTCCGAATTTCCAATTCTTCCAGGATTGAATGGATTTCCATGCGGGACAAGGGATTTTCCGATCCGGATGCCCGGTCCGGCGGTGAATGTCCCGCGGGAACGGCGGCCACCGGGGCGCGGCCTTGGAAGTAGAGTAGGGCCTGGGTGGGGTCGGCGGGCCGGCCCCCGCAAGGGAGCATCCGTGGACCTGATCGCACCGCCGGACATCGCAGCGCCGTCCCTGCTCGGGCAGCTCCTGGTGAACGGGGACGTGGTTCTCCGCATCACCGAAGTGGAGGCGTACGGCGGAGCCGAGGACAGCGCCAGCCATGCCCGCCATGGCCTCACCCGGCGCAACGCCGCCATGTGGGGGCCCGCCGGAAGGGCCTATCTTTATTTCTGCTATGGCGTGCACTGGATGCTCAACGTGGTGACGGGGCCCCAGGGGGTACCCTCCGCGGTCCTCATCCGGGCCGCCGAGGTGGTCGGCGGGCTGGAAACGGTGCTGGAGCGGCGGAAAGCCCGGGCCGCGGACCCCCGGCTCTGCGCGGGGCCGGGCAAGGTGGCCCAGGCCCTGGGGCTGGACAGGACCTTCGACGGCCACGACCTCCTAGCGCCGGGTGGCCTGGAATTGCGCCCTGGCGGGTTCGCTGGACCCACCCTGGCGGGACCGCGCCTGGGCATCGGTTTCGCCACCCCCGCTGACCAGGCCAGGCCCTGGCGGTTCGCGGACGGCGCCAGCAGGGCGGTCCTCAGGAAGGCCCTGCTCGCACCCACCGGGATGGAGGGCACCCCGGGCGTTTCCGGATCCGGGCGGGCTCTCTGAACGCGCGCGGAACGGTTTCCGGTCCGGCCATGCGATGCTTACGGGAAGGCAGCCCGCCTTGACCGAGGATCCGCTTGGGCAACCCACTCCGGGACACCAGCTACTGGCTTCAGGCCGGCCAGGCATGCCTGGACGGGGGGGATCCGCCAGGCGCGGAGCGGGCCCTGCGCGCCGCGCTCGCGCTGGATCCCCGGTGCGTCCCCGCCCTGTACAACCTCGGCAACCTTCTCCTGGGGAAGGGTGAAGCCCGGGACGCCGCGGGGCTGTTCGAGAAGGTCCTGGCGGTCCGGCCGGGGTTCGCGGGCGCCTGGCAGAACCTGGGCCGGGCCCTGCTGGATCTCGGCCAGCCCCGGGAAGCGGAACGGGCCTACCTGAACGCCCTGGACATCGATCCCTCCCATGCCCAGACGCGCTTCAACCTGGGGGTGGCGCGCCTGGCGTCGGGCGATGCCCCGGGCGCCCGGGCTCGTTTCCGGCAGGCCCTGGACCTGGATCCCGGGCTGGTGGACGCCGCCATCAACCTGGCCTGCCTTCACCTGGATGCCCGCGAGCCGGCCGAGGCCCTGGAAATGGGCCGGCGGGCCGTGGCCTTGGCCCCCGGGGACGCCGCGGCCCACAATACGCTGGGCGCCGTGCTGGAAAGCGCGGGGGCCCATGGGGAGGCGGCGGCCGCCTACCGGCGGGCCGTGGATCTGGACCCCGGGTCCGCCGACATGCGCTTCAACCTCGCCACCGCCCTCCTCCGACTGGGGCAGTGGGAGGAAGGATGGCGGGCCTACCGGGCCCGCCTGGCCACCGACTGCTGCCCGCCCCGGGATCCGGTGGCCCCCGAGTGGGACGGCGCGGCCCTGGACGGGCGCCGCCTCCTGGTCCTGGCCGAGCAGGGCCTGGGCGACACCCTCCAGTTCTGCCGGTACCTTTCCGCCCTTCCCGGGGCCGGCGAGGTGGTGTTCCTGGTCCAGCCCGGACTGGGGGAGGTTCTCCAGCCCGTGGCGGGAGCGACCCGGGTCCTGGAGGGCGACCTGCGCGCCCCGATTCCCGCGGGCCTGGGGTGCGACGTCCAGGTCCACCTGCTATCGCTGCCCGGGCTTCTCGGCACGCGCCCCGGCAACGTGCCGGCACGGGTGCCCTACCTCCAGGCAGACGCCAGCCGCATGGCCCGGTTCGCCCAGGGGCGGGGGCCCGGCGACGGCCTTCGCGTGGGACTCATCCACGCGGGCAATCCCGGTCATCGCCGCGACCGGGAACGCAGTTGCCCCTACGGGGCCCTGGCGCCCCTGCTCGGAATCCCGGGGGTGCGGTTCCACAGTTTCCAGCAGGGGGCGGGAAGGGACGCCGGGGCCGACGGCGTGACGGACCTGGCCCCGCGGTGCCGGCGCGTGGAGGATCTGGCCGCGGCCCTCGCCACCATGGACCTGGTCCTCTCCGTGGATTCCATGCCGGCCCATCTGGCGGGGGCCCTGGGCGTGCCGGTGTGGCTGCTCCTGGACGCGGTTCCCGACTGGCGCTGGATGGTCCAGGGGGACACGACGCCCTGGTACCCGTCCATGCGCCTCTACCGGCAGCCCGCCCCGGGGGCGTGGGGCGAGGTGATCGAGGCCGTGGGGCGCGACCTGGCGGAACGGGCCCAGGGATCCCGGCCCGCGTCCGCGGCGCCGTCAACGCGCCCGGTGCGTCCCGGGAGCCTGTCCTTCTGATCCGGTCAATCCAGTGCGTGGCAGAGACGGCCCCGCACGTAGGTGGCGCGGATCATGGCGGGGTCGGAGCGGTACAGGAGCCGGGAGAGCACCTCGTCGGCGGGCGCCGCGGGGCGGGCCGCGGCCGGGTCCACGCGGCGGGGGTCCACCACCACGAAATCGGCCTCCTTGCCGGGGTCGAGGCTGCCGGTGCGGGCCTCCTGGCCCAGGGCCCGGGCGCCGTGGAGGGTGGCCAGGTGGAAGGCCTCGACGGGGGTCACCGGGGCGTCGGGTTCCAGGTCCAGGGCCCGGGCGAGGCGCGCGCGCAGAGCGTCGTCGATGCCATCCAGGCCGTCCAGGCGGAGGGCCTGGAGCCGCTGCTGGGCCCAGCGGGTCTTGGAGGCATTGCAGGCCGCGGCCATCTCGCCCCACATGTCGAGCTTCGGGCCGCCGCCCACGTCCGTGGCCAGGCCCACCGACAGGCCCTCGGAGAGCCACCGGCGCAGCGGCATGATGCCGCTCTTGATGAACTCGTTGGAGCGCGGGCAGTGCACGACGGTGGCGCCGGCCCCGCGGATCGCGTCCCGCTCGGCGCGGGAAAGGTGGATCCCGTGCCCCAGCAGGGTGCGGGGCCCCAGCATGCCCGCGGCGGCGTAGACGGCGGTGTAGTCGGCGGCCTCGGGGAACAGCTCCCGCACCCGCTCGATCTCGCCGACGCTCTCGCTGATGTGGGTCTGGATGTAGGCGCCGTGGCGTTCCGCGGCCCGGGCCAGGCCCGCCATGAGCTCGCGCGAACACACCGGTGCGAAGCGGGGCGTGAACGCGTAGGCCAGGCGCCCGCCGTCGCGACCGTGCCAGGTCTGGCACAGCTCCTCGCTCTGGGCCAGGGAGGTTCCGGTGTCCTCCAGCAGCGAATCGGGGCTGTGGCGGTCCATCATCACCTTGCCCAGCACGCCGCGGATGCCGCAGCGCTCGGCTTCCCGGAAGGCGCGGTCGGCGGCTTCCTGGTGCACCGTGAGGTAGACCACCGAGGTGGTGGTGCCCAGGGCCAGCTGGCTGCGGAAATAGTCCCGTGCCGCCCGGGAGGCCGCGTCGGGATCCCGGAACCGGGACTCCGCGGGGAAGATGTGGGTCTCCAGCCACGGCAGGAGCTCCAGGCCGTCCAGGGCCACGCACTCGAACTGGGGCAGGTGGGAATGCAGGTCGATGAGCCCGGGCAGGATCCAGTGGGGGCGCAGGTCCTTCACCTCGGCGCCCGGGTGGGCCGCGCGCAGGGCCTCGAAGGGCCCGGCGCCGGCGATGACGCCCGCCTCGTCCACGAGCAGCCCGCCGTCGGCGAACTCCTTCAGACGCGCAGGGGCCTCTGGGCTCAGCAGGTGAGCACGGTAGAGCACGTGGGTATCTCCGCAAGAATGGCCGACGGTCGGGTCGACGCAAAACAGCAGGAAGATATCACGATTTCTCTATTCGTGGCCAGACCGGATGTAGCCCAGGGCCCGGTCCGTGTTCCCGTCCATCACCACCTCCAGGTGGCAGCCCGGCCACACCTGCTCCACGTCGATGACGCGCACGGCCTTCTCGAGCCGCCCGTGCTCGGGCAGGAGCTGCGTGAGCACGCTGGGGCTGTTCACCAGGAAATCCTCGTTGAAAAGGTTGCCCTCATCGTCGGGGTAGAGGGCCAGGTAGTGGATCTTCGCCTCGACCAGGTCCTGGAAGAAGTGGGTGCCGAAGGAGAGGTCAGGGACGTAGTTGCCCTTCTTCCGGGCGATCTCCACAAGGAGGGACGTGTTGTTGATGCCCGAGTACGTGATGCCCACCCCCAGGGTCACGTCCCCGCGGCTTCCCCAGCGGCCCGGGCCCATCAGGATGAACTTCCGGCGCGGCAGGATGCCGTTGAGGCGGTTCACGGCGTCGGCGATGGAAAGCAGGTCGGCCAGGTCGGGGATCTTGCGGTACTCCTCGGGGTCCACGTAGACGATGTAGCGGATGCCGGGCACGTAGCCGTTGGTGATGAACTTGGAGGCCGAGAAGATCTTGTGGTCGAAGGGCACCTTGGTGGGCATCTGCATGTGGCCCTCATCCTCCATGCGGCTCTGCGGGCGGCACTGCAGGAGGTAGAGGTTGTCGCCGTCGTGGGCGAACTCCATGTCCACGGCCGTGCCCAGGGCCTCCTGGAGGATGGCCAGGATGGCCCGGATCTGGGGCACGAAGTCCGTGCGCTCCACCACCCCCGCGAAGGTCACCACCAGGTCGTCCTTGGCGGCGCTGACCATGCCCTTCATGGGCTTTTTCAGGAAGCCGTCCTCGAGCACCGAGACGATCTGTTCGAGCAGCGGGTAGTCCTCCCCGGCCTCCTGGAGCAGGTCCTTCACGGCGAGGGTCTCGAAGCGGCCGGTCTCCAGGTTGATCACGTCCATGTGGCTCTGGGCGTAGTGCGTCACCTGCTCGGGGGTCACGTTCACCCGGATCTTGGGCTGGCCGGGGCTCAGCATGAAGGGGAAGTCCGTGCCCATGCGGTCCACGGCCCGGGTGCCCAGGCCCGCCACCATGCGCACGATGCCGTCCTCGCGCCGGAGGCGCGGGGACCAGCGGTACTCGTTGTGGCTGAAGGCCACGCCGGCGAAGGCCGGGAAGAAGTAGGTGCCCACCCGGCGCCCCACCACCTTCTGGATGATGATGCCCATCTCCTCCACGAAGTCCAGGAGGCCGCGCTCGGCGCGGTACTGGATGGGGTCGGGCCCGAAGACGGAGGCGTACACCTCGCACACCGCGTCCATGAGGGCCTCCAGGCGGTCCTCGCGGCTGCCCACGTTGGCCAGGAAGAGGCTGCGGTACTTGCCGGAGAAGGCCATCCCTTCGCTGTCCTCCAGCAGGCTGGAGGAGCGCACGATGAGGGGGCCCTCGCCCAGGTCGTCCATGGCGAACTGGACCTGCTGGAACATCTCGGGCGAGAAGAAGGAGTTCTTGAAGGCCTGCTCCAGGTAGGGGAACGTCTGGCGCACCTCCTCCACCGGGCTGAACTTGAGGCTCCACAGGTCCTCGAGGCTGTTGTGGCGCAGGAAGTTGTAGATGCCGTCGGAGGTGATGTACCAGGTCCTGGGGGTCTTCACCGACTCCACCAGGGGGTTGCCGCTGCCCATGCGCTTGAGGATGCGCGCGCCCAGGATGAGGCCCGCGGCCTTGCCGCCGAGCTTGCCGTTGCCCTGGGCGGGGCCCACCACGTGGTTGAGGATCTTGCCGAAGTCGTAGACGGAGAGGTGGCGCTTGGCGATGCCGATGAACTTCAGGCTCTCGGTGAGGAACCTCCGGATGAGCGCCACCCGCACGTTCTGGTCGTCCTGGCTGGCCAGGGCGGGGACCGCCTCGTTGGTCTCGCGGCAGAACCGGTCCACGATCTCGGTGATCTCCACCAGGGGGATGTCGCGCTTCTCCGTGGCGATGGCCAGGAATCCCAGCTTGTCCTGGCGCATCCACTGCTTGAGCAGGGCCGTGAGGTCCTCGTCCTGGAACACGATGGAGGCGATGTCCTCGATCTCCCGGAAGGTCTTGACCATGGTGGCCATGTCCCGCTTGGGCAGCGGGGCGTTGGAGCCGTGGGAGGAGGCCTCTCCCTGGGCGTAGATGGCCGGGTCGAACACCGCGATCATCTTCTGCACGCCAGGCACGCCCACCTTGGTCGCGTGGTTCATGAGCCGCCGGATCAGCCGGTGGTGCAGGGCCGGGTCGATCTCGGTGAGCAGGTCCAGGAGGTAGCGCCATTCGGGCTTGGGGGCGGGCCCGGGGGACGCCGGCGCCGGCACCTGCTCGCCGCCGTGCTGGGCAATGCGAACCTCCGCCAGCTGCCCCAGCTTCTGGGCCGTGAGGTCCACCAGCTTCTTCTGGTCCAGGTGGAAGGGGTTGCCCGGCGCCCGGGAGGAGCGGTTCTCCAGGTACACGACCTCCACCTCGCCCAGCGTCTCCCCCCGCACCACGATGGGCGCCCGGAGGGTCCAGGGGCTGGGCGTGAACCCCTTGGTCTCGAAGCACTCGCCCCAGAAATGGATGCGCGCCTGGCAGACCTCCTCGTACTTGAACCCCTTGGGCAGGGCCTCGGCCACCACCTGGAGGATCTGGGTGAGGGAGAGGTCCTCCCGGGCCAGGAGCGCGGCGATGGCGAAGATGGCCTGGAGCTCCCGGGACTGGCCGAAGGTCTTTTCGATCATAGGTTCACATCCCCATCAGGGCCAGGATAGCGCGTGGCTTGGCTTCAATCTTACCTGTCCCGGGGATGTTCACGCGGACTTCGCCTTGCGCAGCGTCTCCGCGACCTGGTCCTTTCCCATCTCGCCCCGGGCGGCGGAAAGCGTCAGGTGTTCGAAAAGGTCATCGTCCTGGGCGAGGTCGACGCCGTTCATGGCCAGGAAGACAAGGGCGGAGGCAAGGGCGGCCCTCTTGTTGCCGTCGGCGAAGGGGTGGTCGCGCACCAGGTGCCAGAGCAGAACCCCGGCCAGATCGAAGATATCCCCACCGGTGTAGTTGAAGTGGTTCTGGACGGCCATGACGGCCGACTCCACCGCCCCGGGATCGTGGATTCCCGCCGGCCCGCCGAATTCGGCGAGGCTCCGCGCATGGATCCGGAGGACGATGTCCGTGGTCAGGAAGACGGGATTCACTTGGAAAGCCGGCGAAGCGCTTCCTGGTGCGTGGTGAACACCCTGTCGATGGCCTGGTCCACGGCAACGGGAGCTGCGCTGGAGGAAACGGTGAGGGTCCTCCCATTCACCTGGAGGTTCACGGGCACATCCGGCGAGATGCCCACCAGGTCCATGAGCGTCCGGTCGAGGACGACCGCATAGCTGTTACCCACTTTGACAAGCGCCTTGGTAAGCATCACGAACCCCTGAGGAACAATGTAAGTACTTTGGCATAACAAGCAAGGGCCTTGGGGAAGGCTTGAATTGAAAACGGCCCGCCGAAGCGGGCCGTCTGTTCCTTGCGGAGCGGTTGTGGACTACACCCAGCCGCGCAGGTGGCTGGCTTCGGCCACGCGCTTGATGCTGATCATGTAGGCGGCGTCGCGCATGTAGACCTTCTTCTCGCGGGCCAGGGCGCTGACGGCCTTGAAGCCGTTGGTCATCTTCTGGTCGAGCTTGGTGAGGACCTCTTCCTTCTCCCAGAAGTAGTTCATGTTGCACTGCACCTGCTCGAAGTAGGAGCAGGTCACGCCGCCGGCGTTGCAGAGGAAGTCGGGGATCAGGAAGATGCCCTTCTGCTGGATGACGGCGTCGGCTTCGGGGGTGGTGGGGCCGTTGGCGCCTTCGGCGATGACCTTGACGGAGGGGCGGATCCGGGCCACGTTCTCGGCGTTGATCATGTTCTCCTGGGCGGCGGGGATGAGGACGGTGACGTCCTGCTCGATCCAGGCATCGCCGGGCAGCTGCTCCCAGCCGTTGGCCTTGGCCTTGGCGGGGTCGATGGTGCCGAACTTGTCGATGGAGGCCATCAGCTTGTCGAAGGCGATGCCGTCCTTGCAGCGGTAGGTGTAGGGGACCTTGTCCGTGTTGTCCCAGCAGGAGATGGCGATGACCTTGCCGCCGTACTTGGTGAAGAGGTCGAGGCTGTACTGGGCCACGTTGCCGGCGCCCTGGATGGAGGCGGTGGCGCCCTTGATGTCCAGGCCCAGCTCCTTCATGGCTTCGCGCACGGTGTAGATCACGCCGTAGCCGGTGGCTTCGGTGCGGCCCAGGGAGCCGCCCATGCCCACGGGCTTGCCGGTGATCATGCCGGGGAACCGGCCGCCGTTGAGCATTTCGTACTCGTCCATCATCCACAGCATGTGCTGGCCGTGCGTCATGACGTCAGGAGCGGGGACGTCCTGCAGGGGGCCGACGTTGCGGGAGACCTGGCGGACCCAGCCGCGGCAGATCTGTTCCTGCTCACGGTCGGAGAGCTCGCGGGGGTCGCAGATCACGCCGCCCTTGCCGCCGCCCAGGGGGATGTCAACCACGGCGGTCTTCCAGGTCATCCAGGTGGCCAGGGCGCGCACGGTGTCGACGGTCTCGTGGGGGTGGAAGCGGATGCCGCCCTTCGCGGGGCCGCGGGCATCGCTGTGCTGCACGCGGAAGCCCTTGAACACCTTGACGGACCCGTCGTCCATGCGCACGGGGATGTTGAAGTGGAACTCCCGGGCGGGGGTGCGCAGGAAGTCGCGGCTACCCTGGTCCAGGCCCAGCTTCTCGGCCACGGCATCGAACTGCTTCTGGGCCATTTCGAACGGGTTGAAGGCTTTCTCGGCCATAAGGCGACTCCTTGGAGGGTGTGTTGGTTTCCGTGCCTGCCCTGCAGGCCCATGGTTCCTAGGCGCGACGGCCTAACGCAGTGACTATAGCTCCCTTGTCAGGGGCTGGAAGAGGGTCGGAGGCAGTACGTGACTTTCGGCACTGGAAGCGCGTACACACGAAGGGCCCGTTTGGCCAGGACCGTCATGGTCCTGTGACAAACGGGCCCTCGGTAACCGGACGGCTACTTCGCGGGGGGGACGGCCTTGGCCAGGGCCCTGGGCTGCACGAGGTAGTGGATGTAGATGATGCCGTAGGTCTTGTCAGCCTTCTGGCGGGCGGTCATCTCGATGATGGGCTTGCCCTGGAAGCCCAGGATCAGCGCGGTCTCGAGGCTGTTCTTGGGGTTGGGGGTGGCCTTCATGAGGGCCACTTCGTTCCAGAGCTCGGCGGGCACGCCCTTGAGAAGGCGGTAGATGCCCGCGTTGTACATGGGGCGGAGCAGGGGGCCGTTCATGGTGGCGAAGGCCTTGGGGTTGTCCTTCTCACCGGGCATCTTGTCCACCTTGAGCAGGTCGACGCCCCGCATGGCGTCGGGCAGGGCGGGGATCTGCTTGGCGGAGAGCTTGTCCATGGCCTGCTGCATCCCGGCCATGCTGACGCCGGCGGCGAGGTAGCCCAGGTTCTTGGCCTCCTCCACGCCCAGCCCCTTGATCTCCTCGTCGGTGAGGGTCAGGTCCATCTGGCCAGCATGGTTATGGAACCACCAGGCGTTGCCGTAGAGGCCGGCGAGGTCCTGGGGGGCGATCACGGGGATGTCCGCGAAGTCCTTGCGCACGGCGATGTACTTGAAGTGCGCCAGCAGCTCGTGGGGCTCCTTCGCGGCCATGGGGGCGGTCTTGGGAATGGTGTCGGCGGGCTTGGACTCGCATCCCACGAGGAGCGCCATGCCTGCGATTGCGGGGATCCAGACGTTTTTCAGGAACATGAAACCTCCAAATGGAACTGGTAGATTATGGGAGGTATCGATCCTCTTTTCCAGCGGGATTCCTTTGTATCCGATTCGGCTAATAACAATTGGGCGGCCCAAGGGCGGGCCCCTCCGGGAGCTGGAGCAGCACTACCGCACCCTGCTCAAAGGTTACGCCCGCCTGGAGGTGGAGGAACTGGCCGAGGGCAGGGGCGATTGCGCCCGCCAGCTGAGGGACGAGGCGGAGCGCCTCCGCTCCCAGCTCCTCACCGTCCGCTGTCCGGTCCTGCTGAGCGCGGAGGGCCCCCCGCGCACCTCGGAAGCCTTCGCCCGGTGGCTGGGCGTCCGCATGGACCGGGGCGAGAGTCTGGCCTTCGCCATCGGGTCCAGCCACGGCTTCGACCCGGCCCTCAAGGCCGAGGTCCGGGAGCACCTGAGCCTGAGCCCCATGACCTTTCCCCATGACCTGAGCCGGGTGCTGTTCCTGGAGCAGCTCTACCGGGCCTTCTCCATCCTGAAGGGCACCAGCTACCACAAGTAGGGTGGCGGGCCCCCTCCGAACGTGACCGGGGTCACCGGGCGGGCGTATGCCTGTTGGTTCATGTAGTATTCATGAGAATTTGGATTCCGGTCCCCTTTAATAAATAAACAGGTGAAGCGACGCACAGGCCGACTGGCACTGCATTTGACACGCCTTCGAAAATGCAAGCCAAACAATCGTAAAAAAGAATTTTGTGAGCTAGGGAACTTTTCCCGATTTGGCTTTCAAAGGAAATCCCCCCTGTGTGATCACGGTTATTTACCAATAAAGACCATGGAATCTGTTTTCAATGCGGGGCCCGGGGAGAATTGAACTCCAATAATGGCGTGGGGAAACGGCCGGAAATTCAAATAACAAAGCGATTCTGTCGGGTTTTTCTTTCCTTGCGGCCCCTTTGGGGACTCCGTAGCATTTCTCAAAACAGATCTTCGGACCCAGCCATCTGGTTTTCCGAATACCAATCAGATGCTTTCGAAACACGTCGTTCCATCTTCAGTGGAGGAGGTCCTCAATGCGCACGCGATCCATGGTCGAAGCGACCGCACCGCTGCGGCGAATTGCGGGGGGAGGCCAGTCATGAGACACCACACCCGCCTGGCCCTGCTCGCCACCCTGGTCTCCGCCACGGCTTTCGCCCAGGACATCAACGTCTACAGCACCACCCTGGCCCAGACCTGGAAGCAGGACACCCCCGGTTTCGACAAGACCACCCTCATGCCCGTCACGGAATTCCTGGGCATCGACGCCACCCGCCTCGGGGTTGACGCCCTGTCCCTGCACCTCTACGGCTGGGGCCGCACGGACCTGAAGGACCAGTCGGCCTACGGCGGCAAGAACGCCGGCGACCTGACCTACGGCTACCTGCAGTACAGCTTCGACCGCGCCAACGCCGAGATCAAGGCGGGCCGGATCGTCGTGAACCAGGGCATCGGCAACGAGATGGTGGACGGCGTGTCCATGCGCACGGACCTGGTGCACGGCTTCACGGTCTCCGTCTTCGGCGGCCAGCCGGTCCTTTACAAGAACCTCAGCGGCCTGCCCCAGATGGAGCCCTCCTTCCAGCGCGACTTCATCGTCGGCACCCGCCTGGGCTGGCGCATGGCCAAGGTCGGCGAGATCGGCGTCTCCTACCTGCAGGACGGCACCACCGCCGCCAAGGACCTCCCGGTCCCCAGCCCCATCGACTACACCCGCCGGCAGGTGGGCGCCGACCTCACCCTGACCCCGGCGGCCTTCCTGGACTTCAGCGGCCGCACGGTCTTCGACGTGGCCAAGCACCCCGACGCGCTGCCCGGCCAGGACCGCTCCAACATCGCCGAGCACGACTACAAGGCCACCGGCCGGATCCTGGACAACCTCTCCGTCACGGGCTCCTACCTTCAGCGGAACTTCTACGCCTACTACGCCGGCACCACCCTGCCCAGCCTCTTCAACCAGAACGAGAAGGGCAAGTTCAGCTCCAACGGCATCTCCGTCTCCTGGAGCCCCCTGGCGATCCTGAACCTGGTCGCCGACCTGCGCACCACCAAGCGCGAGACGTACGGCAACACCACCCGGGCCGGCCTGGACGGGCGCCTCACCTTCGCGGCGCAGCACCTGGTCCTGGGCGGCGGCTACCACAAGGTGAACGCCTTCAAGGTCAAGCTCGTGGATTCCCTGACCCCCGCCTACAGCGTCTCCCACAGCGAGATCCGCGGCTGGGCGATGTACGAGAAGGGCAACTTCTCCGCCAGCCTGGACGCCATCCGCCTCCACTACGGCGGCGCCGGCTCCGACCCGAACCTCAACCACAAGGCCATCGAGTCCGAGATCGTGGGTTCCGTCGGCTACCAGGCCACCAAGAACTTCAAGATCTCCGGCGACATGAGCTTCGCGGACACGCCCCTCTACAAGAAGCAGGTGATGGGGCTCCTCCGGGCCGACTTCCGCTTCGGCTTCGCCGGTAAAGGAGGCAAGTGATGTTCAAGAAATTCGCCCTCGTCGCGGCGGCCCTCGGCCTCGGGCTCCTCACCGCCTGCGCGCTGGTCTCGCCTGAAGCGAGCTTCGCCCCCACCCACCCCCAGGAGCTCTCCGCCGGGCGCCCCAACTGCTCCGAGTGCCACGGCACCGAGCGGGTGAAGAGCACCCAGAAGACGTTCGCCTCCCTCAACCACACCACGACCTTCGTCAAGGACCACAAGGTCCAGGCCACCCAGGACGGCGCCACCTGCGCGTCCTGCCACGCCCAGTCCTTCTGCTCCGACTGCCATGGCGGCAAGACCGCCATGCTGCCTTCGACCAAGCTGGGCAACCGGCCCGACCGCCTGTCGCCCCACCGGACCGGCTACCTGTCCCTGCACCGCATCGACGGGAAGGTCGACCCCACGGGCTGCTTCAAGTGCCATGGCCGCGCCAACAACGAAAAGTGCTCAGCTTGCCACAAGTCCAAGTAGAGGCCTGATCATGAAAAATCGATTGATTGTAGGGACCTTCTTCGCGGCTGTGGCGGCCCTGGCCATCATCGGCTGCTCCAGCACCGCGGCCGACAAGGCGGCAACCCTGAACCCCACCACGGGCGCGCACCCGGCCTCCTGGCAGACCTCCCACTGGTCCGAGTACCTCAAGAACCCCGACGGCTGCAAGCCCTGCCACGGCTCCACCACGGACCGGGCGGCGGCGGGCGGGACCTCCGGCGTGAGCTGCTTCGGCTGCCACCACCCCAACGGCCCCCACCACCCGGCCGGCTGGGCGGATCCCCTGCAGCACGGCCGCGCGGGCGCCCAGTTGGCTCCCGGCACCGGCGCCTACTTCCAGGGCACGGGCTTCGCCTCCTGCACCGTCTGTCACGGCAGCGAATACACCAACCCGGTGGGCGTGACGCCCTCCTGCACGTCCTGCCACGCCAAGGCCCCCCACGGGGTCAAGCCCTGGATCGACCGCACCTCGGCCCTGAAGCCCAACCATGACAAGACGGACGAGGCCAATGCGGCCGAATGCGCCAAGTGCCATGCCCTCGGCGCAAATTCGGACATCACCCCCAAGCCGCCCGCGCCCGCGGGGACCACGCCGGGCTGCTTCAACGGCACCCTTTGCCACACCAAGTCCTTCTGATTCCCTGTCGTCCATCGTGAAGAAGCCCCGTGAACCGTTCCGTCAGACCCCCATGGGAGGTGCCCGACTTGAAAATCTGCAAGCTTGAAGACCATCAACACCATCGGCAAGTCAATGAAACCAGCGCCATTGCTAATAAAAGGAGGAAGTAGCATGGAAATGAAACCTTTCAAGGGGTTGGGCACCCTGGTCGCCACAGCGGCCATCGCCCTGGCCCTCATCGGGTGCCGCGGTGCTAGCGGTCAGGCCGGCATCAACGGCACGAACGGCACCAACGGCACGAACGGCACCAACGGCACCAACGGTACCAACGGCACCGTCGTCGTCAACGCCTCGTCCCTGACCCCCGACCAGTGGGCCGACCTGAAGCCCGCCATCGCCATCACCGGCGCGACGGTCACCAACGGCAAGCCCGTGGTCAACTTCAGCGTGAAGGACGCCAACGGCAGCGGCATCGCCGGCCTCGGATACACCTCCAAGAGCGCCACCGCCTTCGCCGCCAGCTACCCGAACCTGGCCTTCACCATCGCCAAGCTCGTGCCCGAGGACGCCACCACCAAGGCTCCCAGCAAGTGGGTGAACTACTGCGTCACCACCGTGGCCGCCACCCCCGCCCCCACCCGTCCCTCCACCGACAACCAGGGCACCCTGGTCGACAACGGCGACGGCACCTACCGCTACACCTTCTACCGCGACATCACGGCCATCAAGGGCATCATTGACGCCACCACCGACAGCGGCACCAAGCGCAAGGCGGACCTGGGCGACCTGACCTACGACGGCAACCTCACCCACCGCATCGTGTTCCAGTTCTCCGGCGCCGCCCGCGGCACCGGCAGCAACACCGCCGACGGCGCCACCGTCGCCGCCGCGGTCAACCTCAAGCAGCCCCAGAACATCATCTACGACTTCATTCCCGCCACCGGCGCCCCCGTCACCCCGGCCGCCACCGCCCGCGAAGTGGTCGCCACCGCCAAGTGCCAGGAATGCCACCAGTACAACTTCACCTTCCATGGCGGCTCCCGCCAGGAGGCTGGGTACTGCGTGGTCTGCCACACCGACCAGCGTAAGTGGGACCGCGCCGAAGCCACCACGGCCACCGGCGGATACACCGGCAGCACCTACATGATCGACGGTGCCTCCGAGGGCGACATGCCCCGCATGATCCACCGCATCCACCAGGGTTCCTCCCTGACCAAGACCGGCTACAACTACGCCGGCGTCACGCCCAACGCCATGGGCTACTCCATGTTGGACAACGGCCAGAAGATGTGCATCAAGTGCCACTCCAACGCGCCCCAGGCCGAGAACTACGCCTCCAAGCCCTCCCGCATCGCCTGCGGCTCCTGCCACGACAACGTGGACTGGGCCACCCACGTGGGCAGCGGCGCCCTCACGGACGACTCCACCTGCTCCCTGTGCCACAAGGCTGACGACATCAAGGTCTACCACATGACCCAGAACGTCACCAAGCACAACCCCGTCGTCGCCGCGGGCCTGGCCAACTTCACCTATGAAGTGGCCACCGTCACCCAGGCCACCTCGGGCGGCGCGATGACCATCAAGTTCCGCATCAAGCAGGACGGCACCCCGGTCACCTTCCTGGACGCCGCCGCCGGCCTGGCCAACCCCCTCACCGGCTTCACCGGAAGCCCCACCTTCCTGCTGGGCTGGGCCATGCCCGAAGCCACGGGCCAGGCGGCTCCCATCGACTTCAACAACCTGAAGGCCGACTTCACCCAGGCCTCCACCAACTACCAGCCGCCGACGATCTCCATCGCCAGCCTCCTGAACACCAACAATTCGGCTACCACCGGCACCCTGTCCGCCCGTGACGCCGACGGCTACTACACCGCCAACATCGTCGCCGCCAAGGCCTTCCCCGCCGGCGCCAAGATGCGCACCGTCAGCCTGCAGGGCTACTTCACGCAGGTCGCCCCCGCCGCCGCCCGGCACGCCATCGCCGTCACCAAGACCGTGACCGGCGACACCGCCCGCCGCATCGCCGCGGATTCCTCCAAGTGCTTCAACTGCCACGAGTGGTTCGAAGGCCACGGCGGCAACCGGGTCTACGACGTCCAGACCTGCGCCGTCTGCCACAACCCCGGCCTGGTCACCTCCGGCCGCGGCATGGACGACCAAGCCCTGAGCGACTACTACACCGCCAACAAGTTCTCCGCCTCCGAGAAGGCCAGCCTCAAGGCCTGGACCGGGCTCGACTTCGTCGCGGGCAACCCCGTTGTCGTCGGCGCCCAGGTCGGCCTGAAGATGCCCCAGGTTTCCAACAACCTCAAGGACATGATCCACGGCATCCACATGGGCAAGGAACGCGCCGTCTCCTTCAAGATCGTGCGTGACCGCCTCTCCGGCGGCGCCGTGAACGTCATCGACGGCGGCAACATTGGCTACCCCGGCAACCTCAAGACCTGCCAGGGCTGCCACACCTACAACGGCTACAACGTTCCCACCGGCAACCTGCTGGCGACCCGCGAGATGGCCAACAACGTCGCTCCCGCGTCCCTCACCACCACCGCGGCCGCCAAGGCTTCCCTCGGCACCGTGAACGCCTTCGACACCCTGACCACCCCGTTCACCGCCGCCTGCGTGAGCTGCCACCAGAGCACGCCCGCCAAGGCCCACATGACCCTGAACGGCGGCCAGATCGGCGTGGCCCGCACCGCCCTGAACGTAGCCGGCGAGTCCTGCGCCGTCTGCCATGGCGCCGGTTCCGAACTGGATCCCGTCAAGGTCCACAAGTAACGTAGACGCCGGGGGGGATCCCCTCCGGCACGGCCGAGGCCCGGGCGCAAAAACGCCCGGGCCTTTTCAATGACCACCCCGGACGGGCCTTGGGCGGGTTTGACACCCCGGAGGCCGGAGCCGGACAATGTTAGCCTCGAGGTTCCCATGTCCCACCTGCGATCCGCCGCCCTTTCCGCCTTTCTTCTCGTCACCGCCGCCTCGGCCCAGGAAACGCCCAGGAAGGCCCAGCCGGCTCCCAAGGCCGGCAAGGCCAAGGCCGCGACGCCCGCGCCCCACGCCAAGCTCAGCACTGCCGCCCGCATGGGCGAACTCCTGGTGGACCTCAACCGGGCCACGAAGGAAAAGCTCATGACCCTGCCCGGCCTCAGCGCCGAGCAGGCCGACAAGATCATCAAGGCCCGCCCCATCCTCAGCAAGGCGAACCTCGTCACCAGGGGCATCATGGACGCGGCCCAGTACGCGACCCTGAAGGACCGCGTGACCGCCAAGCAGAGGCCCAATCTCCACTGAACCGACGGGAGAGACGTCCCTCGCTGTTTCACCGCCTCCCCGCAGGCCTACGAGAGGTTCCATGAAGAAACTGTTCGCATTCCTGGCCTCCTTGAGGCTCGCCGTCATCCTGCTGTGCCTGGTCCTGGTGGGACTTTCGGCCGGCACCATCGTGGAAACCCGCGCCGGGGCCGAGGCCGCGGGCAGGCTCGTGTACTACGCCTGGTGGTTCCTGGGCCTGCAGGGCCTGCTGGCCCTCAACCTGGCCATGTCCCTGGCCGACCTCTTCCCCTGGTCGAAAAAGCGGGTGGGTTTCGTCCTCACCCACGCATCCGTGCTCCTCATCTTCGCGGGGGCCTGCATCACCTACTTCGGGAAGGTGGAAGGCCGGCTCTCCCTGTGGGAGGGCCAGACCGGGGCCGTCGTGGAGCTGGCCGCGCCCCAGGGCCAGCCCGGCGGCCACCATGAGCTGCCCTTCAACGTCACCCTGGACGACTTCGTCGTGGATGTCTACCCGGGCACCATGCGCCCGGCGGGATTCGCCAGCCACGTGCGCATCACCGACCGGGACACGGGCCGCTCGTTCCCGGCCCGCATCTGGATGAACCACGAACTGCGGTACCGGGGCTACGCCCTGTACCAGTCCAGCTACCAGCAGCGTGAGGGCCGGGAGGCCACCGTCCTCTCCGTTTCCCGGGATCCAGGAGAGGTCATCGTCTTCGCGGGCTACGCCGCCCTCATCGCGGGCATGATCGTGGTGCTCTTCACCCGCTTCGGCCAGGCCCGTGCCGCGGGCGCCAACGCCCTCCTGGCCCTCCTGGTGCTCTCCTCCGCGGCCCTGTCCGCCTCCAACCCCACCGTGGAGCGCCTGCGCCGCATGCCGGTGCAGCACGACGGGCGGACCATGCCCCTGGACACCCTGGCCCGGGAGCAGGTGTGGACCGTCACCGGCTCCCACCGCTGGCAGGGCCAGGACCCCGCCACCCTCGTCGCGGGCTGGATCGCCCAGCCCCGGGAGGCCGCCATCGCCCCGCATGTGAAGGTGGGTTCCCCGGAGCTGGCCCAGGCCATCGGACTGCCCCCGGGCACCGGCCACGCCGCCTTCATGGACCTGATCCGCAACCCGTCCTTCCTGCAGCTGCGCAGGGAAGTCCACCTGGCGGAGATGCAGGACCGGCCCCGCACGGGGGTCCTGGCCGAGGCCGAGGCCCTGGAGCGCCGGCTCCTGGCCATGCAGGGCCTGATCCTCAACGATGGCATCCTGCCCATTCCCGTCGCCGGGGACGAAAAGGCCAAATGGCATGGCGTGCAGGGCAATCCCGAGGAGGCCTACGCCGCCCTCATGGCCGGTCCGCGCCTGGAGGGGTGGCCCTCCGAGGCGGCCATGGACCGGGAAGTCTTCTACAACCGCCTGAACCCGGTGCGCTGGTCCTGGATCATCCTGCTGGGCTCCCTGGGGGTCTGCCTCGCGGGCTGGATCCGGGGGAGCCGGCTCCTGGACCGTGCGGCGTTCGTGCTGCTCCTGGGGGGCTTCGGCTTCATGACCTGGGGCATCCAGCTGCGCTGGGCCGTGGGCGGCCGCATCCCGGCGGCCAACATGTACGAATCCCTGCTGTTCCTGGCCTGGGGGGTGGGGCTCTTCGCCGTCATCGCCTACGCCTTCATCCGCAACCGGGTCGTGGTGCTCAACGCGGCCTTCATGGCGGCCCTGACCATGGCCCTCACGGACCTGCTGCCCATCGACCGCTTCATCCATCCCATCGCGCCGGTGCTAGCGGGAACCCCCTGGCTGGCCATCCACGTGCCCATCATCATGGTGGGCTACGCGGTGCTGGCCCTGGGCCTGGTGGTGGCCCACATGCAGATCGGCACGGCCATCTTCGCGCCCCGCAACGTTGAGCTGCCCGGCCGCCTCTACGACCTCCTGTACAACTACATGTTCATCGGCAACATCCTGCTCATCACCGGCATCATCACCGGATCGGTGTGGGCGGCCTCCTCCTGGGGGCGCTACTGGGGGTGGGATCCCAAGGAGGTCTGGTCCCTGGTGGCCTTCCTGGCCTACATGGCGATCCTCCACGCCAAGCTGGACCGCCAGATCGGCACGTTCGGCGTGGCCGCCGTGAGCATCGTGGCCTTCCAGACCATCCTCATGACCTACCTGGGGGTGAACTTCGTCCTGTCCACCGGCATGCACTCCTACGGCATGGGAGACTCCCCCGTGGTCAAGTGGATGGTCCTGGCCGCCCTGGTCGAGACGGCGTTCCTCGTCTGGGCCACCCTGGCCCACCGCCGGAACCGCGCCGCCGCGCACTGAAACGGAAAAAGCCCCCTCCGTCGCCGGAGGGGGCTTTTCGTTTCCCGGAGGCGTCAGTGGCGGCTGCCCGCCACTTCCCGGCGCTGCTGCATGTCGAGGATCTGCAGGTCCCGGATGGTCACGTGGGTCATGGACGCGTCCATGTGGGCCTTGACCTCGTTCCAGGCCTTGTGGAGGGGGCAGGGGTTGTCCTCGTTGTCGCAGCGGGCGAACCCCATCACGCAGCCCGACATGGTCTCGATGCCCTCCAGGGCGGCCACCACCTCCCCGACCGTGATGTGGTGGGCGGGCCGGGCCAGGCGGAAGCCTCCCCGCGGGCCCCGCACGGAGTGCAGGATGCCTTCCTGGGCCAGGGACTGGAGGATCTTGGCCAGGTAGGGACCGGGCAGGTCCAGCAGCGAGGCCAGGTCCTTCGCAAGACTGTACGTTCCATCCTCCGGCATCGCTGCCAGAGCCCTGAGTGCATATCCGCTAGCCGTGGAGAAGAGCATGGCGTATCCTTATTCAATAAAGGATAGGCTTGTCTTCTTAAAAAACAAATGAATTAATAAACGTTACACATTCCATTTCCGGGTGAGGGTCGTTCCGTCCACCTGGAGAACGCCCTGGTCCTGCAACGCTCTGAGGCTCCTGGAGAGGGTTTCGGGGGTCATCCCCAATTGAGCGGCCAAGGTCTTTTTTGTGACCGGGAGCACCAATGACCCCCCGGCGGGAACATTTTCCCGGATCCAGGTGCGCAGGCGGTCCGAACTGTCCGAGCCCGTGAGCTGCTCCACCTTGCGCGTGAGCTTGCGCAGCCACACGCTCTGGGCGTGGATGATGGCCAGGGCCAGGTCCGGGTCCTCGCGCATGGCCGCCAGGAACGGGCCCTTGGGGACGTGGTACACCCGGGAGGGCTTGACGGCCGTGGCGGTGGCGGGGAAGAGCTCGCCCCCGAACATCGCGGCCTCGCCGAAGCTGTTCACGGGCGTGACCACCGCCAGGGTGGGGTGCGCGCCGGGGGTGTCGCTGCTGCGGGTGAGCTGGATGGCGCCCTCCACCAGGACGTAGAAGCCCGTGCACGGCTCGTTCTCCAGGAAGAGCATGGTCTCGGGATCCAGGATCCGGGTGGTCACGAGGCGTCCAACCCGCTCGCGCTGGGCGGGTTGCAGGGAGCGGAAGAGGGGGGCCGTGTACCAGGGGGGAATCATGGAACCAGGATAGACAGTGGGATCAATTCAGTCTCGTTTCTCTTTTATTCCAGGCGGCGGCCACCAGGGCCAGGGCCAGGAGGCCGAGGATGGCGGGGGCCAGCCGGGGGCTTCGCGCGGGCGTCGAGACCGGGCGCCAGGCGAGGTGGAGGCTGCGGGAGGCTTCGGTCATGGGCTGGCCCCACAGCTCCCAGGTTCCGTCCTCCCGGAAGACGCCGGACTTGCCGGTGAGGGTGGCCCGCAGGAGCGGCACGCCCGCCTCCACCGCCCGCAGGCGGATCTGCACCGCATGGAGGTCCGTGGCGACGCTGCGGTCGAACCAGCCGTCGTTGGTGTGGTTGGTGAGGAGCTGGCCCCCGGCCACGGCCAGGCCTTCGGCCACGCGCTGCTCCAGCAGGGCCTCGCTGCAGATGAGGGGATGGGCGGTGAGGGGGCCCTGGGGCGTGGGGAAGCGGAAGCTGGACCCGGGGCCCAGGGTGCCGGCCTCGGCGGAATAGAAGCCCAGGTGGCGGTCCAGGAAGTCCCGCACCGGGCGGGGACCGGGCATGCGCTCGCCGAAGGGCATGGGCAACACCTTGGCCTGGATGAAGCTGGGCTGGCCCGCGGCCTCGCCGCGCACCAGGTTGAAGCGCCCGCCCTCGGTGCCGAAGAGCCAGGCCACGCCGCGGTCGCGGGCCTCCTGGGGGAGGCGGCCTCCGGGGGCCAGGTCGTTGCGGCCCAGCACGGAGCTTTCGGGCCAGAGGACCAGGGTGGCGTAGGCGGGGCGGGGCAGGCCGGACCGCTTCAACTCGGCGTCCGTGCGCCGCCACATGTCCGCTTCCATGCCGGGCATGCGCTCCCCAGGCGGGTAGTTGGGCTGGATCATCACCACGTCCAGGGCCAGGCGGGGGCCCCGGGGAAGGAGGTACCAGGCGGCGTCCAGGCCGCCCAGGAGGAGCAGCAGGGCGGCGGGGGCCGCCAGGACCCTGCGGGGGCCGGCGCCCCGGGCGGCCTGGAATCCCGTCCAGGCCCCCAGGCCCCACAGGAGGGCCACCAGGCCCTGCGCGCCCAGGAAGGCGGCGCCGCGGGCCATCCACGGCACGGCGCCCAGGGGGGAGGCGAAGCTCAGGTCGTAGATGTGGAAGGCGTAGGTCTGCCACAGGGCCATGCCCAGGCCCGCGGCCAGGGCCCCGGCCAGGGGGCGCCGCCGCCAGGCCCAGCGGGCCAGGGCGGCCACGGCCAGTATCCCCAGCGCCTCGTAGGCGAAGAAGAGGGTGGCCACCCCGAGGGCCGCGGCCATGGGCATGGGGGCCTTGGAGTGCATGACCTCGGGCACCCAATGGAAGCCGCCGACGGTGCCCGCCAGAAGGCCCAGGTACACCCAGGCCAGGCGCCGGCCGCGGCCGATGGCCGCGAACACCAGCGCGGGCAGGAGGAAGGCGGCGAAGGCCTCCAGGTACCCCCGGCCGGACGCCATGGGGAAGCGGTTGGCCGCCAGGTAGGCCAGGGCGATGAGGAGCGCGTCCTTCATCGCCCGAGGCCCGCCCTGCGGGCCGTCTCGAAGCAGGCGATGCCCGCGGCCACCGCGGCGTTGAGGCTTTCCACCCCGCGGATGGGGATGGCCACGCGGGTGATCCCTTCGGGCAGTTCGGCGCCGTCGAACCCGTGGCCCTCGTTGCCCACCAGGATGCGCACCCGGCCCGCCAGGGGCGCCCGCTCCAGGGGCAGGGCCCCGGGGGCGCCGTCCAGGGCGAGCCACGCGCCCCCGTCCAGGTCCAGGGCATCACACCGGCGCATGGGCAGCAGGAAGGCGGCGCCCATGCCGCCCCGCAGGGCCCGGGGGGCGAAGGGATCGGCGCAGCCGGGGCCGAGGAGGGCCGCCTGGAAGCCGAAGGCCGCGGCGCTGCGGAGGATGGCGCCCAGGTTGCCGGGGTCCTGGATGCCCCAGGGCACGATGACCCGGTCGGGCAGGGGGCCTTCCGGGGCGGGTTCCAGGGCGGCCAGGAGGGCATGGTCGGGGGGGCTGCCGGCATCGGCCAGGTCCCGCATGAGGGTGTCGCCCAGGACGCAGGTCTCCACTCCCAGGGTGCGTTCCAGGGGGTGGGGCCGGGCGCCCTCCAGGCGAAGCCAGGTGACGGGCCGCAGGCGGCCGGCTTCGGGGCCCTCCGTCCAGGCCTCGATGAGCTTGGCGCCCAGCAGCAGGGTGTGGGTGCGGTGGGCTCCGCCGGCCGAGGGAAGGGTCCGGAGCGTCTTGAACCTGGGGTTGGCCCGGCTTGTGATCAGGTTCTCTTTTTCCATGCCTTACAGCCTAGCCGGAAGGAATCCATAGGACACTTCAAAGGAACAAGGCAGAATCTAACCCATCGTCCCATGTGTCGTGCCGAGTACCAGCGGCCTGTCGAAAGCCTCAGTGGAGGAGAAACTCATGCAACCCTATGTGTCATCCGAGCAGAACTTGAGGGAATTCTCCCTCCGGGCGGTGCTCATCGGCCTGGTCCTGGCCGTGGTCCTGGGCGCGGCCAACGCGTACCTCGGCCTGAAGGCGGGCATGACCATCGCCGCGACCTACCCGGCGGCGGTCATTTCCATGGCCCTGATCAAGCTCATGAAGGGCACGATCCTCGAGGAGAACATGGGCCGGACCGTCGGCAGCATCGGGGAATCCGTGGCCGCGGGCGCCATCTTCACCATCCCGGCCTTCGTGATCTCCGGCATCTGGCCCACGTTCTTCTCCATGACCAACTACTTCACTTCCAGCGCCATCATGTTCGTGGGCGGCACGCTGGGCATCATGTTCGTGGCCCTCCTGCGGCGGGTCATGGTCGAGGACGCCGAGCTGCCCTATCCCGAGAGCGTGGCCGCCGCGGAAATCCACAAGGCCGGCGCCCAGGGCGGCGGTGGCACCAAGACCCTGTTCACCGCCATGGGCGTGGGCGCGGTCATCCAGGCCCTGGTCCAGGTCCAGCTCTTCGCCAGCACCTGGCAGTGGTTCGTCTACTTCAAGGAGAACTCCTTCGCGCTCATCGGCAAGGGCAAGGCCGCCCTGGCCAAGGGCGGGCTCTACCTCACGGCCCCCGGCATCAGCCCGGCCTACATGGGCGTGGGCTACATCATCGGGCCCAAGCTGGGCGCCCTGAACTTCGCCGGCGGCGTCATGGCCTGGGGCCTCATGGTCCCCCTGATCATCTACTTCATCGCCCCCTACTCAATGCCCGACGGCGCCACCATGGAAGACTGGTTCGCCCTGTCCGCGGCCGTGTGGAAGTTCATCGTGCGGCCCATCGCCATCGGCGGCATGCTCATGGGCGCCGGCTTCACCCTCTTCAAGATGCGCAAGAGCCTCACCACCGGCCTGGCGCGCTCGGTTTCCGACGTCAAGAAGGCCGCCGCGGGTGGCCACACCGTCGACCGCGTCAACCAGGACCTGCCCTTCTCCTACGTCATGATGGGCATCCTCTTCGCCGCCGTGGCCACCTTCCTCATCACCTGGCGGATCTTCCACGTCAACTTCATGGTCTCCTTCGTGGCCGCCCTCGTGATGATCATTGTGGGCTTCTTCTTCTCGGCCATCAGCGGCTACCTGGTCGGCATCATGGGCTCCAGCAACAACCCCATCTCGGGCCTGACGCTGTCGGCCCTGGTGGTCACGGCGCTGGTGATGGTGGCCCTGGGCGTGAAGGGCAACGCGGGCGTCGCCGCGGTGCTGGGCGTGGCCGCCATCGCGTGCGTGGCCACCGCCGTGGCCGGCGAGATGCTGCAGGACCTGAAGGTGGGCTACATCCTGGGCGGGACGCCCTGGCGCATGCAGATGGGCGACATCCTGGGCGTGGGCCTGGCCGCGGTCGTCCTCTTCCTCCCCCTGATGATCCTCCACGAAGGCGACATCAAGAAGGCCGCCGAGACCCAGATCGTCCAGCTCGAGGCCCGGCACGTGGACTCCGTCACCTACGGCGGCAAGACCTACAGCGTCGCCGAGCTCCGCCAGCTTCCCGCCGACGAGAAGAAGGTCGTCATGCAGCTGGACGCCGGCTTCGGCAGCCCCAACATCCCCGCGCCCCAGGCCGGCCTGATGGCCATGCTCAGCCGGGGCATCGTGGAAGGCAAGATGGCGTGGCCGCTGATCATCGTGGGCATGCTCATGGGCTTCGCCTTCATCCTCATGCAGGTGCGCAGCCCCATGCTGGTCAGCGTGGGCATGTATCTGCCCCTGGGCACCACCTTCGCCATCTTCCTGGGCGGGTGCGTCAAGGGCGTCGTGGAGATGGTGGCCGAGAAGCGGGGCCTCAACGCGGCCCAGAAGGTCCGGGTGGAGAACTCCGGCGTGCTGGTGGCCGCGGGCCTCATCGCGGGCGAGGCCCTGGTGGGCCTGCTCTTCGCGGGCCTGACGTTCTTCGAGGTGAAGTACATCATCTTCGCCAACCCCCCGGCCATCACCTTCCTGGTGAGCCTGGCCATCCTGGCCGCCATCGCCGTCTACCTGGTGAAGCTGCCCATGAACAACGCCGGCGCCGCCGACGAGCCCGCGCCCCCCAGCGCGAACTTCTAGCCTTAACCTTTCCTTCCCGCGGGTCCCGGTTTCCGGGGCCCGCGGCCGTTAGGGGCGCCGTCCCCGGGAGGACCCCATGGGGGCCATGACCACCTCTGAGCTGATGGCCAAGGTTCCGGAACGGGCCGTGGAATCCGAGACGACCGGGGAGGGCCGGGTGGTCCTCCTGCGGCCCAAGTTCCTCAGCCCGCGCCTGGGCTGGTTCCAGAAGCTCCTGCCCCGGCCCGTATTCCGGGTGAGGCTGGACGCCACGGGATCCTTCATCTGGGAGACCCTGGACGGTGTGCGCACCGTGCGGGAGGTGTGCGGGGCGGTGCGGGAACGCTTCGGGGCCACAGCCGAACCGGTGGAGGAACGGACTGTCGCCCTGGTCGTCCAGATGGCCTCGGGCGGCTTCATCAGGTTGCTATAGTGTCCTCATGAACCTCGGCAGCCTCAAGGTCCGCTCCATCCTGACGATCCTCGGCATCTACCTGGCGGTGGGTTTCGTCTCCGTCCTCGCCTTCCTCTGGGCCGCCCGGGGCATTTCCGGGGCCTTCGGCCAGCGCTTCGCGGAGAAGAATGCACAGTTGGAGAAGGAACGCCTCATGGGCCCCGTGCGCCGCGAGGTGGCCCTGGCCCGCAAGCTGGCGGACTCGGAAACCATGCGTGCCTTCTGCCGGTCCGAGGCGGATCCCGGGGTCCGGGCCGCGGGGCTGGCCGAGCTGGAGGGCTTCCGCAGGTCGTTCTCCGACCGCAGCTGCTTCTTCGTGGTGGCCGGGAGCCGCCACTACTACTACGGCGACGCCGCATCCCCGGCCCGGGTCCCCCGGTACACCCTCGAACCGGGGGCCGTGAACGACCAGTGGTTCTTCGAGACCCTGGACAAGGTGGACGATTTCGCCCTGCACGTGGATTCCAGCGTGCCCCTGGGGGTGCTCAAGGTCTGGGTGAACGTCGTGGTGAAGGACGGCGCCCGGAAGGTGGGCCTCGCCGGCACCGGGGTGGACCTCTCGGCCTTTCTGAAGGACCTCGTCCAGGGCGGGGACCGCAGCGCCCTGACGATCATGGTCGACCCCAAGGGCGTCCTCCAGGCCCACCCCAGCGCCCGCTACATGGACTTCAACGCCCGCATGAAGGACGAGTCCCGCCGCATGACGCTCTACCAGCTGGTGGACACGGACGCCGGCCGGACCCTCCTGCGGGAGCGTCTGGACCGCCTGGTGAAGGGGGATTCAGCCCTGGAGTCCTTCCAGCTCCCCGTGGAGGGCAAGCGCTACCTGGCCTCGGCGCTCTACATCCGAGAGATCGGCTGGGTGACCCTCACGCTGGTGGATCCCTCACAGGTGATGGGCATGCGCAGCTTCCTCCCCATCCTGGGACTCCTGGCCCTGAGCCTGCTGGTGACCATCGCGCTGGTGTCCTGGCTCCTGAACCGCATGGTGCTCGAGCCCCTGGCCCGCCTGACCCGGTCCGGCCGGGAGATCGCCGCGGGCAACTACGGAATCACCCTGAAGGTGGACCGGGACGACGAGATCGGGAAGCTCACCAGCACCTTCAACCACATGGCCGCCACCATCCAGGCGTACACCGCCAACCTCGAGGGCCTCGTGGAGGAGCGCACCCTGGCGCTGACCCAGTCCAACCGCAAGATCATGGACAGCCTGGCCTACGCCCACCTGATCCAGGAGAGCATGCTGCCCAAGCCCGGGGACCTTTCCCGCCACATCCCGGATCATTTCGTGTTGTTCCGCCCCCGGGACATCGTGGGCGGCGACTTCTACGCCTGCCTTCCCGACGCGCGCGGGTTCCTCCTGGCCGTGGGCGACTGCACCGGTCACGGGGTGCCAGGGGCCTTCATGAGCATGAGCGCGGGCGCCATCCTCAACCAGCTGGTGGCCAAGCTCGGCACCTCCGACCCCGCCCTGCTCCTGCGGGAGATGAACGGGTCCCTGAAGCGCCTGCTCCATCAGGGTGACGACAGGCCCGCCACGCGCGGGGGGAACATGGACAACGGCCTGGACCTGGCGCTCCTGCGGGTGCTGCCGGATCGCATGGTGTTCGCCGGCGCCCGCCTTCCGCTCTGGGTCCTGGGGCCCGGGGAGGAGGAGCTGGCCGTGCACGCGGGAGATCCCCACAGCCTGGGGTACCGCCGGTCCCGGGAGGACTACCCCTTCCGGAACCAGGAGCTGGCCCTGGCGCCGGGGACGGTGGTGTACCTCTTCACGGACGGCATCCTCGACCAGCACGGCGGCAGGTTCAGCTTCGGCTTCGGCCGGCGCCGCCTGGGCAGGCTCCTCCAGGACCTGCGGGACCTGCCCATGGCCGCCCAGGGCGAGGCCCTGGCGGAGGCCCTGGCCGATTACCAGGGGGCCAACCCCCAGCGGGACGACATCACCATCCTGGGGTTCCGCAGCGGCCCCGCCGAGGAGTAGACCATGGGCGACCTGGACCAGATAAGGCGTTTCCTTGCCTCGGAGGGCATCCTCATGTCCTTCAACGGCCCCTTCCGGCACAGCATCATCGAGGAGCTGGGCAAGGCGGTGCGCAGGCACCTTGAAGCCGAGGCCGTCCGCAAGTCGGCCATGGCCGACGTCTTCACCGTCTTCATCGAGGCCGCGCAGAACGTGGCCGCCTATGCCGCCCAGGGCCACTGGACCGGCCCCGAACGCGCCCAGGCCGAGACGGGCGTCCTCGTCATCGGGCGCCGCGGCGACCGCTACCTGGTGCGGTGCGGCAACTACATCCGCAGCCAGGACGCCCCCGGGCTCCTGGCGAGGCTGGATGCCCTGGCGGGCATGGCCCCCGCGGACCTCAAGGCGCTCTACAAGGAGCGCCTGCACGCCGAGGTCCCCCCGGGCGCCCTGGGCGCGGGCCTGGGCCTCATCCGCATGGCCCGCACCGCCTCCGAGCCCCTGTCCTATTCGGTGGCGGCCGAGGATGCCGGCCTGGAATTCTTCTCGCTCACGGTGACCGTATGACCCTCGAAACCCTGACGTTCGCCGCCACCGCCTCCAGCCCCCGGGTCCGGAGCGACGCGGAGGCCGGGCTCCTGGAACTCGCCGGGGAATCCTACCCCGAGAACTCCTTCGAGTTCTTCCAGCCGATCCTCGCGTGGGTGGAGGACTTCCTGGCCCGGGACGACCGGCCCCTGGGCGTGGAACTCCGCCTGACCTACCTGAACACCAGCAGCATCAAATGCATGATGGACCTGCTCGACGCCATGGAGGAGGCCCACCTTTCGGGCCGGGCCGTGTCGGTCACCTGGTTCTACGATCCCGAGAACGACCGGGCCCTGGACCTCGCGGAGGAATTCCGGGAGGATCTCAGCCTGCCGTTCCACATCGTCCCCATGCCTTCGGAAGGATGATCGCCATGGCCACCACGGAAGGGAACCCCCGATTCCGCCTCACCCGGGTCGGCGATCTGCCGTCGCGGCCGCTCCCCTACCGGGACCCCGACGCCGCCGGCCTTCGCAGCCGCCTCGAAAACCTGCGGGCGGACCCGGCCAACCGGGACAACCCGCTCCTGCCGGAACTGGAGCGCCTGGGCGACGCCCACCTGCGCCTGCTGCGGCGCCTGGTGAAGATCACCCGCATCTCCGACGGCTTCCAGGGCCAGCTCAAGGCCCTGAACGAGGTGCTCCAGCAGGCCTCCCGCACCGACTCCCTCACGGGCATCCCCAACCGGCGGGCCATGATGGAAGACCTCCGGGCCGAACTGGTCCGGACCGCGCGCGAAGGGGGCACCCTGGCCGTGCTCATGGCCGACGTGGACCGCTTCAAGGCCGTGAACGACACCTACGGCCACGAAACCGGCGACCGCGTCCTGGTGACCCTGGCCCACGCCCTGCGCGATACCCTGCGAGGCTACGACGTCTGCGCCCGGTGGGGCGGCGAGGAGTTCCTGGTGCTGCTTCCCGGCACCGCCCGTCCCGGCGCCCTGGAGGTGGCCGAGAAGCTGCGCAAGGCCGCCTCCGCCCTCACGGTGCCCGCCGCCGACGCCCACGTCTCCGTGGGCCTCAGCGTGGGCCTGGCCGTGCTGGAGCAGGGGGAGTCCATGGATTCCCTCATCCGCAGGGCCGACGGCGCGATGTACCTCGCCAAGCGCCAGGGCGGGAACCGGGTGGAAGGCTGATGGAAGCCGATGGGAATATCGGAACCTTCTCCGCTGGATTTGACGATCCGGTGACTTAGGTTAAGGGACCCGTACGGTGCGCCAGGCAAAGCCTGGGCGAGGAGGACGGATGACCTAATCACCTGAAACCTCGCAATGGGACCCGATGGGTAGCCAACCCCATCTGGCAAAGCTGGCCAGCAGCCAGAAGCGAGTCTTGCGTGGTGGTGGGGTGACCCACCCTTCGAAGCGTAGACAGCGAGCGTATAGGCCGTGTGATCGAGCCTCGAAAGTCTTATTACCGTGGGAGCCGACGTTTTCGTACGAACGGAAGGCCGCACCTGAGAGCCGCAACGGCCTGGCTCAAAGGTCCCGCCGGGGTCGCAGAGCAGGGCATGTCCGCAGGGGGTCCCCCAGGAACCTGGGAGGCCCTGTCGTTTCCGCCTGGACCCGTGGTTGGGGACGCCACGATCCAAACAACCCTGGCCTGGACGGGGGGCACCGACCCGATCAGGAGCGAACAACCGGATGCGAAGGCGGTACCGCCAGCCGGAACCAAATGACGGCGGCGGGAAGGGCGGCAGGGAGTCGGAGCAGCTCGTAGTAGCGATGAAGGTGGGGAACCGTTCCGAGGGACCCGCTGGAGCCAAGGGGCTGCCAGATCACGGAATCGTTGGAGGGAAAGACCATGGGAATATCGACTCCCAGCTCGGTCTGCACGAAACAACAACGGATAGCGGAACTGTCCCGGCAAATGCCGGAGGCGGCAATTCGCAGCTTGTCCCACCACATGGACATCGAATGGCTTCAGGAAGCCTACCGGCAAACCCGTAAGGACGGGGCAGTAGGGGTGGATGGCCAAACAGCCCAGGAATACGCGGAGAATCTGGAGGCAAATCTCCAATCCCTGCTGAACCGAGCCAAAGCCGGCGACCCCTACAAGGCCCCTCCGGTGCGAAGGGTATACATCCCCAAAGCGGATGGAACCCAGCGTCCTCTGGGCATCCCCACCTTCGAGGACAAGGTCCTCCAGAGGGCGGTGGTCATGCTCCTGGAACCCCTCTATGAGCAGGACTTTCTGGACTGCTCGTATGGATTCCGGCCCGGGAGGTCGGCGCACCAGGCACTGCAGGCGATCTGGCAGCAGACGATGAACCTGAGCGGTGGGTGGCTGCTAGACGTGGATATCCGGCAGTATTTCGACACGCTGGACCACGGCTGCCTGCGGGAAATCCTGGACAAGCGGATGCGGGACGGAGTGGTAAAGCGTCTGATCGGCAAATGGCTGAAGGCGGGGGTTCTCGACCAAGGATGCATCACGCACCCGGAAACGGGCACTCCCCAGGGGGGTGTGATCTCCCCGACCCTGGCCAACATCTACCTCCACGAAGTGCTGGACGTATGGTTCGAGCGGGAAGTGAAGCCCCGTCTGCGGGGTCAAGCCTTTCTGGTCCGCTACGCGGACGACTTCGTGATGGGCTTTGCCCTTGAGGAAGATGCCCGGCGAGTCCTGGAGGTGCTGCCGAAGCGCTTCGAAAGGTTCGGACTGAGGATCCACCCGGACAAGACCCGGCTGGTGGAGTTCCGGAAACCGAAGGAACCGCGGGACCCCGGAGGGGGACCCGGCAACTTCGACTTCCTGGGATTCACCCATTACTGGGGCAAGTCCCTCAAGGGGGCTTGGGTGGTGAAGCGGAAGACCTCGAAGAAACGGTTCAGCCGCGCCATCAAGGCCACAGGGGACTGGCTGAAGAAGAACCGGCATAACCGGCTCTCGGACCAGCACAAGACCCTGCGCCAGAAGCTAATCGGACACTACAACTACTACGGGATTACGGGGAACTTCAGATCCATCAGGAACTTCGCTCGGGAGGTGAGTCACCTCTGGAAGAAGTGGCTGGGCCGGAGATCCCAAAGGGCAGTCCTGACCTGGGAGGCCATGGAGAAGGTGTTGAAGCGGTTCCCGCTCCCGCCCCCAAGGCTGAAGCGGACAGTGACGCCCATGCCCGCAGCTACTCACGTGATCTGAGGAGCCGGATGCCTTAATCGGGCACGTCCGGATCTGAGGGGGGCCTGGGGCGGCAACGCCCCGGGCCTACCCGACCCGAGCACGCCGAGGCGCAGAGTTACGCCGAGGCAGCTTCGCACCCCGACGTACCGACCCATTCCGCCCAGGCCCTGCCCGCTGTCGCGGGCTGCGCCGCTCACGCGGCGCAAGGCAGGGTGCGCTGGTCCTTCCGCATGCAAGCCTGCGGATGACCAGCGCACCCTGCCTTGGACGGGCCTGGGCTCGACGCGTCGGATGCCGGATTCCGGCGTGGCAAGGGGTCGACGCTTGAATCCTGGGCCCGGAGCTAGACGACTCCACCAAGGTCGTGGAACCATCCAGGCTCCTGCTTCCGCTCCCAGGCAGTCGTCGGAACGTTCCCTGACCTGACCTTTCAACCGATTGCTGAGCCCAGGCCCGACCAGAGCACCCTGCCGCGCGCCGGCCACGGCGCGGTCCGCGCAGCGGACAGGGCCTGGGCGGAATGGGTCGCCACATCGGGTCGCGAAGCCACCTCTGCGTAACTCTGCGCCTCGGCGTGCTCGGCGTACGTGTTCTTTACCTGAAGCTCCCTCACCATTCCATTCGGGCGAAACAATTCCACCATTCCAACCGGCCGAGAAGCGGAGGCCGTCTAGAACCTGTAGGTCAGGCCCGCCGTGACCGTGCCGTAGCTGTGGCCGTCGGAGGTGACGGAATGGTACCGGGCCAGCACCCCCCAGTTCTCGTTCATGTCCACGCCGAAACCCGCGTTCCAGGCCAGCTTCACGCCGGTCTCGCCGAGGATGTCGCCCTTGCGGTTCTGGTAGTTCATGCCGCCGGCGCCCAGCACGAGGTAGAAGCCCTGGAAATCGGGCCGGGGCTTGAACACGTAGTTGAGGGTGAGGGACTGGCTCTGGGACCGGCTCGAGGTCCCGTCGGCGACGTTCCGGTCCCGGGTGCGGGGGTGGAAGTTGCCGTCCAGGGCGAGGCGGAGGGTGTGGCCCGGCCGCTGCTCCCAGTCGGCGAAGGCGCCCAGTGAATAGCCCGCGCTGGTGGTGATGTCGCGGGTGGGGCCCGTGGGCCAGGCGGCGCCGGCCGTAAGGCCCAGGCGGGGCGCCTCGGCGGCCAGGAAGGCGGTGGCCCCGCAGAGGAGGCCCAGGCGCGCCAAGCGGAAGGTGGGGATGGTCATGGTCACTCCGGAAGGGGGCGGAGAAAGGATGATTCCTTTATTGCTCCGGGATCCGCATGGGATCCTTCCGTTCATGTGACGCAAATGTCCGCTTGGTGACACGCGAATTGCGATCGCCGGGACGGCGCTCCGCAATTCAGGAATCAATTAAAACTTTATTCGATGCCGAGCCGGCCCTGGGTCATGCGGATGATGGCCGGCACGTGCAGGTCCTCGGTGAGGGTGGCCATCTCGCCACTGGGCGTGGGCGCCTGGGGGAGCAGCCGCGTGGGGGTCAGGACCGGCGCGTCCAGGGGGTTCTGGGGCACCTCGCCGTAGATGCGTCCGGAGTCGCCGTTGGCGGTGCGGGGCACCTCGGAGAAGGTGAGCATCTCCTGGGGGGCCTCCTCCACGTCCACGTCCAGGTCCTGGCTGGTCTCCACGAAGCCCGAGGCCAGCACGGTGACCAGCGCGCGGTCCTCCAGCTCGGGGGCCTCCACCTGGCAGAGCTTGATGTCGGCCAGGCCGTGGTAGTGGCGGCTGAGGAAGCCCATGGCCGTCTCCACTGCGGAGAGTTCCACGCGGTCCCAGTCGGCCATGACGGAGACGATGACCTGGGAAGCCGATCCCCGGGTGTCGCGCTCCAGCAGGGGGCAGTCCAGGGCGCGCTGCAGGGCGTCCAGGAGCGCCTCCTCGCCCCGGCCGATGCCGGTGCCGATGAGGGCCTCGCGGCCGTTGCGCAGCACGGCCTCCACGTCGGCGAAATCGCCGTTGAGGGTGCCCGGGCGCAGGATGAGGTCGGTGATGCCGCGCACGCCCTGGATGAGCACGCCGTCGGCGACCCGGTAGGCCTCCTTGATCTTCACGCCCTTGTCGCACAGGGTGAGCAGCTTCTCGTTGGAGACCACGATGACCGTGTCGGCGGTGTTCCGCAGGTTCTCCAGGCCCTGGCTGGCCTTGTCGGACTTGTTCACGCCCTCCCAGCGGAAGGGGGTGAGCACCACGGCCACCGTCAGCGCGCCGAATTCGCGCGCGCAGCTGGCCACGATGGGCGCCGCGCCGGTGCCCGTGCCGCCGCCCATGCCGCCCGTGATGAACACCATGTCCGCGCCCTGGAGCTGGGCGAGGATCTCGTCACGGCTCTCCTCGGCGGCCACGGCGCCGCGCTCGGCGTTGCCGCCGGCGCCCAGCCCGCGCATGCTCAGGGGGCCCAGGGGGATCTTCACGTGGGCCTTGCTCTGGGCGAGGCTCTGCTGGTCGGTGTTCATGGCGATGAACTGCACACCGCCGACCCCGCTCTGGATCATGCGGTCGATGGCGTTGCATCCCGCACCGCCCACCCCCACCACCTTGATGTTGGCGCCGGGCAGGTGGACCGGGTTGGGGAGGAAGGGGATTCCGCTCATGGGGTCGCCAATCAGATCCATCGCTTGATCCTCTCGAATAGGCCACTGCCCCCGCGGGGACGTCCGGTGGATTCGTTCATGCTTCGGTGCAGGGCCTTCACGGCGCCCAGGGCATTGGTGTAGAGCGGGTTGGCGATGGCGTGGGAAAGTCCCTGCACGCCGATCACGCGGCCCAGGACGACCCGCGGGCGTCCCAGGATGTTCTGCGCGAGGATGGGCATCCCGGGCAGCAGCGAACCGCCGCCCACCAGGTGCACGCCCCCGTGGATCTCGTGGATGAGCCCCGAGCGCCCGATCTCGGCCAGCACCATGTTCAGGAGCTCGATGGCCCGGGCGTGGAGCACGTCAGCCAGCTCCCGGCGGGAAACCTGGCGCCCCTCCTCCTCGAGCTCGATGTGCTCCTCGGCGGGGACCGTGGTGGGCAGGGCCGTGCCGTAGATGCGCTTGATGCGCTCGGCCATGCCGATGCCGCCCAGGTGTTTGGTGATCTCCAGGTCCTTGGTGAAGTGCATGCCGCCGATGGGGATCACCGCGGAATGGAAGAGCGTGCCGCGCAGGAAGACGCCCATGTGGGTGAGCTGCTCGCCGACGTCCACGACGACCGCGCCGTTCTCCGCGTCCTCGCGGCTCAGTACGGCCTCGGCCGAGGCCAGGGGGGAGTACATCAGGGCGGCGTCCTGGAGGCCCGAGAGGTGCAGGGCGCGGTTGATGTTCTCCAGCACGGAGCCCGGCGCCACGATGATGCGCACCTCCGCTTCCAGGGTGTCGCCGATCATGTTCACGGGGTTCTTGATGTCGCGCTGGCCCTTGATGTGGAACATCTGGGGGATGCGGTGCAGGACCGTCTCCTCCTTGGCGAGCTTGCAGCCGTTGGTGGCCTGCTCCATGACGCGGTCCTTGTCGCCGGGCGTGATGACCCGGTCCGAGGACGCGATGGTGATGGAGTCCCGCAGGTTCTCGCCCTTGAACTGGATGCCGTCCACGGTGACGCGGATGCCGTCGAGCCGCGTCTGGCCCGAGGTGCGCATGGCCTCCTCCACGGCGCGCGTGACGGCCGTGACGGTGAGGTTGATGTCGGTGATCTCGCCCTGGCGGATGCCCCCCTCGGGGTTCGCCTGGCTCGCGCCGGTGACGTTCAGGAGCCCGTTCTCCTCCTGAACTGCAACAACTGCGACAACTTTGCTGGCTCCGAGATCCAGTCCTAGCAGAACGGCAGGTTGCACCATGAGTATTCCTGTTTCCTTGACCCCAAGCATAACCGCGCGGGAACTGGATTTACAGGGTTGAAAATTCAGCGGGGCTGGGCCACGGCCTTGGGCGGCGTGGAATCGGAAGGTTCGCCCACGGCGATCTCGTCGTCCCACCTCAGATCGATGTACCGCAGGGAGCCCGCGTCCGCCCTCTTGGACAGCTCGTTCAGGAACAGCATCTGGAAATTGGGGATGTTTTTCGTGGGTTCCAGGCGCGAAAGGTAGATGGGGGCGTCCAGGCCCTCCAGGAAGGCCACCGGGCCCCGGTCGCTCCACCGCAGTTCCGTGAGGCGGTCGTAAAACTCCTTCTGTTTGTTGCGCAGGCTCGTGGCGGTGCGGATCAGCTGGACCATCGGCCCGTCCTGCTGGCTTTTGGGATCCGCCACGACGGGAATGGGCGTTAAATCAACTTGATTGAGCCGATCCAGCACAATGCCGTCGTCGGACACCAGGAAGACGCCTTCCGGGCGGACGAGCCAGAGGATGGGCTTGCGCTCCTCCAGCACCAGGCTGAGCCGGTCCGGGGGGTCCCTGCGGATGAGGAGCCCCTTCACCCAGCGCTTGGATTCCAGGGATTCCCGCAGTTTTTCCGCGTCGAACCAGAACAACGGCTTGCCCAGGCAGACCTGGTCGGCGATGGCCTGGGCCTGCTCCAGGCGCTCCCCCCGGCAGCCGGATATGGTGATCTGCTCGATGGTGAGCTTCTGGAGGCCCAGGTACTTGTGCCCCAGTTCCAGGGCCGCGTAGCCCGCCCCCGTCACCAGCAGCCCCACGAGGCCCACCCGGGCCCAGGGCATCCAGGGTCGCTTCGGGCGGGTGCGGGGAATCATGGGCATGGGTGTCAGGTGTACCAGATCTCGACCTCAGGTTCGAGTTCAATACCGTGGACGTCCAGGACTTTCTCCCGGACCCTCGCCATGAGCTCGCCGAATTCCGCCGCCGTGGCCCCCCCCAGGTTCACCAGGAAGTTCCCGTGCTCCGGGCTCACTTCCGCGTCGCCCACCCGGAAGCCCTTGAGCCCGGCCAGGTCGATGAGGCGTCCCGCGCTCTGGCCCGGGGGGTTCTTGAACACGCACCCGGCGTTGCGCTTGTGCAGGGGCTGGCTGGTGCCGCGCTTCGCCCGGCATTCCTCCACCCGGGCGCGGATGGCCGCGGGATCCCCTTCGGCAAGGCGCACCACCAGGCCCAGGGCCAGGTGGCCCCCCTCCAGGAAGCTCCACCGGTAGCGGAACTCCCCCGGCTCCGGGGCCTTCTCCACCAGGTCGCCGTCGGGCGTGAGGAACCGGAACCGGGCCAGGACGTCCACCGTCTCCCGGCCGTAGGCCCCGGCGTTCATGTGGAGGGCGCCCCCCACGGACCCCGGGATGCCCGAGGCGTACTCCATCCCCGTGAGCCCCATGGCCGCCGTGTCGCCGCTGAGGCGGATGTGGCCGTAGGACGCCGGGGCGTGCACCTCCAGGCCCTCGCGGCGCACCTCGCCGGGGAACCGGAGGCGCACCACCGGGGTCTCGATGTCCCCCAGGACGACCAGGTTGCTGCCGCCGCCCAGGACCCGCCAGGGGAGGCCCTCCCGGCGGCAGGCCCTCACGAAGGCCTGGGCCTGGGCCTCGTCCACGGGCTCGAAGAGCCACCGGCAGATCCCCCCCACGCCCAGGGTCGTGAGCTTCGAGAAGGGCACGTCCCGCTTGTGGGGGATCGCCAGGAGGTCGTCGGGCCAGGGCTTCATGCGTCAATTATGCCGGAGCCGCACCCCTTCGAGCGCCAGAAGCCGCGCCTTGGCCTCCAGGCTTCCGAAGAGCGAGAACCCGCCGGGGCCGTCGGCGGCCAGCACCCGGTGGCAGGGCACGAGGATGGGCAGGGGGTTGCGCGCCACGGCCTGCCCCACGGCCCGGGACGCCCCCGGCGACCCCGCCAGGAGGGCCACGGCCCCGTAGGTGAGGGTCTGCCCCGGCCGCGTGGCCAGGAGCACCTCCATCACCCGCCGCCGGAAGGGGGGCAGTCCCTCCAGGTCGAGCCGGATCCCGTCCAGGGAGACCCCCTCCCCGGCCAGGTGCGCCGTGAGGGCCCGCACCGCATCAGCCACCCAGGGCGGAGGCGGATCCCCCGGTTCCGGCTCCACGCCCAATGTCAGGGAGCGCACGCCCCGGTCCGTCCACCGCAGCCGGCAGACCCCTAGGGCCGTCGGGAAGTCCAGGAACCGCTCCATGCATGTAGGATGGCACATATGCGCTGGATGGGCCTCGACCACGGAACGAAGAACATCGGGATCGCCTTCACGGACGACCTGGAGATCCTCGCCTCGCCCTTCGAGGTGTGGCCCAACCAGGGCGACGCCTCCCTGGCGCGGCTGGCGAAGCTCGCGAAGGAGGAGGGCGTCCATGCCCTCCTGGTGGGCCTGCCCCTGCACAAGGACGGCGCCGAGAGCGCCACCGCCCCCCTGGCCCGGGCTTTCGGGGAGGCCCTGCGGGACCTCACCGGCCTGCCCCTGGTGTTCTGGGACGAGCGCCTCACCAGCGTCGAGGCCGACCGGCTCCTGGCGGCCCGGGGCGTGAAGGCCAAGGACCGCAAGGCCCGGCTGGACGCGGCGGCGGCGGCGGTGATGCTGGCGGATCTCATCGAGACGCGGAAGTCCAAGGGGCGGGCCGTGGGGAGCGCCGAGATCTAGGGTTTCTCCAGCTGTTCTGCATCCCCGAGGTCCTTGGGGCGGCCGGTGCAGCGTTTGTTCTGGATGAGATCGGCCCTGCCCAGGACCGGGATCGTCCTGCCTTCGATCATCATTTCCAGACGTCCGGTCCAGGCCTCGCCAAACTCGACACCTGAAATGCTCGTCAGGAGATCGATCCTTCGAGGGGGGAGGCCCATCTGGAAAACGATCCCTGGCGTGCTGAGGTCCCCCTTCCCGAGGTTGAAGGTGGGAGCTCCGAAGGCCTCCAGGGCTGCCCAGACGCGTTCCGCGTTTTCCGGGGTCGGCCGTACCCAGATATCGATGTCCCCCGTGGCCCTGACCACCCCATGGGCGGCCATGGCATAGGCGCCCACCAGCAGGAACTCAGCCCGCTGATCGCACAACGCGCCCAATATCTCGGCGAAGTCGCGGTTCATCCTCGTCCCCCTTGGGCTGGTTCCATGTGGCGAATTCCCAGGCCTCCAGCGTCAGCGGCCAGACCATTTCCACGCGCTCCTCGGGAGTGCCGGCAACCCTGCAGTCGCCATCCTCTTCTTCAAGCCGGAGCAGGCGGGTGGGATAGTTGGATCGATCCATGTTCACGATTCCAGTTCCATTCTACCGCACTCCCTCGACCACCTTCGGCCCCAGCCGCACGATCCGCCCGCACCTTTCGGCCAGCGCCATGTTGTGGGTGACCAGCAGCGTCGTGGGCCTGAGCTCCTGGTGGAGCCTCAGCAGGAATTCGAACACCTCCAGCGCCGTCGCCGGATCCAGGTTCCCGGTGGGCTCGTCCAGGAGCCACAGGCCGGGGCGCCGCGCCAGGGCCCGCGCCAGACCGACCCGTGCGGCCTGGCCCCCGGAGAGGGTGCTGGGCAGGCGCCCTCCCAGGTCCGCCAGGCCCACGGTGGCCAGGAGCTCGCGCACCCAGGCCTCGTGGGCGGGGGTGATGTCCCCGGCGATGCGGATGGGCATGAGGAGGTTCTCCTCCACCGTGAACTCGGGCAGCAGGTGGGGCTGCTGGAAGGCCAGGCCCACGTGGGCGCGCCGGAAGAGGGCCGAGGCCTCGGGCTGGCCCGTGGGGACCTGGTGGCCGCCGGCCTCGATGGTGCCGCCCTCCCAGTGGTCGAGCCCGGCCACGCAGTTGAGCAGCGTGGTCTTGCCCACGCCCGAGACGCCCACCACGGCGCAGAGCTCGCCGGGCTCGACCTCCAGGGAGAATCCGTCGAACACGGGGTGCTCGGCGCCCAGGTAGGTCTTGTGCAGATCCCGGATGGAAAGGGCCATTCCCGTCATCGCATGAGCCCCACGAGCTTCCAGTAGAGATCGAAGGTGGCCAGGGCGTCGCCCAGGGCGGTGTGGCGCTTCTCCTCGGGAACGTCGATGCCGAAATGGGCGAAGAGAGCGGTGGAGCTCAGGTTCTCCACGGGCAGCTTGCCGGCGTCCCGCAGGGCCGCGGCCAGGCTGTGGGTGTCCACCACGCGGTGGCTGAAGCGGGGCTCCAGGCTGTGCCCCAGGCTGTCCAGGAAGGCGCCCAGGAAGGCCTGGTCGAAGCCGACGTTGTGCCCCGCCAGGATGATGGGCTTGCAGATGTGGGGGAAGTGCTGGTCCAGGAAGACGTTCATCACCCCCAGGGCGATGTCCGGCTCCAGGGCCCCCGCGGTGTGCTTGACCAGGTCGATGCGGTTGACCTTCATCCCCCCGGCGGAGACCACGTAGGGCTCGTGGCGGACGAGGATCTCCAGGCTGTTGGCGACCCCGGTGGCGTCACCCACCACCAGCGCCACGCTCAGCAGGCTGTGCTTCCGGGGGTCCAGGCCGCCGGTCTCGGTGTCGATGAAAAGCAGCGATTGGCTCATGGTTCCTCACTCGGCCCGCAGGGCGTCCACGGGGTCCACGCCCGAGGCCCGCCGCGCGGGGAACCTCGAGGCGATCCAGGCCACCAGCAGCGGGAAGACCGCCACCACCGCGATGTCCAGGAGGCTCAGGCGCAGGGGGACGTAGGTGATGAAGTCGTACGCCGCCGGGGGCAGCGGGATCAGCTTCCAGTGGTCCGCCACCAGGCACAGGGGCACCGACACCGCCAGGCCCCAGAAGGTGCCCACGGCCCCGATGCGGATGCCCTGCAGCTCGAAGAGCCGCTGCACCTGCCGGGGCGTCGCGCCCAGGGCCAGCAGCACGCCCAGGTCCCGGCGCTTTTCCGTCACCAGCAGCACCAGGCTGGCCACGATGTTGAAGACGGCGATGAGCACGATGAGCGAGAAGATCGCGGCACTCATCCACTTCTCCACCTTCAGCACGGCGAAGAGGGCCCGGTTGGTGTCGCGCAGGTCCTGGGCGAGCCAGGGTCCCATGCCGCCGCCGTTGAGGGCGCCCAGGACGGCGGGCTTGGTGCGCTCGATGGCGTCGATGCTGGCGGCGCGCACCTCGATGAACTCGGCCTGTTCGCTTCCGGCCAGGCGCATGGAGTCGTTGATGTGGATGAAGCCCCAGGCCTTGTCGTACTCGCCGATGTGGCTGTTGAAGATGCCCGCCACCTTGTAGGCGGCCATCTTGGGCTGGAGGCCCGAGAGGCCCAGGTCCAGCCGCATGAAGACCACCGCCACGGGGTCGCCCACGCGGATGCCCAGGTCCTTGGCGAGGGTGGCGCCCAGGAGGATCTCGCCCTCCTTGAGGTTCTCCACCGGGGCGGGCTCCAGGGAGTCGAAGATCCGCGACGTGCCGTGGGCCGAGGCCGGGTCCACGCCCTTGAGCAGCAGCGGGGAAGGGGGGGCGTCGGAATTGGTGGGCCGGATGAGGCCGTGGTCCATGCGCATGGGACTGGCCGCCACCACGCCGGGGGTCCGGCGGATGCGGGCCAGGGCGGCCTGGGTGTCGGGGATCTCCCCCTCCAGGTGGGCCACGGTGAAGTGCCCGGTGGCCGAGAAGAGGTTGGCCTGGATCTCCTCCAGGAGCCCGTTGGCGATGGCCAGGGCCACCACCATGGCGAACACCCCCAGGGCGATGCCCCAGCGCGCGAACCGCACCATGACGCGCACGAAGGCGCCCTTCTTGCGGGTATGGAGGTACCGGTTGGCGACGAAGGCCTCGAAGGACGTCACGGGCGTTCCCTCTCATGGTCGTGGAGGAAGCGCACCAGGATCCGGTCCACCAGTTCCCACACCTCGATGAGGGCGGCGATGGCCATGGCCAGGCCGATGCCCAGCATCAGCCCCCGGCCCAGGGGCGTGAACCAGAACTTGGCCACCTTCGGCCACTCCCAGATGAAGGCCGGCAGGCGCACCCGGTTGTAGGCCGCCAGGGTCCCCAGGAGCATGCCGCCCCAGAGCAGGTAGAAGAAGCGCAGGCTCCGGCCGAGGGAGTCCAGCAGCGGGGAGTAGGCCCGGGGCTTGGGCATCAGTTGCGTGCGACCAGCGGGGAGTCCTTGCCGTCCTTCATGGAAAGCACCTTCTTCTTGAGCATGGCCGCCGCCTCGGGCATGACCTCCAGGGCCTTCTTCACCTGGGGATCCCGGCCGGAGATGTACTTGAACCCGGCTTCCATGCCATAGGCCACGTTCTGCATCTCCATGGCCAGCTGGTCGCGCATCTCGGCCTGGTTGGCGGGGTCGTTCCACTCCGCGTCGGTGCACTCGATCTTCTGCTCCTTCATCCAGGCGTGGAAGGCCTTCATGAGGGCCTCGTCGGGCACCTGCTGGGGCTTGATGCCGTGCTTCTCCTTCTCGATCACGGCGAACTTGAAGAAGGCGCTGGTGCGGAAGCGGAGGTTGCCCACGAAGGCGGTGAGCTTGGCCTGCTCGACGGTGTAGTCGGGGGTGATGCCGCCTCCGCCGTAGACGGTGCGGCCCAGGTCGGTCTTGTACACCGGGCCCTTGTCGCCCAGGGGCTCCTTGGTGTCCTCGGGCAGCAGGTAGTCGTCGATGCCGTGCTGGTAGTCGCGCTGGATGCAGCGGCCCGAGGGGGTGTAGTAGCGGGCCGTGGTCAGCGCCAGGCCCCGGGTGCGGTTGATGGCCATGACGGCCTGCACGAGCCCCTTGCCCCAGCTGGTCTGGCCCACCACCACGCCGCGGTCGTGGTCCTGCACGGCGCCGGTGACGATCTCCGAGGCCGAGGCGGTGCCGCGGTTGATGAGGATGACCATGGGGAAGTTGTCCAGCACGGAACCCTTGGGGGTGCGGGTCTCTTGCATGTCCCGGCCGTCGCGGCCCTTCTGGGTGACGATGAGCTCACCCGAGCCCAGGAGCTGCCGACAGATGCCCGTGGCCGCGTCCAGCATGCCGCCGCCGTTGTTGCGCAGGTCCAGGAGGAGGTCGGTCATGCCCTGGGCCTTGAGGTTCTTCACGGCCTTCTCGAACTCCTCCGAGGTGGTCTCCCCGAAGTCCTTGATGGCGATGAGGCCCGTGGTGGGCGTGAGCATGAAGGCGTACTGGACGCTGTTGGAGGGGATCTCGCTGCGGGTGATGGGGAAGCGGATGAGGCCGGGGAAGCCCGCCCTCTGCACGGCCACCTCCACCACGGTGCCCTTGTCGCCCCGCAGCTTCTGGACCACGGCGGTGCTGGTGAGGCCCTCGGTGCTCTTGCCGTCCACCTCGCGGATGAAGTCCCCGGCGCGGATGCCCACCTTCTCGGAGGGGCCGCCGCGCACCGTGCTCACCACCACCACGCCGTCGGGCTGCTGCTGGATGATGGAGCCGATGCCGAAGAAGGAGCCCCGCTGGTCCTCGCGCATGGTGCGGAACTCGGACTCGTCCATGTAGTAGGAGTGGGGGTCCAGGGTGTGGAGCATGCCCGAGATGGAGGCGTGCGAGACCTGCTTGGGGCCGGGGGGGTCCACGGCCTGCTTCTGCACCAAGCCCATGATCTCCGTGAGGGTGTCGAGGGACCTCTGGCGGGCCTTCTCCTCCCCGGTGCGCCCCGCGAGCGGGGCGTAGACCGCCGCGGTGACCGCGATGACCATCCAGATCCAGCTGCTCTTGAACCAACGCGCCATGTTCGCGCCCCTTCAGAATCCTTCGAGTATCCGTTGCGCCGTGTCACCCATCCGCTCCCGCCGGAGGCGGGTGGCGAGCACGATGGATTCGAGATCCCGGTAGGCCCGGTCCAGCGTGTCGTTCACTACAAGATAGTCATATGCGGGGTACTCGCACAGTTCGTGCTTGGCATAATCCAGGCGCACCTGGATCTCCGCTTCGGGGTCCCGCCCCCGGCTCCTCAGCCGGTTGGACAGTTCCGCAGCCGAGGGGGGGATGAGGAAGATCATCACCGCGTCGGGAATGGCCTCGTGGACGTTGCGGGCCCCCTGGGTCTCGATGTCCAGGAGGATGTCCTTGCCCTCCGCCAGGTGGGTCGTAACCCATTCCTTGCCAGTGCCATACTTATGCCCGTAGACCTCCACCCACTCCACGAGGCCGCCCGTGCGGATCATCTCGTCGAAGGTGGCGGGGGACACGTAGAAGTAGTCCTTGCCGTCCGTCTCCCCGGCCCTGGGGGCCCGGGTGGTGAAGGATATGGAAAAATCAAGATCAGGGAGTTCCTTTACCAGCCGCTTGGCCAAGGTGGATTTCCCGGTGCCCGACGGGGCGGACAGGACGAAAACGTTCCCGGAATGACCGATCAATGGGTGGCTCCAAAGGAATATCTTAGCCGCTTGTGGTCCCCCGGCGGAGGTCTCATACTCAGGACCCCGGTCAGCCGCACCTCGCGGGGCGAGGCGACAGGGGACGCACCACCCGGGGGTGACTGGTTTCGACAGGTTGCCGCAGGTGTGAGAGGCGCAGGCGGGGGTTTATCGGTTGGCCCCCTTATCAAGCCGATAAAAAACAAAAACGCCAACGACAACTTTGAATTGGCCCTCGCCGCCTAACCGGCGGACGAGCGAGTCCCCGTGATCTCCTGGTAGCGGGCTCGTTAAACTGTTGAAAGGGTGACTTCGGTCTGCCGGACGACAGGACAGGATAGGTTGCCGCGACGCCCCCTGACGGCAGCCGAGATTGGGGGGCACGTCCTCGATCGGGGTTGTCCGGTTCCCCGCAGAGGTCACGCGATCCGGACCAAGCCTGTAACGACCCTCCATGTCTCGCTTCTTGGACGCGGGTTCAACTCCCGCCACCTCCACCAATATCGGGAATCATTTCCGGACTTCACCTGGGCCAAGGCCCAAGCGCCTGTTCTCCCTCAGGAGGGCGATGGCTTCACCGATCCGCCTTTGGCGCGTATCGTCACGCTTGGCGGCGGAAACCCAACCCACATACCGGCGCTGATGGGAGGGGGGCAGCCCCTCGAAGTTCATCGATGCTGCCGGGTCAACCTGGATTGCGGCCATGAACCAGCCAGGCGGGAAGGGTTCGGTGGCTTCCCCGGGAGGCTCCTTGGCTTGATCGAGGGATGCCAGGCCGGGGGGCGCCAGGAGACCTGCGGCCTGCAACTCCCTGGCCAGGGAGAGGTTGACCGAGGACCACGTGGAATGCCGGGTTCGCGGTGTAAAGCGCTGGACGTACTTCTCGTCGTCCAATCGCTGGCGGACACCGTCGATCCATCCGAAGCAGAGGGCCTCCAGGAGGGCCTCCCGGTAGCTGATGGCCGGACCGGCAGCAGTCCGCTTGGTGAAGATGAGCCAGATCTCCTTCGCGGTGGCGTGGTGGCGCTCAAGCCAGTCGCGCCATGCCTTGCGGCTTCCGGGTTCAAGCGTGGCGGTGATCAGCATGGAGGGTCCAAGTGGGCAGACGCACGGCGTAACCCAAGGGTACACCTGGGGCGGTCGGGGGAGGGTGGGGCGTCCTTGTTTTTGATTTGACGCCCATGAGGGCCGTGTGCGCGCCAATCCGGAGCGGGTTTAACCCCGGAAATCTCAATCGGATTGGTTGAGCGCATAGCTTGTGCTTCGCCCCCCCGCCTCCTCCTTGCGGAGCACCCCCCTCGCCACCAGGTCGTTGATGTCCCTCAGGGCCGTGTCCTGGGAGCACTTGGCGAGGATGGCCCACTTGGTGGTGGTCAGGTTCCCGTCGAAACCCTCGAGAAGTTTATTGAGCATCCTTGCCTGCCGGTCGTTCAAGGGCAGGGAGGCCCAGTGCCGCCAGAAGCGGCTTCTGGCCAGGACGGCGTCCAGGGTGGCATGGGCCTGGGTCACGGCCCGCAGCAGGGTCTCCAGGAACCAGGCGAGCCACTCCGTCACGTCCAGGGATCCGCGCTGGGTCTTTTCCAGGATGGCGTAATAGGCCTTCCGTTCCCGGTGGATCTGGGCCGAAAGGCTGTAGAACCTCCGCGAGCTGCCCTCGGCGCGCGCCAGGAGCAGGTCGCCGATGGCGCGTGCGATGCGGCCATTGCCATCCTCGAAGGGATGCAAGGTCACGAACCACAGGTGGCCAAGTCCGGCTCGAACCAGGGAGGGTTCCACGGACGGGCCGTTGACCCAATCGAGGAACCGCTCCATTTCCGCGTCCAGCCGCAGCGCGGGGGGAGCTTCGAAATGAACGCGCTCCCGGCCCAAACGACCGGACACGACCTGCATGGGGCCCTTGGCGTCATCACGCCAGGCGCCCGCCTGGAGCCTGGAAAGGCCCGAGTACCCCGTGGGAAACAGGGCGGCATGCCAGCCGAACAACCGCTCCCGGGTCAGGGGCGCCTGGCCGTTGGACGTGGCGTCAAGAACCATGTCCACGACGCCCTCCGCCTTGCGGTCGGCCGGTGCGAGCGCGCCGATGTCGACTCCCAGCCGGCGGGCGACAGAGGACCGGACCGAATGCGCATCGAGGCGCTCGCCCTCGATTTCGCTGGTCTTGAGGACATCCTCGGAAAGGGTTGCCAGGCTGGCCCGGTCACGATCCCCCATTCCGGCCTCGGCCAGGCGCCCCAGGAGAGCCCCTTGGGCCCGGCTGGCAAGGGCCATGGGTTCAGCGAGGTTCGACAGGTCGAAGCGCCAGTGGGGCCAGGCGCCGGATTGCCAGATGTAGGGGGAATCACCGCTGATCATGCGGAGATTGTAGGTCCCATTCGCCGCATTGGCCAGATTGTCTTATTTCCCATCAAAAATGGACGCAATTCGATTGCCGCCTTCCCCTGAGCAGACCTCCAGGACGCAGGCGCGAAGCCACCGGTGGGCCGGGTCGGCCTGGTTCCGGGGATGCCATAGCAGGGACACGGTGATCTCCTCCGTGGGAAAGGGCAGGGGGAAGCTGAAGAGCCCCTTCCGGAGGTTCTCCGTGTGCCGGCCGGGCACGGTTGCGATGAGGTCCGAATCCCGGGCCAGGGCGATGGCCGCGGAGAATCCCGTGACCACGGCGGCGATCGTCCGGGAGGTTCCGCACGCCGCGAGGGCATCATCGACCAGGCCCTGCTCCACGCCCTGCCGGGTCACGGAGACGTGCCGGCCCCGGGCATACCGGTCGAGGGTCATCCTCCCCTTGGCCAAGGGGTGTCCGGGGCGGACGACGGCGATGAGCGTGTCCCTGAACAGCGCCTGGGCGCGGATTTCCGGGCCGATCATGCCTTCGAGGACGCCCGTCTCCAGGTCCACGGTGCCGTCGCGAAGGCCGCCGCTCTCCTTGTCCGGTTTCTGCATGAACCTCAGCCGGACCCCGGGCGCCTCCCGCGCGACCCGCCGGATGAGGCTGGGGCCGAAGTTCTCCACGAAGCCGTCGCTGGTGCGGAGGGTGAAGGTCCGGTCCAGGCGGCGCAGGTCCGGCGGGGAGGCGGGCCGGAGCGCGGTTTCCGCGGCCTCCACAAGGTTCGCCACCTGTTCCCGGAGTTCCAGGGCCCGGGGCGTGGGAACCAGGCCCCGGCCCGCCCGGACCAGCAGCGGATCTCCCGTCGTCTCCCGCAGGCGGGCCAGGGCCCGGCTCATGGCCGAGGGGCTCAGGTTCAGGCGTTTCGCGGCCCGCGCGACATTCCCTTCCGCCAGGACCACGTCCAGGGTGACAAGCAGGTTCAGGTCCGGCCGGATCATACGCAGACCATAGCACTTTCGGGCCTTCCCGAAGGGCGGGATCGGGGACCCGGGGGGGCCTGGATGGCGTCGTACGCACGATTCAATTGCAAACAGTGCACCTTCCGCCATGCCATCCCGGTGGCCACCTTGAAGGGGCCGGCCCGTCCGGGCACGCCCCAGAGAGGTCCCCATGAACCCGAAATCCCCAGCCTCCCCCCCGAATCCGCCCCGCCCGGCCTGGACGCCTTCCGCCCGCGGGGCCCTGGCCGGCCTGGGGCTCTCCATGCTGATGAGTTCCCTCGACACCAGCATCGCCAATGCCGGGCTGCCGGCGCTGGCCAGGGCCTTCGGCGCCTCCTTCCAGGCCGTGCAGTGGATCGTCCTCGCCTACCTGCTGGTGATCACCACCCTGATCGTGAGCGTTGGGCGGTTGGCCGACAGGCTGGGGCGGAAGCGGCTGCTGCTGGGCGGGGTCGGCCTGTTCACCGTGGCCTCCCTCGCCTGTGGCGCGGCCCCCACCCTGTCCGCCCTGGTGGCGGCCCGGGCGGCCCAGGGCCTCGGCGCAGCCTTCATGATGGCGCTCACCGTGGCCTTCGTGGGCGACACCGTTCCCAGGGACCGGACGGGAAGCGCCATGGGCCTGCTGGGGACCCTGTCCGCCATTGGCACCACGCTGGGGCCCTCCCTGGGCGGAATCCTGACGGCCACGTTCGGCTGGCGGTCCATGTTCCTGGTCAATGTCCCCCTGGGCCTGGCGATCCTGGTGCTGTCGGCCCGCTTCCTTCCCGCGGACCCGGCCCCTTCCGGCGCGCGCCGTCCGGGGTTTCCCGGGAGCAGCACCGCCCTCCTGGCCTGGACCCTGGGGGCCTACGCCCTGGCCATGACCCAGGGCCACGGACGGATCGGCCTCACCAATGCCCTGCTTCTGGCCGGCGCCGGCGCGGGGCTGGCCGGTTTCCTCGCCACCGAGCGCAGGGCGGAGACGCCGCTGGTTCCCCGGGCCCTGTTCCGGGAGCCGGGCCTGGGCGCGGGCCTGGCCATGAGCGCCCTGGTTTCCACCGTCGTGATGTCCACCCTGGTGGTGGGTCCGTTCTACCTCTCCCGCACCCTCGGCCTTGACGCCGCGCAGGTGGGGATGGCCCTCTCGGTGGGCCCGCTGGTGGCGGCCCTGAGCGGCATTCCTGCGGGACGGTTGGTGGATCGCTTCGGCGGATCCCGCATGACCTGGGTGGGTCTCGGGGGCATGGCCTTCGGCGCGGCCCTGCTGACCCTTTCGCCCGCACGATTCGGGCTGGCCGGGTACCTCCTGCCCATCGGCGTCACAACCTCGCACTACGCCGTGTTCCAGGCCGCCAACACCACCGCGGTCATGACGGCGATCCCGCCGGACCAGCGAGGCGTGGTCTCGGGCCTGCTCAGCCTCTCCCGGAACCTCGGCCTCATCACGGGCGCCTCCCTGATGGGCGCCATCTTCGCCCTGGCGTCCGGCGCGGCCAACGTCGCAACCGGCAGCCCCGGCGCCGTTTCCGTGGGCATGCGAAGCACCTTCGCCGTGGCCGTCCTCCTTCTGGGCGCGGCGCTTGGGGTTGGGATCCGGACGCGCGGCCCGCAGGCCGCGATGGCGTGAAATGCGGCCCTTGCCGCCAACGGGGCCCGCGCCTCAGCGGGCCGTTCCGAGCAGCTTCTGGATATCCGCGTCCATGTCACCGTGAAACGCCCCGAGCGGTGATTCGGCAAGGTAGTTCCGGGCCCGGATCACGGTGGCTTGCTGCGAAGGCGTCAGGGGCTTGCCTTTCTTCATGACCGCAATGCACGTCAGGGCGCCAGCCAGTTCCGCCTCCTGTTCCCTGCGGACCTCCTCCCCCTTTCCGTCCCGAACCTGCCTGAGGAGCCGCACCTGGTGATTCACCTGGTTGAACTGCTCCAACTCCAGCAGACGGGCGTTCCGGGACAGCCAGAAGATCGAACCGGCCCCGCACCCAAGCGCAAAGCCCAGGACCACCATGAGGATCGGGAAAAGGTTGGCCTTGCGGGGTCCCATGGACGCTCCTCCGGGGAGATGGAATGGATTGGAATGCCATGAATCTTAACCGAGCCGTGGGCGGCTTTTGGGAAAAAGCACGCTTCCCGGGGCCCCGCGCCGTATGCTGGCCGCTATCCCAGGGGGGATGGCGGCCTCCGCCACCCGCCCGCCAACCAAGGAGGACACGCCATGCAACTCGACCACTACGTGACGCTCGGCCATTCCGGTCTGCGGGTAAGTCCCATGTGCCTGGGGGCCATGACCTTCGGGGAGGACCTCGGATGGGGTTCGACCGTGGAGGAATCCGGGCGGATCATGGACCGCTTCATCGAACGGGGCGGGAACTTCATCGACACCGCCAACCTCTACACCAAGAGCCATTCCGAGAAGATCATCGGGGACCACCTGGGGCGCCATCCGGCCCGGCGGGACCGCCTGGTGCTGGCGACCAAGTTCAGCGGCAACCTCTACCCGGGCGACCCCAACGGCGGCGGCTCGGGCCGGAAGTCCATCATCTCCGCCTGCGAGAACTCCCTCCGCCGGCTCCAGACGGACTACATCGACCTGTACTGGCTGCACAACTGGGACGTGCACACGCCCATCGAGGAGACCATGGCGGCCCTGGACGCCCTGGTGCAGGCCGGCAAGGTCCGGTACCTGGGCGTCTCCGACACGCCCGCCTGGAAGATCGCCCAGGCCAACATGCTGGCCCAGTTCCGGGGCTGGTCCGCCTTCATCGGCCTGCAGATCGAGTATTCGCTCCTGGAGCGCACCGTGGAGCAGGACCTGGTGCCCCTGGCGCTGGAGTTCGGCCTGGGCATCACCCCCTGGTCGCCGCTGAAGAGCGGCGCCCTGAGTGGGAAATACACCCGCACCAACGCGGGTTCCCAGGCCCGCAGCCGCGGCCCGTTCCTGGAACCCTTCCTCAACGAGAAGACCTACGCCCTCCTGGACGTGATGGCGGAGATCGCCGGGGCCCACGACACCACGGTGGCGCGGGTGGCCCTGGCGTGGGTGGCGGGGCGCCCGGGGGTGGCGTCCACCATCATCGGCGCCCGGCACCTCGGGCAGCTGGAGGACAACCTGGGCGCCCTGGACGTGACCCTGGCCCCCGGGGAAATCGCCCGGCTGGATGCGCTCACCACGCCCGTCTTCGGGTTCCCGGCCACCATGCAGCCCATGTTCCCCGCCATCCACAACGGAGGAACCACGGTGAACGGCGTCCACGCCCCGGCTTCGGGGTTCGGCCTGGTGGCGGGGGAGACGCCCTACTGACCGGAGGGGCCAAAGGGCAGGGGGGGGCGCGGTTTCTTCCAACGGGGGGACGGGCAAATCAAAAGAGGACGGGGTCAATATTTAATATTGAGAATTAGACTCAATATCTGTAAATTGGAACCAGGACGACTCCTCGCCCGCCCCTCCACCCATCCCATCCCCCGAAGGGCCCCGCCGGGCCCGGGGGAACCTCTGCCTGAAAGGGAAATCCATGCCCACGTCCGTTCTCCGCCTGCTTTCGGCCTCCCGCACGCCGGGGGGGCTCCTGGTTCCCCTGGCGGCCCTGGTGGCAGCTCCCGCCCCCGCAGCGCTGCCGGTGAACCTTCCCGCCCAGGATCTGGCCACGTCCCTGGAGGCGCTGGCCGCCTCGGCGGGCCTTCGGCTGGCGGTGGCCCCGGGGGTCCTGCAGGGGCGCAGGGCGCCGGCGGTGAGCGGGACCCTGGAGGTCCAGGCGGCGCTGGGGGCCCTGCTGCGGAACAGCGGGCTGGAAGGCCGGGTGGTGGACGGGACCCTCCAGGTGCGCCCGGCGGGCGCCGAGGCGGTGCTCGCGGAAGTGAAGGTGAAGGGCTCCAAGGTGCGGGAGACCGCCACCGGTCCCACCACGGGGTACCGCCCCACCCGGTCCCTCACCGGCGCCAAGACCGACACGCCCCTGGCCGAGACGCCCCAGGCCATTTCCGTGGTCACCCGCGCCCAGATCGAGGACCAGGCCGCCGTCAGCGTGGGGGACGTGCTGAACTACGCTTCGGGCGTGCGCTCCAACGCCTACGGGGTGGACAGCCGCGGCGACTGGACGCGGGTGCGGGGCACCGAGCCCACCCAGTTCATGGACGGCCTCCTCCAGGTCTACGGCTACAACAACAACGTGCGCCCCGATCCCTACCTCCTGGAGCGGGTGGAGGTGCTGCGCGGCCCCTCCTCCATGCTGTACGGCCAGGGCAGCACCGGGGGCGTCATCAACCTCCAGAGCAAGCGGCCCCAGGCGGAGCGGCAGGGGGAGATCGGCGTGCAGTTCGGCAGCTTCAACCGCCGTCAGATCCAGGGCGACCTCACCGGCTCCCTTTCGGACGACGGCCGCTTCTCCTACCGACTCGTGGGCGTGGGCCGCAGGAGCGACACCCAGGTGGACTTCGTGCCCGACGACCGGTACGCCGTCGCCCCTTCCCTCACCTGGCGCCCCGACGACGCCACCAGCCTCACCTTCCTGGGCTACTGGCAGAAGGACATGAGCGGCTCCTCCGCCACCTTCCTGCCCTGGTCCGGCACCGTGCTGCCCAATCCCAACGGCCAGATTCCCACCAGCCGTTTCGTGAGCGAGCCCGGCTACGACGCCTACGACATGCGCCAGGCCAGCCTGGGCTACGCCTTCGAGCACCGGTTCGCCGGCGGGTGGACGCTGCGCCAGAACGTCCGGTACGCCTCCAACCGGGGCACCTACCGGAGCCTCTATCCGGCCAGCAACTTCGCCAATCCCACCAGCCCCTACCTGGACCCGGACCAGCGGATCATCAGCCGCTACATCTGGGCCAACACGCGCGACGGCCACGCCCTGGTGGCGGACCAGTCCCTGGAGGGCACCGTCAAGGCGGGGCTCTTCGAGCACCGCCTCCTGGTGGGGCTGGACCACCTCCGCTACTCCGAGCACGCCGCCTCCGCCTTCGGCTTCAGCCCCTCCTTCGATCTCTACGCCCCAGTGTACGGGAACTTCACGGCGCCCGACCTGACGCCCAACCCATCCACGGAGCTGCGGCAGACGGGCCTCTACGTGCAGGACCAGATCCGCATCGCCGAACGGTTCGCCTTCACCCTGGGCGCGCGCCGCGACCACGTCACCAATGCGTCCGAGGGCTCCGCCACGGACCGCGACGACGCCACCACGGTGCGCGGGGCCTTCATGCTCCTGACGGAAGCCGGGTGGTCGCCCTACGTGAGCTACTCCGAGTCCTTCCAGCCGGTGGCGGGGAGCGACTTCTACCAGCGGCGCTACAAGCCCCTGCGTGGCGAGCAGTGGGAGGCGGGCGTCAAGTACCAGAGCCCCTCGGGCGCCACCTCCTTCAACGTCGCCTGTTACGACCTCAAGGAGAAGAACCGGCAGATCCCCGACCCGGCCCAGCCCCTCAACAGCCTGCAGGCCGGCGAGACGCGGAGCAAGGGCTTCGAGGCTGAGCTCAAGACCCGGCTCACAAAGAACTTCGAGTTGGTGGCCAACTTCGACCACATCGACCTGGACGAGCAGCTGGAGGCCACCCCCGCCAACCAGGGCTCCCTGTGGGGCCGCCTTCGGTTCCCCCTGGCCGGGATGGAGGGCTGGTCCGCGGGTGTGGGGTTCCGCCACACCGCGGCCTTCCACAACCCCGCCGCCCCCGAGGTGGCCGCCACGAACCTGGTGGACGCCATGCTCGCCCTGGAGACCGGCCCCTGGCGGTTCGCCGTCAACGGCACCAACCTCGCCGACCGGATCTACACCACCACGATCCTGAGCCGGGGTGACGCCTGGTACGGCGCGCGGCGCAACCTCATCGCCAGCGTCACCTACCGCTTCTGATGCACCGGGAAAGGGTCGCCGTGTTCCGGAGAATCCTCGTCAACCTCCACCGCTGGTTCGGCCTGGGCGCGGCGGCCTTCCTGTTCGTGGCCGGCCTCACCGGGGCCGTCATTTCCTGGGACCACGAGCTGGACGCGCGGCTCAACCCCGGGATGTTCCACGCGCGCACCCAGGGGGCGCCGCGGTCCGCCCTGGACCTGGCGGCCCAGCTGGAGGCGCGCGACCCGGCCATCCGGGTGCGCTTCATGCCCCTGGCCGTGGAGCTGGGCCGCACCCTGCTGGTTTCCGTGGAGCCCCGGGTGGACCCGGCCACGGGAAAGCCCTTCCAGGTGGGCTACAACCAGGTGGCCCTGGACCCGGCCACGGGCGAGGTCCAGGGCCGCCGGGACTGGGGCCGCGCCTCCCTCAGCCGGGAGAACCTGCTCCCCTTCCTCTACAAGCTGCACTACAGCCTCCACCTGCCCAGGGCCTGGGGGATCGAGACGGGCGTGGTATTCATGGGCGTCCTGGCGCTGCTCTGGGTGATGGACAGCTTCATCGCCCTGGGGATCTCCTTCCCCTCCCGGGCCGCCTGGCGCCGCACGTTCGCGATCCGCTGGCGCCAGGGCGGGCCGAGGCGGACCTTCGACCTGCACCGGGCCGGGGGCGTGTGGACCTGGCTCCTGGTCCTCGTGCTGGCCGTGACCTCCGTGAGCATGAACCTGGGGCCCCAGGTGGTGCGTCCCGTGGTGTCGTTGTTCTCCACCCTCACGCCCTCGCCCTTCGCGTCCATGGTGCCGGGCCCGCCGGCCGAGCCCCGCGTGTCCCTGGCGGAGGCCGTGGCCCTGGGGCGGGCCGAGGCCCGGCGCCGCGGGTGGACGGCCCCCGCGGGGGGCGTGTTCCACAGCGCCGAGGCGGGGGTATGGGGGGTCGGGTTCTACGAACCGGGCCGGGACCACGGCGACGGCGGCCTGGGCAATCCCTGGCTCTACTTCGATGCGGGCGACGGCCGGCCGCGGGGGGCGGACGTTCCCGGCACCGGCAGCCGCGGGGATATTTTCCTGCAGGCCATGTTCCCGCTGCACTCGGGGCGCATCCTGGGCTGGCCCGGGCGGGTGCTGGTGTCGGCCCTGGGACTGGTGGTCGCCTCGTTCTCGGTGACCGGCGTGCTGCTCTGGCTGCGCCGGCGGCGGAACCTGCGGGCCAAGGCGTCAGCCCTGGCGTAGCTCCGCCAGGAACGCCACGAGGCCTTCGGTCATTCCGGGCCTGGCGGCGGCCCCGGCGATCTCGTTGCAGGGGTCCCACCGCTTGTTGGCCTCCACGATCCGGGGGCCGGCGGGGGTCAGGGCGATGTCCCACCCCAGCGTCCGCATGGGCAGGAAGAGGAGGGCGGCCCGGCGCGCCAGGGCGCAGGCCGCCTCCCAGTCCGGCAGTGGGAAGTCCCGGAAAGGCACGCCCGTCCTGGGGTGCACGGACACCTCCTGGATGCCGATCCCGCCCGGGCGCATGCCGACGGTGTGGACGAGGGTTCCCTGGGCGACGTCCACGTAGCTCAGCAGGTTGCCGTTGGTGCCCTCGTCGTAGTTGTCGACCACGGCCCCGCCGGCGATCACCCGGAGCATGGCGAAGACCACCCGGCTCTCCCCCCGCGCATCCACGTCGGTGACCACGCGCACGGTCTGGAGGTAGGGCGTCCCGCTCAGGGCCGCCATGGCCGGGTGGGGGTGGAGCCGCTCCTGGACCACGAAGGTGGCGTACCGGGGATCGGTGAAGAAGGCCGCCGGCGCGAGCGTCTCCGGGTGGTGCCCGGTGGCCGAACCGGTGAAGCCCCCGCCCTCGCGGCGGAAGATCTCCACGCCCCGCCCGTAGGCGCCCCGGCTGGGCTTGACCACGAATTCGTCGGGGAGCGTGGCCAGGAAGGCCCGCCAGTCGCCGGGGTCGCGCAGGGGGCCTCCCTCCGCGGTGAACCCCGCCGGGCGGGCCACGACCCCCAGGAGACGGGGAACGGGAAGCCCCAGGCCCTGGCCGTAGGCGTAGAAGAGGGCCTTGTCCTCGGTGAGGCAATCGAACCGGTCCGGGTTCACGCGGGTCTGGAGCCGGACGAGGGTGGCTTTCGAGATGGTCGCCGCCAGGGCGGACAGGGGCAGGCGCGGGTCAAGGAGGCCGTCCTGGAGGGCCTCCCGGACCCGGAAGCCTCCGTGGGCCCGGAGCCAGGCGAGCCTGCGTAGCAGGGTGATCCCGCCGATGCGGTAGAAGCGGGCGGCGGCGCCGAGGTCCGAAGCGAGGGTCAGACCGCGGGCGGGGATAGAAAGCCACTTCTTCCAGAGGGCTCGACGCATGTAATTTCCAGGTGATCTCCAGATTACCGCAAGCCTTTGGCGAGTGACGAAAAACGAGGCTATGCCGGCGCCGGGGGGGGCGGAAAGGGTGTTGAAAAACGCAAAACAGCTGGCACAATGGCGGGATTCCCACCATCCTATCTCCCACCATGGCGCTTTCCCATCCGACCCCCGTCCAGGCGCGGACCATCGCGCGCCACCACCTGACCTTCCTGGGGTCCGGGGACGCGCCCATGCTCTTCTGCCACGGGTTCGGCATGGACCAGACCCTCTGGCGGCGCCTCGCCCCCGGTTTCGCCGGCCGGCACCGGGTGGTGCTCATGGACCACGTGGGTTCCGGCGCCTCGGACGTGGGCGCCTACCGGCGCGAGCGCTACGGCGCGCTCGAAGGCTACATCCAGGACGTCCTGGAGGTGGTGGCGGCCTTCGACCTGCATGACCTGGTCTTCGTGGGGCACTCGGTCAGCGCGATGATCGGACTGCAGGCGGCCCTCCGGGAGCCCGGGCGGTTCCGCTGCCTGGTCATGCTGGGCGCCTCGCCGCGCTACCTGGACGATGCGGGCTACCGGGGCGGGTTCACCCAGCGGGACGTGGATGAGCTCCTGACGGCCTTCGACCTGAACCGGGAGGCCTGGGCGGGGGAGTTGGCCCGCGCCACCGTGGCGGACCCCCGGCGCCCGGATGTGGCCGGCGAGGTGGAGCGCGCCTTCCTGGCCGCGGAGCCGAGCATCCTGCGGCACTTCGCCCGGACCACCTTCGCGGTGGACGCGCGGCCGAGCCTGGGCGCCTGCCGCCATCCGGTGCTGCTCCTGCAGTCCCGGGAGGACCCCATCGTCCCGGTGGCGGTCAGCGAGTATCTGAAGGACGCCATCCCCGGCGCACGCCTGCACTATCTGGCGACCTCGGGGCACTTCGCCCAGCTGAGCGCCCCAGGGGAGGTGGCGGGGGCCATGGAGGCCTTCCTCGCGACGCTGGAGCCCGGGCATGGTTGAGCTCTCCGGACTCTGGGACACGGACTGGTTCGAAAGCGCCCCGGTGGGCTTCCTGGCGGCCGCCCCCGACGGCCGGGTCCTGCGGGCCAATCCCGCGCTGCTGGCGTGGTTGGGGCACACCGAGGCGTCCCTGGCGGGCCTCGCCTGGCCCGGGGCGTTCCTCACCCCCGCCGGACGGGTGCTGGTGCACACCCACCACGTGCCGGTGCTGGCGACCGGAGGCCGGCCCGGCCGCATCGCCGTGGACCTCCTTCGCCGGGACGGCAGCCGGTTCCACGTGCTCCTGGAGGCGGAGGTCCACGGGGAACCGGGCGGGGGGCTTCACCATCGCATGACCTTCGTGCCGGCGGTGGAGCGGGAGGTGTGGGAGCGCGACCTGGTGGAGGCCCGCCGCCTGGCGGAGGACCTGGTCGACGAGATGCGCGAACTGAACCAGGACCTGGAACGCCGCGTGGCCGAGCGGACCGAGCTCCAGGCCCAGGCCAACCGGGACCTGGACGCCTTCGTGCGCACCGTGGCCCACGACCTGCGGAACCCGCTCCAGGCCCTGGTTTCCCTGGGCGACATCCTGACGTTCAGGGCCGGGCCCACCCTGGCGGAGGAGGACCGGCAGGTGCTGGCGCGGATCGTGGAGGTGGGCGCCACCATGGGCAAGATGGTGGAGGCGCTGCTGCAGCTGGCCGTCGCCAACGACCGGCCCCTCCGGAAGGGCTGGGTGGACCTGTCGGCGGCGGCGGGAGCCCTGGCCGCGGAGTACCAGGCCTCCTCCCCGGGCCGGGAGACCACCTGGGAAATCCAGCCGGGGCTGCGGGCCTGGGGAGATCCGGGGCTGCTGGACGTGGTCCTGCGCAACCTGCTGGGCAACGCCTTCAAGTATTCCTCCCGGCGGGAGCGGGCCCACATCGCCTTCCGCGAGGAGCCGGACGGGTTCTGCGTGCGCGACAACGGGGCCGGGTTCGACGCGGCGACGGCCGCGCACCTGTTCCAGCCCTTCCACCGCTTCCACGCCAAGCACGACTTCCCCGGCCAGGGCATCGGCCTCGCGACGGTGAAGCGCATCGTGGACCGGCACGGGGGAACCCTGTGGGCGGAATCCGCGGTGGGCCAGGGGGCCGCGTTCCGGTTCCGGCTGCCCGGGCCCGAAGGCGAGGCCTGATCAGCCCGCTTCCGGCGTGACGGGCAGCATCCAGCGGTACCCTTCCCGGTCGAGGGTCTGGATGAAGGGGGACTTGTCCGTGTCGCCCAGCTTCTTCCGCAGGGTGCCGATGTGCACGTCCACGGTCTTGGGCATGGGCTTGCCGTCGGGGTCCCAGGCCATGTTGAGGAGCTCCTGGCGGCTGTTCACCCGGCCCGGGTTGGAGAGCAGGACCTCCAGCAGCCGGAATTCCCGCAGGGTGAGGTTCAGGTTGGTGCGCCCGCGGTGCACGTCCAGCTGGAGGAAGTTGATGCGGAAGGGGCCGCTGCGGAGGATCCGGGGCTGGGACTCCTGGTTGCGCGTCCTGCGGAGGATGGCGCGGATGCGGGCGATGAGCTCGAGGGTGGAGAAGGGCTTGCCCAGGTAGTCGTCCGCGCCCTGGGCCAGGCCCTGGAGGAGGTCCGCGTCCCCGGTGCGCGCGGTCAGGATGAGCACCGGAACCGGGTCCCGCCGGCGGCGGAGCACGTGGAGCACCTCCATGCCGCCCACCCGGGGCAGCATGAGGTCGAGCACGATCAGGTCCGCGGGCCGGCTCTCCTGGATCGCCAGGCCTTCGCCGCCGTCGCCGGCCGTCTCGGCCTGGAAGCCCGCGGCCTCCAGATTGAGCTTGAGCATCTCCGCGATCTCGGGCTCGTCCTCGATGACCAGGATGCGATCGGGGGGTAGGGATTTGGCCGCCATGATTCCTGATGGTAGACGGAATCCGGCGAGGGCCGGCAACCGAAAGTTCAGGGGTCGAAAGCGTACCGCTTCCCGGATCGGAGCGGATGGGCGCGTAGCCCATAAGCCCTGTCATTCAAGCTGAAACAAGTGCGTGAACGCCGCGTTAAAAACGTGGAATTCCTTTGTCGGCCTTTACTGGACGCAGCTCCGGCGGAAAGCAACGATCAGACAAGTCAAAAGCCATTCCACAATTCATATGGGAGCCCACTCATGATCCTACCTCGTCAATCCTGGAGCGCGATGCGCATCAGCGCCCTGATCGTGGCCTCGTCGGGGCTGCTCTTCAGCCAGAGCAGCGCCGTGGGCAACATTACCGGCACCGTGAAGGGTCCGGACGGCAAGGTCGTCGCCGGCGCCCTGGTCCAGGCCCACACCTCCCGCGGCGTGCAGGAGCTCAAGACCGGCTCCCACGGCGACTTCAACTTCCGCCAGATGGTCCCCGGGCCCGTGCGCGTGAAGGTCTCCGCCAAGGGGACCTCGGGCTTCGAGGGGGCCATCACCGTGGTGGCCAACCAGACCAACCGCATGGACATCAAGCTGGGCGCCCAGGGCATCGTCGTGGAGGTGGTGGACACCCAGGGGATGGAAGTGATCGACACCACCCAGGCCACCACGGGCATCGTGATGACCATGGCCGAGATCAGCGAGCTGCCCATCTACTACATGGGCACCAGCCGCCTCACCGCCACCACCTTCCGCGCGCCGGGCTCCGTGATGGACACCATCCACGGCACCGACAGCCAGCACAACACCTACGTGGTGGACGGCGTGTCGGCCTCGGACGCCAACTACGGCGGCCAGAACGTCAACCTGAACAACGACTTCATCGACCAGGTGCAGGTGCTCACCAGCGGCATCTCCGCCAAGTACGGCCGCTTCACGGGCGGCGTCCTCAACGTCACCACCAAGAGCGGCACCAACGAGTTCACGGGCACCAGCCGCTTCGAGATCGCCAACGAGAAGTGGAATTCCAAGTACCGCATGCCGGGCGTGGCGTACTACTACTCCAACCTCTACCACTTCCCCATCACCTGGTCGCCCGTTCCCGACCACCACCAGACCGTGCAGAGCTACACCCTCACGGGCCCGATCATCAAGGACAAGCTCTTCTTCGCGGTGGCCTACCAGACCAACAGCCCCGAGACCCGCCTCGTCACCAAGACCCAGCCCTCCATGGGCGGGGAGGTGCCCTACACCATCGTGCGGGACTCGTACCTGCTGGACGCCAAGGTCGACTGGCAGATGTCCCTGGGGCAGCGGCTGTCCCTGGAGCTGAACGAATCCAATTCCCGGGACCTCAACGGCATCTCCAACGGCACCGTCTCGACCCTGGAGACCCTCAGCGGCCTGACCAAGTCCAAGAAGGGCTACTACTCCCTGGGCTACCTGGCCCAGATCTCCTCGTCCCTGGCCCTGGACGTCAAGCTCAACGACGCCTATTCCAAGAGCGGTGGGCCCGGCACCGGACCCACGGGCGGCAAGCTCCTTCCCACCTGGAAGGAACTGGAGTCCAGCGACGTCCTGGACAACGGCTACGGCTCGGACAGCCAGGCCGATAGCCACACCCGGACGGGCGGCATCAACCTCACCTGGGTGACGGAAGCCATGGGCACCCACGAAGTGGAAGGCGGATTGCAGTTCTACCACTACAACCGCACCGGCGCCGCCTCGCCCACGCCCTCCAACTACGAGATCCAGTTCCGGAACTACGCCACCGGCGCGACGAATCCCGGCCTCGCCAACCGCGTCCTCACGCCCATGAGCGCCGATACGACGCTCTACAGCTACTTCCCCACCCGGGGCGAAGCCGACACCAAGGTGAACAGCCTCTACGTGAACGACTCCTGGAAGGTGGACACGCACTGGACCTTCAACCTGGGCCTGCGCTTCGACCAGTACAAGAGCGCGAACAACCCCGAGAACATCACCTACTCGTTCCAGACCTTCGCCCCCAGGCTGGGCGCGAGCTACGACCTCAAGGGCGACAAGACCCACGTCTTCCGGGTGGGCGCGGCCCAGTACTCCGGCATGATCAACCAGGGCAACCTCGCCTCGGCCACCGTCACCTCCTCCCCCATCACCCGGGAGTACATGTACATCGGCACCGGCGGCCCCAACCAGGGCACCGGCCTGGACGCGGTCCTGCCCAGCGGCGCCATCAACTGGGCGGCCTGGGGCAACCACAACGGCCAGACCGGCATCGACAACCCCAACATGGTCCGGGACCCCCTCACCGACCGCAACATCTTCGTGGATCCCAACATCAAGGCCCCCAGGACCTACGAGGCCACCGTGGGCTACGCCTACAACGACACCCTCCAGAACCTCACCGTCACCTTCGTGCGGCGCTGGAACGACCAGTTCCTGGACGACTTCCACTACGGCAACGGCATGGCCCCGGGCAAGGCCAAGGTGGTCATCAAGAACGACCCCAACGCCAAGCAGAACTACTACGGTGTGGAGATGGCCTACCGCCGAAAGCTGGGCGAGAACCTGCTCGTGGGCGGGAACGCCACCTGGAGCCGCACCTTCGAGAACGCCGGCACCAACCTGGGCGGCGCCGCCTCCCAGGCCAACGACTTCGGCGAAGGCAACATCCCCACCTACCAGCTCAATCCCATGGGCCCCGCCCCTGGACTGGACGTGCCCGTCATGGTGAACGCCGACGTCAACTATCGCATCGCCATCGGTTCGGGGACCCTGAACCTGGGCCTGGTGGGCACCTACAAGTCCGGTACCGCCGTGGCCTTCCGGTCCGGCCAGGCCCAGACGACCACCGCCTTGCAGGACCAGGGCTACGCCTCCTCCTACACCCGCTACTTCCCCGAGCTGGGCATCCTGCGCCAGCCGGAGGTGTGGACCGTGGACCTGCAGACGGGCTATGAGCAGAAGCTCTACGGCAAGGTCGCGGCGTACGCCAAGATCAACATCATCAACGTGTTCAACCGGGTCCGCTACATGACCCGGGACACCGGCGGCACCGTCGTCGCCCAGGGGATGACCTTCCCCTACGCGCCGAGCCCCGCCGACGGCTCCGTGGCCAGCAACACGTTCAATCCCAACCCGACCTTCGGACTGGGGCAGGGCAACCTCTTCCCCCGCACGGTCCAGGCCGTCCTGGGCTTCAAGTTCTGAACGCAGGGTCTGGCTAGAATGATCTCCATGCCCACCATCCAGGTCTGCAGGCCCAAGCGCCACCGCCTCCGCGGTCGGTTCCGGGTGCTGCGCGGCTACGGCAGGCTGCTCTCGCCGCCCGCGCTGCTGGGCCTGTGGCTCCTGGTGGCGGGCCTGAGCGCCTTCCTGCCCGGAATGTTCATCGGCCATCGCATGACCGTGGCCCTCCAGGTCTGGGAGGGCCAGGCCCACGAGGCGGGCCTGGCCGTGGTCAAGGCCTGGACCCACCCCCACGCCCCCGTCGCCTTCACCCGGGGCGACGAGGTGGAGGTGGGGCGGTGGCTGGACGAGGACCCGCTGCTGCAGGCGCTGGTGGATCCCGCCGCCGGGCGCGTGTGGCTCCGGGATGGCCGGCGCCTGCGCCCGGCGGATCCCGCCGGCCGGGAGGAATCCTCCCGCCTGCTTCAATGGGCGCGGCAGGCCCAGGCCTCCGGGGGGTCCACCTGGATCCCCCCGACCAAGGACAACCCCCGGGCCTATGAGGAGAGCACCCTGGCCCTGGCCACCGGGCGCCACTGGGCCTTCCGGGTCTGGCACCCCTCCGCCCCCGCGACGGAAGGCTTCCTGGATCGCTTCATGGACCGGGGCGCCCCCTACCGGTTCGCCATCACGCGCTACGACCGGGATCCCCAGGTGGGGCAGCGCAACGCCGAAAGCCGCGCCGTGGCGCCCCGGAGCCGGACGTTCCGCCCGGCCCGGCCCACGTTCTCGGCCATGTTCCCGGACCTCAGCCTGTCCTTCGGGGATCCCTGGGTGGCGGGCCTCTGGGGCACCCGGGCCCAGGCCGAAACCATGGATCACCGGATCCGGGCCTGGACCCGCATGGCCTGGGGCGCCCACTTCGCCTTCGTGGCGCTCCTGGGCCTGGGGTGCCTGCTGCACGTCTACATCAGCCGGCGCGACCGCCTCCGGGCCGACCAGCTGGCCTTCCTGGCCCACAGCCTGAAGACGCCGCTGACGGTCCTGAAGCTGCGCTGCGACACCGTGCGCAACGCCAACCTCGCCAAGGAGGTCCAGGAGTCCCACCTGGCCCGCATCGGCGACGAGGTGGACAAGCTGGTGAAGATCATCGAAGCGGGCCTGGAAGGGGTGCGCCCCGAGGCCCGCGTCCCGGTGGCGGAGGTCCTCGGCGCCGCCTTCTTCCGGCGGCTCCACGGGCAGATGGAACCCATCTTCGCGGGCGAGGGCAGGACCCTCGACCTGGAGGTGGAGGACGTGACCTTCCGCGCCTCCTCCAGGGCCCTGCAGCCCGCCCTCAACACCCTCCTGGAGAACGCGCTGGTCCATGGCCAGGGCGCCACCCGGGTCCGGGTGCGGCGGTGCGGCAAGGTCGTGGAGATCCAGGTGCGCGACGAGGGCCCGGGCATCCCCCTCGCGAAGCTTTCCGACCTGGCGGCTTCGGGCGTCGCCCAGGCCGGGCCCGGCCACGGCGTGGGCATCTTCCTGCTGCGCCAGATGGCCGCGCACGAGGGCTGGGGACTGCGCTTCGACGCGGTGGGCGAAGCGGGCTTCGCCGCCGTCCTGGAGATACCGGCCTAGGCCGGAACCGGCGCTCCCACTGGATCCGCGAGGATCCGGGCGGCGCCTTAAAACCCGGCGTTTTCCTGTCCAGACTTCACTGGGACGGGCCGCCGCCCAGGGCGATCCTTGCTGTTGGCGGGACGCCCGCAAACCCTGAGCACCCATTCCCTGGAGCACCCCATGAGAAGCATCGTCCGAACCGTCCTGATCTGCTGTTGCGCCGCCCTCGCCGGGAGGGCGGGGGCAGAAGGGGCGACCTACCTGAAGATCGGCGATCCCGCCCCCGCCATCGCCTCGGCCACCTGGATCAAGGGGACGCCGGTGAAGGCCTTCGAGAAGGGCAAGCTCTACGCGGTGGAGTTCTGGGCCACCTGGTGCGCCCCCTGCAAGGAGAGCATCCCCCACCTCACGGAACTGGCCCGCACCTACAAGGGCAAGGTCACCGTGATCGGCATGGACATCTGGGAGACCCAGAAGGCGGGGAGCGGCGACACCCTGCCCAAGGTCAAGGCCTTCGTGAAGGCCCAGGGGCCGAAGATGGGCTACCGGGTCGCCGCGGACGGCAGCGACGGCCGCATCGCCGACGCCTGGATGAAGGCCGCCGGCGAGGGCGGGATCCCCTGTGCGTTCCTGGTGGACCGGGAGGGCCGCGTGGCCTGGATCGGCCATCCTTCCGCGCTGGAGTCCGTCCTCAAGGAGGAGCTGGCGGGCACCTACGACCTGGCCGGGGCCCGGACCCGTCGCGAGACGGAACTGGAGATCACCCGCCCCATCGGGGAGGCCATGGCCGCCAAGAAGTACGCCGAGGCCGCCAAGGCCATCGAGGCGGCGATGGAGAAGCGCCCCAAGCTGAAGTACTCGCTGGCCTACCAGCACCTGGTGGCCCTCTACCATGCCGACCTGGAGCGGGGCATCCAGGTGTCCAAGGCCATCCTGGAGGAGTCCAACCACGAGCAGGGCGCCTACTACATGATGCAGGCGATCTTCGCGGTGGAGACGGACCTCGCACCCGCCGCCTACGACTTCGGCAAGAGCCTGGCCAAGGACCTGGAGGCCCGGGGCATGGGGAACTACATGCTCACCGCCATGAAGGCCGAACTCTACGCCAACAGCGGCGATCCCAAGGCGGCGCTCCGGTTCGCGGAGGAGGCCCTGGCCGCGGCCGAGAAGGATCCCCACGCCACGCCCGGCAACCTCGCCCTGATCCGCAAGAACCTCGCCAAGCACCGGGAAGGCCGGTAGCATGCGACGCGCCCTCGCCGCCATCCTCCTCGCCGCGCCCCTGGCGGCCCAGACCGTGCCCCTGGTGGAGCGGACCCTGCCCAACGGCTTGAGGGTCCTGCTGGTGGAACGCCACAACGCCCCGAGCATCGCCTGCGGGTGGGTGGCGCGGGTGGGCAGCGCCAACGAGACCGCCGGGGCCACCGGCATGGCCCACCTCTTCGAGCACATGATGTTCAAGGGCACCGACACCATCGGCACCCGGGACGCCGTGCGGGACCGGGAGCTCAACGCCGCCCAGGACCGGCTCCGGGCCGGCATCCGCGAGGAGCTGGCCCTCCTCCGGGAGCGCCAGCGCCGGGGCGAGGGCGGCGGCCTCCAGGACCCGCAGGCCCGGAGCCCCCGGCACCAGGAGCTCCTGGACGCGTTCAACCGCCTCGTGGCCGAGCAGCGCAGCCTGGTGGTCAAGGACGAGCTGCCCAAGATCTACGACGAGATGGGGGCCACCGACCTGAATGCGAACACCACGCCCGACCGCACCTTCTACCACGTCACCGTGCCCGCCAACAAGCTCGAGCTGTGGGCCTGGCTGGAGTCCGACCGCCTGAAGAACGCCGTGTTCCGGGAGTTCTACAGCGAGCGGGACGTGGTCCTGGAGGAGCGGCGCCAGCGCACCGACGCCACGGCCACCGGCCGGATCCAGGAGGCCTTCGCGGCCCTCTCCTGGGAGGCGCTGCCCTACCGGTGGCCCGTCGTCGGCTGGCCCAGCGACGTCACGCAGATCACCCGGGAGCAGGCCGACCGGTTCTACGCCACCTACTACGCCCCCAACAACCTCTCGCTCGTCCTGGTGGGGGACTTCCGCACGGAGGAGGCCTTCGCCTTGGTGGAGCGGTACTTCGGGCGCCTGGCCCCCAATCCTGAGGGGGTGCCCCCGGTGCTCACCACCGAGCCTCCCCAGGTGGCCGAGCAGCGCATGGTGGCCGTGGCCGACGCCAGCCCCATGCTGCGGGTGAACTACAAGACCGTCCCCGGGGTGCACCGGGACGCCCCGGCCCTGCAGGTGCTCGCGGGCATCCTCAACGGCGCTTCGGGGCGCCTGCACCGCCTCCTCGTGACGGGGGAGAAGACCGCCCTGTCGGTGCGCAGCGGCGCGTTCGGGATGCGCTACGGGGGTTCGTTCACCCTCATGGCCGAGCCCGCCCCGGGCCACGGCCCCGCCGAGCTGGAACCCGCCCTGTACCGGGAAATGGAGAAGATCGCCGCCGGCGGCGTCACCCCCCGGGAACTCGCGCGCGTGAAGAACCAGGCCCAGGTCGGCCTGTTCCGCATGCTGGAGAACAACGCGGGCCTGCGCTACGCCCTGGCCGAGGCCGAGGGCATGGGCACCGCGCGGGACCTCCTGGACGCCCCCCGGCGCCTGGCCGAGGTCACGGCGGAAGACGTGGCCCGGGTGGCCCGGACCTACCTCAAGCCCGAAAACCGCACCGTCCTCCTGGTGAGCCGCAGGCCGGCCCGGGTGAACCCCCCGACCCCGGAGGTCAAATGAGGATCCTTCCCATCGGCCTCCTGCCCTTCCTGGCGGCCTCGGTCCTGGCCGCCCAGGCCATCCCGGCCCGTCCCGAGCGGCTCACCTTCCCCCCCCTCGCCTTCGCCATGCCCCGGGTCCGGGACCACGAGGCGAGGCTCGCCAACGGGGTGGCCGTGTACCTCCGTCCGGAACCGGAAGGCGTGCCCCTCGTGCGCATCGCGGTGCACTTCAAGGGCGGCGCCTACCTGGAGCCCAAGGGCAAGGAGGGCCTGGCCGCGCTCTTCGGCCAGGTGCTGCGCAGCGGCGGCACCCAGGGGCGGTCCGCGCAGGACATGGACCAGCGCCTGGATGATCTGGGAGCCACCCTCTGGAGCCACTGCGGGTCCACCTCGGGCGAAGTGGCCCTGGAGGTGCTGGAGAAGGACCTGCCCGAAGGCCTGGCCCTTTTCATGGACGTGCTCCTGCGTCCCGCCTTCGCCCAGGACCGGCTCGACCTGGCCCTCCAGGGCGCCCGGCGGAACATCGAGGGCCGCAACGACGACGCCGATGCCATCAGCGCGGTGGAAGCCGCCTTCCTGCTCAACGGCGAAGGGCATTTCACCACGGCCCTGCCCACCCGCGGCAGCCTGGACGCCATCACCCGGGCGGACCTGGAGGCCTTCCACGCCCGGCTCCTGCACCCCGCCAACCTCGCGGTGACGCTCACGGGGCGGTTCCAGCGCGGTCCCATGCTCGCGCTCCTGGAACGCACCCTCGGGGCCCTGCGGCCCGGGCCCCGGGCCCTGCCGAGCCCGCCCGTGCCGGCCCCGCGCGCGGTGCGCGTGCCCGGCATCCGGGTGGTGGACAAGGACCTGGTGCAGAGCCGCGTCCTGCTGGCGCTGCCGGGCCTGCGCCGGCTGGACGCGGACTGGCCCGCGGCCGTGGTCCTGAACCAGGTGCTGGGGGGCGGAGGCTTCACCGCCCGGCTCACCCGGAAGCTCCGCAGCGACGAGGGTCTCACCTACGGCGTCTACGCGGGCTTCGACGAGGGGGCCCACTGGCGGGGAGATTGGACCTGCGCCTTCCAGACCCGCAACGCATCGGTCCCCTACGCCCTGCGCCTGACCCTCGCCGAGATCCAGCGCCTCCGGCGGGAGCCGGTCCCCGAGGCCGAGCTCAGGACGATCAAGGATTCCATCATCCAGTCCTTCCCCTCCCAGTGGTCCGATCCCGCGGCGGTGGTGCGGTTCTTCGCGGAGGAGCACCTCCTGGGATGGCCCCCGGACGCCTACGCGGACTTCCGCGCGCGGGTCGAGGCGGTCACCGCGGCCGATGTGCAGAAGGCGGCCCGCACCTACCTGGACCCCGCCAAGCTGGTCGTCCTGGTGGTGGGCAAGGCCGCCGAAGCGGAGGCCGGGGATCCCAAGGACCATCCGGGCCGCCTCGGGGACGCGCTGGGACTGCCGGTGACGCGGCTGCCGCTGCGGGATCCCCTCACCCTCAAGGTCCTGCCCTGATCCCGGACCGGCCTGTGCGGGCCCGTCAGAGCCCGCGCAGGCCGCCCAGGAAGAGCGCCGCGCCGACGCCCACCAGGGCCGCCAGGGCGTAGATGCACAGGACCACCAGGGTCATGATGCCCACGTAGCGCCAGAAGGATTTCTGGGCCCGCAGGGCCTCGGCCAGCGCGTCGGGGCCGCCGTCCCGGAGCAGGTCGGTGATGCGGCTGGCGTAGCGGTTGAGGAACAGCACGGGCGGGATCTGGAACGCGGCCATGACGAGGTAGATGCCGGGCAGCACCACGCGCATCCCCGCAGGCATGCCGCGCAGGGGCCCCTGGGTCATGCCCACCACCGCCAGGGCCACCACCGCCATCAGGATCGTCCCGAGGATGCCCAGCACGCCCATGAAGCGCACCCAGGGGCGGGTGGCGCGCAGGGCGTCCACCACCTCGGCGGCCACGGCGGCCTCTTCCCGGGGCGGGGCCAGGGTGATCGCGGGGGCGGGGGGCGGCGGAGGGGCCACGCGCAATTCGGGGAGGGACCCCGCCTGGGTCCAGTCGGCGAGCCCCTGGCGCCACACCAGGTCGTTCCAGCGCACCTGGCCGGAAGCCAGCAGGGCCTGGAGGGTCTCCTGGGGCACGGGGCCCTGCGTGGCTCCATTCTGGATGTAGCTCCAGGCATCGCTCATGGTGTCTCCGGGGATCCCCCCGATGATATCAGATGGTCTTGCGTTGATATTCGCCTTGACCGGTTCAGATGGCCGGAGCGGGCATGTGGTAGGCCTCCCACTCCTCCTTCGCCGGGCCGTAGATGCCCGGCACGCGCAGGCCGGCCTGGCGCATCAGGACCGTCATCTGGCCGACGTGGTGGATCTGGTGGGTGAGCAGGATACCCAGGGTCTCCCCCCGCTTCCACGACTGGCCGTACATGTCGTCGGAGACCTCCAGCGTGGCGTCGTTCCAGGCGTCCAGGGCCGTCTGCAACGCTTCGGCGGCCTTCACGTAGGCCTGCCGGATCTCGGCCATCGTAGCGGGCAGAGGGAGGGGCTGGTTGGCCAGGAAGGCCTCACCGTGGGGCAGCTTGAGGCCGGTGCGGGAGGGCATTTCGATGAGGGTCTCCACCAGATGGAAGGCCAGGCGGCGAAGGTCGCGATGGCCGTCCGCCACCGCCGTGCCCGCGGCGGACTCGGGGATGGCGTCCAGGATCTTCAGGTAGCTCTCCCGGGCGTGGGCGAAGGAGGCGCGGAAGTCGTCGAGGCGTCGGAACATGGGAACTCCTTTGAAGGGAATGGCTCGGCCCGTGGGGGCCGGGACCCGGGTGCGTGGAAGGGCCGCCATCCGTGACGACCTTCCGGATGGAAGACTGGCAGGGGCTCCTGCCAGGGATCTGTCAGGAGTCCCAGGGGTCGTTCTCCGCCTTCCGGATGTAGTCCGCCAGGGTGTGGCCCTCGATCGGTTCAAAGGTCCCCTGGAGCACGGCCACGGATTGGATGCGGTCCAGGCGGAAGGTGCGGAACTCGTCCCGGAGTTCGCACCATCCCGCCAGGCACCAGGTGTGCCCCCAGAAGAAGAGGCCGAGGGGATAGACGGTCCGCTCCGAACCGGTTCCGTCCGCCCGCCGATAGCCCATGAGCACCTTGCGGCGGGCGCGCATGGCCGTCCGCAGTTCGCCCATGAAACGGGCACCGCCACCCGCCGCCCAGAAATTCAGTGCGTGCATCTCCGAATGGGCCAGTCTCCGCCGCACCTCCGGGGAGGCGGCCGCTTCGACCTTGAGGAGGGCGGAGCAGGCCGCCTCCCGCAGGGCGGGATCCGACCAGGCCTGGATCATGCGGGCTCCAGCGATCAGGGCCTCCAGCTCATCCTCGGTGAAGCCCAGGGCCGGCAGCTCCGCGTGGCGGCCCAGGCGGTAGCCAGCTCCGGCCTCGCCCTCGATGGCCACGCCGGACTTCTGAAGGTCGGCCACATCCCGGTAGACCGTTCGAACCGATACGCCCAGTTCCCCCGCGAGCCGTTGCGCCGTGGAAAGGCGGTCGCGGCGCAGGAGCTGGACGATGTGGAACAGGCGGTCGGCACGGCGCACGACCCATGATAGCCCGCCTACGCCCCGTTCCACCGGTGGTCTAATGGGGGATCCCCAGGAGCCGCCCGTGACCCGGATCATCGACATCACCGCCACCCTCTCGCCACGCCTGGCCGTGTGGCCCGGGGACGTGGGCTTCAGCCGGGAGATCCTCGCGCGCATGGCTGACGGGGGCGCCGCCGACTGCAGCGCCATGCGCACGACGCTCCACGCCGGCACCCACGCCGACGCCCCCGCCCACATCCTGCCCGGGGCCCCCGCCATGGACGCCGTGGACCTCCTGCCGTACCTGGGCCCCTGCGAAGTCATCACGGTGAAGCTCCCGCCCCGGGAGCGCATCCTCCCCCATCACCTGTCCGGCCCCGTGCGGGCCCCGAGGGTGCTGTTCCGCACGGATTCGTACCCCGACCCCGAGCGGTTCTCCCCCGATTTCAACGCCCTCTCCCCCGAACTGATCCGCAGCCTGCGTGACCAGGGCTGCCTCCTGGCGGGCATCGACACCCCGTCCGTGGATCCCTTCGACTCCACGAACCTGGAGAGCCACCACGCCCTTTTCGAAAGCGGCATGCGCTGTCTGGAAGGCCTGCGCCTGGAAGGCGTGGCGCCCGGGCTCTACACCTTGTCGGCCCTGCCTCTGCGCATTGAAGGCGGGGACGGCTCCCCGGTGCGGGCCGTCCTCGTGGAAGGGTAGGGGGGGCATTTCATAAGTAAATGAGTTGGCTTCTTCTGCTGGCTGGTTGAGGGTCGGAGGGTCCAGGGGGGCTCGGTAGGGTCATCAAAAAGATCAAACGCAGAGGCGCTGGGGGCTCGCTGGGGCGCTGGGGAAAAAAAGAACCTCATTCCCTGACTTGACCCCTGATGGACGGCCGGATCCGCCGGGCTGTTCCTGGACAAGGCTTTTCACCCAGCGCCTCAGCGAGTCCTCTGCGCCCCAGCGTTCCATTTTTTTCTTGGCATTCGCGGCGCAACGGGTTCGTGCGTTGACGTGGACGATTCCCCCCTTTACCCCCGCCGGCGCACCTGGACCATCGCCGCGGCCAGGGCCACCACAATTCCGAATCCGCCCACACCGGCCCAGCCCGTGGTCCTCCAGGCCAGCATGGCTCCACTGGATCCCAGGCTGCCGCCCAGGAACATGCCGGTCATGAAAAGCGTGTTCAACCGGTTGCGCGCCTCGGCCCGGAGGCCGAAGACCAGTTGCTGGTGGGCGATGAGGGCGCTCTGGACGCCGAAGTCCAGGAGCACGACCCCCACGGCCATGCCGGCCAGGGTGTTCCAGCCCACGAGCACCAGCCATCCGGCGAGCACCACGCCGGCGCCGGTCATGACCACCGGGGCCGGGCCCCGCCGGTCCGCGACGCGTCCCGCCAGCGGCGCGGCGAGGATCCCGATGGCCCCGATCACCCCGAAGAGTCCGGCCAGGTCCGCGCCCCGGTGGAAGGGCGGCTGCTCCAGGTGCAGCGCCAGCGTCGTCCAGAAGGCGCTGAACGCCGCGAAGAGCAGGGCCTGGGTGAGCGTCGCGCGGCGCAGGCGGGGCTCCCCGCGCCAGAGGTGGAGGAGGGAGCCCAGAAGCCGCCCGTACCCCATGGAGGCCGCGGGGAGGCTGGGGGGCAGGAACCGCATGACGGCGGCCCCCGCCAGGGCCATGGGGGCGGCGAGCCAGAACATCGTCCTCCAGCCCCAGTGGGCCCCCACGAACCCCGACAGGGTTCGGCTCAGGAGGATCCCGGTGAGCAGGCCGCTCATCACGCCCCCCACCACCGCGCCCCGGCTCCGGTCCGAGGCCAGGGACGCGGCCACGGGGAGGATCTGCTGGGCCACGGTGGCCCCGGCCCCGATGAGGAACGAGGCCGCCACCAGGGACCAGGCCCCGGGCGCCACGGCGGCCATGAGCGTCGCCAGCACCAGGGCCATGAACTGCACCGTGATCAGCCGCCGCCTCTCCAGGAGGTCGCCCAGGGGCACCAGGAAGAAGAGCCCCGCGGCGTAGCCCAGCTGGGTGACGGTGGGGATGACGCCCACCGCCATGCCGTCCGGGAAGGCCCGGCGCAGGATGCCCAGCATGGGCTGGTTGTAGTAGATGTTCGCCACCGCGATCCCGCAGGCGCAGGCCATGGCGAAAATCGGGCCGGCTCCGGGCTCGCGGGACCCGGTCATGCGTTCCACTGCGTGATAACCTTCATGGAACCAATTGTACAGTGCCCGCAACCGCCGGGGCCCGGTGGATGGAGTTTCCGTGAAAGCATTGCGCATCGCGATCCTGATGCTGACCGCCCTGGGCGCATTCGCGGCCGACGTGTTCTTCGGCGGCGTCCAGCCCCGGAGTCCCGAGCCCGTGACGGTGGTGGCCTACACGGCCTACACGCTGGGGTATTCCGAGTCCGCCAAGGTGCCCCTGTGGAGCGTCTACACCGTCTCCGGGTCCCGGGGCGAGCCCGAGGCCGTGGCCCGCAAGGGCATGCCGTTCTTCACGGAGGAGGCCACCCAGGCGCGGGTGACGACCCGCGACTACGCCGGGTCGGGCCACAGCCGCGGCCACATGACCCCCTTCGCGGCCATCGCCTACGCCTTCGGGCGGGACGCCGCCCGGGAGACCTTCTCCATGGCCAACATGGTCCCCCAGCTCCAGAAGCACAACGGGGGCATCTGGTCCCGCCTGGAGGAGGCCGTCAGCGGCGTGCGCACGGGGAGCGGGTTCCGGCCCGGCCTCACCGGGAGGACCGCGCAGATCTGGGTCTACACGGGGCCGGTGCTGGGCGGCGGCGCCACGATCGGGGTCCGGGAGATCGCGGTGCCCGCGGCCCTGTGGAAGGCCGTCATCTGGATCACGCCCGAAGGCGCCACCCGGGCCTGCGCCTGGATCATCCCCCACGAGGAGGGCCTGGACCCGGCGTCCTGGATGGCCTTCGCCACCACGCTGGACAAGGTGCGCGAGCGGAGCGGCGTGGAGGTGGCGCCCGGCGGCGGCGATGGGCTTGACGCGCGGTGCGACGCCGAGGAGGTGCTTCCATGAGGCGCCACCTCGCCGCCCTGGGGGCGCTGGCGGCCGGCGTCCTGCTGGGGCTCTCCGTGCTCGTCCTTCCCGCGCCCGCGCCGCCGGGTCCGGGCTTTTCGGCCCTGCGCGCCCGGGCGCACCTGGACGTCCTGGCCCGGGCGCCCCATTCGGTGCGGGACCAGGCCAGCCTCGCGCCGGTGCGGGACTACATCCGGGGGCGCCTGGAGGCCGCGGGCCTGGAACCCGCCACCCTCCGCCACCCCGAGGTCACCGACCGCGCCGGGCACCGCTACCCCCTGGAGAACATCGCCGCGGCCATTCCGGGCCGCAGCGGCTCCTCGGTGCTGCTGGTCTCCCACTACGACGCGGCCCCCGGGTCCCTGGGGGCGGCCGACGACGGCCTCGGGGTGGCCGCCATGCTGGAGATCGCGGGCCTGGTGGCGGGGGCCCCTGGACCCCTGGAGAACGGCGTGCGCCTGCTCTTCACCGACGCCGAGGAATCCGGCCTCCTGGGCGCCCGGGCCGAGATGGAGCGCAATCCGCACCTGTACCGGGACGTGAACCTGGTCATCAACCTCGAGGCCCGGGGCGTGCGGGGGCCGGCGGTCATGTTCGAGACGGGCCGGGGCAACAGCGCGGCCATCCGTCTCTTCCGCAAGGCCCGCTGGCCCTTCGGGTATTCCTTCGCGTCCGACGTGTACCGGCGCATGCCCAACGGCACCGACTTCACCGTCTTCACCCGGGCGGGCCTGCCCGGCCTGAACTTCGCGGTGCTGGACGGGCTCGCCTTCTATCACACGCCCCGGGACAGCTCCCGGAACGTTTCCATGGCCTCCCTGCAGCACTACGGGGAACAGATCCTGCCCATGGTCCGGGCCTACGCCGCCGATCCGAGGCTGGCGGGGAAGGAGGCCTTCGCCTCCCGGGAGGACATGGTCTTCTTCCCGTGCCTGCCGGGCGTCCTGGCCTCCTGGCCCCTGCGGTGGGACCGCTACCTGTCCGTGGCCCTGGTGCTCGCCTTCCACGGGGTGATGGCCTGGAACCTGGCCCGGGGCCGGGCGCGGGTCCTGTCCATCGGGGGCTGGTTCCTGGCTTGGACGGGCCTGGGCGCGGCCGCCCTGGCGGCGGGGGCGGGGGCGAGCTTCCTGACCTCCCGGGCCACCGGGGTGCCGTGGCGGTTCGCCTACCTGCCCAACGTCCCGCTGGAGCGGCCCATCACCTGGGGGCTCCTCGCCCTGGTGGCCCTGGGGGCCTACCTCCTGGCGCGCCGATGCCCGGGGCGCTCGGCCCTCGTCGGCGCCATGGGCCTCAACCTGCTGGCCATGGCCGCCGCCGCACGGGTGCTTCCGGGCGCGACGTTCCTGTTCTCCGTGCCCCTGGTTGCGTCGTTCGCCGCCCTGGTCCTGGCCGACTTCACGGGCCGGCCCCGGCTGGCCTTGGCCGGGGCGGTGGTGGCGGTGGCGCTGTTCGTGCCGGTGCTGCACCTGGTGTCCCTGGCCCTGACGATGGGCGCCCTGGCGGCGCTGCTCCCGCTGGCGGTGCTGCCCCTGGCGCTGGCCGCGGCCCTGGCGGCGGATCCGCCCGTCACGACCCGCTGAAGGTCAGGGTCGTCACCCGCCGGGACTGGCCGGACTCCCCGCCTCCGGAGCCGCTGCTCTCGTGCAGGTGATGCACGGTGACGAGCCTGCCGTTCACCCGCGCGAAGCGGTAGGCGTCCCGCTGCTCCGAGCTGAAGCTGATGACCAGGAGGGCCTTGCCGCGTACCTTGACGCGGGTCTCGGCGGCCACGGGAAGGCCGTCGGCGTCCACCCAGACCTTGGCGGTGGCATCCAGTTCCTTGACGTACTTCCGGTCCCGGGCACCCAGGTGGGGTTCCAGCTTCAGGGAGAGGAGCCTCAGGTCCCGGCCGTCCAGGGTGTCGGCCCGCTCCTCCAGCAAGGTGGCCTTGTCCAGGTCCTGGAGGAGCTGCGGAGCGGGGTCGAAGCAGCCCTGGACGCTCAGGGCGTCGATGGAACCCAGGGCGTCCCGGGTGGGCGTGGTCTTCTCCGGATCCGCGGTGCGCAGGCGGGCTTCCTGGAGGGCCTGGGCCAGGGTCTCGCGGCCCCAGAAAAGGCGCAGGCCCTGGGGGCCGTACTCGGCCCAGGCGGAGGCCTTGCCCTGGCTGACCACGGGCTTCTTCTCGTCGCCCCTGCGGTTCCAGGTCTCGAGCTGCACCGAGGCCTTGAGCGTCTCGGCGCCGGCGGGCTTCTGCAGGCGGGTCCGCAGGGCGTCGAGACCGTCGGCGCGCAGGGGCAGCGTTAGGGCGGCGAGGATAAGGATGGGCAGGCGCATGGGACTCCCGGGCGTTCCTCCACTTTGCCCGATTCCGGCCGCGAGGTGGGGTAGACTGGTCAAAATCCGAGGTATACATGCGAATCGAATGGCTGCTGCCCTGTCTTGCCCTGAGCCTCCTTGCGGAAGCCCCCATGCCCCTCACCGCGCCCATCCGCAAGGTGCGGCTCCACCCCGACGAGGCCTGGGTCACCCGGGTGGGCCGGGTGAAGGTGGCCGGCGCCGGCGTCCACCGCCTGCTGCTCAGGGACCTGCCCCAGGGTCTGGAGCTGGACGACGTGCGCGTGGCGGCTTCCGGTCCCCAGGGCTCGCGCCTGGGCGACCTGGGGGTGGGCGCCGAGACCCGCAAGGTCACCGAGACGGCCGACTACAAGGCCCTCAAGGCCGAGTGGGAGGGGGTGCGCGACCGCCAGGACGTCCTGGAGGCGGAAGGGGAGTCCATCACCAAGGAACTGGCCTTCCTGTCGGGGCTGCAGGCGGCCTACGACAAGGAGATCTCCGCGCGCATGACCGGCGCGCTCCCGGGCGCCGCGCCCGTGGTGGAGCTCAGCAGGGGCCTCCAGGGCCGGTTCGGGGAGGTGCTCACCCGCGAGCGGCGCCGCAGACGGGAACTGGAAAAGGTCAGGGAGGATTTCCGCAGGCTGGACGAGGACCTGCGCAAGCGCGCCGCGGAGCGCAGCGCCAGCCCGGCCCAGGCCACCGTGGAGGTGGCCACCGACAGGGCCGGAGAGGTGGAGGTGGAATTCACCTACCGCATCCGCGGCGCGGGCTGGGTGCCCACCTACGAGGCCCGCCTCGCCGCCGACGGGAGGAAGCTCGAGCTGGCCATCTTCGCCACCGTGCGCCAGGGCACCGGGGAGGACTGGAACCGTGTGCAGGTGGAGATCACCAACGCCCGCAGCGGCCGGAGCCTGGCCCTGGCCCAGTACCACGGGCCCCGGCTCGTGGACTCCGCGCTTCCCGCCATCGAGGTGGCGGAGCGGCGGATGAAGGCCAAATCGAGCCTCTCACCGGGCATCGCCCAGAACCAGTATCTCCAGGCCCCCGCGGCGGCGGTGGTGGAGGTGTTGGCGGCGGGCGCCCCCATGGACGCCACCGAAGCCCAGCCCCTGGAGGAGGCCCGGGGCATCGCGGCCACCTGGGCGCTGGAAGGGGCCAAGGACATTCCCGCGGACAACGAGGCCCACCGCTTCCGCATCCTCGCCCGGGACCTGGAGCCGGCCCTGGCCCTGGTGGCCACGCCCCGCCTGGATCCCACGGTCCACCGGGTGGCGCGCTTCCCGGTCCCCGCGGGGATCCCCCTCTTCCCCGGCGCGGCGGTGGTGCACTACGCGGGCACCCAGCGGGTGGGCCAGACCGCCCTGGAGATGCCTTCCCCCGGGGCGCCCTTCCAGTTCGGGTTCGGCCCCTACCGGGGCGTGCGGGTGGAGCTGCGCCAGGTGGAGGCCCTGAAGGAGGCCGTGGGCACCTTCACCAAGGACATCCAGTGGACCCTGCGCGAGCGCATGGAGGTCGCCAACGACACCGCCGAGGCGGTGCAGGTGGAGCTCCTGGACCGGGAGGTGCGCGCCTCCAGCGACAAGGTGCGCATCACGCCCCTGCCCGAGGCCACCCCTTCCCGGGAGGCCGCCGTGCCGGGCGTGCGCGCCTGGACCCTGGCGGTGGAGCCCCGGGCCAAGGGCGCCGTCACCCTGGGCGCCCAGATCCGCATTCCCGCCGGGTGCGTCCTCACAGGGGCCGACGACCTGCATCTGCCCCGCTAGTACCGGCAGGTCCGGGTCCCCCCATCTCGCCCCGTTCGTTGCTGCCGGCTTCGCCGGCAGCAACGGAGAGCATCGCGGGGGACGTTGGAGAAGTGTTGCACCTACCGGCTTCCGGGCGCCACAACCTCCTACCCCGCCGCGCGGTCCTGCATCGAAGGGCCCAGGAGCGCGTTGAACGCGGTGTTGATCTGCGTCTCCAGGTGGATGCCCATGGCCGCGGCTTCCATGGGGCGGCCCATGAGGTAGCCCTGGAAGGCGTGGCAGCCCATGGCGTGCAGGGTCTCCTTCTGGGCCTGGGTCTCCACGCCCTCGGCCACCAGGGACAGGCCCAGGTTGTTGCCCAGGTTCACGATGGTCTGCACGATGGGGTTCGAGGAGATGACGCCGGGGCGGTCGGGGTGCATGTTGCGCACGAAGGCCTGGTCGATCTTGAGGGTGTCGATGGGCAGCTGCTGCAGGTAGCTCAGGCTCGAGTAGCCGGTGCCGAAGTCGTCCAGGCCGATGCGCACGCCCAGGGCCTTGAGGTCGTGCAGCGGCGTGTGGCGCGGGTCGGAGTTCTTCAGGAGGCTGCTCTCGGTGATCTCCAGCTCCAGGCAGGAATGCGAGAGCCTGGATTCCCGCAGGGTGCGGGCCACGTAGTCCACCAGCCTGGGGGAGGCCAGCTGGACCGGCGAGACGTTCACGGCCAGCTTGATGGGACGGGGGCTCAGGGCCTGCCAGATCGCGGCCTGGCGGCAGGCGTTGTTGAGGGCCCACTCGCCCAGCGTGTGGATGAAGAGGTTCTCCTCGGCCAGGGGGATGAACTTGGAGGGCGGCACGGCGCCCAGCACCGGGTGCTGCCAGCGCAGGAGGGCCTCCATGCCCACGATGTGGCCTTCCATGTTGAACTGCGGCTGGTAGAAGATCCGCATCTCGTTCTTGGCCAGGGACTCGCCCAGGAAGGCGTCCATCTGCTGGCGCTCGAAGGCGGCCTCGCTGAGGGTGAGGGTGGTGCACTGGATGGCGTTGCCGCCGCTGCCCTTGGCGCGGTTGCAGGCGTTCTCCGCCTCCTTCTGGAGCGTGGAGGCGTTGTCCCCGTCCTGGGGCGACAGGCTGATGCCGATGCTGGCGGTGAGCCGCACCTCGCGCTTGGAGACGCGGTAGGGGATGCACAGGGCGTCCAGGATGCCCTGGGCGATGCGCAGGGGCTCCATGGGATCCCGCACCTCGGGCAGCAGCACCGCGAACTGGTCGCTGCCCACCCGGGCCAGCGTGTCCCCGGGACGAAGCAGCACGGAAATGCGCCGGGTGAGCTGCAGGCACAGGTCGTCGGAATCCGCGAAGCCCAGCGTCTGGTTGATGGACTTGAAGCGGTCCAGCTCGATGAAGAGCACGGCCACCATGTTTCCCTGGCGATGGGCCATGAGGATGGCCTGGCCCGTGCGGTCCGCCAGGCGGAAGCGGTTGGGCAGCCCCGTGAGCGGATCCTGGTCGCGGAGGCCCTCCAGCTGCGCCTTGAGCTGGGCCACTTCCGACCGGGCCTTCGCCAGGTGCTCCACGAGTTCCGAAGCTTCCATGTCTTTCAGGAGCATTTCATTCGGATCCGGATCGGGTTGAACAGAGGCCACGAAAGATGCTCCTTGGGGACCTGCTCGGGTTGTGCACGACAACGAAGGCCTTGCCGGGGGGTCTCCATGCCTGGGAATGAAGGCTGATCAAGAACAATTGAACATATTATTAGGCACCGATCAACTCCATAGAAGCTGGTATTCGTGACGGGTGCCGGCGGGATCCGCCGGGGGGATGTGGCGCACGGCGGCCCCGTGGGCTCCGGCGATCTGGAGGCCGTGGGTGAACCAGGCCGGCACGTGGCATTCGAAGAACCAGGGCACCGGCCAGACGGCCCAGATGCGCACCACCGCGGACTGGGCGCCCGTCAATTCGGCGGTCACCACCCCCCCCTCCACGGAGCCCCGCCAGAAGGCGGGAAGGGCCTCCACGAGGCTCGCGGGCCCCCGGAAAGGGATGGGGTGGCGCACCCGGATGGTTTCCGCTCCCAGGGCCCCGGGCACCTGGCCCAGGTTGCCGGCCCGCCGGAACGCGTTCCAGCATTCGGTCACCAGGCCGGCGTCGATCCAGACGTCGAAGACCGGCGGCGCCGCCGCCAGCGCCCGGGCCCCGGGGGAAAGTTGGGCGAGCAGCTGCCGCCAGGCGTCCTCGCCCAGGGTGGTCCGCGCCGCGGCCACGCTCATGGGAAAGCTGGACCCCCGGATGCGGTGGATGACCGCCGCTTCCTTCGGTGGATCGACTGGGGATGGTGGCATCCAGGAATTCTAGCTGCGAATGGCCCGCCGGACCTACCCTTCGGGCCGGACGCGGTTAACCTCGTAGATGAGGAACCCCCCGATGAGATGCCCTTCGGAAATGCCGGTCCGTGCCCGAGGCCCGCGTGCCTGAGCGGCTCCTTGAGCTCTGCGAGGGTCGGCGGCAGGGCCGGCCCCGGGCCCTTCCCGCGGTGTGCTCCGCCCATCCCCTGGTGCTGCGGGCGGCCATGGACGAGGTCCTGTCGGCGGGGGGACCCCTCCTGGTGGAGGCCTCCGGCAACCAGGTGAATCCCCTGGGCGGCTACACGGGACTGACCCCGGAGGGCTACCGGACCTTCGTCCTGGGGCTGGCCGCCGAAGCCGGCTTCGACCCCTCCCGCCTCATCTTCGGCGGCGACCGGCTGGGCCCGGGTCCCTGGCGGGTCCAACCGGCCGCCCAGGCCATGGCCAAGGCGGGCTCGCTGGTGCAGGCCTGCGTGGCGGCGGGGTTCCGGAAGCTCCACCTGGACACGGCCGTGGCCTGCGGCGGCGACGGGACGGCCGTGGCGCCGGAAACCGCCGCACGGCGCGCGGCCTCGCTGTGCCTGCTGGCCGAGCAGACCTGGCACGAACACCCGGACGGCCACCCGCCGGTGTACGTGCTGGGGGTGGACGCGCCCGGCGAATCCGGCCCGAGGGTCACCCCCGTTCCGGAGGTGCACCGCGCCCTGGTCCTGTTCCGGGAAGCCCTGGCCCAGGAAGGGGCGGCCGGCGCCTGGGAGCGGGTGGTGGCCCTTTCGGTCCAGCCCGGCGTCGCCTTCAGCGAAACCACCGTGCACCCCTACGACCGCAAGAAGGCCCGGCCCCTGGCCAAGGCCATCGCCGGCCGCAGGCCCTGGATGTTCGAGGCCCACGGCGCCGACTACCAGCACCCCGGCGTGCTGCGGGACCTGGTGGAGGACGGGGCGGGGATCCTCAAGGTGGGCCCCTGGCTGACCTTCGCCTGCCGGGAGGCCCTCTTCGCCCTGGAGGACGTGGCCCGGGAACTGAACGGGGGAGGGCCGTCCATCGAGCTCCGGGTGGTGCTGGACCGCGCCATGCGCAAGGATCCCGTCCACTGGAAGGACCACCACCACGGCCCTGACCGGTCCTACACCCGGCTCTTCAGCTACCGGGACCGCTCCCGCTACTACTGGACCGACCCGGAGGTGGAGGCGGAGGTGGAACGCCTTCTGGCCGCCACGGCCGGGCCTCTGCCGAGCCAGCTCCTGAGCCGGCACCTGCCCATGGCCCTGGACGCGGTGCTGGACGGGGAACTGGAGCCCAACGGGCGGGCCATCGTCCTGCATGCCGTGCGCCGGGTGTTCGGCCACTATGTGGCGGCGTGCCGGGACGAGGCCTGAGCGGGCCTGGAATGCTCAATAAATAATTCAAAAATGATGAAAAACGTCTCCCTTGGGTTCAATCGGCGCCTAAGGCGATTTTTATGCAGCCACGACGTTTCAAATTTTATACAATTTTAATCATTAAATTATTTCCACCCGATTCCCCAAGGCCCGAACATGCGCAACAACCAACCGGTCACCGCCGTCGAACATCACCTCAAAGACGGGGCTTTCATCGTGTCCATGACGGACCCCCAGGGCCGGATCACGTACGTGAACGACGAGTTCGTGCGCATGAGCGGATTCAGCGCCGAGGAGATGATGGGCCAGCCCCACAACATCGTGCGGCACCCCTTCATGCCGGCGGCGGCCTTCGCCGACCTGTGGGCCACGGCCAAGGCGGGCAAGCCCTGGTTCGGCATCGTGAAGAACCGCTGCAAGAACGGGGACTTCTACTGGGTGGACGCCAGCGTCACGCCGGTGATGGACCGGGGGCAGGTGACGGGCTACGTCTCCATCCGGAGCCGGCCTTCCAGGGCCCAGATCCGCGAGGCCCAGCGGATGTATGAACTTCTCAACGCCGGCAAATCCATGGCCGAGGCCACCGCCCAGCCGTGGATGCCGCTGCGCTCCTGGACGTCCCGCTGGCGCATGCGCGGGGGGTTCGCGGCCCTCCTGGGCCTCCTGGCCCTGGCCATGGGCCTGGACATGGCCGCCTTCCTGAAGGTCGGGGAGGGCGTCCGGCGGATCCAGGAGGCCAACCCCGCCGTGAAGGGGCTCGGAGAGGTGGCGTCCCTGGTGGACGGCGGCCTCTGGCTCCTGGGGCTGGGCGGCCTTGCCGTCGTCGTGGCCGGAGTGGTCATCGCCTGGCTCCTCCTGCGCGCCCAGCGGCTCCAGTTGGGCGGCGAGCCCGAGACGGCCATCGACGCGGTGCAGCAGATCGCCCAGGGGGACCTGCGCGTGGAGCTGGAGACGCCCCCGGGGGACACCACCAGCCTCCTGGCCCGGCTTCGCACCATGCAGTCCAACATCAAGGGCATGGTCAACCGCATCCGCTTCGACGGCACGCGCGTGACCGAGACGGCCGAGAACTTCTCCGCCGCCACCCACCAGATCGCCGCCACCAGCCGCGAGCTGGCCCGCAACGCGGAGGAGGAGCGCATCTCGGTGGAACGCATGGCCTCGGCCATGACCGAGCTGTCCGCCTCCATCCAGGAAGTGGCCTCCAACGTCAAGGCCAGCCAGCGCCAGGCCGTGGAGGCCGTGGCGGCCACCGAGGCCGGGGACCGCTCCGGCGAGGCGGCCCTGGCTGCCATGGCGCAGGTGGAGGACGCCACCACCAAGGTCGTCCACGCCGTGCGCGTGATCCAGGAGATCGCCCGCCAGACCAACCTCCTGTCCCTCAACGCCGCCATCGAGGCCGCCAAGGCCGGCTCCCTGGGCAAGGGGTTCGCGGTGGTTGCCGAGGAGGTGCGCAAGCTCGCCGAGCGCAGCGCCCAGTCCGCCCGGGAGATCGCGAGCCTCATCGAGGTGAGCAACGAGGCCGTGACCCAGGGCCGCGCCACCGTTCAGGGCGCCGTGGACGCCCTGGGGGACATCCGCGAGCACATCGGCCAGGTGACGTCCATGGCCATGGAGATCAGCGCCTCGGCCGAAGAGCAGTCCGCCGCCAGCACCGAGGTGGCCGACCAGGTGGAGCGCAGCGCCGCCAAAGCCACCGAGAACGCCAGCGCCAGCGTGCAGTTGTCCAGCACGGTGGAGACCATCAGCACCCATTCCGATGAACTGGCCCACACCGCCGAAGGCCTCGCGGCCCTGGCCCGGCAGTTCAGGACCTAGCGGATTTTCGAGAAGCCCACCTCGACCTTGCTGAGCCCGGGAAAGCCCGGCAGGGGCGAGACCCGCCGCGCCCCGGCCTTCCCCCTGTAGAAGTAGGGGTCCACCTGGGCCTTGGGATCCGGCAGTGCGAAGTACAGCGTCGCGGGCTTGCCCTCCAGGGCCCGGGAGGTGACGTAGCCCACCAGGGCGTGCTCGGCGGAGTGGTAGCCGTTCTTCCACAGGTGGATCTTCGGGGCATCCTCGTCGCGCTCGCCCTTGGGCCCGACCCAGCCCCGCACTTCGTGGTGCCTGCGGTCGACCATGGAGGTGAGCCAGAACGCGGCGGTGGTGTCCAGGGGCTTGGCCCACTTGCGGTCGGACAGGGCCAGGGTCTCGGCCAGCTGATCCAGTTCCGCGTAGATCCACCACTCCTTGGAGGCCTCCACGGAGCCGTCCCGGCGCAGCTTGGAGCCCCAGGTGCCGTCGGGCAGCAGGGCCATGCCCAGGACGGCGGCGCCCTCGGTGTCGGCGAAGCGCACCAGGGCCTCGTCCCCCGCGAGCCGCCCGATGCGGCCGATCATCCACAGGGCCTTGGCGGTGTGCCCGAAGTCGGTGTGGCGGGTGCCCAGGGCCCTGGGTTCGTGGAGCGTGCCCCAGAAGAGGTGCTTGTCGGGGGCGTGGTACTTCTCCACCATCACCCGGGCCAGCTTCACCAGGTCGCCCTTCCACTGGGTGCGCAGGGGCTCCGGGAGGATGGGCGCCAGGAGCAGCATGTAGGCGTTCACCTGGTCCAGCTGCGCCACCAGCTCCTTGCGGCCGGTCTCCTCCGCGGGGCCCTTGGCGGCCCAGCGGAGCATCCCCCAGTCCTTGTCCCAGTACTGCGTGAAGATGTGGTCCTTCAGGCGCACGATGTCGGCCAGCACCTCGGGATCCCGGGTGAGGTAGTAGTACATCGCCATGCCCAGTTCCGCGTAGGCCAGGTCCTGGGTGGTGCGCTCCAGCGTGGCGGGGCCGGGGACGCCTTTGTCCCAGTAGGTGACGGCGCTGCCCGTGTCCTTGTCCAGGGCCCTGGCGCGCAGGAACCGCACGCCGTCCCGGGCCAGGGCCAGCATGGCCGGGTCGCCCGTGAGGTGGTAGGCCGCGCCGTAGAAGTAGGTCTGCCGGGACTTCATGCGGGTGAATTCCAGGCCGGCGCTGGCCTTGATCCACCCAGGGGCGTCGGCGATCTCGGGGCAGGGGGCCTCCGGGTTGAAGAGGTTCCCGTCGTTGCACCGGTAGGTGGGGAAGTCCCCCCGGGGCGTCCCCCAGGCCGCGGGCACGTTCCAGAAGGGGAGCAGGTCCTGGTTGAAGTGGTCCAGCCAGCGCTGGCCCGGGACCGCAGCCACCAGGACCGCGGACAGGGAATGGAGGAGGAGGCGACGCAGCATGGGGCACCTGGGGAAGGGGAACGCACCCAGTATGCCTGACTCCAAATCTCTCCGCCGGAGCCAAAAAAAGGGCCCAAAGGTCGGCCCCTGGGGAGGATTCATCGGGTTGAGGCGGCCTCCCGCACGAATTGCTGGCACGGCGCTGATCGGCAATGACAGCCCCCCGGGCTGTCCTTGCCGGCGCCTACCTGCCAGCAATTCTGTGATTCAAATCCCTCCGCCGGAGCCAAAAAAAAGGGCCCAAAGGTCGGCCCCCGGGGAGGATTCATCGGGTTAAGGCGGCCTCCCGCACGAATTGCTGGCACGGCGCTGATCGGCAATGACAGCCCCCCGGGCTGTCCTTGCCTGCGCCTACCTGCCAGCAATTCTGTGATTCAAATCCCTCCGCCGGAGCCAAAAAAAAGGGCCCGAAGGGCCCGTTTTTTTGGCTCCGGCGGAGGGATTTGAACCCCCGACCCATCGGTTAACAGCCGATTGCTCTACCACTGAGCTACGCCGGAAAGCGTGAAACTTGATTTTACAGAATCCCAGCCAGGAATCAACTCCTCTGTAGCTCCATCAGGATCTGCCTCGCGCAGGCCTTCAGGGTCTCGATGACGCCCTGGCCCTTGCTGGCCACGGCCTCGATCATGGGCTCGCCCCGGAACCGCAGCAGGTCCTCCATCTCCCCCAGGGGCGCGGCGGTGGGCATGTCGCGCTTGTTGAGCTGGAGGACGTAGGGGATGTTGCGGATGTCGAAGCCGTTGTCCTTGAGGTTGGTGGCGAGGTTGGCGATGGATTCGATGTTGGCTTCCAGCCGGGGCCGCTGGCTGTCGGCGACGAAGATCACGCCGTCGCAGCCCCGGAGGATGAGCTTGCGGGAGGCGTCGTAGAAGACCTGGCCCGGCACGGTGTACAGGTGGAAGCGGACCTTGAAGCCCTTGACCATCCCCATGTCCAGGGGCAGGAAGTCGAAGAAGAGGGTCCGGTCGGTCTCGGTGGCCAGGCTCACCAGCTTGCCCCGCTTCTCGGGGTTGGCCTGCTCATGGATCCACTGGATGTTCGTCGTCTTGCCGCAGAGACCCGGACCGTAGTAGACGATCTTGCAGTTGATCTCCCGGGAGGCGTAATTGATGAATGTCATCGTGGTTGTCCGAGGGGGGTCCTGGGTCAGTCGCCGAAAAGTTTGTCGATGTCCTCGTCCGTGATCTCGGAGAAGGGGCTTTCAAAGTTGGTGGATTCGTCGGCCGTGGCCTGGGCCCGCTGCTCGACCTTCTCGAAGATCTCCGCGAGCTCCCGGCTGGATTTCTTGACCCGCAGCCGCACCAGGGCGAGGCTCGAGGTCTGGTCGAAGATCACCACCAGGATGCCCCGCTTGCCCACGATGGAGATGTGCAGATTATCCTTCTCCCCCTCGTGGAAGAGCAGGCTGAACTCCTTTTCCCCGATCAGCTTGGCGAGTCCGTCCGTGGCGGCGACGTTGCCGGCGGTGAGGGAGGCGAGGCTGGTGGCGTCGATGCTCCGCACGTCGCCGCTGGCGGCGATCTGCTGTCCGTTCTTGTCGACGAGGAAGACGACCTTGCTGCTGGAGTCCACCTGGAGACGCCCGATGATCTCCTGCAGCTGCTTGTATTCTTCCTCAAACATGACCAGATCAAGCTTGGCCACACGACCTCCCAGCGTATTGCGTTCAGGAGAGCATACCGCACTTCCAAGCAAGGCCAGGGAACCGGCACCTTCCGGGAGGGCGGAGGCCGCCAAAAGAGTCGATTAATGAATAATCGGACCCCGGGAGCGCCCCCGGCACATTCCAGGGTTGGTTCCGGGCCCGCTCCGTGGTAGCCTGTCAAGTCCCGCGCAAGCAGGAAACCCCGCAGGAGAGTTGTCCGAGTGGTTTAAGGAGCACGATTGGAAATCGTGTATAGGTCAAAAGCCTATCGGGGGTTCGAATCCCCCACTCTCCGCCAGAAACACGAAGAAGCCCTTGAAAAATTCAAGGGCTTCTTTTTTTACAGGTCTGGCCGGGGCACGGGGCTGGGTCTTCCTAAAGGCGTACGTATCGCAGGTGCGTCGCGAACGAACCATTGAGAACGCTCTCGATGCGGAACTGCGGCGCGGGCTCGTCCAGGTTCTCGAAGAGCCGCCTGCCGGCCCCGAAGAACACGGGGGCCAAGGCTATTTCCATCTCATCAATGACACCGAGGTTCAGGTACTGCTGGATGACCTTCGCGCCCCCTGAAATGCGGACATCCCGGTCCCCGGCGGCCTCCCGCGCCAGCGCCAGCGCGCGCTCCGGTCCATCAGGGATGAAATGGAAGGTCGTTCCGCCGGGCCGGACCCACGGGTCCCGTTTCGTGTGGGTCAGGACGTACACCGGGGTGTGGAACGGGGCCTCCTCAGGCCAGCTGGCCTCGCCCTGGTCGAACATGCGCTTGCCCATGATGTTGGCTCCGGTGCGCTCGAAGGTTTGGCGGACCCGGTCGTTCACGGGGCCCGTCTCGCCCCCGGGGCCGAGCTTGAGCTTGTCGCGGAAGTACTGCTGGTTGATGATCCAGGCCATCAACGCACCCCATTTGGCCCCCCAGTTCCTGTGCCCGGGGTCGTCCATGGTCATGCCTTCCGGCGCCAGGAAGCCATCGAGGGTCAGTCCGATGCTGATGAATACGTTGCCCATGATTCACCTTCCGGTTGGTCGGACCCGAGATTAGCACCCCCGGGCCTGCCTGATCCCATGCGTCTGGCATCGATCCGAGGACGTCCGGGGCCGGGTTCAGGTCAACGGCCGTCCCCCGGTGACCTCATGGATCCCGCCGGACATGAAGCTGGCCTCGTCGGACGCGAGGAGGACGTAGATGGGGGCGAGCTCGGCGGGCTGGGCGGGCCGGCCCATGGGGGTGGAGGTGCCGAAGCCGGCCACCTTCGCCTCCGGGAAGGAGGACGGGATCAGGGGCGTCCACACCGGGCCGGGGGCCACGGCGTTGACCCGGATGCCCCGCTCCGCCAGGGACCCGGCCAGGGCCTTCGTGAAGGTGACGATGGCGCCCTTGGTGGAGGAATAGGGGAGCAGGGCGGGCTGGGGAAGGAAGGCCTCGATGGAGGCGGTGTTGATGATGGAGGCGCGCGGGCGCAGGTGGGGCAGGGCCGCCTTCACCAGGTAGAACATGCTGAACAGGTTGGTGCGGAAGGTCGCCTCGAAGGCCTCCTCGGGGATGGATTCCAGGTCGGGGTAGGCGGTCTGGGTCGCGGCGTTGTTCACGAGGATGTCGATTCCGCCGAAGGCCTCCACCGCCCTGCGCACCAGTTCGCGGCAGTGGGAGGGCCGGCCGATGTCCCCGGGGACCAGCACTGCCTTGCGCCCGGTTTCGTGGATCCAATGGGCGGTGTCCACCGCGTCTTCCTCCTCCCCGTCCAGGAAGGAGAGGAGGACGTCGGCCCCCTCCCGGGCGAAGGCGATGGCCACGGCCTTGCCGATGCCGCTGTCCCCGCCGGTGATGAGCGCGGCCTTTCCCGTGAGGCGGCCGTGGCCCACGTAGGTGGCGGTCCCGTGGTCGGCCCTGGGACGCAGGGGACCCTCCGCGCCGGGCGGCTCCTGGGGCTGGGGCGGGAACGGAGGGGCGGGGCGGCCCGGATCAGGGGTGGCGGAATCGTTTGCCTGCATGACATCCTCCTTCGCGCCCGGGTCCGCGTCCCGGAACCGGATGATCCTGGGTGAGGCCACCGGGATTCCGGTTCCGGAGGGTCCCGGCGAAGGGGCAACCTCTGCGATGATGGATCCGGCTCCACGACCGTGCCGGCCGCGCCCCGGAGAAGCCCATGCCCCGTCCGAAGATCCTGATCGTGGAAGACGACGACCTCACCGCGACGCTGCTCAAGGGAACCCTGGCGCGGGAAGGCTACCACATCACCCTGGCCGGCGACGGGCTCGCGGCCCTGGACCGCCTCGCGGGCAACCCGGGCTTCGCGACGGTGCTGCTGGACCGCATGATGCCGGGCATGGACGGCCTCCAGGTGCTCAAGCACATGAAGGCCACGCCGGGCCTCCAGGACATACCGGTGGTGCTCGAGACGGCCATGGACAGCGACGAGGACATCCGGGAGGGCCTAAGGGCCGGCGCGCTGCACTACCTCGTGAAGCCGCTGGACCCGCGGATGGTGGCGCAGGTGGTGGGGTCGGCGGTGCGGGAATTCGAGACCCGGAAAAAGCTCTACGCGGAGCTCGACAGCATCCGTTCGGCCATGGGCCTGGTGCGCCGGGGCGTGTTCCACCTCCGAACCCTCGATGCGTGCGGCGACCTGGCCACGCTCCTGGCCAAGGCCTTCCCGGACCCCCGGCGCACGGTGACGGGGATCCTGGAACTGCTGGTCAACGCCGTGGAGCACGGCAACCTGGGCATCACCTACCAGGAGAAGACCGATCTCATCGCCCGGCAGGCCTGGGCCGGCGAGATCGCGCGGCGCCTGGAGCTTCCGGAGTTCCGGGACCGCCAGGTGGTGGTTTCGCTGACGCGCACGGAGGCCGTCACCCGCATCCGCATCCAGGACATGGGCGAAGGCTTCGACTGGCGGGCCTACGAGGGGGTCGACGCCAGCCGGATGTCCGACAGCCACGGGCGGGGGATCCTCCTGGCCCGGTGGGAGGCCTTCGACCGGGTGGCGTACAGCGGCAACGGGAACTGCGTGGTGGCGGAGATCAGGCACCGTTGAGGCGGGACGGGAAGAACCGCCGGCAGCTCAAGGCGACCCCGGTGTAGACCAGGAGGAGGGCGCCCACGCAGGCCAGGCCCGCCACCAGCTGACCCCACGCCCCGAGGGCCTGTCCCGTGTGGAGGAAGCGCATCCAGGTCCGGATCCGCCGGCCCGGACTCAGATCCTGGAATGCGGTGCGGCTGAGCAGGTCGCCCGTGGAGGGATGGACGGTCAGGCTGGTGGTCGCCGTTCGGGGCCACGGGGAGGCTTCCCGCAGGGTCACGGTGATCGGCGGGGGACCGGCGGTTTCGCTGGGGGCGGGGCGCCCCCCTCCGGTCCGGATACCCACCTGCAGCCACCCGGGGACCTCCTTTTCCGCGCGGGCCAACACGGCATCCAGGGGGACCGGCCGCGCGCGGGGGGCGGGTTGCGCGAGGGGCGGCCGCGCGGCGCCCGCGCCAGGCGCGGGGGGCGGGACCTCCCCCGCGGCGCGGAAGACGGCGTCGGAGGCCCACCGGTAGGAAATGGGCACGGCGGTCACCGTCAGGACGGTCAGGACCGGCACCGTCCACAGGCCCACGCTGGCGTGCCAGTTGAAGTCCCGGGCCTTCCCGCCGGGGCCCAGGGCCGGCAGGGAAAGGCGCCTCAGGTTCGCCCAGCTCCATTTCCGGGGCCACCACAACACGGCGCCGGTGAGGCAGAGCAGGAGGAAGGCGACGTTGCTGGCGCCGGTGACGGCCTTGCCGGCGGACCGGAGGTTCCCGCCCAGGGCCAGCCACCGGTGCGCGTCCGTCATGGCTTCCATGAGCGCGTGCATGCGGCGGGTGGCGGGCCGCCTCACTTCCCCGGTGTAGGGGTCCAGGAACCAGGCCCTGTCGCGCCCTTCGGTGAAGACCACGGCCGCCGCCGGATCCCGGAACACCGTCACGGCCGGGTTCCGCACGGAAGGCTCGGCCTCCCGCAGCCGCCCCTTCAGGGTCTCCAGGTCCATGCGGACGGCATGAGCGGGAACGGCCACCCTTCGCAGGTCCCGTTCCGCCCAGTCCACCAACTCGTGCTCGAAGGCCAGGGCGGCCCCCGTGAAGGCCATGACGGCCACCACCAGCCCCGCCACGAGGCCCGCGGCGAGGTGGATCCAGAAGATCGCTTTGCGCATCGTCAAGGTTCACCCCACATGCGCAGGAGGTTGTGATAGCAGGACGTGAGCGTGAGCAGGGATGGATGCGCGGGGAGCTCGCCCCGGACGCCCTGCACGGCCGTGTCCAGGTCCAGGAGCAGGGTCCGCCGGGCGTCGTCGCGCACCATGCTCTGGATCCAGAAGAAGGAGGCCAGGCGCTCCCCGCGGGTCACGGGCGCCACCCGGTGGAGGCTGCCGGAGGGGTACAGGACCAGGTGGCCCGCCGGCAGCTTCACGGAATGGACGCCGAAGGTGTCCTCCACGAGCAGCTCCCCGCCGTCGTAGTCCTCGGGGGCGGAAAGGAACAGGGTGGCCGAGAGGTCCGTGCGGATACGGGCCGCCTGGCCCGGAAGGGTGCGGATGGCGTTGTCCACGTGGTTCCCGAATCCCATGCCGGCGGCGTAGCGGTTGAAGAGGGGCGGGAAGACCCGGGCCGGCAGCGCGGCGCTGAGGAAGAGCGGGTTCCCCTCCAGCCGGCCCAGGATGAGGCCGCCCAGGTCCCGGGCGGTCGCGCTGTCCTCGGGCAGCTGCAGGTTGGCCTTCACCTGCGCGGACTGGTGGCCCGCCGTCACCCGGCCGTCCACCCAGTCCGCCTCCGCCAGGAGCTGACGGAAGTGGAGGACCTCGGCGGCGTCGAGCACCTGCGGAATGTCGATGAGCATGGCGGCGCCTCCTAGAACTTCGCGTTCAAGCCGACCAGCAGGGTCCGGGTGGCCCCGGGCACCACGTGGCTGGGGTGCAGGAGGTCCCAGTAGGCCGTGTTGGTGGCGTTGAGCAGGTTCACCTGGAGATCCACCTTGCCGGTCAACCGCACCTTGGCCATGAGGTCCACCTTCACGTAGCCGTCGGCCTCCTTGAGCTTCCAGATGCCCGACCCGGCGCCGTATTCGATCCCGGTGCTGTTGGCCACCCGGCGCGAGACGCCCTGGAGGCCCGCGCCGACCTCCACCGCGGCGGCGGGGGCGTAGGTGGTCCACAGGCTGAAGGTGTGCCGCGGGGCGTTGGCCAGGGGGTTGCCCTGGGTGTGGGCGGCGGTGGTCCTGACCACCTCGCTGTCGGCGAAGGCGTAGCCGGAAAACACCTGCCAGCGCTCGCCGATCCGGCCCGCCAGGCCGAGTTCGAAGCCCTGGACCCGCTGGTTGCCGCCCAGGACGTTGGAGATGGAGCCCGGGGTCGGGTCGGGCACCCTCGCGTTGGTCTTCTCGAGCCGGTAGAGGGCCCCGCTCAGGGAAAGGCGTCCCCCCGCCAGGTCCCACTTGGTGCCCACCTCCAGGTTGCGGTTCTTCTCGGGATCCACGTCGGCGGTGCTGGCGGAGAGGGCGAGGGCCTCGGCCGAGGGGTTGAAGGAGGTGCCGTACGAGAGGTAGACGCTGCCGTTGGGAAGCGGCTTGAAGACGACCCCCGCGCGCCAGCTGAGCATGGTGTCGGTGTGGTCGAAGGACGAGGCGGATGGGACGGCGGCGGCGACGGTCTGGTCGAACTCGGCGGCGAAGCGGTCCCACCGGAACCCCCCGAGGAATTCCCAGGTCTCGCCCCATTTCACCGTTTCCAGGGCGTAGAACCCCAGGCTCCTGGCCCCCGTGGTGGTGTAGGAGGTGGAGGAGATCCCGGAGGGGAGGTAGGGGGCGCCCGGGTCGGGATCGACGAGGCTGGTGGTTCCGTTGGCGCCCGCGAAGGTGATCGTGGGGCGCACGGGGCGGGAGCCCTCCCGCGAGGCCTCCAGGCCCGTCACGAGCGTGTGGCTGAAGGCTCCGGAGGCCTGCCTGAAGGTGAGGTCCAGCTGGTTCTGGAGGAACGTCTCGGCGCTTTCCGCGGTGATCTGGCCCCGGGTGACGCTGATGGAGGAAAGCGGCGTGGCCGGCGTCAGGCCCGCGGGCATGCGCGCTTCCGTGATCTGCACGTCGCGCGCGTAGCGGCCGTGGCGCACCTGGTCCCGGATCGTGAGGGTGTCACCCACCTGGTGCTCGATGCGCGCCGTGAACACGTCCACGGTGGTGACGAGGCGGTTGGCGTCCTTGAACCCGTAGTAGTTGGACCGGTCCACGTCCGCGGGGCGGTCGAAGAACCATGGCAGGCCGTAGTCGGGCACGTTGTTCTCGGCCTGGTGGAGGTAGCTCACGGTCACCACCGTGGGCGTGCGCAGGCCGAAGGAGAGCGTGGGCGCGAAGCCCGTGCGCCGGTCCTGGGCCACGTCCCGTCCGGCCACGTTGGACGCGTGGGAGAGCACGTTCACCCGGAAGGCGGAATGCTCCCCCAGGGCCGAGTTGAAATCCCCCGTGAGGCGGCGGGTGTGGTCGGTGCCCCCCATGAGGGTGAGGCCGTTGGCGCTCCGGAGCCGGGCGGTCTTGCTGAGCTGGTTGACGGTCCCGCCCGTGGAGCCCCGGCCGAAGAGCACGGAGGACGCGCCCTTGATGACCTCCACCGTCTCGAGGTTGAAGGAGTCCCGGTAGTAGCTTCCGAAGTCGCGCATGCCGTCCAGGAAGAGGTCGTTGCGGGCCGGGAAGCCGCGCAGGGTCAGGCTGTCGCCCTGGGCCCCGCCTTCGCCCGCGGCCAGGCTGATGCCGGCCACGTTGCGCAGGGCGTCGCGCAGGGTGGTGACGCCCTGGTCCTGGAGCACCGCCTGGGGGACGACGGTGATGGACTGGGGCGTGTCCATGAGCGCCGAGGCCTGCTTGGGGGAGGCGGAATCCTGCGGCTTGTAGGTCTTCCCCCCCCGGACCTTCACCTCCGGGAGGACGGTTTCCGGCTTTTCGGCGGGGGCTTGCTGGGCGATGGCGGGCAGGGCGAATAGGCCGAGGGCCAGTGAGGGCGCGAGGGTCGACACGGGGACTCCTTTGGGGGGTTGAGGGGCGTCAGGCGGCCTGAGCGAAGGGTCAGACAGGCATGTGCGGGAGGTTCACCGGCTTCAGGGCGGATTCATCGGGGGAGGGCAGCGTCACGGGGTTCCTGGGGCGTTCCAGGGATCATAACTGAGAATGAGACGCTATCGCAATGGGTTGGCCTGGAAAATTGTGTTTTGACATGCATTCGCCCCGAGAAATGCACGAGGTTCGTTGAAAACATTGAGCTCGAAGGCCCCTTCCTAGGGGAGGACGGCCGGATTGATGCAGGTCAGGGGGGGATCCCCCGCCAGGACGCGCAGGACGTTGTCCACGGCGGTCATGCCCATGGCCTGCCGGGTCCGGAACGTGGCCGAGGCCGTGTGGGGCACGATGACCACGTTCTCCAGCCCATCCAGGCCGGGCGCCAGGCGCGGTTCCGCCTCGAAGACGTCCAGGCCCGCGCCCCAGATCACGTGGTCCCGCAGGGCGGCCACCAGGGCCTTCTCGTCCACCAGCGGGCCGCGGCCGGTGTTGATGAGGATGGCGGTGGGCTTCATGGCGGCCAGCTCGGCCGCGCCGATGAAGTGGCGGGTGGAGGGCAGCAGCGGCAGGTGCAGGGAGAGGAAGTCGGACTCCCGGAGCAGGGTGGCCTTGTCCACGAACGTGGCGCCGCAGGCCCGCTCGAAGTCCGGGGAGGGGTGGAGGTCATGGTAGATCACCCGCATGTCGAAGGCGGCGGCCTTGGCCGCGAACGCCCTGCCGATGCGGCCCAGGCCGGCCACGCCCAGGGTCGTGCGGTCCACGTCCCGGCCCAGGAACTGCAGGGGTCCCCAGCCCGTCCACGCCCCGGAACGCAGGAAGCGGTCGGTCTCGGGGATGCGGCGGGCGGTGGCCAGCAGGAGGGCCCAGGCGTGGGTGGCGGTGGCCTCGTCCAGCACCCCCGGGGTGTTGGTGAGGATCACGCCCCGCGCCGTGGCGGCGTCCACGTCGAAGTTGTCGAACCCCACGGCGAAATTGGCGAAGATCCGGCAGCGGGGCCCCGCGGCGTCCAGGACCGGCCCGTCGATGGTGTCGGTGAGCAGGGTGATGACCGCGTCGCGTCCGCGCACCGCCCCCAGCAATTCCTCCCGGGTCAGCGCCCGGTCGTGGGGGTTGACCTCCACGGCGTGGCACCGGCGCAGGGCGTCGAGGGGTTCCGGGGGGAGCATGCGGGTGACGTAGACGCTTGCCATGGCGGACTCCTTTTCCTAGGTTTCCAGGGCCAGGGATGCCTCCCCCGCTTCCCCGTGGCCGCTCATGGCGCGGCCCGCGTCGCGGGGCAGCCGGGCGCTCACCGGGGAGGCCAGGACGGAGAGGGCCGTCACCCCCAGGAACGCGGCGGAGAAATCGGACAGGCGCGGGCTCGCGTGGCCGGAGACGGCCATGGCCAGGGCCAGGATGGCCGAGGAGACGCAGATGCCCATGGAGAGCATCAGCTGCTGGAAGGTGGCGTAGAAGCTGGTGGCGGAGCTCATGCGGGGCTGGGAGATGTCCGCGTAGGCCACCGTGTTGAGGGCGGTGAACTGCAGCGACTGGAAGAACCCCCCCAGGAGCAGCACGCCGTGGATGAGAAACACCGGCCATCCGGGCCGGAACAGGGCGCAGGCCGCCAGGAAGCCCGAGGCGATGAGGCTGTTCCACACCAGGGTGTTGCGGAAGCCGAAGCGGCGCAGGATGGGCGGGGCGGCGATCTTCATGAGCACCGAGCCGGCGGCGGTGCTGAACGTGATGAGGCCGCTGCGGGCCGCGGACATGCCGAAGCCCAGTTGCATCATCATGGGCAGCAGGAAGGGCAGGGCCCCCCCGGTGATGCGGGTGAGGGACCCGCCGATGACCGAGATGCCGAAGGTGGGGATGCGCATCATCCGGAAGTCCAGGATCGGGTTGTCGGCGCCCCGGGCGTGGAGGACGTAGGCGAAGCCGGACGCCAGGCCGATGGCGATGATCAGGAGCGTCACGCCCAGGGAGATCCCGCCCCCCCGGCTGCCCATCTCCAGCCCGTACATGAGGCAGGAGAGCGACACGCAGGAAAGGAGGAAGCCCTTCAGGTCGAACCGGCCGGGATCCAGCTCCTTGATGTCCTCGATGTAGACCGTGGCCAGCCAGATGCCCAGGATGCCGATGGGCACGTTGATGTAGAAGATCCAGCGCCAGGACAGGTAGGTGACCAGGAAGCCCCCCAGGGGCGGGCCCACCACCGGTCCGATGAGGGCGGGCACCATGAACCAGGACATGGCCGCGACCATGTCCTTGCGGTCCACGGTGCGCAGGAGCACCAGGCGCCCCACGGGCACCATCATGGCCCCGCCCATGCCCTGGAGGAACCGGGCGCCCACCAGGAAGAGGAGGCTGGTGGACTGGCCGCAAAGCATGGAACCGGCGGTGAAGACCAGGATGGCCAGCCGGAAGATGCGCCGGGCGCCGTACCGGTCCGCGAAGTACCCGCTGGCCGGGATGAAGATGGCCAGGCCCAGCAGGTAGCTGGTGAGGGCCGCGCTCATGTGCAGGGGGGAGACGGAAAAGCTCCGGGCCATGGTGGGCAGCGCCGTGGCCAGGACGGTGGCGTCCAGCTGCTCCATGAACAGGGCGCAGGCGATGATGATGGCCGTGGTGCGGAAGCTGTGGGGACGCGGGGCGGAGGAAGGCATCCCCTCAAGGTTACCGGACCGCGGTCCCGGGCCCGGGGCGGGGCGAGCCGAACGACCGGTATTTTAATAGGCTCTTCATACTGGCCGTGGTTCGGGGGCATAACCTAAGCTTATTGATATATCGACTTGACACAAAAGACCCATGGATCTCTAATCTTCGCATCCCACCGTTGCATCAATAAGCGATACGCAAACCAGCGAGGCCTTGTGACCAAGCGTCGAACCTCCGGTTCCCACCCCGTCCGCGGGGCTGCGACCGGTCCGTCCAAACCCCGTGAGTGAAAGGACTGAACCATGCAGTGGAACCAGAACTACTCCGCCCTGAACGGGAGCCTGCTCCTGACGGCCCTGGTGGTGGCCATCCCCATCTTCTTCCTGTTCTGGGCCCTCGCGGTCAAGCGCATGAAAGGCCATGTGGCCGGGCCCCTCACGCTCCTGATCACCATCGTCATCAGCGTGCTCGTCTACAAGATGCCGGTGAGCGCGGCGCTGTCCGCCTCGGCCCTGGGCATGGTCACGGGCCTGTGGCCCATCGGCTGGATCATCCTCACGGCCGTGTTCCTCTTCAACCTCACGGTGGAGAGCGGGCAGTTCGAGGTCATCAAGAGTTCCATCTCCTCCCTCTCCCCGGACCGGCGCATCCAGGCGCTGCTCATCGCGTTCTCCTTCTCCGCCTTCATGGAAGGCGTGGCGGGCCAGGGCGCCCCGGTGGCGGTGGCCGCGGCCATGCTCATCGGCCTGGGCTTCCCGGCGCTGCCGGCGGCCGTCATCTGCCTGGTGGCCAACACCCCGCCCGTGCCCTTCGGGCCCGTGGGCGTGCCGACCATGATGATGAGCACGGTGACCGGGATCCCCGCCACCACCATGGCCCGCGCCGTGGGCATCGACATGGCCTTCATGGCCCTGATCATCCCCTTCTTCATGGTGGTCGTCATGGTGGGCTTCAAGCGCGCCAAGGAAGTGATCCCCGCCTGTCTCGTGGCCGGCGTGAGCTACGCCGCGGCCTCCTTCTGCATCTCCACCTGGTTCGGCCCCGAACTCCCCGCCATCGTGGCCTCCGTGGTGTCCCTGCTCTGCCTCGTGATCTTCCTGCGCTTCTGGCAGCCCGCGACCACCTGGACCTTCGCGGAGGACACCGCCGCCAGCCACGTCGCGGCCTCGGGCACCTATTCCGCCGGGCAGATCTTCAAGGCATGGTCGCCCTTCCTCATCCTCATGGTGGTCATGGGCATCTGGGGCACCCCCGCCTTCAAGGCCTACTGCACCAAGGCCCACCACTGGTTCGTGATGATTCCCAGCTGGCCCTGGCTGAACGGCGTGGTCTTCAAGGCCGCCCCCATCGTCGCCACGCCCGCTGCGTACGGCGCCAACTACCGCTGGGACTGGCTCATCGCCCCCGGCACCGCCATGTTCATCTCCTCCCTCATCTCCATGGCCGTCCTGGGCATCGGACCGGCCACCGGCACCCGGGTCTTCCTCAAGACCTTCAAGCAGCTCCGTTTCGCCCTCATCACCCTGGCCTCGGTCATCGGCCTGGGGTTCCTGGCCAACTACTCGGGCATGTCCTTCACCCTGGGCCTGGCCTTCGCGCAGCTCACCGGCATGGCGTTCCCCATCTTCTCGCCCGTCATCGGCCTGGTGGGCGTGTTCCTCACCGGTTCCGTGACCTCCTCCGCGGCCCTCTTCGGCAAGCTCCAGCAGGTGACCGCGGTGCACCTGGGACTCAATCCCGTCCTTACCACCAGCGCCAACCTGTTCGGCGGCGTCATGGGCAAGCTCATCTCGCCCCAGTCCATCGCCGTGGCCTGCGCCGCCGTGGGCCTTGTGGGGCACGAGACCGACATCTTCCGCAAGACCCTCAAGTACTCCATGATCCTGCTTTGCATGGTCATCGTGCTGGTGCTCGTCCAGGCCTTCGTCATCCCCGCCATCCTCCCCACCGCTCCCGCCGCCATTTAGGCAGTAGAATCGAACCACCCGCGCACAGGAGAGACGCCCATGAGCATTCCCGCCTATGAACCCGGCACCCTGAAGGGCCTGATCGACTCGACGCCGGCCGAAGCCATCCTCCTCCACCTCCGTGACGAGTACGCCAAGCGCACCCTGCCCGAAAAGGGCGTGGACAGCGTGGTGGCGTACGACTGCCCCCGCACGCAGCTGATGGTGCGCACCGCCGTCAAGGGCACGCAGATCGGCACCCACTTCCACACCGTCTGCGACGAGTACGTGATCGTGGTGGGCGGAAGGGGCGAGCTCCTCATCAACGGCGAGTGGAAGCCCGTGAAGATGGGCGACGTCCACGTCTGCCCCCGGGGCATCGTCCACGACACCCGCGCCCTGGAGGAGGACCTGCAGTACCTCTCCATCTTCACCCCGCACCTTCCCGCGGGCACCGACATCAACTGGCTCTGATCCGAGGAGGATTCCCATGCCCGCACTGCTTCCCGACATCGATCCCGATGGACTCATGGAGTTCTCGGTTGTCTACACCGACCGGGCCCTGAACCACATGTCCAAGAAGTTCCAGCTGGTCATGCGCGAGATGGACCGCATCCTCAAGCTCGTCTACAACGCCAAGGGCGTCGCCCTGGTCCCCGGCGGCGGCACCTACGGCATGGAGGCCGTGGCCCGCCAGTTCTGCGCCGGCAGGAAGGCCCTGGTCATCCGCGACGGGTTCTTCAGTTTCCGCTGGACCCAGATCTTCGACATGGGCGCGATCCCCTCCTCCCACGTGGTCCTCAAGGCCCGCAAGGTGGGCGCCGGCAAGCAGGACGCCTGGATCCCCACGCCCGTGGCCGAGGTGGTGGCCGCCATCGCCGCCGAGAAGCCCGCCGTCGTCATCGCGCCCCACGTGGAGACCGCCGCCGGCATCATCCTGCCCGACGACTACATCAAGACCGTCGCCGCCGCCACCCACGCCGCGGGCGGCATCTTCGTGCTGGACTGCATCGCCTCCGGGTGCATGTGGGTCGACATGGAGGCCCTGGGCGTGGACGTGATCGTGAGCGCCCCGCAGAAGGGCTGGAGCGGCAGCCCCTGCGCCGCCATGGTGATGCTGAGCGAGAAGGCCAAGGCCGTCATGGCCGAGACCGCCAGCTCCAGCTTCGCCTGCGACCTCAAGAAGTGGTCGGCCATCATGGACGCCTACCTCAAGGGCGGCCATGCCTACCACGCCACCATGCCCACCGACGCCCTGGCCAAGGACTGCGCCGTCATGCAGGAGATGGAGGCCTACGGCTTCGAGAAGCTGCGCGCCGAGCAGGCCGAACTGGGCGCCAAGGTGCGCACCCTGCTGGAAGGCTGCGGCCTCCCCAGCGTCGCCGCCGAGGGCTTCAAGGCCCCGGGCGTCGTGGTCAGCTACACCACCGACCCCGACTTCCAGTCCGGCAAGAAGTTCGTGGCCGTCGGCTACCAGGTGGCCTCCGGCGTCCCCCTCCAGTGCGACGAGCCCGCGGACTTCATGACCTTCCGCATCGGCTTGTTCGGCCTGGACAAGCTGCACAACGTGGACCGCACCGTGGGCTTCATCGCCGAGGCCCTGAAGGCGGTCGGCCTGCGGGAAGGCGTTACTGCCCGATAGAGGAATTCAGAGCCACCCTTGGCCGGACTTTTAGTTCGGACAAGGGTGGTTCTCTGTCTGGACGTGGGGGGAATCAAATGGGTCAAGGAATGATCAGGTTTTGCCAAAGGTTTGAATGGCTGCGAGTGGGTATGCCCTGAACGGATTGTCCTGGGCGGATCGGACGATCCATCGAAATAATTGAACGCTGGGGCGCTGGGGTCTCGCTGGGGCGCTGGGGGAACTGCCTTGTGGGTGTAGCGATGGAGCCCACCAGTCTTCAGCGGTCAAGAAGATAGAAGCGCCGGTTCGTATTGACTTGAGAAGGGTCCACCCGCAATCCCCCCCAAGGTTTTCATTTTCCCAGCGCCCCAGCGAGCCCCCAGCGCCCCAGCGTTTCATCCTTTTGCCAGGAATCCTCGAATCGACAGTTTCCTGCGCTGTCATGCAACCATTCCCGAATAAACCATTCGCCGATCCGACGGGGAATAAGTCCTCCTGATCAAGACCTCAGACCTGACCGTAATGGGTGACGAAGAGGGCCTTTTCCTGAATCGTCATTGTTAATAATTTATTCGACTATCCTGCCGAAGCTACCTCTTGTAGATCCCGCAGCCGAGCACCAGGCCTTCGAACGATTCGATGTAGGAGGTCTTCTGCAGGACCTTGCCGCTCACCGGGTCCGGGTACTGGTAGTCCACCCACCCCTTGCCCTTGGTCTTGCCCACCTTGAGCATCTCCTGGATGATCATCTTCCCGCTGGGATCCTTGAGGCCGCTGCGGTCCTTGCCCACCAGTTCCACCGAGTTGAATCCGATGGCCTTGCAGATGCCGGCCTGGTCGTAGATGAAGAGGTACATCTCCCCGCCGGACCCCACGTGGAAGACGCCGTTGGCCTGGTTGGTCTGCTGGATGAGTTTCTCGATGCCATGGGTCTTGGCGTAGGTGACGGCCCGTTTCACGAGGGATTCCGCCTGGGCCGGAGTGGGCGACTGGGCGCTGGCCAGGACGCACGGAAGAACCGCGGCGATGAGAGGGAGGTATCTCATGGGAAGCTCCAGAAAAAAGGGTTTGGGGATGGCGTAGCAACGACTCTACACGTCCTCTCCGCGAAGGGAAGAACAAATGCTCGGTTCAGTCCCGACGCCTGCGTTCTCCGAGCTTCACCCCCAGCACCCGCACCCCGCCGGCGGCGTCCCGCTCCTCCAGGCGCACCGTGAAGCCCCACAGGTAGGCCATGTGCTCCAGCACGGCCTCGAAATCCTCGGCCAGGGGCAGGTCCCGGGGGTTGGCGTAGCTCAGGGTGAGGGTGCGGTCCCCGCGCAGATCCACGCTCCACACCTGGATGTTGGGCTCGCGGCTGCCCAGGTTGTACTGGTCGGCCAGGACGCGGCGCAGGTCCTCGTACCCGGACCCGTCGTGGATGGGGCCGATGCGCAGCCGGGGATCGATCTCGTCGTCCACCACCGTGAAGAACCGGAACGCCCGCATGAGGCGGGGGGAGAGGAACTGGGCGATGAAGCTCTCGTCCTTGAAGTTGCCCATGGCGAAGGGCAGCACCTCGCGCCAGTTCGAGCCCGCGATGTCCGGGAACCAGCGGCGGTCCTCCTCGGTGGGGGCCTCGCAGATTCGCCGGATGTCCCGCCACATGGCGAAGCCCAGGGCATAGGGGTTGACGCCCGAATACCAGGAGCTGTTGTAGGGGGGCTGGTGGATGACGCTGGTGTGGGCGTGCAGGAACTCGAACATGAAGCCGTCGCCCACGCTGCCCTCGTCGTACAGCGCGTTGAGCAGGGTGAAGTGCCAGAAGGTCGCCCACCCCTCGTTCATGAGCTGGGTCTGGCGCTGGGGATGGAAGTACTGGGCCACCTTGCGCACGATGCGCACGATCTCCCGCTGCCAGGGTTCCAGGAGGGGCGCGTTCTTCTCGATGAAGTACAGCAGGTTCTCCTCGGGCTCCCTGGGGAAGCGGGGCTCCTCGGCGGGCCTCTCCTTCCCGGGGCGGGCCGGGAGCGTGCGCCAGAGCTCGTTCACCTGGGCCTGGAGGTAGGCCTCGCGCTCCTTCTGGCGCGCGCGCTCCTTGGTGAGGGAGAGCCGCGGGGACCTCCGGTAGCGGTCAACGCCCAGGTTCATGAGGGCGTGGCACGCGTCCAGGAGGCGCTCCACGGCGTCCTGCCCGTGGCGCTCCTCGCACTGGGCGATGTAGTCCCTGGCGAAGACCAGGTAGTCGATGATGGTCCCGGCGCTGGTCCACTGGCGGAACAGATGGTTGCCCTTGAAGAAGGAGTTGTGGCCGTAGGCCGCGTGGGCGATGACCAGGGCCTGCATGGTCAGGGTGTTCTCCTCCATGAGGTAGGCGATGCAGGGGTCGGAGTTGATGACGATCTCGTAGGCCAGGCCCATCTGCCCGCGCCGGTAGCGGTTCTCCGTGGCCAGGAAGTGCTTGCCGAAGGACCAGTGGTGGTAGTTGACCGGCATGCCGGCCGAGGCGTAGGCGTCCATCATCTGCAGGGAGCTGATGATCTCCAGCTGGTGGGGGTAGGTGTCCAGGCCGAAGTCCCGGGCCAAGCGCCCGATGGCGTCGTCGAAGGCGGTGATGGACTCGAAGGTCCACTCCGATCCCCCGGGGAGCACGGCTACACCCGTTTCCGGAAGAGGTCGTGGAAGACGGGGTAGATGTCGGTCACCTCCCGGATCCGGCGCATGGCGAAGGAGCCGGGATGGCCGGGCAGCAGCGTTTCGTACTCCCGCCAGAGCACCTGGGGGGTGTCGGCGATCTCGATGTAGGCGAAGTGCTGAACCATTGGCAGGATCGAATCGGCCAGCAGGTCCCGGCAGGGCTCGGAGTCGTCGGCCCAGTTGTCGCCGTCCGAAGCCTGGGCCCCGTAGAGGTTCCAAAGGCCCGGGGCGTAGCGCTCGGCGGCGATGTCGCGCATGAGCCGCAGGGCGCTGGAGACGATGGTGCCGCCGGTCTCCCGGGAGTGGAAGAAGCGCTCCTCGTCCACCTCCTCCGCGGAGGTGTGGTGGCGGATGAAGACCACTTCGATGCGCTCGTAGTTCCGTTTCAGGAAGAGGTACAGCAGGGTGAAGAAGCGCTTGGAGATGTTCTTCTTGGCCTCGTCCATGGACCCTGACACGTCCATGAGGCAGAACATCGCGGCCTGGGTGGTGGGCTGGGCCACGCGCACGCGGTTGTTGTAGCGCAGGTCGTAGGTGTCGATGAAGGGCACCGCCGAGAGCCGCCGGCCCAGCCGCTCCAGCTCCAGGAGGATCTCCCGGACCTCGGCGCTGTCCTCGCCGTGGAGGCGCTTCGCCTCGGCCAGGGCCGCCTCCAGTTCCGCCCGCCGGTCCAGGAAGGGGCCGCGGGTCGCGATGCGCCGGCCCGTGGCGCCGCGCATGGTGCGCACGAGGTTCAGGTTGGTGGGCACGCCGGTGTGGGTGTGGCCGGCCCGGACGTTGCGGAATTCGGTGAGGCTGGCCAGATGGCGCTTGACCAGGTTGGGCAGCGCCAGCTCCTCGAAAAAGAAGTCCAGGAATTCGTCCCGGGAGATGGCGAACTCGAAGGCGTCTTCGCCTTCCCCGTCGGGGCTGGCGCGGCCGCCCGGGCCGCCCCGGTCCCCGGCGGGGGGGCGCTCCACCTCGTCGCCGGTGGCGAAACGGTCATTGCCCGTGTGCACCCGCTCGCGCCGCCCCCCGGGGCCGTGGCCGAACTGGGGCTCGGCGATGTCCTTGCCGGGGATGCGCACCTTCTTTCCGGAATCCATGTCCTTGATTCCGCCCTGGTCGATGACGTCCGACACGGCCTGCTTGATCTGGCCTCGGAAGCGCCGCAGGAACCGCGCGCGGTTCACGGAACTGCGGTTCTTGCTGTCGAAGCGCCGGTCGATGATCTGGATCATGACGATTTCCGGACGCGCAGGTACCAGTCGCACAGGAGCCGCACCTGCTTTTCGGTGTAGCCCTTGGCCACCATGCGGTCCACGAAGTCGCGGTGCTTCTTCTGGTCGTCGGTGGTGGCCTTGGCGTTGAAGGAGATCACGGGCAGCAGCTCCTCCGTGTTGGAGAACATCTTCTTCTCGATTACCGACCGGAGCTTCTCGTACGAGGTCCAGGCGGGGTTCTTCCCGTCCTGCCGGGCCCGGGCGCGCAGGACGAAGTTCACCACCTCGTTGCGGAAGTCCTTGGGGTTGGAGATGCCCGCGGGCTTCTCGATCTTCTCCAGCTCGGTGTTCAGGGCCACCCGGTCCAGCATCTCGCCGGTGTTGGGATCGCGGAATTCCTGGTCCTGGATCCAGAAGTCGGCGTAGTTCACGTACCGGTCGAAGATGTTCTGGCCGTATTCGGAGTAGCTCTCCAGGTAGGCGGTCTGGATCTCCTTGCCGATGAATTCGGCGTACCGCGGGGAGATGAACTCCTTGAGGGTGCGCAGGTACTGCTCCTCGACGGCCCCGGGGTACTGCTCCTGCTCGATCTGTTGCTCCAGAACGTACATGAGGTGCACGGGATTGGCCGCCACCTCCCGGTGGTCGAAGTTGAAGACCTTGGAGAGGATCTTGAAGGCGAAGCGGGTGGAAAGGCCCGTCATCCCTTCATCCACCCCCGCGAAGTCCCGGTATTCCTGGTAGCTCTTGGCCTTGGGGTCGGTGTCCTTGAGGTTCTCCCCGTCGTAGACGCGCATCTTGGAATAGATGCTGGAGTTCTCGGGCTCCTTGAGGCGGCTGAGCACCGAGAACTGCGCCAGCATGCGCAGGGTGTCGGGGGCGCAGGGGGCCTGGGCCAGGGAGGAGTTGTCCAGGAGCTTCTGGTAGATGCGCATCTCGTCGGTGACCCGCAGGGTGTAGGGCACCTTCACGATGTAGATGCGGTCCAGGAAGGCCTCGTTGTTGCGGTTGTTCTTGAAGGTGATCCACTCGGCCTCGTTGGAGTGGGCCAGGATGAGCCCGTCGAAGGGGATGGCGCCGAACCCCTCCGTGCCCTTGTAGTTGCCCTCCTGGGTGGCGGTGAGCAGCGGATGCAGCACCTTGATGGGCGCCTTGAACATCTCCACGAACTCCAGCATCCCGCGGTTGGCCAGGCACAGGCCGCCCGAGTAGGAGTAGGCGTCCGGGTCGTTCTGGGAGTAGGTCTCCAGCTTGCGGATGTCGATCTTGCCCACCAGCGAGGAGATGTCCTGGTTGTTCTCGTCACCGGGTTCGGTCTTGGACACGGCGATCTGGCTGAGCACCGAGGGGCGCAGCTTGACCACCCGGAACCGGGTGATGTCGCCGCCGTATTCCTGCAGGCGCTTGACGGCCCAGGGACTCATGATGGACGTGAGGTAGCGCCGGGGAATCCCGTAGTCGCCCTCGAGGATCGGTCCATCCTCGGCGGGGTTGAACAGGCCCAGCGGGGACTCGTGGACCGGGGACCCCTTGATGGCGTAGAAGGGGACCTTCTCCATGAGGGCCTTGAGCTCCTCGGCCAGGGAGGACTTGCCACCGCCCACGGGCCCCAGGAGGTAGAGGATCTGCTTCTTCTCCTCGAGCCCCTGGGCCGCGTGGCGGAAGTAGGAGACGATCCCTTCGATCACCTCCTCCATCCCGTAGAATTCCTTGAAGGCCGGATAGATCCGCACGACCTTGTTGGCGAAGATGCGGCTGAGCCGCTCCACGGAGCGGGTATCGACCAGTTCCGGCTCGCCGATGGCGCTCAGGAGCCGTTCGGCGACGCTGGCATAGGCGGAGGGATCCCTCCGGCAGAGTTCCAGATATTCCTGGAGACTCATTTCCTCGGCGCCCGCGGATTCGTAACGGCTCTGGTACTGGTGGAAGATCGACATGGGTCCACCTCCAAGGAAGGTTTCGGACCCGTCAAGCTATCCCATTAGGGCTTCTTTGGGAATTCCAGGGAGGGCGCCATAGGCGATGCCGGAATCCTCTTTTTATCGGTGTTCGACCATTTCGCCTTCGGGAAAGCGGACCTTGGCCAGGTCGGCATACTTGTCGCCGCCTGACCTGTAGCCAGCCGGGCAGACGACGACGGTGCGGTAGCCGGTGCCGGCCAGGCCCAGGATCTGGTCGTACTGGGCGGCATCGAGGCCTTCCATGGGGCAGGTGTCGACGCCCAGGAGGGCGGCGCTGGTCATGAAGTTGCCCAGGGCGATGTAGGCCTGGCGGGCGGCCCAGGCATCGATCGTGGCCGCCCGGGGGCCGGTCACGAGGGTGTCGACCATCATGCCCCGGTAGCCCGCCAGGGATTCGGAGGTCTGGTGGCGCACCTCGGCAACCCGGGCCACGAAGTGGTCCACGTCGGCCTCGGTGAGGGTCTCCTTGGCCAGGAAGACCACCAGGTGGGAGGCGTCCTCGATCTGGCTCTGGCCCCAGGACGCGGCCCGGAGCTTCGTGCGCAGGGCGGGGTCCTGGATGACCAGGAACTTCCAGGGCTGGAGGCCGAAGGAGCTGGGGCTGAGCACCAGGGACGTCTCCAGGGCGGACCAGGTCCCGGCGGGGATCTTGCGGGAGGGGTCGAACTGCTTGGTGGCGTAGCGCCAGGCCTGGGCGTGGAGGAGTTCGTCGGGGGAGATTACGGTCGCGGTGGTCATGGGGGCTCCGTTGAATTCGGGGGTTGCGGTCAAGTCGGCCGTAATACAAAATTAGGCCTGTCACTCTCCTTTGGAAAGTAGGCACTATTTCGGAAGGTAGGCACCCAATGGTTCGCAATGCGTGTCCGATGGCTCCCAACGTTCTCAGTCCCGTGTGTCCCACCCGCCTCGTGCTGGACCTCATCGCGGACAAATGGACCACGCTGGTGATCTACCTGCTGTCCCAGGGCACCCGGAGGTACGGGGAGCTCCAGCGCGAGGTGGGCGGCATCAGCCAGAAGATGCTGACGCAGACCCTGCGCAAGCTGGAGGAGGACGGCCTGGTCCGCCGCGTGGTGTATCCCGAGGTTCCGCCGCGCACCGAATACTCCCTCACCGACCTGGGCGCCACCCTGAAGGAACCCCTGGGCGCCCTGTGCCGGTGGGCGGAGGTGCACCTCCCGGACGTGGAGAAGGCGCGGAAGGTATCCAGGCGACAGAAGGCAAGGGTACTGGAAACCCGATCGGCCTAATTATGGTTTGATTGGAATATATGGTCAGGATTGGCTTCTACCCGATCGGCCCGGGACATGGTGCATCAAGGATGGCTCTTTGGCAAAGCACGTAACCGTTGCGCCACAACAACCAGGCAGAAAGATCAAACGCTGGGGCGCAGGGGACTCGCTGAGACGCTGGGGGTTCAGTCTCTGGTGTGAACGACCCGGCGGATGCCGCCATCCTTGAGGGGCCAGGATCGGAAGTTCAATAGCAGGCCAACCTGGAGACTGGAGAATCGCAGCTGGGTGTTGACCTGTGCGAAGTGGGCATCCACCAGCTTTTCCACTGTCTTTGCTTCGACCACAACCTTGTCGTCCACCACGAGGTCCATCTTGTAGGCACCTTCGACTGTCAGGCCCTCCCATACGATGTCCAGGCGAACCTCACGTAAGGCTTTGTGGCCGCTCCCCCTCAGGGCATGCGCCAAGCAGGCCTTGTAGGCATCCTCGAGAAGCCCCGGGCCCAGCGCATTCTGGACCCGGATTGCGGCTTCGATTATCGCCTGGGTGATGTCCTGATGCGGGTAATCATCCCCCGAGTGTTCTCCCCAGTAGCGTGGCATGGGACCCTCCAAAAGGACCTACCGTCAGCCTCCCCAAGGTTCACCTTCTTTTCCCCAGCGCCCCAGCGAGCCCCCAGCGCCCCAGCGTTCAATCTTTTCGATGGTCTTGCCGAATCGCCACGGACAGGCCGGTCACAGCTTCAACCAGCCCACGATGCTCGTACTGGCTACCTGGGCCGTACAGCAGCATTCCGCCTAGCCAAACCTCGTCATTGAGTCTGGGGGATGCCGATCACTACCTTCCTAGCTCACCAGATTCCGCAACGCCTTGATAATCCTGAAAGCCACGTTCGCCGACAGCGCGAAGTAGAGGGACGTCCCTAGGCTGGCGAGGGTGGCGGCCCAGGCCCAGTCCTGGCGCTGTTCCAGGAGCGCGGCGCCCAGGAGGCAGAGGATGGCGGCGGGAATGATGTTGGCGAAGGGCAGGGGCAGGGGCACGGCCAGGAGGAAGCCGGTCCAGGCCAGGGCGGCGCCCATCCACTTGCGGCCCAGGGGGTGCCGTTCCGCGGTGCGGCTGGACCAGCGCAGCAGGAGCCCCTCCAGGCGGGCCAGGGCGCCCTTGATGGCGCCCTTGTGGATGGGCAGGGCGAGGATGCGCTGGGGCACCCAGGGGTGGGGAACGCCGCGGCCCAGCTGGAATCCGATGGCCATCACCGCCGCGCCTCCCACCGGGGCCAGGCCCGTGTTGACCCCGGGCACGAGGCTGGGCAGGGCCAGCAGCAGGATCAGGAGGCCGTAGGACTGTTCCCCGGCGGCATCCAGGAGTTCCCCGAGGCGCACGTCCCGCTCGTGATCCAGGAGGTCGTGGAGGACCGAGAAGAAGGGGCGGGGGGCCATCGCCCTCCAGGCTACAGTGCTCCGGGGGCGCACTACAATGGCAACGGAGCGGAGACACCCCATGCAGCGATTCCTCCTCGACCCTTCCACCATCTTCCTGAACCACGGTTCCTTCGGGGCCTGCCCCCGGGAGGTGCTGGACGCGAGCCGCGCCTGGCAGGAGGCCATGGAGGCCAACCCTGTGGCGTTCCTGGGCCGGCGCTCGGCCGGGCTCCTCTCCACGGCGCGGGCGGAGCTGGGAAGGTACCTGGGCGCCCGGGGGGAGGACCTGATCTTCGTGCCCAACGCGACCCACGGGGTGAACACCGTGGCGCGGTCGCTGCCCCTGGAGCCCGGCGACGAGATCCTGGGCACGGACCACGAGTACGGCGCCTGCGAAGGCGCCTGGGCCTTCGCTGCGGCCCGCTGCGGGGCGCGGTACGTGCGCGCGGAGATTCCGCTGCCCTTCCGGAGCGGGGAATTCGCGGACCGCGTGTGGGAGAAGGTCACGGACCGCACCCGGGTGCTCTTCCTCAGCCACGTCACCTCCACCACCGCCCTCATCTTCCCCATCGAGGAGCTGTGCCGGCGCGCGCGGGCCGCGGGGATCCTCACCGTCATCGACGGCGCCCATGCCCCGGGCCAGCTCGACCTGGACCTGGAGGCCGTGGGCGCCGACTTCTACACGGGCAACTGCCACAAGTGGCTGTGCGCCCCCAAGGGCTCGGCCTTCCTCCACGTGCGGGCCGAGCACCAGGCCATGCTGGACGCCACCACGGTGAGCTGGGGCTACCTGGCCCTGCCGGCCAACGACAGCTACACGGGCACCGCGCCCATGGAGCGCAAGCTCCAGTGGCAGGGCACCCGGGACCTGTCGCCCTTCCTTTCCGTCCCCGCGGCCATCGCCTTCCAGGCGCGCAACGGATGGGACGCCGAGCGCCGGCGCTGCCACCGCCTGGTGGTGGAGACGCTCCACCGGGTCTGCGCGGCCACGGGCCTGACCCCGCCCGCGGAGGACGCCGATTTCGCCCAGATGGCCATCATCCCGGTGCCCGCGGGGGATCCCGCCGCGCTCCAGGAGGCCCTCATGCGCGACCACCGCATCGAGGTGCCGGTGACCTCCCACAAGGGCTCGATCTTCGTGCGCATGTCCGCGCAGGCCTACAACACCGACCGGGACGCCGACGCCCTGGTGGCCGCCCTCACAGGAAGGTGACGGCCCGGGTGGCCGAGGACAGGATGTACGCCCGCTCCGTGTTGGACTTCTTGTCGGCGGGCACCACGAAGAAGCCCGCACGCCCGGGGGTGTAGGCCTGGGTGGTGCCGAGCATGGTCTCCCCGTCCCTGAAGTCCACGCGGATCCGGCGGCCGGGGCTCATGTCGCCGGGGTGGAAGAGGTTGGATTTGGCGTGGCCCAGGTCCCCTTCCAGGTCCTTCACGAAGAAGAGCCCCTTCAGCTCCGAGAGGAGGATCTCCCGGGGCGGGGCGCCGTCCACCACCAGGTGGAAGCGGTCCTTCGTGGCGACGAAGTCCACGGTGAGCCCCTTGGCCAAGGAACCGTCCAGGAAGTGGGCGACCACTTTGTTCATGGGACCTCCTTTGGCTTGCCTAGCATTGAACAATGTTTCGGGCGTCAGTCAAGGAGTTCCCGTTCCAGCTGGGCCAGGTACAGGGCCAGGACCCGGGCCCGGCGCCGGGCCAGGCGGCGCCCTTCGGCGGTGGTCATCAGGTCGGGCAGGCGCATGAGCTTGAGGGGGAAGTGGTCCACGGAATAGGCGCGGTCGTCCAGGGCGCGGCCGGAGCGGCCCAGGGGATCCCCGGCCTCCCAGAGCGCGGTGCCCATCTTGCCGCCGGTGTAGAAGCACCGGGCCAGGCCGATGGCGCCCAGGGCCTCGAGGCGGTCGGCGTCCTGGAGGATGCGGGCCTCCAGGGTGGCGGGGGGGATGCCGGCGGAGTAGCTGTGGGCCTCGATGGCGTGCCCCGCCGCCCGGGCCCGGTCCGGGTCGAAGCCCATGGCCTCCAGGAGCGGCACGGCCTTCTCCGCCGAGAGCCGTGAGGCCCGGGAGCGCAGGGGGGAATCCTTGGGCGGGTTCACCAGGTCGTGGAGGTAGGCCGCGGCCAGGATCACCAGGAGGTCCGAGCCGGGCTCGGTGGCGGCGATCCTCCGGGCCGAGCGCCACACCCGGCGCAGGTGGTGCACGTCGTGGGCCCCGTCCCCGTCCGGGGCCTCCGCCCAGAACGCCTCGAAGCGCCGCTCCCAGGATTCGGGATCCAGGTTCATGGTTCCTCCCCATCCAAGTAACGCACCCACGCGACCCGGGCGTCCAGGCCCGCGCGGTTGAAGAGGGCGATCCAGCGCTCCTGCTCGGGCCGCAGGGCGTCGCCGGGGCCCTTCACCTCCCAGACCATGCAGCGGCCCTCCCGGTGCAGGAAGAGGTCCGGGAACCCGCTCCGGAAGGCCGCGGGGTTGGGGGCCATGGCGCGCAGCACGGCCAGCAGGGCCGGCTGGGGCAGGGTCGCCAGGGCCGCCTCCAGGTGGCCCGGGCCCAGCGCCTTCCAGTTCACGAAGGCGTTGGCGATGCCGCGCTTCTCCTCCGCGCGGGCCAGGATCAGGCGCCGGGGGGCGCCGGGGGCCTCCAGTTCGGCGAACCGGGCCTCGATGGCCTCCCGGCGGCGCAGGGCGAACTGGGGCGTGCGCAGGTCCGCGGGACCCAGCTGGAACCGGTGCTGGAAGGCGCCGGGCACCGGCGCGAAGAGGACGTCCCAGAAGGCCAGGCCGTAGAGGGCGGTCCACAGGGTGTTCTCGGTGTGGAAACCCTCCCAGCCCGAGGCCTCCAGGGCCGCCAGCTCCACGGAGCCCGACGGGTGCCGGGCCACGCGGAGGCGCACTTCGGGCAGCGGGGGATCGGGGGGATGACCCTCGGCCCACCGCGCCGCCCCCGGGTCGTGGCGGGCCAGGCGGCGCAGGAACTGGCCCGCGAAGCGTTCCTCGGCCACGTCCAGCGGGGCCTCGGCCATCTCCAGGGCGGTGGCGGCGGCGAGCTCCGGGCGCCCCAGGGCCAGGTGGATGCGGGCCGTGCGTTCCCGGGCCGGGGGCAGGGCGCACCGCCCGAAGCACGCCAGGGCGGCGTCGGGAGAGCCCCGGCGCTCCCAGGTGCGTCCCACCTCGGCCAGCATGCGGTGATAGCGCCGCTGGGAACGGATCCCGGCGCGGCCCTCCATGGCCAGGAGCGCCGCGGTGATCCCCGCCAGGTCCTCGCCGGCCTCCAGGGCGTCCCGCAGTCCGTCCAGGGAGAGCAGGAGGTCCACCTCCTCCCGGTCCCGGAAGGGCCTGCAGGCGGGGTCGACGGCGTAGGCCTCGTAGCGCACGTGGCCCAGCTCGGCCAGCACGAAGTCGGTGAGGTCCTGTTCGAGGTTGCCGAAAAAGAGCAGGAAGAGCAGGCGCGCCCAGTCCCGGCCCAGGGGCGCCACCGCGTCGGCCGAGGCCCGCAGGAGGGCCTCGGGCACGCGCCCGGCCAGGTCCGCGCGGGGCTCGGCCCGGCGGAAGGGGAGGCCGGCCCCGGCCAGGAGGGCCTCGAGCTCGGCCTTGCGGAGCAGGGCGGCCAGGTCGTCCCGGGAGGCCGCCTCCGGACCCGCCAGGAAGCCGGTTTCGGCCAGCTCCCCCAGGGCGCCGGGGCCGATCTCGGGGTAGGCCAGGTCCCCGGGGCGGAACCAGGGGCCCTTGCGCGTGAGCATGCGCACGTAGAGGCGCCGGGCGTCCCCGGACAGCCCCAGGAAGGCTTCCAGGCGCGCGGCCTCCCCGGGCCGGAGCAGGTCGGCGCACCGGGCGCGCACATCCTCCAGCACGCACTGGAAATTCACGAGATAGTAGGGGTCCTCCATGGAGGGATTCTCCCGGAAAGTGCCGCCATGATGAACCCCGATCTCCACACCATCCGCCACGGCTACCCGGGCAACACCTTCCGCGGAGGCCGGTTCCTGGAGCGCTACATGTCCCCCGTGGGGCGCTCCTTCTGGCCCGTGCTGAAGTGGCGGTTCTCCCGGAACCCCAAGGCGCGCGAAAAGCGTCAGGACGGCTTCCGCCTCGCGGTGCGGCCCCTGGAGGCCCTGCCCGGAGAGGACTGCCTGGTGTGGCTGGGGCACGCCTCCTTCCTGCTGCGGGCCGCGGGCCGGACCCTGCTGCTGGACCCCGTCCTCAAGGGCCCGCGCTTCCTGAGGCGCCTGGCGGAGGTGCCCATGGACATGGCCGGGGTGGCGGTGGACTACGTCCTGGTCTCCCACGGGCACTACGACCACCTGGACCTGCCCACCCTGGCCAGCCTCGCCGGCCCGGGGCTCACGGCCCTGGTCCCGCTGCGCCTGGGCGACCTGGTCCGGCGTGCGAATCCCTCCATGGCGGTGCAGGAGGCGGGCTGGTACCAGCGCTTCGACACCGGGCCCGGCCTGAAGGTGACCCTCCTGCCCGCCCAGCACTGGCACCGGCGGGGCCTGAACGACCACAACGCGGCCCTCTGGGGGAGCTTTCTCGTGGAGTGGGGAGGGCGGTCGCTGTACTTCGCCGGGGACACCGGCTACAACGGACACTTCAAGGAGATCCGGGACCAGGTGGGCCCGGTGGACTACGCCCTCCTGCCCATCGGCGCCTACGATCCGCCCTTCCTGATGCAGCCCAGCCACATGAACCCCGAGGAGGCCCTCCAGGCCTTCCACGACCTGGGGGCCGGCACGCTCATTCCCATGCACTACGGCACCTTCGACCTTTCGGACGAACCCCGGGGGGAGCCCCTGCGGCGCCTGACCGCTGCGGCGGGCTCCGCCTCCGGGTTGCTGCGGGTGCTGGATGTGGGGGAGGTGCTGGCGTTCGGAGCGCCCTCCGCCGGGACGGCCCGTCCTACTTGAAGGCCTTTTCCAGATTGGGGATCACCTGCTTCTTGCGGCTCATGACGCCGGGGAGCCACCGGGTTCCGCCCTGGGACTTGGCGCCCAGGGCCCCGTCCACCATGGCCTCGTCGTCGGACACCAGGAGGAGGTCGGTGCCTTCCTTCATGACGTCGGTGAGCATGAGCAGGAGGCTGTGGTAGCCCTCGGCCTTGAGCTCGACCATGGCCTTGAGCAGGTCCTTGCGCATGGGCGCCAGGATGGCCAGGTCGACCACCTCGAGCTGGGCCACGCCCACCTTGCGGCCGTTCATGACGAAGCTCTTGAAGTCGCGCTTGAGGAGGTCCATGGCCGGCACGCCCTTGACCTGGGATTTCACCTCGAAGAGCTTGAGGCCCAGGGCCTGCATGTCCTTCACGCCGGCGACCTTCGCCAGGCGGCTGGCGGTGGCCCGGTCCTCGGGGGTGGTGGTGGGCGACTTGAAGATGACGGTGTCCGAGAGGATGGCGCAGAGCATCCCGCCGGCGAGATCCTTGGGGACGGGAACCTTGGCCGCCGCATACATGCGGGCGACGATGGTGGAGGTGGAGCCCACGGGGAACACCCAGGCTTCCAGGGGCTTCTCGGTGGCGAGGCCGCCCAGCTTGTGGTGGTCCACCAGGCCGACCACGTCGGCCTTGGTCAGGTCGGCGGGGGCCTGCGGGTAGTCGGAGTGGTCCACGAGGATCACCTTGCGTCCGGCCACCTTCGTTTCCACGGGCGGAGCCGCCAGGTGGAAGGTGTCCAGGACGTACTGGGTCTCGGGGTTGACGGGGCCCTGGGCGATGGGGGCCGCGGGCATCCCCAGCTTCGTCTTGAGCCGGGCCACCGCGATGGCGCCGATGATGCTGTCGGTGTCGGGGTTCCTGTGGCCCACGACCAGGACGTCCTGGGCGGGCTTGGGTTCGAGGCTCCAGGAGGGGAGGCCGGCGCCTAGCGCGAGGGCGCCGGCCAGCAGGAGGGAGACAAAGCGGTTCATGGAAGCTCCACGGGTGGGGTTGAGGGCGTTCGTTCAGTCCAAGGGGACACCGGATCCCAGCAAGGCATGTGCCAAGGCCGCGGATTTCCCGGAGGGCCTGGGGCCGGGGAGCGCCGGGTCCGGTGGTACCGGGCCGGAGCTCCGGCCTTGCGGAATTCCGCACGGGCCGCGCGGGGGCCCGCATGATCCTTCTTTTGAAGGATGCCCAAATCTGACTATTCTTGTCGGGCACCTTTCCTCCACGCCGGGATGGCCGAATGATCCGAATGCCCTTGAACCTGAACGTCTGCCTCTGCGCGGCCCTGGCAGCCTCCCCGGCCCTCGCGCAGCCCGAACCCGTGCGCGACGCGGCGGCGCTCCAGGTGCTCCTGGACAAGCTCCAGGTGCTGGGCACGGTGCTGTACGTCGCGGCCCACCCCGACGACGAGAACACGGCGGCCCTCGCCGCCTTCTCCCAGGGCGCCAAGGTGCGCGCGGCCTACCTCTCCATGACCCGGGGCGGGGGCGGTCAGAACCTCATCGGGCCCGAACTGGGCGACGGCCTGGCCCTCATCCGCACCCAGGAGCTCCTGGCCGCGCGGCACCTGGACGGCGCCGAGCAGTACTTCACCCGCTGCACCGACTTCGGCTTCTCCAAGACTCCAGAGGAGACGCTTTCCATCTGGGGCCACGACGCGGCCCTGGCCGACGTGGTCTGGACCGTGCGCAGGCTCCGTCCCGACGTCATCATCACCCGGTTCTCCCCCACCCTCGGCACCACCCACGGCCACCACACGGCCTCCGCCATGCTGGCCCTGGAGGCCTTCCGGGCCGCCGCGGACCCTCGCGCCTTCCCCGAGCAGCTGGACCGGGTCCGCCCCTGGCAGGCCCGGCGCATCCTGTGGAACAGCTTCCGCCCCCAGGAGGAGCGGGACGCCATGAAGCCCGGCTCCTTCCTGACCCTGGACGTGGGCGCCTACGACCCCGTCCTGGGCAAGTCCTTCACGGAGCTGGCCGCGGAGAGCCGGAGCATGCACCGCAGCCAGGGCTTCGGGGCCGTGCCCAGCCGCGGCTCGCGCCTGGAGTACTTCGAGCCCCTGGCCGGCGAGCCCGCCAGGAGCGGCTTCTTCGAGGGCGTGGACCTCACCTGGGGCCGGGTGCGGGGCGGGGAGGCCGTGGGCGCCATCCTGGCCCGGGCCCGCGCGGCCTACCGCCCCGAACGGCCCGGCGCGGCCCTGGATCTCCTGCTCGAGGCCAAGGCCGCCCTGGAGAAGGTGCCCGCCGACCCCTGGGTGGACGTGAAGCGGGACGAACTCGTGGAGGCCATCCGCTGCGCCGCCGGGCTCTGGGCCGAGGCCATCACCGCGCGCCCCGGGGCCACGCCCGGGGAGGAGGTCCCCGTGACGGCCACCCTCGTCGCACGGGCCACCGGGGCCGTGCGGGTCAAGGGCCTCGTCCTGGACGGGACCTCGGTGACCCTGGACCGGAAGCTCGCCCCCAACGAGCCCTTGAAGGAGACGCGGGCCCTGCGCGTCCCGGCGGGGATGCCGCCCTCCCGGCCCGCGTGGCTGGGAACCGGGGCCGCGCCCCCCTCCCCCCTGGCGGGGCTTCCCGAAGGGCCCGCCGCCTTCCAGGCCACCTTCCACCTGGAGGCCGGCGGGGTTCCCTTCGACCTCAAGGTGCCCGTGCAGTACCGCTTCCGGGACCCGGTCCTGGGCGAGCGTTACCAGGCCTTCACCATCGCGCCGCCGGTCCTGGTGAACCTCGCGGACCCGGTGCAGATCCTCGGGGACGGCGCCCCCCGCACGGTCACCCTCGACGTCGCGGCGGCCCGGGGCCCGGTTTCCGGGGTGGTGAAGCTCCTGCCCCCCGCGGGCTGGAAGGCCGATCCCGCCGAGATCCCCTTCGCCCTGGAGCGGGCCGGGGACGAGCGCAAGGTGGTCACCGTCCTCACCCCGCCCGCCACGCCCGGCACCGGGTACCTCGAGGTGGCCGTGGCCGTGGGGGGGCCGGCGCAGCCCGCCCTTTCCCGCATGCGCATCGACTATCCGCACATCCCCATCCAGACCTGGTTCCCCCCCGCCCGGGCGAAGGTGGCGCGCCTGGACCTCCGGCGCGGGGGTTCCCGCATCGGCTACGTCATGGGGTCGGGCGACGAGATCCCGCGGTCGCTCCGGCCCCTGGGGTACCAGGTGGACCTGCTTTCCGACGAGGACCTCGCCGGGGGCGACCTGGACGCCTACGACGCGATCGTCGTGGGCATCCGGGCCTTCAACACCCGGCCCCGCCTGGCCCAGCTCAAGGGCAGGCTCCTGGACTACGTGGCCCGGGGGGGCACCGAGGTGGTGCTCTATGCCGTGGACCAGGGCCTCGTGACGCCGGACCTGGGGCCCTTCCCGTTCAAGGTCTCCCGGGACCGGGTCACGGAGGAGACCGCGCCCGTGGCCTTCCTGGCGCCCTCCAGTCCCGTGCTGAACGTGCCCAACCGGATCACCGCCGCGGACTTCGAGGGCTGGGTGCAGGAACGCGGGCTCTACTTCGCCCGGGACTGGGACGCGCGCTACCAGGCTGTCCTGGCGTCGGGTGATACGGGCGAGAAGCCTCTGGCGGGGGGGCTCCTCGTGGCCAACCACGGCAAGGGACACTTCGTCTACACGGGCCTGGCCTTCTTCCGGCAGTTGCCGGACGGGGTGCCCGGGGCCTACCGGCTCTTCGCGAACCTGCTGGCCCTGAAGACCGCCCCATGAACGAGCCGCCTCCCATACTGGGACGGTGGTCCCGGCTATACGGCCTGGTTCTCCTGAACCTGGCCCTGTGCATCCTGCTGTTCCGGCTGTTCGGGAAGGCCTTCTCGTGAGCGGGCTGGACTGGGCCGTCCTGGGCGGCTGCCTCGCCTTCGTGGTGCTCTTCGGCCTGTGGAAGGGGCGGGGACACAAGGACTCCACCGGCTACCTGCTGGCGGACCGAGACGCGCGGTGGTTCACCATCTGCCTGTCCATCATGGCCACGCAGGCCAGCGCCATCACCTTCCTCTCCACCCCCGGCCAGGCCTACGTGGACGGCATGCGCTTCGTGCAGTTCTATCTGGGGCTGCCCCTGGCCATGGTGGTGCTCTCCATCACCGCGGTGCCGTTGTTCCATCGGCTCAAGGTGTTCACGGCCTACCAGTTCCTGGAGGAGCGGTTCGACGGCAAGACGCGCACCCTGGCCGCCGTGCTCTTCCTGGTGCAGCGCGGGCTGGCGGTGGGCCTGACCATCTACGCCCCCGCCCTGGTGCTGTCGGTGCTGCTGGGGTGGAACATCCACCTGAACCTCGTGCTGGTGGGTTCCCTGGTGATGATCTACACGGTCACGGGGGGCACCCGCGCCGTCTCCTGGGCCCAGAGCTGGCAGATGCTGATCATCACCTGCGGCATGGCCGGCGCGGGCGTGATGGTGGTGCTCCGGCTGCCGCCGGGGGTCTCCTTCGGGGACGCCCTGCACGTGGCCGGGAGCCTGGGCCGGCTCAACGCCATCGATTTCTCCTTCGACCTCCAGAACCGCTACAACCTGTGGTCGGGCCTGGTGGGCGGGTTCTTCCTGGCCCTTTCCTACTTCGGGACGGACCAGTCCCAGGTGCAGCGCTACCTGTCGGGCAGCTCCGTGGCCCAGAGCCGCATGGGGCTCCTGGCCAACGGCCTGTTCAAGGTGCCCATGCAGTTCCTCATCCTCCTGGTGGGCGCCATGGTGTTCGTGGCCTACCAGTTCACCCCGCCTCCGGTGTTCTTCAACCCCGGTCCGGTCCAGCGCGTCCTGGCCGGCGAGGCCGCCCCCGAATTCCGCCGGGCCCAGGAGGCCTACGGTTCGGCCCTGGCGGAACGCTCTGCCCGGGCGGAGGACTTCATCCGCGCCCGCCACGGGGAGGGCTCCCTGCCCGCGGCCCGGGAGGAGCTGCTGGCCGCCGACGCCAGGGCCGCGCAGAAGCGGGTCGAGGCGGTGGGCGTCCTGCGCAAAGCCGACCCCACCCTGAATCCCAGCGACACCAACTACGTCTTCCTGTGGTACGTCCTCCACAACCTCCCCGCCGGCCTCGTGGGCCTGGTGCTGGCCGCGGTGTTCTCGGCCTCCATGTCCTCCATGTCCGCCGAGATCAACGCCCTGGGCGCCACCACGGTGGTCGACCTGTGGCGCCGATACGCGGGGGGGGCCGACACCCGGAGGGAGATGTGGGTGTCGCGGCTGGCCACCTTTGGGTGGGGATGCTTCGCCATCGCCTTCGCGGAATACGCGAGCCGCCTGGGCTCCCTGGTGGAGGCGGTGAACATCCTGGGTTCCCTCTTCTACGGGACCATCCTGGGCATCTTCCTGGTGGCCTTCTACGTGAAGTGGGTCCGGGGGGGCAGCGCGTTCTGGGCCGCGGTGGTGGCCGAGGCCGCCGTTCTGGCATGTTTCGTCTTCAGCGGCATCTCATTCCTTTGGTACAACGTCGTCGGCTGCGTGCTGGTGGTGGCCCTGTCGATGCTGTTCCAGAAGCTGGGCGGCGTCCTCGCGGGGGCGGACCCGTCCGGCGCCCCCCCGTCCCCGGATCCAAGGAGATTGTCATGATCAGGAACGCCACCGTCCTCGCGGCTCTCCTCGCCGCACCCGCCCTCACGGCCCAGACCGCCGAACCCCCCAAGATCGTAAAGCCGCTGGGCGCGACCCTGGACGCCTCCCTCGGTTACGCCGAGAAGGAGTTCGTCCCCGCCCTGGAAGCCATGCCCGAATCGAAGTTCGCGTTCGTGCCCACCGCGGGCGAGTTCAAGGGGGTGCGCGACGTGGCCGCCCAGGCCAGGCACGTGGGCGCGATCAACTACTGGGTGGGCTCGGTCATCCTCGGGGAGAAGCCCCCGGTGGACGTGGGGAAGGGGGACGGCCCCGCGGCCCTGAAGGACAAGGCGGAGGTCCTGGCCTACTTGAAGGGCTCGTATGAATACGTCCACAAGGCGCTGAAGTCCATCACCGACCGGAACGCGCTGGTGGCCGTCAAGTCCCCCTTCGGCGATGGCGACACCTCCAGGGTCGCCCTGGCGAACATCCTTCTGGCCCACACCATGGATCACTACGGCCAGATCGTCGTGTACCTCCGCATGAATGGAATCGTGCCGCCGGCCAGCCGTTAAGGGGCCGCCCGCCTGCCTTTGGTGAGTTGACAAACCCGGGGGACGGCCCAAGAATAGCAGTGCATGTCGAGTGCCCCGCGAGGGGTCGGCAACCGAGCAGGAAGCTGCGGTGCCCTGGACCCAACGGTCCCATGCGCAGGAGAAGAACCTGAAACCCACGCAGCCCCCGGAGTCATGATGTCGAGCCATTATCTCTTCACTTCGGAGTCCGTCTCCGAAGGCCACCCCGACAAGGTCGCCGACCAGATCTCGGACGCGGTGCTGGACGCCTGCCTCGCCCAGGACCCCAGGTCCCGGGTCGCGGCGGAAACCTTGTGCAACACGGGCCTGGTCGTCATGGCCGGGGAGATCACCACCAACGCGGTGGTGGACTACATCCAGGTCGCCCGGGGCGTCCTGCGGGACATCGGCTACGACAGCACCGACTACGGCATCGACTACCGGGGCTGCGCCGTCATGGTCTGCTACGACAAGCAGTCCCAGAACATCAGCCAGGGCGTCACCGAGGGCGAAGGGCTCCACAAGGAACAGGGCGCCGGCGACCAGGGCCTGATGTTCGGCTACGCCTGCGACGAGACCGACGCGTTCATGCCCGCCCCCCTCCACTACGCCCACCGCATCATGGAGCGCCAGGCGAAGCTCCGCAAGGAAGGCCGCTTCGCCTGGCTCCGCCCCGACGCCAAGTCGCAGGTCACCCTGCGCTACGTCGACGGCCGCCCCGTGGGCGCCGAGAGCATCGTCGTCTCCACCCAGCACGCCGCCGACGTTCCCTACGAGACCCTCCGGGAGGCGGTGATCGAGGAGATCATCAAGCCGGTCATGCCCGCGGACTGGCTCAAGGGCACGGACTACCTGGTCAACCCCACCGGCACCTTCGTGGTGGGCGGCCCCCAGGGCGACTGCGGCCTCACGGGCCGCAAGATCATCGTGGACACCTACGGCGGCTCCGCCCCCCACGGCGGCGGCGCCTTCTCCGGCAAGGACCCCTCGAAGGTGGACCGGTCCGCGGCCTACGCCGCGCGCCACGTGGCCAAGAACATCGTCGCCGCGGGCCTGGCCTCCCGGTGCCAGCTGCAGGTGGCCTACGCCATCGGCGTGGCCAAGCCCGTGAGCGTCATGGTCACCACCTTCGGCACCGGCGCCGTCTCCGACGAGCAGCTGGAACGGCTCGTGGCCGAGCACTTCGACCTGAGCCCCAAGGGCATCATCACCTCCCTCGACCTCCTGCGCCCCATCTACCGGGACACCGCCAGCTACGGCCACTTCGGCCGCGACGGCTTCCCCTGGGAGCGCACGGACAAGGCCGAAGCCCTGGCCGCCGCCCTCAGGGGGCTGGAAGTGAAGGCCTGACGCCCTACCCGAAGAAGCCCCGCATCCGCTCCATCGCCCTGTCCAGCGCCTCCAGGGACGCCGCGATGGAGATGCGCAGGTGGCCAGGAGCGCCGAAGGCGGACCCCGGGAGCACCTTCACGCCGGCCTCGTTCCGGAGGCGCGCGGCCAGCTCCGCGTCCGAGGCGACGCCATGGGCCTCCATCCAATCGCCCACGTGGGGGAAGAGGTAGATCGCCCCCTCGGGGCGGCCGCAGCGGATGCCTCGGATGGCGTTCAGGCCTCCCTGGAGCCGGTCCCTGCGGATCCGCAGGCCCGCGGCCATCTCCCGCTCGTAGGCGCCGTCCAGGCCCAGCGCGGCGATGCCGGCGTGCTGGCTGATCATGCTGGGGTGGGTGACGCTGGTGGAGCCCAGGCTCGTCATGGCGCGGATGAGGGACAGGGGCCCGGCGGCGGCGCCCAGGCGGTAGCCGGTCATGGCGAAGCGCTTGGAGAAGCTCTCCACCAGGAGGGTGCGGTCGGCCAGGTCGGGGCAGGCGCGCAGGAAGGGCAGTTCGGGGCCGTCCAGGGTGAGGGTGCCGTACACCTGGTCCAGCACCAGCCAGAGGTCCCGCTCCAGGAGGACGTCGGCCAGGTCGTGGAGGCGCGGGAGGTCCCAAACCCGCCCGGTGGGGTTGGAGGGCTGGTTGAGGATGACGGCCCGGGTGCGCGGGCCCAGCGCCCGGTCCAGGGCGCCCTCCGCGGGCAGGAGGTCCGGCCCCGGCGGCACGATGATCGGGGAGCCTCCGGCCCAGGTGACCTGGTCCCGGAAGGTGGGCCAGTAGGGGGCGAAGATCAGCACCTCGTCCCCGGGCTCCAGGATGCACCGGAGGGCGTCGAGGATGGCGGGCTTCCCCCCGGCGGTGACGAGGATGCCCTCTGCGGTGCGGGGCACCCCGTCCCGCCGGGTCAGGTCCGCGGCCATGAGCTCCCGCAGCACGGGAAGGCCCTGGGCTGGGCCGTAGCGGGTGTGCCCCTCCAGCGCCGCCCGGGCCGCGGCTTCGCGCACGGCCGCGGGGGGCAGGCCTTCGGGCTCGCCCACCGTGAGGTCCACGGGATCGGGGTGGAGGCAGGGGGCGGAAGCCCCGGCCATGGTGGGGGAAAGGCCGGCGGCGCCGGCGCGGGCGTTGAGGGTCACCATTTCTTCCCCTGGGCGCTGACGATGGGGCGAAGGGCGGCCTGCAGCGCGGCCATGTCCTCGCGGGTGAGGGCCTGGTCCTTGTCGCAGAGGGCCTCGGCGGGGTTGGGGTGGGCCTCCACGATCAGTCCGTCGGCGCCCGCGGCGGCGGCGGCCAGGGCCAGGGGCACCACGAGGTCGCGCACGCCGGCGGCGTGGGACGGGTCCACGATGACGGGCAGGTGGGTGAGGCGCTTCAGGACGGGCACCGCGGCGACGTCCAGGGTGGCCCGGGTGGCGGTCTCGAAGGTGCGGATGCCCCGCTCGCAGAGCACCACCCGCTGGTTGCCGCCGTGGAGGATGTACTCGGCGGCCAGGAGCAGCTCCTTCACCGTGGCGCTCATGCCGCGCTTGAGGAGGATGGGCTTGTCCAGCTTGCCCAGCTCCTTGAGCAGGGCGAAGTTGTGCATGTTGCGGGCGCCCACCTGGAGCATGTCGGCCTTGCTGGAGACCGGGAGGATGTCCTCGATGGTGAGGATCTCGGTGACGATGGGCATCTCGCACTCCCGGCCGGCCTCCTCAAGGTAGCGCAGCCCCTCGAGGCCCAGGCCCTGGAAGGCGTAGGGCGAGGTGCGGGGCTTGAAGGCGCCGCCCCGGAGGATGGTCGCGCCCGCGGCGCGCACCATGCGGGCGCCGTCCAGGATCTGCTGGCGGCTCTCCACGGCGCAGGGGCCGGCCATGAGCACGAAGTGCCCCTCGCCGATGGGGACGTTGCCGATCTTGAAGGTGGCGCGGACGGGACCGGCGGCGGGGGCGGGCACCGGAGGCGCCTCGCAGGAGAGGACGGGCGCGGGCGCGGCCCCCACGGCCCCGGCGTCCAGGTGGGCCTCCTGGCCGCGGGTGCGCCGGGGGTAGGTGCCCAGGATCCTCAGGTGGTTGCAGGCGCCCCGCAGCTCCTTCAGGGCCCCCGCCAGGGCGGGGGCCTCCTGGTGCCCCTCCACGTCCACGAAGAAGAGGTACTCCCACGGCGTGTCGGGCAGGGGCCGGCTCTCGATGCGGGTGAGGTTCGCCCCCGCCTCCGCGAAGATCCCCAGGGCCTTGGCGAGCGTGCCCTCGTGGTGGTTCAGGCGGAAGACGAGGGAGGTCTTGCCGGGCACCCGCGGGTCAGGCACCTCGGGCGCCCGGGACAGCAGCAGGAACCGGGTCTCGTTGTGCTCCTGGTCGGCGATGCGGGTGGCCAGGACGTCCAGGCCCCGGGCCCGGGCGGCTTCCTCCGAGCAGATGGCCCCCACGTTCCGGGCGCCCTCCTCCAGGAGCGATTCGGCGGCGCCCGCGGTGTCGAACCAGGGCTGGCGGGCGACGTCGTCCATGGCCCGCAGGAAGCCCTCGCACTGGGTGAGGGCGGCGGGGTGGCTGCGCACCACGCGGATCTCCTCCAGGGCCGTGCCCGGCTTGGCGGCCAGCACGTGGTCCACGTCCCACACCTCCTCGTCCACGATGTGGAGGAGGTTGTCGATGAGCAGCCGGTTCACGTCCGCGATGGAGCCGCCGATGCTGTTCTCGATGGGCAGGAAGCCGTAGTCGATGGCCCCGCACTGCAGGGCCTCCACCACGTCCAGGAACATGGGGTGCCCGATGAGCTCGCTGCCCTGGGCGCTGCGGGTGGCCATGAGGTGGGCCGCCGCCGCGGAACTGTAGGAGCCCGGCACGCCCTGGTACCCCACCTTCACCTTGCGGGCGCGGGCGGCGCCGCCCTCCACCAGGGGCTCCTGGAGACGCCGGGAGTGGCTGAGGATCTCCTTGAGGATCCTGCGGGCGAAGGGGGCGGAGAGGCCCAGGTCCTCGGCGTCCCGGATCCAGGCCGAAAGCACGTCGCGCTCCCGGTCGTTGTCCATGACGGGCAGCTCCCCGCCCTCGGCCTTGGCGCCGGCCACCAGGCGCACCGCGTCGAAGCGGCGCGCCAGGAGGCGGATGAGTTCGCGGTCGGTCTCGTCGATCTCCCTTCGGGCGGCGCCGAGGGTCTCAAGCTTGGGGTCCATGGGGTTCTCCTGGGGTGTCCACCCTTCCCGGCAACGAAAAAACCCGTCCGCCAGGCCATGGGGGACGGGTTCGAAAGGGTGCGGGAGCTTCTATCTGCTAGGGCTCCATGCCTCGACCAGTCCTCCGCCGCCGCCGTAATAATAACGGCGGGCGGCGGGGGTAAAGGTGAAGGTCGCGGAATGGGCGGTCATGGTCCTGCTCTTGGGGATGGATTGGATCATGGATCGGGCGCCTTGCCAAGGGTTCAAAAGGGGCCCTCCCAGCAGAACGCCCGGGCGCCGGTGGGCAACAGGCGTTCGATGGCGAGGTTTGAGGCCGGCCTGGGGCGCCGGCCCTGGGTGCTGAGGATCTTGAGATCCACAATGTCTCCGCGCAGGTCGGCCTGGTAGGTGACGAGGCGGAAGTCCCCGTTGCGGTAGGCGAAGCCGTCGCCCGCGTCGTGGTAGAGGCGGCCCTGGGCGCGGCCGTCGGGGCCGGGTGCCACCAGGAGGGTGGTGGCCCCCTCCGGCGCCTCGGCGGTGCTCATGGCCTCGGGCCCCAGGGGGAGGATGCTGCCGCCCCGGGCATACAGCCGCGCCTGGTGGCGGTCCTCCAGGTCCCCCTCCACCAGGGAAAGGGGATGCCAGGGGCCCCGGGGCCGCGGCGCGCCCCGGGCCCCGGGCGGCACCACCAGGAGGTCGCCGCCCACCATGAAGCAGCGCTCCTCCGCGCGCAGGTCGGGGTTGGCGGGGTCGGCAAGGAACAGGGGCCGCATGACGGGCAGGCCCGTGGCGGCGGCTTCCTGGAAGCAGGTGTAGAGGTAGGGCAGGAGCCGGTAGCGCCGCAGCAGGGCGATGCGCGCGGTGCGCTCCACCCCCGGCCCGAAGGCCCAGGGCTCCTTCCTGCGGGTGCCCTTGTCCGAATGGCCCCGGCAGAAGGGGAAGAAGGCGCCGGTGCCCACCCACCGCGCCCACAGGGACGAGGTGGGATCCCCCACGAAGCCCCCCAGGTCCGGGCCGTTGAAGGGCTGGCCCGACAGGCCCAGGGTCAGGCTCATGGGCGTGGCCAGCCTGTAGTCGCCTTCGGTGGAATAGTTGTCCCCGGTCCATGTGGCCGCGTAGCGCTGGCCCCCCAGGAAGTTCGAGCGGGTGAGGATGAAGGGGCGCCGGTCCGGGCGGGCTCCCAGGAGCCCTTCCCGGGTGGCGCGCACCATGAGCATGCCGTAGAGGTTGTGGTACTGCAGGTGGGAGCCCGGCCAGAGCCCGCCTCCGCCCGCGTGGCGTGCGGTCTCGGGCAGGGTCAGGTCGGGGCCGTCGAAGATGGAGGGCTCGTTCATGTCGTTCCAGAGGCCCGCCACGCCGGCTTCCAGCAGGGGGGGGTGCAGGTCCGCCCACCACGCCCGCACCCGGGGGGAGGTGAAGTCCGGGAACACGCAGGAGCTGGCCCACACCTTGCCCCGGAACACGCGTCCGGCCTGCGTGGTGACCCAGACCCGGGCCCGGGTGCCCGAGTCGAACACGGAATAGCCGGGCTCGGCGCGCACCCCCGGGTTGATGGTCGCCACCAGCCGGAAGCCCATCTCCCGCAGGTCGGCCGAGAGCCGAGCCGGATCCGGGAAACCCTGGGGGTCGAAGGTGAAGACGCGGAACCCGTCCATGTAGTCGATGTCCAGCCACAGGGCGTCGCAGGGGATCCGCCGGTCCCGGAACTCCCGGGCCACTTCGCGCACGCGCGCTTCGGGCACGTAGGAGTAGCGGGACTGGTGGTAGCCCAGGGCCCACCGGGGCGGCAGCTCCATGCGCCCGGTGAGGTCGCCCAGGGACCGCAGCACGTCCGCGGGGGTGCCGCCCCGGAGGATGACCACGGGCAGGGCCGGGCCCTGGCTGGTGCAGACGATCTCGGCCCCGCACTCCAGCTCCGCCTTCCAGCTGGTGTCGAAGATGACCCCGAAGGCCGATCCGTCGGGGCGCACCGCCAGCACCCAGGGATGGCTCTGGTAGAGGCGCCGGCCTTCGTCCTTGATGTAGCCCGGGTAGCCGCTGTTCCAGAGGATGACGGTCTTCCCGTTGCGCCGGAGGGGCCCGGCCACCTCCCCGGTGCCGTAGAGGTCCGTGCCCGGGTCCAGGGGGATGGCCGCCCGGAAGCGGCCCATGGCGATGCCGAAGCGGGGCCAGGGGCCCCAGTCCGGGGGCAGGGGGCCGGTGATGGCAAGGGGCCGGGTGAAGCTCGGGGAGGGGGGCAGGGACTCAGGCTCGAGCCCCTCGGGCAGGAAGAGGGCCGCCCCCGGGGCCAGCTCGCCGCAGGCGCCCACGGAGAGGTTGCCGTGGGTGCGGAAGTGGGCGAGGAGCAGGTCGATGAGGATGGGGAAGCGGCGGCTGGCTTTCATCGTGCTGCCAGGGATGGCCGGAACTGGACGGAGGTTCCGGAAGCCCTATGCTGGGCCATGACCACCCTCGCGCTGCTCCGCCGCACCTTCGCCCTGCGCCTCCTGGGCTGGGCCCGCATTCCGCTCCTGGCCTCGGTGCGCCCGGTCATCGAGGCGCTGGACGCCGAGCGCTGCGTCGTGCGGGTGCCCCTGCGGCGCTGGACGCGGAACCACCTGGGCACCATGTATTTCGGAGCCATGGCCATCGGCGCGGACTGCGCCGGGGGGTTGCTGGCGGTGGAGCGGATCCGGGCGCGGAAGGCCGGGCTCACGCTGGTGTTCAAGTCCTTCGAGGCGCGGTTCCTCAAGCGGCCCGAGGCGGACGTGCGCTTCATCTGCGAGGACGGCGCCCTCATCGGCGAGCTGGTGGAGAAGGTCCTGGCCACCGGCGAGCGGCAGACCGCGCCCGTGCGGGTGCGCGCCGCGGTTCCGGCACCTTCCGGGCTGGAAACCGTGGCGGAATTCACCCTGGAACTCAGCCTGAAAAAAACGGGAAAGGCCGTGCTGTAGCCCTATATTGGGGGGTCCCCATGGAGGTCTCCCATGCCCAAGGGCGCCTGGATCCTTCGCGAGCCCCTCACCGTCCTGGATTCCGTGGACGAGCCGTACCTGGAGACGGCCCTGGCCACCCTGGGCGACCACGAGCTGCTCCTGCAATTCGCCCCCGCCACCCCGGACCTGCGGGTCTTCCTGGACGGCAACGCCGTCTTCGAGCTGGGCCAGGCCTCGCCCTCCGGCGCCTGGTTCAAGCTGTGCCGCGAACTGGGCTACGAGCCCGAGGCGCACTGGGACGTGGACCCGGCCCTCATCCTTTTCCGCCAGGTCGTTCCCGTCCTCGCCCGGGACTGGCGCGAGAACCCCTTGCCGCTCAACGACCTGGGCCTCCCCGAGGGGGTCGTTTGCCTGGCCACGGTGCAGGCGGCCTGGGAGTCGGCCGTCACCGGCCTCTTCGGCCGGAATGACGCCCCCTCCCGGCAGGTGGCCGCCTGTTTGGAGGGGCTGCCCCTGCGGGCCGTGGTCTTCCACGACGATCCCTCCCGCCGGGAGGACTTCGTGGGCACGGGGGTGGATGAGCCCCTCCTGGGCGTCTACCTGCACCTGGGCGCCTCCCGGAGCCGGCGCGTGACCCTGTCCAAGGCCACGGTGGTGGCCACGGGCGGCCTGAAGATGAGTCCCTGGGCCCTGGGCGGCGAGTGGACCGAGGACGGCCGGGACTACCGCGGCACCCTCCGCCCCGAGGCCTTCCTGTGGGCCGCGGGCCTGGGCCGGGAGGTTCCCCCCGGCTTCGAGCCGGCCTTCCAGGAGGCCCTGAAGTCGGTGCTGGCCCGGGTGGACCCGGTGGTGGACGCCTACCGCCGGGCCTGGCCCGCGGGCGTGGTGTGGCACCGGGATCCCTTCGCCCGGTACCTCAACCACATGATCGTGGACGTGCGCATGGAGGGCGGCCAGGCCCTGCTCATCCTGGACGACGGAACGGACATCGCCGTGGCCGGCCTCAAGAGCGGGTCGGTGTGCGTGCCGTGATTACCTGTAGGCGGCGATCCCCGTCACCTCCTCGCCGATGATGAGGGTGTGCATGTCATGGGTGCCTTCGTAGGTGTAGACGCTTTCCAGGTTCGCCATGTGGCGCATCACCGGGAACTCGTCGAGGATGCCGTTGGCGCCCAGGACCGTGCGGGCCTTGCGGCAGATCTCCAGCGCGGCGTTCACGTTGTTCATCTTCGCCATGGAGACCTGGGCGGGGGTGTACGTCCCCTGTTCCTTGAGGCGGGCCAGGTGCAGCACCAGGAGCTGGCCCTTGGTGAGCTCGGTGACCATCCACGCCAGCTTTTCCTGCTGCAGCTGGGTGGCCGCGATGGGCCGGTCGAACTGCACGCGGCTCCCGGCGTAGTCCAGGGCGCACTGGTAGCAGGCGTCCGCGGCGCCCAGGGCGCCCCAGGCGATCCCGTAACGGGCCTGGGTGAGGCAGGACAGCGGCGCCTTGAGGCCCCGGGCCAGGGGGAGGAGGCTGGCCTCCTCGTCCACCTCCACGTCCTCGAGCACCAGTTCGGACGTGACCGAGGCGCGCAGGCTCCACTTGCCCTTGGTTTCGGGAGCCGAGAAGCCCCGGGTGCCCTTTTCCACCAGGAAGCCGCGGATGCCCTCGTCGGTGCGGGCCCACACCACGGCCACGTCGGCCACGGTGCCGTTGGTGATCCACATCTTGGTGCCGTTGATGCGCCAGCGGCCGCCGGGGATGCGCTCGGCCCGGGTGAGCATTCCGCCCGGGTTGGAGCCGAAGTCGGGCTCGGTGAGGCCGAAGCATCCGATCTTCGCGCCCGAGGCCAGGAGGGGGAGCCAGCGGTCCTTCTGGGCCTCGCTGCCGAAGGCGTGGATGGGCCACATGACCAGGGAGCCCTGCACCGATGCGAACGAGCGCAGGCCGGAATCCCCCCGCTCCAGTTCGTACATGAGGAGCCCATAGGCCGTCTGGGACAGGCCGGCGCAGCCGTACTTCTCGGGCAGGGTGGCCCCGAAGAAGCCCAGCTCGCCCATCCTGGGAACCAGGTGGGCGGGGAAGGTCATGTCCTGGGCATGCCGCTCGATGATGGGCAGCACCTCCCGGTTCACGAACTCCCGGGCGGTTTCGCGCACCATGCGCTCCTCGTCCGTCAGCAGGCCCTCCAGGGCCATGTAGTCGGTCATGTGGGTGAAATTCGCGTAGGCACCGGACATGGATTCCCTCCGTCACCGCCTGATGGTGCCACAATGGAGGGGCTTCCTCCCAACCCTTTCCCTGCCGCGAGAACCCCATGAAAAGCTCCATTCGCCGCGTGGCCATCTGCACCGGAGGCGGCGACGCCCCCGGCCTGAACGCCGTCATCCGAGCCGCCACCATCGCCGCCCAGCGCCGGGGCTGGGAGGTCTACGGCATCCGGGAGGGGTTCAACGGGATCTTCTTCCCCGAACGCTACGCCGACGGCGGGGTCTTCCGCCTCACCCGGGACCGGGTCCGCGGCATCACCCACCTGGGCGGCACGATCCTGGGCACCACCAACAAGGGCAACCCCTGCCACTTCCCCCTGAAGATGCCCGACGGCACCGTGCGCGAGGTGGACCGCACCGACGAGATCCTGGAGTTCTTCGCCAAGCGCGAGCTGGACGCCCTGATCTCGGTGGGCGGCGACGGGTCCCTGACCATCGCCAACGCCCTGGCCGAAAAAGGCCTGCGCGTGGTGGGCGTGCCCAAGACCATCGACAACGACCTGGACAAGACCTTCACCACCTTCGGCTTCGACTCCGCGGTGGCCTTCGCCACCGAGTGCCTGGACCGCCTCCACAGCACCGCCGAGAGCCACCAGCGCGTGATGGTCGTGGAGGTCATGGGCCGCTATGCCGGCTGGATCGCGCTCCACGCGGGCATTTCCGGCAGCGCCCACGCCATCCTCATCCCCGAGATCCCCTTCGACCTGGACAAGGTGGTGGAGGCCATCCGCACCCGGGACTTCCACAACCGCATGTACTCCCTCGTCATGGTCGCCGAGGGCGCCGCCCCCCGGGACGGTGCCCGCCTCGTCGCCGCCGCCGCGGAAACCGGCCACGCCGAGCGCCTGGGCGGCATGGGCGACCAGGTGTGCAAGGCCCTGCAGGAGCGCACCGGCAAGGACTCCCGCAGCGTGGTCCTGGGCCACCTCCTGCGCGGCGGAAGCCCCACCTCCTTCGACCGCCTCGCGGCCCTGCGCTTCGGCGCCGCCGCCGTGCGCGCCCTGGACGAGGGCCACAGCGGAATCATGGTGGCCCTGGCCGTGAACGGCGTGAACTACGTGCCCCTCGCCGAAGTGGCCGGCCGCATGAAGGGCGTGCCCCTGGACGCCGACACCCTTCAGACGGCCCGGGACCTGGGGATCTGCATGGGGGATTGACGCCCGCAGGTCCTGTCGGGCGTGAAAAACCGGGAAAGCTCCTGATCCTCCCCTTGTATCGCCCCTGAACCAGGACCCCCGGTCCTCAAATCCTGAAGCTGGTGGTGAGCGCGTTGAGCTTTTCCGCAGCCGCGCTCAGATCCCCCACCGTCCGCGTCGTCTCCCGGAGCGTCGCGGCCATTTCCTCCATCGCGGCCGCGTTCAGTTCCGCGATGTCCGTGAGCGCTCCCATGGCCGCCACCACCTCCTGGCTGTCCTGGCTCTGGGTGCGGCTCTGGTTGCCGATGGCATCCAGCCGGGCGCTGCTGGCGCGGATGGATTCCAGGATGGTCTTCAGGGAGGCGCCTGCGGCGTTGACCTGACCGCTGCCCGCTTCGATGCCTTGGGTGGAGCGGTGGATGAGGGTGGTGATTTCCTTGGCGGCCTGGGCGCTGCGCTCGGCCAGTTTGCGCACCTCGTCCGCCACGACCGCGAAACCTCTCCCTTGCTCGCCGGCTTTGGCGGCCTCGATGGCGGCGTTCAGGGAAAGGAGGTTGGTCTGGTTGGCGATTTCGGTGATGACGGTGATGATGTTGCCGATCTGGCTGGAGTCGTCCTGAATGGCCCGCATGGCCCTGACCGCCTCCTCCACTTCCGCGCCGCCGCCCTCGGCCGCGGCCTGGGCCCGGTCGAAGACCTCGAGGGCGTCGGTGACGTTGCCGAAGACGACCTTGGAGGCCTTGGCGATGGTGCCGACCTTGAGGTTGGCCTGCTCCACGCTCACCTTCTGGTTGTCGGCGCCCTTGGCGATGGATTCGGCGGTGGAGGCCATTTCCGACATCCCCGAGGACATCTCGAGGGTGCCGGAGGCCATGCGGTCGGAGATGACCGCCACCTGCTGGACGGTGGAGTGGATCTTGCCGACGAAGAGGTTGAAGTTGGCCGACAGGGCGGCGATCTCGTCCTGGCCGGACACCTCCAGGCGCACGGTGAGGTCCCCTTCGCCCTGGGCGATGTCGTTCATCCGGTGTCCGATGGCCGCCAGGGGTCCGGTGATGGTCCTGCCCAGGTAGAGGGCGGCGGCTCTTCCGCCCAGCACCAGGAGGATCCCCAGGCCACCCATCCAGGCCAGGCTCTTCCCGATCTCCCGCTGGAGCCGGTCCCGGTTCATGGCGATGAGGAGGAACGTGCCCTTGGAGGCGTACCCGGAATACACCACCGGCCCGGCCACCACGAGGTACCCGTCCCGGGAGAATTGCCGGTCGCCCTTGGCGGCCAGGGGCTGGGCCAGGGCGGCCGCGTCGATCCTGGCCTTCTCGTCCACCACCTGGTGGGCCACCACCGCCTTGCCCTCCTCGAGGTTCACGATGCAGGCGAGGCTGACGTCCGGGTCCCCCTTGATCTGTTCCAGGAAACTTTCCGTGGCCCGGACCGTGGTCCCCATCTCGTCGCTCTGGAGGCTGGGAGCCACCGCGGGGCCGAGGATCGTGACGAGATTCCCGCCCTTGGACCACATGGCGTTGGTCTGGATCCGCCGGAAGAGGATGCCGGCAAGGAGGCAGGCGCTGAGAGCCAGGCCTGCTGCAAGGAAGCTGGTGAAACGGACCATCTTCTGCTGGATGGTGACAGCCTTCGCGGACTTCATGGTCCCCTCGCCTAGGATTGAGTAGGGAGAGTATGTCAGCTTTATTGAATTTTTAAATCCATTTGCCGGTTGGCCAGGTGCTTCCGGATGCGTTCCTTGACCTCGTCCATCAGGGGATTGGGAATGGGGACAGAAAGGTTGTACTGCAACAGTTTCCAGGCGCCATCCCTTGTTTCAAGGACGCCGGTGCCGCGGCAGGGTCCCAGGTTCGGGGTTTCCAGGTCCTCCTCGAAGTAGGCCACGGCGCCCCGCCCGGCGAAGGTGATGGTGCGTCGCGTCGCCCGGAAGGACCAGGCCTTGCCCCGGGCGAAGAAGGGGTGGGCGAAGGCGCGGAAGGCGGGCTTGGGCCAGCGCTCGGTGGCGTCCGTGCCCAGGAATACGGCCTCCTCCGCCATGTGGCCGAAGTAGCGGGCCTCATCGGCCTGGGCGGCGGCCAGGTGCCAGTCGTCCAGGACGGCGGCCACGGCGGCCTCCGGGGTGGGGGAGGCCACGAGGGCGGGGACCAGGAGGAGGGCGGGAAGGACCATCGGTACCTCGAAGGCGCGGGGAGTGGGGAAAGGAACCGGACGGGGCTAGAATGACGCAGGGTTCATTGCCCGTGGTGCCATTTCAACGTAAACGCTTGGCTTATCGCGTGGTCCAAGGTGAGAGGGCGCCCGGTGGCGCCGGAATAAACGACCCATTCATCATGGTTTTGGTAGAATACCTCTGATAACGATGTGTATCCCGAACTCCCGTCCGGTGGGTTGATCCGTCGGCATTTTCTACAGGTTTTGGCACCCCATGGACGCAAACGAATCGGTCATCAATCCGTCTCTTGAAGCCGGCAGTTCCCGCAGGCCGTGGAAGGTGTGGGTGGGCCTGGCCGTCGTGGCCGCCATCGCGGGGATCGTGGCGGTGAAGGCCATGTCGGGCGGCGCCAAGGCGGCGCCTCCCCAGCGGCCTGTGCCCGTGGCCTCGGGGGTGGCCCGCACCGGGGACATGCCCGTCAACCTTTCGGGGCTGGGCACCGTGGTGCCCACGGACGCGGTGACGGTGCGTACCCGCGTGGATGGCCAGATCATGAAGATCCACTTCCGGGAAGGCCAGATGGTGGCCGCGGGCGATCTCCTGGTCACCATCGACCCCCGGCCCTTCCAGGTGCAGCTGCTCCAGGCTGAAGGGCAGATGGCCAAGGACCAGGCCGTGCTGCGCAACGCGCGCATGGACCTGACCCGCATCCAGTCCCTCTTCGACCAGAAGATCGTTTCCCGGCAACAGCTGGACACCCAGAGCGCCCTGGTCGACCAGTGCGAGGCGGCCGTGAAGGCCGACACCGGTTCGGTGGAGAGCGCCCGGCTGAACCTGACCTACAGCCGCATCACGGCGCCGGTCTCGGGGAAGGTGGGCCTGCGCCTCGTGGACACGGGCAACACCGTCAAGGCCTCGGACGCCGCGGGCCTGGTCACCCTCACGCCCGTGTCCCCCATCAACGTGCTCTTTTCGGTCCCCGCCGACAACATCCGCAGCGTGCTGGACAGCAGCAGCGGCGGGAAGACCCCGGTGGTGGAGGTCTACGACCGCGACATGAGCCGCAAGCTGGCCACCGGGACCCTCCTGGCGGTGGACAACCAGGTGGACGCCACCACCGGCACCGTGCGCATCAAGGCCCAGTTCGCCAACAAGGACGGCGCGCTCTTCCCCAACCAGTTCGTCAACGCCCGGCTCCTGGTGGACACCCTGCGCGGCGTCCTCATGATCCCCGCGGCCGCGGTCCAGCGGAGCCCCAACGGAACCTTCGTCTACGTCATCAAGCCTGACGGCACCGTGGAGCTGCGGCCCGTGGAGCCCCAGGCCACCGAGGGCGACGTCACCGCCCTGCGCGCGGGCCTCAAGCCCGGCGAGAAGGTGGTGGTCAGCGGCCTCGACAAGCTCCGGCCCGGCAGCAAGGTCCTCGAGGAAGGGCAGGGCGCCCCCAAGGCCGCCAAATGAATCCATCCAGGCCGTTCATCCTCCGGCCCATCGCCACCTCCCTGCTCATGGCCGGGATCATGCTGGTGGGCTTCCTGGGCTTCAAGCAGCTGCCGGTCTCGGCCCTGCCCCAGGTGGACTACCCCACCATCCAGGTGCAGACCTTCTACCCCGGCGCCAGTCCCGACGTGGTGGCCACGGCCATCACCGCGCCCCTGGAGCGGCAGTTCGGGCAGCTCCCCGGCCTGAACCAGATGACCTCCAGTTCGTCCGAGGGCAGCTCCCTGGTCACCCTCCAGTTCGCGCTGGACCTCAACATCGACGTGGCCGAGCAGCAGGTCCAGGCGGCGGTGAACGCCGCGGGCACCTACCTCCCCAGTGACCTCCCCAATCCGCCCATCTATTCCAAGACGAACCCCGCCGACGCCCCCATCCTCACTCTGGCCCTCACCTCGGAGACCCTGCCCCTGCCCAAGGTGGAGGAGTTCGCCGACACGCGGCTGGCCCAGAAGATCAGCCAGCTTCCCGGGGTGGGCCTGGTGAGCATCAGCGGCGGCCAGAAGCCCGCCGTGCGCGTGCAGGTCAACCCCGTGGCCCTGGCCTCGTACGGACTTTCCCTGGCCGACATCCGCGCCGCCGTGGGCGCGGCCAACGTCAACCAGGCCAAGGGCGCCTTCGACGGGAAGATGCAGTCGTACGCCATCGGCGCCAACGACCAGCTGCTCAGCTCGGCCCATTACAAGCCCCTGGTCATCGCCTACAAGAACGGCAACCCCATCACCCTGCAGGATGTCGCCACCGTGGTGGACGGCGCCGAGAACACCAAGCTCGCGGCGTGGATGAACCGGACGCCGGCGGTGATCCTCAACATCCAGCGCCAGCCCGGTGCCAACATCATCGCGGTGGTGGACCGCATCAAGGCGCTGCTTCCCCAGCTCCAGGCGTCGATCCCCGCCGCGGTGAAGATGCAGATCCTCACCGACCGCACCACCACCATCCGGGCTTCGGTGGAGGATGTGGAGTTCGAGCTGATGCTCACCATCGCCCTGGTGATCCTGGTGATCTTCCTCTTCCTGAGGACCTTCGCGGCCACGATCATCCCCAGTTTCGCCGTGCCGCTGTCCCTGGTGGGCACCTTCGCGGTGATGTACGTCCTGGGATACAGCCTGAACAACCTGACCCTCATGGCCCTGACCATCTCCACCGGCTTCGTGGTGGACGACGCCATCGTCATGATCGAGAACATCATGCGGTACATCGAGGAGGGGGTGCCGCCCATGGAGGCGGCCCTGCGCGGGTCCGAACAGATCGGATTCACCATCGTGAGCCTGACGGTCTCCCTCATCGCGGTGCTCATCCCGCTCCTCTTCATGGGTGACATCGTGGGCCGGCTCTTCCGGGAGTTCGCCGTGACGCTGGCCGTGACGATCATCGTCTCGGCCGTGGTGTCCCTGACGCTGACCCCCATGTTGTGCGCCCGTCTCCTTCGCAACCAGCGCGAGCACGAGAAGGGCCGGTTCTACCAGTCCTCCGAACGGGTCTTCAAGGCGGTCATCGCGTTCTACGGGCGCACCCTGACCTGGGTCCTCAAGCGCCAGACGGCCACCCTGTGGGTGGCGGTGGGCACCCTGGGGTTCACGGTGCTGCTTTACGTCTGGATCCCCAAGGGCTTCTTCCCCGTGCAGGACACGGGCGTGATCCTGGGCATGTCCGAGGCCCCCCAGACGGTCTCCTTCCTGGCCATGGCCCGCAAGCAGCAGGAACTGGCCGAAGTGATCCTCCAGGACCCGGCGGTGGAAAGCCTCTCGTCCTTCATCGGTGTCGACGGCACCAACTCCACCCTCAATTCCGGCCGGGTCCAGATCAACCTCAAGCCCCTGGAGGAGCGCCGGCTCAGCGCCAGCGACGTCATCCGGCGCATCAAGCCCGAACTGGAACGCATCGACGGCATCAAGCTCTACATGCAGCCGGTGCAGGACCTGACGGTGGAAGACCGGGTGAGCCGCACCCAGTACCAGTACTCGATGGAAGACCCCGACCCCAAGGTCCTGGGAACCTGGGTGCCGCGGTTCGTGGAGGAGATCTCCAAGATCCCCATCCTCCGGGACGTGGCCAGCGACCTCCAGGACAACGGCCTCCAGACTCGTCTCGTCATCGACCGGGCCTCGGCGGCGCGCCTGGGCATCACCCCGAAGATGCTGGACGACGCGCTCTACGACGCCTTCGGCCAGCGCCAGATCTCGACCATCTTCACCGAGCTGAACCAGACCCGGGTCGTGCTCGAGACCAAGGATGGCTTCCGCGAGGGCCCCCACGCCCTGGACAACATCTACCTCAAGTCCAACACCGGGGGGGCCGTGCCCATCACCTCCATCACCCGCGTGGAGAACGCCTTCGCCCCCCTGTCCATCAACCACCAGGGCCAGTTCCCCGCGGCCACCGTGTCCTTCAACCTGGCCCGGGGCGCCTCCATCGGCGACGCGGTGCGCGAGATCGAGAAGGTCCGGGCGGCCATGGACATGCCGGGAAGCCTCCAGTCCGAGTTCAAGGGCACCGCCCAGGCCTTCCGGGCCTCGCTGGTGAACACCCCCTTCCTCATCCTGGCCGCCCTGGTGACCATGTACATCCTGCTGGGCGTCCTGTACGAGAGCTACATCCACCCCGTGACCATCCTCTCCACCCTGCCGTCGGCGGGCGTGGGGGCCCTGCTGTCCCTCATGATCTGCCGCACCGACTTCAGCGTGATCGCGCTCATCGGCATCATCCTGCTCATCGGCATCGTGAAGAAGAACGCCATCCTGATGATCGACTTCGCCATCGACGCCGAGCGCAAGGAGGGCCTGCCTCCCGAGGAGGCCATCTACCAGGCCTGCCTCCTGCGGTTCCGGCCCATCATGATGACCACCATGGCCGCGCTCCTGGGCGCGGTCCCCCTGGCCATGGGCACGGGCGTGGGCGCCGAGCTCCGGCGGCCCCTGGGCATCTCCATCATCGGCGGCCTCATCTTCAGCCAGGTGCTGACCCTCTACACCACCCCGGTCATCTACCTGGCCTTCGACCGCATCGCGCGCAGGCTCAAGAGCATGCGCAAGGCCGGCGTACCGGCCGAGGCCCGATGAGCATTTCCGCCCCGTTCATCCGGCGGCCCATCGCCACCTCCTTGTTGACCATCGCGGTGGCCCTGGCCGGGAGCCTCGCGTTCCGGTTCCTGCCGGTGTCCCCGCTGCCGCAGGTGGAGTTCCCCACGATCCAGGTGTCGGCGGGCCTGCCCGGAGCCAGCCCGGAGACCATGGCCTCCTCGGTGGCCACGCCCCTGGAGCGGCAGTTCGGACGCATCGCCGGCATCACGGAGATGACCTCCACCAGTTCCCTGGGTTCCACCAGCATCACCATCCAGTTCGACCTGAACCGGAACATCGACGCGGCGGCCCGGGACGTGCAGTCCGCCATCAACGCCGCCCGGGGCCAGCTGCCCGCCAACCTTCCCAACAACCCCCGCTACCGCAAGGTCAACCCCGCCGACGCCCCGGTGATGCTCCTTTCGCTCACCTCGGACATCGTGCCGCGGCAGAACATGTACGACATCGCCTCCAAGGTCCTGCAGCAGCGCTTGTCCCAGGTGCCCGGGGTGGGCCAGGTCTTCGTGTGGGGCGGCGCCCTGCCCGCGGTGCGGGTGGAGGTGGACCCCGACGCGCTCCACGCCCGGGGTCTGAGCCTGGAGGACGTGCGCCAGGTGCTCCAGCAGGCCAACGTCAACCAGCCCAAGGGGTCCCTGGTGGACGGGGACAGGACGTTCATCATCAACACCACGGACCAGCTGCTCAAGGCCAAGGACTACGCCGATCTCGTCATCTCCTTCGCCGGGGGCGCCGCGCTGCGGGTGCGGGACGTGGCCCGGGTCACGGATTCCGTGGAGGACCTGCGCAACGACGGCCTCACCAACGGCAAGCCTTCGGTGACCATGGCGGTCTTCCGCCAGCCCGAGGCCAACATCATCGAGACCGTGGACGCGGTGCGCGCCCTGGAGCCCCAGCTCAAGGCCTCCCTGCCGCCCTCGGTGGCTTTCGAGGAGGTGCTGGACGCCACCCAGACCATCCGGGCCTCGGTCAAGGACGTGGAGCGGACCCTCATGATCTCCGTGGGACTGGTGATCCTGGTGGTCTTCATCTTCCTGCGCGACTGGCGCTCGACGCTCATCCCCAGCGTGGCCGTCCCCGTGTCCCTGGTGGGCACCTTCGGGGTCATGTACCTGCTGGGCTACAGCGTGGACAACCTCTCGCTCATGGCGCTGACGGTGGCCACGGGCTTCGTGGTGGACGACGCCATCGTGGTGGTGGAGAACATCACCCGCCATCTGGAGGGGGGCCTGTCCCCCTACGATGCTGCCATGGAGGGGGCCCGGGAGATCGGGTTCACCGTCCTGTCCATCAGCATCTCGCTGTGCGCCGTGTTCATCCCCATCCTCCTCATGGGCGGCATCGTGGGCAGGCTCTTCCGGGAGTTCGCCGTCACCCTGTCGGTGGCCATCCTCATGTCCATGCTGGTGTCGCTCACCACCACGCCCATGATGTGCGCGCGGCTCCTGCGGCCGGCCTCAGAGGCCCGCCACGGCCGGCTCTTCCAGGCTACCGAACGGTGGTTCAAGGCGGTGCTGGGCGGCTACGAACGCAGCCTGGCCTGGGCCCTGCGCCACAAGCGGATGACCTTCATGACCGCCGTGGCCACCGCCATGGCCACGGCGCTGCTCTACATCTTCGTGCCCAAGGGCTTCTTTCCCCAGCAGGACACCGGACGCATCCGGGGCGCCATCCAGGCCGACCAGTCCATCTCGTTCCAGGCCATGAAGGGCCGGTTGCGGGAGTTCGTCAACATCGTCAGGGCGGACCCGGCGGTGAGCGTCGTAACGGGCTCCGTGGGTGGCGGGGGCACCACCAACACGGGCCGGGTCTTCGTGGCCCTCAAGCCCATGAACGAACGCGACGTCACCGCGGACCAGATCATCGCCCGCCTCCGGGGCAAGCTGTCGAAGGTCGCCGGCGCCACGCTCTACCTTCAGCCGGTGCAGGATATCCGCATCGGAGGCCGGGGCGGCAACGCCCAGTTCCAGTACACCCTCCAGGGGGACGAGTCCCGGGAGCTGTTCCAGTGGGCGCCCCGGGTCTTCGAGAAGATGCGGGGCATCAAGGAACTGGTGGACGTGAACACCGACCAGCAGAACCAGGGCCTCCAGGCCAGCGTGGTGGTGGACCGGCCCACCGCGGCCCGGCTGGGCGTGACCTCCCGGATGATCGACAACACCCTCTACGACGCCTTCGGGCAGCGGCCGGTGTCGACCATGTTCACCGACCTCATCCAGTACCATGTGGTGCTGGAGGTCGCCCCCGAGCACTGGCAGAACCCCGATTCCCTGGACAAGATCCGGGTGCGCTCCACCACCGGCGCCCTGGTTCCCCTGTCGGCCTTCGCCAAGTTCCAGCGGGAGACCACCCTGCTGGCGGTGGCGCACCAGGGGCAGCTGCCGTCGGTGACCATCACCTTCAACCTGGCTCCGGGCGTCGCCATCGGGGACGCCGTCAATGCCATCGAGAAGGCCCAGGAGCAGATCCGGCTTCCGGCCACCATCCGTGGAAGCTTCATGGGCACGGCCCAGGCCTTCAAGGCCTCGCTGGCCAACGAGCCCATCCTGGTGCTGGCCGCGTTCCTCGCGGTGTACCTCGTCCTGGGCATCCTCTACGAGAGCCTGATCCACCCGCTGACCATCCTCTCCACCCTGCCGTCGGCGGGCGTGGGCGCCCTGGTGGCCCTGATCATCTGCGGCACGGAGCTGAGCTTCATCGCGTTCATCGGCATCATCCTGCTCATCGGCATCGTGAAGAAGAACGCCATCCTGATGATCGACTTCGCCATCGAGGCCGAGCGCAAGGAGGGCCTCACCACCGAGGAGGCCATCTTCCAGGCCTGCCTCCTGCGCTTCCGGCCCATCACCATGACGACCATGGCCGCCCTCCTGGGGGGCCTGCCCCTGGCCCTGGGCCGGGGCGCGGGCTCCGAGCTGCGCAGGCCCCTGGGCATCGCCATCGTGGGCGGGCTCCTGGTCAGCCAGATCCTCACCATCTACACCACCCCGGTCATCTACATCTACATGGCCCGGTTCAGCCGGTGGTTCGTGGCGGCCAAGAACCGGTTCCTGGGGCGCCTCCGGGGGGTTGCCGCCCTGGAAAGTTGAAAACCCCATCGGATAAGGGCATGATGAGGATCATTCCTGGGAACTCCTGATGGGTCGTATGTGGACGGTGGTGAGCTGCCTTTCCCGGAACGCGGGATGACCGGGGCGTCCTCCGACCCCGGCGAGCTCTATCTGAGCGAGCAGCGCTTCCAGGCCATCTACGAGTCCGTGAACGACGGGATCCTGATCCAGGACCTGGACACCGGCGCGACCCTGGACGTGAACCGGCGCTTCGGCGAGTTCCTGGGCCTTTCCCAGCAGCGGCTCCTGGCCACGGAGCTGGCCGACACCGGGCTGGGGATCTGGCCCTACACCCGCGAGGTGGCCATCGACTGGGCCCTGAAGGCCATCCAGGGCGAGCCCCAGACCTTCGACTGGCTCTGCCCCCACCCCTCGGGCCAGCTGGTGTGGCTCGAAGTGAACATGCGCCGCGCCTGCATCGGGGGCGTGGACCGCCTCCTGGTCACCGCCAGCAACATCACGGCCCGCAAACGCCTGGAGATGGAGGCCACCGCCCGGCTCAAGCGGGCCGAGGCCCAGAACGCCGTGTCCCTGGCCCTGGCCGGCGTGGGCCCGGACTACGGGACCGCGCTCAAGCTCATCGCCCAGCACATGTCCACCTCCGTGGGCGACCTGTGCATCCTCGACCTGGTGGGGGACGACGGCCTGCTCCACACCGAGGTGGTGAGCCAGCCCTACATCGGCGGGGACCCGCTCCTGCCGGCCCTGGAGGGCCTGGCCCCCACGGCCGCGGGGGTCCTGGGGCCCGGTGCGCTGCTGGGGGCGGGGCAGGTGGCGGGCACGGGCCAGAGCCTGCGCCTGGAGCGCGCCACGCCCGGCGAGATCCGGGAGCACCTGCCGGCCGCCTTCCACCCGTACCTCGACCACTTCCGGGTCCACAGCCTCCTGGTGGCGCCCATGCGCACCGAGGGCAGCACCATCGGCACCATCACCCTGGTCAAGGGGGGCTCCTCGCGGGCCTACTCCATGGAGGACGAGGCCACCCTCCAGAGCCTGGCGGACCGGGCCGCCCTCACCATCACCAACGCGCGCCTCTACGCCCGCAACCTGGAGCAGGCCGAGGCCCTGCGCCGGGCCAACCAGGAACTGGAGCGGCGCGTGGAGGAGCGCACCGCGGAACTGGAGGACGCCAACGCGCGGCTCCGGGAGATGGCCCTGCAGGACGGCCTCACGGGCCTGGCCAACCGCCGCCGCTTCGACTCGACCCTGGACAACGAGGTGCGCCGGGCCCGGCGCTCCGGAGGGTGGGTGGCCCTGCTCCTGGGGGACGTGGACTTCTTCAAGAAGTACAACGACCGCTACGGCCATCTGGCCGGCGACGAGTGCCTCAAGGCCGTGGCCCGGGTCATGCGGGACGTCTTCCGCCGCGCCGACGACCTTCCGGCGCGTTACGGCGGGGAGGAGTTCGCCGTGGTCATCGCCGGCTCCACCCCCGAGCAGGCCGCCTTTTCCGCCGAGATGTTCCGCAAGGCCGTGGAGTCCCTGGGCATCCCCCATGCCGACTCGTCCGTGTCCGAGGTGGTGACGATCAGCGTGGGCTACGTGGTGGCCCAGGCCACGGAGGCCTCCAGCCCCGCCTGGTTCATCTCCCGGGCGGACGAGGCGCTCTATATCAGCAAGGCGAACGGGCGGAACCGGGTGACCCAGGCGGATTAGAGGACCCACGGGTTGGCAATAATCCTCCCGGTTCTCAATGCCACTCGCCTGCTCGTATAACGTTAATATTTGGTGTTCTAGAGAACTCCATATTGTGGATTCAACCCATATGGACGATGATGGGTGACCTCCAAAGCCGGAGGCCGGGAGTTCAAGTGCCTAATAAACGACGCTGGGATCTTCTTAACACCTCCTTTCTTCTGGGCACCCTCGGGCTGGCCCTCGTGCTGGTGCCCCTGGAATTCCGGCACTCCCTGACCCACTGGGGCCCCTGGGTGGCCTTCACCGTCATGTTCTTCGCCATCGGCCTGGGCGTGACCGCCGGCTACCACCGCCTCTACAGCCACCGCACCTACCAGGCCGCCTGGCCCGTGCGCCTCGTGCTCCTGTGCCTGGCCGCGGCCAGCTTCCAGAATTCCGCCCTGCAGTGGTGCAGCAGCCATCGCATCCACCACCGCCACGTGGACCATGACCGGGACCCGTACAACAGCACCAAGGGCTTCTGGTACGCCCACTGGCTCTGGATCATGCAGGCCGAGACCACGCCCATCGAGGGCGTCGCGGACATGGAGAAGGACCCCCTGGTGCGCTGGCAGCACAAGTACCATTTCCTCATCGGCGGCCTCGTGGCGCTGATCCCGGCGGGGGTGGGCCTGGTGCGGGGCAACCTCTTCGGCTACCTCGTCATCGGCGTCCTGCTGCGCATCGTCGTCACCCACCACACCACGTTCTTCATCAACAGCGCCGCCCACTACTTCGGCACCCGGCCCTACACCGACGCCAACACCGCCCGGGACAACGCCTTCCTGGCGCCCTTCACCTACGGCGAGGGGTACCACAACTACCACCACCTGTTCCAGTGGGACTACCGCAACGGCGTTAAGTGGTACCAGTTCGACCCCACCAAGTGGCTCATCTGGACCCTGGCCCTGGTGGGCCTGGCCCGGGGCCTGCGCCGGGTGCCGGACGCCGCGATCCGCCGGGCCCGCCTGGCCATGGAGGAGAAGACCCTCCTGGCGGGCATCGCCACCCCCACCCCCGCCGCGGACCGTCTCAGGGCGGCCCGGACCCGGCTGGACCAGGCCCTGGCCCGCATGCAGGAGCACGTGGAGGGGTGGGAAGCCCGCGTGTCCGAGCGCAAGGCCCAGAAGCGGGAGGCGTGGGTGCTGAGGAAGGCCGAATGGAAGGCCGCCATGATCCAGATCCGGGCGGAGGTCCGCGTGGCCTACTGGGAATGGAGGACGGCCCGGCAGGAGGTTCGGCGGCGGGTCTACGCCTGAATATGGGACGGCCCCGTCCCGCTTATGGGACGGGCTCCGGGGTGACCGCCTGACCAAGTATTGATTTATGGGGTCTTGGCGTTAGGCACGGTCCTGGCTTCCCTTCGACGGCAGAGCCTTCGGAGCCGTTCATGGACATCCCCATCACAACCCCGCCCAGTCGCAAGAAGTACTACGCCTGGGGGGGCGCGGGTCTTGGCATCCTGGCGCTCACCATCGGGCTGGCGCGGCTCAAGCCCGCGGTGCCCTCGGTGGAGCGCCAGGGGATCCTGGTGGATACCGTCAAGCGGGGACCCATGGTGTTCCAGGTGCGGGGCACCGGGACCCTGCAGCCGGTGGACGTGCGCTGGATCACCACGGGCTTCGACAGCCGCGTGGAGAAGATCCTCGTGTACCCCGGCACCCCGGTGAAGGCCGACACCGTCATCCTTGAGCTGTCGAATCCCGAGCTGCAGCAGGCCGCCCTGGACGCCCAGTGGCAGTTCAAGGCCGCCGAAGGAGAACTCACCAGCGCCAAGGCCCGGGTCCAGGAGGCCCTCCTGGACAAGCGCTCCTCCCTGGCCACCGTCAAGGCCAACTACGCCGCGGCGCGCATGGACCTGGACGCCAACGAGCGCCTGGAGAAGGAGGGTCTCGTGGCGCGCCAGGTGCTCATGCAGGCCCGGGGCAAGGCCGAGGAGCTCACGACCCGATACCAGATCGAGCAGGACCGCCTGAGGATCGGCGAAGCCTCCCTCACCGCCCAGCTCGCCGCCAACAGCGCCAAGGTCGAGCAGGCCCGGGCCCTGTGGCTTCTCAAGGCCAGCCAGGTGGAGGCCCTCAAGGTGCGCGCGGGCCTCAAGGGCGTCCTGCAGCTCCTGCCCGTGCAGGTCGGGCAGCGCCTGACCCCGGGCAGCACCCTGGCCAAGGTGGCCGAACCCTCCCGCCTCAAGGCCGAGCTCCGCATCAGCGAGACCCAGGCCAAGGACCTCGTCCTGGGCCAGACGGTCTCGGTGGACACCCGCAACGGGCTGGTGCAGGGCAGGGTGGCGCGCATCGACCCCGCCGTGACCAACGGCACCGTCCTGGTGGACGCCACCCTCGAAGGCGCCCTGCCCAAGGGGGCCCGGCCCGACCTGAGCGTCGAGGGCATCGTGGAACTGGACCGGGCCTCCGACGGCGTGTTCGTGGGCCGTCCCGTGCAGGCCCAGGCCTACGGAACCCTGGGGCTCTACCGGCTCAGCGCCGACGGCTCCGAGGCCCGGCGCGTCCAGGTGAAGCTGGGGCGCGGGTCGGTCTCCACCATCGAAATCCTCGAAGGCCTCAAGCCCGGCGACCAGGTGATCCTGTCGGACACCAGCGCCTTGGACACCTCCGACCGCATCCGGATCAAGTAATCCCTTTCCAGGAGATTCCATGTCCCCCCGATCCATCATCCAGCTCGACGCCATCCGGAAGGTCTTCACCACCGACGAGGTGGAGACCCACGCCCTTTCCGACATCCACCTGGAGATCCAGGAAGGGGAGTTCATCTCCATCGCCGGGCCCAGCGGCTGCGGCAAGTCCACCCTCCTCTCCATCCTCGGGCTGCTGGACACGCCCACCCACGGCCGCTACACCCTTAACGGCAAGCCCGTGGCGGGCCTCAACCTCTCGGAGCGGGCCCGCATCCGCAACCACGAGATCGGGTTCATCTTCCAGAGCTTCAACCTCATCGGCGACCTGACGGTGTACGAGAACGTGGAGCTGCCCCTGGTGTACCGGGGGCTGCCCCTGGGCGAACGGCGCACGCGGGTCATGGAGGCCCTGGAGGAAGTGGGCATGTCGCACCGCTCCAAGCACCTTCCCAGCCAGCTTTCCGGCGGCCAGCAGCAGCGCGTGGCCGTGGCCCGGGCCGTGGGGGGCCGGCCCTCCATCCTGCTGGCCGACGAACCCACCGGGAACCTGGACTCCACCAACGGCGACGCCGTCATGGACCTGCTCAAGGAACTCCACCGCCGCGGGTCCACCATCTGCATGGTCACCCACGACCAGCGTTTCGCCCAGCACGCCGACCGGACCATCCACCTCTTCGACGGGCGGGTCGTCGAGGAATCCCTGGCCAAGGCCTGAGGGAGGACCCATGCACGCCATCCTCGACGATCTCCGCAGGGCCTTCCGCTCCCTGCTCAAGACCCCGGGCTTCACCGCGCTCGCCGTGCTGATCCTGGCGCTGGGCATCGGGGCCAACGCGGCCATCTTCCGCCTCGTGGACCGAGTGCTTCTCCAGCCACTGCCCTATCCGGATTCGGACCGGCTCGTGGCGGTCTGGGGCGCCGTGCCGGTGCGGGACCGCTCCGACAACCCGCTCTCCGCCCCCGACTTCCTGGACTGGCAACGGAGCGCGGGCCAGGTGGAAGGCATGGCCGCGCTCTCCAACGACTCCCTGAACCTCACCGGCGACCAGGAGCCCCAGGACGTCCCCGCGGGCCGGGTGTCGTGGAACTTCTTCCGGGTCGTGGGGGTGCATCCCTTCCTGGGAAGGGGCTTCCTGCCCGAGGAGGACCGGGCCGAAGGCCCCCGGGCCGTGGTGCTGATGCACGATTTCTGGACCCGGCGCTTCGGCGCCGACCCGGGCATCGTGGGCCGCTCCATCCGCCTCAGCGGGCTGGACACGACGGTGGTGGGCGTCATGCCCCAGGGGTTCCGCTTCGCCCATCGCATCGGCGGCACCAGCATCCTGCTGCCCTCCGCCTTCACGAAGGACCAGCTCGACCAGCGCGGCAGCCACTTCCTGGGCGTCGTGGGCCGGCTGAAGCCCGGGGCCACCGCCGCATCCTGCGAGGCCGACTTCAAGCGCGTGGCCGCGGGGCTCGCCGCCGCCTACCCGGACACCAACCGCAACTTCACCGCCCGCGTGGTGCCCCTCCGGGACCAGGTGGTCGTGAACGCCCGGGGGACGCTCCTGGTGCTTTCGGGCGCCGTGGCCTGCGTGCTCCTCATCGCCTGCGCCAACCTCATGAACCTCATGCTGGCCCGCAGCTCCCGCAGGCAGCGGGAGATGGCCATCCGCGCGGCCCTGGGCGCCGGCCCCGGCGCCCTGGTGTGGCACGCACTGGCCGAGAGCCTGGTGCTGGGCCTCATGGGCGGCGCGGCGGGGCTGTTCCTGGGCCACTGGGCCCTGAACGGGCTCGTGGCCATCCTCGGGTCCAACCGCACCGGCATCGAGGCGGCGCCTCTGGACGCGCGGGTGGTGGCGTTCACCGTCGTGATCTCCCTGCTGGCCTCGGTCCTGTTCGGGCTGGTGCCCGCCCTCAAGGCCGAACGGCTCCACCTGGCCGGCTCCCTCAAGGAGGGCAAGGGCACCGGGACCGCAAGCCACCCGCGCCTGCGGGGCCTCCTGGTGGCCTCCGAGACGGCCCTGGCCACGGCCCTGCTCATCGGGGCCGGGCTGATGCTCCGGAGCCTGGTGCACCTGCAGAACGTGGACCCGGGCTTCCGCCCGGACCACGTCCTCCTGGCCCGCATCTCACTCCCCCGCTACAAGTACGCCGACACCGCCTCCCGCAACGCCTTCATGGTCGAATTCCAGCGCCGGCTGGAGGCGACCCAGGGCGTGGCGGCGGTGGGGATCAACGACACGCCGCCCCTGCTGGGCTCCACCAGTTCCAGCTCCTACGACGTGGGGGGCCAGGAGAGCGCGGACGGCCAGGAGGCCCTTAACCACCACGTCACCCCGGGCTACTTCAAGGCCATGGGCATCCCCATCCTCCAGGGCCGCGACATCGCCCCCAACGAATCCACCACCATGGTCGTGAACGAGGCCTTCGCCCGGAAGCACTTCCCGGGCGGCAACGTCCTGGAGGGCCGCATCTCCATGGACCGCCGGGAAGAGCCATTCCTTTCCATCGTGGGCGTCGTGGGCGACGTGCGCCACGCCAGCCTCAGCAAGGGCGGGCAGCCCGAGATGTATTTCCCCATGGCCAGCGTCACCGACAGAGGCTTTCCCATCCCCAGCTTCGTGGTGGTCCTGCGCACCGTTCCCGATCCCGCCGGCATGCTCCCCGTGCTCAAGCGGGTGCTGCGGGAAGTGGATCCCGAACTGCCCCTGGGCAACCCCCGGACGATGGAGACGGCCCTCACCCGGGACCGCCAGGACGCCCAGGCCCGGAGCATCCTCCTGGGGTCCTTCGCGGCCCTGGCCCTGGTGCTGGCGGCGGTGGGCATCTACGCCGTGGTCACCTTCCTCACCGCGTTGCGCACCCGGGAGATCGGCGTCCGCATGGCCATGGGTGCCCAGGTGCGCGACGTGCTGAAGCTGGTGGTGGGCCAGGGGCTGAGCATGGCCCTGGGCGGCGTGGCCGCGGGCGTGGTGATCTCCCTGGCCATGGGCCGGGCCCTGGACGCCCAGATCGCCGGCGTCACCTCCTGGGATCCCGCGACCTTCGTCACCGTGGCGGGCCTGCTGTCCCTGGTGGGCGCCCTGGCGTGCCTCCTGCCCGCCCTGAGGGCCACCAAGGTGGACCCCATGGTGGCCCTGCGGAACGAGTGACGACCGTTCGGACCACCTGAACCCGGGTCCCGCGCGGAGTAGGATAGACCCTGGAACCCGACCATGCCCTCGAACGCCCCCCGCATCCTGATCACCGATGACCAGCCCGATGTCCGGGAGAGCCTGCGGCTCCTCCTGAAGTCCGAGGGCTTCCGCACCGACACCGCGGCCTCCCCGGAGGCCGCGCTGGCGGCCCTGGACGCGGGCCGGCCCGACCTGGTGCTCATGGACATGAACTACAGCCAGGACACCACGTCCGGCCAGGAGGGCCTGGCCCTGCTGGAGGGCATCCAGGCCCGGGAGCCCGGCCTGCCGGTGATCGTCATGACCGCCTGGGGCAGCATCGACCTGGCGGTGGAGGCCATGCGGCGGGGCGCCAAGGACTTCGTGCAGAAGCCCTGGGAGAACGCCCGGCTCCTGGCGACCCTGCGCACGCACCTGGAACTGGCCGCGGCCCTGAGGAAGAGCCGGCGCCTGGAAGCCGAGAACCGGATCCTCCGGGAGGGCGCCCCGGCCATCGTGGCCGCCTCCCAGGCCATGGTCCACGTGATGGAGATGGTGAGCCGCATCGGGCCTTCGGAGGCCTCGGTGCTCATCACGGGCGAGAACGGCACGGGCAAGAGCCTCCTGGCGCAGGCCCTCCACGCCGCCAGCTCCCGGGCCGACAGGCCCCTGATCACCCTCAACGCGGGCGGGCTCTCCGAAGGCGTCCTGGAATCCGAGCTCTTCGGCCACGTGAAGGGCGCCTTCACCGACGCCAAGGGCGAGCGCGCCGGGCGCTTCGAGCTGGCCGACGGCGGCACCCTTTTCCTGGACGAGATCGCCAACGCGCCGCTGCCGCTCCAGGCCAAGCTCCTGCGGGTGCTGGAGACCGGCGAGTTCGAGCGGGTGGGTTCGAGCCGCACCCTGCGCGCCGACGTGCGCATCCTCAGCGCCACCAACGCCGATCTGGACGCCGAGGTGGCCGCGGGCCGCTTCCGGCAGGACCTGCGCTTCCGCCTGGACACGGTCGAGCTCCACGTGCCGCCGCTGCGCGAGCGCCCCGAGGACATCCTGCCTCTGGCCACGCGGTTCCTGGAGGAAAAGGCGGGGCGCTACCGGAAGGCCGTCGCCGGCTTCGACGCCGGCGCCCAGAAGGCCCTCCTGGCCCACCCCTGGCGGGGCAACGTGCGCGAGCTGGCCCATGCCGTGGAACGCTCCCTGCTCATGGCCGGCGGCCCCTGGATCACCGCCCCGGACCTCCTGCTGGGCGCCAAGGGCGCCCCGGCCCCGGCCCTGGACGACCTGAGCCTGGAGGACATGGAGGCCCTGCTCATCCGCAAGGCCCTGGCCCGCCACGGCGGGGCCACCGCGGCCGCCGAGGCGCTGGGGCTTTCCCGGAGCGCCATGTACCGGCGCATGGCCAAGCTCGGCATCTCCGCATGACCCACGACCGGCGGATGCAGCTCCAGGCCCTCCTGGGCGCGCTTCCCGCCGTGGCGCTCTCGGCGGTGCTCCTGGCGCGCAGCCCCTGGCCCTGGCCGGTGCGGGTCCTGCTGGCCCTGGGCGCGGCCGCGGCGGCGTGGTTCGCCGCGCGCTCCATCCGCGCGCGGGTGCGGCGCCCCCTCCAGACGCTCTCCAACCTCCTGGCCGCCATCCGGGAGGGGGACTACTCCTTCCGCGCCCGGGAGCCGTCCCTGGCCGACGCCCTGGGCTCGGTGTACCACGAGCTCAACACCCTGAGCGAACTCATGCAGCAGCAGCGCATGAAGGCCATGGAGGCCACGGCGCTCCTGCGGGCGGTGATGGCCGAGATCGACGTGGCGGTGTTCGCCTTCGACGGGGACGGCCTCCTGCGCCTGGTGAACCGGGCCGGGGCGGGGCTGCTGGGCAGCGTCCAGGAGCGGCTTCTGGGCCGGCCCGCCTCGGAGCTGGGCCTCGCCGCGGCCCTGGACGGGGAAGCCTCGGCCCTGGCCGACATGGCCTTCCCGGGCCGGGCGGGCCGCTTCGAGCTGCGCCGGGGCACCTTCCGCCAGGGCGGGCGGGCCCACCGGCTCCTGGTGCTCTCGGACCTCACCCGGCCCCTGCGCGAGGAGGAGCGCAAGGTGTGGCACCGGGTGATCCGCGTGCTGGGCCATGAGATCAACAATTCCCTGGCCCCCATCCAGTCCCTGTCCGAGAGCCTCATCCGCATCCTGGAGCGCCAGGAGGAGGACTGGATGGACGACGCGCGCCAGGGCCTGGGCATCATCGCCTCCAGGGCCCAGGGCCTGGGCCGGTTCATGGAAGGCTACACCCGCCTGGCCCGGCTCCCGGAGCCGCGCCTGGCCGAGGTGGACCTGGAGGCCCTGGCGCGCCGGGTGGCGGGCCTCGAGCAGCGCCGCCCCGTGGCCGTCGCCCCGGGCCCCCCCGTGATCCTCCAGGCCGACGGCGACCAGATCGCCCAGGCCCTCATCAACCTGGTGCGCAACGCCGTGGACGCCGGCGAAGGCCCCGTGACCCTGCGCTGGTCCCTGCAGCCCGGCGCCGTGGAGATCTGCGTGGAGGACCGCGGCCAGGGCCTGCCCACCGGAGGCAACCTCTTCGTGCCCTTCTTCACCACCAAGACCGGCGGCAGCGGCATCGGCCTGGTCCTGAGCCGGCAGATCGCCGAGGCCCACGGCGGAAGCCTGGTGCTGGCCAACCGCGAGGATGGACCTGGTGCGCGAGCCGTCCTCCGCCTGCCGCTGGCCGCCGATACGGGACTTGGCTAGGATCTTTCGTCATCGAGGTCGTTCGAAACGAAAAACCTTGTCGGTGCGCCCGGAAAGCCGGGGCGAGGAGGATGGATGACATAGAAACCTGAAACCTCGCAATGGGACCCGGCGGGTAACCACCCCCGCCTGGCAAAGCTGGCCAGCAGCCAGAAGCGAGTCTTGCGTAGGGTGTGGGTGACCTGCCCTGCGAAGCGTAGACAGCGAGCGAATAGGCCGTGTGATGGAGCCTCGAAAGATTTAGAGCGCGGGAGCCGACGTCGTCGACAGCACGGAAGGCCGCACCGTAGGGTCGTAATGGCCTGACCCGAGGGTCCCGCCGGGGTCGAAGAGCAGGGCATGTTCGCAGGGGGTCCCCCCAGGAACCGGGGAGGCCCTGCCGTTTCCGCCTGGAACCGTGGTTAGGGACGCCACAACCCAAACAACCCTGGCCTGGACGGGGGGCACCGACCCGATCAGGAGCGAACAACCGGATGCGAAGGCGGTACCGCCTCCTCAAGCCAAACGAGGGAAGCGGGAGGATCGGCAGGGAATCGGAGCAGCTCGTAGTAGCGATGAAGGCGGGGAACCGATCCGAGGGACCCGCCGGAGCCAAGGGGCTGCCAGATCACGGAAACGTTGGAGGGAAAGGCCATGGGAACTTCGTCTCCCGGAACGGTCTCCACGAAACAACAACGGATAGCAGAATTGTCCAGGCAGATGCCGGAGGCGGCGCTGCGTACCCTGGCCCACCACATGGACGTCGAATGGCTCACGGAAGCCTACCGGCGAACCCGAAAGGATGGGGCGGTGGGGATAGACGGACAGACGGCCAAGGACTATGCGGAAAACCTGGAGGCAAATCTCCAATCTCTGCTGAGACGGGCCAAGGACGGCGACCCCTACAAAGCCCCGCCCGTGCGAAGGGTATTCATCCCCAAAGCGGATGGAACCCAGCGTCCCCTGGGGATCCCCACCTTCGAGGACAAGGTCCTCCAAAGGGCGGTGGTCATGCTCCTGGAACCCCTCTATGAGCAGGACTTTCTGGACTGTTCATACGGATTCCGGCCCGGGCGGTCGGCGCACCAGGCCCTGCAGGCCATCTGGAACCAGACGATGAAAATGGGGGGCGGGTGGCTGCTAGACGTGGATATCCGACAGTATTTCGATACGTTGGACCACGCCTGCCTGCGGGAAATGCTGGACAAGCGGATGCGGGACGGAGTGGTGAAGCGCCTGATCGGCAAATGGTTGAACGCGGGAGTCCTGGACCAGGGATGCATCACGCACCCAGAGACAGGCAGCCCGCAAGGCGGGGTGATCTCCCCGATGCTGGCGAATATCTACCTCCACGAAGTGCTGGACGTGTGGTTCGAACGAGAGGTGAAGCCCCGGCTGCGGGGCCAGGCCTTTCTGGTGCGCTACGCGGACGATTTCGTGATGGGCTTCGCCCGGGAAGAAGACGCACGGCGTGTCCTGGAAGTACTGCCGAAGCGATTCGAGAAGTTCGGTCTGAAGATCCATCCGGACAAGACCCGGCTGGTGGAATTCCGGAAGCCGAAGGAACCGCGGGACCCCGAAGGGGGCCCTGGCAACTTCGATTTCCTGGGGTTCACCCATTACTGGGGCAAGTCCCTGAAAGGGGCCTGGGTGGTGAAGCGGAAGACTTCGAAGAAGCGGTTCAGCCGTGCCATCAGGACGCTGGGGGATTGGTTCAGGCACAACCGGCATGAACGGATCCAGGACCAGCACAAGACCCTGCGCCAGAAGCTGGTGGGCCACTACAACTACTACGGCATCACAGGGAACTCGCGTTCCATCGGCAACTTCAGATACCAGGTCATGCACCTGTGGAAGAAGTGGCTGGGGCGGAGGTCCCAGAGGGCAGTGCTCTCCTGGAAAGCCTTCTACAGGTTGCTGGAACGGTTTCCGCTCCCTCAGCCAAGGCTGAAAAGGAACGTGCCTCGCCCACTCGCAGCTACTTACGTGGTCTGAGGAGCCGGATGCCTTAATCGGGCACGTCCGGATCTGTGGGGGGCCTGGGGCGGCAACGCCCCGGGCCTACCCGACCCGAGGCGCCGAAGACGCCGAGGATCGCCGAAAAAGATTTTCTATCTTTCCTCGGCGACCCTCGGCGTCTTCGGCGCCTCGGCGATAGGTCCTTCAATGGAGCTTGCCGGATCCATCGGGTAACAGGTCGGAAGTAGCAGACTTCAGACATCTTGGGTTTGCATACCGCTACCGGGACGAGGCGCACTTCTTTCTCAAGATCCGCTCGGCCTTTCCATCGCTTGACCCCAGCAACCGCAGGATCCCGGCTCAGTTCCCCGGCCGCGCAGGTTCACATTCGCCCAGTGCTCGCGTGCCGCCCCCGGCAAGTTCCTCCTCGAGCCTGACCCTGAAGCCCCACAGCGTGGCCACGTGGCCAAGGACCTTGGGCCAGTCGGGGGCGAGGTTCCGCCGGTTGCGGCTGAAGTAGCGCAGGGTGAGGCTGCGGTCGCCCCGCAGGTCCACGTTCCACACCTGGATGTCGGGCTCGCGGCTGCCGAGGTTGTACTGTTCGGCCAGGGCCTGGCGCAGCTGGCGGAATCCGGAGTCGTCGTGGATGGGCCCGATGGCGAGCCGGCTTTCGGCGTCGTCGTCCCTCACGGTGAAAAGGCGGAAGTCCCGCATGACCCGGGGGGAGAGGAACTGGGCGATGAAGCTCTCGTCCTTGAAGTTCTCCATGGCGAAATGGAAGGTATCCAGCCAGTTCCGGCCAGCGACCCCCGGGAACCAGGCCCGGTCCTCGTCCGTGGGCGCCTCGCACATGCGGCGGATGTCCTTCCACAGGGTGAAGCCCAGGGCGTAGGGGTTGAGGCCCGAGTACCAGTCGCTGTTGTAGGGCGGCTGGTGGAGGACGTTGGCGTGGGACTGGAGGCACTCCAGCATGAAGCCCTCGCCCACCTGGCCCTGGTCGTAGAGGGTGTTGAGCAGCGTGTGGTGCCAGTAGGAGGCCCACCCCTCGTTCATCACCTGGGTCTGGCGCTGGGGGTGGAAGTACTGGGCGATCTTGCGCACGATGCGGACGATCTCGCGCTCCCAGGGCTCCAGGAGGGGGGCGTTCTTCTCGATGAAGTAGAGGAGGTTCTCCTCGGGCTCGGCGGGGAACCGCGCCTGGGAGGGCGCGTCCTTCTCCCGCGGAGCCACCAGGGTGCGCCAGAGGTCGTTGAGCTGGGCCTGCTGGTGGTCCAGGCGCTCCTTCTGGCGCTGCTGCTCCTTGGCCAGCGAGAGCCTGGGGGCCCGCCGGAACCGGTCCACCCCCACGTTCATCAGGGCGTGGCACGCATCCAGGAGCCGCTCCACCGCGTCCTGGCCGTGCTTCTCCTCGCACTCCGCCATGAACCTCCGGGCGAAGACCAGGTAGTCGATGATGGAATCGGCCTTCGTCCACTGCCGGAACAGGTGGTTGCCCTTGAAGAACGAGTTGTGGCCGTAGGCGGCGTGGGCGATGACCAGGGCCTGCATGGGCAGGCTGTTCTCCTCCATGAGGTAGGCGATGCAGGGGTCGGAGTTGATGACGATCTCGTAGGCCAGGCCCATCTGGCCGCGCCTGTAGCGGCTCGAGGTGGCCAGGAGGTGCTTCCCGAACGACCAGTGGTGGTAGTAGACGGGCATCCCGATGGAGGCGTAGGCGTCCATCATCTGCTCGGTGGTGATGATCTCCAGCTGGTGGGGGTAGCAGGTGAGGCCGTAGCCGGCCGCGGCGCGGCCGATGGCGGTGTCGTACGCATCCAGCGCCTCGAAGGTCCAGTCCGATCCGGATGGAAGCTGGGTCATGGCACCCTCCTTCTGAAGAGCTCGTGGAAGACTGGGTAGATCTCCTTGGCCGAGGCCGCCCGGCGCATGGCGAAGGTGTCGGGGTGGGCCTTCTGCACCTGGGCGTATTCCTCCCAGAGGTTCTGGGGCCGGCCCTCGGAGATCTCGAGGTAGGCGAAGTGCTGCACCACCGGGATGATCCGGCTGCCCATGAGGTCCAGGCAGAGGGTCGAGTCCTCCTGCCAGTTGTCGCCGTCCGAGGCCTGGGCGCCGTAGATGTTCCAGAGGCCGCTGCCGTAGCGCTCCTGGATGACCTGGTGCATCAGGCGCAGGGCCGTGGAGACCACGGTCCCGCCGGATTCCCGGGAGTGGAAGAACACGTCCTCGTCCACCTCCTCGGCCACGGTGTGGTGGCGGATGAAGACCACCTCGATGCGCTCGTAGTTGCGCTTGAGGAAGAGGTACAGCAGCGTGAAGAACCGCTTGGCCATGTTCTTCTTGGGCTCGTCCATGGACCCGGAGACGTCCATGAGGCAGAACATCACCGCCTGGGTGGAGGGCTGGGTGACCAGGGTGCGGTTGTTGTAGCGCAGGTCGAAGGTGTCGATGAAGGGGACCCCGGCCATGCGCCGGCGGAGCCCGGCCAGTTCCAGGCGCAGGGCCTCCTCATCCACGGCCTCGAGCTGCTCCTCCAGTTCCCGGATGCGGGAGCGCGCCGGTCCCGCCGCGGCGATGCGCCTGCCGGCGGCGCCGCGCATGGTGCGGATGAAGTTGATGTTGGCGGGGACGCCGGTCTGGGTGTATCCGGCGCGCACCCACTTCCGGGTTTCCACGGAGGCCAGGTGGCGCTTGACGAGGTTGGGGAGGGCCAGCTCCTCGAAGAAGATGTCCAGGAACTCGTCCCGGGTGAGGGTGAAGGTGAAGGCGTCCTCCCCCTCGCCGTCGGGGCTGGCCCGGGAGCCCCTGCCGCCGCCCTCCGCGGGGGGGCGGTCCACCCGGTCCCCGGTGCTGAAGGTGTCGTTGCCGGGGTGGACCCGTTCCTTGAGGCCGCCCCCACCCAGCCCGAACTGGGGCTCGGTGAGGTCCTTGGCCGGGATGCCCACGGTGCGGCCCCCGTCCAGGTCCCGGATGCCGCCCTGGTCGATGATGTCGTTGACCGCCTTGTGGATCTCCTGGCGGAACCTCCGGAGGAAGCGGCCGCGGTTGACCGAACTCTTGTTCCGGCTGTCGGAGCGCCGGTCGACGATGCGGTTCATGACGCCTTCCGCACTCTCAGGTACCAGTCGCACAGCAGGCGCACCTGCCTTTCCGTGTAGCCCTTGCTGGTCATGCGGTCCACGAAGGCCTGGTGCTTGCGCTGCTCGTCGGTGCTGCCCTTGGCGTTGAAGGAGATCACCGGGAGCAGCTCCTCGCTGCTGGAGAACATCTTCTTCTCGATGACCACGCGCAGCTTCTCGTACGAGGTCCAGGCCGGGTTCCGGCCCTCGTTGCGGGCCCGGGCGCGCAGCACGAAGTTCACCACTTCGTTGCGGAAGTCCTTGGGGTTGGCGATGCCCGCGGGCTTCTCGATCTTCTCGAGCTCCTCGTTCAGGGAGGACCGGTCCAGCATCTCGCCGGTGTTGGGGTCCCGGAACTCCTGGTCCTGGATCCAGAAGTCGGCGTAGGTGATGTAGCGGTCGAAGATGTTCTGGCCGTATTCCGAGTAGCTCTCCAGGTAGGCGGTCTGGATCTCCTTGCCGATGAAGTCCGCGTAGCGGGGGGAAAGGAACTCCTTGATGTAGCGCAGGTACTGGTCCTCCACCGCCGCGGGGAACTGCTCCTGCTCGATCTGTTGCTCCAGCACGTACATGAGGTGGACCGGGTTGGCCGCCACCTCCCGGTGGTCGAAGTTGAAGACCTTGGAGAGGATCTTGAAGGCGAAGCGCGTGCTGAGCCCGGTCATGCCCTCGTCCACGCCGGCCAGGTCCCGGTACTCCTGGTGGCTCTTGGCCTTGGGATCGGTGTCCTTGAGGTTCTCCCCGTCGTAGACGCGCATCTTGGAATAGACGTTGGAGTGCTCGGGGTCCTTGATGCGGCTGAGCACGGAGAACTGGCCCAGCATGCGCAGCGTGTCAGGGGCGCAGGGGGCCTGGGCCAGGGAGGAGTTGTCCAGGAGCTTGCGGTAGATCTGCACCTCGTCGGTGACGCGCAGGCAGTAGGGCACCTTCACGATGTAGATGCGGTCCAGGAAGGCCTCGTTGTTGCGGTTGTTCCGGAACGTCTGCCACTCGGCCTCGTTGGAGTGGGCGAGGATGAGCCCGTCGAAGGGGATGGCCCCGAAGCCCTCCGTGCCCTTGTAGTTGCCCTCCTGGGTGGCGGTGAGCAGGGGATGCAGCACCTTGATGGGCGCCTTGAACATCTCCACGAATTCGAGCATGCCGCGGTTGGCCAGGCACAGGCCGCCGGAGTAGGAATAGGCGTCCGGGTCGTTCTGGCTGCAGGTTTCCAGCTTGCGGATGTCGATCTTGCCCACCAGGGCGGAGATGTCCTGGTTGTTCTCGTCCCCGGGCTCGGTCTTGGCCACCGCCACCTGGCCGAGCTGGCTGGGGTGGCGCTTGACCACCCGGAAGCGGGTGATGTCGCCGCCGTACTCGTGCAGGCGCTTGACGGCCCAGGGGCTCATGATCGTGGTGAGGCAGCGTCTCGGGATGCCGAAGTCCTCCTCCAGGATCCGCCCGTCCTCGGCGGGGTTGAAAAGGCCCAGGGGCGATTCGTTGACCGGGGAGCCCTTCACGGCGTAGAAGGGGATCTTCTCGATGAGGGACTTCAGCTCCTCGGCGAGGGAGGACTTGCCGCCCCCCACGGGGCCCAGGAGGTAGAGGATCTGCTTGCGCTCCTCCAGGCCCTGGGCCGCGTGGCGGAAGTAGGCGACGATGGACTCGATGGCCTCCTCCATCCCGAAGAAGTCCCGGAAGGCCGGGTAGACGCGGATGACCTTGTTGGCGAAGATCCGGGAGTGGCGCTCCTGGAGCCTCGTGTCGACGATCTCCGGCTCGCCGATGGCCTTGAGCATGCGCTCGGCCACGTTGGCGTAGACGGAGGGATCCCGCCGGCAAAGCTCCAGGTACTCCTGGATGGACATCTCCTCTTCCCTGGCGGATTCGTAGCGGTCCTGGAAGCGGTCGAATAGGGACATGAGGCCTCCTTCGGGGCGCACCTCCGGAACCCTGGCGAAAGGGGGTCGTCCCTGCGGGTCCGGATGAATAAATAATATTCCAGTTTTCAGGATAGCCCGCGACCCCCTGCCGTCAAGCGGAGGCGGAGAGAATTATAAATAAATTTTGAATTTTGGAATGATTGGATTATCCGAGCTTCCGGATGTCCACCTTGTTGTCGTAGAAGGTGCTGCCGCCCCCGCGGTCCGTGAGCCGCTGGGACGTGAGGGCGTTCACCGAGCGGGTCCCCGGCGCGAATTCCAGCCACCACACCCCCTCGGCCACCAGGATGCCGGCGGGCACCGCGGGCGAGACCTCCAGGGCGAAGGCCACCTCGCCGAGGGCGTTGAAGGCGGCCACCGCGTCGCCGTCCCGCAGGCCCCGGGCCTCGGCGTCGCCCGGGGCCATGCGGATGCGCATGCCCTTGCGCCGCGCCCGCAGCTCGTCCCGCTCGCAGAAGGAGGAGTTCAGCCCGAAGAGGGAGGGCGCGGTCATGAGGGAGAAGGGCGGCGCCTCGCCCTCCGCGTGGGGGGCCAGGAAGCGGGGCAGGGGGTGGGGTTCGCGGGGGTTGAGCAGTTCCACCTTGCCCGAGGGCGTGCGGAAGCGGGGCCCCGGGGGCGGCGCCACCTCCACGGCCCGGCCTTCGGCCAGGGCCGCCTCGTCGATGCCCTGCCGCCACGGGCTGGGCAGGCCCAGGAGGTGGTCGATGAGGTCGTCGGCGCTCTGGCGGAAGAAGGGCTCCTGGAAGCCCATGGCCTGGGCCAGGAGCCCGAAGACCTCCCAGTTGCTCCGGCTCTCCCCCACCGGCGGCAGGGCGGGGCGGGCCCGCTGGATGCAGTAGCTGCCGTAGGCCTTGTAGAGGTCGCTGTGCTCCAGGGAGGAGGTGGCGGGCAGCACGACGTCGGCGTAGCGGGCGGTGTCGGTGAGGAACCGCTCGTGCACCACCGTGAAGAGGTCCTCCCGGGCCAGGCCCGCCAGCACCGCGTTCTGGTCCGGCGCCACCACCGCGGGGTTGGAGTGGTAGACGTAGAGCGACATCACCCGCGGGCCGGAAAGCTCGCCCAGGGCGTGGCCGAGGCGGTTCATGTTCACGGTGCGCACGGGCCCCGGCAGCAGGTCCTCCCGCGTCACCTCGCCCAGGGCGAAGGCGCCGCCGGTGGACGTGTGCCCGAAGCAGCCTCCCCCGGGGCGGTCGTACGCGCCCACCAGGGCCGGAAGGCACGCGATGGTGCGCACCGTCATGGCCCCGTTGCCGTACCGGGAGAGTCCGCCGCCGATGACGATGCAGGGGGCCTTGGCTGCGCCGTAGGCCCGGGCCATGGCCTCCACCTCCGCCGCCGGCAGCCCCGTGAGGGCCTCCACCCGCTCCGGGGGATAGTCCGGCAGGATCTCCCGGGACAGCTCCGGGAAGCCCTGGGTGTGCGCGTCCAGGAAGGCCCGGTCCAGGAGGCCGTCGCGCTCCAGCACGTGCATCAGGCCCAGGGCCAGGGCTCCGTCGCTGCCCGGGCGCACCAGGAACGTCGAATCCGCCTCGGCCGCGGTGGGGGTGCGGTAGGTTTCCACCAGCCACACCTTGCCGCCGCGGCGCCGCGCCTCCCGCACGTCCAGGAGGCCGTGGACGCTGGTGGCCACCGCGTTGATGCCCCAGAGCACCACCAGGTCGCAGGTGCGCAGTTCCGCGGGGTGGGGGCAGGGGGTCTGGCCCAGCACCGCCTCCAGGCCCGCGCCCTTGGCCGGGGTGCAGATGGTGCGGTCCAGGCGGCTCGCCCCCAGGCGGTGGAAGAAGGGGTGGCCGGCGTTGCGCTGCACCAGGCCCATGGTGCCCGCGTAGGAGTAGGGCAGGATCGCCTGGGCGCCGTGGTCGGCGATGATGGACCGCCACCGGGAGGCGATGCGGTCGATGGCTTCGGGCCAGGTTGCGGGCTCGAAGCGGCCGCTCCCCTTGGGGCCGGTGCGTAGCAAAGGAACGGTCAAGCGCCTGGGGCTGTGGACCGTGTCCTGGTACCGGGTCATTTTCGGGCAGAGGCTGCCGCGGCTGTGGGGGTGCTCCGGGTCGCCCTTCACGGAAACCGCCAAGCCGTCCTCAACCTCCACCAGGAGGCCGCAGGCGTCGGGGCAGTCGTAGGGGCAAACGGACCTTCTCACGTGCATGGGGTTCCCCGCAGGATGTGCCCCCGGGCACGGGGGGGATGGATAGTATGGGTGAGGGGGGGCGAACGCGCATTCATTCCCCGGCGAAGCATGAACTGCCCACGTGGCCACGTCCGGAGCCGTGCGCATGACCCATGGGAAGACATCCCTGGCCCTGGTGGCCGCCCTGGCGGCTTCCGCCCTCATGGTGCTGGGGGGCGGCCTGGCGGCAGCCCTCCACGCCTGGCGCTGGGCGCCCTTCCTGGGGGTGGGGCTGCTCCTGAACGGGGCCCTGGCGCTCTTCCTGTGGAAGGCCCTGGGCCTCCTGGCCGCCCGGCATGGCGAACTAACGAACGAACGGGACGCCCTGCGCGACCGGGCCGGTCTCCTGGGCACCGCCCTGGACGGGGGGGAGGACGGCATCCGCATCGTGGACGCCGCCGGCGCCGAAGTGGAGCGCAACCCCGCCTACGGGCGGATCTGGGGCCTGGGGGAAGGCACGGGGTGCGAGGAGGACCTCATCCTGGCCCACCTCAAGGACCCCGACGTCTTCCTGGCCCGGGAGGACGCGCTGCGCGGGGATGCCCGGGCCACGAGCCTCGACGTGCTGGAGCTGTGGGACGGCCGGGTCCTGGAGCGGCGCTCCCGGCCGCTGCGCGCCGGCTCCGGCTCCGCCCTGCGCCTTTGGCAGTACCGGGACATCACCTCCCGGGCCCGGGCCGACATGTTCGTGCACCGCCTCGCGCAGGCCGTGGAGCAGAGCGCCATCTCCATCGTCATCACGGACGTGTCCGGCACCATGGAGTTCGTGAACACCCAGTTCACCGCGCTCACCGGCTACGCGCTGGACGAGGCGCTGGGACAGAACCCGCGGATCCTCAAGTCCGGCCTGATGGACCCGGCCGTGTACCGGGAGCTGTGGAGCACCCTCACCGGCGGGGACGTGTGGGTGGGCGACCTGCACAACCGCAGGAAGGACGGCGGGCTCTTCTGGGAGCGGGCCACCATCTCCCCCCTGCGGGACGCCCAGGGGGTCATCACCCATTTCCTGGGGCTGAAGCAGGACATCACCCGGCAGAAGCAGCTCGAGGAGCAGCTGCGCCATTCCCAGAAGCTGGAGGCGGTGGGCCTCCTGGCCGGGGGCGTGGCCCACGACTTCAACAACGCGCTGCAGGTGATCAACGGCTACGGCACCCTCATCCAGTTCTCCCAGGGCCCCGGTGACCCCAACCGGGCCGCTCTGGCGGAGATCCTCAAGGCCGCGGAAAGGGCCGCCCAGCTCACGCACAGCCTGCTGGCCTTCAGCCGCAAGCAGGTGATGAACCCCAAGGTCCTGGACCTCAACGCCGTGGTGGGCAACGTGGAGAAGCTCCTGCGGCGGATCATCGGCGCCGACGTGCGCCTGGAGGTGTCCCGGCACCCGGAGGCCCTTTCCGTGTACGTGGATCCGGGCCAGGTGGAGCAGGTGCTCCTGGGCCTGGCCACCAACGCCCGCGACGCCATGCCCACGGGCGGGACTCTGGCCCTGTCCACCCGGCCCTGGCGCCTGGACGAATCCTTCCGGGCCCGCCACGGCTTCGGCCGGGAAGGGGACTACGCGCTGCTGGAGGTGCGGGATTCCGGCGAAGGCATGGACGAGGCCACCCTGAAGCGGATCTTCGACCCCTTCTTCACCACCCGGGAACTGGGCCGCGGCACGGGCCTGGGGCTGGCCACGGTGTACGGCATCGTCAAGCAGCACAAGGGCTACATCCTGGTGGAGAGCACCCCGGGGCAGGGTTCGGTCTTCCAGGTGCTGACGCCCCTGGCCGCCGCGCCCGGCGAGGCCGGGGAGGAGGCGGGTCCCGCCGCCACCGACGTCCGGGGCACGGAGACCATCCTGGTGGTGGAGGACGAACCCGCGGTGCGCACCATGGTGGAGCTCGTGCTGCGCAACCACGGCTACGGGGTCCTGCTGGCCGCCGACGGCCAGGAGGCGGTGGAGGTCTTCCGCGCCCACCGGGAAGCCGTGGATTTCATCCTCATGGACATGATCATGCCCCGCAAGAGCGGCCGGCAGGCCTACGAGGAGATCCGCCAGGAGGCCCCCGGCGTGAAGGTCCTGTTCATCAGCGGCTACACCGCCGACTTCATCCAGGGCCGGGGCGAGCTGGACCGGGACATGGAGCTGATCATGAAGCCGGTTCAGCCCCTGGCGATGCTTCGCCGGATCCGGGAGCTCCTGGACCGCCCTCCATCGCCCGCAGCGTCCGAAGCGCCGCCGCATCCCCCCGGCGCGCCAGGATCGCCCGCACCGAGTCCCGCCGGGCCGGCGTGAGCCGCTGGCCCACGTCGGACTTCACCGAGCACCGCGCCGGCACGAATTCGAGGATGGCCACGGCGCCCACGCTGGCCTTGTACATGGGGTCTCCGGCGGTGATGGGGCGGTAGCCCCCCTCGGGCTGGAGCTTGCGCATGAGGGCGTCCAGCACCTCGGCCTTGCGGTCGAGGTCGGTCACCTCCCCCACGGCGCCCTCCAGGAGCACGGAGGTGAAGTACTGGGTCGCGGGGCAGGCCCGCTCGGGGTCGAAGGCGTAGGAAGGGATCTGGGCGTAGGCGTCCACCACGAGGAAGGTGGCCGCGCCGCACCGGCGCAGGGCGTCCATCTTCGTCCCGCCCTGGGCGCCGTGGAAGTAGACGCGGCCATCCAGGTGCACGAAGTTCAGGGGGACCAGCACCGGGGCGCCCGCCTCCGGCGCCAGGCCCAGCACGCCCCACTCGGCGGCGTCCAGCACCTGGGCGGCCGCCGCCGGATCCTTGAGTTCCTTCTCCTGCCGGCGCACGGGCACCTCCCTCGAAGCAAGAATAGTGGAATCAACACGGACCCCGGTCACGGCACTTTTCTTCTGAATGGTTCATATATCGCTTTGGAGCGCAGCGCCACGCCGGCCCTGCCCCTCCAACACCGGAGATCCCCATGATCAGCACCGCAACCCAGAACGCGCTGAACGCCCAGATCAACGCCGAGCAGTACACCTCGCAGCTCTACCTGGCCATGAGCGCCCACCTTTCGGAGAAGAGCTTCAAGGGCTTCGCCCACTGGCTCCGGGTGCAGTCCGCCGAGGAGGCCAGCCACGCCTTGAAGCTGGTGGATTTCGTCCTGGACCGCTACGGCCGGCTGGAGCTCCGGACCATCAACCCGCCGCCCACGGGCTTCAACGGGCCCACCTCGATCTTCGAGATGGTGCTGGACCATGAGAAGGGCAACACCGCCAGCATCAGCCAGTGCTACGAACTGGCCAAGTCCGAGAGCGACCACGCCACCGAGATCGCCCTGCAGTGGTTCGTCACCGAGCAGGTGAAGGAGGAGCTGGTCGTGAACGAGCTGGTGGACCAGCTCCACGCCATCGGCGAGCAGGGCGGGGCCATCTGGTACCTGGACCACACCCTGGCCAAGCGTTAGGTCATCGGGGGCCCGGGTGCGAACCCGGGCCCCGGATCTGGTACAAAGGAACCACGTCCCCCGCGAGGTTCCCATGGCCAGCCCCGAACCGTTCGAAAGGAGCCTGTTCAACACGCCCCCGGCCCGGCCCCTGGCCCTGGATCCTGGCTACCGCCCGCTCTCGCTGGGGGTGCGCGCCTACCGGAAGGCCCTGGCGGCCCACGGCGCCTCGGAGCGGGTGGTGCTGGGCCTGGAGCAGGGTCCGGGCTGGGCGGCCCGGCTCGAGCTGGACGTCTTCCCGGGGGGCGCGGACGCCGACAGCCTGCGCTACGTGACGTGGATGCTCAACGGCCTCCTGTGGGCCTGCGGGGGCCACCGGGCCGCGGTGTCCGGCCCCCCCGCCCTGTGCGGGGCCCTGGCGGAGGCGTACTCCCCACGCGGGCCCTGGGCCTTCGAGCGGCAGATCATGGGGCTGTCCTACGGCCGGCCCTTCACCGTGGAGGCGGTGGACGAGGTCCCCGCCCCCGCCCCCCGGCCCCTGGCCCTGGGCGGCAACCTGGGGGGCTGCCGCATCGGCTTCGACCTGGGGGCCAGCGACTACAAGGTGGCCGCGGTGCGGGACGGCGACGTGGTATTCAGCGCCGAGCTGCCCTGGAACCCCAAGGTCGAGGCGGATCCCGCCTACCACTACGCCCGCATCGACGAGGGCCTCAGGCTGGCCGCGAGCCACCTGCCGCGGGTGGATGCCATCGGCGGCTCCAGCGCGGGCATCATCGTGGACAACCAGGTGAGGGTGGCCTCCCTCTTCCGCGCCGTGCCTCCGGACCGCTTCGACGCCCAGGTGCGGCCCCTGTTCCTGCGCCTGCGCGAGGCCTGGGGCGTGCCCCTGGAGGTGATCAACGACGGCGACGTGACGGCCCTGGCCGGCGGGCTCTCCCTGGGCAAGGCCGGGATCCTGGGCATCGCGCTGGGCTCCAGCGAGGCCGTGGGGTTCCTGGACCGCGCCGGGAGGATCACCGGTTGGCTCAACGAGCTGGCCTTCGCCGCGGTGGACGCCAACCCCCGGGCCGGCACCGACGACTGGTCCGGCGAACCCGGGGTGGGCGCGGCCTACTTCTCCCAGCAGGCCCTGGACCGCCTCGCGGGCCCCGCGGGCCTGGCGTTCCCCGCAGGCATGCCGCTTCCCGAGCGGCTCAAGGACGTGCAGGGCCGCCTGGCCCGGGGCGACGCCGCGGCCCGGGAGTTCTTCCTGACCATCGGCTCGTACCTGGGCCACACCCTGCCGTGGTACGGGGAGTTCTACGACCTGGAGCAGGTCATGATCCTGGGCAGGGTCACCTCCGGCGAAGGGGGGGAGCTCATCCTCGCCCGGGCCCGGGAGGTGCTCGAGGCCGAGTTCCCCGGGTTCGCGTCCCGCGTCCCCGTCTTCCTTCCCGACGAGAAGAGCCGGCGCGTGGGCCAGGCCGTGGCCGCCGCCAGTCTTCCCGTCCTGCCCTGAGGTCGCCATGGAAGTCATCATCGCCCCCGATCGCCAGAAGGCCGCCCTCCTCGTGGCCCGCATCGTCGCCAAGGAGCTGCGGGCCCGGCCCGGGCTCGTGCTGGGCCTCGCCACGGGCCGCACCATGGAGCGCGCCTACGCCTGCCTCGTGGATCTCCACCGGAAGGAGGGCCTGGACTTCTCGGCCTGCTCCACCTTCAACCTCGACGAGTACATCGGCATCCCCGCCGCCCACCCCTGTTCGTACCGCCACTACATGGAGGCGCACCTCTTCGGCCACGTGAACGTCGCCGCGGAACGCACCCACCTTCCCGACGGCATGGCCCCCGACCTGGGGGAGGAATGCCGGCGCTACGAGGCGCTGATCGAGGCCGCCGGCGGCATCGACCTCCAGCTCCTGGGCATCGGCAGCGACGGCCACATCGGCTTCAACGAGCCCCTGTCGGCCCTGCGCAGCCGCACCCGGGAAAAGGCCCTCACGCCTTCCACCCTGGAGCAGAACGCCCCCATGTTCGGCGGCGACCCCGACGCCGTCCCCCGCCGCGCCATCACCATGGGCGTGGGCACCATCCTGGACTCCCGCCGCTGCCTGATGCTGGTGACGGGCGAATCCAAGGCCGCCATCCTCGCCAAGGCCGTGGAAGGCCCCATCACATCCATGGTCACCGCCTCCGCCCTGCAGCTCCACCCCCGGTGCCAGGTGGTGGTGGACGAAGAGGCCGCCGCCTGCCTCCAGGGCATCGCCTACTACCGCTGGATCTTCGCCAACGAGCCCGAGTGGGCCGAGTTCCGGGATCTCTAGAATCAGGCTATACTCGCCCTTGGCTGTTCACAGGTCCCGTAGCTCAGGGGATAGAGCGACCGCCTCCTAAGCGGTAGGTCGGCAGTTCAATTCTGCCCGGGACCACCAGCCTGAAACGTGCAAAGCCTCATGGACATTGGGTTCCGTGAGGTGACGCCTGATTCCAAATACCAAAGGAACACCCGCAAGTGAGCCTCTATTTTACTGCGTTTCGGGGCAAGGTGTCACCAAAACGCCACAAGATTTTTGCTCTGAAAGCCAACGCTGACGAGGGTTTTCACGTTTTGAGCCCGTTGAAACCCCCTTTCGGAGATTGAACACTGCGCCCGCCGACGCGGGCCGCAGCCCGGTAATGCATCTCACCTTGGCTACATCGTGCTTGGACCAACCTAACTTCAATCGTAGACGCGGGTAGAAACCAATGGTGATAAGGGTTTACGCCCATCCTCAGCCTTCGTGGAGCATTGTCCTGGTCCTCATGCTCTCGGGAAGATCTTCGGGTCCCCAATAAATCCTGCGATATCAGCATGGACAACCGTAGAACCTGGTAGAAACCACCGTAGACGTAGGTAGAAGCCACCGTAGGCGAGGGTAGGAGGCACCGTAGACGAAGGTAGATATCCTTGGCATCCTCAGGAGTCAAACCAGCATCACGAGAGCCCAGAACGCATCCATATCCCCAGGGACGTATTCGCCAAGCCTTCGAAGGACACTGAACCAACCTGGATCATGTGAGATCGATTCTCCATCTAGGTTGAAGAAGGAAAGGGCGCTTTCGTCGTAGCCCTTCAGCAGGAAGCCTCGTTCACCATTCAAGAAGGCAATCAGCGAGAGCGCATTGTTGCCGGGAGTGTCAGGCTCCATGCTTCGACAAACCCGTTTCTGGCACCTTCTCGTTCTCTCGATAGGTCGCTGTGGATCGTTACTCGCAATCTTTGAAACCATGGGTTCCTCCTGCCCCGGCTTGAATGCCGAGGTCTTCTTCTACTTACCACCCATGGAATAGATTCAATCTTTGCGACTCACGGAAAGACCCATCGGTCCGCGCAGGTCTCCACGGACTACTGGCTCTTCACTGCTACAAGGCGATGGACAAGCTCATGGTTCTTGAAGAACTCGTCTCACCGTTTCGCAGAGAGCGGTGGCTGTGTATGGCTTTGGTAGGAACGCATTTGGATGTAAGTGCGAACAGTCAAGATTGGACCCGCCGCTGCTGAGGATGATTTTGACCTCGGGATTGATTGCTCGAATCTTTTCAGTTGCCTCAACCCCGTTCATGATCGGCATTGAGATATCCATGATCACCAATGGAATCTGATTAGGCTGAGAACTGAAAATGGTTACGGCTTCCAAGCCATCGGAAGCCTGCACCACCTCTGCACCAAGGTGCATAAGGGTCATCGAAGCGCATTCTCGAATAGGAGATTCATCATCAACAACCATCAACCTCACCTTGTTGGGAAGGGGTTCAATTAGTTGTATGGAATTGAAGGGACTCATCAGGATTCATCCTGTGGACCAGCGGAGCGTTCCAAAATGTAGTGAATCAATCATCGACAGGATCATGCACGAACATGCAATCGCCCAAAATGCCTCAGTCATCGCCAATCAGGGATCAGGAGGTGCGATGCAAAGCGCGGAACATCCCCACCGATTCAAAGTATGATACTTATCTGGTTCGCCCCTAGGAACCCATTTAACTCAAGATATTTGAAGAATCATCGACTAGAGTGCTAGGTTATATCTCATTGAATATTACGCAATTGGGGACGGACCATTCATTTCTCCAATGGGGTTCAATAGCTCCCAAGGCTTGACCCGCTGTTCCACAGAAATTGAACATGGAGCCGAAGCGAAGATGCTCAAACCCGACTTCTTCACTAGATCCCCTCGACTTGCTTTCCTGCGAAAGCTGGTTGAGGAGAATTCCAATCGCAATTTCGAACGGGCTGATCTGGGAAACCTTTTCAAGGCGCTTGACAGGTATTGTGCAGAGCAATTTCCTACAGAGGAGCGAGGCGGATGGCAAGGTCCTTTGATGATGGGTGGCGCGCTTCTTCGGCATACCCCTCCACACATCATCTTCGCGGTATCTGCAATCTATGCCGAACTTACTCGGGACTTTGTGGAACCGACAGGGTTCCTCTCTGGTCCACTCAACAGGCAAGGTGCGACTGCCATTCAATTTGATTCAGAGGGCGATTTCAAGGTGATGGATCGGGATCGGGAAGCCGCGCCAATGACGGACCTGCTCGTATTCATCCCAGCAAATGCCCCACATCCCTGGGTCATGGATTTTTATGGAATCCCAGAGATCAAGAGCGAGGTTACCTTGATCGGATGGCACGCCGCCGCACAATCACGTTTCACCGCAATATGCAGCGGGCTCCTATTTTTGCATGAGCCTTCTAAAAAGGTCTTAGACCCAATGGCTCCAATGACCTTAGAAGACCAACGCAGAAACTTTGTCGACCCAATCCTGGATAGCACACTGGATCGCCACCTGGAGCGCCTTGTCGAACTATTTGGGACTCCACTGGATGTCCTTGAGTCAAATCACGCCAACGCCAAGCGCGTGATTGAAGCATACCTTGCGAAGGGACTTTGAACCCTGGACCACAGCCTGAACGCGAGAAGGTGTGGACCTTCGTAACCTCCAGGCAACCCATCGCTGTTCTCTCGCCACGCTGTGTTTCCTTTGGAATTCAACGGCTTCCATCACCCTTTTGAGGTCGCCAAGACTGGTGCATTCTTTCCGAAACCTCTCTGTGACGTTGCTCTCTGCGAGATTGTCCAGCGGGTGATACAAGGAGCGCAGGTGGTCCAAGCCTGGCGCTATGCCTTCCACGCATCAGGATTAACGAGCATGTCAATTCCCACGCCTAGTGAGTTTCTCTCCCTCTGGAAGCAGATGGATTACGGTATGAATAGCATCGGAAAGTGATGCCGAAACGCTCTGAAGCTTAGGTTCCAGTTCCATGCGGTCGTCCTCTGTGACCCCGAAGACCTTATGTTCCAGCCCTTGGATCACGACAAGGGCTGCTTCCAAGCGTCCGAGCATCAGGGCAAGGGCAATGTTCCTCTCCAGAGAGTCCACGAGAAGCCTCCATTAAATGAACCTGGGGAGACAAACTCCGCATCATCCTAAGGCATCCGCCTTGCCCTGAAAGTCTCAACTAGTGACTCGGGATGATGTTCCCATAGCACACGAAGGCTCGCTGTCAGCTTCCGGATAATCCTGGCGCGGTGCTTACGGTCTCCTGCCCCGGTGCGCTGATCGGGTGAGAACAATTCTGAAACGATCCTTGGGCGAAATCGTCTGTCGGACATAAGGTGCCTCCACACTTCCAGCCGCCCCCAGAAGCAGTGGATCGCCAAATCCGATCCACCGAACTCTTCACCGTTGCTGGCTGAAACCAGGTGAGCGAAGGCTAGCGACTGAATATAGGTCATTTGAATAAATTATCAAGGTCAGACTAGCCTCCTCAAAGACCCACTGGACCTATCCTCATCCCCTTCAGGGAACCCTGTGGCTACTCTCGTGGGCAACCTTCCCAATGTTTTCGTCAAAACAAGCCCCAACGCTTAACACGATTTCTGTAGGCTTCGTAAATCGCACCATGGGCAAGCAAGAGGCGCTTCTCTTCAGCGGGAACGATGTAGAAATTCAAGAAGAGGAAAAAGAGGGGGAAGTGCAAGATGAGCGGGTCGAGTATTCCGAGAAGCAGGCTTAGCCCGAGAAACGGAAGGAAATCAAATAGATAGAACGGATTGCGTGCCACGGAGAAAGGGAATTCAGTTATCAATTCCTTGGCGTGATCTTTGAACATGGGGTTTGCCTGGTGATTAGCGAAAAACTTAATCATCCATATTTTGCTCATCAGGAATGGGGCAACGCATGCAATGAACAGTGCCCAACGAAGAGGTGCTGTGGAGTGGTTGTAGGGCAGCACCGGAAGCACCCAGGCTCCAAATACTCCTTGAGCGATAATTACAATCAACTGGATAAGGAAGACATGGGGTGGCTGAATTGTTACCTCTTGTGTGCCCATCGTGTCTCCAATCGAAGGGGTCTTCCTGAATCCACTTACAACAAACCAATAATGGGAACATCATTCCTTGCGACTACCCTCATCTTGTATGCCTGCTGTGCCCAAATTTATCTTCAACGCTTGAATGCGAGAAGTAGCACGCCCCCTGCGACCAATGCAATACCTGCCCATTCCCTCGCTACCAGGCGTTCTCCAAGGAATGCGAAGGCAAAGACCGCGACCAGGACAAGGCTTAGCTTGTCTACAGGCGCGACCTTGGAGGCGTCTCCGATCTGGAGCGCCCGAAAGTAGCAAAGCCAGGAAGCTCCCGTCGCAAGTCCCGACAAGCCTAGAAAGAGCAGGGTTTTGGGGGGCATTGCAAGGGGGTTGCGCCATTTCCCGGCGAACCAGACGAACGCTCCAAGAACGACGATAATGATCCCGGTTCGAACCAAGGTGGCAAGGTCCGAATCGACGCCCCGGATGCCGATCTTTGCGAAGATCGCAGTGAGCGCTGCAAATACAGCAGAGAGCAATGCCCAAAGAACCCAGTTGGTTGATCCCATTCCTATATCCTTCTCCCGGCAAGTATCGCCCTCACAACCGCTGCAAGGCTTTTTCCCTGCCTCGGGGTTTCGCCAAAAGGTCACGCAGACGCGTTCCATTTTCACAGGAAGGTTGCCAGGGGACGTTGCTCCTCGACCGGTGGGAAGCCATCGCGAACTTCCTTGTCCAGTTTGTCGTAACAGCAGATCAAGGGGTCTTCCGCGAGGACCGCCCAGAACACCATCTCCTCAAGATCCCTCCCGAGATTGCCGAATGCCATGGTCATATCGTCCTTGGCGTTGGACAGGCGCTCCAATTCACCAAAGGCGCGGGCATCTCTGAATTCACTTGGATCGTAATCGATGGACAAGGTTGCCCCTTTCACGCGCTATTGGATACACACAGAGAATCTCGAAACCTAGGTGGAGGGTATGGAAAAGACGCCGTTAGCTTCACATTGCATTGAGACGGAACCCTCAACGTTTCCCGAAGTCCTTTCGTAGAAGCCTAGTGATCGATATAGAGAGAGGGCGGTCGTGTTCCCTTCGTCTACCCTCAACGAAAAAGTGTGGGGTTGAAATAGCACGACAGCACGTGCCATCAACTTGAGGCATAGCGCACGCCCCAACCCCTTCCCTCTGAATTTAGGGGAGACGAAAATCCGCGCCAAGTGGACCCTGCCAGGACCCCGGGGAAGGATCTGTCCAAACCCCACAACCTCTTCACCCTTGCCGATCAATGCGTAGGTAGTTAATCCGTCGCCCATGATCCCCGCCCAAATCCGCTTACGTTCTGGAGGAAAGGAGAGCGAAGGACCACCCCATTCGCGAAGGTGGTCGGCATTCCAAATCCACTGGAGAACCTGGTCCAAATCGGTGGCAGCTGCTGGTCGAAGAAGGTATTCCATGACCATCCTCCAATCCGTGTGTGGATCGCAATTCTTCAGCGTGGGTCGAGCTTTTTTAGGAGGTTGCGAAATTCTCTGGCACTCTCTTCAAGCTCATCCGCCATTGCCAGGTCGATCTCTTCCTTGGTAGCAGAATTGATCGGTAGAAGGGCGTAGCTGCCTTCCTGGCGTGAAATCAGAAGGACGCGATCTCCGGGGGCAAATCCCTCGGGCAAATGAATGCAACGGTTGGAATCGACGGTCAGGATCATGGCATCACCGGACCACGATTGTAGACTCCTCAACGAGAACAAAGAAAGGCTATTGCCCATGCAAGCGGGAGGATTCGAAATACTTCGGCATCTCGCCCCTGACCTCAGTCAACTCCTTCCTTCATCCCCAAAAGATACCCCTTGGGTCCTGATCAACTTCCGCCAAAAGACGTGAAATGCTCTGTGCGCCCGGGAACTGCTGGTATGGATGCCAACGTTGGTTTCGATCTCTCCAGAAGAGGCTCCAGCGACCATGATCCTGGTTGAACCTGAACTGGGCTACAGGGCTGTCCCCCCATATCGCGGGGTCTTTCCAGTGCGGACGTTGCTCTACGAGGGTGACCTTGCTGCCTCTCCACTGATGGATAAGCCTTACCTTCTCCCGCACAGGATGCGGCACCTTCTGCTGGCAATAAACGGCTAAGGTTTCATCGACCACATGCTTCAGGTTGGCGGGAATAGGCATAGGCACCACTTGGTTCGATTTTCAGGAATCCAAGCCTTTGATGGTCCGAAGCCGAGGAAGGTTCAAGAGCATTTCGTGCCCCGTAGATTTTGGCGTTGCCCCGGTGCACTTCGGTGACCCGAGAGTTTGGTGGATGTCAGGACCTGGGAAAGCGGCATTCCATGGACTCGTGCGGAGCATATTCTCATACGGTTGCAAGGGCGGCAGTTTGGGGGTTAGGAGCACCAAGATGATCGTCGGCAAGTCCAGGCTAGGCTTCCCTGGCAATGGAATTCTCGCTGACAGAGGCGGGTTTAGGTTTTTCCAGAAGGAGTTAGAAGCTGCTTAGGGCTAAGGGATTGTTCCTGGCGCCAGAAATCTCTCTCATAATCAAGCTTACTGCCTCGGGGTCCTCCTTGTTCTCTTAGCCGCAAGTGACTGCACCTACCTTCCATATATCCGGTAAAGCCATGCATTATCACTCTCCATTAACTCCCCTTGCCCTTGCATGTGCCCTGGGACTCTATGGTTGGTGGTGCCTCTTCAGAACCGAATCCGCTATGAATTTTATGGGGCGCTTCTATGTGGGTGCGGCTGGGCGCTCGATCAATTGCGCCATGACGAAACTTCACGGGATTCTTAGCTTCCTGTTCGCCAGCATTCTGGTCTTCGATGCCCTGAAAACTCTGTTGGGGTAATTCGCGATTTTTCGGCAACGAGAGGGGGACCCGGAGTTCCACGAATTCATCCCTGCGAGACTAGTCATTAATGGTCGCTCACAGAGGCGGGTCTAGGCGCTACCAGGAGTGCGGGAGAGATAGCCTCGCTGGGCTCCTAGCAACCGAGTGTCCTATGCTGAGCAACCTTAGATGCCAGCTCCTTCGCATCTTTCTTCGTGCCGAGGAACAGGGTGGGAAGCGCCATGTTGTAGTGATCGGTCAGGTCAACGATGAAGTCCGGCGCCCCATCGCCGTTGAGATCGCCCGCCCATAGCAGCCGAGTTTCACCTCCCTGCCCCACCCCCGCGAAGACACCCTGCTCGTAGGAGGCTTGATAGGTGCCCAATACCTGCTTCTGGTCGCCACACCTCAGCACCAGGGAAGCCGCAGAACGTTGCAGCGCTTCGGAGCCCTCGAATTTCGAGCACACCAGTGTCAACTGATACGACTTGCCTGTTGAGAGCACAAGATTCACGGAGACGTTCGGCTTTAAGGTCTGTATGGTGCAAATCGTCTCAACGGGTCGCGGTCGGATGGATTGGATGCCGCGAAACAAGAAAACGCTATCAGTTCCACCCGGGAAGGTGACCCTCTTCCCAGTCCTCGCTCCGGGTTCATCAACAAGGGCATCCATGACCCGCTCAACACGGACGACCACGGAAGCGATCCGATCCCGTTTCGATGGGTCAAGGATGAGTGCCAACCACCGTTCACCATCCTTCGCAGAGACTTCATCGCTGTGGAACTCGCCCGTCTGATTCATCTGCCCGGTCTGTCGCTGCTTTGGATTACCTGCTATCAGGGACAAGCACAGCGCGGCGGTAATCAGTGTTATTTTCGACAACATTAAGGTTCCTCGGTTTGGTGAATGCTTCGGCACACGCTACTCCACAACGCTCACCGGAGCAATGTCATCGTTGCCAAGGAGATGCGCTGGATGCCCCAGAGGCGCCCCTGGGACTCAGACAGGGCAGAACCCCCACCCCAGTCCAGCGAGGCGTATAGGAGGCAAACGGAGCGGTTATGGTGGCGCAGGGTGGGTGCGGGATACCCGAAGCACCTATTAAACCAATCCTCCCTTTGACCTTTGTGACGGTCACACGTCCAAGATCGGTGTCAACGGGGATGCGCCCCAAGCGCTCCAATCGCCTCCCCAGAAATCGCGGTGGTCCTCGCTGTCTATCCCCTCCTTGCAGTGCATTGGCGCATGTGGTCCACCTGGCGCTGTTTCAACACAGGTCGGAACCCAGTGGGATCTAGGCTAAATGCTGAAAATGTTTGTAATGGGGTCTGGAGATGATGATAGGAGGATTCAAGAAGGCGAATATTAAACGAATAGAGCCCGTCTCTCCATTCTGCTTGGAATGAACAAGCCGGGGGCGGGGGTTCGCCGCGTTCAACCTGCTGAATTTGAAAGGTAGGGGGCGGTCTGCATTGGATCCGATTTCGAATGAATCAATCTATGATCGCTACCCCCGAAGTATGTCCGTTCAATCCTCCTGGACCTCCGGGAGCAAGAAGGAGAAGCCAGTGGACGGTTCCGCATCAACCGAATGGTGGAGGTTCAATCTCCTGCCGCGCGCGCAATCCACGCTCCGAGGCGTCGCCAGTCCTCAAGCTGAAGGTCCCTGGAGCGGTTTACCAATCCAAGTGGACCGCAATGGTAGAACGCGAACCATGCCGGTTGCCCAGGCTGCTGGATGGGATTCATGGCATGCACAGCGCCCATCGTTGCTCCCATGGGTACGCTGTAGGGCATTCTCCAGTTCTTCACGATGATCCCCAAGGGCAGCATAGGTCTCCACAGGAACATCGAGCATCAGCGTGTAAAGGTCTGTTCCGCCATCCCAGTTGTCATACCCACTCTTGACTAGGGTTGCCTTCGCAGCCTCTAAGGTTGAAGCTTCCTGGGTGGATTGCTGAAGGCGGGCTATCTTCCCGGCTGTCGCAATGAGGTTTTGTGCGCGATCGGCAAAGGTGTCCATGCCTAATCTCCTATCCCAGTGCTAGGGCAGGATTCACAGGACGGTGCTACTGCTGGACGGGATACACCAGGAGTTGCCAGTGGATGGGACCATTTGCTGGATTGTGCTGCTTGTGGTTCTGTGGCGGCAAGGTATGCCCGCCTGCTATGGCAATCTCATCCCCACAAGAAGTGCACCGATAAATTCCAGGATTTGGCGCAGTCGTTCCTGGGGCATGCTTTGCATCGAAAGCAAGATCCGTGGATTGCTGTAATAGATTGCCATGTTTGAAGAGAGCCATATCTACCCCTTTCGCTGCTATTAAATCAGGTGACCCGTTCTCGTCCACTAAAATCCCCCGAACGGTAGATTATTGGTCGCTGAACGGTATTGGCTCCATTCACCCCGGCATCTGACCGGAGAAGGGAAAGGGAAAGGGAAATAGTAAGATATCCCCCGACAGAGCCGGGGTCCTTCTGTTTTTGTTAGCTACTAATTGAGCCTCAAGGTAGCCCCATCAAGGCGATTCCTCTTTGAGTTTTGAGTGAAGTCGTGAAGGGGGACCGGGCATTGTTTCACGTCCATGGGGATGCTCAGGGCGACCTACCCGTCCTGCTGTGATTGGGTCGCATTCAGTCCTCGTTCCGCCTCTTTTAGGTCTTCTATAGACGGGAGTCGCTTTGGGATTTCTGCAAGACTTGCGCGAAAGGTCTTCCAAAGTCCTACAAACAACAATTGAGACCTGAAGGTAATCATGCTTTCCTATTATGCGATCACATCGATAAATCCCAGGAGCCTCCTATGGACTTCCTTGATCAACTCAGGCTGATCGCTTCCCGTGTGCCAAACCAGGCGGGGCACCTCCAGACGGAGGAAGCCACCAAGAATGCGCTGGTTCTCCCCTTCATCAAGGCGTTGGGATTCGACGTGTTCGACCCGACCGAGGTCCGCCCGGAGTTGACAGCGGACGTGGGCGTGAAGAAGGGCGAGAAGGTCGATTACGCCATCTTCAGAGATGGCAAGCCCATCATCATCATGGAATGCAAGAAATACGGCACCGATCTGAGCAAGATTCAGGCTACCCAGCTATTCCGCTACTTCACCGTGACGGAGACTAGGTTTGGCGTCCTCACTAATGGCACCCAGTATTTCTTCTACACCGATCTTGACCAACCGAACATGATGGATGCCAAGCCGTTCCTGGAATTCAATCTGCTCGACTTCAAGGATCAGGATGCCGAGGAACTGAAGAAGTTCACCAAGACAACCTTTGATATTAACAACATCCTCTCAACCGCCACGGATCTCAAATACACAAAGGAGATCCAGCGCGTGCTGAATGAGCAGCTGCACAACCCTTCCGAAGAGGTTGTCAGGCTTCTCGCGGGGAAGGTATACAGCGGTCGGATGACCCAGGTCGTGAAGGATCAATTCACGGCACTCACGAAGCGGGCGTTCCAGCAATTGATCAACGACAAGATCAATGACCGCCTGAAGGTGGCGCTTGCTGATGATGGAATGCCTCCTGCCGAACCTGCGGAGCCTGTCATGCCCCCGGCAGAGGAAGAGGAGAAGATCATCACAACGCCGGACGAGTGGGAAGCCTTCTACATTGTCAGGGCGATCCTACGCGAGGTTGTTGAACCCAAGAAAGTGACCATCCGTGATGCAAAGTCCTATTGCGCTGTCCTCTTCGATGACAACAACAGGAAACCAATCTGCCGTTTCTACTTCAATTCGAAGAACAAGGCGATTGGCGTGTTTGATACGCAAAAGGAGGAGACCAGGACAAGCATCAGCGATCTCACCGAACTCTACCAGTTGACTGATAGCTTGAAGGCTGTTGCCAGTTTCCACTGCAACGTCAAGAGGTAATTGGAAAGGCATTTTATCGAAAAACAATGCAAGTTCAATATGTTTGATTTGGTATTCTTTCAAAGGCATTGAAAGCACATATTGCATTAACCAATCCTTTTGCCACCCTCACGCGCTTTGCTTCACCTCTTGTATATGCATATTTTGGTTATCCCATTGGCATATCTCCAAGGAGGCTTCATGAAACTGTATTCACTTAAGATCGAAGGATACAAACGGATCCAATCAGCAACGCTGCTATTTGGCGATGCGACCTTTCTGATTGGACCCAACAATGCGGGCAAGAGCACTGTCCTAAAAGCCCTGGAGTGGCTCTTGTCCGCCAAGAAGACAATTCCTAGCGCTGAGTATTATTCTGTTATTGATGATGAAACAGGCGAAACAAAACCAGTTGTTGATACGATTACCCTGGAGGCTGAATTTAGACACCTTCCAGAAGATGCTAAGCGATGGCGTGGGTTCAAGGGTCGCATTTTTTCATACACCGCTGACGATGGTCCTGGCTTATCCGTGACGTATCGTAAAACATTCACACTCGGGAAGGACGTGACCATCGAGTTTAGGTCGAAGGAGCGCGAAATCAATCCTGGGTTTGCAGGGTATAAGACGGCTCAAGACTTGATTGATAAAGGTGCTCCACTGCAAGAAGTCCAGGAGTTGTTTCCAGACCTTGCAGCTAAGATTGGGTCAAGCAAGCCTGCCATTGAGAAGCTTGATCAGCTCGATGCCATCTGGGATACAAAGGACTCAGAAACTTGGTTTCAAAATCCAGGAGGTATTCCTGGCGTAGTATTGAAAATGTTGCCACGATTTCTGCTGATACCTGCAGATACCTCTGCTGCTGAGATTGAAGGGAACTCTTCCGGAGTCTTGGGTAAGACATTAAATGAACTTTTTGAAGATGTAAGAAATGCGTCCATTAACTATTCACAAGCCCAAGAGTTTCTAAACAAACTGGCAAAGGAGCTTAATCCAGAAGATATTACCTCAGAGTTCGGCAAAATGATCGCCGAACTAAATGGCGTGCTTGCAAGCGTATTCCCCGATTCTCAACTCCATGCAACTGCAAGTTTGAGTGACGCTAAAACCGCTCTAAAGCCGACATTTAATGTAGAGATGTCCAGCAATGTCAGGACTGCCGTTGCCCATCAGGGTTCGGGCATGATCAGGGCTGCGGCGTTTGGAATGCTCCGGTTCAGGCAAAAGTGGCTTTCGCGGAGGGAGGACGACCAGGTTCGCTCATTGATCGTTTGTTTCGAAGAGCCAGAAATCTATCTTCACCCAAGTGCTGCCAATCAAATGCGTGATACTATTTACGAATTAAGTGGTGATGAGTCTCAAATCATTGCTACAACACACTCTCCATTTATTATCGACTTGTCAAGAAAGCCTAAGCAAGTATTAAATAGCTTGAAACTCAAGCAAAATGGCATTGAGTCCTCGCCATTCAATGTAACTGAAGCATTTAGCGCTCTCCAGGAGGATGCCAAAGCATATGTTAAAATGCTCCTTCGGGTTGATGATCATATAGCCAGAGTCTTCTTTACGAAGCATGTCATCATTGTCGAAGGGGATACGGAAGAAGTTGTCATTAAGGAGACGTTGAAACATCTGTCCAAGGAACGCTATCTGAGGGTAGTCTCGGATTTCGAACTTGTTAAAGCGAGAGGAAAGGCGTCGATCATTGGCTTGGTAAAGTATCTTGTTTCAATGGGTATAGCCCCGATCGTCGTCCATGACCGCGACAAGGGTATAGCTGGAGCGGAAGTATTCAATAAGCCAATTGCAGACGCACTTATGGGAATGGGCAAGGTTGTTCAGATGAAGGAAAATATTGAAGATGAGTTGGGTTACACCGCCCCTACTTCAGAAAAACCATTTAATGCTTATCAGGTGACGCAGAAATGGAGTGAGAGCTGGGATGGTGTTCCTGAATCGTGGCGGAACAAGATGGTTGAAATTTTCGGTGATTACGTTGGAGACTAAAGGCTGAGAAGCTATGGGCTCTGCTCAATATCCCGGCTCCATGGGATCGCATTGAATTTATTTGCTTTTCCTTGTGCCCTAAAGGCGTCCGTTTCACGTGCCCACGGAGGAATTCCACTCATACTACTTTCCGGCAAGTAGTGCAAAATTGCGGACTATCCTGCGCCACATGAGTGTATTAACCCCAGAATATCCCCGTTGGGTCCTGTTCGACTTCCGCAAGGAGGCGCGTGATGCTGCGTGAACCAGGATGTGGTTCATAGGGGTGCCACCTCTGATTTCGATCCCGCCAGAAGATGGTCCAGTCGTCGGTGTCGTCATGATATCGAAACTGAACCACAGGGCTGTCGATCCATGGTGCGGATGCATCCTTCCAGTAGGGGCGCTGTTCAACAAGCATGACCTTCGTTCCGTGCCACCGATGCACAAGGCGCACCTTGTCCCGCACCCGCATGGGCACCTTCTGTTCACAGTAGGCAGTGAGTTCCTGATCTACGGTTTGCTTGAGGGAAGCAGGGATCGGCATGCCTCATTCTACCGGTTGTCAGGGGTGGACCCTGAAGTGGCTAGGAGATCCCATCTTTCAAAGTATTGATTGTCTTTATCAGTGAATCCACGCATGGAAGTATCCTTCCTGGGGCTACCATCCCTTTTGGCTCCCGCCATCCACTCCTTATGTCTAGCGACGACATGGGCAGCGACAACTGCGCTGGGCACGACATGGAATTCTGGACGAAGACCGACCTTGAGCAGGCGCACGAAAACATAGAACAGGTCCGGGTTTTCGATGTGCTCATGCTTCTCGTTCATGACCCAGTGGCGGTCTGCACCTTGGATCGTTTTAACTTGAATCGAGATCGCCCTGCCTGAACTTGGCTTCATCGCAAGCACATCGATCCCTTCGGCGTTTTTGGTTGTCAATGAGGCAAGGTATCCACGCATTGATAGCTCTGCACAGACGAAATATTCACCTGATGCGCCGGAAAGCCCGTGTGATAGTTCCGTCATGGTAGCTCTTTCGAGAATCACAACATTGTTGCAGAAATGGGCTTTCGGCATAGGTGATACGGCGTGATGCAGCAAGATTGTCGCCCCGTGAGTCGCTTCGCAAGAAGCAGCCGCCCTATGATGGAGGTGTGCCATTCGAGGATCGATGAACCGCTCTGACTTACATTGGATCGCCAAGCAACTCTATGCCGGGAAGACACCAGAAGAGGTGAGCCTTATCGGGATGAGCTTGAGTTCGATTGCCAGGCGCCAGCTCGTGGAGCAAGCCCTTCGGGAATTTCCGACTGAGGCGTCATTGTGTGCGGGATTGAATGAGGTCGTTCTGCCGGAACCTGGAGTCCCCGGCAATATCCAGCCATTTAACCGGTTCCCACAGCCAGAGCCAACACAAGAGGCTGCACCGGCACCTAAGCAGCGCACACCTCGCCCCAAGGCGGCAGGGAAGGTCCCGCCTCTGAAGGTTCACTGGAAGCTCAAGATAGGCACACGGCGACAAAAGCAGCGGCTATACCTCGATCTGGTGTGGCGCCAAGAATCCCTCCAGAACGCCTACCGCGACTTCCTGGACGGCTCCGGTGACTGGGGGGCGGTTGAGCAGGTCCACCTGGAGTTCATCGACAAAATCCGTGACGCCAACGCCTTCATCGGCGCCGTATGGGACGACCAGGAGGAATACTACTGGGCACGATCAAAGTCCTGGCAGAACTCAGACAGCGCGTGGGCATACCGCGTATGGATGGAAGCATGGGAGGTGGAAATCCCGTCACCATCTCTGCCAAGTCGGACTGGGGACCCTGAACTCAAGCTCGACGCAGCAAAAACCTTGCGCGGTATTCCCGATGAGCCTGCGGAATGAATACGCAGATACTGTGGTGCCAGGGACATTGCACCGCACCATGCTTGGGCGGAAAGGGGAGCAAGAAATACGACCTAAAACGCACGACTCCAGGGCTTCGGTTGGGATCATAGGTCCGATCTATTGGGAGTGTTGAAGCCAACACCTAAAGGCGTTTTAAGCGTTCACTTTACGCGATATGCGGCATATTCAGGCAATATAACTTGTCCATCTTTTACAGCCTTATACAGAAATATTACTTTTATAAATCCAAGTTCACGCCATCTCTTTACACACTTATCATCGTGTGTGTAGTAATCAACTTCTCCTGGCTCCCAAGGTCCACTTGTTGAAATCAGCCAAAGAGTCCTATTACCCTTCCCATGAGCCGTAAATACGACAGGAGTTTTGTCCAAATATGCAGAAGCTGTCATTTCCGAGGCATAGGTCTCTCGCGCCTTCACCATATCCGCTGCGTATGTTTGCCCCCAAGCTACTGACCAAGCAAGAATAACTAGTAGAAAATATCGCATTCCTGTTCTCCAGAGATAAATTGAAGTAGACCCAAATTCCTAGCGAGATCTATGGCGAGAAGATCACTTCATGGCGTTGAGCTTCAATTGCACGAGTCCGGCAAGAACCTTGGCACGCGAGATGCCCCGGATCCCGGCGAGGGAATCTTTGATAGATTCTATCTTTTGCCTGGTCTCCCTGAGGACTCTGCCGTTGGCATTGCAGATTGCCTCGGTGAGATTGCGCTCGCGGCGTGCCTTCATCAGTTCCAGCGAGGCTTCCACCAAGGCTTTCAGGTCGCCATCGAAGGATGCCACTGCCTCTTCGAAGAACTTGCTGATCCCGTAGCGCTGCAACCTTCGATAGATATGTTCAGGCACCGATACGCTCACGAAGAATCGCGGTGGAGCGAGGAAGGACAATTCCAGTCCTCGGAGTTCATCAGGCAGAGGTGGCGGCGGCGGGTCTGGATCGATGTCCTGGATTTCATCCCAGAATGCATCCTTAGGGTTGCGCGGATGGTCCGCTGCCTTCTCGGCAGCGTGAGGCTCCTCTGCACCTGGAAGGCAAGGAGGGGCATCGGGAGGGGGGTTGATGCGGAGTTTTCTCATCGCACCACCCAGCGTAAGTGCCACTTAACGCCAAAGGGTGCAAAAGATACCCCACAAATACCAACACCCAACATCCAACGGGTTATACCATCCAACAATCCATCCCACAGACTATCCAACAGTCTTCTGGTCTTCCTTCTATACCGGCTTCTGCACCGTTGGTTACACCGCTCGTTATACCGACTTCGCCCTGGTTCGGACCTCTGCACCTTGGTTGTCGCCATGGTTCACGCCAGTCCAAGCTGCTTGGAGAGCGCGTCCTGTGCCTTGCGCCTAGCTTCCAGCGTTGTTTCGACGTAGATCATCGTGGTCTGAACGCTCTTGTGCCCGAGCATTCCCTGGATCTCTGCGATGGGCGTTCCCGCCGAAGCGTGGAGGGATGCGAAGGTTGCCCTCAGTCGGTGTTGAGTGATGTTTCCAAGTCCAAGGTGTTTGGATACGCGCTGGAGTGCTTTCTTGCAGAACTGGGGTCGGTGTGGCTTCCCGTCTTCTGCGGGGAACACCCACTCGCTCAAACTCTTTGGCATGGCTTGGATCGCGCTCCAGAGCCAGTCGGGGACGGGCAGGACGCGTGCCTCTTTCCCCTTTGCCTTGCCGACAACATAGGTGCGGCTCGCCGGATCGAACCACTCGCAGCGCATTCCAAGTGCTTCGGACTCCCGGAGACCCAATCCGACCATGACCTTCAGGATCACGGCTACATGTGGGTTACGGGCGCACTTGTCCACCGCGTGAAGGAATTCGTGGATTCGGGGAGCAGAAACGGTCGGGCGCGGTTTGCGCTGGACCCGAAGGAATTGAGTCTGGAAGGGGAGATCCCTGAGCAAGCCGAGTTTCACTGCAAACTTGCAAAGCAGTTTGAGAATCTTCAAAGCATCGTTTACCGTGACCGGAGACCTTCCTGCTTCCAGCATCCTGGAGCGCAGCATCGCGACATCTTCGCTCCGAATGTGGTTCAGGCGCTTGGAACCGAAGGCGGGGACGAGCCAGTTCCTTGAAACGCGCTCAACGTCCTCCCAGTGCTTCCTGCTATGGACAGTCTTGTGCGTCTTGAGCCACTTCTCGACCAAAGTAGAAAAGATTGGAACTTTGGGAGCACCACATTGGGCGTTGAGAGCATCCTTGCGGCGTTCCTCAAGGACGCGCTTTGCGGTGTTCAAGTCCTTGGCTTTCGTGGAGCCATGGAGCCGTTGTCCATTGACTCGCAGTTCGTAATACCAGTATTCCCCGTTCTTTCTAAGACCAGGATGCTGGGTCGTCATGGAACCTCCTCGTAAGAGGGGGGTTCCTTTAGGATTTGGAGTGAAGGTGTCACCAGAACGCCACCACCAGATGGCTGGGGTAGCGTAGAACCGCACCAGGTCCCGTAGCTCAGGGGATAGAGCGACCGCCTCCTAAGCGGTAGTTCGGCAGTTCAATTCTGCCCGGGACCACCAGCCGCTTTGGGGAAGTGGACGAGGAAAGCCGGCCGCATGGTTGGACACGGGGGCGTCTCCGGGAACGCTTGCTACTCTTCGATGAGCGCCTTGAGTTCTTTCATAAGGGCGTAGAGATGCAGCGGGTCCGAGTCGGACTGCCTGAAATCATACCTTTCGTAGAACTTCTTGGCGTTTTCGTCCTTCGCGTGGATGATGAGCGCCCGAATGCCAGCGATGTCGGCGGCTTGCAGGGTTCGGCGAACGGCATCCCGCAGGAGAAACCCACCGAGCCCTTGGCGCTGCCATTCTTCGTGGATGGCCAACCGCGCCAGGAGCATCACCGGGACGGGTTGTCGGGAGAGCCCCTTTTTTAGGCGGAGCGTCGATTCATCGTAGGCGACACCCCCCACGGCGAGGCTGTAGAACCCAATGACCGTGTCGCCATCCATGGCAACGTAGGTCCTGGTGGAGTTGGCAGCCTGGGATTGAAGGGCGAATTTCAGGAGCCAATGGTTCAGCGCGTCCCGCCCGCAGTCGAAGGGCTGCAGATCGTGTCCCGCATGGAGGCTTTCGATGCGTTTCCCGGTCATTTCCCGGTGGTTTCGAAAGGGCTGGGCCCGGACAGCAAGGCCTTCAATCGCGGCATGGGACGGGGCGGGGCATCCAGGGCCTTCTGGAAGGCTTCCCAGGTCTTGGCGTCCAGGTGGAACACGGTGCGATCCGCAAGGGCGTCCTCGGCCCGGGACAGGGCGCTGGCCAATATGAAATCGCTCACACTGCAATGGGTGATCGCGGCGGCCGCCTGCAACTTCGCTTTCGCGGATGGGGAGACCCTGAAATCCAGTTTCTCGGACCGGCGCTCGACGGTCGCCTGGGCAGCCATGGCTATACCTCCAAAGGATAAGGGTAGGATGCGTCAGGACAGTGTCAAGACATTGAATGCCGGTGGCAGGAAAAGGTACCCTTAACCGTGAATTGCATCCCGTGGCGTCTGTCCGTATGTCTCACTCATCACCGCTCCCCCGGGCTTGGTTTTTCCCGGCGTTTCGGGGCATGATGGGGCATCTCGAATCGCCATTCCAAATCAAGGAGCTCTACGTGGGCAGCTGCATCGGATCCCTTCCATGGGCAGGGACGCGGGGCCGGAGGGGGGTGCTGGCCCTGGGGGTCGCCCTGGGGGCGGCTACGCTGGGGGCGCAGTCGCCTTCGGGGTATGCGGAAGCGGGGATCGGGACCCGGCAGGGGGACTACGGCCTGGCCACCACGAACCGGCTGGACCTGGCGTACGGCGCGGCGGGGCTGGCCACGGCCACCTACGACGTGAGCGTGGCGGTGCCGGTGCTCCGCATGGAATACGGGGACGGCACCGGAACCCGGACCACCTCGGGGCTCGGGGACGTCCTCCTGCGGGGGCTGCGCCGGCTCCTGCCTGAGACCCGCGGGGGCTTCGCCCTGGACGGGGGGCTGGCCGTGAAGCTGCCCACCGCCAAGAGCGACCAGGGACTGGGCACGGGACTGACGGACGTGGGCGCCTCCCTGGCGGCCAATCAGCGCTGGGGGCGGATCCAGGCATCGGTCTCCGCCGGCTGGATCCAGAGTTCAGCCAGCAAGGACGCGGCGGACACCCCCATCCGCGCCGGCATCTACACGGCGGGCGCCGGGCTCTCCTACTACGGCACCCGCTCCAAGGTCTCCCTCACCTGGCTGGGGCAGGGCTCCCAGTACCCGGGCATGCCGGCCCCCCGGGAACTGGCGCTGGACGTGTACCGCACCCTCGGGTACCCCTTCGCCTTCGGGGCCTCCTTCAGCGCGGGCCTGAACGACGGGGCCCCCCGGACCCGCTTCGGGCTCTTCATCTCCTGCCGTCCCTGAGGATCCCGTGACCGCCCCTGGTGAGGAGGACCTGCCCTGAAACCGCTCTGGCCCGCGCTGGCCCTTGCCGCCACCCTCGGCCTTCGCCTGGCCGGGATCCTGGAGCCGGCTGAACGCCTGCTTCGGGATGCCATGCTGCGCGCCCTGCCGCACCGGCCCGCCGCCAAGGTGGCCGCCGTCCTCATCGACGAGGAGGCCCTGCGGACGGCCGGAAGCTGGCCCTGGGACCGGGCCACGCTGGCGCGGCTGGTGGACGGGGCCTTCGACGCGGGGGCGCGGGGGGTCGTGATCGACGTGCTGCTGCCGGAGGCGAAACCGGGCGACGCCGCCCTGGCGCGGGCCCTGGGGCGGGGCCCCTCCCTGCTCGCCGCCGGGCTGGACGATTCCGGCGCCTGGGTGCTCCCCGCGCGGTCCCTGGGGGACGCCCCGGTGGGCCACGTGAGCTACGACCTGGACCGGGACGGCGTGGTGCGCCGCCTCACCTCCACCAAGCAACGGGACGAACGTTCCATCCCCGCCCTGGCCGTGGCCGCTGCGCGCCTGGACGATCCGCGCCGGCCGGTGCCGGTGGCCGTGACCCTCCGGCCCGGCTACCGCACCTGGCCCGTCCCCGCGGTGGGCGCCGCCGCGGTGCTGGGGGGGCGCCCCGGCGACACCCTGCGCGGGCGCATCGCCTTCCTCGGCGTCAGCGCGGCGGGCGCGGGCGACCGGGTCGTCACGCCCCGTTCCCGGGGCGGCTCTCCGGATCCCGGGGTGCTGGTGGAAGCGGTGGCGGCGGAGGCCGTCCTTTCCGGGGACCTGCTGCGGGAGGCCCCGCCGGTGCTGGACGCCCTGGTGGCCTGCGGCCTGGCGCTGCCGTGGGCCTTCGGGTGGGCGGCCCGGTCCCGGGCCCGGCGCGCCCTGGCCTGGGGCGCCCTCCTGGCGCCGCTGCCGCTGGCCCTGGCGGCGCTGGCCTTCCTGGATCTGGAGCTGGCGCCCCTGGCGGTGGTCCTGCCCCTGGCGCTCCTGGCGGCGGTGGCGCGGGCCCGGTGGGCCGGCCTGGCCGTGGGCAGCGCCCGCACGCGCATCGCGGAGCTGGAACGGCTCCAGGCCAGCCAGGCCGCGTTGCGGACGCAGGATGCCGAGGCCCGCCGGAAGGTGGCCCATGAGCTCAAGACCCCCCTGACTTCCGTGAAGGGCCTGGCCCAGCTCCTGGCCCAGTTCAACCTCTCGGTGGAGGAACGGAACCGGGTGGCCGGCATGGTGGTGGCCGAGACCTCCCGCCTCGCCGGCATGGTGGACGACCTCCTGGACCTGGAACGGCTGGGGCTGCGGGAATTCCAGCGGGACGCCCAGCCCCTGGACCTCTCGGCCTTGTGGGGCAGGCGGGTGGAGATCCTCCGGGCCGGCGCCGGGCGGCCCATTGAACTGGACGCGACCCCCGGCCTCCGGGTGCGGGGGGATGCGGCCCTCCTGGAGCGGGTGCTGGAAAACCTCGTGGGCAACGCCCTGAAGTTCTCCCCGGCCGGGAGCCCGGTGCATGTCCGCCTTGGACCCGAGGACGACTGGGTGGTCCTGGACGTCCTGGACCAGGGGCCCGGCGTCCCCCCCGGGGAGCGGGAGCGCATCTTCGGGCGGTTCGCCCGGGGCAGCGCCCAGGGGCTCGCGCCGGGGCTGGGGCTGGGCCTGGCCGTGGTGGCGGAGGTGGTGGCCTGGCACCGGGGCGAGGTGCGGGTCCTGGAGGGCCCGGGGGGCGGCGCCCTGTTCCGTGTTAGACTCGCGCGGTTGCAGGGGGCGGAATGACGTGGGTTCTCGTGGTGGACGACGACCTGGCAATCCGCGAGATGGCGGCCATGGCCCTGGAAAAATCAGGCCACCGGGTCGTGCGGGCCGAGGGGCTGGAGGCGGCCCGGGCCGCCCTCCGGGAAGGACGGCCCGACCTGGTGCTCTGCGACATCTACCTGCCCGACGGAAGCGGGATGGACCTGCTCAAGGAGGTGCGGGACCTGCCCGACCCCCCGCCCGTGATCATCATGACGGCCCGGGGCACCCTGGAAACCGCCGCCCAGGCCCTGAAGGACGGGGTCGCGGAATACCTGGCCAAGCCCTTCGACGTCCCCTACCTCATCGCCTGCGTGAAGGACGCGCTCCGGCCCAGGCTGGCCGATCCGGCCGTGGCCGAGCGGGGCCCCGCCAGCGTCATCATCGGGTCGCATCCCTCCATCGTGGAGGTGTACAAGGCCACGGGCCGGGTGGCGCCCCTGAACGTGCCGGTGCTCATCTACGGCGAGACCGGAACGGGGAAGGAACTGGTGGCCCGGGCCCTCCATCGCTTCGGACGCCGGTCGGAGGGGCCCTTCATCCCCGTCCACTGCGGCGCGCTCCCGGACACCCTCATCGAAAGCGAGCTGTTCGGCTACCGGCGGGGGGCCTTCACGGACGCCCACCGGGACCGCCAGGGCGCCCTGGCCCAGGCCAACGGCGGCACGGTGCTCCTGGACGAGATCGGCGAGATCTCGCCGGTATTCCAGGTGAAGCTGCTGCGGTTCCTCGAGGACGGCGTCATCCAGCCCCTGGGGGCGGAGCGCTCCGAATCCGCGGACGTGCGGGTGGTGGCCGCCACCTACCGGGACCTGAAGGCCATGGTGGCCGCCGGCGCCTTCCGGGAGGACCTCTACTATCGCCTCGCCGGCTACGAGATCCGCATCCCGCCCCTGCGGGACCGCCTGTCGGACCTGCCCGCGCTGGTGGCGCACTTCCAGGAGCGGTTCCTGGGGGAACTTGGCCTGCCCGGGCCCGGCGCGCTCTCCCGGGACGTCCTGGCCCTGCTGGCCGCGCACCCCTGGCCCGGCAACGTGCGCGAACTGGGCCACGTGGTCCGGCGCCTGCTCATCGAAACCGGCTCCCTGGAGGACCCGGCCGTGGCGGCGCGGATCCTGGGGTCCCTGGACGGGCGGGCCCCCGGGGCGCCGCCCGCGCCGTTCCAGGCGCCCTTCGTGCCCCTGGAGGTCATGGAGCGGCGGTACCTCCTGGCGGTGCTGGGCCACGCGGGGGGGAACAAGACCGAGGCGGCCCGGATCCTGGGCATTGAACGGAAAACCCTCAGCCGCAAGCTCAAAGCGGTCGATGAATACGGCATGGAAGTGCCGGACGGAGACGACTCATGAATTGGCTGCTGGCCCCCCTTCTGCTGACCCTGCTCCAGGCACCGGCGCCGCAGCCCCAGGTCTTCCAGTACCAGTTCGAGGAGGTCAAGCCCTCCGTCCAACGCTGGCCCGGTGGAGACAAGGGCAAGGAGGTCAAGGCGGTCCAGGGGGAATCCGCCCCCTCGGGGGATGCCCTGCGGACCGGCTGGTGGGGGCGCATCGTGCTGGGCGTCCCCTCCCGCCAGGCCCGGTTCGAGGTGCTGGGCAGCAGCCAGGTGAAGCTCGCCGGGGGCGAGCCGGGGGTGCTCCTCACCGTGGAGCGGGGGCGGATCCGCTGCTTCTTCAAGGCCCTGGCCGGCGGCCAGGAGGAGCGCAAGATCGCGGTGCCCGGCGCCCTGCTGGCCGTTCGGGGGACCTCCTACGAGGTGGTGGTGGACAAAGCGGGCCGCACGACCCTCACCGTCTTCGAGGGGGTGGTGGAGGTCTTCGCCATGGGGCCCCATCCCACCCCCATCCAGGTGAGGGCCGGGGAGGTGTCCACCTTCAGCGCCGCCGACGTGGCCAAGGCCGAGCCCTCCCGCGGGCAGGGGTACCTGAACAAGGCCTGGAGCCAGGGTGGACGCCCGGACAACCTGCCGGCACCGGGTTCCCGGGTGCCCGCGGTGGTGGGCCAGGGCAAGCCCCATCCGACGGGCGGGCCCAAGAAATAGGCCGCGGGTCGTTTCGACCCGTACCTCGCCTTTTTCCGGGACGGAATGACCCGGGTCGCGCGGATTCCTCCAGGGGGAAGCCGCGGGCGGACAGGGTTCTCCGCCGGAGGACGGTGGCACGGTTCTTGTTGAAAGGTTGAAGCCCGAAGGCCCAGCTTCGTGGCCATCGGCTTTCTTCTGGGGAACCTTGTCATCAAAATCGATTTTTTCAGGAGATCTCCCATGCGATCCGCCCTGGCCCTTCCCGTGGCCCTGGGTATCGCCGGCCTGATGGGATGTGGCGGCTCCGGCGCCGGCACCTCCCCTTCCGGCGGCCCCACGGCCGTCAACGTCACCCTCGTCGACGGGCCCACCTCGGCCTACACGTCGATCTTCCTCAACATCCAGTCCATTGAAATCGGCGGGGACGGCTCAGGGTGGACCACCCTGGGCACCTGGACCGGGGGTCCCATCGACCTCCTCACCCTCACCGGCGGCATCAGCCAGAGCCTCGTCAAGGGGGCCACCCTGGCCCCGGGCTCCTACGGCCAGATGCGGCTCATCCTGGGGGCCACCGGCAACACCATCGTCCTCCGGGACGGCACCACCCACGACCTCACGGTCCCCTCCGGCATGCACACCGGCATCAAGCTCACCGGGCCCTTCGTGGTCCAGGCGGGCACCACCGCCGACCTGTGGATCGATTTCGACGCCGCCCGCTCCATCCAGGTGGTGGCCGCCGGGGCCTCGGGCAAGTACATCCTGCGTCCCACCTGCAGGGCCTTCGAGAAGGCGGTGACGGGCTCCATCTCCGGAACCCTCACGGACCAGGCGGACGGTTCGGCCCTGGCCGGCGTCCCGGTCTTCGCCGAGGTCCTGGACGGAGCCGGCAAGCCCGCCATCGTGCGCAGCACCCTGACCAGCGCCACGGGCGCCTACACCCTCGACCTGCTGCCCGTGGGCTCCACCTACTTCGTGGTCAGCATGCCGGTCCCCGGCAAGGTGTATGCCCCCAAGGCCAGTGACGGGTTCAGCCTCGCCGCGGGCAGCCCGGTGTTCACCTTCAGCGCCGCCTTCACCGCGGTCCCGGCCACGGGCACCCTCGGCGGCACGGTGACGCCCCTGGCCGCCGCCAGCCAGTCCGACACGGTTTCCCTGCTCGCCACCTTCCCCTCCACCCCCGGCGGCGTGAGCCGCACCTTCGTGGTGGATACCGACCTGGCCGTCGTGGGGGCCTCCACCGAGACCTTCTCCTTCGGTCCGCTCCAGCCCGGCACCTACGGCCTCGCGGGGACCCGCGCGACCCTGAACCTCGACGGCACCACGACCCTGGCCGCCGCGCCGCCCGTGACCGCCACCGTGGCGGCCGGCGCCGACACCGCCGCCGTCGTGGCCTTCTGATGGGCTTCCACCCGTTCCCCACGTCCGGCCTGCGGGCCCGGCCCTCCAGGAGCTCGGGGTTCTCCCTGACCGAGCTCCTGGTGGTCCTGGCCATCGTTGCGACCCTGGCCCTGGCGATGGCGTACAGCTTCTCGCCCAGGACGCCCCGGGCGGTCCAGCACGGCCTCCAGGACGTGCGCGGCATGGTGCTCCAGGCCCGGAGCCTCGCGCTCTCCACGGGGCAGACCGTGGTCATGAAGCCGGACTTCGCCACGGGAACGGTGCAATTCATCGCCATCCGGAGCCTTGACCCCGCCGACGCCGGCTACCTCCAGCTGGAGACCACGCCCCGGCTCACCACGGCCCTGGATCCCGCCTGGAGGCGCTACGCCCAGGTGGGGCTGAGCCTCCCCCTCGCCCCGGGGGAGGTGACGCCCCCCGGGTCGGTGGCGGCCATGACCACCTTCATGGGCGGCAACGCCTTCTGGAACGCCCCGCTTGGTTCCTCCACGCGGCTGTTCGGGTTCAACGCCACCGGCAACCTGCAGTCGGTGGCCGCCGCGGGCGGTTCGGTCTCCACCCTGGTGGGCGGCGGCTGGATCGGCGTGGCGGGCAACAGCCCCAACCGGGTGGGGGTGCCCTATGGCGTGGTCCTGGTGAACGAGCAGGGAATGACGCTCGCGTTCTACAAACCCGACAGCCAACTCGACGCCCCTTCGGAGATGCGATGGAAACGCCTGGACTGACGCGGCCTTCCCGCCCCGAGGCCGGATTCAGCATGGTGGAGATGCTGATGGTGGCCTTCATCATGGCCATCGGCCTGCTGGGCCTGCTCACCCTCCAGGGGGCCTCGCTCTCCTCGGCCACGGCGGGCCGGGAGCGCGGGACCGCCATCCTCCTCGCGCACAATTTCATGGACGTGGTCACCGCCGAGGGCATCCTCAGCTCCGGCGAGCGCATGCAGAGCGCCACGGGAACCGTGACCACCGGCGGCTACCGCTACATCGACCCGGTGCTGTACTCGGCCCACGCCTCCACCGCGGCCGAGGCCCTCCATTTCGACATCACGGGCGCGGCGGTGACGGCCGCCAGCCCGAACCGGATCTTCACCCTCACCTGGCAGCGGGACGCGGGGGTGCTGGCCGGGCCCAAGAACGCCGTGGCCAACTTCGTGGTCAACGTCCAGTGGCAGGAACTCGTGCGAACCAACGGAGGTGCCACCGCCAACGCCTCCAAATACTTCTCGGTGGGGCGCAATGTCCGGATCTGATCTCCCTCCGCGCGCCGCCGGGCGCGGCTTCTCCCTGGTGGAGATGGCCGTGGCCATGGTGTTCATCGGCATCCTCATGGCCGGCATGGTCGGCCTTTTCGCCGGGTCCACCTCGGCGATGGTCAGCGGCATGGAGACCCTGAACGTCCAGCGCAAGTCCCGCCAGGGCCTGGTGCAGCTCCAGGAGGAGATCCTGGCCGCCGGCCACCTCTACTACAAGCGGGTGGTCTCCGAGATCGATCCCACCAGCCCCGCGGCCCAGCCGCCGATGCTCATGCAGACCACCGGGTACGTCCCGCCCGGGGGCACCGCGGCGGTGGACGAGCTCCAGATCGTCCTGGACCTGCCCCTGAACGCGCGGGGCACCCTGGCGTCGGCCTGCACCCCGGGCGAATCGGCCCTGCAGGTGAACATGTCATACGGTGGCAACATCATCCAGGCGGGGGACATCCTGTTCGTCCAGGATTCCAACTGGGAGGTGTTCCAGGTGGGCGCCGCCCCCGACCCGGGCGGCGCCACCGGGTTCTCGGTGAACATCGTGGCCTCCCAGGAGAGCCTGGTGGACGCCTACGGCAACGACACCAACCCCCTGGTGCACGCCCAGGTGCAGAAGCCGCACCTGGCCGGGGCGCAGATCAGCGTCTTCCGGCCCCTGCAGGTGGTGCGCTTCACGGTCGTGCCCCGCAACCTCAACCCCGCCGATCCCGAGGCCGTGGTGCCGTGCCTCGTGCGCCAGTCCCAGCCCCTCGCCGGGAACGCGGGGGTCATCTTCGCGCCGGGCACCGCCGCGGTGGTGGCGCCCGCCCAGGAGCAGATCCTCCTGGAGAACGTCGTGGGCTTCACCGTGGACTGGAGCCTGGACGCGGGCAGGAACTGGCTTCGGGCCGGCGGCGCCGGGGACAGCTGGACCACCATCCGCACCGCCCTCAACCAGGCCCTGGCCGCCAGCGCCAGTCCCCTGACGCGGCTGGCCCTGGGCGGGACCAGCCTGGCGGATCCCTTCTGGATGAACTACGCGCCCGTGCTCATCCAGCTCAATATCAGCACCCGTTCGGAGATCCAGCGCACCGAGTTCGCCCGGGCCGGATCGGCCACCCCCGTGGCGTACCGCACGCGGCGGGAGACCATCATGCTGTCCCCCCGGAATTTCGGGCTCGGCACACCTTGAGGAGATGCTGACCATGCGCGAGAACCCCAAGGAAGCCGGCGGCATCTCCATCGTCGTGGCCCTGATCCTGCTGAGCGTCGTCACGGTGGCCTCCATGGGCATGAGCCGCGCGTCCCTGCGGGAGATGCTCATCGTCGGCAACGAATCCACGAGCCGCAAGGCCTTCGAGACCGCCGACTCGGCCATGGACTGGACCCTCACCTGGGGGAGCCCCTATTCCAACACCACCGCCGACCCCGCCGCCGCGAGCCTCCAGGCCAGCATGACGGCGCTCCTGGCGGCCATCTATTCGGACACGAACCGCAGCGCCTACACCGACACCTCGGGAACCCTGCGCACGGTCCTGACCGGGGCCACCATCGGGGGCAACATGACGCCCTCGACCTCGTCCTACCTCCAGTCCACCGCCGTCCAGCCTTCCTTCGACGCGGAACTGCGCTACCTGGGCGCCTACCAGCTGAGCAACACGACCCAGAGCAGCCTCATCAAGAGCAGCCAGAGCCTCTGGCTCCTGCAGACCACGGGCCGGGCCAACATCGCCGGCACGAACCAGTCCTTCATTTCGCGCCGCGAATCCGTCGTTCAGTACATCAACTAGGCACCCCGGGGGTCCGTCATGCTCGCCAGGCACCGTTTCGCCAGCGCCGTCCTGCTTTCCCTGCTCTGCCTCGTCCTGCCCCTGCGCGCCCAGGTGGAGCCCCAGCTCCTCACGCGCACGGACCTGCTGGACGTGTACAAGACCGACGCGGGCCGCAGCCAGCTCATCACCATCCTGGACTTCATGACCAGCAGCCGCGCCATCTACGAGGTGGGCACCTACTCCACCTATTCCGGCCGCGACAAGTGGGTGGACGCGGTGCCGCTTTCCGGCCTCACGGTGAAGAGGACGGGGAAGGACTACGGTTTCATCTTCCTGCTGAAGGTGCCCGCCGCCGGCTCCCCCGTGGGAACCCCGGTGAACGTCTACCTGTACCAGTGGGCCCAGACCCAGACCTTCTATTCCGAAGGCGGCGTCCCCGTCGCGGGCGTGCCCTACAACTTCAACGGGACCTTCACGGGGACGGTGGTGACCTGGCAGGGTACGGCGGCGGCCACCATCGCCCAGATCACCCATGTGCGCTTCGCCCTCAGGACCGGCTCCACGACCCGCTCCATCGATCTGCCCTGCCCCTCGCAGGTGTGGGACAGCCCGTACGCGGCCTCGGGCACGGTGCCCTCGGCCCCCGCCAATACGGCCGTAACCAACTACCAGAAGCGCCTGGCGGGAAACACCACCATCCAGTACGACCCCTGGTCCGAAGCCCACAACACCGCCGTGAACCCCGTGAACGGCGCGATCCTGGCGAACATTCCGGCCGGGTACGCCGGCATGGGCAACTTCTACTATTCCCTGGACTATCTCTGCTGGATCTACGGCAGCAGGCTGGTCCGCGGGTTGAACGGGGTGGACTGGAACGCCGCCCCCACCAGCGGGAACTACGCGTCCCCCGGCGGCTACGCCATCCCCGCCACCACCGAGAACACCACGGTGCCCGGCGTGGCCGCGTCCGCCCCGGCCATGGGCTGGGCCAATGGCCTGCCCGTGCTCACCCGGTACCAGGCCCAGAAGATCGCATGCATCGACGTGCTCCTGCGCAAGGACGGCAAGTTCAACTGGATCTACCGCTACGTTGACGGGCGGGTGGACAACCCCGGGTTCTCGGAGGAGGGCGGCGCCCCCACCACCGCCATCACGGCCAATCCAAGCCAGAGCACGCTGTGGGCCGACACCAGCGTCGCCAACCGCCGGTTCCTGCGCAAGCTCGTCTCCGGCCTGGACGGCACCTCCGGGGGCCTCACCACCAACGGCACCAGCCTCCAGCTCATGGGCCCCTCCGGGTGGGTCCAGACATACGCCTCCGCCCCGGCCAGCTACGACGCCATGGACGCCGTGTCGGCCACGGGCAACAGCGCCCCCATCGGCCCCATGGATCCCCGCACCCCCCAGCCCTGGGCCTACGCCCTGGCCAACACCTACTACCGCGCCAGCATCGAGGTGAACTCCACGGTGTTCGAGGCGTCCAACGCCTCGTGCCCCGGCAAGACCTACGTGGTGATCTTCCCCACCCTGGGCCTCACGGATTCCACCGACACCGGCTCGCCCACGCGCATCTCCCAGGATGCGGCCGCGGCCTACCAGAACTACACCACCAACGGCAATTCCGGCCTCAACAAGGGCGGCACGGGCGCCTATGCCAAGGCCCCGGGGATCGGCACCCTCACGCCGGGCACCGACAACTTCCATCCCGGGGTCCTGTCGGACATCGCGGCCTTCGCCGACAGCTCCAACAACTCCGGCAGCTGGGGCGCCGCCTGGGAGGTGTCCCCCGGACGGGCGCGGTCCGCCGCCAACCCGGGCATCCAGACCATGGTCGTGAGCGTGGGTCTGCCGGGCAACCTGAACTACGACTCCGCGCACAACCAGCGTTCCTACGAGGGCGAGTTCTTCAAGATCGCCCAGTGGGCCGATCCGTCCCGCACGGACCTGGGCTACGGCGGCTGGCGCCCCACCAAGGGCAACAATCCCGACCAATCCAAGCTGGACGGGGGCCAGGTCTTCTACTACCCCTCCGGCAGCCCCTCGGCCCTGGAGGCCAACCTCAACGACGTGGCCAACTACATGGTTTCCGGCGCCGCGGCCCTCAGCGCCCCGGCCACGCCCACCACCGGCACCAAGACCACCACCCAGGCGTACTTCGGCATCTTCAAGACCAGCCGCAAGCCGGCGTGGACCGGGAACCTCTTCTCCGTGGGCATCAAGCGGACCCTCGACACCACCACCAACACCGAGGTCTTCTCCTTCTACGGCAACCAGGGCGAAAGCACCATCGGCTGCGTGATGATCCTGGACACCAACGGCGACCCGGTGCTGGACGCGCAGGGCCGGCCCACCTACCAGTGCGGCCTCAACAACTTCGACGACCACCACCTGTGGAGCGCCTTCGACATTTTCGGCAACTACGTTCCCGCGGACCTGCCCCTGGGCGCCACCGTGCACCCCGAGAACACCCTGACGGGCACCACCACGTCCTGGAGCAACCGCATCATCTGGACCCTGACGCCGGGCACCACCACCAAGGTGCGGTTCCAGTCCAGCAACAACTCCCTGGTGAGCACCCTGGTGACGCAGTTCGCCGCGGCGGGGCGGTTCCCCGCATCCATCGCCTCCAGCACCGCCCGCACGGCCTCCGTCCAGGCCTTCATCGACTACTACTGCGGCAAGGCCGCCACGGACCCCTCCAAGAACCGCGTGGGCATCTTCGGGGACATCATCAATTCCGCGCCCCTGGCCATCGAGCTGGGCCCCAGCAACCTGCCCACCGGCCTCACCTGGCCCGGCGGCACGGACCCCCACGCCCGGCTGCTCCTGGTGGGCACCAACCAGGGCTTCCTGCACTGCTTCATGGAGGCCGCCAACAGCACCGCCGGCGTCGTGACCGCCAAGGCCGCGGAGCTCTGGGCCTTCGTGCCGCCCGACATGCTGGGCACCATGTACGAGGTCTTCCTCAACCAGGACGTGGAGGACACCGTGCCCCACCGCTACCTGGTGGACGGCGACCCGGCCCTGTTCTGGGAGGACAAGCCCGTTTCCGGCCAGCTCATCGGCGACAGCCGCGTGTCCCTGGGGTACGAGAACGCCATCGTGGTGTTCGGCATGCGCAAGGGCGCCCGCAGCTACTACGCCCTGGGCCTGTCCTCGGCCACGGACGGCTCGGTGACCCCCGAGAACTTCAAGGTCCAGTGGGTCCTGGATCCCCAGTTGGCCTCCTCCAGCGCCGTGGTCAAGAAGATGGCCATGAGCACCTCGGTGCCCGTGTTCACCTACGTGACCACCGACGGGACCATCTCCACCCAGAAGGCCGTGGTCTTCCTCTCCGGGGGCTACGCCAACGCCCAGGTGGACGACGCCTACCGGGCCACGGGTGCCATCACCGCCGCCGAGGGCATGGGGCGTTCCATCCTGGCCCTGGATGTGTTCACGGGCGTCCCGCTCAAGACCTGGGACTGGTCCGCCAGCACCTCGGTGGGATCCATCCCCGCGGGCGTGACCGGCGTGAGCATCTTCAACACGTTCCCCATCATCCAGCGGGTGTACTTCACCGACATGAAGGGCAACGTGATGGCCCTGAATTCCAACCTGAAGGCCACCGAAGCCACGTTCCGGCTGGATTCGAGCAACGTGAGCAATTGGATCACCACGCCCCGGTTCATCTACAGCAACGCCAACCTGCGCTTCACCCAGAGGCCGGACGCCTTCCGGCTGGACGGCAACTACCCGGTGGCGGTGGCCGACAGCTCGGGCAGCAGCACCCGGACCCTCCGGCCGCTGACCGTCATGGTGAGCGCCGGCTCCGGCGATTCCAACAACCCTACGGACGCGCCCGAAACTTACGCCACCAACGGGTCGGTGACGCCGCCCGCCCTCAACCGCATGCTGGTCCTCGCCGACCGGCAGGACAGCCTCAACCTGGGCTACGACACCTCGGGCATCCCCGACACGAGCCTGCAGCCCATCACGTACGGGTCCTGGACGACCACCTACAGCGACCCCCGGGTCACCCCCGGTGATCCGCTCTACCTCTTCAAGAACAAGACGGGCTACTACTACACCCTCAAGGACGGGTCCCTGCCGTCCGCCGTGGGCGGCGTGACCCACGACAAGATCCTGGTGAGCCCGCTCACCAAGCTGGGCACGCTGTTCTTCTCGATCTTCAACATCAGCGGCAATTCGGGCTTCGGCTGCTCCTCCAATGCCTTCACCCGCACCTTCCGGGAATGCGACATCATGCGTCCCCTGGCGGTGGATACCCAGGTGCAGGCCAGCTCCACCGTCGGCGACATCACCACCCTCAACAAGGGCGCCGACGACTGTTCGGGCCTGGCCTTCTACTTCAACTCCCTGAGCAGCCAGCTCGCCGACGCCGGGGACCGGGTGGTGCAGGGCGGGGCCGTGAGCGCCAAGACCGGCTCCTTCAGCCAGCAGGTGGGCGCCAACACGCCCGACATCAAGTCGGTGAAGGACCAGGAAAGCAACCGCGGCTTCCGCATGCGCACCTGGCGCGTCATCCACTGATCCGGAACGGAAGAGGCCGGGTTCCTGCTAGACTCGATCCCCCGTCCCCCCCCGTGACAGTCGAGGAGATGCCATGGCCTTCTACAACCTCAGGGAGCGCCTCCGGCGCCTTTCCGGGAAGATCGTCCTGCTCAGCCTCCTTCCCGTGGTCTTCTTCGTTCTTCTCATCGCCGTGCACATCCTCCCGCGGCTTCGCACCTCGGTGATGGAGGCCCGGCGCTCCGAAGTGCGGAGCGTCGTCCACCTGGCCATGGGCATCCTGGAGAACCAGCAGGTGGAAGTCGCCGCGGGGCGGCGCACCCAGGAATTCGCCATGCAGCGGACGAAGGAACTCCTGGCGACCATGCACTTCGACGGGAAGAACTACCTCTGGATCCAGTCGCCCGGGCCCACCATCGTCTACCACCCCAACGCGGCCCTGGTCGGCAAGAAGACGGACACGCTGGAACCGGCCCTGGTCGCGCTGTTCCGGGACCTGGACCGCGCGGCCCAGAGCCCGGAGGGCGGGTTCCACGCATACACCTGGGCCAAGCCCGGCTTCCCCGGCCTCCATCCCAAGGTCTCCTTCGTCCAACGCTACGAGCCCTGGGGCTGGATCCTGGGGGCGGGGGTCTACGTGGATGACGTGGAGGCGGAGGTGGGCCGGGTGGTGCTGAGCACCGGTATCGCGACCCTGGTGGTGTCCATCCTGATCTTCGCGCTGTCGGTCAACCTGGCCCGGCGCCTGGTGAACCCCCTGGGGCAGCTGGTGGAAGGGCTCCGCACGAGCGACCTCTCCCGCCCGATCAGCATCCAGTCCCGGGACGAGATCGGCGAGGCTGCCGAGGCCTTCAACGCCTACAACGGCAGCCTGCGCACGACGATCCTGGAGGTGAACGCCCTCGCGGAACGGGTGGCCTCGGGAAGCGCGGAACTGGCCGCATCCTCGTCCCAGATGGCCAGCGCCGTGCAGGAGATCGCCCTGGTCAGCGAGGAGCTGAGGACTTCGGGCGAGGAGGTCTCCAGCGCCCTGGTGCGCCTGGGCACCAACGTGGAGGCCATGGCCGAGCGCAGCCGCCAGACCGGCGCCCAGAGCGGGGACGCGGTCCAGGACACCGCCAATGGCACCGAGGCCGGGCGCCGCGCCTCCGAAGGCATGCAGTCCATCCAGGAGGCCACTTCCCAGATCGTCCGGGCCATCCAGGTCATCCAGGAGATCGCGCGCCAGACCAACCTCCTTTCCCTCAACGCCGCCATCGAAGCCGCCAAGGCGGGCACCATGGGCAAGGGCTTCGCGGTGGTGGCCGAGGAGGTCCGCAAGCTGGCCGAGCGTTCCCGGGCCTCGGCCCAGGAGATCGAGCAGCTGATCCTGCGCACCCAGGAAGCCGTGGACGGGGGTGTGCAGGGCGTGGGCGTCACCTTGGAGAACCTGGACACCATCCGCACCCGGATCAATGCCATCGCCGGCAGCATCCAGGAGATCGGCCACCTGAGCCAGGCCCAGGCCGCCACCAACGCGGACGTGAGCCAGCGCATGGTCCGGACCAGCGAGCGCCTGGTGCAGAACGCCGCGGCGACGCAGCAGCTGGCGGCCACGGTTCACGAGGTTTCCCGCACGTCCGAGGATCTTTCCCGGGTGGCGGAGGGCCTCCGGAACGTGGTGCACAAGTTCAAGCTCTGAGGGGACCGCCGGCATCAATGGCGCCGCTCGCATTCCATGATGTCCACCGCGAGGGGGGTTAGCCATTCCAGCGGGAAGCTCGCCGCGCGTTCGCCTTCCACCAGGTCCCAGAACTCCATCTGGCCCGCGTCCAGGTCCAGGATGTAGGCGAATTCGCAGTCCAGGCACAGTTCGAAGGCCCGGTTGTTCCGGGGGACGCGCTGGACTTCGCCCCGGGCGATGGCCTCCAGCAGGTCGCGCCCCTGGAGCCGGGTGGCCGTCCTGTCCCGGGGGTTGTCCACCCACTGCAGCGCCTGGATCCGGTGGCCGAAGGCCTCGATGGCGGTTTCGGAACCCAGGTGTTCCTGGGCGAAGGCGCAGACCCAGGCGCCCAGGCCCTTGGGGTAGCTGTCGGAGTGGTTGTAGGTGACGTAGTCCTGACCGTTGAAGCGGAAGGAAAGCAGGCCGCGGGTGCTCACGAGGGACTCCAAAGGGATTCTGAATGGCGGAACGGGCCCGGATCTAGGCGAACGGGGCCAAACGGGTGATGCGAAAAGGAGGGAAGCCCTCCTGGTCAAAGGCTAGGCGAAAAAAAATCGAATGCAAGGGGGTCTGTGAATTCCAGGGCCGGCGGGGCTCCGGGCGCCCGGACGCCTTGATTCCGGCGCGCCGGTGGGTCATTCTCCCTTCATGCACCTGGAACAACTGGAGATCGTGAACTTCTGCGGCATCGCCCGCCTTCGCCTGGCGGTGGAACCGGACGCGACGGTGCTCTTCGGGGAGAACGCCTGGGGCAAGACCAGCCTGGTGGAGGCGCTGCAGGCCACCCTGGGGAGCCGGGGCCTCTCCGAGGCGGATTTCCACCGCCTCGCCAACGACCGCACCACCATCGCCAAGCGCATGAGCATCACGCTGACCTTCGCGGGAGAGCCCCACCCGGATCTGGAGGCGGCGGGGTGGCGGGACCCGGCGGGCGCCTTCCGGCTGGTGGCGCAGTGGGCGGGGAGGCGCCTTTCCCGGAGCCGGTTCAAGGTCCGCCGGCTGTTCCTGGACGCCCGGGGCCGGGAGATCCCGCTGCCTCCGGAGGTGCTGGAGGCCCTGGCCGACCAGGTGCGCCGGGAGCATCCCCTCTACGTGTTCCGGGAGCTCCGCCTGGCGGATGGGATCCTGGCCCCGGCCCAGGGCGCGGAACCGGAGCTGCACGAGGAGCCCGAGAAGGCCGTGGAGCGCGTGTTCCAGCGGCTGCTCTCCGTGCCCCACCAGGTCCACCCCGGGGAGCTGGCCCGGGGGCTGGAGGCCCTGAAGCGGGTCGCGGTGAGCAGGCCCGAGCTGTTCCGGGCGCTCCAGGGCGGCGCCGACGGCCTGCGCCGCGCCACCGACATCGCGGACGCGCCCCTGGGGCTCCAGGACGGCAACTCCCTGGCGGACCTCGCCCGGCACGCCGGCGCCGGCATGCGCCAGGTGGCCCTACTGGCCTTGGTGGGCGCCATGCTGCAGGCGGAGGCCTCGGCCCCTTCGGAACGGGGGGCGCAGCCCCTCTTCGTGCTGGAGGACCCCGAGACGCACCTGCACCCCATCCAGCTCGCCACGGCCTGGAACCTGGTGTCCCAGCTTCCGCTGCAGAAGCTGGTCACCACGGCCAGCGGCGGCCTCATGGCGGGCTTTCCGCTGCGGGCCCTGCGGCGCCTGGTGCGCCGCGAAAGCGACACCGCGGTGTTCCCGGACCCGGAGGGGCCGGCCCTGGGTCTCCAGGACACCCGGCGCGTGGCCTTCCACGTGCGCACGCACCACGCGGACACGCTGTTCGCGCGGGTCTGGCTCCTGGTGGAAGGGGAGACGGAATCCTGGCTGCTTCCGGAGCTCGCCCGGGTCTGGGGCCTCGGCTTCCCCCTGGAGGGCATCCATTGCGTGCCCTTCGCCCAGGCGGGGCTGGGTCCCCTCCTGGCCTTCGCGGACCGCTTCGGCATCCCCTGGCACGTCATCGCCGACGGCGACGAGGCCGGGCGCCACTACGCGTCCAAGGCCCGCAGGTTCCTCCATGGCCGTTCCGAGGCCCGCCACGTCACGGTGCTGCCGGACACCGACCTGGAGCACTTCCTGTGGCGGGAGGGCTTCGAGGACGTCTTCCGCCGGGCCGCGGGCCCCGTGGCCGAAGGCGCGGGCGTCTCGGAGGTGATCCACCAGGCCCTGCGCGCATCCTCCAAGCCCGGCATGGCCCTGGACGTGGCGGAGGAGGCCGGAAGGCGCGGCGCCGCCCAGGTCCCGGCCCTCCTGGGCCGGCTCTTCGGGACGCTGCGCGACAAGGCCATGCCCGCCGGGACCGGGGAACCCCGGCTTTTACGACGCCGGGCCTGACCCCTTGGGCCCGATCCATTCCATGCGGTCCACCACCAGGTAGGCCTCGTTGCGCTGGTCCGCGGATTCGAGGGTGTCGTCCAGGTGGCCGATGATGAGGACGTGTCCTTCGCGGGCGGTGGCGTCGGGAAAGCCCGCCAGGGGAAGGCCCCTGATCTGGGCCATTTCGTCGGTAATCTCCGTGACGAGGAGTTCCCAGCGCCCCGAAGTCCGGGAGAGGATGCCCATGAAGGGCGTGGTCTTGCCCTTGGGCCAGGCGGCGAGGGCGAGGTGGTGCGCCAGGTCGGCCCAGGCGATCCGGCCCCGGCCCCGGTTCGACACGCAGCGCACGCGGCCGGAGCCGGCGGGGGCGGAAGGCTCCTGCAGGGTCGGCACGCCCCGCACGAGGCGGTAGGGGAAGGCATGGCCGGCGTAGCGCAGGATCCGGTACTCCCGGTCGGTGGTGAAGGCGGTCACGGCCGTGGGATCGACGCAGCGTGGCGCGGGTTTCGGGGGCGCGGCGAAGGCCACGCAGGCGGCAAGGGGAAGCATGCGGAGCAGGGTCATGGGGCCTCCTCGGGAATCCAAGGTACGTGGAAAGGGGGCGGGGCGCCACGGCCCCGCCCCCTCAGGCTTGCGGTTTGCTAGGGAATCACCACCGAGTAGAAGTCGCCGGTGGTGGGCATCTTGCAGTTGTAGAGCTGGTTGAGCAGGATGGTCTGCGGCGTGGCCGTGGCGTGGCTCTGGCTGCCCAGGAGAGCCGTGGCGTCCGGGGCGGCGAAGGTGCCGGGGGCCGTGGCCGCGGGGTAGAAGGTCGGCGAGACGTAGAGCGCGTATTCGCCGATGCTGGAGGCATTGAAGGGGGTCACGCTGAACTTGTAGGTCTGCGGCGTGAGGACCAGGCCGGCGTTGTCGAGGTTGCCCACGTCAACGGTGGCAATCTTGGATCCAGCCTGGTTCCACACGGTGATGATGTCGTCCTCGGCACCCGTGGAGCCGGCGTCCATGAAGGTCTGGATCCAGTAGACGGGCAGGGTGTAGGGGATGGTCTGGGCGGGGATGGAGGTATCGCCCGCCTTGACCTGGAAGACCGGCGTGGAGGCCGGGTTTCCGCCATAGCTGCTCCTGGCCACGTAATAGCCGGGCTTGAGGAGGTTGAAGAAGGCCACGCCGACTTCCTTGGTGACGCTGTCGGACAGGGTGATGCTGCTGGCCACGTAGTTGGTGATGGTGCCGGTCTCGTTGCAGTTGTAGAGGTAGACGGGCACGCCCGAGAAGGCGGTTGTTCCGCCCTGGAAGGTGTTGGAGACCGCCACCTTCAGGCGGGCGTTGATGTAGTTGGCCGCGGCCGCCTTGTTCGCGTTGACGTCGGCCACCACTGCGCCGATGGTCTTGAGCACGTTGACCCGGCCCCAGCCGTTGGTTTCGGTGAAGCCCGTGGCGCCCTCGATGAGGTCGGTGTTGCTCTCCAGGTAGGTCTTGATCTGGGCGGCGTTCAGGTCGGGGGCGAAGGTCAGCATGTAGGTGACCAGGCCCGTGACGAAAGGCGTGGACATGGACGTTCCGGACTCGGAGGCGTAGTCGTCCTCGGCGCCGTTGTAGGTGGAGATCACGTTGTAGCCCGGGGCCGTCACGGAGATGTTGCGGCCGGAGGTGGAGAAGTGCACCTTCTTGTCGGCGCCGGTGGTGGCGCCCACGGCGATGACGCCCTGGTAGCCGGCCGGGTACTGGGCCATGTTCTGGCCGGTGTTGCCCATGGAGGCGACGATGACGACGTTGTTCTCCACGCAGGCTTCCACCATGTCGATGGCGAACTGGGAGGCGGCGGCGCCGCCCAGGCTCATGTTCACGGCGATGGTGTGGTCGTAGTTGGCCTTCTTCCAATTGATGAGGTGGTACAGGGACCCGTAGATGGCCCAGGAGCCGCCGGAACCGGAATCGGCCAGGCCCTTGTAGCTCACCAGGTCGGTGTTCCAGCAGACGCCAGCCACGCCCTTGCCGTTGTTGCCCACGGCGGCGATGGTGCCGCCGGTGTGGCTGCCGTGACCGTTGCCGTCGGTGCTGAAGACGGTGGTGGAACCCACGTAGTCGATGGGCTGCACGGAGTGGTCCGCGGTGCCGTCGATGAGGGCGCCTCCGTTGGCCAGGTCGTACCAGGAGAAGGCGTGGGTCACGACCCCCTTGAGGTCCTCATGGGAGAAGTTGATGCCCGTGTCGATATCCGCGGTGGTGGGGCGGTGGGGGCCGAAGCCGTAGGTCTCCCAGGCCTCCTTGCACTTGGTGATGTAGACGGAGTATTCCTCGGACAGGGTCCGGGGATCCGGGTTGTCGTAGGCGAACCCGGCATTGTGGGTGAGCAGGAGGTCAGGTTCCACGAAGAGGACGCCGGAGGTGCGCTTCAGGTCCTCCATGGCCTCCAGGACGCCGGACTCGCGGTAGAGGTGGTAGTAGTTGAACCCCTTGTTGCTGATCTTGCCGATCACCTTGAGACCCTGGGCCGTGAAGAGGCCCTCCCGGAAGGTGGGGGAGGTCTTGGCGATGAGGTAGCCGTAGTTCGTGTCCGTCTTCAGGCTGTCCTCGGACGTCGGCGTGTAGAAGTCGTACTGGATGGCCGGCGCGGCCATGTTCGCCGTGGTGCCGGGGGCCGTCCCCGAAGGGGTCCTGGACGCGGGCGCGCCCACGTCGGACCGGGAACAGCCGGTGCCCAGGAGGCCGAGACCCAGGGCAAAGGTGAGGAGACAGGCGATTCGGGAAATTTTCATGGTCACCATCCTACTGGGCGCTGGGGTCGAGGGTGAGGGTGAAGAAGCCGTTGATGGCGCCGTAGCTCTTCTCATAGGTGCTGCCATAGGACTGGGCCCTGCCCAGCGTGCCGGTGTTAGGCGTGTAGCGCTGGAAGTAGCTGGCGTCGCTGGTGGAGTAGCTGGCGCTGCCCTTGGTGCCGAAGATGCTCCACTCGTAGGTGACGCCCGGCTGCAGGGTCGTGGCGTTGGGGAAGTTGATGCTCACCTTGGTGTGGTCTTCGGAGATGGCGCAATCGACGGACGTGGTCGCCCAGGCCCCGGAGACGACCTTCTGGAAGCTGCCGAGGATGAAGTTGTAGCGGTAGGCCTGGCCGAAGACGCTGGAGCCGGTCTTGTCCCGGATCCAGAGGTAGAAGTAGAAGTAGTCGGACACCGCCGCGTCCCAAAGGGCGGGGTTGGAGACCGTGAACTCGAACTTGGGCTGCCGGGTGGTGGTGATGGCGCTCATGGCCGGGGAGGACAGGCCCACCGTGAAGGGGGGCAGGAACTGGCTGGGCGTTGCCGCGGATTCAGGGGTGAAGCCGCTGTTGGCGGTGAGGTTGCTGTTGAATGCGCGGACCTTGTAGCTGTAGACGACGCCTTCCTTGAGGGTGGGGTCCAGGTCGTAGCAGGAGTAGATGCCGTTGCTGCCCTTGTTGAGGTAGCCGTACTGGTGGGTTTTCACCTTGGTGAAATTGGTACCGTCCGCCGAGCGGTAGAGTTCGAAGCCGCGGATGCCCGGGGCGGTGGCTCCCGAACCCACGTTGAACTGGACGAGGGGAATGTACGTGATGGCCTTGTCGTCCACCGGGGTGACGGCGTAGATGTCGCGGGTGAGGCCGTAGGTGTAGAGCACGTTGAAGACGTTGGTGGGCGTCACGGCCGAGATGTCGGGATCGGCGGCCACGGGCACGGCGTCGGTGACGGTGAAGTAGACCTTCTGCTCGGTGCGGTTGTTGGCCACGTCGTAGGCGACCACGTCGATGCTGTGGACGGTGCCGGCCACGGGGTTGGCGTAATAGTCCAGATAGAAGGTGGACGTGGTGCGGTAGAAGGGGAGGCCGTTCACCGTGACGGGAACGGAGTTCTCTTCGGTCGCCATGGGCGCGAAGTAGTCATAGCTCCAGGCGTTCCGGTCGTAGTTGACGCCGATGCCGAAGCCCGACCAGGCGGTGGGGCTCACGCCGGACCTGCCGAGGACGGTGACCTTGAGGTAGTTGATGTTGGCCAGGACATCGGAGAACTGGTTGGCCAGGATGGGCGTCCAGGTGGTCCCGTCGGCGGAGTAGGAGACCTCGGTGATCTGGGGCGCCGACGCGGGGAAGTTGGTCATCCCCAGGCTGTGGCAGTAGAGGTCCGCCCGCGCTTCGCGGGTGGGGTCGAAATTCACCCGGGCGTCCTGGGCCGTGCCGGTGCCCTTGGCGAGGATGGAATACTTGGCCTGGGGATCCAGGCTGAGCATCGCGTTTCCGCTGGCGTCCACCGGGATGGCGTCCTCCAGCACGTCGCCGGCGGGGTTCATCAGGGTCAGCAGGGCGCTCTTGACCGCGGTGCCGTTGGAGGAATCCAGCACGGTGACGGGGGTCGAGGGCGCAAGTTCCTTCACGGTGATGGTGTTGCTGGAGAGGGTGCCGTCCTCCGCGGTGACGTCCACGGTGATGGCCGTGCTGCCCACCGCCAGGGGGATGGGCTGGGAAGCGGTGCCCGGGGTCACGGTCACGCCGTTGACCTGGACGGTGGCCAGGGGGTGGGTGGGCGTCGGCGTCACGGTGAGGCTGGTCTGGCCGGAGTAGATGTCCATGGTGTAGGTATGGACGCTCGGACTGGCCGCGGGGGTGAGGATGCCTTTGGAGGTGGAGAGGCTGGCCAGGCTGGCGTCGCTGTTCTTCAGGCGGGTGACGGTGATGGTGGTGACGCGGCGGGCGCCGTTCTCGGCGATGACCTCCACGGGGATGATGTTGGTGCCGGTGTTGAGCGGGATGGCGGCGGAGGCCTGGCCGCTGACCACGACCGCGCCCATCACGGTGATGGTGGCGTTGGACTTGGCCGCGGTGGGGGTGACGGTCGTGGAAACCACCGCGTTGGCCACGGTGAGGCGGTAGGCGTCCGCGCTGTCGGAGAATGCGGGAGTGATGGCCCCGGCGGAAACGACCAGGGAGGTCAGCCTGTTATCCGAATCCTTGGACCGGCTGGACGAACAGCCTGTACCGACCATGCTGATGATGGCGAGGGCACCGAATGCGGCGACCCGGTTTGAAAAAGAAAAGGGCATTGGCAGGCCTCCTGAGGGGTAGGTTCGTGGGTTTGGGTTGATGATCGAGTATTTCAAAATTTCGACCTGACACCTAGCAAGGCCTGTCGAATCGATTGTTAATTTATGTTAAGGCGCCCCCGCCGGGGCTCCCAAGCCCCTGAATCATCATGGTTTGCCGGTTCCGCCTACGCGCCGCCCAGCCTTGGAAGGGCCTCCACCAGCGCCCGGGTGAAGGGATGTTCCGGGTGGTCGAAGACGGCCTGCGAAGGGCCCTCCTCCACGATGGCGCCGTCCCGCAGCACCAGGGTGCGCTCCGCCATGTGGCGCACCACGCCGATGTCGTGGGAGACGATCACCATGGCCATGCCCCGTTCCCGGCGAAGCTCCAGGAGCAAGTTGAGGATCTGGGCCTGCACGGAGGTGTCCAGGGCCGAGACCGGTTCGTCGGCGAACAGCAGATCGGGTTCCAGGGAGAGGGCGCGGGCGATGACCACCCGCTGCTTCTGCCCGCCGCTGAGTTCGCCGGGGCGGCGCGGGGCCACGGCCCCGGGCAGGCCCACCTGGTCCAGGAGGGCGGGGATCCTGGCGCGGCGTTCGGCCCGGGGCATGCCGTGGACGCGGAAGGGTTCCTCCAGCACCTCCTGGACGGTCCACCCGGGGTTGAGCACGGCGGCGGGGTCCTGGTGGACGGCCTGGATCTTCCGGCGCAGGGCGCGCCAGGCCGCAGTCCGCGGCGGGGGCATGGGCGCGCCGCGGTAGAGGACCTCGCCGGCGTCGGGGCGTTCCAGGCCCATGAGGATGCGGCCGAAGGTGGTCTTGCCCGAGCCGCTTTCGCCCACCAGGCCCAGGGTGCGGCCCTCCTCCAGGGCCAGGGCGACGCCGGCCAGGACCGGGCGGCCCTGGTAGGCCTTGTGGACGCCCCTGGCTTCCAGGAGGATCATGGGGCCTCCCCGCAGGGGTGGAAACAGGCGTGGCCTTCGGGGAACCAGGTGTAGGGCCGGTCCAGGCAGTCCTCCCGGGCGAAGCGGCAGCGGTCGGCGAAGACGCAGGGGGGGATGGAGGGCGGCGTGACCAGGGGGACCTGGCCCGGGATGGCGGCCAGGGGCGTGCCGGGTTCCTCCGGGAAGCGGGCGCAGGCGATGAGCGCCTCGGTGTAGCGGTGGCGGGGGCTGCGCAGGACGCGGGCGGTGGGGCCGCTCTCCATGGGGCGCCCGGCATAGAGCACCAGCAGGTCGTCGCAGCGCTGGGCGGCCAGGGGCAGGTCGTGGGTGATGAAAAGCACCGCCAGACCCAGCTCCCGCTGCAGATCGCCCACCAGGTCCAGCACCTGGGCCTGGACGGTGGTGTCCAGGGCGGTGGTGGGCTCATCGGCCACGAGGATCCGGGGGCCCGCGGCCAGGGCCATGGCGATGCAGATGCGCTGGAGCATGCCGCCGGAAAACGTCGCGGGGCGGTCCGCGGCGCGCGCGGAAGCGATGCCGACCCGGTCCAGCCAGCGCGCCGCCTCCCGCCGGGCCTCCGTGCGCCCCATACCCCGGTGGAGCTCCAGCGCCTCGGCGATCTGCCGGCCCACCTCCATGCGCGGGTTGAGCGCCAGGCGTGGCTCCTGGAAGACCATGGCGATGACCTTGCCGCGAAGGCGCGCCCAGTCCCGGGGCGCCTCGCCCAGGATGCGCAGGCTGCCGGTCACCTCGAAGCGGTCCCCGGGAAGCAGGCCCAGGAGCGCCTGGGCCGTCAGGCTCTTGCCCGAGCCGCTCTCGCCCACCAGGCCCAGGGTGCGTCCCGCCGTGAGGTCGAAGGAGAGCCGCTCCACGAGCGGGTTCCCGCCGGCCAGCGCGATGCCCAGGTCCCGGGCTTCCAGGACGGCGGTCACGCCTCCTCCCCGGCCAGCAGGGCCTTGCCCAGGAGGGAGAAGCCCACCGCGATGAGCAGGAGCAGCCCCCACACCGGCAGGACGATGCGCCACTCGCCCAGGATCAGGTTGCGGTAGTTGCTTCCCACGTACGTGCCCAGGCTGGGCGTCGTGGGCGGCAGGCCGAAGCCCAGGAAGCTGATGGTGGATTCCATGAAGATCACCGCCGGCACCCGGAGCAGGAAGACCGCGAGGACGAAACCCTTCATCCGGGGCAGCAGGTGGCGCACGAGGATCCAGGTCTCGCCCGCGCCCAGGGCGCGGCTGGCGGCCACGAACTCGGCCTCGCCCAGGGCCTGGAGCCGGGCGCGGAACATCAGCGCGGGCACGGCCCAGCCGATCACCGACAGGGAGGTGCCCACCGCCAGGGTGGGGTCGGGGTCCATGAACCCCAGGTCCCGGGCGGTCTTGAGCAGGAAGGCCATGGTGATCAGCACCAGGATGTCGGGCAGGGCGAAGAAGAACTCCGAGAGCCGGGTGATGGCGAAGTCCACGGGACCTTTCGCCTGGGCCGCGGCCAGGGCCAGCAGGATGCCCAGGGCGGTGGTGAGGCCCGCCACCCCTCCGGCCAGGGCCATGGACCGGCCCAGGCCGCCCAGGGCGCGTTCGCAGACGGTGCGCGTGGGGAACTCCAGGTCCATTCCGAATGGACAGGCCTGGATCCAGCGCGGCAGGGCCGACAGCGCCAGCAGGAACAGGAGGAGGGAGAGGCCCGCGAGGCCCTTGGCGCGCGGAGTCATGGCCGGGGATCCAGCCAGGAGCGCACGGCCTGGGCGGCCATGGACACCAGGACCAGCAGGGCGGCGAACACGGTCGTTCCCACCACCACCAGGGCGGCCTGGCGCTGCTCGGCGGCGTAGACGTAGAGGTAGCCGAATCCGTGGATGTTGAAGACCCGTTCGGCGATGAAGCTGCCGGTGAGGAGCAGGGTCACCTTGGGCACCGCGCCGTCCAGGAGGACCAGGGTGGCGTTGGGCATGGCGTGGCGCCAGATGACCCGGTCGTCGGAGAGGCCCTTGGCCCGGGCGGTGAGGACATAGGGCCGGGCCATCTCGTGGGCCAGGGCATCGTGGAGCACCTGCCCGAAGAACGCCGCGGCCGGCAGCGCCGTGGCCAGGGCGGCGGCGGCCTCGAAGGGCAGCCGGGACCCGGCCAGGTGGGTGCCCAGGGGGATGGCCAGGACCAGCGCGAAGAAGAAGGGAGGCGTGGCGTAGATCAGGTCCGGCAGGAGCTCCAGGGTGCGCCGGTCCAGGGGGTTGCGGGTGCGCACCCGGAACCAGGCGTAGAGGTAGGCCCAGCCCAGGGAGAGCGCCAGCCCCATGATCCCGATGCGAAGACTGCTGCCCAGGGCCGCGGCCAGGTCGCGGATGTCGAACCCCTGCTGGTCGTTGCCCAGGGGCTCGCCGCGCGCGAGCTTGACCCAGGGCCGCAGGAACCCCAGGGCCCGGCCCTTGCCCAGGTCCCGCTCCATCTGTGCCTGGAGGGAGACCACCTGGGGGCGCTTGGCGTCGTCGCTGACCGGCACGGGAAGGCGCACCACCAGGGCCTGCACCAGGAACGCGACGATGGGGATGATCGCCAGGTCGCGCAGGAACCGGAACCTCACGGCTTCACCGGAAGGCTGCAGGTGAGCCGGGTGAAGTCGATGAAGTTGAACGGGTCGATGGTCAGCTCCCGCAGCCAGGGCCGGGTGCGGAAATAGCGGTCCGGGTAGAAGAGGGGCACCAGGACGGCCTCCTCGGCCAGGAGGATGCGCTGGGCCTCCCAGGCGCGGTCCGCCAGGGCCGAGGCGTCCACCTCGGCGGTGGCCTGGGCCTCGCGTTCGAAGCGGCGGTAGGCGGGGCCCGCGCCGCCGGTCTCGAAGCCGGTGTAGCTGGCGTTGTCCTGGGCGGGGTCCCCGCCGTAGGTGAAGGGCAGGAGGAATTCCTGGGGGTGCGGGAAGTCGGCGCCGGTGCGGCGGAAGTGCAGCGCGTGGCGGGCCCGTCGGTCATGGGTGAGCATCTCGGCGGTCATGGAGCGGGTGCCCAGGAGCCGCACCCGCAGGCCCACCTCCGCCAGCTGGACCCGCACGCCCTCGGCCAGGGCGGCCTCGGGCAGGAAGGTGCCGTTCTCGTGGTAGACCAGGGTGAGTTCCCGGCCGGTCCAGCCGGCCCGCGCCACCAGGCGCCGGGCCTCGTCCCGGTTCAAGGGGGGCAGGGCCTTCAGCCGCGGGTCCCCGTCCCGGAGCCTCCCGGGAAACCCTTCGGGCAGGAGCTGGGAGGCCGCACGGAACCGGGGCAGCACGTGGTCGCCCAGGGCGGTGCGGTCCAGGGCCATGGCGATGGCCCGGCGCACCTCCAGCGGCAGGAGCTCCGTGCTCATGCCCATCCAGAAGGTGCTCCAGAGCGCGGCCTGGCGGCGGTCGGCGGGGTGCTTGAAGGTGGAGGGGCCGTCGTCCAGGAAGTTGAAGTCCACCCGGCCCTGGTCGTACAGCAGGGTGGCCAGGTCCGAGGGGAACAGGACCACCCGGGGCACCCGGCCGGGAAGGGCGGGGTAGTGGGGGTTGGCCACCAGGTCGATGCTCTCGTCCAGGCGGTTCCATTCCCGGATTCGGTAGGGCCCCAGGGCCAGGGGGTCGCCGTTCCCGGTGCGCCGGTAGTACGCCCGGATCTGGTCCTCGGTGAGGCCCCGGAGCCGGTGGGAAGGGGCGGGGCAGAAGGCGTAGACGCCCGCCAGGTAGCCGGGGAAGTAGGTGCGGGGCGCCGCGAGGCGGACCTGGAAGATGCGGGCGTCCAGGGCGCGGAATCCCACCCGGGCCAGGGCGGCGGCGCGCGGGGGGCCCGGAGGAAGGGCCAGGTAGTCCCGGACGCCCACGATGTCGCTGAAGTACTTGCTCTCCTTCCCCTCCAGGGCGCGGCGCCAGCCCAGGACGAAGTCCTCGGCGCAAAGGGGGGCGCCGTCGGACCAGAAGACGTCGTCCCGCAGGCGGAAGGTGTATTCCACCGGGCGCTTCGGGTCGTCCAGGGCGCAGGAGGCGGCCACGTCCAGCACCAGGTCCTGGGAGGCGTTCCAGGTGTAGAGCCCCCGCATGGTGGCCCGGGCGACGGTGTAGTTGGGCGGGCTGAAGTCGCTGCTCAGGTTCCAGTCGAGGGTGTTGGGGGTGAGGTTGATGGCGATGCGCAGGACGGCGTCCTCCACCCGGGCCGGCTGGGTGTAGCGGGGGCGCGCGATGTGCCGGCCCGCGGCCAGGCCCAGCGCCAGGAGGCCGCAGAGGCCCAGGGTGAACCAGGGTGTGCGCGGTGGAGGGATCATGCGGCCTCCAGACTAACCGGAATGGCGGCCGCCATGGATGCGGCCCCGGGGGCGCGTGAGACGGCCCCCGACCTGTGCTAGGGTTCAGGCATGTTCCCGTCCCTGCTCCTCCCCGTCATGCTGGCCGCCGCGCCCTTCAAGGCCTCGCCCGTGCCCGGAGGGGTGGTCCGGGTCCCGGTTCCGGGGCCCCGGGCCGCCTACCATGGCGAGCGCGTGCTGGTGCGCAAGGGCGCCCGCGGGTGGGAGGCGGTGGTGGGCATCCCCCTCTCGGCCAAGCCCGGCCGCGACACCCTGGACGCGGAGGGCACCCCCGTGCCCTTCACCATCAAGGCCAAGCGCTACCCCGAACAGCGCGTCACCCTCAAGGACGAGCGCCGGGTGAACCCCTCGCCCGAGGACGAGGCCCGCATCGCCCGGGAGGGGGCCCTCGCCAAACCCGCCTGGGCGGCCTGGCCCGAGGGGTTCGAACCCACGCTGAAGTTCCTGCGCCCCACCCCCGGGGCCCTGACGGCCTCGTTCGGCATGCGCCGGATCTTCAACGGCGAGCCCCGGTCGCCCCACTCCGGCCTGGACATCAAGGCCCCGGCGGGCCAGGTGGTGCGGGCCCCGGCCGCGGGGGTGGTCGTGCTCACGGGGGACTTCTTCTTCAGCGGCAACGCGGTCTACCTCGCCCACGGCGAGGGCGTGGTGAGCCTGTTCGCGCACCTGTCCAAGGTGCTGGTGAAGGAAGGGCAGGTGCTCAAGGCCGGCGAGCCCCTGGGGCGGGTGGGCAGTACGGGGCGCGCCACGGGCCCGCACCTGCACTGGTCCCTGAGCCTGAACAACGCCCGGGTGGACCCGCGGCTCTTCCTCTAGTTGCCCTTGGTGTATTCCTTCAGGAGCTCCTGCTTCTGCCGGGTGTATTCGTCTTCCGTGATCAGGTCCTGCTCCCGGAAGCGCTTGAGGCCGCGCAGGCGCTCCTCGACGCTGGCGGGGACCGGGGCGGCGGCCTTGGGGGCGGGCGCCGCGGCTGCGAGCCGGGGTGCTGCATCCGCCAGGGACAGGACGAGCCAGTCCGCCCGGGGGGACTCGGCGCCGGGGGCCTTCAGGACGGCGGAGCCGGGCCGGGTCCGGGACCCGTAGTCGAAGGAGGGCAGCCGGTTGTCCAGGTTGTAGGCGTAGACGAAGTCCAGGCGGGTGTCGTGGACGATGAGGTTGAGCCTGCCGCCCGTGGCGAAGACCCGCGCCGTCACGCCGAGGTTTTCGGCGAAGAAGCCGCCATCGCGCCTGAGGGTGCTCAGGACCACGAGGTCCTCCCCGGGACCCGCCGCGGCCATGGCTTCCGACAGGGCCTTGGCCATGGCTTCGGCTTCCGCCGGGATGAACAGGGGGGCGTCCTTGCCGCCGTCGGCGTAGCGGACCCCGCCCAGGGCCTGGGCCAGGGCCGCGGGGTCCACCGTCATGGGATGGGTGTTGGCGGAGGCCCCCTTCTCGGCGGGGGTCCGCCTCACGTAGCTGAGGTTCCCGAAGTCCCAGGTGCGGCGCGGCGCGGCGTGGACGGCCGGAATCAGCATCAGGGCCAGGGCGGCGGGAAGATATCTCATGGGGGCAACCTCGGGATTTCTCGATCCTACCCCACAATGGCGGCCGCAGAATCCTGCCCGGTGCGCGAGAAAGGCTGGATCCCACCCGGTCAAATGCCATCTAATGGGGGCAGGCGGTACCTGTCGCCTCGACCTCCACCTGCCCTGCCTCCCCGGGGGTGCCCCCCTGAACCTGCCCATTCTCGTCCTTGCCTTCGCGCCCCCGGGAGGGGAAGGGCCGGGTCTGTCGGCGTGGTGGCTCACCTGGTTCCTGCTTTTGGCGGGGCTGGCCGGCCTGGGTCTCTCGGTCTTCTGGCTCCAGTGGCGGATCCGTCGGCTGTTCGATCGGAATAGCACCCTGGAGCGCCAGATCGAGGACAACGCCAAGGCCCTGGAGGCGACCAACCGGGCTCTCGAGGCGGCCAGCCTGGTGGACCCCCTCACCGGCCTGCACAACCGGCGGTTCCTGGACCATTCCCTGGCCATGGACGCCCAGCAGGCCCGGCGGGCATACCAGGAGATGCAGGCAGCCGGCAGGGACCCGTCCGAGGCCCGGGAGGACATCCTGCTGTACCTGATGGATCTGGACTACTTCAAGCAGGTCAACGATACCTGGGGCCAGGCCGCGGGGGACGCGGTGCTCTGCCAGCTGGGCCAGGCCCTCAAGGGCATCACCCGCAAGACCGATTTCCGGGTGCGCTGGGAGGGCGGGACCTTCCTGGTGGTGGCCCGGCGGGCGCGGCGCTCCGGCGCCCCCACCGTGGCCCGGAACCTCCTGGCCGCCGTGCGGGACCTGACCTTCCAGTTGCCCAGCGGGGACAAGATCCGCAAGCGCGTGTCCATCGGGTTCACGGCCCTGCCCATGCTGCCCCTGGGGCCGGACCTGGGCACCTGGGAACAGGGCATGGCCATCGCCGAGCAGTGCCTCGCCGCGGCCAAGCGAAGCGGGCGGGACCGGTACGTGGGGGCGGTCTTCAAGCCCGAGGCCGACCCGGAGCCGTTGCGGGGGATGGAATCGTTGGATCTGGCCTGGGCCCGGGCGCATGGGCTCGTGGACGTGCTGTGTTCGGAGCCGGGGTTTGTCTGGCCGCAGGCGGCAAATGGCTGAGGCCTTGGGGATTTTGGCTGAATCAAGTATGTGGGAATGTTTAGGTAAAAAACAATTACGCTGAGTGCGCGGAGGCGCTGAGGACGCGGAGGGCGCCGACCCACTTCCGCATGGGCCCTGGCCCGCTGGCGCGGTCCGCAGCGCTGACGCGCTGCCCCTTCCGGGGCGTGGACCGCTCCGCAGGCAAGCCTTCGGAGCGGCCCACGCCCCGGAAGGGTAGACGGGCCCATGCTGGTATGGGGGTTCCGGGTGGTCAGGCGTCGTGGCCGTTCCATCAACCAACCCCAGGCAAGCCCGCTGCCGTGATTGGGATGGGACCGGACGGCGGCGCACGGGCCCGTCAGCCCTTCCGGGGCGGGTCGGCGCTCTCCGCGTCCTCAGCGCCTCTGCGCACTCAGCGTAATTGTTTTTTACTCGACTCCACCAGGGTGAACGATCCTGCCGAAAGCAACCAGAAATCAAGCTTGCAGACCCACCCTAGTCCACCCCCGCCGGCACCAGCATCCGGATCCACCCCTCCAGCTCCGCCACCCGGAACGGCTTCTTGAGCAGCCCCTTGGCGCCCATGCGGAGCAGGTCCTGGACCTCCTCGTTGTCGCCGTAGCCGGTGCAGATGAGCACGGGCACCGCCGGGTCCACGGCCTGCATCCGCCGGAAGCAGCCGGAACCGCCCAGCCTGGGCATCTTGAGGTCCAGGATCACGGCGCTGAGGTCGGCGTGGGCGGCGGCGAAGACCTCGGCGCCCTCCTCCCCGTCCCAGGCCGACAGGGTGGCGTAGCCCAGGCGCTGCAGGGCCTCCACCATGAGGGTCATGATCACCGGTTCGTCGTCCACCACGAGGATGGTGCCCTTGCCGCGGTTCGCCGGGGGACGGGGGGCGGGACCGTCGGGGGCGGGCAGGGCGCCTTCGGGGAAGCGCACGGTGAACGTGGAACCGCGGCCCGGGACCGACTCCACCTGGACGCCGCCGTGGTGGGACTGGAGGATCCCGTAGACGGTGGGGAGCCCCAGGCCGCTGCCCCGGACCTTCCCGTCGGCCTTCGTGGTGAAGAAGGGCTCGAAGAGCCGGGACCGGGTGGTCTCGTCCATGCCGATCCCGGTGTCCTTCACGCTCATGGCGGCGTAGCGGCCCGGGGCCAGGCCCAGGGCCGCCGCGTCGCTCCCTTCCAGGCGGTCGTCCCAGGTGCGCACGACGATGACGCCGGGGCCGCGCATGGCCTCGGCGGCGTTCACGAGGAGATTCAGGACGACCTGGTTCACCAGGGACGGGTCCGCGTCCACCCGCGGCGGCGCCCCCAGGCTCAGGTCCACGGTCACGCCCTGGGGCAGGGAGGCCGAGGCGAACCCGCAGGCCTCCCGCACCAGGCGGTCCAGGTCCACGGACTCCAGGATGTTCTTGCCCCTGCGCCCGAAGGCCAGAAGCTTGGCGGTCATGCCGGTGGAGTGCTCCGCGGCCTCCAGGATGGCCTGGAGGTGCCGCCTGCGATCCGGGTCCTCCTCCCGGGCCAGGAGCAGGTCGGCGTGGCCGATGATGCCGCCGAGCATGTTGTTGAAATCGTGGGCGACGCCTCCGGCCAGGCTGCCCAGGCTTTCCATCTTCTGGGACTGCCAGAGCTGGGCCTCCATCTTGCGGCGCTCCTCCTCGGAACGGGCCAGATCGGCCTCGGCCTGGACGCGCTCGGTGATCTCCCGCGAGTTGGTGACGATGCCCCGGACGGTGGGATCGTCCAGGTAGTTGACGCCCACGGCTTCCATGTCCACCCAGCGCCCGTCCTTGCAAGCGTAGCGGTAGCGCACCACGCCCCGGGCCCCCGGGGCGGCCAGGATCGCCCGGAACGTCCTGCCCACCGCCTCGCGGTCGTCGGGGTGGATGAACTCCATGGTGTTGCGGCCGGCCATCTCCTCGGGGCTGAAGCCGTGGATGCGCTGGGCCGCGGGGGAGTTGTAGGTCAGGTTGCCCTGGGCGTCCAGGATGGAGAGGATGTCCCAGGAGTTGGCCAGCAGGGCCCGGCGCAGTTCCTCGGACTTGGCCAGGGCGTCCGCGGCGGCCTGCAGTCGCCCCCGCTCCCGCCGGTACCCGGACATGACCACCCAGATCATGAGGGCCGCCAGGGAGTTGGAGATGACGAAGCTGGAGAAGACGCTCTGGAGCCGCTGCGCCTGGGACCGGTAGGGCGCGGCGAGGCCGGGCATGAGAAGGTCGGCGGCGAAGATCAGCGCGCCGTTGAGCAGCAGCAATCCCAGCAGGATCGCCAGCTTGCGGCCCCTGAAGAAGATCACGGTGAACGCGGTGGGCAGGACGAAGAAGAGCGGGATGGGCCCGCCGCTGGCGCCCTTGAAGAACCACACGAAATCCAGGGTGCCCACCATGGCGGCCAGCGAGAGCACGCCGGGATAGCGGCCGCCGCGGCAGGCCAGGTAGAGCGCGAAGGCGGCGACGCCGAAGCCGCCCATGACCAGGTGCACCCGGAGGGGGAAGTGGTGCACCAGGTTGATGGGGATGACCGCCAGGAACGACACCAGGGCCGCCACGAGGCAGAGGATCGTCAGGAGGCGGTGTTCCAGGTCCCGGGGATCCTCCGGAAGGACCCTGGCTGTGAATCGGCTGGACCCGCTGAAGGGGAACATGGACCGGCTCCTGGGTGGAGGTATCCCTGGAGTATGCCCTCGTTTCAGGGCGATGGAAGCGGGATCAGCGGTCCAGGCGCTTGATCGCGATGGTCAGGAATTCCGGCGGCGCGGGGAGGATCCCCACGTCGGCCACGGCGCCCTGGCCCTCCTGGCTGAGGATGAAGCGCAGGAACTCGTCCACGGCCGGATCCAGGGGCTGGCCCGGGGCGCGGTTCACGTAGGCGTAGTAGAGGCGCGGCATGGGGTACCGGCTGGTGGTGACGTTCTCCTGGGTGGGGAACCGCGCGTCGGAGGCCTTGTAGGGGACGATGGAGAGGACCTTGACGCCCGCGTACCAGGAGGCCAGCGATCCGTAGGCGATGCCGGCCTCGTCGGTGACCACCGCCTCGGCCAGCGAGGCGGAATCGTCCTTGGGCACCAGGCCCGCGCGGAAGGGGCCCTTGAGGAGCACCGAGGCCTGGAAGGCGTCCCGGATCGCCGTGCCTTCGCCCCGGCCGTAGGCGTGGATCTCGCGCTTGCCCAGGTCGCCCCGCACCCGGAGGTCGCCCCATTCCTTGATGGGCTCCTTGGCGCCGCCCAGGCGGTCCCGGGAGTAGATGGCGTCCAGCTGCTCCATGGTGATGCTGGAAAGGGAATTGTTCTTGTGCACGAAGACGATGAGGGCGTCCATGCACACCGGGATCCGCATGGGCATGTAGCCGAACTTGGTCTGGAAGGCCTTGATCTCCTCGGGGGTGAGTTCCCGGGCGGTGATGATCAGGGGCCTGGCGCCGTCGGCCAGGTCCTTGGCGGCGTCCTTGGTGACCTTGGGCAGGTAGGCGATGCCGGCCTTGGGGTGGTATTGCCGGAAGAGCCGGTTCCATTCGTCCCCCAGGTCCGACAACGCGTCGGTGCCGGGGATCTCCAGGCGGGTGGTCACCTGGCGCGTGGCGACGTAGGACGGCAGGGTGGCCGAGACCTTGGCGCGGACCTGGGCGGTCTGGGCCCGGAGGCCGGGCGCTCCCGCGGCAAGGCACAAGGCGATTGCGGCGTGCAAACAGGACTTGCCCATGTAGATCTCCCGAACGCGGTAGTACGAGGGATGGCTATCCCGGCGGAGCCGCCCGGAAGTACCAGGCGACCTATGGATCGTTGTTTAGTAGACTAACGCCTTGCCGCTCACGGTACCAAGAGATCGTGCGATTCCCGGAGGACGCTCCATGACCCTGTGTCGTATCCTGGCTCCTGCGCTGGCCTGTTTTTTCCTCGGCCTGCCCGCGCGGGGCGCGGACGAGAAGCCCACGCCCCGGCATTCCAAGGCGGGGGTCACCTGCTTCGACTGCCACAAGGAGGAAAAGCCCACGAAGGCGGCGGTGGCCGAGGAAGCCTGCTTCGCCTGCCACGGGGACGCCCCGGCCATGGCGGCCTACACCAAGGCCCTGCCCGTGAACCCCCACGCCGTCCCCAAGGGCGGCCATCCCGGGCCCTTCCTGTGCACCCAGTGCCACCGCCAGCACAAGCCCCCGGTGGTGAAGTGCCTGGAGTGCCACCCCACGTTCAAGCTGACCCCGAAGTAGGGGGACGTACAGGAAGAGGCCCGCATGCGAATCACCATCCTCGGACTCGGCCGGATGGGCGCCCCCATGGCGCGCAACCTCATCGAGCTTGGCCACGAGGTCACCCTCTGGAACCGCACCCCCGGGCGCGCCGAAGCCCTGGTCGGCCCCGGCGTGGTCATCGCCTCCACGGTCCCGGAAGCCGTGGCCAAGGCCCAGGTGGCCCTGACCATGGTCGCCGACGACGCCGCGGAGGAGGCACTCGCCTACGGCCCCGGCGGACTCCTGGAGGAACTGGGCCACGGCGCCATCCACCTGTGCATGAGCACCATCGGCATGGACACCTCCCGCCGCCTGGCCGAGGCGCACGGGGCGGCGGGGCAGGGCTACGTGGCGGCGCCCGTCCTGGGAAAGCCCAGCGAAGCCGTGTCGCGGCGCCTGTGGGTGCTGGCCGCGGGGCCGGAGACCCAGGTGAACCGCTGCCTCGTGATCCTGGAGGCCCTGGGCCGGGGCATCACCCGGGTGGGGACCCGGCCGGAGATGGCCCACGCCCTCAAGCTGGGCGCCAACCTCCTCACCGTGGCCATGGTCGAGACCCTGGGCGAGGTGCTGGCCTTCGGCGAGAAGGCCGGCTTCGCCCCGGCGGACTACCTGCGCCTGCTCAACCTCGGCCTGCTCAAGTCACCGCCCATGGACGCCTTCGGGGGCCTGATGGTGCGCCGGGACCACGAACCTTCGGACCAGACCCTGGACCTTGCGGCCAAGGACCTGGCGCTGGTGCTGCGCGCCTCCCGGGACCTGGGCGTCGGCATGCCCATCGCGGCGCCGCTCCTGCGGCAGGTGGAGACCGCCGCCGAACAGGGCATGGGAGGCCGGGACATCACGGCCCTCGCCCTCCTCCACCGCCAGGACGCCAAGCCGGAGGAACCCGCGCGCCCCCTCACCAAGGCCGAGCGCCGGAGGAACGCCGGCGCCCGCAAGGCCGGGGAGCCCGAACGGCGCCGGGGCGCCGAATCCCGCAAGGCCGCCCGGGACACGCCGTCCCCGGCCGCGAAGCCCCGCCCGGAAACCCCACGCGGGGCGGAACCGGCCCCCGCGCCAAAGGCGCCCGCGCCCGTGCCAAAGCCGCCGCCGGCCCCCGTGCCGGAGCCGGTTCCGGCGCCCGTGCCGGAGCCGCTTCCGGCGCCCGTGCCGGAGCCGCTTCCCGTGCCCCTGCCGGTGGCCGAACCGCTGCCGGTTCCGGTGCCCGAGCCCCAGCCGCTACCCGCGCCCCTGCCGGTGCCCGAACCCCTGCCGCCGCCCGCGGCCGCGCCGCTTCCGGAGCCGGACCCCGACGCAGGCGCCCCACTGGCCCTGGTGGAGGAGCCCCGGTTCGAGGCCATCGGGCCCGAGGGGGCCCGGGTGGTGGACCTGGCCGCCACCACCCACTTCGAGGCCGTGGACGGGACCGTGCACGCGTGGGTTGAAGGCACGCGCCACGCCACCCCCTGGCGCACCTTCGAGGAGGTGGAACTGGCCTTCAACCACGTGCTCTTCGTGAGGATCCAGCGCACCCTCCTCCTGAACCCCCAGGCGGTGCAAGAGATCCGGTCCCTCTTCGCGGGGCGGGCCAGGGTCCGGGTGGCAGGCGGGATGGAGCTTCCCTGCACGCGCGAGGCCGCGAAACGACTCAGGTTCCTGCTGGGTGAGTGAAGCTGTCCTTGACCTTGAAAGGCATTTCGTGGATCGTAGGCTGATGTCGCCCTTGATCCCAGCCTTGTGCCCCGGTCCCGGCCGCGATGCCGGGTGTCGCGCCGCGCAGGCGGGTTCCATCATCATGACCACCACCCTGACCGGTACCCATTCCGGCGCGGGGACGGTTTAGTCGGATCATCACTTCCACTTTCCGCCCCGCGCCACCCGGACGCGGGGCTTTCTGCATTGGCCGAGGTCCCCATGAACAGCCTCCCAACCGTCCCCCTGCGGGTCATGAAATTCGGCGGCACCAGCGTCAAGGACGCGGCGCGCATGCGCGACGTGGCCGCGCTGGTCGCCGCGGCCCTGGAGACGGACCGGGTGTGTCTGGTGGCCTCGGCCATGGCCGGGGTCACCGACCTCCTGGTCACGGCCCCCGGCGCCGCCGCCGGCGTGCCCGAGGCCTTCCTTGCCCGGCACCGGCAGGTGGCTGCCGACCTCAAGCCGGACCTGGGCCCCGGCGCGGACGCCCTCGGCGCGGAACTGGAGCTCCTGGCCGCCGAGTGCGCGCGCATCCTGCAGGGGGTGAACCTGGTGGGCGAATGCTCCCCTTCCGTGCTGGCGGTGCTGTCGAGCCTGGGCGAGCGCGCCTCCTGCGCCATCCTCACGGCGCTCCTGAAGGGCCGGGGCCTCGAGCCGCGGTACCTGGACCCTCGGCGATACCTCATCCTGGAGGGGGAGCCCATGGAGGGCCGGCCCCTGCCGGACGAGATCCGCGCGCGGCTGGGACCGGAGCGGGACGGGGACGCCGCGCTCTGGGTGCTTCCGGGGTTCTTCGGGGGCGACGCCCAGGGCCGGATCCTCTCCCTGGGCCGGGGCGGCTCCGACTACACCGCCGCCCTGGCGGCCGCGGCCCTGGACGCGGACCTGGTGGAGATCTGGACCGACGTGGAGGGCGTCTTCAGCGCGGACCCCCGCCTGGTGCCCGAGGCCTTCCCCCTGCCGGAGGTTAGCTTCGAGGAGGCCATGGAACTGGCCTTCTTCGGGTCGAAGGTGCTGCACCCCAAGACCATCGCCCCGGTGCGCTCCCGCGCCATCCCCATCCGGGTGGCCAGCACCTTCAAACCCGGCCACCCCGGCACCCTGGTGCGCGACGGCGTGGCCGCGCCCCCCCTGGGCGTGCGGGGCATCTCCTTCCTGCCGTCCCTGGTGATGCTCAACCTGGCGGGCCCGGGCATGGCCGGCGTGCCCGGCATGGCGGCCCGGGCCTTCAGCGCCCTGGCCCGGCGCGACCTTTCCGTGGTCTTCATCAGCCAGTGCTCGTCGGAGCTGTCCATCTGCATCTGCCTGCGCCGGGAGGACGGGGCGCGGGGCGCGGCGGTGCTGGACGAAGCCTTCCGCATGGAGCGCGCCGCGGGCCTGGTGGACGCGGTGGAGATCCAGGAGCACGTCTCCATCCTCAGCATCGTGGGCGACGGCATGCACCTGCGGCCCGGGATCGCGGGCACCTTCTTCGACGCGCTGGCGGACGTGGACTGCAACGTCATGGCCATCGCCCAGGGCTCCTCCGAACGCATCATCTCGGCCGTCGTCCGGGAGGAGGACGGCCGCCGGGCCATGCCCCACGTGCACCGGCGCTTCTTCCGCACGGCGCGGACCCTGGACCTGGTGCTCTTCGGCGCGGGCAACGTCGGCGGGTGCCTGCTGGAGCAGATCCATGGCCAGGAGCCCCGGTTCCGGGAGCAGGGCCTGGACATCCGGATCCGCACCCTCGCCACCAGCCGGCGCATGGCTCACGGCATCCGGGACCTGGGGACGTGGCGGGAGGCCTTCGAGGCCGGCGCCGTCCCCACCGACCTGGACGCGGTGCTGGCCTCGGCACGCCTGGACCGCACGGCCACGAGCGTGTTCGTGGACTGCACCACCAGCGCCGAGCTCGCCGCCCGCTACCCGGAGATCCTGGAGGCGGGCTTCCACCTGGTGGCCGCCAACAAGAAGGCCAACAGCTCGTCCACCGCGTTCCACAAGGGCCTGCGGGAAACCTGCCGGCGCCTGCGCCGGCGTTTCCTGTTCGAGACCAACGTGGGCGCGGGCCTCCCCGTGGTCGACACCCTCCAGAACCTGGTGCGGACCGGGGACGTGGTGCAGCGCTTCGAGGGCATCCTCTCGGGCTCCCTGTCCTACATCCTGGGCGAGGTGGGCGACGGCGTGCCCCTTTCGCGGGCGGTGGCCCAGGCCCGGGCGCAGGGGTTCACGGAGCCCGATCCCCGGGACGATCTCAGCGGCATGGACGTGGCCCGCAAGCTCCTCATCCTGGCCCGGGAGATCGGCATGGAACTCGAACTGGAGGATGTGGCGGTGGAGGGCCTCCTGCCCCCCGGCTTCGACGCCTCGGGCGACGTGGACGCCTTCATGGAACGCCTGCCCCAGCTGGACGAGGCCTTCGCCCGGCGCGCGGCCCAGGGCGGCTTCCTGCGCTACATCGGGGGCTTCTCCCGGGAGGGCTGCGCCGTCGGCCTGAAGGTGGTGGACGCCTACCATCCCCTGGCCCAGGTGAAGGGCGGGGAGAACGCCTTCGCCTTCTTCACGGAGCGCTACAGCCCCTATCCCATGGTCGTGCGCGGCTACGGGGCCGGCGCCCAGGTCACGGCCGCCGGGGTGCTCTCGGACGTCCTGAGGCTGGTCCATTGAGCCGGGCCGTGCGGTTCTTCGCGCCGGCCAGCATCGGCAACGTCGCGGCGGGCTTCGACCTGCTGGGGGCGGCCCTGGCCCCCCTGGACGGGACCCTGCTGGGGGATTTCGTGACGGTGGAGCCCGCCGGCGCCGACCGGTTCGCCGTCGAGGGGGCCTTCGCGGCCATGCTCGCCGGGGACGCCCGGCCCAACCTGGTGGTCCGCGCCCTGGCCCTGTTCCGGGAGCGCGCCGGGGTTTCCACCCCCTGGGCCGTCACCCTCGAGAAGCGGCTGCCCGTGAACAGCGGCCTGGGCTCCAGCGCCAGCTCCGTCGTGGCGGCCCTCGCCGCCTTCCAGGAGGCCGCGGGTTCACCCCTGGAGGGCCCCGAGCTCCTGGCGCTGGCGGGGCGGGCCGAGGGCACCTACAGCGGCGCCGGCCACCTGGACAACGTGGCGCCCTCCCTCCTGGGCGGGCTGCGCATGGTGGTGCCCGGCCGGGACGGCCGCGCCACGGCCCGGGAGCTGCCCTGGCCGAGGGACCTGGTCTTCGTGGTGGTCCATCCCGAATGGGAGCTGCCCACCGCCGCCAGCCGCGCGGCGCTGCCCGGGGAGGTGCCCCTGGCCGGGGCCGTGACCTTCGCCGGCAACCTCGCGGGCTTCGTGCACGCCCTGCACGCCGGGGACCGGGGCCTTCTGGCCCGCTGCCTCCGGGACCCCCTGGCCGAGCCCCACCGCGCGCCCCTGGTGCCCGGGTTCTCCGGGGCCAAGGCTGCGGCCCTGGCCGCGGGGGCCCTGGGCTTCAGCCTTTCGGGCTCGGGCCCGTCGGTGTTCGCGGTGGCCCCCGAAGGGCGGGCCCCGGCGGTGGCCTCGGCCATCCGGAAGGCATTCGAGGAAGCGACGCTGCCCAGCACGTCCTGGCTCTGCGGCCTGGACACGCGGGGCGCGAGGGAGGCCTAGCATGCGACTCGTCAGCACCCGCGATTCCAGGAACCGCGCCACCTTCGCCCAGGCCGTCCAGTCCGGCATGGCCCCCGGCGGGGGCCTCTGGGTGCCCGAACCCGTGCCCTGCTTCCGGGACGTCCAGGCGCTCCTGGCCATGGACTTCCAGGCCCGGTCCGCGGAGATCCTCCACCGCTTCCTGGGCGACGAGTTCAGCCGGGCCGAGGTGGAGGAGGCCGTGGCCTCCGCCCTGGATTTCCCCGTGCCGGTGGCGCGCGTGCGGGCGCGGATCTTCGCCCTGGAGCTCTTCCACGGGCCGACCCTGGCCTTCAAGGATTTCGGCGCGCGGTTCCTGGCGCGCATGCTGGCCCTGGCCTCCCGCGGAGACGGACGGCGGCGCACGGTGCTCACCGCCACCTCCGGGGACACGGGCGCCGCCGTGGCCAGCGCTTTCCTGGGCCTTCCGGGCTTCCAGGTGGTGGTCCTCTACCCCGCAGGCCGCGTCTCGGACCTCCAGGAGCGGCAGTTCGCCACCCTGGGGGACAACGTGCGCACCTTCGCGGTGGAAGGCACCTTCGACGACTGCCAGGCCCTGGTCAAGGCCGCCTTCGGGGACGCCGAACTGGCGGCGCGCCTGGGCCTCACCTCCGCCAACAGCATCAACATCGCGCGGCTCCTGGCCCAGGTGACGTACTACTTCGAGGCCGTGGCCCGGGTGGGGGAGCCCCCCGTCATCGCCGTGCCCTCGGGCAACTTCGGGAACCTCTACGCGGGCCTCCTGGCCCGGCGCATGGGGCTGCCGGTGAGGGCCTTCACGGTGGCCACCAACGCCAACACCACCGTGCCCGACTTCCTGGAGACGGGCGTGTACCGCCCCCGGCCCTCCGTGGCGACCCTGTCCAACGCCATGGACGTGGGCGCGCCCAGCAACTGGGAGCGGATCCACGCCCTCTTTCAGGGCGACCTTGAGGCCATGCGGGGCGCCCTGCGCCACGGGAGCCTCACGGACGAGGAGACCCTGGCCTCCCTGCGGGACCTCCACGCCGGGGGCTACCTGTCCGAACCCCACGCCGCGGTGGCCCACGGCGTCCTGGCCCAGCACCTGGGGCCTGGGGAGACGGGGGTGTTCCTGGGCACGGCCCACCCGGCGAAGTTCCGGGAGACCCTGGAGAAAGGCCTGGGAATCCGGGTGCCCCTGCCGCCGGCCCTGGCGGCGGTGAAGGACCGGCCCATCCTGTCCCGGAGCCTGCCCGCGGGGTTCGCGGCGTTGCGGGAGGAGCTCCTCTGAGCGATAGGAATATCGGTGGGATTCCTGCTGCGATTGGATATCCTCTAGGCCGGAAACCCCCAACATATGAATCCTGAATCCAGCCCTTCCCGAGGTTCCAACGCCATTCTCCGGGTGGTGCTTCTGTATGCCGGCTTCTCGGCCCTGTGGATCCTGCTTTCGGACCGGGTGGTGCTCCTGGTGGCCCGCGGGGCCGACCAGATCGCCACCCTGAGCACCGTGAAGGGCTGGTTCTTCGTGGGGGTGACCTCCCTCCTGCTCTACCAGGAGATGAAGCGGCGCCTGCTCCCCACCCTCGCCGGGGAGCGGCGGGCCCGGGCCCGGCGCTTCGTGCCGCCGGTGGTGCTCCTGGGCCTGGTGATCGTGGGCCTGGTGTGGGGCGGCATCCACCAGGTGTACCGGCACCTGGAGGTCACCGAGGCCGTGCGGCTCCAGGCCATCGCCGACAACAAGGCGCGCCAGGTGGCGGAGTGGGTCCACGAGCGGCGCGGGGACGTCGCCTTCGCCTCCTCCTCGCGGTTCTGGTCCCGGGCCTACTTCGCCTGGCGGAAGAGCGGGGATCCCGGGGAACGGGAGCGCCTCTTCGGGAACCTGCAGGCCTACCGGGACCTCAAGGACTTCCAGGGCCTCATGGTCATCGACGACCGGCTCCTCACCCATGCCTTCCCGGAAGGGCGGGTCCCGTCTCCGGACCTCCTGGAGGCCGTGAAGGCCACCCTCGCGGACCGGACCGGCCGCGTCGTGGGTCCCTACCGGGACACGGCGGGGGCCCTGCACCTGGACTTCCTGGCGCCCATGGCCCCGGCCGGGGACCGGCCCGGGCCCATCCTGGTCCTCACCATCGACCCCGCCGCCCACCTCTTCCCCAGGCTCCAGTCCTGGCCCGTTCCCACCTCCACGGGCGAGGTGGTGCTGTTCCGGCGCCTGGGCGACCAGGTGCAGTACCTCAGCGGCTCCATGCAGAACCCCGACCGCCAGATCCAGATGACCCGGCCGGTGGCGGGCAGCGAACTGCTCACCGCCCAGGTGCTCCGGGGCAGCGCGCCCATGGGCGCCTTCGTCAAGGGGAAGGACTACAACGGGGGGCGGATCGCGGGCGTGATCCAGCCCGTGAAGGGCACCGAATGGTTCCTCGTGGCCAAGATCGACGCATCCGAGCTCTATGCCGCGGCGAGGCACCAGGTGGCGGTCATCGGCCTCGCGGGGCTCCTGGCCCTGTTCCTGGCGGTGCTGACGGACCGCATGTTCCGCCAGCACCGGATCCTCGCCCAGGCCGAGCGGGACCGCAACCTCCAGGCCGAGCGTCTCCGGGCCCTGCGGCTCCTGGACGGCATCGCCACCGCCTCCAGCGACGTCATCTACGCCAAGGACCGGGTGGGGCGCTACCTGCTCTTCAACCCCGAGGCCGAGCGCGCCTTCGGCATGAAGGCCGCGGACGTCCTGGGGAAGGAGCCTCCCCGGCCCGGGGCGGCGGATGAGGATTCGGCGATCCTGCAGCGGGGCAGCGCCCGCACCCTGGAGGAGGTGCTGGACACCCCCGGGGGGCGGCGCACCTTCCTCGTCACCAAGGGCCCCCTGCGGGACGCGCAGGGCGGCATCATGGGCCACTACGGCATCGCCAAGGACATCACGGAGCGCAAGCAGGCCGAGCAGGACCTCCAGGAGAGTTGGCTCCGGTTCCGCCAGCTCTTCGAGGCCGCGCCCGTGCCCATGTGCATCCTGGGGGAGGGCGGGCGCATGGTGGCCCTCAACGGGCAGTTCACCCGGACCTTCGGGTACGCCCTGGACGGGATGGAATCCCTTTCCGTGTGGCTGGAGCGCGCCTACCCCGACCCCCTGCGCCGCGAGGAGGCCCGGGCCTGGTGGACGGCCAGGACAAAGGAGGGCGGGAACCTGCCGCCCGTGGAGACCACCCTGGCCTGCCTGGGCGGGGAGGAGCGCACGGTGATCCTTTCGGGCACCGCCATCGGCGAGGAGTTCCTCCTCACGCTCTCCGACATCACGGAACGGGTCAAGGCGGAGCGGGAACGCCAGGCGCTCCAGGCCGAGATGCAGCATGCCCAGAAGATGGAATCCATCGGGCGGCTCGCGGGGGGCGTGGCCCACGACTTCAACAACATGCTCGGCGTGATCGTGGCCAACGCCGAGGTGGGCCTCCTGCACACGCCTTCCGGCAAGGCCCAGGAGCGTTTCGAGGAGATCAAGAAGGCCGCCATGAGGTCGGCGGACCTCACCCGCCAGCTCCTGGCCTTCGCCCGCAAGCAGGCCGTGTCCCCCTCGGTCATCGACCTCAACGAGGCCATCCCCGGCATGCTCCAGATGCTCTCGCGCCTGATCGGCGAGAACATCACCCTGGACTACGCCCAGCGCGAGGGCCTGTGGGAGATCCGGATGGATCCCACCCAGGTGGACCAGATCCTCGCGAACCTGGCGGTGAACGCCCGGGACGCCATCTCGGGCGTGGGGCGCATGTCCATCCGCACCGAGAACCGCGTGCTGCGCGAGGGGGAGCCCCTGCCCGGCCACAACGCGCGCCCCGGCGCCTACGTGGTCCTGGAGGTGAGCGACACCGGGTGCGGCATGGACGCCGAGGTGCTCGCGCACATTTTCGAGCCCTTCTTCACCACCAAGTCCATCGGCAAGGGCACGGGCCTGGGCCTGGCGACGGTCTACGGAATCGTGAAGCAGAACGACGGCTTCATCGAGGTGCACAGCGCTCCGGGCCAAGGGAGCACCTTCCGGGTGCACCTGCCGCGCCACGAGGGCACCGGGGAAAAGGCCCCGGCCACGGGGCCCGCGCGCTCGTCCCAGGGTGGCCGCGAGTGCGTCCTGGTGGTGGAGGACGAGCCCATGCACTTGGACGTGACCATCATGCTCCTGCGGAGCCTGGGCTACCGGACCCTGGCCGCGGGTTCGCCCAGCGAGGCCATGGCCCTCCTGGCCCAGCCGGACCAGGACATCGGCCTCCTGCTCACCGACGTGATCATGCCCCAGATGAACGGCCGTGAACTGGCGGAGCGCGCCCGCGAACTGCGCCCCGGCCTGAAGTGCCTGCTCATGTCCGGCTACACCGCCGACGTCATGGAGCACCACGGCCTGGCGGAGGGCGACCTGCAGGTCATGGGCAAGCCCTTCACCCTGGAAGTCCTGGCCGAGCGGGTGAGGGCGGCGCTTGACTAATGTTGGTGGATGGGAATAGTGGAACCGTGTCGCTAAAACGGGATGCTGTGGTTGTTTCAGGAGAAGGACCCGTACGCCGAGCACGCTGAGGCGCGGAGTTGCGCAGAGGTGGCTTCGCAACCTGAGGCGCCGACCCATTCCGCCCAGGCCCTGCCCGCTTTCGCGGGCCGCGCCGTGACCGGCGCTCCCTGCCTTGGACGGGCCCGGGCTTGGCATTTCGGCCAGACGCCGGTCCCGGGAACCTTCCCAGCGGGCACCGATGCCCCAGGGTGAATGCGTCGATCATCTTCAAAGCGACCGCTCGCCGCTGAGAGCCCCTGACACACTGGTCAGGACACCCGGATCGTCCAGCCCAGGCCCGTCCAAGGCAGGGTGCGCTGGTCACCCACAGGCTTGCCTGTGGCAGGGCCAGCGCACCCTGCCTCGCGCAACGGAGTTGCGCGGCCCGCGACAGCGGGCAGGGCATGGGCGGAGTGGGTCGGGGTTTCGGGTCGCGAAGCCACCTCGGCGTAACTCCGCGCCTCGGCGTGCTCGGCGTACGAGCTCTTCACCCGGAAATGCCGAGACCTCAACCCGAGAAAGGACTGTCCCGCCCATCCGATAGACCACGCCTAGACCGTGCGGATCAGCTCCCGCAGGCCGTTCCATACGATCTGCACCCCGATGGCCAGCAGCACGAAAGCCGAGATCTGGCTCACCGTGGCCGCCCCGGTGGTTCCCATCTTCCGGATCACCGCGCCGGAGAACCGGTAGAAGACGAAGACGGCCAGCGCCGCCAGGGCGATGCCCCCGGCCACGGCGGCGTAGCGCAGCAGCACCGGCGGCTCCAGGACGTTGCCCGCGGGCACGAGGCTGAGGGTCACCGCGATGGCGCCGGGGCCGGCCGTGACGGGCAGGGTCAGGGGGAAGAACGCCTTGTCCTTCATGCTGACCTGGATCTCGGCCTTTTCCGATTCGCTCATCCGGGGGTCCCGGTTGAGCATGTGCCAGGCGGAGTGGAAGAGCAGCAGGCCCCCGGCCACGCTGATGACGGGGATGGAGATGCCCAGGAGCTTGAGGGCCCAGCCTCCGATGAAGAGCAGGCAGGTGAGGAAGACGAAGGTGTAGGTCCCGATGAGCCGGGCCAGCCGGTTCCGCTCCCCGTCCTGCACCTCGGCGGTGAGCTGCAGGAACACCGGCGCCATGGCCGGCGGGTTCAGGATGGGGAACAGGGCGAGGAAGGTGAAGAAGGTGAGGTACAGCGTGCCTGGCATGGTACGTCCGGTGCGCGGAACCCCCGCCGGCGCGGCCGGGGGGGCCCGGGAAGGTTCAGGCGGGCGTTACTTGCCGCGGTTGGAGGAACGGGTGTGGCCCTGGACGGTGCCCTTCTCGGCGGAACGGGCGTTGGGCTTGGTGCCCTTGGGCCCCATGCCGGTGGCCTTCTTCAGGGCCGGCACGTGGGATTCGACGTGGGTCTCGGCCTTCTTGGCGGGGAGCTTGCTCAGGAGGTCGGCGGTGATGGAAGGATCGGGTTTGGACACGGCGGAACCTCGCTTTTGAAGGATCGGGTTGGGGGGGCCGGAGCCCGGATCCCAGTGTAGCACCCCTGTCCCGCGCTTATTTCACGCCCGTGTGCAGGGCCACGATGCCGCCCGTGAGGTCGGTCCACGCCACCTCCCGGAATCCGGCCTCCATGAGCTCCCGGGCCAGGCTGGGCTGGTCGGGGAAGGACCGGATGCTCTCGGGCAGGTAGGTGTAGGCCCCGGGGTCGCCGCTGATCCAGCCGCCCACCCTGGGGAGGATCCGCAGGCTGTACAGGTCGTAGAAGGTCCGCAGCCACGCGAAGCGGGGCCGGCTGAATTCCAGGATGGTGAGCCTTCCCCCGGGCCGCAGCACCCGGCGGAACTCCCCGTAGGCCAGCCCGCGGTTCTCCACGTTGCGGATGCCGTAGCAGATGGTGACGCCGTCGAAGGTCTCCGCCCCGAAGGGCAGGTGCTGGGCGTCGGCGCCCACGGAGGCCCAGATCAGGCGCTCCCGTCCCTTCCGGCGGAACTTGCCCGGGCCCAGGCGCAGCATCTCCTGGGTGAAATCCGTGGAGATCACCTCGGCGCCGCGCCGGGCCAGGGCCAGGGAGGAGTCCCCCGTGCCCGCGGCCACATCCAGGTAGCGCCGGCCCGGAGCGGCCCCAGAGGCCCTCGCCATGCGCCACCACCAGTAGAAATCCGTGCCCAGGGATAGTACATGATTGAGCAGGTCATATTTACCGGCTATGCCGGAGAACATGGCCTGGACTTTACTTCCCTCTGGCATGCGTGTCTCCTCCATCACATGATCCACGGTCCGGGACCCTTGTGTCAGCCCATCCGGTTAAACTGTGAACTTAACAAGTCCGGGTTATGCCCATCCCCCCCTTGGAGGATTCATGGAAGTCAGTACCAGCGAGAAGCTCTTCGGAGGCAGTTTCCTCCTTTCGGCCATCGGTTCCCAGCCCCAGTTCACCCCCGAGGAGCTGAGCGACGAGACCAAGGCCATCGGGGAAGCCGCCCGGGACTTCATGGAGGGGGAGGTGCTGCCCCAGGACGCGGCCCTCGACCAGGTCGACCTGGACCTGAGCCGGGACCTGCTGCGCAAGGCCGGCGAACTGGGCCTGCTCAGCCTGGAGATCCCCGAGGCCTACGAAGGCATGGATCTCGACAAGAAGACCGGCCTGGTGCTCCTGGAGGAGGTGGGCAAGCAGGCCTCCTTCTCCGTGAGCTACGGCGCCCACACCGGCATCGGCACCCTGCCCATCGTCTACTTCGGTTCGCCCGAGCAGAAGGCCAAGTACCTCCCGCTCCTGGCCTCCGGCGAGAAGCTGGCCGCCTACGCCCTCACCGAGGCGGGCTCGGGTTCGGACGCCATGAACGCCAAGACCACCGCCGTCCTGGACGGCGACCACTGGGTGCTCAACGGCGGCAAGATGTGGATCACCAACGCCGGCTTCGCCGACGTCTTCGTGGTCTTCGCCAAGGTCGACGGCCGCAAGTTCAGCGCCTTCATCGTCGAGAAGGAGGACCCCGGGTTCTCCACCGGCCTCGAGGAGCACAAGCTGGGCATCAAGGGCTCCTCCACCCGCGCCCTCATCATGGAGAACTGCCGCATCCCCAAGGACCGCCTCCTGGGCGAGGTGGGACGCGGGCACCGCATCGCCTTCGGCATCCTGAACATCGGCCGCTTCAAGCTGGGCGCGGGCTGCACCGGCACCGCGAAGGTGGTGCTGGAATACACCATCAAGTACACCGGCGAGCGCCAGCAGTTCGGCAAGCCCCTGCACGCCTTCGGCCTCATCCAGGCCAAGCTGGCCGACATCGGCACCCGCATCTTCGTGGGCGAGGCCATGAACTTCCGGACCATCGGCTACGTGGACGAGCGCATGCACGCCATCAGCTGGGACCAGGAGGGCGCCGCAAAGGCCAAGCTCGACATCATGGACGAGTACGCCATGGAGGCCTCCATCGCCAAGGTGTGGGGCTCCGAAGCCCTCTTCCTGTCCGCGGACGACGCGGTGCAGGCCTTCGGCGGCTACGGCTTCTCCAGCGAATACCCCCCCGAGAAGATCTACCGCGACAACCGCATCAACCGCATCTTCGAAGGCACCAACGAGATCAACCGCCTCATCATCGCCGGCGCCCTGTTCAAGCGCGCCAGCAACGGCAGCCTGCCCCTGGACCGTTCCCTGGCCGGCGTCCCCGTGGCCCCCGAGGGCCCCATGGGCCGCTCCATGCACGCGGTGGAACTGGCCAAGCGCCTGTGCGTCTACGCCTCCGCCGCGGCCCTGGAGGCCTGCGGCCAGAAGCTCATCGAGAACCAGGAGGCCTCCGCCCGCGTCGCCGACATGCTCACCGAGATCTACGCCATGGAGAGCGCCGTGGTGCGCGCCGCGAAGATGACGGAGGCCGGCCACCGCTGGGCCGGCTTGGCCAGGCAGTTCGCCGACCTCTACGTGAACGAGAACTGGCACAAGGTGCAGGTCAACGCGCGCATGCTCCTGGCCGAGGTGCTCGAAGGGGAAAGCCTGGACAAGGCCCTGGGCGACCTGGAGACCTTCGCCGGCTTCGTGCCCGCCTCCAGCTCGAAGCTCCGCGGCGCCATCGCCGCCCAGCTCATCGAGAAGGGCTCGTACCCGATCGTTCAGTACTGACAGGCCGTCGTCTCCGCGAAAAACGCGAGGGCGTCGTACCGGCCCACCACGGGATCCGTCGAAATGGATTCCCCGGGGTGGGCCGGGTCGTATTCCAGATTGATGAACCAGGTTCCCTGGGGTTCGCCCAGCCAGCGCCGGACCGGTCCCGTTTTCGGAACCTTCCGGAGATCCAGGAGGAAGCGGGGCTCCCCGGCCGAGGCCAGGGCGGCATCCAGCGTCCCGCGCGCCATGGGCTCCACGGCGCGGGGGATCAACTTGGCCGTCGGGAGTGCGAAGGCGAGGAAACCGCCCCGGCTGAAGGCGGTTCCCAGCGCCACGTAGCCAGGGCCCAGGTCCCGGCCCAGCCTCCAGCCGAGGGTCGGGAACCCGCAGGGGCCGTGGGCCGACCTGGCGATGTGGCCGTTGTGGGACCACAGCACGACGCGCGCGCCCATGCCCCCCTGGCGCAGGATCCAGGACACGTTTTCCGCCATGGCCTTTTCCCGCGCCTCGAGCCCCCTGGGGATATCACCCGCCACGGGAATGAATTGTCCGAGGACCACGAGCGCCTGGCGCTGGCGGCCAAAGGCGGTTTCGCCCGCGGCCCTGACGTAGACCGCCTTCCGGGCGTCCATCCGCGCCAGGAGCCCATCCAGGGCCCTCCTCCAGGCGACCCGGTCCGTGGGCTGGATCTCCTTGGTGAACGCGCGCGCGCCAGCGAGCCCCTTCAGGTGGCGCTCCATCACCCTTGCGGCTTCGGGATCCGTCTTCCGGAAGAAACCCAGGGCATGGGTGTAGGGGGGCTCCGGGTCCATCATGTCGAACCCATGGACCCTGATCCTCGAACGTCTGTCCTGCTTAAGGTTGTGGGTCCGCAGCGCAGCCAGCAGGTCCCGCATTTCGAGCACCTGGAAGGGGGGCGGAAGGGAGGGAAGAGGGTCGGGGCCGTCGCCCTGGACATAGGCGTCCACCCGGAACGCCTCGACTAGGCCCATCTCCAGGCCCAGGGCGCGGATCGAGCCCTCGCGGGCCAGCGCCATCACGGTGCGGTGGACCAGAAGGGAGAATTCGCGGGTGCCGTGCGTGGCCTCGCCCATGCCGAAGACCAGACCGCACCGGGCCAGGGACAGCAGGGCGGGATCGAGGACTTCGGACTGCTCCGGATCCGCCAGGGGGATGGCCTCCGCGGCGATCCAGGTCCTCACGACCGGCGGGGCTCCGCTTGGTTCCGGAAGCAGTTCCGGATTCCATTCAAGGGAGGATCGGCCGACCTCGATCCACCCTTCCGGAGCCCGGCCTCCCTTTCCGACGGCTGAAGCCCCGTAGCGTCCCACTTCGAGACCCACCTGGAACGATCCGGCCCGGGTGCGCACCCACCGCACCTGATCGAACCGCAACGCCACCTTCCCATCCGATGGAACAAGGGCGATCAACGCCTCAGCCCCAGGGCGGCCCTTCGCGTCGCGCACACGTCCCCGCAGGACGCTCGCACCCGGTCCCAGGCGGAGCGGGAAGGGCAGGATGCGGGTTTCCCCAGGGGTAAGCGTGATCCGGCTGGCATTGGCCCCGGTGAAGACCCTATGGCTGGCGGAAACAGCGTAAGCCCCGGCAGGGCGCCGTACCCGGAACCGGCCCTTGCGGTCCGTGCGGACCCAGGAAACGTTCTCGGTTTCAATCGGGCCACGCAGGTCCGCGGGGAATACCGCCACATCCACATCGCGCATCCCTTGGCCATCGGGTCCCTGGACCCGGCCTTCCAGGGTTCCCTTGGCGGGACCGCAGTGGAGGACCAGAGCCAGGGCGCCAAGGGATATCAGGCGCAATCCCGCCCGGGCGGCGGCGGGGACCTTTCCGGCCCGTTCAAGGGCGTCGCAGCTGCGGCTGGCCATAGCCCGTCGCCATGCGGTGTTTCAGGACCTCCACGCTCCAGTTCGGGTCGGGGGGCGCGAGGATCCCGGGGTTGGCACGCGTAAGCGCCTGGAAACGTTCCCTCGCCTCAGCCTGCTGAGCCGCCAGGTAGACGTCATGGGGATCCGGACCCGAGTTGAGCGGCATCCCCTTGAAGGTGAAACGGGCGGCCCTGAACATGCCGCCATGGATGGTCGAGAGCGACGGGTCCTCCAGTCTTTGAATGGAATCAGGCAAGTTTTTCATGGGTGCCTCCTCATGCTGGGAGCCGGTGCCAACGGAACCGGACGGTCCGAAAATGCGGGCCCGGGTCCGCCGGACCCACCTCAGGTGTGTCCGATTCCCGTTCGAGGTGCCTCGGCCCGCGAAGGGGGCGCGTGCAGGCGCCTCCGCGGCAGGCCGGGGTCCTTTCCGGCATTGCGCTCCACCCGGCCGGAGGCGCATAGTGGTTCCGGCTCCGGAGGTCATCATGCTCGCCCACACCCTCCTGCTGGCAGTTCTCGTCGCTCCCGCCCAGAGCGTCCATCCGCCGTGGGCCCCGGGCGTCGCCTACCAGGCCCGGAACCTGGTCAGCTACCTGGGGGTGGACTACGTCTGCCTCCAGGCGCACACCTCCCGGGCGGGGCAGGAGCCCCCAGCGGCGCCCACCCTCTGGCGGGTCTTCTCCGGCCAGGAGGCGGCCGCCCCGGCGGTGCCCCAGGGCCTGGCGGCCGTGGCCGACGGGCCCGCGCGCATCGTGGTCAGCTGGAGCCAGGTGCAGGGCGCCACCAGCTACGACCTCCTGGTGGACGGGACGGTGGTGCGCGGGGTGGTGAGCCCTTACATGCACCGGGGCCTGGCGCCGGGCACCACCCACGCCTACCGGGTGCGCGCGGTGAACGACGGCGGCAGCAGCGCCTGGAGCGAGCCCGTGGCCTGCGCCACCGAAAGGCCTACTTCCGGAAAGTGAAGAACACCGCCCCCACCAGGCACAGCGCGGCCCAGGCGTGGTTGACGGTGAGGCGCTCGCGCATGTACAGCACCGCGAAGACGCCAAACACGCACAGGGTGACCACCTCCTGGATGACCTTCAGCTGGGGCAGGGTGTAGCGCCCGTAGCCCAGGCGGTTGGCGGGGACCATGAGCGAGTATTCGAAGAAGGCGATGCCCCAGCTGGTGAGGATGGCCACCAGGACCGGCCCGCCCCGCTGGGACTTGAGGTGGCCGTACCAGGCGAAGGTCATGAAGATGTTGGACACCACCAGCAGGGTGATGGGAAGCCAGGTACGGATGGTCATGGTTCTCCTTGGAAGGCCCGGGGGCCCCGGTCCAGGAACGGGGCCAAGGCGTCCTGGAGGCGGGCGCAGGCCTCCTCCCATTCTCGCCCATCCCCGGCCAGCCGGGCCTCCAGATCCCCGGCGGCCTCCCCCGCGGCATCCAGGCCGAGGTTGCCCGCGAGCCCCCGGAGGTCGTGGGCCAGGCGGCGGGCGGCGGCCAGGTCCCCCCGGTCCGCGGCCTCCCGGATGTGGGCGGGCAGGGTGGGCGCGTCCAGGAAGCCCTTCAGGAGCTTCGCCAGGAGATCCCGCCTGCCGCCGGCGCGGGCCAGGGCCAGGGGCAGGTCCAGGACGCCGGCCAGGGCCTCCAGGGGGTCCGGGCGGAGGTGCCGGGCCAGGGTCCCCATGAGGAGCCGGGCCTCGACGGGCTTGGGGAGGCATGCGGCCATGCCCGCCTCCAGGCACCGCTGGCCCGCGCCGGCCTCGGCGGTCATGGCCAGGATGGGCAGCCCCAGGCCCAGGGCGCCCAGGCGCCGCGCGGTCTCGAAGCCGTCCATGCCCGGCAGGTGGAGGTCCAGGAGCACGGCGTCGTACGGCGCCTCCCGGGCCCGCGCGAGGGCCTCCTCCCCGGAGCCGGCGGTTTCCACCCCGGCGCCGGCCTCCCGCAGGAGGGCTTCGGCCAGTTCGCGGTTCAGGGCGTTGTCCTCCACCAGCAGCACCCGCCGGCCGCCCAGGTCCGCGGCCTCCGCCGGCGCAAGGGGCAGGGAGAAGGAGAAGGTGCTGCCTTCGCCGGGGCGCGACGCCACGGCCAGGGTCCCGCCCATGAGCTCCACCAGGCGGCTCGCGATGGAAAGGCCCAGGCCGGTGCCCCCGTAGCGCCGGGCGATGCTCTCGTCGGCCTGGGCGTAGGGGGAGAAGATCCGCTCGACCTGATCCGGCGCGATGCCTATGCCCGTGTCGGCCACTTCGAAAAGCAGGGTCCCGGGGCCGGGCTCCACCCGCACCTCCACGCGGCCCGCGGCCGTGAACTTGATGGCGTTGCCCACCAGGTTGGCCAGGACCCGGGTCAGGCGGTGGGCGTCCCCCACCACCGGGGCCATGTCCACGGACGCCACCTCCAGGGCGAGGCCCTTTTCCCGGGCGGCCTGGGAGAAGAGGTCGCGGATGCCCGACAGCACCTCCTGGACGCGGAAGGGCAGGGCCTCCAGGGCCGCCTTCCCCGCTTCCATCTTCGAGAAGTCCAGGACCTCGTCCACCACGGCCATGAGGGACCGGCCCGAGAGGTCGATCTTGCGCAGGCAGTCCTCGGCCCGGGGCGGCAGGGCCTCGGCCAGGGCCAGGCGGGTGAAGCCCAGCACCGCGTTCATGGGGGTGCGGATCTCGTGGCTCACGCGGGCCAGGAATTCGCTCCGGGCCTGGGCCTGGGCCTCCCGCTCCCGCAGTTCCCGCTCCCGTTCCTCCCGGTCGCGCAGCTCGGCGGCCAGGGTCTGCTGCAGGAGCTTGGCCGCGGCCAGGTTGCTCAGGGAGGCCACGAACCGCAGGTCCAGCTCCGTGAAGGGACCGCGCCCCCGGGTGGAGTCGAAATAGAACAGGCCCAGGGTCTGGCCGCCGAATTCCAGGGGCACCGCCATGGCCGACGCGGTGCGGGACTCGGCGAGGAGCCCGTCCGGGGCGGCCGGCTCCCGGAAGAGCCGGGCGGCGCGCCGGGAGATGGTGGCCTCCAGGGTGGCGTGGGTCAGCCCCAGGGGGCTGTCCGGGTCCTGGGCCCGCACCGCCAGGGGCACCAGGGCGCCGCCGGCGTCCTTGAGGAGCACCGCGCCCCGGGAGGCGCCCAGGAACCGGAAGAGGCGGTCCAGCAGGTCCCCCAGGAGGCTCGCGGCCTCCACGTCCTTGAGCATGGCCAGGCTCAGCTCGTGGAGGAGCTCCAGGGCCTCGCGCCAGTCCAGGGGCCCCTCCTGGGTGCCGGCCCAGAGCCGCACGTCCTCCAGGGCCAGGGAGGTCTCCTCCAGGGCCGACGGGGGCGCGGGCTCCAGGGTGAGCTCCACGGGACCCAGGGTGATGCGGTCCCCGGGCACCACGCGCACCGGGGCCTTGACCCGCGCGCCGTTGCGGAAGCTGCCGTGGCGGGACCCCAGGTCCTCCAGCCAGACCCCGTCCTCCCGCCACGCCAACCGCGCGTGGCGCCGGCTGATGGCGGCGTCCTCCAGCTGGACGTCCACCCCGGGCGCCCTGCCCAGCACCAGTTCCGGGCGGTCCCTGCCCAGAACCATCGGGAGGTGTCCGGGCGCGTGGAGGGTGAACCGGTTCATGCGAATATGATACGAGCACCCGGCAGGAGGGAGAGGATCGCGTGGCCATCGACAGCAGGACCGCCCTGGTCATGGAGCGCCTCGCGGACCGCTACGCGTTCCGCACGCTGCTGGGCGAAGGCGGCGCCGGAACGGTCTACGAGGTGGAGAACCTCGCCCTGGGCCGCCTGGAGGCCCTGAAGATCCTCACGAATCCCTTCACCGGCCCCGACGCCCAGGAGCGCTTCACGGTGGAGGCCCGCATCGCGGCCTCCCTGCAGCATCCCCACATCGTCGGCATCCACGCCTACGGGCAGGACGGCGGCGTGCCCTGGTACTCCATGCAGCTGGTGGACGGGCCTTCCCTCGCCGCCATCCTGGACGGGGGGCGCACCCTGGATGGGCCCATGGCCGCCCAGCTCGCCGTGCCCGTGCTGGAGGCCCTGGCCTTCAGCCACGCCCACGGCGTGATCCACCGCGACATCAAGCCCGCCAACATCCTCTTCGACGCCGCCGGAACGCCCTTCCTCGCGGATTTCGGCATCGCCAAGGCGGTGGAGAACCCCATGGAGACCCGCACGGGCCACATGCTGGGCACGCCCGCCTACGTGGCCCCCGAGCAGGCCCTGGGCGAGGAGGTGGATGCCAGGGCCGACCTGTATTCCCTGGGCGTCACCCTCTACCGGGCCCTGTCGGGCCGGCTTCCCTTCCCTTCCGACCAGGTGCTGCAGACCCTCCTGCTCCGGCTGAAGGAGGAGGCCCCGCCCCTGGAGGAGCTCTGCCCGGGCCTCCACCCCGCCCTGGGCGCGGTGATCATGTGCAGCCTGGCCCGGGAGCGGGACAGGCGGTGGGAGGATGCCGCGGCGATGCGGGAGGCCCTCCTGGCGGCCTGCGCCGAGGCCGGCATGGCCTGGAACCGCCCCCTGGAGGTGGCGGGGGAGTTCCCCCTGCGGCGCCGGACCCTGGAGGCCGTGGCGCCCACCGCCGACCTGCCCCGGCGCAAGGGCCGCCCCTGGTGGATCCTGGGCCTGGCCCCCCTGGGTGCCGCCGTGATGTTTTTCGCGTTGCGCCGGCCCGGGCCGGCCCCGCGGGTGGAAGCGCCCCCGCCGGCGCCGGCCGCCCAGGCTCCATCCACCCAGCTTCCGCCCGCCCCCAAGACCCAGCCCCGGCCCCCGGTGGCCGAAGCCCCCGTGCGTCGGCCGGTGACCTACCCCAGGCTCCTGGACAACGGCCTCGCGCCCGCCCCCGTGGGGGAATGCGCGGGCCTGAGCGTGGGCGCGTCGCTGGTGGTGGGGGAGGACGGCCGAGTCAGGAGCTGCAGGATCCTGTCGGCGGTGAAGCCCGCGTGCGCCGAGGCCGCGCGGGCGGTGGCCATGCGGTACCGGTTCAGCCCCGCCCTGGACGACCAGGGCCGGCCCGTGGAGGCGGCCGTGGCCGTCTCCGTCGATTTCCAGGAGGCACGATGAGAACCCTCTGCGCAGCGGCCCTGATCCTGCTCGCCGTGGCCTGCGGCAAGCCCCGCACGGTGCCCGAAAGCGCCATCCAGGTGCAGGTGGATTCCTACCCTGGCGGGGTGCCGCTGTTCCTCGCGGGCAAGCCCATGGGCACCACGCCCCGGACGCTCACCGTGGAGTCGCTGGACGCCCTGCTGGACCTCACCGCCACCTCCGGGAGCGAACCGGTGGTGGAGACCCGCATCCGCTTCCTGGCCCTGGACCGGGCCGAGGTGGTGTTCGTCTTCGGCACGGGCAACTCGGCCATGGCCAAGTCCCTGGGGCTGGCGCGCATCCTCGTCTTCGATTACGGGGCCGGGGTCACCTTCGACCTCAACAAGGCCGACCTGAGGCCCGAATTCCTCCCCCTCCTGGAACGGCAGGCCTCCTTTCTCAAGGCGCACTTCGAGGGGGTGGACGTGCTCATCTGCGGGCACACCGACACCCTGGGCACCCCGGAGTTCAACCTCGCCCTCTCCCTGGACCGGGCCCGCTCAGTGGCCCAGTACCTGGAGGCGCGGGGCGTGGCCAAGGAGCACATGAAGGCCCAGGGCTTCGGCAGCGCCTTCCCCGTGGCCTCCAACCAGACCGATCCGGGCCGGGCCCGCAACCGCCGCACCGAGCTGGTGCTGCCTCAGTAGTCCACCAGGAAGGCGTAGCCCCGCCCGTGGCGCGCCTTCACGGGAAGGGGCTCCCCTGGGCACAGGCGCAGCACCTTGGTGCGCAGGCGGCTGACCATGGTCTCCATGCGCCTGGCGGCGTAGATGTCGTCGGGCTGGTCAAGGGCCTGGAAGAGGTGCTCCCGCTCCACCACCTCGCCGGGGCGGTCCAGCAGGGGCGTCAGGAACCGCAGTTCCAGGTCCGTGAGGTCCACCGCCCCGCCCGCGGGGGTGTGAAGCCGCGCGGCATGGGGCTCCAGGCGCCAGGTGCGGCCCGCGCCCAGGCGCCGCAGGAGGCTGGCGATGGCCGACGCCAGTTCCCGCAGGTCCACGGGCTTGGCGAAGTAGAGATCCGCGCCGCCGTCCAGGCCCCGGATGCGGTCCTCCAGGCCGTGGCGGGCGGTTAGCATGATGATGCCGAGCCGGGGCCGTTCCCGCCGCATGCGCCGGGCGATGGAGAAGCCGTCCTCCCCCGGCAGGCCCACGTCCAGGATGAGGATCTGGGGATCGTGCGCCTCCAGGGCGGCATCCAGGGCGGCGCCGTCGCCCACGCCGGCGGCCAGGATCCCGAAGGGTTCCAGGCCGGCCACCAGGAAGTCCCGCATGGGCCGGGCGTCCTCGCACACCAGGACCCTGGCTCCGGCGGCGGGTGCGGGGGGCTCGGGGGGCGCTGGGTTCATGGACCCGACCAGACTACCAGAACGGGAAATGTATGAAAATGTGAGGAAAAATCCGTCATCAAGCTGGGAGAATGTTGAAGATGAACACACTGCCTGGAGGTGATCGATGAAAATCCTAACCCTTGCAACCGCCCTCGCCCTTGTCGCCGGGCCCCTTTCCGCCCAGGAGGGGCAGAAGTGGCTTGGACTGCAGGGCGGCTACGACTGGCAGGCCAACAGTGAACGCGGCGCCAAGGACAACCCGGCCTTCGGCCTCTCCTTCGGCCAGTGGTTCTCCTCCCGGTGGGGCGGCGAGCTCTCCGTGCTGGGCACGACCCTGAAGACCAAGACCGGCGGCCTCAGCGCCGACGAGTACCACGCCCACCTCTCGGGCCTGTTCAACCTCAATCCCGGTTCCGCGTGGGTGCCCTACCTGCGGGCCGGCGCCGGCTCCACCACCGTCGACACGCCCTTCTCCTTCAGCAACGGCTACACCACCCGGTTCAGCTACCACGCCGGCGCGGGCGTCCAGGGCCACCTGGGCGAGAACTTCCTGCTGGGCCTGGAGGCCCGGGGCATCCGCATCGAGACCCAGAAGTCCTACACCGAGGTGCTCGGCCTCGTGACCCTGGGCTTCCGCTGGGGCCAGGGCTCCAAGCCGGTCGCCGCCCCCGCTCCCGCCCCCGCCCCGGCCCCTGAGCCCGCGCCCGCCCCCAAGGTCGAGCCGCCCCCGCCGCCGCCCCCGGCGCCCGTCGTCGCCCCGCCCCCGGCCCCCGCGCCCGTGGCGCCTCCCCCGCCGCCGCCCCCGCCGGCGAAGATCGTCCTGGACGAGGCCGTCCTGCACTTCGCCAACGGCAAGGCCGACCTGCCCGCCGAAGGCGTCCAGGCCGTGGGCAAGGTCGCCCAGAGCCTCAAGGCCTACAAGGGCAAGTACACCCTCGTGGTCAGCGGCCACACCAGCTCCGTGGGCAAGCTTGCCTTCAACAAGGCCCTGAGCCTGCGCCGGGCCGACGCCGTCGCCAAGGTCCTCACCGAGGCGGGCATTCCCGCCGCCTCCATCCGCACCGAGGGCGTGGGTCCCGACCAGCCCATCGCCGACAACAAGACCAAGGAAGGCCAGGCGCGGAACCGCCGGGTGGAGATCGACGTGAAGGCCGATGGAGCCAACGTGGAGACCCGCAAGGTCGAGACTTCCGTTTCGGGCCAATAGGGCCTACCATGCCCCGAACCCAAGGAGGAACCATGCGCCTGACGATCCTGCTCGCCGCCGCCGCACTCACCCTTTCCGCCCAGTCCCTGGACGAGATGAAGGCCGCCGCCAAGGCCAAGGCCAACCAGAAGGTGGAGGAGACCAAGACCAAGGCCGACAAGAAGGCCGATGAAGGCAAGGCCAAGGCCGAAGCCAAGGTCGACGCCTCCAAGGCCAAGGCCGAAGCCAAGGTCGATGCCGCCAAGGCCAAGGCGGACAAAAAGGCCGAAGCCGTCCCCGTGGCCGGCGACTACGCCAAGGCCGCCACCGCCAAGGGCGACGCCAAGGCCAAGGACGCGACGGCCAAGGGCCACACCGGCACCCGCAAGGGCGCCGCCAAGGCCAAGGAGACCGCCGACAAGGTCACGAAGTAGGATCCGCCGGGACCTCCCGTCCCGGTTGCTGCAAGAAGATGGCCGGGGGAAGGCTTCCTTCCCCCGGCCATTGCACGTAGGCGGTTACTGTTTCCTTTCCGGCGCGGGCTTGGGTTCGGCCCTGGGGGCGGGGGCGGGCGCGGGCCGGGGTTCCTGCCTGGGGGCGGGCGCCGGCCGGGACTCGGGCCTGGGCGCCTCCATCCGCGCGGGCTCGCGGCGTTCGGGGCGCGGAACCTCCTGGCGGGGTTGCTCCCGCACGGGTTCACGCCGGATGACCTCGGGGCGCGGGACCTCCTGGCGGGGCGGCTCCCGCACAGGTTCACGCCGAAGGACGTCGGGGCGCGGGGCCTCCTGGCGAGGCTGCTCCCGGACGGGTTCGCGCCGGTTCACCTCGGGGCGGGGGGCGTCCTGGCGGGGCTGCTCCCGCACGGGTTCGCGCCGGTTCACCTCGGGGCGCGGGGCCTCCTGGCGGGGCTGCTCCCGGATGGGTTCCCGCCGGTTGATCTCGATCCTGGGCCGGTCCTCGCGTTCGGGCCGGGCCCGGTCGCCGTTGCCGGGACGGACCACGGGCCTGGGGGTCTCGGGACGGGCGCGTTCCAGGCGGTTGAAGCCGCCCCGGACGCCGGGCTCCTGGGGCCTGATGATGGGGCGGCCGGTTTCCCGGGTGTACACCGCCACCCGATCCCGGGCCACGGCGGGCTGGTCCGCCACGCGCCGGAACCGCACGGGGTCCCTGAGCTCCTGGCGGTTCACGATGATCCGGCCCTGGAACCAGGGGCGGGCGCCCCGTTCGGGGGGGCGGTTGAACACGCTCACCACCGCCGGGTCGCGGTGGAACCAGGGCCGGAGGTGGCGGTCACCCACGTGGTGGACGTCCACCACGTTCCAGCAGTGCTGGCGGTCCCGCCACCGCGCCGGGCGGTTGTGGAAGCCCAGGGGGGCCCACCCGAACCAGCTGCCGGTGCTGTGCCAGGCCACCCAGGCCGGGCTGTAGTAGACGCCGGGGATCCAGTACCACCCCAGGCCCACGCGCCAGCCCCAGCGGCCGTGGTGGCAGGTCACGTAGCCCCAGGGTTCGCTGCTCACCCAGGTCATGCCTCCGCCGTAGGCGCCCCAGTAGCCGTTGGTGTAGGGGCTCCAGTCCGCGTCCACGACGGTGGGGGTCCAGCACCAGGATTCCGTTTCATCCACGTAGACCCACTTCCCGTTGCCGTCCAGGTCCCCGGCGTAGTAGCGGATCTCCGGCGGCACGCGGGAGGCGCTCTCGCTGGGGCGCGGCCGCACCAGGGCCTCGGCCCACTGGTCGAACTCCCCGAGCGCGTAGGCGTTGAAGTCCGACACCCGGTCCAGCACATCGTTGTCGCCGTAGACCGTCAGGCGCTGGCCCGCGTAGATCTGGGCCTGGCCCTCGGCGTTGGTCCAGGTGGCCTGGCCCCCGTGGACCAGGAAGGCCACCTTGTCGCCCCGGGGGTCCTTGGACACCAGGAAGGTGGCCTCGGGGCGGGTGGCGCCCCGGGTTCCCAGGGAGCCGCTGCCCGAGGGGGTGTCCACGCGGATGACGGCCTCGCTCTGGGCGCCGCGGCACACCCGCAGTTCGCCCCGCTCCAGCACCAGGAGCACCCGGCGTTCCGCGTCCTGGTTGGAGAACAGGGCCGCCACCCGGAACCGGGTCCCGGCGCCGAAGGCGACGGCGCTGCCGTCGCCCAGTTGCAGGACGCCACGCCCGCGGCTTTCCACCACATCCCCTTCGGCCACGGGCACGCCCCGGGTGAGGGGCTCGTCCTCCTCGCCCTTGCGGATGGTGACGTCGCCCTCCACGACCTTGACCTGGGCGTAGCGCTCGGGGCTTTCGCCCACTTCGTAGTCCTGCTGGTCCAATTCGTCCACCAGGTCGTTGGGGTCCTGGGGGGCCGTTCTGGGCAGGAGCGCCACGCCGGAAAGGAGCAGCGCCGGGACGAGTGCGGCGGCGAAACGGTTGCGGATCATGGTGCGCCTCCAGGGTGGTGCCGGGTTGGATGCGATTTCTCTGCCAAGGTTGACCCCGGAGTCCGATTAAGGTTTAACTAGGAAAAATCAGCTACGGGGAAAGGGTTGTAAGGCGGTGCCGGAGGGGCGGCTGGCGGGGTTCTCCCGGCCCAGTTGGAGAAGCTGGGGGAGCAGGGCCATCCAGGGCACCGACCAGCACTCCGAGGCGCCGGGCCCCAGGTCCTCGCGCACCTCCAGCCGGTCGGGATGGAAGACCAGCCGGAAGCTGCGGCCGCCCGGCAGGGGCAGGTAGCTGATGTTGGCGGTGGCGGGGTGGATGAGGGTGATCACCCGTTCGTCGTCCGTGAGGATCCACAGCAGGCCCTCCAGGGCGGGGCGGAAGTCCAGGTCCTTGACGGGCAGGGCCCCGATGCCCTGGGTGAGCAGGGAACGCCCGGAAAACCGCACCAGGTCGAAGGATGTGACCGGCACGCCCCCGTCCCGCCACACCTGGAGCGGGCGTCCCGGCAGCCCGGTCCGCAGGAGGATCATGCCCCGTCCGTCGATGACCCGGACGGTGCCGTCGGGCGTGATGCGGGCCCGGATGGGCGCCCCGGCGGGAATGGGCTCCACCCGGGGCGGGGCGGGCAGGGGCCCGGGGTCCCCGGCCTTCCAGGGGACGGCCGCCGCGGCGTCCCAGGGGAGCTTGCCGGGGGCCTGGGCGCCCAGGAGAAGGCCGCTCAGGAAGAGGGTGACCAGCCGCACAGGGCCTCCAGGTTGCCGGTGGTGATTTCCGCCAGACGCTCCGGCGTCAGGCCCCGCAGGGCCGCCACCTGGGCGGCCACAAAGGTGACGTGGGCCGGTTCGTTGGGCTTGCCCCGGTGGGGGACCGGCGCCAGGTAGGGGGCGTCGGTCTCCACCAGGATGCGATCCAGGGGCGCCCAGCCCGCCACCTCGCGGATGGCCTGGGCGTTCCGGAAGGTGACGATGCCCGAGAAGCTCAGGTGGAAGCCCAGGTCCAGGGCGTCCCGGGCGAAGGCCAGGTCCTCGCTGAAGCAGTGGATGATCCCGCGGGTGGCCCCCTCCTCGCGCAGGATGGCCAGGGTGGCCGCGGGCGCCTCGCGGGTGTGGATCATGAGGGGCTTGCCCACCTTGGCGGCGAGGCGGATCTGGGCCCGGAAGACGGCCTCCTGGGTGTCCCTGGGGCTCAGGTCGTAGTGCCAGTCCAGGCCCGTCTCCCCCACGAACAGGACCTCGGGCGCGGCCAGGAGGCCCTCCAGGGCCTCCCCGGACCGGGCGTCCCAGGTGCGGGCGTCGTGGGGGTGGACGCCCAGGGAGGCACGCACCTGGGGGGCCCGGCGCGCCAGGGCCAGCACCAGCCTGGAGTCGTCCAGGTTGCATCCCACGGCCACCAGGCCCGAGACGCCGGCGCCCCGCGCCCGGTCCAGCACGGCCTCCAGTTGATCCTCTCCCAGGTAGCTGCCCGTGAGGTGGCAGTGGGAATCCACCAGCATAATGACGTCTCCGGACTCCATGTTGCCATGCCCTGGGGGGGAAAGACCGGATACGCTCTATTCATGCGCCCCCTCACCACCCTCCTCATCGTGGACGACGAGCCCGGAATTCGCCGTTCACTGGGGGAATCCCTGGCCGAGGAAGGGTTCGGGGTCCTCAAGGCCGAGCGCGGGGAACAGGCCCTGGACCTGCTGGCCCAGGACGACGGGGAAGGCATCCACCTGATGCTGCTCGACGTGTGGCTTCCCGGCATGGACGGGCTGGAGACCCTCAAGCAGGCCAAGGCCATGCGGGCCGACCTGCCGGTGATCATGATCTCGGGCCACGGCAACATCGACACCGCCATGCAGGCCACGAAACTGGGCGCCTTCGACTTCCTTGAAAAGCCCATCGACCTGGACCGCCTCCTCCTGGTGGTGGCCAACGCCCTCAAGCAGCGCAGCCTGGAGGCCGAGAACCTGCGGCTCCACCAGGAGGTGGACCAGGACCGGTTCTTCATGGCCGAAAGTCCCGCCATGCGCCGGCTCCTGTCGGACGTGGAGCTGGTGGCCCCCACCGAGGGGCGGGTGCTGCTCATGGGCGAGAACGGCAGCGGCAAGGAAGAGGTGGCCCGGCTCCTGCACGACCGCAGCCCCCGGGCCAACGCCCCCTTCGTGGAGGTGAACTGCGCGGCCATCCCCGAGGAGCTGATCGAGTCCGAGCTCTTCGGCCACGTGAAGGGCGCCTTCACCGGCGCCGTGCGGGACCAGAAGGGCAAGTTCAAGGAGGCCCACCTGGGCACCCTCTTCCTGGACGAGGTGGGCGACATGTCCCTCAAGACCCAGGCCAAGGTGCTCCGCGCCCTGCAGGAGGGGCGCATCGAGCCCGTGGGCGGCGGCGGGGCCGTGAGCGTGGACGTGCGCATCATCGCCGCCACCAACAAGGACCTCACCGAGGAGATCAAGGCCGGGCGCTTCCGCGAGGACCTCTACTTCCGCCTCGCCGTGGTCCCGCTGCGGGTCCCGCCCCTGCGGGAGCGCGCCGAGGAGCTCATCCAACTGGCCGAGGCCTTCATCCAGCGCATCGCCCGCAAGTACGGGCGCCCCCCCCGGCGCCTCGCGGCCGACGCCCGGGAAACGCTCCTGCGCCACGACTGGCCCGGCAACGTGCGCGAACTGAAGAACCTCATGGAACGCGCCGTGATCCTCAGCCGGGGCGCCGAGATCACCACCCGCGACCTGGGCGCCCTGGCGGTGCGCCACCTGGCCGAGCCCGACCCCTTCTCCTTCCCCGAGTTCCCGAGCCTCAAGGACGCCCGCGACTGGTTCGAGGGCGCCTACATCCAGCGGGAGCTCAAGCTCCAGAACGGCAACATGACGCGCGTGGCCGAACGGCTCGGCCTGGACCGCTCCAACCTGTACAAGCGCCTGAAGGCCCTGGGCATCGAGGCGAGAGACTCCTGATGGAACGGGTGTGGATGAAGATCGGCGAAGCCGCCCGGCGCATCGGAGTGAGCCCCAAGGACCTCCGGTACTGGGAGACGATCATCCCGGAGATCCAGCCCCGGCGCAGCCGCGGCAACCTCCGCTACTACCACGTGGACGAACTTGACCGTCTCCAGCGCATCCACGGGTGGCTGCAGGAGGGCCTCACCGTCAGCGACTGCCGGGAGCTGCTGCTCACCGGGCACCTGGCCCGGGGCCTGGACCTGGGCCTGGACCCTGAGCCCGCGCCGCATGTGCCGGCGGACCGGCCGCCCCGCAGGCCCCACGTGCAGACGGCGCCGAGGGCTCCGGAACTGGCCAAGGTCCGGGCGGCCCTCAAGCGCCTGCTGGCGCAGTTGTCGGGCCGGGACGGGGGCCACGATATTCAACTATTGAAATAGCAAGACTAAACAAGACTAAGTAAATGACACTAAATAGATATCCTTAACTCGGGCGCCGGATTCTCCGAAGATCTGGAAAGGGGCCCCGCGTCCCTCGGGGGGGATAACGGACCATGAGTCGAGCGACCTGCTTGATGGCAGTTGTGTATTTGTTTGCCTGCATGCCGGCCCGGGCCGGGGAATGGCGATGGAGCGCCCAGGCGAGCCTCGGCGCGTCCTCCGGCGACCTCAAGGACACCACCGGCGGGGGCCCCGGCCTGGGCCTGGGCGCCTTCGCCGAGCGCCCCGTGCGCGGCGAGGACCGGTTGCGGGTGCGTCTTGACGGCCTCTTCCTCCCCGCCGCCCACCGCACCGGGACCGGATCCACCGCCGGCGTGGCCTGGACCCGCAGGCTGGACACCCGGGTCCAGGGGTGGTCCCTGGGCGCCGAGTACCTCTTCGACCAGCCCTTCGGCCTGCGCCGCCTCAGCGCCGGGGGCGGTCTCGCCGCCGTGCGGTGGACGGTGGACGCCACCAGCACCCTGGACCTTCCGGGCGCCGGCACCGTCGTGGAGGTCAGCAGGCCCGCCTGGACGAAGCTGGGGGCGGCCCTGGTGGCCGACTTCCGCTTCACGGACCATCTCCGGGCCACGGCGCGGCTCCTTTCCTGCCCCTACGGGTGGGAGGGGGAGCGCGTGAACGTGACCCACCTGGGCCTGGCCTGGACCTTCTGACCTGAACCTGGAGCCGACGTGAATCCCTTCCGGATATCCCTGTGCGTCCTCGTCCTGGCGGCCTTGGCCGGCTGCGGCGGGCAGAAGACGAACGGCGCCGACGCCCCGGGCGTCAACGCCATCGTTTCCATCACCCCCGGCCCGGCCCGGGTCACGGTGGGCGGAACCCTCGCCTTCAGCGCCCAGTTGCGCCTGGGCTCCGGGTTCTCCTGGGCCGTGCGGCCCCAGGAGCTGGGCACCTTCTCCGCCGACGGCGTGTTCACCGCCAAGGCCGCGGGGCAGGGCGTCGTGGTGGCCACCTGGAAGGACGACACCCGGTACGTGGGCACCGCGTCCATCCAGACCCTGCCCGCCCCCGACGCCACCATCACCTCCCCGGCCGTGGCCGACGTGACCGCCGACGACCTGAAGGCCTCGGTGCCGGACCAGCCCGGCAGCACCTACGCCTGGACCGTCACGGGCGCGACCATCACCGCGGGCGAAGGCACCCGGCAGATCACCCTCAAGCCCCTTTCCCCGGGCCAGATCCTCGTGGCCTGCCTCGTCACCAACCCGCTCAACGTCTCCACGGAAACCTCCTGGCCCATCCAGGTGGTCGCCGCCCCGGCCATCACCCGGTTCCAGGGCCTCCCCGTGCTGGTGCGGACGGGAGGGGCCACGGCGCTCTACGCGAGCTTCCGCGGTTCCCGGGGCGTGGTGGACCCGGGCCAGGTGCCCATCGCCGACGGGGCCAGCATCCCCGTGAGCCCCCTCCAGACCACCGACTACACCCTGACCGTCTACAACGAGGCCGGCGCCAGCGTCACGGCCCGCACCACGGTGCTCGTGGGCGATCCCTGCCCGCCGGCGGATCCCGCCCCCGGCGCCGTCTGGACCGATCCCGCCACGGGCCTCCAGATGGTCTACTGCCCTCCGGGATCCTTCTCCATGGGCGCCCCGTCCGGGGACGCCGACGCCCTGGACAACGAGCGCCCCGCCCATGCGGTCACCTTCGCGCAGGGCTTCTGGATGTCCCGCACCAAGATCACCCAGGCCCAGTGGCAGGCCCTCATGGGGTCCAACCCCTCCTTCTTCCAGGACGTCGGTCCCTGCACGCGCTTCGGGGCCTTCCCCCTGCGCCCCGTGGAACAGGTCTCCTGGCAGGACGCCCAGGACTACCTGGGGCACCTCAACGACCGCCTGGGGTGGAGCCTCTACCGGCTTCCCTCCGAGGCGGAATGGGAATACGCCTGCCGCGCCGGCACCTCCACCCGCTACGTCTGGGGCGACGACGCCTCCGGCGCCCAGGCCCAGCCCCTGGCCTGGTTCGACGCCAATGCCGACCTGGTGGCGTGGCCCGTCGCCCAGCTCGCGCCGAACCCCTGGAACCTCGCGGACATGACCGGGGACGCCCTGGAATGGGTGGCGGACTGCTACCAGCCCGAATACCTGGGAGCCCCCGCCGGGGGCCAGGCGGTCCTGGGCCTGGCCACCGCCAACCGGACCCTGCGCGGCGCGTCCTGGAACGACGGCATCGCCGACCTGCGGTCCTCGGCGCGCTACACCCGGATCGAGACGGAGCGCCAGCGCACCATCGGGTTCCGGGTGGTCCGGCCCCTGTGCGCCGCCCCGGTGATCTGGGACCTGCAGGCCACGCCGGCCACCCTGCCCGCGGGCGGCGGCACGGTGACCCTGGCCTGGCGCGTGGACGGGGCGACCCGGGCCTGGATGGACCAGGGCATCGGCGACGTGACTCCCCTGAAGACCCTCACCCTGACCGTGACCCGTTCCACCGGGTTCGCCCTGGCCGCCGAGAACGCCCTCGGCTGGGCCATGGCGACCGTGAACGTTGAGGTGGCCCGATGAGCCTGCGCACCTTCCTCCTGGGCACCCTGCTGGCCCTCCCCGCCGCCGCGGCCACCTGGCCCGCGGCCGGCGCCTGGCCCAACCTCGCCGCCGCCCCGGCCACCGCCAGGCCCGTGGCCTGGCCCGCGTCCGGGTCCTGGATCACCTACACCAGCCGCGGCGCGTCCCTCACCGACCCCGCCGTCTCCGACCCCAGCAACGGCGGCACCTCGCCCCAGAGCTACGTGAACGTGAGCTCCGGCTCCCCGGACAAGTCGCAGCCCAGCGTCTTCTGGTCCTACGACGCGGTCAACCAGGTGGTCTTCTACCGGTTCCGCCTGGCCGCGCAGCCCAACACATACGCCACCGGCCCCAGCGCCGGCTCCGCCAGCACCACCGATCCCTGGAAATCGGCCCTTTGGTCGGTCCTCATCGACATCAACGGCGACGGCTACCGCGATTTCGCCGTGCAGCTCAACGGCAGCTCCGGCGGCCCCGGAACCCCCGTGGACCGCGTGTCGGTGATCTACAGCCGCACCCTCAGCCAGTCCCTGGACTACGCCACCGCCGGCACCGGCATCCAGCTGGTGAACCAGTTCGCCGCCGCCTTCGTGGCCACCGACGGCGGCCCCATCCTGAACTTCCACGGCACCAACAGCGCCGATGCCACCTGGCCCAACGGCAGCGCCGAGACGGTATGGGACTACGGCATGACCCGCAGCTCCCTGGTGCCGGGTTCCACGGCGGAATACTACCTCGACTTCCAGGTGCCCCTGGCCCTGCTGGACGCCACCGCCGTGGGCGGCCCCAAGGTCACGCCGGCCACGCCCATGGCCTTCGTGTTCGCGTCCTCCAACAGCCTCAACAACCCGTTCCAGAAGGACGTGGTCACCGCCGGGGACTACCTCTACGTGGCCGACCCCGCCCTGCCCGCGCCCTTCGGCGACTCCGTGTTCCTGGCCGGCGGCGCCGGGGCGCCCCAGCCGGTGGTGCAGTCCGTGGGCGTGGCCGGATGCGGCCCCGCCACCCTCACCGCCACCGTGTCCGGCGCCATCACCTGCTCCGGCGGCGCCTGCGCCACCAGCATCGCCGCCGTGCAGTTCTACGCCTACGCCGACGCCAACGGCGACGGCCTGGCCAACGACGGCAACCCCTGGTTCCCCGTGGGCACGGCCACCACCTCCAACAACCCCATCGGCGCCTGGACCGCCTCCTGGGACACCTCGGCCCTGACCCAGGGGCGCTACCTGGTGGGCGTCAAGGCCACCGACGCCTCCGGCAACAGCACTTTCAGCTGGTACGCCCCCGGGGACGCCTCGGGCAAGGACTACGCGAACCCCTCCACACCGGGGCCCGTCACCGCCCTCTTCACCAACACCTGCGGCGCGCCACCCCCCTTCGCCTCCATCGCCTCCTCCGCGACGGGCCCGGTCACCGCGGGCGCCTCGGTGACCTTCACGGTGACCGTCACCAACACCTCCGCGGCCCCCGTCACCGTCACCGGCATCACGGACGCGCTGCCCACGGGCTTCGCCTACGTCTCCACCGGCGGCGGCAGCCTGGGCGCGCCGTCCGCCTCCCCCGCGGGGGGGGCCACCGGGCTCCTCTCCTGGACCTTCGCCTCCGCCTCGGTTCCCGCCGGCGGCACGCGGACCTTCAGCTTCACCGCCACCGCCCCCGCGACGTCGGGCACCTGGTCCAACGCCGCCACCGTCGTGTCCTCCGCGGGAAGCCTGGTGACGGGCGTGGCGCAGGTGTCCGTGGGCGCGCCCGCCCTGACCCTGCAGAAGACCGCCTCGGTGGCCTCGGCGGCGCCCGGGGACACCGTGACCTACACCCTGGCCTACGCCAACCCCTCCCCCGTGAACGTGACCGGAGCCGTCCTCGCCGACGTGCTGCCCACGGGCCTGACCTTCGTGTCGGCCTCGGGCGGCGGCGTCTACGCCGCGGGAACCCGGACCGTCACCTGGAACCTGGGCGCCATCCCCGCCGGGGAAGGGCCGGACGTCCTCACCGTGGCCGCCACCGTGGATTCGCCCTTTCCCGCCGGCGCCACGATCCCCCTGGCCAACACCGCCACGCTCACCTCCACGGAGGCCTCCACCGCCACCGCGGGCGCCAGCATCTTCGTGACCGCCTCCCGGCCGGTCCTGTCCGTCCAGGTGGCCACCTCGCCCGCGACGGTCCCCGCCAACAGCAGCGTCACCTTCACGCTGTCCTACGCCAACACCGGCAACGCCACGGCCACGGGCCTCGTCCTCACGAATCCCGTTCCCGCGGGCCTGGCCTTCGTGTCGGCCAGCAACGGCGGGTCCAACGCCGGCGGGACGGTCACCTGGAGCCTGCCCGACCTGGCCGCCAACGCCACCGGGTCCGTGACGGTGACCCTGGCCGTGCCCTCGGGCTACGCGGGGGCCAACCCCCTCACCGACACCGCCACCCTCACGGCCACCGGCGTGGGCGCCGTGTCCAATGGGTTCCTCCTGGGCGTGAACCAGACCGGGAGCATCTGCAACAACTACTACTTCCAGGCGACCCAGGGGAACGTGGGCTTCGACGGCGCCCAGTTCCTCACCACCACCGTCTCCCCCGTGGCGTCCGACACCGGCCTCGCCGTGAAGCGCACCGTCTCCACCACCGCCTACGACCCGGCCCTCAACCTGGCCTTCTACGCCCCGGCCACCACCAGCGACATCGCCCTCACGGGGACGCTGACCACCAACTTCTGGGTGGACCGCGCCAACGGGAACACGGTGTACGTCCGCGCCAGCGTCCTGGACTACAACGAGGCCACCGGGGCCCGCACGTCCCTGTCCACCCCCACGGTCTTCTCCCTCACCGGCTCCAGCAAGGGCCAGCTGAGCTTCGACGTCACGCTGTCGGGCACCCTCCAGAAGGGCCACCGCTTCCTCTGGCTCTTCGAGTTCGCGGAGAAGACCACGGGCAAGACCGACGACATCTACCTCCAGTTCGGCGGCACCGTTGCCAACCCCATCAGCGGCGGCACCGCGCTGGCGGTGTCCAACGGCTACTTCTGCTACACGGCGCCCGCCAACCTGGTCATCGACAAGCAGGTGAGCCTCCTCACCGCGAACCCCGGGGACGCCCTCCAGTACACGATCCTCTTCTCGAACACGGGCCAGACCGCGGCCACGGGCGCCCAGGTGGTGGAGACGCTGCCGGCCGGCGTCACCTTCGCCAGCGCCACCCTGAACGGATCGGCGGCCACCCCGGCCTCCGTCGCCGGGCAGGTGTACACCTTCAACGTCAATTCCGCGGGCCAGGCTTCGGGCACCGTGGCCGGAAGCGGAACCGGTTCCCTCCTCGTCAACGCCACCGTCAACAGCCCCCTGGCTTCGGGCATCACCTCCCTGACGAACGGGGCCAGCCTTTCCAGCACCCAGACCCTGGCCACGTCCGACTCCGCCGTCACCACGGTCCTGCGCCCCGCCGTCACCGTCTCGGCCTCGGCCGACAAGGCCCTGGCGGGCCCCAACGACGTCGTCACCTACACCCTCACCGCCCTCAACGGCGGCACCGGGACCGCCACGTCCGTGACCCTGTCCGACGTGCTCCCCGTGCGGGCCTACTTCGCCTATGTGCCCGGGAGCACCCGCGTCAACGGCTCGACGGTCGCGGATCCGGTTTCCGGAGGGACCCTGTCGTACGTCCTGGGTGCCCTTTCCGCGGGCGCCTCCGCGCAGCTCTCCTTCCAGATGAAGGCCGGGGCGTCCGGGACCTTCCCCGGAACCCAGACCGTCCTGGCGAACACCCCCGCGGTTTCCGATGCCCAGACCTCCGGTTCCCGGACCGGCAACACGGTGAACGTCACGATCAACCCCCTGCCCAACCTGCGGCTCTCCAAGTCCTTCGTTCCCGCCGGCCCCTTCGCGCCCGGGGACACCGTCACGTCCACCCTCACCCTCGCCAACGACGGCGGGGCCGACGCCGAAGGCGTGCAGGTGGCCGACGCCGTCCCGGCTTACGCGGACTTCGTTTCCGGCACCCTGGCCTCCGGGGGCACCCCCCTGACCGACGCGTCCGGCGACGACGGCGCCGGGTTCGATTCCCCCGGCAACCGCGCGGTCTTCACCGTGGGCACCCTCGCCCCCGGCACCAGCCGTACCCTCACCTTCGCCTTCCGCATCCGGAAGCCCATGCCCACGGGCAGCACGGCCCTGTCCTCCAGCGCCACCGCCACCGCCTCCAACACCGCCTCCAAGACCGCCGCGGCCGCGGGGACCGTGGACGCCCAGGCCACCCTGGGCGTGGTGAAGGACGGGCCCTCCACCTCCGCCTACCCGGGCGCCGTGGCCGCCGCCAGCGCCACGGGCACCGCCACCGTGCAGGTGGACGACGCCTCGCCCTTCCTCGTCAACCAGTACGTGCGGATCGGGAGCCAGACCACGCGCATCACCGCCATCAGCGGTGCCACCCTGACCGTGAGCCCTTCCGTCGACGTGACCGCGGGCGCCCCCGTGATCGGGAGCCTCACCTACACCCTGCGCTACGCCAACGCCGGCACCGCGGACGCCGCCCCGGCCACCCTGGTGGACACGCTGCCCGCGGGCGCGGTCTACGTGGCCTCCACCGGCGGCACCTACAGTTCCGTGCCCGGCACCGTGACCTGGAACCTCGGCACCCTGTCCGCCGGATCCGCCAGTGCGGCCCAGGTGACCCTCTTCCCCGGCGCCGTGGGCGACGCCACCGACACCGCCGCATTGACGGCGCCTTCCGCCGCCCCCGCCAGCGCCTCCTTCACCACCGGGGTGGGCGGGCTCCGCCTCGGCCTGAGGACGACCACGCCCACCATCGTGCAGTCCGGCGCCGACACCGCCACCTACGTCATCACGGTGGAGAACACCGGGGCCGCCACCGCCACCGGCGTCCAGGTGGTCGACACCCTGCCGTCGGGGTTCACCTACCTTTCCACCACCAGCGTCGTGGGGGCCGTGCCCGCCACCTTCCCGGCCCCCGGGGACCAGGCGCCCGTGTGGGACGGCTTCTCCGTCGCCTCCGGCGCCACCGCGACGATCACGTTCCGGGCCTCCATCGCCCCGGGCCTGGGCGCCCAGACCTACCAGGACGAGGTCTCCGCCACCACCACCAGCGGCACCCCCGTGAGCGTGTTCGATCCCCTCCTCACCACCGCAGAGGACGTGACCCTCCTGGCCGCGGGCACCTACTTCACCATCGACGCCAGCGCCTCCGCCGGCGGGACCGTCTCGCCGGGCGGCGCCCAGCCGGTGGCCCAGGGCGCCGACGCCGTCTTCGCCTTCACGCCCGACGCCGGCTACCACCTGGTCGACGTCACCGTGGACGGTTCCTCCGTGGGAACCCCTTCCTCCTACACCTTCCATTCCGTGGCCGCCGGCCACACCCTCGTGGCGACCTTCGCCGCGGACGCCTTCACCCTCACTTACGCCGCCGGCGCCCACGGTTCCATCACCGGAACCTCGCCCCAGACCGTGTCCCTGGGGGGCAGCGGCAGCGCCGTGACCGCCGTGGCCGATCCCGGCTACCACTTCACCCAGTGGAGTGACGGCCTCCTAACCGCGACGCGCACCGACGCTTCCGTGGCCGGGAACGTGTCCGTCACCGCAAGCTTCGCCGCCAACGTCTACACCCTCACCTACACCGCCGGCGCCCACGGTTCCATAACCGGTCTCTCCCCGCAGTCCGTGACCCTGGGCGGCAGCGGCAGCGCCGTGACGGCCGTGGCCGATCCCGGCTACCACTTCACCCAGTGGAGCGACGGCCTCCTCACCGCCACGCGCACCGACGGCTCCGTGGCCGTGGATGTGTCCGTCACCGCCGCCTTCGCCGCCGACACCTACACCCTCACCTACGCCGCCGGCGCCCACGGGACCCTCACCGGGCTCTCGACGCAGACCGTGTCCCTGGGGGGCAGCGGCACCGCCGTGACCGCCGTGCCCGACGCCGGCTACCACTTCACCCAGTGGAGCGACGGCCTCCTGACGGCCACGCGCATCGACGCCTCCGTGGCCGGGAACCTGTCGGTCACGGCCACCTTCGCCGCCAACACCTACACCCTCTCCTACGCCGCCGGCGCCCACGGGTCCCTCACCGGGCTTTCGACGCAGACCGTGTCCGTGGGCGGCAGTGGCACCGCCGTGACCGCCGTGCCCGACCCGGGCTACCACTTCACCCAGTGGAGCGACGGAGTCCTCACCGCCACGCGCACCGACGCCTCCGTGGCCGCGAACCTGTCGGTCACCGCCAGCTTCGCCGCCAACACCTTCACCCTCACCTACGCCGCCGGCGCCCACGGGTCCCTCACCGGGCTTTCCACGCAGACCGTGTCCCTGGGCGGAAGCGGCACCGCCGTGACCGCCGTGGCCGATCCCGGCTACCACTTCACCCAGTGGAGCGACGGGCTCCTCACCGCCACGCGCACCGACGCCTCCGTTGCCGGGAACCTGTCGATCACCGCCAGCTTCGCCGCCAACGTCTACACCCTCACCTACACCGCCGGCGCCCACGGTTCCATCACCGGGCCCTCGACGCAGACCGTGACCCTGGGCGGCAGCGGCGCCGCCGTGACCGCCGTGCCCGACATCGGCTTCCACTTCACCCGGTGGAGCGACGGCAGCACCGACAACCCCAGGACGGACGGGCCGGTCGACGCCGTCGTTTCGGTCACCGCCCAGTTCGACACCGACCTGGTGTCGGTCCACGCGAGCGCCACCGGATCCGGAACCGTCTCGCCGGCGGGGCTCCAGACATTCGCCTACGGGGTGGACGCCACGTTCACCTTCATACCGGAGGCCGGCCGGCGCGTGGGCAACGTCCGGGTGGACGGCGCGTCCATTGGCCCCATCGGGTCCTACACCTTCCGGGGGATGACCGCGAACCATGTGATTTCCGTGGTCTTCGATGACGCCGGCCGTTTCACGGTCCTCGGCATCTCCAGTCCCGGAGGCACGGTGGGACCCGCCGTGACCTTCGCCAACCCCAGCGAGTGCGTGAGTGTTCACGTGACCCCCCGGCGCGGCTTCAAGGTGGACGACGTCCGGCTGGACGGCACCTCCCTCGGCCCCGTGGACGCCTACCGGATCACGAACCTTGCCGGGGACCACCGGGTCACCGCCGAGTTCTCGCCGGAGACCTTCACCGTGGAGGCCACGGCCGCCGGCAACGGCCAGGTGGTCCCGTCCACCCCCCAGACCGTGGCGTACGGCCAGGACCAGGCCTTCCATTTCCTGCCCGGGGCCGGCCAGACCGTGGTGGACGTCCAACTGGACGGAAGATCCCTGGGACCCCTCACCGACTACACCCTCAAAGCCTGCCAGGCGGGCCACCGTCTCCAGGTGGTCTTCTCCAACACCCCCTGATAAGGCCTCCGGCGCCGTCCGGGTACCAAAAACCGGGGCGGCGCTGTTTCAGATCTTGTACTTCGCCACTGCGCTGGAGAGATTCTCGGCGACCTTCGCCAGTTCCGTGGCGGTTTTGGCCACCTCGCCCACGGTGGCGGCCAGTTCGTGGCTGGCGGCGGAGCTGCGTTCCGTATCCAGGTTCGTGGCGTGGACGTGGCGCTGGACTTCGTCGCGCATGCCTGCGCCTTCGGAAACCGCCTCCAGGATCCGGTCCACCTCCTCGGCCAGGCTGTCGATCTGTTCACGGATGTTCTGGAGGGCGCCCACGCTGCCGGTCACGGTCTCCTCGCCCTGGAGGACGACCACGTCCACCTCCTCGATGAGCGCCCGGATCTCCCGGGTGGCGCTGGCGCTGCGCTCGGCCAGTTTCCGCACCTCCTCGGCCACCACGGCGAATCCCTTGCCCATGGCCCCGGCCTTGGCCGCCTCGATGGCCGCGTTGAGGGACAGCAGGTTGGTCTGCCGCGCGATGTCCTGGATCACGGCCACCGCCGTGGTCATGCGCTTGGTGGATTCGCGGATGGCCCGCATGGCCTCCGCCGTCGCTTCCCCTGACTGGGTGCCGGTGGTGGAGGCGCCCACCGCCCTTTCCGCCCGGCCCTTGGACTCCACGATGAAGCCCTGGATCCGTGCGATCAGCCCCGAGAGCTTGTCCATGGCCCCGGAGATGCTCGCCATGCCGCTGTGCTGGCGCTCCGACACCATGGCGATCTCGTTGCTGGTGTTGCGCATCTCCTCTGCGGTGGCGCTCAGTTCGGTGGATCCGCTGGCCACGCGCTCCGAATCGGTCGCCATGCCCCGGAAGATCTCCCGGAAGCGCGCCGAGCTGGCGTTGAAGGCCCGGCCCAGCTCGCCCACCTCGTCCTGCACCAGGTTCTGGATCTCCACGGTCAGGTCGTTGCGGCGGATGCCTTCCAGCACCCCGTTCAGGGGCACGAGCAGCATCTTCTTGAGGAGCACGTAGAGGGTCGCGGAGAGCAGGAGGCAGCCGAGAACCACGGTCCCCAGGGCCCCGAACAGGATGGCCCGGTCCGTCTCCGCGAACAGCTCCTTCTGGCTGGCCTCGATGACCAGGAACCAGCCCAGTTCAGGCACAGGCTTGACGTACACGAAGCGCCGGTCGCCGTTCCGCTCCGCCTCGAACAGGTGGCCGCTGGAGGCCTTCACCTGGCCCCAGGCCTCCTGGAATCCGGGCAGGGAGGCTACGTTCTCCTTGTGGATCAAGGACTTGTCCGAATGGATGGTCACCAGGCCGTTGGCGTCGCACATGTAGGTCGATCCGCGGGTGCCCACCTTGGCGTCCACCACGCGGTGCACCAGATCGGAGAGTTTCATGGCCATGGAGGCCACGCCCAGGTATTCCCCGTTATGGTCGATGCGCCGGTTGATGAAGGCGACCTCCTTGAAGACGGGATGGTCGGTGTAGACGTTGATCTCCACCTCTTTCTTGGTGTCGCCGAAAGCCGCGAACCAGCCGTCGTCGGCCGTCAGGCGGCGCGGGTTGGTCAGGTCGTAGTAATTGCCCGTCCGCTTCGACACCAGGTTGCAGCCCTCGGCCTTGAATTTCTCCGCGACGGTCTTGAGCGTGGTCAGCAGCTTGGGAAGGTCCTTGGCCGGTTCCCCCGCGAGCATCCAGTCCTTGATGAAGCCGTCCTTGGCCACCAGTTCCAGCGCCGAGGCCGGCTGCAGCAGGTTGTGGTCGATATCGGCGTAGATGGCGTTGGCCGCCTTGGGAATGTCGATCTCCCCCTGGCGCTGGGCCAGCTTGGCCCTGAGCACCAGCCCCGCCGAGGTCGACAGGAGGGTGATCGTGACCGCGAAAATGACCATGAAGGCAAGGATGATCTTCTGGAGGATACCCAAGTTGCGCAGCATGAGATCTCCGGTTGGATGAGGTGGGATCATCATATTCCTCAGTCCCCTCCGGTCAAGGCGAGGGTCTCTGAACGCAAAAAGCTTTAGGGCGGCTTTTGGGAGCCGTCCTCTTTGCTGCTTTTAGGTCGGCGCGAGAAGATTCGAACTTCGGCCAAGGCCCCGCGGCGCTGGCTGCGCACGGGAATCCGATTCTTTTCCCCGACAAAGCTTGAGGGCGGCTTTGGGGAGCCGCCCTCTTTCCTGCTTTTTTGGTCGGCGCGAGAAGATTCGAACTTCCGACCCCTACCACCCCAAGGTAGTGCGCTACCAGGCTGCGCCACGCGCCGTGAACTAACGAGTCTAGTACGTTTGTCGGCCGAGGTCAAGCACCGGTTCTCCCCGGCTACACTGGAGCCATGAAAGAGCGCCTGATTCTCATAACGAACGACGACGGCTGCTGGGCGCCGGGCCTGGCATCCCTGGCGCGGGTGGCCTCGCGCTTCGGGCGGGTGGTGGTGGTGGCCCCGGACCGGAACCGCTCGGCGGTGTCCAGCGCCATGAGCCTGAACGACATCCTGCGCCTCCACGACCTGGGCGGGGACCGCTACGCCTGCACGGGCACCCCGGTGGATTGCGTGCTGGTGGGCATCCGCGCCGTGCTCAAGCGCGAGCCGGACTGGGTGCTTTCGGGCGTCAACCACGGCTTCAACCTGGGCGAGGACGTCTTCTACTCCGGCACGGTGGGCGCGGCCTTCGAGGGTTGCCAGCAGGGGGCCCTCTCCGCGGCCTTCTCCATCGATCCCGAGGGGGACCTGGCCCAGGCGGAAACCTGGGCGGGGCACTTCCTGGAGCGCTGGGAGGGCATGGACCTCCCCGCCAACCGCATCTGGAACGTGAACCTGCCCAAGGGCGAGCCCCTGGGCTTCCGCCTCTGCGGCCAGGACACCCGCAAGTACCACGACCTGGTGGAGACGCGCGTGGACCCGCGCAGGACCCCCTACTTCTGGATCGGCGGGGAACTGGGCCCCACCTACGCCCAGGGTCCCGGCAGCGACGCCGAGGCGGCCCTGGCGGGCTACGTCAGCGTGACCCCCCTGCGCCTGGACCTGGCCTGCCCCGAGGTCATGGGCCGGCGGGCCGACTTCGAACGCACCTTCAACGGCGGGCTCCCGTGAAGGCCGGCTTCCACGCCCATGGACGCGTCCAGGGGGTGGGCTACCGTTGGTTCGTCATCCAGGCCGCCCGGGACCTGGACCTCGCCGGCTGGGTTCGCAACGAGCCCGACGGCACCGTCTCCGGGGAAGTGGGCGGGGATCTGTCCCACCTGGAGGCCCTGAAGGACCTTCTGGAGGCCGGGCCTTCCTCGGCCCGTGTTTCCCGGCTGGACTGGTGGGTGGTGGAGGGTGGACAATCACTTCCCCACCCTTTCGAGGTTCGGCGGTAAGCGAGGTAGCATGAACTTCAAATCGTCAGTTCTGGAGGTCCCGGATTTTCCGCGGGCCGGCGTCCTGTACAAGGACATCACCCCCCTCTTCAATGACGCCGAGGCCTTCGCCCGCGCCATCGACGCCATGGCCGAACCCGTCCTTTCCCTGCAGCCCACCCACGTGCTGGGCCTGGAATCCCGCGGATTCATCTTCGGCTCGGCCCTGGCCCACAAGCTCGGCCTGGGCTTCGTGCCCGCCCGGAGGCCCGGGAAATTGCCCCGGCCCACCTATGCCGAAGCCTACGCGTCCTCCTACGGCCACGACGGCCTGGAGATCCACCAGGACGCCTTCCATGCCGGCGACCGCGTGCTGATCGTGGACGACGTCCTGGCCACGGGCGCCACGGCCCTGGCGGCCCGGCACATCGTGGAGCGGTCCGGGGCCCACCCCCTGGCGCTCACCGTCTTCATCGAGATGGTGGCGATGGCGGGCAGGGGAAAGCTCACGGGGATGCCGGTGTTCAGCGTGCTGAGGTACTAGGAGGCTGATCCTGGATCCACTGCTTGAGGGCTTCGTCCATGCGGGTCTGCCAACCGGGGCCGGTGGCGCGGAAATAGGCCAGGACCTCGGTGCTGTAGCGCATGGATAGAAGGGTCTTCGTGGGCGCTTTCTGGGGGCCCCTGCCTCTCAATCCGCCCTCCCGGTAGGCATTGAGGATCTCCGGATGCGTTTCGGAGACGGGCCTCAAGCCCGCGAGGAGATCTTGGGAAAGGGGTGGGCTGTCCACGGAATCCCAGTCTTCCTGGGGGATGTGATCAGGCCTTGCCTTGGATTTCTTCATGCGCCCTCCTTTCCCTGGAATTGGATTTGCGGAGGCTGATGATCCTGAAGGATTCCTCTCTTCGCGTGTAGACAAGGGTGTGGAGCCGGTTGCCGATGAACCCGACGGAGATCCACCGTGGTTCACCGTAATTCTTCCGTCGATCCTCGACCTGCAGGGCCGTTTCCCATTGGAAGCCGAAGGCCTCGCTGAACTCCACCCCGTGCTTTTCAAGGTTCGCCACGTTCTTGGCATCGTCCCATTCGTACCACAAAACATAATGTAGCTACAAAATAAGCTCTGTCAAGGCACCTTTCACGCGCCTCGAAAACGAGGCAAAAGGACCAAACGCTGAGGCGCAGAGTACTCGCTGGGGCGCTGGGAAAAGAAAAGTCGTGCATTGCAGGGGCGTCAACACGCGAGTTTGAACACCCAGCGCCCCAGCGTTTTCGCTTTTCGATGGTCCTTCCGATCCGCTTCGGACAATGCGTTCAGGGCCTCAAAACCCGGGACAAAACCCCCGGTTTTCCAGACCCAAGGCAACAGTCCAATCTCGCTTTTCCCTTCCCCCGCTACGCACTCACCAGCGTCTTCAGGCCGTCCCTGAACAGCACGTCCACCTTGCGTCCCGTGCGCTTCTGCACCCGGCCCAGGCCGAAGCTGGGGTGGTCCATCCACATGCCCTCCTCCCATTTCTGGGAGACGGCGTAGGGGATGGAGGTGGTGCCCGCGTGCTCCTCGAGCATCAGCTCGTGGAAACGGGAGGGGGAGGTGGTGCTCCGGGGGGCGGCGGCGCGGGTGGCGACGGTGGCCCGGGCGGGGCGGGGGGCGGGAGCGGGGCGTTCGGCGCGGAACTTGTGCACGGATTTGCAGGTGGAGCAGATGAGCTTTTCCGGCACGCCATCGGTGATGGACAGGATCATGTGCCGCGTCTCCCCTTTGCATCTCCCACAAGGGGCATCAACTTCCTGGCCGGCGTAGTACGATTTCGTCATCCCCCTAGTTTGCCGGAATTGCCCGGCCAGGGAAACCTCAAGCGAGCCCGGATGCCCGTTTACACGTCAGCCTGCCCCCGAAACTGCTACAGCACGTGCAGCCTCAGGGTCACCGTGGAAAACGGGGCGATCACGGCCATCGACGCCCACCCCGGGAACCGGGCCACCCCGGAGGGGCCCTGCCTCAAGGGCCTGAGCTACCTGGAGCGGGTGGCGCCGTCCTCCCGGATCCTGACGCCCATGCTCCGGGGCCGGGACGGCGCGTTCGCCGCCGTGTCCTGGGACGACGCCCTGGACCTCATGGCCGGGCGGTTCCTGGACATCCGGGAGCGCTACGGGCCCCAGGCGGTGATGTACTACGCCGGCAGCGGCACCAAGGGCCTCCTCAACGGCAACTCCATGGCCTTCTGGCGGCGCTTCGGGGGGTGCACCACCACCTACGGCGACCTGTGCTGGCCCGCGGGCCTGGAGGCCACCCGCCTCACCCTGGGGGACAACCGTCACAACGCCCCCTGGGACCTGGCCCACGCGGCCCTCATCGTCATGTGGGGCAAGAACGCGGCGGAGACCAACATCCACCAGATGCGGTTCGTGGACCAGGCCCTGGCCGCGGGGGGCCGGCTGGTGGTGATCGACCCCCGGCGCACCCCCACCGCCGAACGCGCCGCGCTGCTGGTGCAGCCCCGCCCCGGCACCGACGCCGCCCTGGCCCTGGCCCTGGCCCACGTGCTCATCCGGGACGGCCTGGTGGACCGCCCCTTCATCGACGCCCACGTGCTGGGCTTCGAGGCCTACGCCCGCGCCGTGGAGGCCTGGACCCCGCAGCGCTGCGAAGGCGTCACCGGCGTCCCCGCCCGCGAGGTGGAGGCCCTGGCCCGGGAGCTGGGCACCGTCAAGCCCCTGACCCTCTGCGCGGGCTTCGGCATGCAGCGCTACACCAATTCGGGCCAGACCATGCGGGCGCTCCTGGCCCTGCTGGCCCTCACCGGGAACCTGGGCAGGCCCGGCGCCGGCTGGGTCTACGCGAACCTGCAGTCCGACGTGTTCAGCGCCGTGAAGGACCCCCTGGACTTCTTCCCGCCCGAAAGGCCCGATGGCGTGGCCCGGGTGTCGCTGTCCACGGCCCGCCTGGGGCTGGACATGGCCGCCCAGTGCGACCCGCCCCTCAAGGCCGCCTGGGTCGAGCGCGGCAACCCCGTGGGCCAGAACCCCGACACCACCCGGGTGCGCGCGGCCTTCCGCGCCCTGGAGTTCCGGGTGGTGGTGGACGAGCGCCTCACCGACACCGCCCGGGAGGCGGACCTGGTGCTGCCCTCCAAGAGCCTCTTCGAACAGACCGACGTCATCGGCGCCTACTGGCACCCCTACCTCCAGATCCGCCCCCGGCTCCTGGCGCCCCCCGGCGACGTGAAGCCCGAAAGCGAAGTGCTTTGGCTCCTGGCGCAGCGCATGGGCCTGGCCACGGACGGCCTCGTGGCCCCCGGGGGCGAGGAGGCCTGGCTCGAGGCGAAGCTGGCCCGGTTCCCGGGCCTGACCCTGGAGGCTCTGCGGGAGGGCCCCGTCCTGGCCCCCGGCTGCGAGGAGGTGGCCTTCGCGGACCTGGCCTTCCCCACCCCCTCCGGGCGCATCGAGCTGCTGTCGGAGGAGGCCGTGCGCCGCTGGGGCGTGGACCCCCTCCCGGGCTACACCCCTCCCCGGGAATCCAGCCCCGGCGCCTACCCGCTCACCCTCCTCACCCCCAACCACAAGAACAGCATCCACAGCCAGTTCGTGACCCTTTCCTGCCTGCGCGATCCGGGGCCCCGGCTCCACCTGGCGCCCGGGGACGCCGCGGCGCGGGGCATCGCCCAGGGGGACCGGGTGCGGGTCTTCAACGGCCGGGGGGAACTGTTCCTGCCCGCGAACCTGGACCTTAGCCTCCTGCCGGGCTGCGTGGTGGCCTTCAACGGCTACGGCGCCGAGCACGGGGGCTCGGTGAACCTCCTGTCCGAGGGCCGCGAGACCGACATGGCCCACGGCGCGGCGTTCCACGACAACCTCGTGGACGTGGAGAAGGCCCCGTGACCGCGCTCCGGTTCCGCTTCCACGCCGACCTCTGCACCGGCTGCGAGGCCTGCGTCCTGGGCTGCTGGATGGAGAACCGCGCCGTCCAGACCCGGCCCTGGCGGGAGGTCCACACCTTCAACCCCCACCGGACCCCGGACCTGCCGGTGTTCCACCTGTCCCTGGCCTGCCACCACTGCGACCACCCCGCCTGCCTTGAGAACTGCCCCGCGGACGCCTACACCAAGGACCCCGCCACCGGCGCCGTGACCCTGCGCCAGGAGGCCTGCATGGGGTGCCGCTACTGCACCTGGGCCTGCCCCCACGACGCCCCGAAATTCAGCGCGGCCACCGGCACCGTGGAGAAATGCACCTTCTGCCCCGATCGGGAGGAACCCGCCTGCGTGGCCCGGTGCCCCCTGGGGGCCCTGGAGGTGGAGCCCCGCGAGCCGGCCGGACCCGCGCCCTTCGGCCTCCCGGGGTGGGAACTGGGGCCCGGGATCCGCATCACGGGCGAACCCGCCGCGCCGCGTTTCGCCTCGCCGCCCCCCGCCACCGGGATCCTGGAAGGCCTCCTGCGCGTTCCGGAACCGAAGATAACCCTGCGCGGAGAATGGACCCTCGTGGCCTTCACGACGATCCTGGCGGTGCTCACGGCCCGCATGGCCGCGGGTGGGCCCTTCACCCACCCCTGGCCCCTCCTGGCCGCCGGCGCCGCCGCCATGGCCCTGGGCGCCGTCCACCTGGGCCGGCCCGGGCGGGCCTGGCGCGCCGTCCTGAACCTGCGGGGCTCCTGGCTGAGCCGGGAGATCGCGCTGGCCTCGCTCTTCCTGGGGCTCTGCGCCGCCGCTTTCCTGGGCCTGGCCCCGGCCTGGGCCGCGGCCGCGGCGGGCTTCGCGGCCCTGTACGCCGTGGACCGGGTCTACCAGATGGCCCTGCACGTGCCGCCGCTGAACTTCCACAGCGCCCACGCGCTGTTCAACGGCATCTACCTGGCCGCGGTGCTCGCGGGGAACGCCCCCCTGGCCGTGGCCGCGGGCGCCCTCAAGCTCCTGCTCTACACCTGGCGGAAGGTCCATTTCGCCCGCAAGGGGCGCGGGGCGCGGCCCCTCCTGTCCCTGGCCCGGGTGGCGGCGGGCTTCGCGCTGCCCGTGCTGGCGCCCGCGCCCTGGGCGGCCCTGGGCGTGGTCCTGGGCGACCTGCTGGACCGCTGCGAATACTACGACGAGCTGGAGCTGCCCTCGCCCGCGGCCTCCCTCAGCAGGTCCTGGAGCTTGGGGAACGCCCGCATCAGCAGGTTGCGGATCTCCGGCGGCAGCGAGTCGAAGAGCTCCTGAAGGGTCAGGTCCGACGGGTCGTCCCCGGAGCCCTGCTTGCCGGAGCGGCCCGCGTTGCCGGTCATGATCCGGCGCAGGACCTCCTTGAGGGCCTCCACCTCCCGGCGGTTGGGACCCGGCACATTCGTCCCGGCGGGGGTTTCGGCGGGGTATTCCACGACCCCGCAGGAAAGGCAGGCGAGGATGTGGAAGAGTTCCTGGAGGGCCTTCTCCTCGTCCACGGGGTCGGGCGCGGACGTGGCCGCGGCCAGCACCTGCGCGAACCCGGGGCTGGCCTGGGGCGCTGCCGCGGCGGCGGGGAAGGCGGAGTTGGCCGTTGCGAGGAGGGGCTGGGTAAACATGCCCCGGTCCTGCACGTTCCGGGCCAGGAAAATCTGCCCACCGGCGCGCGGATCAGTCCCCGAGGCAGAGCCCCACGCGGTGCCCCAGGCCGTGGCCGCGGACCCGGAAGCCGCCCTCCACCCGCTCCACGGCTTCCGGAGGGCTGGGCAGGGCGTCCCAGCCCAGCACCGCCGCCACCAGGCGGTGGGCCTGGTCGTACCGCAGGCTCCGCGGGGCGCCCTCCGTCCAGACCCGCAGGACCCGGACGCCGTCCTCGTCCCCGGCCTCCATGCGTTCCACGGTCGCGCCGAAGGCCTCCCGCACCTGGGCGGCGGTCCACAGGCGGGTCCAGGGGGCCGCGGGCGCCGGGTGCCGGGGGCAGGGCGGGGCGGCGGCGCTCCCCGAGCCCCACACGGCCCGGGGCGAAAGGGGAAGGCCGCCGCAGTGGGACGTCCACTGGTCGGGACCGGGGTTGCGCGAGGCCTCCCGGATGGCGGCCCAGGCGGCGTCGGACAGGCCCGGCAGCTCCCCGGGCAGCGGCGTGCCGTGGCGCGGGTCGGTCCAGTCCATGCGGGGGCCCAGGCCCACGAAGAACGCGCAGTGGGTGGAATCGCACACGTCGGCCCCCGGGTGGCGGGGCCCGCGCGCCAGGAACCGCAGCACCGCCGCGCCCAGCTCCGTGCGGAGCGCCGGGGCCCCGAAGGGCACCTCCGCGTCCACCACCCCGGCCACGTAGTCCCGGGGCGTTAGGGTGGCCACCGGCGTCCCGGCGCGAAGGACCACCTGTCCCCGGATGCGCCGGCGGATCCCCGGGGCCGTGAGTTCCAGCAGCCCGGGCCCGGCGGGAATCCCGGGGGCCAGCTCCGCCGTGGACCCGGGCCCCAGGAAGCCCGCGCCCAGGGGCACGGGGTCCGGCCCCAGGTTCCGCACCTGGAAGCGCCTGCGTCCCAGCAGCTCGAAGAGCCGCACCCGCACCGCGTCCGCCACCCCGGCCTCCACCGCCCCGGACCGGCGCGTCCCGCGCCGCGGCGCCCAGGGCCGCCACCGGTCCAGGGGCGACGCCAGGGCCGCGGCGGCCTCCCTCCCGGTGCCGGGCCGGAGCCGTCCGAGCACCGCCCAGCCGGTGTCGTCCACCGCCACGGCGAGGCCGCAGGTGGCCAGGGGGTCCCCGTCGGGCGAAGGCACCGTGCCGGTCTTGGCCCAGAAGCCGCGGTGCCCGAGGCCCGCGGCGGTGCCGGTGAGCGCGGCCTCCCGCAGGCCCTCCAGGACCTCCCGGCGCACCGGTTCGCCCTCCGGCCAGGGGGTGAGCGCCAGGTTGCGGTAGGCCCGCAGCAGCGCCGAGGGCCGGATGGAAAGGCTGCCCCCCAGGCCGATGGCGTCCGCGGGGGTGAGGGGCGCCGGGGCGAAGCCCTCGGCCTCCAGCGCCGCCCTCAGGTCCACCAGGGGCGTCTCCCCCGCCAGGGCCAGGAAGTAGGCATTGCAGGACACCGCCACGGCCCGGGCCAGCCCCAGCTCCCCGTGGCCGGCCTTGAGCCAGCACCCCCGGCACGTGAACCTCGGCGTGGGGCCTCCGTGGCTCCGGGCCCAGGCGCGGGCCACGAAGGGCTTCTGCAGGGACCCGGCGGGAAGGGGCGCGTCCCCAGACGGCGGGGTGGACGCCACCGCCGTGCCCTCCAGGCGCCAGGTGGCCAGTTCCGGAGGCGCGGCGCCCAGGGTGAGCGCCAGCCACAGGAACAGCGCCCTCAAGGGGCCCCGCCGAAGACCACCCGCTCCTCCCAGCCCCCGGGGGTGCGCCGGCGCTCCACGGCCAGGGACCGGGTGCCCGGGATCCACCCCAGAAGGCCCAGCACCTGGTCCGAGAGGGGGCGCACCTGCTCGGGCCGGGCGGGGCCCTCGGCCCGGGCCCAGCGGGCCTTTTCCGCGCGCACCGCGTCCAGGTCCACCCGCGCCCACCGCAGCAGCGCCGCGTCGGGCCGGGGGACGGGGACGTCCTGCAGGTCCCGGGCGGCGGGGGCGGCCCACAGCACGGCGCCGGCGCGCCGCAGGGCCAGGGCCGGCAGGCCCGGGCCCACGCGGATCTCGTAGGTCCCGCCCACGCGGGCGACCGTGGCGCGGCCGGCGCGGCGTTCCGCTGTGGCGCGGCACCGCTCCGCGAACTCGGCGTCCCGGGCCTCCGGCCACGGGAAGGCCAGGCGCCTCACGCCGTCGGGGGTGATCCAGAACCCCCAGGTGGGCACGGGAACCTGGGCCAGGAGCGCCTTCCACGGGAGCAGGTCGCCCTCCTCCCACCGGGCCCCGCCCGGGCCCGCGAGGGGCTTGGTGAGGTCCACGGTGTACGCGTCCGCCCCGGCGGAAGCCTCGGGCAGGGGCGCCAGGCCGGGCACGGGCTGGTCCAGGGGCTGGGGCACGGGTTCCAGGAGGCCCCGGCGGAAGGCGGTCCAGAAGCCCGTGCCGTCGGGCTCCCAGCCCTGGGCGCCCCCGGCGGCCTGGAAGGTGTAGGTGCCGGCGCGGGTGTCCCCGCCGCCCTGGCGCACCTCCACCAGGCGCCCGTTCTCGCTGCGCAGGGCGACCTTCACCCGGCCCTTCTCGGGGCCCTCGGGCCAGAGGAACTCCCGGCGGAAGTAGCGGTCCTTGCGCAGGGCGTCCAGGTCCAGCTCCATGGACACCAGGCCGGGCAGGGGCGGCTGGAGGCCGCGGCCCGCCTGGGCCTCGGAGAGCGCGAGCTTCATGGCGCGCTCGCTGGTGGCCAGGACGAGGCGCGGGCCCAGGCGGGCCCAGGCCAGGCCCATGCGCCGGTCCTTGTCCCCGGAGCCGTCCGCGGCGCCCCGGGTCACCAGGGCGTAGGCCACGCCCTCGTGGGTTCTGGGGGTGCCCTTGGGCAGGGCCAGGGGCAGCTGCGCCAGCGGCGTGTCCACCACCAGGACGGCTTCCAGGTGGCCCACTTCCAGCAGGGCCAGCCCCAGGGACCGGGGCTTGAGCTGGAGGATCTGCTTCCAGGTCCAGGGCAGGTCCGGGGAGAGCCGGGTCCACTGGTCCTCGAGCTTGGAACCCACGCGGCTCCGGCGCCAGGCGGCGGTGACGGGCTCGCCGGCGCGGGGGTCGCCCGTCAGGAAGCGGCGGAAGTCGCCCTTGAGGGCGGCGTCGAAGGCCTGGGCGTCGGGGATGACCATGCGCAGGGGGGCGCCTGGCAGGGGCAGGGGGGCCTCGGCCGCGAGGAGGCTCGCGGCCAGGAGCATCGGAGCCGGGCGCGGGATCATGGGCGGCCCTCCTTGTTCAGCACGTTCGTGAGCATCGCCCAGGTGAGGTCCCGCGGGCGGATGGGTGCGGGCCTGCCCCCTTCCATGCGGAAGGCCTCGGGCCGGGCGGCGGCGGGGGCCAGCTCCGCCTGGAGGGTCTTGAGGGAAGGCGCGCCGCGGTCGGCCAGCACGGCCAGAGTCGCGCGGGTGCGGGCCTCCTGGCCCAGGCGCGCGGAGATGCGCGCCACGTCGCCCAGGGCGGCGTCCACGTCGGCGGCCTTGAAGCGGCGGGCCGCGAGGATCCGGGCCAGGGCCTCGGGTTCGGGCCGGCCCAGGGCGTTGCCGGCGGCCTCCGCGGACCGGGGCAGGAGGGTCCTGGCCGCGCGCAGGCGCAGCAGGGCGCGGTCCGACTCCAGGTCGCGGGCCCAGGGGCGGTCCGTCTCCAGCACCCTCTCCGCCCGGGCCAGGGTGTTCTCGTCCCCGGGCGCGAGGTTGCGCAGGGCGGCGCGGGCCGCGAGCACGTCGTGGCCGTGGGCCTTGAGCCGGTCGCCCAGGGAGACCGGGCCCGCCCACACGGCGGCGGCCCCGGTCCAGTAGTCGGGGGCCTTCACGCCGGGGGGGGACAGCCTGCGCCACAGGTCGAAGGCCATGACCTCCTCCCGGGCGGTCCAGGGGTCGCGCTTCCGGGAGGCCAGGAGGGCTCCGGCGGCCTCGGCCTTGAGCTTGAGCTTTTCCAGGATTCCCGCCCGCTGGCGGGCGTGGGCGTAGCTGTGCCCATCGGGCCAGCGCGTGAGCCACCGCCCGGCCTCCTGGGGCATGGCCGCGGCCGCGGTCTCAAGGATTTCGCCCAGGCCCCAGGCATTCACCTCGCCCCGGAACCAGGCCTCCTCCAGTTCCCGGGCCAGGGCCGGCGCGTCCGCGGCCGGGGTGAGCCGGAAGGCCAGGCGCCAGGCCGCGGACGTGGCCTCGCCGTCGCGGCGCCGCGCGGCGAGGACCTTCAGGTACCGCTCCTCCACGGGCTTCTGCCGGCCCGCGGCCTTGAAGGGCGCGAGCCAGGCCTCGAGCCTGTCAAGGAAGGGGTCGACGCCCTGGAAGGGGTGCGAGTCGGGCGCGTCCTCGCCGTCGGCGGGGGGAGCCTCGGCGGGCTGGGGCGGGTTGAAGGCCAGGGCTTCGCCCTTGCCCAGTTCGGCGAGCATGGCGTCCAGCAGGGCCAGGGCGGGTTCCCCCTCGTTCCGGGCCAGGCGGATGCGCACGGCCAGGATCCGGGAGGCGTCGTCCGCTCCGGGCCGGGTCAACTCGGCCAGGAGCGCGGGTGCGGGGCTGGCGGGGTCCAGGGCCTTCTCCAGGGCGGCGATGGCCCCGGGGCGCTCGGGCACCGGCACGCGGCCCAGGTGGGCCCGGGCACCGGGCCACGCGGGGCCCACCCGGGCCAGCACGGCCTGGGGCAGGCCCGCCGAACCGGTGGCCCACAGTTCCTTCAGCCAGTACCGGGCCTGGGCGCGGGTGAGCTGGGCCTCGCGGCCCTCCCAACGCCGCTGGAGGGCGGTGCGGAAGTCCACCGGGTTGGCGGTGTGGAAGGGGCGGGCCGCCTCGGGGCGCTGGTCCTGGAGGTAGGCCAGGAACACCGGTCCCACCGGGAGCGAGGCGTCGAGGCACTCCAGGGGCGAGGGCAGGCCCAGGCGGGACGCGAGCACCGAGAGGTCCTTGAAGTCGGACTCGGTGAGACCGGCCTGGATGGCCTTCACGTAGGCCCGGTAGGCGTCCGCGGCCTCCTGCTTCCGGTCGGCGGCGGCCAGGAGGGAGAGCCTGCCTTCCAGCCACGCGCGGTCCTTGGCGGCGCCGGGGCGGCCCTCGGCCACCCGGAGGGCCAGGGGAAGGTCCCCCAGGGCCCGGGCCAGGCGCATGGCCAGGAGCGCCCGCGGGGTCTCGGAGCCGCGCAGGGGCGATTCCAGGGGCAGGTAGGGGGCGGTGGGGTCGCCCTTGCGGTAGCGGGCCAGGGCCTCGAGAACGTACCAGGCCTCCCCGGGGCGCTCGCCCCAGAAGGCGCCGGGAATCCGGCCCTGGTCCACGCCCTGGCCGGCCACCCGGTCATCGCCCTTCTCGGCCACGTCGCCCCGGCCGTCGCGGCGGGGCGTGAATTCCGGCCAGATCCACCTGGGGTCCTTGCCCAGCACGTCCCCCACGGTGCGGGGGCCCCGCAGCTTGTCCACCAGCGGGTCGTCGGCGGCGCCCGCGGCGCCCTGCATCAGGCGCGCCACGGCCGCGTCCACGCGTTCGGTGGTGGCCCGGCGCGCGGCGAGGACGGGGTCCTGGGGCAGGGCCCGCTCCCAGAACCGGAACCAGGCGGTGCGCGGCGCCTCGGGCAGGATGGCCACCAGGGTTTCCGCGGACCAGCCCCGGGCCCCCAGGACCCAGAAGCGGTCCCAGAGGCGCCGGTCGCCCATGACCTCGGACAGTTCCCGCACCTTCGCGGGCTGGGACGAGGCCGCGCGGGCCCAGGCCCGCAGCGCGTCCGGATGGTCCAGCCAGGGCGTCCAGGCCTGGCGGGAGGTGCTCGAGGTCACGGCCGACGCGCCCCGCACCTGGGCCAGCAGGTCCTGCCACCTCGGCTCCACGAAGGCCAGGAGCTCCCCGGGCCGGTCGCGCCGGGCCAGGTCCCGGACCCAAAGGGCCTGGAGGTCGGGCTCGCGGACGTATTTCCGGGCGGGTTGCCCGAAGGCCGGGGCCGCCTCGGCGATGAGGCCGTCGGCGACGCTTCGCACGAAGGGGTAGGGTGCATCGGCCTGCCAGGGTCCGCCCCGGGAGGCCAGTAGGCGCTGGGCGAGGCCCTCGCGCAGGCCCGGCTCCAGGCCGGAGGTGGCGATGAAGCCCCACCAGCGGTCCAGGGCGGCGGAATCCGGGTTGGGGCTTTCCTTGGGCCGGATGATCGAAAGGAGCCAGCCCTGGACCGCCTCCTTCTGCTCGGGCCGGGCGTGGGCCGCGAAGGTGGCGCCCGCCTGGGACAGGAGGTGGGAGCGGTCCTTGAGGGCGTCCAGCACGCGGGTGATCTGGCCCGTGAGGAGCCCGATCTGCACGCGGGTCTCCACGGGCAGGTCGCCGGCGGCGGCCATGGCCCCCGCGTCGCCCTTCGGGGAATAGAGCCGAACGGCCATGTCCGGCAGGCCCAGGGCGAAGAGCCGCTGGGCCGCGCGGGTCCGGCGCAGGCTACGCTCGGTGGCGTCGGCGGTGCCTTCCCGGGCCAGGGCCTTGAGGGTCTCCTGCTCCACGGCCAGGGCCCGGGCGCCGTCGCCCGCCCTGGCGTAGAGCTCGCTGCGCCAGCGGGCCACCTCCTCGCTGGCCGGCCGGGGCCGGTGCCAGCCTTCCAGGTAGTCCGCGGCCTCGTGCACGCGGTCGGCGCACACCAGGATGTCCACGGCGTCGCGCCACAGGATCTCCTGCTCGGGGCGGACGGTCACCGCGGCCTTGGCCGCGGCCACCGCGCCGTCCACGTCGTGGAAGAACCGCTTGATGTCGCGCACGGCCACGGCCCAGCGCATGTCCCGGGGGCTGCGCTCGTGCTGCTTCTCGAAGAACGCCAGGAACTCGGCGCCCTTTCCGCCCCGCTGCGTGGACCGGGAGGCGGCCACGAGCCACGCCCTTTCGGTGCGCCGGTTCAGGGCCTCGATCCACAGCGCCGCGCCGCGGGAGGGCGCGTTCTCCAGGTCCGCGGCCCGGGCCAGCTCGTGGTAGAGGTCCGCCTGGGCTTCCGGCTTGAGCAGGGCGGACTGGGTGCGGGCCACGGGGAAGGGATCCCAGGCGGGATCTCCGCGGAAGGAGAGCCTGGCCAGGAGGTGCACCGCCTCCAGGCGGCGCCGGTCCTCCAGGCCGGAGGAGGCCAGGAGCCGCTCCACGGCCCCCCGGGCGCGCGTGAGGTCCGAGGCGGCCAGGGCGGCCCGGGTGAGGCGCTCCAGGAGGTTCTCCCGGTGGCCCGCGGCGGCGCGGGGCACGGTCTGCTCCAGCAGGTCGAGCCCTTCGGCGCCCAGCCCGGCCCGGTCCAGGAAGGCCAGCCGGTCATCCAGCAGGCCCAGGCTCCACGGGTAGCGCGGCGTGATGCGCCGCCACTCCGCGGCCGCCGCCGCGGTGCCCCGGGAGCGTTCCAGGTAGCCGGCGCGCCGGCTTTCGGCGCTGAGCTTGACGCTGCCTTCGGGCAGCTTGCCGATGCGGGGCTCCAGGGAGGCCCACACGGCGTCGGCGTCCTGCCCGAGGCCGTGGTCGGCCAGGAACCGGGCCCGTTCGATCTCCAGGCGGATGCGCTCCTCCTCCTCGGGGGCGAGCTCCGCCCGGCGCGCCATGAGCGCGCCTTCGAAGGCCGTGGCCCGCGCCTTGGGCCAGCGTTCGGCGATGCGCCACTTGCCGGACTGCTCCGCGAAATCCAGGAAGGCGGCGGCGGTGGCCCGGGGGGCCATCTCGGCAAGCTTGTCCAGCATCAGCGCCTCGATGCGGGCGATGGCGTCGTGCTCCCCGGGGCGCCGGGCCTCCTTCGCGGCCTGGCGCTGGGCGCGGCCGACGGGGTCGGCGGGCTGGTCCATGGCGTCGATCCAGGTGTCGGCATCCTCGGCGAGGCCGGGGTCCGGGGGCGTGATGGTCCCCAGGGGGAAGAAGGCCGCCAGGGTGCGTTCATCCGCGGCGTTGCCGGGGGCCAGGGCACGGATGCGCCGCTCCACCAGCGCGTAGACCCGCGGCCGGGACAGGAGCTGCGCCAGGCGCCGCAGGGAGCGCTGGTCGTTCTCGAACCAGGAGAAGAAGCCGTCCCCGTCCTCGGGCCGGGTGGCGTCCAGGTACTCCCGCACCGCGCCTTCCAGGTCCCTGAGGTTCTCGCGCAGCACGCCGGTCTCGAAGGCGTAGAAGCGGGGCCGGCCCAGGGCCTTGCGCCCGGCCTCCACCACCTCCAGGGCCTCCCGGTCGTGGTTGTAGTCCCAGAGCAGGGTGGCCAATTCGGCGATGCGGGCCGGGTCGCGGGGGTCGCGGGCCAGGAGGTTGCGCCAGATGGCCATGGCCTCGGCGCTACGGCCGCGGTCCTCCTCCATCTCGCCCAGTTCGGTCCACAGGGGGTTGGGGTTCTCCAGGGCGGGGGCGGCGCGCTCCACCAGCGCCCGGGCCGGGGCGCCGTGGGAGGCCTCGAGGCCGTTGAGGGACCGGTGGAGGGACAGGAGGCGCCGGGCGTGGTCACCGTCGCCGGGATAGCTGCGGCACAGGCTCTCGCCGGGCGCCACGGCCTGCTCGAAGCGGGAGAGGCGGGCCCAGCCCTCGAAGAGCAGCAGATCCTCCACGGGGGTGCGGTCCTTGCGTCCCTCCAGCGCCGCGAGCCGGGCCTCCAGCGTGCCCTGCTTCATGGCGGCGGCGAACCAGGCCTCGCGCTGCGCGGGATCCACGAAGAGGATCGCCCAGCGCCGCTCCTCCAGGAGCGCCTCGGGGACGATGGTCTTCGTGGCGGATTTGCGGGCCTCCGCCGCGGGATCGAAGTCCCGCTGCCACTGGGCGGGCGTCACGAGGCGCCCGGCCTCCCGGAACACCTGGGGGCTGTGGGGGAAGCGCTCAAGGGCCTTGAGGCGGACCCAGTCCGCCCAGAGCACCATGCGCAGGCCCCCGTTCACCGGGGGCTGGTCGGGCACCTGCACCGTCACCTGGGTCCCGGCCCTGCGGAACAGGTCCGAGCCCCGGAACCGGGCCGTGACATCCGCGGCCAGGGCGCGCAGCTCGGCGTGGTAGCTGCGTCGCGCATACCAGCGCGCCGCCTTGTCCCAGATGCCCGGGGCCTGGAAGCGCTTGAGGGCCTCCTGGTAGCGCGGCCCGAGGCCATCGTCCAGGTTCCATCCCTCGAGGCGGTTGGCCAGGTCCAGCCACAGCTCCTCCGCGTCCGGGAGGCGGTCCAGCTCGGTGAGGACCAGGTCCACGGACGCGCGGTGGGAGCCGTCCCGCTGGTCGAGGCGGGCCACGCAGTCGTCCAGGAGCCGCCGGTAGCTCCGCGCCCGGGGCCGGCCGGTTTGGAGCCGGGCCCAGGCGTGGGTGTCGTCGGCCTCCTCGGGCTGGTAGTCGCTTTCCCCGCCGCCATGGAGGGCGGGACGGGAGCGGTCCGGGGCGGCGTGGCGCATGCGCGCCTTCATGAGGCGCAGCTCCTCGGCCAGGGGCACGTCCACCTGGCGCGCGGCGAGCAGCGCCTGGCGCCGGGCCTCGTCGGCCTGGTCCGCGGGGCCGCGTTCCAGCAGGGGCAGCAGGGCCAGGGCCTGGGCCCCTTCGCCCCGCTCCACGTGGCGGGCCATGATGGCCACCCGCAGGGCCGGCAGCGCCGGGTCCGCGGGGGCGCGCTGGGCCAGCGCGTCGGCCAGGGCCCGGGCCGTGGCGAAGGTGCGCTCGGGAAGGGACTGGAATTCGAGGTTGTCCAGGGTCTCCTTCCAGGGGACCCCGGTGAGGAGGAAGGACACGCCGCCGGTCCACAGGCCCGGGGTGCGGTCCACCCCGGCCACCCAGCGATAGGCCTCGTCGTTGTAGCCGCCCCAGGCCAGGGGCCGGCCCCCGGCCCGTAGCGCCAGCTGCGCCAGGAGGGCCAGGTCTCCGGTCTGCTGCGCGGGGCTGCCCAGGTGGGCCGCGGCCAGGGCGGCCCGGAAGGCCTCCGGCACCGCCTCCACCCCGGCGTAGAGGCGGGAGAGGAGCAGCTCCCCGTCCCGGTCCAGGGTCTTCTCGTGGCGGCGCTCCACCTGGCGCAGCAGGTCCGTGGCCATGCCGGCCTGCTGCCGGCCTTTGAGGTACACGAAGAGCCGGGTCAGGGCGCCGGCGTCGTAGCGGGTCTCCAGGGCGGCGCGCCAGGCGCCGGGGGACGTGGCCGAGGCCTTGTCCACGCGCCGCGCGTAGGCGCGGTCGAAGGCGGAGGTCCAGGGGCGGGTCACGGCGCCGTCCAGGATCAGGAAGGCGCCGCGGGCGTCGCCGTGGTCGGCCTTGAGGTCCGACCGCACCAGGAGGCTCCGCTCCGGGGGCAGGGCGTGGGAGGCCGCCAAGGCCTGGTCCGCCTCGTCCAGGCGCCCGGCCTTCTCCAGGGCCCGCAGCCAGGCCTCCAGGGCATCGGCGTCCTCCGGGAAGAGCTCGGCCTTGGCCTTGCGCAGGGCGATGCCGTCGGCCAGGTCCGGGTGGGCCTCGGCCCAGGCGATGCGCTCGTCGCAGAGCGACGCCCGGGCCTCGGGGGCCAGGCCCGCCATGGCGCGTTCGGCGGCCTTGAAGGCCGCGGCGGGCTCGGAGTGGGCGGCCTCCCACCGGGCGGTCTCCGCCCAGGCCTCGGGCCCCGCGGTCTGGGCCCAGCGTTCCATGGCCTCCAGGGCGCCCTTGCGGTCGCCCAGGGACAGGCGGGCCTCCGCCAGGTGGCGCAGGGCCGCGGGGTCGCCGCGGCCCTCCAGGAGCTTCGCCAGCTCCGCGGTGGGGGTGGGGTAGTGGACCCGGTGGCCGTCCACCTGGGTGAACCGGGTGGCCAGGGCGTAGATCCAGTCGCCCTCCGTCATGTCCTCCCAGGGGATGACGGAGGCGGCGAACCCCGCCGCCGCCAGGGGAAGGATCCAGGCGATCGCGCGCTTCGTCCTCACGGCTTCACCTCCAGGGTCGCGCGGGCAAAGCCCCGGTTCTTGGGGGCGTCCACCGCCTCGAACACCACTTCCACCGGGCCCTGGACGCCGTAGGGAACGGTCACCAGGCCCACGCAGCGGCGTTCGGCGGGATCCCATCGCAGGGGGATGGGCGGGGCCTCCCCCACCCGCGCGCTGAGGAACACCACGTCCTCGTCGGCGGCGGCCGCGATGCGCAGCGGCGCGCCGGCCCGGGCGGAGGCCGGAAGCTCGGGCCGGATCTCCGGGGCCTTGCCGTCCAGGACGAAGTGCTTCGTTTCCGAAACCCGGGCGCCGCTGGCGTCGCGCATGAGGATGCGCACCGGGTGGCGGCCGTCCCGGAGTCCCTCGGGCACGATGAAGCGGCCCTCCCACACGGTGCTAGCGGGCCTGCGCACCAGGTCCAGCTTCAGCCCGAAGGGGAACAGCGCCGTGGCCGAAACCGTGCCGGCGTCGCATTCCACCCGCAGCACGGGGTCCCCGGGCTGGATGCGCCGGGGCCGCAGGAGGGACCGGGGCGCGGCCAGGAAGGCCGTGTAGGGGGTGACGAACTTGTAGCGCTTGCTCAGCGCGATGATCTCGTCGACCCATTCCCTGCGTTCACCCTCGGCCTCGATGCGCCGCAGAAGGTCGTCCACCCGCGCCCGCGCCCAGCGGCGAGGCAGGTCCCGGGCGTCCAGGGCCTTGGCGGGAAGGGCCCCGTCCAGGATGGCCCTGCCGCCGGCGAAGAGGGGCGAGGCCCACTCGAAGCGCACCTTCTCGGCGGGGGCGCCGTAGCGCCCGATCCACCCGGAAAGGCTGCCGGGTTCCAGGGGCTGGACGAGGACGGGGTAGATGTCGCGCAGCTTCGGTGCGCCCCCGGTGGCCGTGAAGGGCGGCTCGCCCGCGGCGCGCCGGGCCTTCTCCTGGGGCGCCCCGCCCAGGACGTTGCGGAAGAAGAGGTCGCCCTCGATCTCCGTGGCGGTGGGGGCGAGCAGCTGCGCCGAGGCCGCGGCCAGGGCCTCGCCGGCCTCGCCCACGGTCACGGCGGTGAACAGGGGCACGGGGCCCGCGGCGGCTTTGAGCGCCTTTGAACGCAGCAGACCCTGGCCGCTGGTGAGCAGCAGGATCCGGCCCTGGTCGCCCAGGGCCTTGCGGGCCGCGGCGAGGGCCAGGGCCAGGTCGGCGCCCGGGCCCAGGGGCCGGTTGCGCAGCTGGGTGAGCTGGGCCTCGATGGTCTGGGCGGTGGCGGCCTGCAGGACGCCGGCGCCCGGGGTGCGGTCGAAGGGGATGAGGGCGAAGCGGTCCTCCCCGCCCAGGGCCTGGAGCACGCGCACCAGGTGGCCGTAGGCCAGCTCCAGGCCGCCCCAGCGGTGGCCCAGGGAGGTGTCGAAGAGGATGGCCAGGGACCGGCCCCCGGGCGCGGGGGCGGGCTTTTCCGCGCGGGCGGCGCCTTGGGGCAGGGCCTCCAGGAGGAAGAACCCGTCCTTCTCGGGGGGGATCTCCGAAGGCCGCTCCCACGGGGCCAGGGCCAGGCCTTCGGGCAGGGCCCCTTCTGGATTGCGGAAGGCGGTGAGCCGCAGGGGCTCCGAGGCCCGGGGGCGCAGGCGCAGGGCCAGGTCCTTGTCCAGGCGCACATGCTTGCCGGTGAACCCCGCGCCCTCCGCCGTGGCGACCAGCGGCAGCCCGGAGGCCATGGCCTCGAAGGCGGCGTCCTCCAGCCGCACGCGCACGGTGAAGGTCTCGGCCACGGTGGGCTCGGCGTCGGGGGGGCGCAGGACGAGGCGGAACTCGCCCCGGCCGCCGATGAGGGGGACCTCCTGCTGGAACTGGATCTCCAGGCGCTTGGTGGCCATGGGGGGGATGGGGGCCACCGTCACCGAGAAGAGGGATCCCCCGGAAGGCCGCGCGCCCGGGGCCCGTTCCCCGGGTTCCGCGTCCTCCTCCTCCCCCTGCTGCAGGAGGCCGGGGTCGATGCGCTGGCGGGCGAGTTCCTGGTAGATGGACCGGGCCCGCTTCTTCTCGAGGATGACGCCGGGAATGCGCTGCAGCCCGTCCCACACCGCGAAGTCGCCCACCGCCGCCGTCTGCGGCAGGGCGAAGCGGTAGGTGCCTTCCTGCACCGAGGTGGTGTGGTTCTCGAACACCTGGCGCACGTTGACCCGCGCGTAGCCCCGCGCGATGGCCAGGTCCACGGTCATCTCACGCAGGGAGAGCACCTTGGGGTCGGGCCTGCCCGAGCTCGTGGGGATCAGGAGACCCGCCTGGGCCCCCAGGGGCAGGGCCAGCAGGGCGGGGAGGAGCAGCGCGCGGAACCTTCTGGACATGTCAGGATCCTTCGTCCGGGATGGGCAGGGGGATGCGGGCCAGGCCCTCGTCGGTGCCGACGTAGAGGGCTCCGGGGCCTTCGAGGAGCGCGGTGACGCGGGGGGAGGGCAACTGGGCCCGGATGGGTTCGAAGCGGGCGCCGTCCGCCGACAGGCGCCAGAGGCCGCGGCCGTCGGTGCCCAGGTAGAGCCGGCCCGCGGCCTCCACGAGGCAGCCGGTGTTCACCTTGAACGCCGAGGTCTCGGTGAAGGCCTGGAAGGTGCCCACGGCCCGGGGCTGGTCCGCGGGCGCGGTGCGCCGGGCCACGCCCCCCCCGTAGGTGCCCACGAAGAGGTCGCCCCTGTGCAGGGCCAGGGCGGTGATCCAGGGGTGGGGCAGCCGGCCTTCCCCGGCCGTGACGCGCCAGGCCACGCGGTTGCCGGCCACCGCGCCCAGGCCCGAAGGCGTGCCCACGAAGAGGACCTCCCCCGAGGCCAGCGCCAGGGCCTGGTTCCCGGGGAGCCCGTGGAAGGCCGACAGCAGGCGGGAGCCGGGCATGAGCACGCCCTGCCCCAGGCCCACCGCCACGCCGTCGCGGGTGGCGGCCAGGGAGAAAGCGGCACCCCCTTCGCCGGTGCCCTTGAGGGTCGCCCCGTCGAAGCGCGCCGAGCCGCGCAGGCTCGCCACCTGCAGGGCGCCGCCCACCGGCAGCAGGGCGTTGACGCCCCAGGTGCCCGAACCGGGCACCGCGGTCCACGCCAGGGCCGTGCCCCGGGGTTCGGCCACCGCCAGCCCCCCGTTGAAGATCCCCGCCACCAGCCGCTGTCCCAGCCAGGCCAGGGCGCCCACGTGGGCCGATCCCGCCGGGAGGGCCGCGGGCCGGGGCCGGGCCAGGACCCAGCCCGTGGCCGTGCGGCGGTAGAGCCCCGCATCCGTGTCCGCGAACACCAGGCCGCTGGCGGCCATGACCTTGCGGGGCGGGGCGGGCAGGGCCTCCTCCCGGGCCCTTCCGTCCGGGCCGAAGCGCAGCAGGCGCCCCCCGCCCGCGGCCAGCACCTCGGCGCCGTCCACCGCCGCCGAGGACGCGTCCTCGCCCCCGGGCACCGCGGCCAGGCCCGCGCCCAGGCCCTCACTCAGGGCGCCCCGCGCCAGCCCCAGGGGGGTCACCGCGGCCACGTCGGAACCGGGGCAGCCCACCCATTCGATCCAGGGGTCCGGAGTGGGCACCAGGGTGGCGCGGGCCGCCTCGATGCGCCGCAGGCCCTCCTCGCCCCCGGCCAGGACCAGGCCGCCCGGGCCCAGGGCCACGGCGCGCACGGAATGGCCGTCCAGCCTGCGCAGGGTGCGGGCCCCCCAGGCGACCCGGAAGAGCCCCTCCCGGGCCCCGATGAGCAGCTCGCCGCCCGGGGTCTCAACCAGGGTGCGCACGTGGAGGGTTCCGAAGCCCGTGGCCATCTCCTGCCAGGCGCCGCCCTCCCGGAGGTAGAGTCCGCCGGCCTCCAGGGCCGCCACGGTGCGGCCGCGCCACAGGGCCACGCAGGCCGCGCGGAGGGTGGGCAGGGGCCCCGACAGGTCCCCGCCGCCGTCCCGGATGCCCGAGGCCCCCGCGGTGGCCAGGGTGGTTTCCGACGCCGCCACGGCCTCCACCTCGCCGCCGCCCCAGCGCTCAGCGGCCAGGCCCGGCGCCTTGACGGGCAGGAGCTGCAGGGGCGCCTCGCCGCGGTCCGGCTGGGCCAGGGCCCGGGAGAGGTCCCGGGAGATCTTCAGCCAGGCCAAGCCCCCCAGGGCCGCGGCCGCGGCAAGGGCGGCCAGGGCCACGCGGCGTCGGTTGGGGGGAAGGGGCATGGGGCCGGCCGGGTTGGAAGGAATCGGGGATGGACGTCCTGGAAACGTGGATTAACCATACCCCAAATGCAGGCTTCCCGGACCCGGGTTCCCGGGTTTGCCTATTTCAAGTTGTCGAGGGCCTTGGCGGTGGCCTCCAGGAGGGCTTCGGGGCCCACCGGGCTGCCGGTGGCGCGGACCATCCACAGGTCGGGGGTGAGCCGGCCCTGGCGGGCCATGCGCTCGAACTCCGCGCCCAGGTTGCCGGTCTTGTCCACCTGCCGCTGGATCTGGAAGGCGATCATGTGGCCGATGGGGTAGTCGGGCAGGTACAGGAAGCTGCTGACCATGTGGCTGTAGATGCCCAGGAGCACGCAGTCCTTCTGGCCGAACACCGGGGCGTAGTAGCGGTTCCACACGTCGCGGCTGATGGCCAGGGTGGCCTCGCGCAGCTGGGCGGGGGTGGCCTGGGGGTGCTCATACATCCAGTGCCACACGGCGGTGTCCACCATGCCCACGCCGGCGATCTCGAAGGTGCCCCAGAAGTCGTTGAGGACGGCCAGGGCCTTGGCCTCGGCGGTGGGGGCGGGCTGGCCCAGCAGCTCCAGGTCGCGGGCCTGGAACACGAAGGCCAGGGCCTCGGTGAAGCTGGTGGCGGGCACCCCGGCCATGAGCGGGTGCTCCACGCCGTTCAGGGAGAAGGTCTGCTCGACGTTGTGGCCGTTCTCGTGGATGGCGATGTTGAAGCCCTTGTAGTCCATGCCGTCCTTGCCCACGCGGGTGCGCAGGTGGGGGTGGTCGGCGCGGCGCGCGGCGCCCATGGCGTGGCCGGAGCCCCGGGCGGGGTCCACCTCGATGTTGCCGGCGAGGTAGGCGGCCTTCTCGGGCGTGAAGCCCAGGCCCATGAGCAGGCCGGGCATCTCCTTCTTGTAGGCCTCGGCGGTGGGGAAGCGCTTGCGGGTGATGGCGTCCAGCTTGGCCTCGTCCAGGCCCGCGCCGGCGCGGAAGCCGTTGTACCAGATGTCGAAGGGCTCCAGCTTGCGCCCCAGGCGCCGCTCGATGAGCCGGGCCGTCCTGGCCACCAGGGGCGAGGCGCACACCTCCTTGAGCATCGCCAGGGCGCGGGCCTCGGGGAGCTGGCGGCCCTCCTCGTAGCTGCGGGCGATGTGGGTGGGCGCCGCGGGGCAGTAGGGGTCGGCCTTGCGCACGGCCTGGAAGGTCTGGAGGAGCACCGCGTAGCGGGTGTCGGGCTCGGGGGCGGCGGTGACCGCCAGGGCCGGGGCGGGGCGGTCGGAATCCTTCACGGCCGCGGGCTTCACGGTGTTGGCGAAGGGATCCCAGTCGACGTTGGGGTTGTCCACCACCACGGCGGGGATGGTCTGGGTGACGATGCGCTCCATCACCTTCTGGATCTGGCGCTGGCGCTGGAGGCCCTCGGCGCCCTGGGCGTACTGGCTCTTGATCTCGTCGCGCAGGTTCCAGTGGGAGAGCAGGCGCTTGCCGGCGGGGAAGGCCCGCTGGCCCTTGGCGTCCACCACGTGGTGCATCCAGATGTTGTAGCCCGCGATGTAGCGCTCGGCGGCGCCGGAGGCCTGGGCCACGGCCAGGTTCACCTCCGCGGGGATGCGCGCGGCGAAGCGGTCCACGAGCCGGGCCTCGGCCCACTGGCGGTTGCTCCAGCCCGCGCCCTCCTTGAGGCGCTCGTCCAGGGTGCTCATGGGGAAGTTGAGCAGCACCACGAAGGCCAGCTTGTTGGCGAAGGCGTCGGCCTGGAAGTGCGCGCCGGGGTCGTAGCCCGCCAGGATGTCGTCCACGGGCAGCATGGGCCCCAGGTCCAGTTCCGCGTGCCACCGGAAGTCGCGGCCGATCTCCAGCATGTGGCCTTCGAGGCTCTCGATGACCATCTCCAGGCGCCCGAAGAGCGCGTCCAGGGCCTTGGCGTCCCCGGCGAACTGTTCGCGCACGAAGGCGGCGAAGGCCGCCGGGTCCCCGTCCTCGGCCCGCCAGAGCCGGGCAGCCTGCTGGATGCCGCGCCGGACGCGCACGGCCTGGGAGGGGCCGTACCGGGCGACGAGTTCGGCCTCCAGGGAGGCCTGGGGTGCGGTGGGGGCCACGGCGGGGGCCGTGGCGCGCAGGGAGGGCAGGCCGCAGGACGCGGCGAGGATGGCGGCGATGCCGAAGATCTTCATGGGGGACCCCAGGTGGAATTCACTTGGAATTCTACAGGGGATCACCGCCCGGAGATGTGCCCAAGGGCACTTGCTCAGGCCGGGTTGCCGTAACCCTTGAACTCCATGTCCGAACCCAGGATGTGGTGGGCGAACCAGTCCTGCACGAGGTAGAGCACCTCCTCGGCCGTCACCGAGCCCGGCTCGTGCTTGTAGCGGCGCTGGAGCTCCTTCATGCGCTCCCGGAAGTTCTGGTGGACCTCCTTGTGGGCCTCCAGGTCGGGGTAGCCCACCTTGGCCATCCACCGCTCCTCGGAATCGAAGTGCATGAGGGTGTAGTCCACCAGGAACTCGATGCGGTCCTCCATGGGGGGCGGCTGCTCCTCGGCCATGGCCTTGCGGAATTCAGCCACCATCTGGAAGAAGATGTGGTGGTACGCATCCACGAGGGGGTTGCCGACGGTGTACTTTTCGGTCCATTCCATGAAATCCATGCGGCGTTCCTCGAATCGTCCAACAGCTTACCTGATTTCTAGCCCAGGGGTTCCTCGTAGGCGCAGGCCGGGCAGAGCATGACCGTGATGGGGTCCTTGCCCCGGGGCTTGCGCGTCTTCTCGGTCATGTAGGGATTCTTGCAGGAGGGGCAGGCCCGGGGCACGGGCTTGTCCCAGGCCGTGAAGTCGCACTTGGGGTACCGCGTGCACCCGTAGAAGATCTTGCCGAAGCGGGTCTTCCGGGGGCTGAGGTCGCCGCCGCACTTGGGGCAGGGCACGCCCAGGATCTCCTTCTTGACCGTCTTGCAGGTGGGGTAGTCCACGCAGCACACGAACTCGCCGTAGCGGCCGTGGCGCTTGACGAAGTTCTTGCCGCAGGTGGGGCACTTCTCGTCCAGGGGCTGGTCGGGCGGCACCGGGATCCCCTTGGGGTCGGCCTTGCGGATGCCCTTGCAGGAGGGGTAGTTGGTGCAGGCCCAGAAGGGGCCGAACTGGCCCTTGCGCAGGTTCATGGGGGTCGAGCCGCACAGGGGGCATTCCGGCGCGTCCTCGGGCTCTTCCATCTTCTCCAGCTCCTCGGTGTGGTCGCACTCGGGGTAGCGGGAGCAGCCCAGGAACAGGCCGTTCTTGCCGATGCGCTTGAGCATGGGCGCCTTGCACTTCTTGCACTCCACGCCCGCGGGGATGCCGGCCTTGAGGTTCAGCATGTCCTTGCCGGCCCGGGCCAGGAGCTTCTCGAAGGGACCGTAGAAATCCTTCATCGCCTTCAGGAAGGTGAGGTCCCCTTCCTCCACCCGGTCCAGCTGCCCTTCCAGGCCCGAGGTGTAGGTGGGCTCCATGAGTTCCTGGAAGCCCTGCACCAGGAGGTCGGTGACCACGCAGCCCAGCTCGGTGGGCTTGAAGCGGCCCTCGTGCTTCTTGACGTAGTCCCGGTCCTGGATGGTGGCGATGATGCTGGCGTACGTGGAGGGCCGGCCGATGCCGTCCTCTTCCAGTTCCTTCACGAGGGTGGCTTCCGAGAACCGCGCGGGGGGCTTGGTGAACTGCTGGTCGGTGTCCAGCTGCTCGAGCTTGAGGGGCATGCCCACCTTCAGGGCCGGCAGGCCCACGGCCTCCTCGTCGCCCTCCTCGGGCGTTTCGGTGATCTCCTCGGCCTTCTGTTCCTCCTGGGCGGCCCGGTATACGGACAACCATCCGGGGAAGCGCTCGATCTCGCCCTTGGCCTCGAACGCCGCGGCCTCGCCGCTCTTGAGCGTGGACTCGGCCTCCACCACCGTCTCGTCGAAGACGGCGGCCTCCATCTGGCAGGCCACCGTGCGCCGCCAGATGAGGGCGTAGAGCCGGAACTGGTCGGGTTCGAGGCGGTTCTTCAGGCTTTCGGGGGTGCGGGTGATGTCGGTGGGGCGGATGGCCTCGTGGGCCTCCTGGGCGGCGGCCTTGCCCTTGAAGACCCGGGCCTTGGCGGGCAGGTACTCCTTGCCGTACCGGGAGGCGATGAGCTCGCGGATGGCCGTCACCGCCTCGGGGGCCAGGCGCGGCGAGTCCGTCCTCATGTAGGTGATGAGGCCCACCGGCCCTTCGCCGAAGTCCACGCCCTCGTAGAGGCGCTGGGCGTTCTGCATGGTGCGGGTGACGCTCATGCGCAGCTTCTGGGCGGCCTCCTGCTGCAGCTTGGCGGTGGTGAAGGGGGCCGCGGGGTTGCGCTTCTTCTCCTTGGTCTCGAGTGATGTGACCTTCCAGGCCGAGGCCACGATCATGTCCCGCAGCGCATGGGCCTGCTTCTCGTCGGCGATGCGGGTCTTGGTCTCCTTGTTGCCCAGCTGCACGGGGGAACCGGAAAGGCGGGTCAGCCTCATCCAGAAGGCGGGCGGGGTCTTGGCGGCGAAGCGGCCCTTGAGCACCCAATATTCGACGGGATTGAAGGCCTGGATCTCCCGCTCCCGGTCCACGATCAGGCGCACAGCCACGCTCTGCACCCGGCCGGCGCTGAGCCCCCGGCGCACCTTGTCCCAGAGCACCTGGGAGACCTTGTAGCCCACGAGCCGGTCCAGCACGCGCCGGGCCCGCTGGGCGTCCACAAGCTTCTTATTGATGACGGTGGGCGCCGCCATGGCCTTCTGGATGCCCGAAGGCGTGATCTCGTTGAAGAGCACCCGGTGCACCGGCATGCCCTTGGGGGGCTTGATGGATTCAAGGAGATGCCAGGAGATGGCCTCCCCCTCGCGGTCAGGGTCGGTCGCGAGATACAGTTCGGTGGCACCCTTGGCCGCGGCCTTGAGTTCGGTCACCACCTTGGCCTTGCTGGCGGGGATCTCGTACTCCTCCTGGAAGCCGTTCTCGATGTCGACCCCCAGCTTCTTGGGCAGGTCGCGGATGTGGCCGACGCTGGCCTTCACCGTGTATCCCTTTCCGAGATATTTGGTGATGGTTTTCGCTTTGGAAGGGCTTTCCACGATCACGAGCTTGGTCAAGGCAATCTCCAAGTTGCCGATTTGGAACCCTTCATGGGTGATTTGTCAAGCCCCGGCACAAATATGATAAGTCTTCTATTAAATCCCCGGACCCCAGGCAGGCCCGGGCCGCACCCTCCCGGATCAGGCGGTTGGGCCCCTCGTGGAGCGGGTCCTCGGGACTGCCCGGGCAGCCCCACACCTCCTTGCCGTGGTCCAGCGCCAGCTTGGCGGTGACCAGGGAGCCGGAGGCGTACCGGGCCTCCATGACCACCACACCGAGCGTCCATGCGGCCAGCAGGACGTTGCGCCGGGGAAAGTGCCATTTCAGGGGCCGGGCCTGGGGGGGGAAGGGCGTGACGATGCCGCCCCCCGTGGCGGCGATGCGGTCCATGAGCTTCTGGTGCTCGGGCGGGTAGGGATGGTCCAGCCCCGAACCCATGATGCCCCAGGTGGACCCCGCATCCAGGGCCCCCAGGTGCGCCGCCCCGTCGATGCCCCTGGCCAGGCCGGACACCACGGCCACCCCGGCCTCCGTGAGCTCCCGGGCCCAGCGGCGCGTGCGCTCCCGGCCGGACCAGCTGCCCTGGCGGCTGCCCACCAGCGCCAGGGCGGGCCCCGGGGGCGGCAGGGTGCCCCGCACCCACAGGGCCAGGGGGTAGGGCAGGGGCGCCTCCAGCCGGTCCGCCCCGGGGTCCCCCGGCAGCACCAGGCGCGCCTCCCGCGCCGCCGCCTCCGCCCGCAGCACCGGGATGGAGGCCGCCAGGGCCACGGCCTCGCCCCGTTCCTCCGGGAGCTCCTCGCCCACCTGGGCCCGGGCCCAGGCCGCGGCCTTCCGGCTCTCCGGCCAGGGCAGGAGGGTGAAGGCGAGGGCCCAGGCGGCGGCGTCCACGACGTCCTCCCGAAGGTGGAACCACGTTGGGTGTCCGGGGGGTTTCGCGCAAGGGCCGGATATTAGGGCTTGCCTTCGCGGGGCTTTTTGCTAGACTGGATTTTCTCTGGTCTTGGCCGTTCTGTGTTCGTGAGGTTCCCATGTCCCGTCAGTGCGAAATTTGCGGTAAGAAGCCCCAGTTCGGGAACAACGTTTCCCACGCCCACAACATCACGAAGCGGCGTTGGAACCCCAACATCCAGAACGTTCGCGCCCTGGTGGCCGGCGCCCCCAAGCGGCTGCGCGTGTGCACCTCCTGCATCCAGGCCGGTCGCGTCACCAAGAACGTCTAGCTTTCCGCCATCCTGCGAATCGGCCCCCGAGACGGGGGTCTTTTCGTTTACCCTTTCGTATCCCATGGGAGTCCGGCCTTGATCCTGGGAATCGACACCACCACCGAACGCCTCCACCTCGCCCTCGTGGGGGGGGACCGGACCTGGACCCGGGGCCTGGAGGTGGGCATCGGCCGCAGCCACAGCGGCACGCTGCTGCCCACCGTGCAGGAGCTTCTCCAGGAGGCCGGGGCTTCCCCCGCCGACCTCTCCGGCGCCGTGGCCTGCGTGGGCCCGGGCGGCTTCACCTCGCTGCGCATCGGCGTGGCCACCGCCGAGGGCCTGGCCCTCACCGGCCTGCCCACCTGGGGCTTCTCCGCCTTCGAACTGCGGGGCCGCGCCCTGCGTGAGGGCGGCGTCCAGGGCCCCGTGTGGATCCTCCTGGACGGCCAGCGCCAGGAGGCCTTCGCCCAGCCCTGGGACGGCGGCGCCCTGGCCCCCGCCCAGAAGCTGCCCCTGGCGGCCCTGGCGGAACGCCTGGGGGACGCCCCCTGGTGGGCCCCCGCGGGCTTCCGGGAGCGGGCCCAGGCCCACCTGCCCCATCCCCCCCAGGTCCTCCTGGACGAGGAGGGAGCCACCCTCGCGGGGCTCGCCGGCCTGTGCCGGGACCTGCCCCAGGGCCCCGCCGAAACCCCCCTGGTGCCCTTCTACCTGCGCGAGACCGACGCCGAAGTGAACTTCCCACAGGCCTCCGCCCACCTTTCCGAAGCCCTCCGCCGGGGCCTGGCCCGGTGATCACCCACCTGGGCCCCGGTTCCCAGGCGCCCGGCTGGATCGAGGAGCTGGACCGGCTCACCTTCGGGGAATCCTGGGGCCCCCTGGACGACACCGAGCACCTGTGGTCCTCCTCCGGCGCCTTCGCCCGCTGGCGCGTCGTAGAGCCCGCCCAGGAAGCCGAACTCCTCCGCATCGCCGTGGACCCCGCCCGCCGCCGCGCCGGCGAGGGCCGCGCCCTCCTGCGCCACTGCCAGGCCCGCCTGGCCGCGATGGGCATCGCCACACTCCACCTGGAAGTGCGGGTATCCAACGCCCCCGCCCGGGCCCTCTACGAAAAGGAAGGCTGGGTTGCGCGGGGAACCCGCAAGGCCTACTACCGCGACGGGGAGGACGCGGCGTTGTACGTGCGTGAGCTGCCGGCACCCGGACCTTCGCCTACCTGACGTCTATTAGGACGCCTCCGAGAATTCCTGCCTTCCAAACTCCGCTCCCTTCGAGCCTCGGCCCGGTCAATAACCGTCCCTACCCAACCCCCGCCGCGTGCAAGACCGACCTTTCGTCCATGGGATGACAATCTTTTCATCATCTTTTCCATCCCCGTCCATCCCCGTGCATCCCCGGCCAACTTCCCCCTAGCCCTTGCCGCACGCCCATTACAATCCGTCCCTGACCTCCAATTCCACCTCCCCGGCCACCTCCCCCCGCGACATTCCTAGCCGCCGCACCTGTATCCTCGCCTTCCCGAAATTGACCAGCAAACACGTCTCGATCCGGGTCCCCTTCATGTAATTCAAACACTGGGCGATAAAAGCATCGTCCAATTCCCGCACCGCCTTCACCTCGACGATGACCCGCCCCTCCACGACCAGATCCGCCTCGTAGTTCCCGACATTCACGCCATCGTAGAAGACCTCGATCCCCTGCTGCTGGACGACCTTGACCTTGGCTTTCCGGAGCTCATGGGCCAGGGCGTTTTCATACACCTTCTCCACGAAGCCGTTGCCCAGCTCGTTGGCAACCTTGAAACAGCAGCCGATGATTTGGCCGGTGAGTGGATCTTGGATGGGCATGTCGTCCTCGTACCCCATAGTGCCGACACATCGGAGCAAGGTTCTGCCGGGGATGGACGGGGATGGACGGGGATGAAAAAGAGATAAAAGAAGGTCAAGAAAGGCAGCCGGTCTTGGGGCTTACGGCAAGGCCAGGAACCTTCCGCGTGGAACCGGTAGTTGAAACAATGGGAGACTTTCCTGGCGCGGTGGGGAGTGCGGCTTGGTGGGGAGGCGTCCATGGATCGATGGCGAAAATGCGGCGCTGGACGTGCGGGAGCTGCCGGGTACGGCGTAAAGGGGACCGGTCCCGCTTTCCTGACGGTTCCGGTCACAGGCCTTCGGCCGGCACAAGCGCCTTCGTGTACTTCACGAGATGGCACGGCAGGATCAGCTTCTCCGGCTCCCGGAACGGCAGCACGTCGCAGGCGTGGAACCCCAGCCCTTCGTAGAACCCGAAAAGCTCCTTCCGCTGGCTCACCACCGTGAGATCGAGGAACTTCCCCCCTTCGGCCCGGCAGGCCTCCTCCGCGGCGCCCACCAGCCTGCGCCCCAGGCCCCGCCCCTGGCAGTCCGGGGCCACGGACAGCAGCCCCAGGTACCAGCGGGTCCCCTCCCGGCGCAGGAAGACCGATCCCGTCAGGCCGGACCCCCCGGGTTCCACCAGGAACATCCCCGCCTCCATGAGGTCCGCCACCTCCTCCGGACGGGTGCGCTCGCCCCGGATGCAGAAGGCCTCCACGGCATAGGCGAGGTTGGTGATCCGCACGATCTCAGGGATGTCGGAGGCGATGGCTCTTCGCATGGGACGAGTATGCCCAGCCCCCGGCGGAAGGTCACCCGTCGCCGCGCCTCGGGGCGTGGTTTCCGACAACGCCAGGAACCTTCCGCGTCGAACCGGTAGAAGGAAACAACGGGAGGCATTCCCGGCTTCGTGGGGAGGCGTCCATGGATCATTCCAGCCGGGGGATGGCTATTGGCTTATTGTCCGCCGTCTTGGGGACGCTCCTCTGGATCGCCCTCACCCCCGCGCGGCATTGTCCGAAATGCCACTGCCTGCTGCCGAGATTCCGCATGCCCAGGTCGGTCCGGGAACTCCTGTGGGGCGGCTGGCATTGCCCCGAATGCGGTTCCAGGGTCTCCCGAACCGGCCAGTTCCTCCCCTAGCAACACCATGGGCACCCGGATGCCCCCAACCTGAATTTGAGGAAGGTCACCCGTCCCCCAGCCTCTGGGCGTGGGCGTCCAGCAGATCGCTTCTCGTGAGGATCCCCGCCAGCCGGCCGTCAGCGCCCACCACCGGCAGGCGCCCCACGCCCTCGCGCACCATGTGGTCCGCGGCTTCCCGAAGCGAGGTGTCCTCCCGGGCCAGGGCCAGGGGCCGCTTCACCAGGGCGGCCAGGGGCTGGCCGGGGTCCAGGTTCGGGTCCAGCAGCTCGCGCCCCATGATCAGGCCCACGGGGCGGCCCGCGGGGTCCAGGAGGGGGAATCCCTGGTGGGAGGCGCCCGGGTGGCCTTCGGCGAGCCACCGCCGCGCCGCGGCCACGGTCTCGCCGGCCCCGAAGGCCGCCACGTCCCGGGTGGCGTGGTCCCGCACCAGCAGCTGGTCCAGGTGGTCCGCCGGATATTCCGCCGGCACCCGCACGCCCCGGCGCGCCAGGCGCTCGGTCATGATGCCGTGGCGCATCACCAGGGCCGAGATGAGGTAGGCCGCGGCGCACCCGCCCAGCAGCGGCATCAGGCCCACGGGCTGGAGCGTGATCTCGAAGGCGAACACCGCCGAGGTGAGCATGCACCGCGCCGCCCCCGCGAAGATGGCCGCCATGCCCACCAGCGCGCACATGCGGGGATCCACCCCCACGCCGGGCAGGGCCCAGGCCGCCAGCGACCCCAGCAGGGCCCCCAGGGACCCGCCGATGGTGAACAGGGGCGCCAGCGTCCCCCCCGAGGTCCCGCTGCCCAGGGCCACCGCCCAGGAAAGGAACTTGGCCAGGCACAGGACCAGGAGCGCCTTGCCGGCCAGCGTCCCCCCCAGGATGGCCTCGATGTTGTCGTAGCCCACGCCCAGCGTCCGGGGCGCCACGACGCCCACCACGCCCACCGCCAGGCCCCCCAGCGCCGGCCACCACATCCAGTGCAGGGGCAGCCGCTCGAACCCGTCCTCGATCCAGTACAGCACCCGCGTGGCCCCCACCGAGGCCAGCCCCGCCAGGGCGCCCACCGCGATGTAGACGCAGAGCTGCGTCCCCGTGGGCCGGGCCAGGGCCTCCATGGGGAAGATGGGCTTGACGCCGTGGATGCCGAAGCGGACCCCGGTGGCCGCCACCGCCGCCAGGGCCACGGGTATCACCGACCGGGGCCGCAGCTCGAACAGCAGCAGCTCCACCGCCAGCAGCACCGCCGCCACCGGCGACCCGAAGGTGGCCGCCATGCCCGCAGCCGCCCCCGCGGCCAGGAGCGTCTTGCGCTCGGGGGCCGTCATGGGCAGGCGCTGGCCCACCATGGACCCCAGCGCCCCGCCCGTGGCGATGATCGGGCCCTCGGCCCCGAAGGGGCCCCCCGTGCCGATGGCGATGGCCGCCGACAGCGGCTTCAGGAGCGTCAACCGGGCCGGGATGCGGCTGCCGTTGAGCAGCACCTGCTCCATGGCCTCCGGAATGCCGTGGCCCCGGATGGCCTTGGATCCGTACCGCGCCAGGAGCCCCACCAGCAGGCCCCCCGCCACCGGCACCGGCAGCAGGGCCCAGCCCAGGTGGTTCCCCGCCGGCGATACGAATTCGGTTGAGAGCCGGTGGAAGAAGGCCAGGTTCGTCACCAGCCCGATGAGGCGCACCAGGGCCTCGGCCAGGAACCCCGCCGCCACCCCCAGGGCCGCCGCGGCCGCCCCCACCAGGGCCACCCGGGCGTCCACCACCGTCGAGGCCCGGGGCAGCCGCGCGTCCTCCATGCCGGGCGCCACCGCGATCCCGTCCCTCACCGGCGCCCCCCGGACGCCCCTTCCTGGAAGAACATGGGCGCGGGATGGCCGTCCTCCGTTGAAGGCGCCACCCGCTCCAGCAGGTCCGCCAGCGTTCGCAGGTCCTCCCCGCCCAGGCGCCCCAGGCGCTCCAGCAGGACCTGCTGCACCGGACTGGGCGCGGACCGCGCGATGCGGGCCCCCGCCGACGTGAGCGCCGCCTCCATGCGCCGCCGGTCCCCGGCGCTGGGGGCCTTGCCCACCAGCCCCTTCTGCTGGAGCTTGCGCACCACCACCGAAACCGAGCTGGGGTCCGTGGCCGTGGCCTGGGCCAGGGCCCCGATGCTGAGCGGCCCCTGGTCCCGGAGCACATGGAGCACGAAGGCCTGGGCCGCGCTCAGCCCGTTGGCGCTGCCCTTCGGGTCGTGGGCGAGGCGCAGCTCCCGGAAGATCCACCGGAGGGAATCGAAGACCCGGCGGGCGTCGGGGGGAAGGGGAAGATTTACTTGGGATCCCATGGAATCAACCATAGGCCGTTGCCGCCCCTCCCGCAAGCCCCCCGACCCGGAGGTTGAGGATGTTGGGCTTATCAAGCCTGGTCCTGGTAACATCTTTGCAATCCCACTTTATAAGGAACTCCCATGGCGCTCACCCTGCCTGCGCTTCTCGCGGCCTCCCTTCTCCTCGCTCCCGGAGCGGACAACCGTCCCCCCGCCCCGGCAGCCGTTGTGGAACCCACCTGGAAACTGGTCACGGAAAGCGTACGCATCCCCGACGCCCCCCGGACCGCGACGTCGCCCCTGGCCCTCCGCTGGTCCATGGAGGGCCTGAACTGGCGCCCGGCATTCCTCCTGGGCGCCGAGGCCCTGTATCTGCGGGACGGCGACAACATCATCCGCATGGACCTGAACACGGCCCGGAAGACTTGGACCGTGAACCGGAAGGGCGCCTTCCTGCGCGAAGTCCCCGGGGCCCTGTTCCTGTTCACCGAGGACTTCAAGATCGCGTGCCTGGACACGGCCACCGGCGCCCTGCGCTGGGAGGCCCAGTTGGGCAAGGAAGGCAGCGCCAACTTCTTCAAGGGCAACGTCTCAGTCGTCCAGGACGCCCTCAAGGGCCCCGTCCTCGCCGGGGACCGCATCCTGGTGGGCACCTTCGGCGGCTCCTTGTTCAAGGGCACCACCGGCTCCCTGTACGCCCTGGACCTGGCCACGGGCAAGACCCTGTGGACCGTGGAGGCCGAGGACGGCGTGGAGAACCTGCCGGTGGTGGCGGGCGACAAGGTCTACTTCGGCGGCAAGGCGGCCTGCTACAAGGTGGACCTGGCCACCGGCGAGAAGCTCTGGAAGGCCTCCACCCGCAACGACAACCAGTGGGGCTTCAAGGTGGTGGACACCTCCGTGCTGGTGTCCTCGGGCCACTACGGAAGCAGCGGATCCAGCTTCGGTGGCACCCTCTACGCCCTGGACACCGAGAGCGGCGCCGTGCGCTGGAAGTTCGACATCGGCGGCCCCAGCCCCGTGCGGGTGGAGAACGGACTGCTTGTCGCCCTGGAGTGGGGCATGATGGGCGGCTCCCGCCTCTCCTGCGTCAAACTCGCCAACGGCGAGAAGGCCTGGGAGCTCAAGGAGAAGAGCTCGGCCACCCCCGCGCTCCTTTCCGGCAAGGCCGTGCACATCACCAAGGACAACCGGGTCTTCGTGGTGGACGCCGCCACCGGCAAGGTCACCGGCAGCTTCAAGGCCGCCGGCGAATTCGGCATGGGCTTCTTCAAGGGCCCCTGGGGCCGGTTCCTGGACCCCGCCGTCCTGGAGGGCCAGGCCGTGGTGGGTTCCTGGGACAAGGCCAAGGGCGAAACCGTCCTGCAGTCCCTGGACCTGGAAAAGGGCGCCCCCGCCGGCGAGGTTCGCATCCAGGGCGAACTGGACGCCCTCCTGCTCAACCCCACCCACTGCCTGACGCTGGTGAAGGGCGCCGACGGGAACTACACCCTCAAGGTCCTCAGCCGGTAGGCGGCACCGGAAGCGGGCCGGGTTCCGCGCCCGGCCCGCTCCGGTCAGGCCTTCCGGAACAGCGCGATGCGGTTGCTGTTGGTGCCGTGCGTGTTGTTGGAAACCCCCCAGATGTTGGCGGTCTTGGTGAAGGTCTGCTGGTTGATGAGCACGCCCTCCACCCTGAACCCCGCGGCCGCCCCCAGGGGCAGCACCGCCTCCTCCAGGCGCACGGTGCCCTTGCGCACCTCGCCCACCTCGAAGGCCACGTGGCCTCCGGGGGCGGTGACCCGGTGCAGTTCCTGGAACACCTCGCCCATGGCCCGGGACCAGGCCTCCACCGTGCGGGCCATGGTGATGCCCCGGCCCACCTCCTCCGCGTCCAGGCCGCAGAACCAGCACCGCAGCCAGTTGTCGGCCTGGTACTGCACCACGTCCAGGAAGGGCGGCGACGTGACGGTGAGCCGCACCGAACCCGCCTCCAGCCCCGGCGAGGCCGCCGCCGGGCCCGTGAGCAGAAGGGGATCGCAGGCCCGCAGACGCCGGTGCTCCTCGGCGGTGAGGCCGGCCACCAGGGACCGGGTCTTGCGCAGCACCAGGGCCCGGGTGTCCCGGTACCCGGGCACCTGCCCGCGCTTGCGGTTGATCTCCACCTGCTGGGCGGCGTTCACGGCCTGGTTGGGGGGGAGCGTGTACACCGAGAAGAACCCCGGGCTGTGGCCCGTGAGGCGGTTGGTGGCCACCATGCGGATCCAGCCGTCCAGGGCGTCGAAGGTGCCCCGGCGCTCCCGCTCCAGGAACCAGGCCCGGTAGGCGCGCACCTCCCGCTCCGTGTCGGGGTGGAAGAACATGCCCAGGTCCAGGGGCTCCGGGCACGCCAGCGGGATCTCGCGCAGCCGGGCTTCGACGTCGCGGAGGTCCGGCGGGGCCAGGCGGGGCTCCAGGAGGATCCGGGAAAGGGGGTTGATGTCGTTGGCCGCCACCCGGCGCCCCAGGAGCGCGGCCTCCAGCGCCGTGGTGCCGCGCCCGCTGAAGGGATCGTAGACCCGGTCCCCGGGCTCCGTGAGCCCCTCGATGAAGAGCCGGGGCAGCTGCGGCTTGTAGCAGGCCCGGTAGGACACCTCGTGGAGGGCGTGGGCCTGCCGCTGCCGGGAGGTCCAGAACTCCCCGGTGACCACCGGACAGGTGGATTCCAGGCATTCCAGCTCGCTCCGGACCCCGTCCGGAAACCCGCCCAGAAAATCCCGTCCCGCCTGCGCCATCCTCCCGACCCCCGATGCAAGCATCCAGGTTAGCCTGTTTGCATGGTGAAGAAGCCCAAGCGCCACCCCGAACTCACCCGCCTCTACGTCGCCTCGGGCCTGTCGGTGCTCATCTGGGTCATCTTCATGGCCTACCGGCTCCTGTCCAAGCAGGTGGAGATGGGCCTGGACGCCCCCAGCCGGTGGTCCCTGCTGGCCGTGGGCATGGCCAACGTCCTGGCCATCGGGACCCTCCTCTTCATCGTCATCCGCAGCATCGCCAAGCTGTACTTCGAGCGCCGCAGCGGCATCCTGGGGGCCCGCATCCGCACGCGGCTGGTGCTGGCCTTCCTTGCCGTGGGCATCGCGCCCAGCCTCATGCTCTTCGCCATCGGCCGCACCTTCATCCGCAAGAACGTGGACCGCTGGTTCATGCCCGACACCATGGAAGTGATCCAGGACGGGCACTACGTCAACGAGGCCTACCGCGAGCAGGTGCGCCTGCGGCTGCGCACCGCCACGACCCGCATCGCCCCCGAGGCCCTGCACGAGCCCGCCCGGGAGCGCGAGAGCACCGGCTTCGACCTCCTGGCCCGCGTCCCCGCCCAGGGCGTGGCCACGGTGGCCCTGGCCCACGGCCTGGTGCCCCCGGCCCTGGCCGACCTGCGCGAAGGCATCCAGGCCGTGCCCGTTCCCGACGGCGAATGGCAGGTGGGCACCGGCCCCCGCGGCCCCTCCGGCGACCGGGTGGTGGCGGGCGTCTTCCTGCCCCGCGCGGCCATGGAGGGCATGATCCGCCTGGACAAGCGCTACCGCGAGTCCTTCCAGATGCACGCCGGCCGGGAGGTGCTGGAGACCTTGCCCCAGCGCACGCTGCTCTTCCTGACCATGCTCACCCTCTTCGTGGCGGTGTGGACCGGGCTCGCCATCGCCCGCACCATCTCCGAGCCCGTGCGCGCCCTGGCCAAGGCCGCCCAGCGGATCGGCACGGGCGACCTGGACGTGTCCCTGCCCGAGCAGGGCGAGGACGAGCTGGCCTTCCTGAGCCAGAGCTTCAACGCCATGACCCGCGACCTGCGCCAGTCCCGCTCGGCCATCGAGGCCCAGGCCGAGCGCATCGACGGCCAGCGCGCCTACCTGGGCCAGCTCATGGAGGCCCTGCCCGTGGGCATCCTCAGCTGGCAGCGGGACCTGGAGCTGCGCACCTTCAATTCCGTGGCCCGGCGCTGGCTGGGCGTGGAGAACTGGGACCTGCTGGAACGCGGCTGGTCCGAGCTGGCGCGCCTGCCCAGCCTGGGGCGCCTGCCGGAGCTGCTGGCCACGGTGCAGACCACGAGGCGGCCCCACGTGGAGGAGATCCGCATCGGCGGCGAAGGCGACGGCCACCCCGTGCGCGCCATCGTCATCCCCCTCACCGGCGGCGGCGTCCTGGCCGTGCTGGAGGACCTTTCCGCCCTGGCCCAGGCCGAGAAGCGCGCCGCGTGGCAGGAGGTGGCCCGGCGCATGGCCCATGAGGTCAAGAACCCCCTCACCCCCATCAAGCTCACCACCCAGCGCCTGCAGCGCCGCAGCCGCGAGGGCCGCCTGGACCCCCAGACCGTGGCCGAGGGCGCCGAGACGATCCTGGCCGAGGTAGCCAGCCTCACGCGCCTGGTGGACAGCTTCAGCCAGTTCGCCAAGCTCCCCGCGCCGCACCCGGCCCCCCTGGACGCCCCCGACCTGGTGCGCCAGGCCATCCGCCTCTACGAGCCCACCTACCCCGGCATCACCTTCGACCTGGACCTCCCCGGCCCCCTGGAGGTCCTGTGGGACGGCGACATGGTCAAGCGCGCCCTCATCAACATGGTGGACAACGCCATCGGCGCCCTGGAAGGCCAGGGCCGCATCCGCGTGGCCCTGACCCACCAGGGCCCCATGCTCCGCCTGGACGTGGCCGACAACGGCCCCGGCGTCCGCGAGGCCGACCGCCCCAACCTGTTCCAGCCCTACTTCTCCACCAAGCAGAAAGGCACCGGCCTGGGCCTGGCCATCGTGCGCCGCATCGCCGAGGACCACCACGGCGAAGCCCGCTACGAGCCCCTGGAGCAGGGCAGCCTCTTCAGCCTTCTGCTGCCGCCGCGCGCCTAGCTACTTCGCGTTCTTCGGAGTGCCGTCCTTGTTCAGGTACTTGTCCGGATCCTTCTCCAGCTTCGCCTTGCACCCGCCGCAGCAGATGAAGTATTCCTGCCCCCTGACCACCACCTTCGGACTCTTCTTGGGATCCACCTTGTCCCCCATGACCGGGCACTTGGTGTTGGTGGCAGGCTTGGGCGCCGGGGCAGGGGCCACCAGGGCGGCGACGGTCAACAGCATGGGAAGCATCGTGAACTCCTCTCCATCGATTCTATTCACGCCCTTCGCAGGCGCAAGGCGTTGAGCACCACCGTGAGTGAACTCAAGCCCATGGCGGCTCCCGCCAGCATGGGCCCGCCGAAGCGGTCCAGCAGATTGAAGGCGGCCAGGGGCACCAGCACCAGGTTGTAGCCGAAGGCCCAGGCCAGGTTCTGCCGGATGACGGTGCGCGTGCGCAGGCTCAGGCGCCGGGCCTGCAGCAGGGGCACGAGCCCTTCCCGCAGGAGGTTCAGGGGCGCCGCGGCCTGGGCCGCCTCCAGCCCCGGAAGGCTGATGCCCGCGTCCGCCTGGGCCAGGGCGGGGCCGTCGTTCACGCCGTCGCCCACGAAGGCCACCACCGCGCCGCCGGCCTGCAGGTCGCGGATGGCCTGGGCCTTGTCCTCGGGACGGCAGCCGCCGCGGGCTTCGGAGATGCCCAGGGACCGCCCCAGGGCCTCGGCCGGTTCGGGCCGGTCTCCACTGAGGAGGTGCAGCGTGAGGCCCTGGCGCGTGAGCTCGGCCACGGTGCCCGGCGCGTCCTCGCGCAGGGCGTCCGCCAGCACCAGGACGCCCAGGAGGCGGTCCCCCTCGGCCAGGCCCACCGTGACGCCCGCGGGGTCGGCGTCGAAGGCCTGGCCCGTGAAGGCCGGGTTGCCCAGGCGCAGGATGCGGCCTTCCACCTCGCCCTCCACACCCTGGCCCGGATGGGCCCGGAAGCCGCGCACCTCGGCCAGGGCGAGGCCGGCGGCGGCCTCCAGGATGCCCCGGGCCACGGGGTGTTCGGAATCCCGTTCCAGGGACGCCGCCAGGCGCAGGGTGTCCGGATCACCGTCCACGCGCCGCACCACGGGCCGGCCCTGGGTGAGCGTGCCGGTCTTGTCGAACGCAAGATGCGTGGCCCGGGCCAGGGCCTCCATGGCCGAGGCGTCCCGCACCAGGAGGCCGTTGCGGGCCGCGGTGCCCAGCGCGGCGGCCGAGGCCACCGGCGTGGCCAGCCCCAGGGCGCAGGGGCAGGCGATGACCAGAAGGGTGACGGCGGGGCGCCAGGCCAGGGCCAGGGCCCCCGTATGCCACCACCACCCGGCCAGGGTCAGCGCCGAGAGCAGGAGCACCGCCGGCACGAAGACCGCCGACACCCGGTCCGCCAGTTCCTGGGCCGGGGCGCGGGAGCCCTGGGCCTGGGCCACCTGGCGGGCCAGACGGGCCAGCCACGTGTCCCGGCCCGTGGAGGCGGCCTCCAACACCAGCGCGCCGCCGTGGACCATGGCGCCGGCGATGACCGCATCCCCGGGGCCCTTGGTGACGGGCAGGGGCTCGCCGGTGAGCAGCGCCTCCTCCACCTCCGCCACGCCTTCCAGGACGGTGCCGTCCACGGGGCAGGCCGAGCCCGGGCGCACCCGCAGCCGGTCCCCGGGCTGCACGAGGCGGGTGGGCACCTCCTCCTCCGAGCCGTCCTCCCGCAGGCGGAAGGCCACCGCCGGCGCCAGCTTCACCAGCGCCTCCAGGCTGCCCGTGGCGCGGTGGCGGGCCTTGACCTCCAGGAACTTGCCCGTGAGGAGGAAGGCGGCCAGGGCCGCGGCGCTCTCGAAGGGCGGATGGGGCGAGCCCTGCAGGCTCTCCCACAGCGCGAACACCCAGGTCACGGACGCGCCCAGGGCGATGAGCGTGTCCATGCTGGTCTCCAGCCGCAGCGCCTGGCGCAGGGCGCGCCGGAAGAAGCCGCTGCCGGCCCCGAAGGCCGACACCGCCGCCAGCAGCGCCTGCACGGGCCAGGACAGGTGGAAGGGGTGGAACATGCCGAGCATGAGGGGCAGGGTGCACCCCCAGGCCACCGCCAGGCGCACCAGGGCCTCCCGGGAGGGATCGGCCTCCACGGCGTCCTCCACGGCCATGCGGTAGCCTCGGGCCTCCAGGGCCCGGGCGATCTCCGGGTCCCCCGCGGGGGCGCCGGGGAAGACCATGCGCACCTCCTCCGTGGCCAGGTTCACCTGCACCTGGGTGGCCCCGCCCACGGCGGCCAGGGCCTTTTCCACCCTGCGCACGCAGCTCGCGCAGGTCATGCCTTCGACCTTGAACAGCCTTTCCATCACCGCTCCTATCGGTATTTCAGCAGTTCCATCAGCTCGTCCACGATGGTGTCCTCGTCGCCGCGCTCGTGGGCGGTGACCACGTGGTGCCTGAGGTGGCTCTGCAGCACCAGGTTGCCCACCTTGGCCAGGGCCCCGTCCACCGCCTTCACCTGCTTGAGGATGTCCACGCAGTAGACCGTCTCGTCCTCCAGCATGCGCAGGATGCCCTCCACGTGCCCCTTCACGGACAGCAGGCGCCTGCGGGCGTCCTCCCGCACCGAGGCGTCCAACCGCAGTCCCTGCCCGCAGCAGTTGCCGGCCATGGCCGCCTCACTGCGCCAGGGTGGCGGAGTAACCTTCCTCCTCCACCGCGGCGATGAGGGCCGCCGCCTCCGCGGTGCCGTCCACCTGGGCCCGGCCCGAGGCCAGATCCACCTCCACCGCCCCCTTCACCCCCGGAACCGCCGCGAGCGCCTGCTTGACGCCCATGACGCAATGCCCGCAGGTCATGCCTTCGATCTTCAACTGGATCATGGCTGCTTCTCCTTACCCACCCCCCCCTGGGGTGGGGTATGGAAAGCATAGGTCCCCGCCTCCGCCCCGTCAAGATGGCACAATGTCCCCTGGAGTGGCCATGGTCCTGGACAGCGCGGAGATCCTCATCATCGGCGGCGGCGTCGCCGGACTTTCCACGGCCTTCCACCTAGCCCGGGCCGGCCAGAAGGGGATCCTGGTGGTCGAGCGCGAGGCGCTGCCCGGCTTCTACGCCAGCGGCCACAACGCCGGCATCGCGCGCCAGCTCACGGGCCGCCCCGAGCACACCGCCCTGACCATCCGGGGACGCAACCTCCTGGCGGCCGCGGGCCTCCTGACCCCCACCGGCGGCTACCTGCTGGGCGCCGACCCCGGGGGCGCCGGCGCCCTGGCCCGGGAGGCCAAGGACTTCGGCCTGGAGGCGCACCTGGGCGCGGGCGCGCCCTTCCCGGGCCTGCGGGCCGCGGAGCACCTCCACATCCCCTCCGACGGCCTCATCGACACCGCCGCGCTGCTCCGCCACTGCGCCGACGGCGCCCGGGAAGGCGGCGCCCAGCTGCGCTTCGGGTGCCAGGTGCTGGGGATCCGGGAGGCCGACGGCGGCTTCCGCGTGGCCACGGACCAGGGGGAGCTGCGCGCCCGCACCCTGGTGAACGCCGCCGGGGCCTGGGCCGGCGAAATCGGGCGCATGGCCGGCGGACTCGACGTGGACTTCGCGCCCCTGCGCCGCCACCTGGTGTGGAGCACGGCCCCCATGGCCCCGGACCGGCCCTACACGTGGTGGGCGGACCGCCCCCTCTACCTGCGCCCCGAATCCGGCGGCGTGCTCCTGTGCGCCTGCGAGGAGCAGCGCGTGGCGGCGCCGCCCCGCGGCCTCCAGCCCCCCGACGACGCGGCCGTGCTGGAGGGCCTCGCCGGCTCCCTGCGGGACCTGGCCCCCGCCCTGGAGGACGCCCCCGTGGCGCGCCTGTGGTGCGGCATCCGCACCTTCGCCCCGGACCGCCGCTTCGTGCTGGGCCCCGACCCCGTGAACCCGCGCCTCTTCTGGGTGGCGGGCCTGGGCGGCCATGGCATGACGTCGGGCCTGGCCGTGGGCGCCGCCGCCGCCCGGGGCCTCCTGGAAAAGGAATCCGCCGGCGTCCTGGATCCCGGGAGGCTATTCCCGCACTAACTCCTCGTGGTCACACGAGCTCTTTTCTTCATCTTTTCATGTACCGTCGCCCTGGCCGGGCCCTGGGAGGACTTCGTCCAGTCCCACCGGAAGGTGGAGGCATCCCGCAACCGCTGGACCCTGTGCCTCCAGCCCGGCCTGCTGGTGCCCGCGGAGTTCCTGGCCGACCCGGACTACCAGAAGCTCGCCGCCGGGGGCGACTGGGGGATCGAGGTGCTGGGGACCGCCCCCGCCCAGGACCTGCAGGCCACCCAGGGCGCCCAGTGGGCCCTCCTGGCCCCCACCGGCGACGTGGCCGGCGCGGGCCGGGGCCGGCCCAAGGGGTCCGCGCTCCTGGACGCCGTCCGCGCCACCGGCGCCATGGCCCGCTTCGAGGCGCGGGAGGCCTTCCTGAAGGACAACCCCGGCCAGGGCGAGGCCCGCTCCGAGGCGCTGACCTTCGAGCTGCGCCTCGCCCGGGCCCGCATCGCCAGCCTGGACGGCCAGGGCAAGGTGCGGGTTCCCGCCTGGCACCCCGAACCCGGCGCGGCCCCCGCCGAGGACCGCGTGTCCCTGGCCGGCGCCGACGGCGACGCCTGGGCCGGCGATCTCTACCGCGGGGTGGGCGCGGCCCTGGAGGAACTGGGCAAGGTGCCCGGGTGGTACCGGGAAGGCCACGCCCTCGCCGCGCGCCTGGCCCTGTTCGACCTGGGCCAGTCCACCGCCCTGCGAGGGATCTTCCAGGGCCTGGCCGCGGAGGTGGGGGAGCAGGCCCTGGCCGACCCCGACGACCCCGGGCTCACCGAACTCTGGATGGAGACCCTGGACGGTGCGCGGCACCTGCCCGAGTCCCTCTCCGGCGCCGTCCAGCCCGTCCCCGGCGCGGTCTTCCCGCCGGCGCCCCTCCTTCCCCTGCTCCTGGAGCCCTTCCGCCGCCGCCACGACCCCGCCGGCGAGCTGCGGCTCCTGGCCGACCTGACGCCCCAGGCCCCCCCCGACCCCCTCACCCCCAAGGGCTGGGAGGACCACTGCGAACTGGAGGCCGCGCTCCTGGCCCACAAGGCCGCGGCCCTGGCGGCCTCCGGCTCGGCGGACCAGGCCCGCGCCGCCCTGGACGCCGCCGCGGGCTGGGGCGGGGCCCGCACCGCCGCCACCGCCTTCCTGCGCCGCGGACCCCAGGCCGCCGACGTCTGGCGCCGCCTGGGCTCCCAGGCCGCCCCGCGCGGGTCCCACCGCCCCCCCATGCCCCCGGTGCCGCCGCCCCTGCGCCTCACCGTCTTCGGACGCCCCGCCTGGCTCGGGTCCTGGAAGGCCCTGCGGGACGCGCCGGCGCTCGCGCTCTGGTCCCCCGGGGAGCTGCGGTGGGAGACCGCCGCCCCCGAGGTCCACGCCCGGCTCCGGGCGCGCCTGGGCTGGGCCCCCGGTCCGCGGTGGGCCCTCTTCCAGGGCGACGACCTCCGCGCCACCGGCGACGCCTGCCCCGAGCCCCGGGCCCTGGCCGGGATCCTGGCCGGCCAGGCCACGCCCTACCTGGAACGCTTGGCCCAGGCGATCGCCCAGGATCCCGGCCACGTGGCCGCGCGCAGGGCCCGGTTCAAGGCCCTCCTGGCGCGCATGCCGGACCGCCGCCTGGAGCCCCTCCTGGCCGAGGACGCCGCCCGGGCCGGCCTGGAGCTGCCCTTCAGCCCCCGGGAGCCCTGGAAGCCCAACGCCGAGCTGTGGGGCGCCGCCGCCGAGGCGGCGCTGCCCGGCCTGGAGACCCTCCTGCGCAGCTGGCCCAGCGACACGCGCCTGTGGCGCGCATGGATCTCCTGGGCGCGCTTCCACCCCGGCCGCCCCTCCATCCTGGGCCTGGCCCGGGGCCTTCCCCACTGGTTCCCCGGCGGGGACTGGAGGACGGCCCTCCCCTACGCCGTCCAGCGCGCCGTGGCCGACGAGCTCCGCGCCCAGGGGGACTTCCTCCAGATGCGGGAATGGTTCCAGGCCTGCTGGGACCTGCTGGACCACCGCCCCCTGCGGGAGCTGCGCCCCTGGGAGCGCGCCTGGTACCTGGAGCGCCGCGCCCAGGAGGACACCTCCGTCTTCCGTCCCCTGCGCGACGCCCTGGGCGCCCTGGGCCTTCACGAACAGCAGATTGAACTGGAGAAGGCCTTTGGAGCGATGATGGGAAGGGACGTTTCGGGGAGCCGGTGAATGTGGTCGGGCGATGACATCTATTTCATGAAGCTGGCCCTGGAGGAGGCCGAGAAGGCCGACGGCAAGGACGAGGTGCCCATCGGCGCCGTCCTGGTGGCCGACGGCAAGCTCGTGGCCCGGGGCCACAACTGCCCCGTCTCCTCCCACGACCCCTCCGCCCACGCCGAGATCATGGCCCTGCGCAGCGCCGGCGCCTGGCTGCGCAACTACCGCATGCCCGGGGCGACGCTCTACGTGACCCTGGAGCCCTGCCTCATGTGCTTCGGAGCCCTGACCCTGGCCCGGGTGGAGCGGGTGGTCTTCGGGGCGTCGGACCCCAAGGTGGGCGTCAGCCGCCTGCACGAGGAACTGGCCCAGGTGAACCTGAACCACCGCCTGGCCTTCGAGGGCGGCCTCCTGGAGGAGGGGTGCCGGGAGCAGTTGCAGGCGTTCTTTCGGCGGCGGCGGTAGGCCTCACCGCCCGGAGTTGCCGCGCTCCTCCAGCATGTGCACCGCGAAGGTGGCCAGCCAGTGGTCCCCTTCGTAGTTGCCCGAGACCACGTGGGGCAGGGCGGCCCCGGCGTGCTCCACGGCCGCCTTCTCCAGGGCCTTGGCCCGGAGATCATGCGGCCCCAGACCCGCCGCCAGGGCGTGGAGGCACCGCGCGCGGCTGAGGTTGAGCCCGTCCAGGTGCACGATCCGGGGATCGCTGCGGTCCGAGACCACCGCGGGCGCCAGGGTCCCGGTCTTCAGGAGTCCCGGCAGGAAGCCCTCCACCCACGGCTTGAATTCCCGCGCCGGAAGCACCTTCACCATGAGGGCCGCCTCCTCCAGGCAGGGCGACAGGAAGTCCTCGCCCCCCGGCTCCCATTCCATGGGCCCCTTGCGGTCCTTGCCGAAATAGGTGCGGGCCCGCTCCACCACCAGGGCCTCGAGCGCCGTGTCCTTGGCGGTGCGGGCATAATCCAGCGCCAGCCCCAGGCTGAAGGCCGTGTTGGGGTGTACCCCCACCCGGTTCGGATAGCTGAGCTTGGGCAGGAAGCTCCGGAACTGCGCCGCCACCGCGTCCGTCAGCGGCTGGAGCTGGTCCGCCCACCGCTGCGCATCCGGCGTGTCCCACCCCCGCAACTCCGCCGCCAGCTTCAGGAGCCAGGCCCACCCATAGGTGCGCTCGAACCCCCGGTGCGCCGGATCCACGAAGTAGGCCACCTCCACCTTGATCCGCTCCGGCGCCAGCGCCTGGTCCAGCGCCATGCGGATCCCCCCCGCCTCCGGCAGGTCCGGATACGTCCGCAGCAGCCGCGCCAGCATCCAGTGCCCGTGCACGCAGGAATGCCAATCGAAACACCCGTAGAACGAAGGATGCAGCTCCCGCGGCCCCTTCACGTCCCCCGCCCCCGCCATCGTATGGTCCAGCTTGTTCGGATACTCCCGCTCCACCGACTTGAGCACATGCCCCGCAAACCGCGACGCCGCCTCCCGGGTCACCCCCTGCGCCCCCAATGACGCCACAGCCACGATCCCCGCGACTATCCAGTGCAAGCGCATGCCCACCTCCCAGGAGCCCCAGCCGGCAGGGCCCAAACCCTTTCATCATGGTCCAAGCGCTCCCCTGGGACAACGCGGTCAAGGTTCTGGTAGACTGGCCGTCCTGGAGAGATGGCAGAGTGGTCGAATGCGCCTGACTCGAAATCAGGTGTGGGTGTGAGCTCACCGGGGGTTCGAATCCCTCTCTCTCCGCCAGTGAAAGCCCCGATGCCGCATGGTTTCGGGGCCTTTTTGTATGGGACTCGATTTTAGCTGGCTTGAGGCACGACTCTGTATTACTCCATCTTTACTCCATCGTGGGGCGGCCGGTATTAAAGCAAGATTGTCGCGGCGCCCTGGTCGCGCCGCCCGCGCCGCGCGTCCCGCATCGCCCCTTCCACATCCGTGCAGCCCGGGGTGTCAACGAGTTCCAGCGGCAGCCTGCCCTCCAAGCCCCGAAGGAAGGGCACTTGTGTCCGGATCAGGCAGGGCGCAGGATCCAGGCGGCCACCCTCCCGGAAGGTCCGGTCGCGGTCCATGAGCCAAGACCGGATCGAAGGCCCTTCGAGCGTACCCAGGGAGGGCACGTCGGCTGCTGGAGAGTGCTGGATCCTGATCGGCTGGGAAGTGGAGGGAAGGTTGGAGGCCGGAAGGAGATCCCAGTGGAGCAGGCCTGAAAGAAGTGTGCTCTTCCCCGTGCCCGTGCCACCCAGAAAGGCGCAGGTGAACCGCTGGGAATCGGTCCAGGTCTGCAGCCCTATGGCTTCAGCAGCCAGCCCCTGGTAGGCGGACCCACCTGGCCCGTCCAACGTTTCCTGGAAAGGGAGAAGAAGGTCGAATGTGCTTGGCGTGGAGGCGGTCATGGGCCACCGGAGTGTAGAAAACCAAGTGATTATCTGTTGATTCCATTATCCCCTGGATATTCCTGGATTGGCCCCTGAAATCGAAGGTGCACGGTGGCGCGGATCACACGAGATAGGTGCTCGGTCGACCAGATGTCGAGACGAATAGATGCCTGACAGCACGCGTCGCCGCGACGTGGAATAGCGCTCGTTCGGCGGTCTCCGCAAGATTGAGTTCAACTGGGTCCTCAGTGTCGGCCAGGGCTTGGCGCAGGGGGATTATTCCCTCGTTCACGCTGGCCATGAACACGGCCTTGAACTCCAATCCCTTTATCCGGTGCATCGTAGCCAAGCGAATGCCGTCTAGGTTGCGGTTGTCGGCCTTTTGGCGGGACAGCCGCTGGCGGGCGACATCCCGGGACTTCAACTCATGATCGAAGGCTTCAAGGAGGTTGTTGGTGCGCACAGTGATGCAGATATCGCGTTGCCGCATGCCCTCGGCCTGGAGTTCGTCCACCTGGGCCAGGATCCAGTCGCACTCCTCCTTGAACGAGCCGAGGACCTTCATTGTCGGTCGCTCCCCATGGGTGAGAGATCGGTAATCCGTCGTCTCATCGGCCCCTGCATCGAGGTCATCCACGGGGATTCCCTCCAGGATGGCCGTGGCGAAATCCCTGATCTCCTCCGTGGTGCGGTAATTGATCTTCAGTTTCCGGCTGCGCCCCTTGACCTCGATACCGCAGCGTCCAAGCACCGCCTTTCGGCGGTAGATCCTCTGGTGGCCATCTCCCACCAGGAACAGGTCGTTTTCCCGTGCAGGCACCAGGTGCCTCAGGAGCGTCAGCATCTCCGGTCCGAAGTCCTGACCCTCATCGATCACAAGAGCGCGATATCGCCCACGTATGGCCGCATCCTTGCCCAGCAGGGCCATGACCTCATGGACCGCATCCTCGATGGTGATGAGGGGGGTGGGCTGATGCTGGCTCAGCTGAAGGCGCATCTCCTCGAATACCGGCCAGATCTCCGTCCTCTGCTTGCGGTTGAGCGCCACACCGCGGCCTGCTCGCGGAGCCATCTGATAGTCCCTCAGGACCTGCAGGTTCTGCGGAAGCACCACCCTTTCCCATTCCTCCTGATAGAACGAGGCCGGAAGTCCGAGCGATGCAGGACACACCGCCATCGCCCTCTCCCAGCAGACCTCGTATTCACGACCGTGTCCGCCTGGATAGACAATCCGCCTCCCATGGTTCTGGCTCTTCAAGTAGCGGGAGATCCAGGCGTCCAGGTTCTCCACTTCGATCCGTTCCATCACCTCCGGTACGCAGATCTTGGCGAGATTCTCCCTGATGTCCGTGGCGAGGTTGCTGGTGAAGGTCGTGAACAGGAGCTTCTCCCCCTTGCTGAGCACCTGCTGGGCGAGCCATTTGGCCCGGTGCATCGCCACCACGGTCTTCCCAGTGCCTGCACCTCCCAGCACACGCACCGGCCCATTCCAGTTCCGCTCGACGAGCCGACGTTGAGACGGGTGCAGGAATACGCGCCATTTCTCCAGTGGAGCTTCGAGCATCTCGAGCAGCTCCATCTCGTCATCGACCACGAAGAAGCGACGGCGGCTGGCATCGAGTTCCAGGGCCCCCACGAAGTCCTCGGTATCCACGGGCTTCTTCCGCTCCGGCGCATATTCGGCAAGAAGGTCCTCAAGCTCGATCCCATTCGCAAACAGGTAGAGCGCCTCGAAGGCCTCAATGGGCAGGAGTGACTGTCCACTCTCCAAAGCAACCACGCTCGTGAGGCCCCTCACCCATTCCAGGCGAAATTCTGGAACCCCGAGGCGCATAAGGATGTCCGGCGGGAGTTCAAAAATAGGGTTAGGCGGTGAGGCCATAACCGTGGCCTGGGCAGTATCCAGGTTGACATTCGGCACCGGGACTGGCTCCTCCAGTCGCTCCAGTTCCATGAGCTGCAGAACACCCGTGGTCGGGTGGATCCCACAGCGGTGTCGGCGGGCCCACTGATAGGCATCATCATGCTTGTCGACATGCAGGAGGATGTAGACATCCCCCTTCTCCGGCTTCAGGACGATGCCGCGGTATTCCAGATCGATGCGCACCGATCTGAAGTTCTCATCCATTGCATCATTGATGGTCTCGTAATTGATCCCCACCCCCCGGGGGTCATGGCGAAACTTGGCCACGAACTCCATGACCTTCTTCTGCTTCGCCCTGGGGATCAGAGAAAAGGCCTCCAGGAATCCGTCTCCGATGGCGACTTTCGGTTCATTCATGGTCTCGTCCTATCTAGAAGCGATGTCGAAAGCTGGTCCAACCAGTCTGCACCGGCTGGCCCGGTAGTGGCTGGTGGGGTCCTCAACGAGCGAGGTCTGGGCAGGATCGAGGATCCGATAATCCGGATCGAGGGTTGTGAGGAAGGTGGCCTCACAGCCACGCACCATCTCCGACAGCCCTTCGCAGGTCAGAAGGTGCCCGCCATCCGAGGTGGCGTCCACACGGAGCACCCGCCATTCCGCGTCGCGAAGTTCGATGCGAAGCCCAGGGGCGGGGATGGGGCGGGGTTCAGCGAGAATCGGCATGGCGTCCTTCCGGAATGGAAGCTAGGCCGGGGCCCTGGAACGGAGCCCGCGCCGGATTGAACAGGAACGGATGTCCTGCGGCGGCCGAGGTGGGCACGTGATTCCAAATTTCCTTCATTTCAAGAAGCTGGATTGGAGGGGGTATTCGAGGGTCAGGAGCGGTACCCAAGTGAGGGACAACAGCAGACATCGAGGAGAACCTCCCTGGTCGATTCGAATAAGCGTGAAGAACTATGATCGCACCCGGGGCCGGGCCGGGATAAGCCTGGGGCCCCTTCACTTCACGCCTGCCTCTGCCTCGCCGGTCCGCGCAGCGATCGCCTCCAGGATCCGTGTGATCAGGTCAGGGTTCGTGGCCGGGATTAGGACCCAGTCCGGAACCTCCGGCACATCGCTCGTCCCTTCGATGACGGCCACCTTCAGATTGGACCAGCTGAGTTCTGCGGTACCCACCGTTTCATGACCGACCACCAGATCCTGGCCGACTTCGGGAGCCGGGAGTCCAAGGTTCTGAAGGGCTTCTACGACGGATGCCTCAAGTACCGTCAGCATGACCACATCGGCCCAGGACCATGGGGCATCCGGTTCAGCGTGACTCTCAGGCCCAGAGCTATGCGAATCATCCGTCTCTGCGGCCTCGAGGTCAGCCAGCAGCGCATCCACGGTTCCGATTCCTGCCATCCGGCGGAAGGGCCTTCGTCGATGCTCGGTCCGATTGTCGTGCGTCAGGAGACACTCCGGGCAGGCGTTGGCGCAGGCCTGCTCGGGGCAGTCCTCATGGGTCAGGATCCTGCGTGCGAGAGCGAACCAGTCCCGGCATCGCCGCCCTTCCCGGAGCCGCGCGAGCAGCCCACTTCCGCCATCGGTCAGATCCACGAGATAGATGCTGTTGAGGCCATCCTCGAGGATGTCGGCCAGAGCAAGGGTGCGGGGATCCAATTCCAGCAGGAAGGCCGCGGCGAGGCGAAGTGCCTGGGAGGCTGACCGGAGTCCATCATGGGTAGTCTCCGCCGTGGGCCGGATCCGAAGGACGTCCATGCGGACGACTTCCCCCAGGACCACAGGGTCGGGATCCGTCTGCGTATTCTGCTGACAGCATCGGGTCCACCGCCTTTGGGCGTGTCGGAGCATGTTGCAGGCCGGACAAAGCCAGAACCCGTGCTCCTCCTGTCCCAGGTTCAGGAAGGCCACTGGCACCGAGGGCCGGAAGGTGATCACGCCTTCGGGCCACTGCCGATCATCCAAGGTCAGGACACGCGTGGAGCGTCCGAAGGGCATCTGGGACTCAGTGCCGGCCAGCTTGGACTTATCCTCCGAAGCGAAGGCAAAAGGCGTGACAACGGCCTGCATCTCCCTTTCCTTGCTGGAGCAGGCCGGGCAGGTCCCCAGATCGGCGCTCATGGACACGTGCTGATGCCCGCAACTGCGGCATTTCAGCAGGGTGTATAGCCTGTGATGGGTTTCTCTCTGGCCACGCCGCGTGTCAGGGGCCAGTCCTCTGACCGTCCATCTGCGGTTCGCGACAACGACATTGGCACCAGGCGTCCATTCCATCACCGCCTGCCGACGATCCCGGCCGATGGGTTCAATGGGCCCGATGTCCTTGGGAGGCGCGAGGCTCACCGATGAGATGGGGAACCCGAAACTTGGCAGAAGGTGGTTTTCGGCAAGCCATTTGAGGGCGTCGTATTCCCGCAGGGAATGGAGAAGGTAGCGCATGAAATTGGCCTGGCGCTCAGGACCGTTGGCGATCGCATCCTCGATCGAGAGTACCTGCTTGTGGATGCCATCGATCTGCTCCTGGAGGGCCTTTTCCCCCTCCTGAAGCCAGGTGCGGAGTGCCTGCTCCCCGCGGCCGAAGATAGCCATGCCCCGGGCCATTTCCTCTGTGGTGAGGGTCTCCCACCTTAGTACCGCTTCGTCGCCCCATCCCGGCGCGAAGGACTCCAGACGCCATGGACTTTCGGGGTACCGGGTGTTCCAGACGGCGATGGCATTCCGGCGCAGGTCGGGATCGATGCCCGCGAACATGGACACGCGGTTGAGGAGTTCTGCCCCGGCCCCCACCCTCAGGAGATCACCGCCGCGGACCAGGATGCCGAGTCTCCAGGCGAAGAAATGCTGGAACAGCTTCTCTTCTCGATCCAGGTCGACCTGTGGCGTGACACCGGGGCGCTTGAGGAAGGCCATCAGGTCCCGGTGCGCCCATCGGTCGAAACTGTCCTCGCCAGCCAGGGTCAAGGCGAGGCAGGACCTGGTGCGGGAGCGGCCTGCACGACCTACTCGCTGAGTGTGATTGGATGCCGCGGGGGGAACCCCCATCAGGACCACCGTGTCCAGATCGGGGAGATCGACACCCATCTCCAAAGTTGTGGAACTGCAGAGCACGTTCATCCGGCTCTGGCGGAAGAGAAGTTCATCCCGCCGCACCTTGTCTCCGCTCCGCTGGGCCGTGTGCTCGAATGCGGTGAGCCCATCGGGCGCAGGCCGATTCAGGAGGACTTCCCGGGCATGGGGAAAGGCCGCTCCTTGAGGAGGCATGGCCAGGAAGGGATCCGTCTCCACCAGGTCCCCCTCACAGGGCTCAGACCGGTCGCCCCCCCGGGCCTCCCGGAAACGCTGTTCCGAGCACTTACCAAGCCCGCCCCAGGGGGAGGTGGCACCACAACGCTTGCAGAGGAATGCCCTGGTCCCGGGGCGCAGCTGAAGGAGCTCCGCCTTAATGCGCAAGTAGTCGATGTTGCCGTCCGTGAACAGGTTCAGCAGCGGGGCATCCCGGGACACTGCGCGGAGGGAATCCCACAACGCCACATAGGCCCGCTTGTTCCACTGATCATCCCGACGACCGAGACATTGCTCCGCCAGCAGGTCGAGGAAGGCCGTGAAACGCCTCATGTCGATGCGATCGCTGGCGAAGCTGTACACTTCACCGGCTGTAGCCGATTCCTGGAGTGCGGCCCTTCGGTTGATGAAGGCGCTCCCCCAGTCCTCCTCCTTGCCGCTGATGGGCTGGGGGAGTTCAAGGCAGCGCTGCTCCAGGAGCAGGAAGCAGGCACGCTCGAAGACTTCTTGATGCAGCGAATCGGGGACCTTCAGGCTGCTAAGGGGCGCTAGGGGGCCCGTAAGCCGAGGCCACTGCAACTGGATGAGGCCGAGCTTGATGGCCGTTGGAGTCCGCCCCGGGGGACGGCATAGCTCGCGAAGGACAGCAAGCAGGAGCTCCCTTGACAGAAAGTCCATCAGGGACTGGGACAGGTCGTCCTTACCCCTGGCCCCGTCGCTCATCGCCCGCACGGCGGCCCGCCCTTCGGGGCTGCGGATCATCCCGTACCAGATCGTCTCAAGATCAGGATCACTCCCGTCCGACGCCTTGGGGAGCAGGGCCGCACCGGAGAAGCGCTGGTGGAACCGGGATCCTTCCAGACTCCGCGCCCAGACCTCCAACCTGCGGCGGTCTTGCACCATGTGGTGGATGAGCCCGGGAATCGTCTCACCGCATTGCAGGGAAGCCATTTCGGCCTCCATCTTGCGGATGAGGTCATCCATCAGCCCACCTGCATTCATCTCCCGGAGGCGCTCGAGCTGGCTTTCAATCTTCGCAACTTGGGGCTGGGCCGCAGGAATGGAGCGCAGCGTGTCCACCATCCATCGACGCACATACAGGACCCGATGGGTAAAAGCCAGCCGGGGTGCGAGTCGGGCCGCGCCTTGGCGGGAATCCGCGAAACTGAGGAGGCGGCGCCCTTGATTGGGTTCCCCGTCACCCCGCCCATCGGGTGCCTGAAGCGCGATGAGACGGTCCATGGCGACCAGGTCCATGGCCCCCGCGGGGAACCTCCTGCTCCACGTATTTTCGAGGGTCTCAACCTGCCCGCAACGCGGGCACTTCAGCTTGCCGGTCTCCCGATCCGTCTCGATCAGGACGACGAGCCACTCCGCATCCTCCAGGGATGCCTCACGAACCGCGCCCCCCTTCAATACAACCGGGGTCGCAGGCCGATCCTCCACCCACTCCGCCTTGGGCACGAGGAGAACCCAGGCTTCCGCCAGTAGGGGGGATTCTGAGCTCGGGTGAAAGAGGCCATTCAAGGTGGGAGGGAACGCATCGTAGGAGGCCTTCGCCAGCAGGCCCTCCTGCGCGCAGCCCTCGAATCCGCATGTCACCGGAAGAAGCATGGGGGCATGGCACTTCGGGCAGACATCATCACTAGGATCCTGTCCGATCCATCCGAGTCCAGGCCAGCGTAGGTATCCGTCGAGCCCTGCCCGTCCGGGGCACTGGGGGTTGATGCACTGGCTGGCCCAGGGGATGGGCCGCCGGAGGACGGCGTGCAGACGATGGGGGAGCAGGGCCCGGGCCCCATCCTCGCTACGGAATTCACTGCACTGGCGCAGCAGGTCATTCAACCGCTGAAGGCCGCCTTCGTTCGTTCCATATAGCTTCTGAAGCTGGCTGTGGGGAAAGATCAGGGGCTTCAGCCTTTCTGTATCCTGTCTTGCCGCCAGGAAGCGGACCAAGGTGGCGTAGTCCCCTCTGATTGCTGCGGGTACAGAGGGATCAGGCCTGACGGCGACCCGCCGGCCCTGCAGCACTTCCACCTCGGATGGCTCCTGACCGAACAGAACCGAGCTGAAGGAGGCCAGTTCGCTTTTGGCGTTTTTTCCTCCAAAGGTCGCTGAAGTCGCAAATCCCTGGGGGGTGAGGTCAGGAACGATGCGGTCGCGGAGGCGGCGCAGCAGCAGGGCGATGTCCACCGCCAGGCCCCCTGTGTAGGTATGAGCCTCGTCCAGCACCAGGTGCTTCCAACCTTTGGCCTCTGAAAGCCACGTCTGGTCAGCGTCTCTCAGGAGCGCCAGCTCCAACATCACGTAGTTGGTGATCAGGAGGTTGGCCCCGGAGTCCCCTCCGGCAAGGAATTGCTCCCGCCTCGTGACCTCGCCCTCGTCCATCGGAAGATAGGGGCGCAGGTCCGGGTCTTCCTCACTCATCCCAAGGGCGTAGAAGGTGGGGCGCAGATCCGCACCCACATCCTTCTTCTTTTGGAGGAAGGCGTTGTACATGGAGAGCCGGATCGGGACATGCCCCAGCACGGCCTGCTGGTGACGGAGCACCGCACGCCAGCGCCCTATCTGGTCGAACACGAGGGCGTTCAATGGATAGACGAGCATAGAGCGCAACCCGAGGAGGGGGCCACGCTTCGCGAGGGCTTCCCTCACGAGGTCATCCAGGATCGGAATCAGGAAGCACTCGGTCTTTCCCGAACCCGTCCCTGCGCTCACGACGATGCTCTTCCCCTCCCGTGCGACCTTGATCGCTTCCCATTGGTGGCGGTATGGCTTCACAGACTTGATCGTCCCGCCCTTGCGCAGGAGCGCCAGCGTCTCAGGGAGCAGAGCCCCTTCCTGTACAGCCTCGTCCCAGCTCAGATCGGCGGATTCGAAAGGCGGGTCGAACTCCACCAAGGGATCGCTCAAGGGGCCTTGCGGCTTGGAGAACCACTGCAGCAGGGCTTCACGCTGATGGCCGAGGTAGGGTGGGATGCGCTCCAGTGCCGCGAGCGCGAGGGAATCCCTGACATCCTGGATGGCGCGGATGGGATCGTGCATGTTCAATCCTTCCAGTTGAGAAGGGCGAAGAAGGTGAACAGTGGGCCATAGTGCCTGAATACTTCGGGCGTCGCATCGGCCCATGATTTCGCACAGATGAGCGAACTGGATTCCGTCTGCATCCAGTGGTGGTAGGCGCGTCCCCAACCTGACAGCCGCGTGAGTGGCTCTAGGACAGGGGGAAGCCCGGCCAACCCGGACACCGGTGGCTTTGGCAGGGGCGGCGGTGGTTCCGGACTCGGCGTGAAGATCCCCTGGATCAGCCCTCCCAGGAAGTCTCCCTGCTGCTGGCACAGCCGCGGCGCAAGATCCTGTGCCCGCGACGGCTGTTCCATCATCTCCACGGGGAACCCCATCCATTCAAGGAGGAGGCGCTGGGCCGCAGGTTCCAGATGAAGAAATAGGCCTTCTTCGCAGAGCCTCGCGATGGCTACGCTGCGGATTCCTGGATTGGTGATCCCATCCAGGGCCGTCACCCTGCGCCGGGCCAGTTGGGCGATGAAGGCCAGGAGCGGAGTCCTGACTTCAGGGTCCATGGAAGCGATATCTGCGGGCGGGATGATCCACCACGTCCAGCCGCTCTGGCCCAGGTTCCCGAGTGCTTGCAACTTCTTCTCATCACTCCAAGTGGAACCGATGATGTGCTCAAGGGTCATCTTGGGATGCCGGAGCGCAATCCCAAGGGTCCAGGGCTGGCTGAAGAGAAAGTCATCACCGAGGTATTCGAGCCAGTGTTGGATTTCGCCCCGTTCTAGTAGTTCCAGCAGGTTGTGCGTTTCTGCTAGGTCGTAAACGAAGCGGAGCTGCTGGTCCCTGTAATCTGGAAGGTCCTCCCGAAGGCACACACCGCCGATCATCCGGCCCCGAACGGCCTTGAAGTGGGCTTCAACCGCGCGAGGAATCAACTTCCCCCGCCCATCCACATGGATACTGATGGGATGCAGGTCCTCTTCTTCAGAGCGCAGGCCAAGGTGGTAGGGGCCGTGGGCCGGATCCTGGGGGGGAACCTGGACGACGATGCCGTTGTCGATGGGCGCGGCCGTGAGGGAATCCAATGGAAATTCATGGACGGCAAGCGGATTTTTAGTCGATCCCACCTTGATGACCAACCTCTTGAGATCCGGGCCTCCCCCGGTCCCACCCTTGACCCGCACCTGAAGGCCCCACTCACCCATCACACGTACGCTCAATGGCGCCTCCCGGGGGAAGATGCGGGCCAGGAGCGCCGAACGGAGCCGTTCATCCTCCGGATTCGCCAGATTGGCCCAGGCCAAGGAGAGACGCACAGGACGAGCCATCGGCTCGATGACATCCCATAGCGGTTTAAGAGGCTCGTGGAATTCAAGGGGGCCCAGGCGCCGTTGATGCTTGATCATCTTGTCGGGCCACAACGGCACGAGGTTGTCCACCCAGACCCGGCTCTCCGCAGTAGGGGGAAGTGCGACTTCGATGCGCAGGTTGGCCTCATAGGCCTGCATGGGGAAACCAGGCCCCACATGCCAAGGGCCATGGGAGGACCAGGGGTGGTGCGGCCTCCAGCCATAGAGAGAGACTCCGTAGGGATTCAGTGGTCCTTCGAGACGAAGCAAAACCGGCTCGGGACCCCATCCACGGAAGGTAATGACTGAAGTCCACGCATTCGCCTTGGCTTCAATCTCCAGTTCGTAGTACCGGCCCCCCTCCTCCCGCCCGACCAGCCCCTCCATCCCACGGATCCAGACGGTGGGCCTTTCCCCGAGGGACTTGGCCAACTGAAGCGTGGGCAGGCAATAGATTTCCTTCGTCCGGCGAATGCCCTGTTTTGAAACCCAGGAAAGAATGAGATGCCCAAGGGGCGGGACCCCAAGATCATCATTCCGCCACACCGCCCCTTCACGGAGCGTGCTCCCCAGCTGCCCTCCACGGGTTTCCAACTTCTGAAGTCCGGACGGCAGTTCGTGAAGGATGGTAATGTTCGGCTGCCCTTCGATGGCAATCCCGTCGAGTGCGTCCCAGGTGGGGGATTCGTCCCTCGGTTGCCATGGGTTCCCTGAAGGATCGAAGAGGGTACACCTGCCCTTGATGGGCACCCACCGCCAACTCGGATCACCATCTCCGTCAAGGGACCATTTAGGCGGCAGGCAGACCAGAGTGGCGCCACCGCCCTTGCCCTTCTGGTAGACGTGGCGGACGCCCCTGGGGGTCGGTTTGGTCTCACACCAGAAGGTCGGCGTGTTCGGCCAGGACACTTCCAGTGTCTGCCCACCTCCCTGGACCAGTCCATCCCGCCCAGTCACCTGCGGAATGCCATGGGTCCTTGCAACCTCGGCGGTGACAGTCTGTCCGGTTGCCCCCCTCCAGTCCCCGGCAGGAATGGTGCTGGTGGAAAAGAGCACGGGCATGAAGGCACCCGTCGTCATTTGAAGGACGCGCCAGATGAATCCCTGCTCCTCCTTCTTCGCCTCGGGCTCTCTTTGGAGGAGTTCCGCTTCCGCTGGTGAAAGGAATGGAGGAACACCACGCCCCTCTCGCATCCAGGCCTTCAGGAGAGCCTCCGCATCGGGACCCCACTGGGCCGTCGCAAGAGCGCGGAACCGCTTGCCAACCGGTGAACTGCTCCGAAGTTGCTGACCGAGACTCGGCAAGGCCTGTTGAGGGCAGCCCACCAGCTTGAGGAAGGGAATCACATGGATCAGATCGGATTCCGCGGTGCAGTCCTTGTATAGCCCAAGCTGGCGGGTCAGATTCGTCACATTGGCGCCAAAGGCCGTATCAGGCAGCCCTGTGACCTGGCCAAGGCGTTTCCAAACGGCTGTATCCCCGTCCCCTGCAAAGCAGGACTGGTACGCTTGCGCCAGGAGCACGGCCAAAGCAGAGGCCGCGCCGCTGTTCGACGGGGAATATTGCCCGAGGTGCCGACTCCAATCGAAATGGTGGAACCACCGAAGAAGCAGGGCGGCATCTTCCTGGTCCCACGACCAGGGGAGTGGCCTATTGGCGAGCATCACCATAAACCAGGCGCCAAAGTTGGCTGGAGATTCGTGATGGAATGACTGAAGGGCACGCATCAATATCCCACTGTATGAAAATCACGAGCATTGATCCGAGACGACGGATAGGCGCGACCTTCCAGACCGAGCATCTTTGACTCCAGGCGCAGCCCCTTTGGATAAATTCCAAATCACGAAAACCCCATGCCCCGCCTGAACAAGAATGTCTTTGTGATCTTCGAGGTGAACCATGGCCGTTGGACATCCAGCAGGGAGGCGGGTCTTGAAAGGGCAGCAGGTGGCTACGGACATTCTTCCATGCCCCGATAGATAAATGCATGAGAAATGAATCCCCTAGAGGGGGAATCCGCCGGCTTCGACTTGAGGAATAAAGCAGGTTCATAAAGACAGCCACTGTCTCCCGGTCCCCTTGCATGCCAGTCAAGCCCCATGCAAGGATGAGTAATCCCGAGGACAGAATGGAGAACACCCCGATTTACGACACGGCCGATGCCGTAGCCATCGCTTGCCATGAGAGCGGTGAGCCCTCCCCCACGGCGCAGGAGATCCTGGACGGACATTTCCAATTCCTTGTGCTCGCGGGACTGGCAGACGCGGAGGAGGAGCAGGAATCCCTCGCTTCGGAGCGAATGGCTCATGAAGACCTCCTCCGAGAACTGCCTCCGGAGACCATGGACCGGGAGATCCTGGTGTCCTACCTGGAACGAATCACGGAGCATTCCCCGGACATCCTCCGGCGGGTCCTCTCGGCGGAGGCTCATTACATGGAGGGCCTCGGGATCGTCCAGCCCGGGACCCACGCGGACTACCTCCAGTGGGTCATGGGCGCGGAAATCGGATCGACCGCACCGGAGGAAGTCCCCAGCCCAACCCGTCCGGCCCCGGAGCCGTACCGCGCCCGCATTCTCGACTACTACAGCGACTACAAGCACGAACCCCTGGTTTGCCCAGAATGCGGGTGGGAGGGCATCTGGGCCGAAGGGATCAAAGAACATTGCGGGAACATCGTGGACTGCTCCTGCCCCGCAAAGGGCTGTTCGAGCCCCATGCTGGCGCTGGTGTCGGGAGGGAACCTCTGAATCGTTGCCCAAGGCGACGGGAGGCAATGATGGCAAGCGTCTTTGCCCCGAATGGAGAATTGGGCCGCCCACCCGATGCCCGGGAATCCTTCGGCTACGTTCAAGCCTTGTTCGGAAAGCCCTGGAGCGAAAGGGAATCCCATGCGCCAACTCTGTCCTCATCGGGCCCAGGGACAAGCGTTGCAGTCCCCTCTCTTGGAAGCTAGGCTCAGCCCATGCAGTGACGGATCCCCATCCCTCTTTGACGCCTTGCCCCAAGCCTAGGGCGGAGCATTGGAGGATCCATGAGCGCACGCACCTCACCCCTCGTAGCCCAGGACCATGGTCCCCTTCCGGGGGACCTATCGGCCATCGGGCCCTTTCTCTTCCTGTGGATAGCCCTCCCAACGGGGAGGATCACCCCCAGGATCGCAAGAGGCCTTCCTCACGCCTGCTTCTTCTTGGGGCGCCCCCGTGGCCGGAACAGCGACATGGCCGAGTACCTGTTCCCTCTGGCCACCTGCCGGGAGCCTTGGTCCGCGGAGGGGCTGCGGCCCGGGCTGGAACTCCCGGCAGCCATCCTCCACCCCGAAAGTGGGAGGCTCGAAGGGGCCGTGTGGATCACCCCCAAGCCCGGCTTCATGCTCTGGCTCCAGAAGCGCCGGCAGGTCCTCGGCAAGATCACCGGTCACAGGTGTGGCATCGGCTTGGGTAGGAAGGCCATCCAGCAGGGCTACAGCTGCCGGTTCATCACTGCCCTCGACCTGGTCCATCAGCTCACCCAGTCCGAGGCGTGGCCGTGGAGGTCGAAGAGGAACAGGTCGGGGTCGTCGGGGAAGCCGGCGACGGTGCCGTTGCCGAAATGGGCATCCAGGTCCAGGACGAGGACGCGCTGGAAACCCAGGCGGCGGAAGTGGTGGACTCCGATCCCGATCTCGTTCACCCAGGACAGGGCACCGCCTCGCGTCGGGTAGGCGTGGTGGCCCCCACCTCCCAGCAACCCGGAGACGCCATCGCGGGCGGCGGCCTCGATGGAGGCGAAGGAGGCCCCGACGATGGATCGCGCGAAATCCATCAGGCCCGGGAACCAGGTCCCGCCGGAGGAGGCCAGCGGGTCCGGGACGCCCTGGGCCAGGGCTTCGACGTATTCGGGGGAATGGAAAAGCAGGAGGTCCTCAACCCGGGCCGGTTCGGGGTGGAACAGGGTCGCCATTCCGGTGGCGACGGCCCGTTCACCCACGAGCAGGTGGCGCTGGTAGACAGGCTGGGCCGCAAGGGGGCCGAAATCCGGGATGAAGAGCTTGAGGGAGGTCATGGCGCCTTGGTTCTCCGCTTGAGACCGGCTTCCTGCGCAACGGATGGAATGGCGGCGCGGGTTTTTTGAACGATCGGGTCCGAACCATTGTGCACCCACACTCAGCCTGGGCGATGATCCGCCTGTCGTTATCCCCGGCAATGCGGTTGGACCGAATGACGCCGCATCGGCAGCAGCGGTGCAGGAACGCCAGAAACCTGATTGAGCCGTCCTTACCCTTAGCGTGGAGCGTCCGTCTTCGTGCACGCAAGGTGGTTCAGGAGGGTGACCGACCGAAATTTTCACCCGCTTATTCACAATTCGTGAATAGTAGATATATTTGGAATATGGTGCTTAAACCCCAAGACCTCCTCGTCACGCTCAAACTTTGGGTCGGGCGCGGTCGTGCCTGGAACTACCAGACCCTGGCTCACGAACTCGGCATGAGCATCGCCGAAACCCACAACGCGGTTCAGCGCGCACGGAAGGGGGGCCTCCTGCCATCGGATGGGCTGTCCTCCCCACCCAGCCCCATGCCGATCAGGGAATTCCTGATCCACGGCGCCAAGTACGCCTTCCCCACCCAACTGGGCCAGGTGACCCGGGGTTTCCCCACCGCCCACGCGGCCTCTCCCCTCAAGGACGAACTCCAGGCGGACGCTGATCTGCCCCCGGTTTGGCCCCACAAGGATGGGACGGTCCGGGGGACCAGCGTTGAGCCCCTGTACAAGTCCGCGACCGAGGCGGCCCTGTCGGATCCTGCGCTCTATGAGCTTCTGGCGCTCTTCGATGCCCTGCGTATGGGCCGGGCACGGGAACGGCAGTTGGCGGCACACTTCCTTGAGGAGCGCCTCACGGGAATCCCGACCCCAACCTGAGCATGGTGGAACGCATCGCGAAAGTCCTCGGGTCTCTGCGGAAACGGGCGGTCTCCGTGGGCGGATCGCACCCCGGCGACGGGCGCCTCCGGTGCCCGCGCTAGCAGGGGCGGGTTGTCACCGGAGGCCATTGGGTCCGGCCCTTGGCGGCGCGAGGCCGGCGGATCTCCGCCGTGTCAGAACCCCCCGCCCACCTCCCCCAGGCTCCTGACCAGCGCGCGCAGGGGTTCGAGGTCGTCATCCCCCGCGATGCGGTTGGAGCGGATGACGCCGCAGCGGCGGCAGCGGTGGAGGAGCGCCATTTCCGCGCCGTGGCGGACCCACACGCTGATGGGGTCCATGACGCCCCGGCACAGGCTGCGCCGGTCGCCCACGGTGACGTCCACGTGGAGGCTCCGGAGGCAGCGGGGGCAGTGGTTGCGCTGGCGGGTTCCCAGGGCTTCGGCGGGCACGGTGGTGCCGCAGTGGGTGCGGAGGAAGGCGTCGGTGGGGCGGTTGGGGAGGGGCCCTCGAGGGGGGCGTTGGTCGCGGGACATGCATTCACCGTTTCTTGAAGGTCTTTTGAAGTTTGCTGATGCGGCGCCATTTTTCCTCGCGTTCGCGCCAGAGGTGCTCGTCGCTGCGGGCGGCCTCGAAGGCCACTTCCCTGCGCAGGCGCAGGTAGTGGCCGTAGCGGTCGGGGTCGATGGCGCCTTCGGAAAGGGCGGCCTGCACGGCGCAGCCGGGTTCGGCGCCGTGGGTGCAGTCGCGGAAGCGGCACCCTTCGGCCAGGGAGGCGATGTCGGAAAAGGCGGAATCCAGGTCGGAGCCTTCGGCGCACAGGCCCACTTCGCGGATGCCGGGCGTATCGATGAGGCACCCGCCGCCCGGCAGCAGGAAGAGTTCCCGCAGGGAGGTGGTGTGGCGTCCCCGGCCATCCGACGTGCGCACCTCCCGGGTGCGCCGCACCTCGCTGCCCATCAGGGCGTTGAGGAGGGTGGATTTTCCGGCGCCCGAAGACCCCACCAGGACGCCGGTGTGGCCCTCGGGCAGGAGCTCCGGAAGGACTTCCAGGCCCTCGCCGGTCCAGGCGGAGATGGCGCGGACCGCCACGCCGGGGGCGATGCCCTCGATGCGGGCCGTGAAGGCCTCCCATTGCGGGTTGAGGTCCCGCTTGGTGAGGACGGCGACGGGTTGGGCGCCGCTGCCCCAGGCCAGGGAGAGGAGCCGCTCCATGCGCGCCGGGTTGAAGTTCCGGTCCAGGCCCATGACCAGGAGGATCACGTCGAGGTTGGCGGCGAGGCACTGGGGGCGGCCGCCGGAGCCGGTCCAGGACCGGGTGAGCGTCGCTCCCCGGGGGATCAGGTCCACGATGGAGGCTTTGGACGGGCCGGGGTTGGGCTGGAGGAGGATCCAGTCCCCGGCGCAGAGGCTCAGGCCGGTGCGCTGGAGACGTTCGCGGAGGCGGCCCGTGGGCACGCCCCAGCATTCGCCGCGGGGGGTCTGGGCCAGCACGAGGCCGCGGGAGGCGGCCACGACGCGGCCCGGTTCGCAGCCGGGAGAGGCGATGGATTGGAAGGTCTCGCCGTGGGTCGGGGACCAGCCGTAGGGGGTGAGGGAATCGAAGGGTGGCAGGCCGAGGCCCGCGGATGGACACGCTGAATGCGTCATGGTGGATTTCCTGGATGAATGACCGCTCAAGCCCCCCGACGGGGGCGCTTCCGAGAGGGTGAGGGCCGGAGCCTAGGCTTCGGCCCTGGGGACGGCAACCGTCTCCAGGTTCATCCAGGTTGTCGTGTGCTGCTGTCGCATCCAGACTCCGGGTCCAGCATAGGAGGCCACCGGCCGGAAGGCAAGGCCGGCGCCGGAGCGGGGATGCGTACCTTCCGCCCATGTTTCGTGGAAGGTTGGCCAGGCGATGCTGGCCGGTCCGCCCTCAGGCTCCCGGCCGCGCCGCCCCACCCGCCCCCAGATCCAGGGCATCCAGCGCCTGCACCAGCGGCACCAACTGGGGGTCCCGCCGCGCCTCGGCGAGGGCCTGTTCCAGGGCCTCGTCGTGGGTGGGGCGGGCGCGGTCCAGGGTGGCGAAGCCCTGTTCGGTGACGTGGGTGTAGATGCCGCGGCGGTCGATGGGGCAGAAGGCGCGTTCCAGGAGGCCGCGTTCCTCCAGGCGGGTGACCAGGCGGGTGGTGGCGCTCTGGCTGAGGAGGACGGAATCGGAAACCTGCTTCATCTGCAGGTGGCCCTTGCCGCCCTCGTTCTGGCGGGCGAGCACGGTGAGCAGGGAGAACTCGCGCACGCTCAGCTGGTGCCGGGCCTGCAGGGCCCGTTCCAGGTGGGCCTGGATGCGCTCGTGCAGGAGCGACAGCGCGCACCAGTGCTGGGCCAGGGGGGTGGGTTGGGGGGAAGGGGCCATCGCGTCTCCGGGCAGTGCCCAGGGGATGATAGCAGGGGGTGAAAATTGCGATTAGGAATAATCTTGTATTGAAATATACGGCGTCTGCAATTAATGTCGAATCCAGCCGGGCGGGACCCGGGATGGCGGCCGCAGCGCCGCCGGCATTGAAAAGGAGTGATCCATGCCTGGTTTGTTCGACCCCTATTCGCTCAAGGGCGTGACCCTGCGCAACCGCATCGCCGTGCCGCCCATGTGCCAGTACATGGCCGACGAGGGCCTGGCCAACGCGTGGCACCTGGGGCACTACGCCTCCCTCGCCCGGGGCGGGGCGGGCCTGGTGACGGTGGAAGCCACGGCGGTGTCCCCGGAGGGCCGGATCAGCTGGGCCGACCTGGGGCTGTGGAACGACGCGCAGGCCCAGGCCCTGGCGCCGGTCGTCGCGGCCATCAAGGCGGGGGGCGCGGTGCCGGGGATCCAGCTCGCCCACGCGGGCCGCAAGGCTTCGGCCAACCGCCCCTGGGAGGGGGACGACCACATCCCCCTGGGCCAGCCCAACGCCTGGGAGACCCTGGCGCCGTCGGCGGTGGCCTACGGCAAGGGACTGCCGCGGGTGCCGCGGGCCATGACGCTGGAGGACATCGGCAGGGTGCAGGCGGACATGGTCCGCGCTGCCGAGCGCGCCCGGGACCTGGGCTTCGAATGGCTCCAGCTGCACTTCGCCCACGGATACCTGGCGCAGGAGTTCTTTTCGCCCCTGGCCAACCGGCGCACCGACGCCTACGGCGGCAGCGCCGAGAACCGGGCCCGGTTCCTGCTGGAGACCTTCCGGGCCGTGCGCGCGGTGTGGCCCGCGCACCTTCCGCTCACCGTGCGCCTGGGCGTGGTGGAGTTCCACGGGGACGACGAGGCGATGCTCGCCGAAGCCGTCGCGCTGCTGGGCCGCATGAAGGCCGAGGGGCTCGACTTCGTGGATGTGTCGCTGGGGTTCAACACGCCGGAGGCTCATATCCCCTGGGGCCCGGACTTCATGGTGCCCACCGCCGTCCGGGTGCACGGGGCCACGGGCTTGCCGGTGACCACCAGCTGGAACCTGGCCCGGGATCCCCGGGCGGCCGACGCCCTGATCCGCGAGGGGCGCCTGGACCTGGTCACCCTGGGGCGACCTCTCCTGGATGACCCGCATTGGCCCTTCCACGCGGCCCGCACGCTGGGGGTGCCGGAGGCGGCGGCCCGGACGCTTCCGCCGCCGTACGCCCACTGGGTGTCCCGCTACCAGTGAACGGCTCGTCCGCCGCCTTGCGGAGCAGGTAGCCGCAGGCGGCGGACCGGCCCAGCGTCAGGGCCAGGGCCGCGGCCAGGGTGCCGCGCCAGTCCAGCACCAGGGCGAACAGGGCCATGGAAAGGGTGAGGCCCACGGTTTCCAGGGCGGTGGCCGTGGACACCAGGGATGTGCGGCCGGCCAGGATCCACCGGGACCGCTGGAAGCTCAGCAGGTATTCCATGGCGGGCAGCAGGAGCAGCACCTGGGCGGGGAGCAGGGCGAAGGGCAGCAGCTCGGCGCCCAGGCCCACCACCCGCCGGAACCACAGCGCCCCCAGCGGCGTGAACACCGCCACGGCCATGAGCGCCGTGGACCCCGCCGCCAGCAGCGTGGCCGCCCGGCGCACCTGGGCCGCGTGGCGGCCGTCGGCGCCGGTGAGGGCCACCCCCACTTCCTGGAAGGCGCTGCCCCCGCTCCGGAAGAAGAACACGAAGGCGTGCACCACGGGCCAGGCGGCTAGGCATTGCAGGGGGTCGCGGCCCCGGCCCATGAAGAAGGTGAGCAGGGGCGCGGTGGCCATGGCGATGATGGATGTGAGGGCGAGGGGGTAGTAGTACCGGGCCAGTTCCCGGAAGGTGGGGGCCGGGCCGCTGGGGGGGCCGGGATCCAGGAGGTCGCGCACCACCCGGTGGGCCATCCAGCGGCTGGCGGCGGCTTCGGCCACCACGCCGGAGCTGAGCGCCAGGGCGCCGATGCAGGCCCCCGGCAGGCGGGTGCCCAGGGCCAGGCCGGCGGCGGCCAGGGACATGGTGACCAGGCGCAGCACGGTGCCGTAGGCCACCCGGCGGGTCTGGCCCGTGCGCACCAGCAGGCCCTGGTGGAAGCGCCGGTAGCCGATGGCCGCGGGCCAGGGGGCCAGCATCGCCGTGGCCAGGTTGGCCAGGTGCACCACGTCGGCGGGCAGCCCCAGCACCCCTTGCGCCAGCAGGCGGAACACCGGCGGCAGGGCCACGACCACCAGGATCGCCGTCAGCGTGCCGTTGAGCAGGTAGGCGAAGCGCCGCAGGGCCAGGAAGCTCGCCCGGTCCCGGCACAGGGCGGTGGAGGCGGAAAGCAGCATGATGATGGGCGATTCCACCAGCCAGGCCAGGGTGAAGGAGAGGCCGAAGGCCGCCAGGTTCTCCACGGGCCGGTCCATGCGCGCCACGATGGCCGACAGGTAGGGGCCCTCGGCGCCCATCATGAGCCAGGCGGCCGCAAGCGGCAGCCAGAAGGTGAGGATCGTCCGGATGCGCAGCGTGGAGTCCATGCTTCCAGGGTAGTCGGTCCGCCGGCCCGGGTGGAAAGCCGCCCCGCGGCTCACGGCGTCCCTCCGCCGTCCGGATGCTCCCGCAGGGCGGCGGCCATGGCCGTTCCCACGCTGCGCAGGGCGGCGCCGGCGTAGGAGCCGGACCGCCAGGCCAGGGCCAGGGTGCGGAAGGGGACGGGCGGCGCCAGGGGGCGCAGGGCCACCGTGGCCCGGGCGGCCTCGGTGCCCACGGCCAGGCGCGGCAGCAGGGTGATCCCCAGGCCGCCGGCCACCATGTGCACCAGGGTGGACAGGCTGGTGGCCCGGAAACCCGCTTCCTCCACCCGGGTGCGGCCGCAGGCGGCCAGGGCCTGGCCGCGCAGGCAGTGGCCGTCGTCCAGCAGGAGGAGGCGCTCGCCCTCCAGGGCGTCCAGGGGCAGGGGGCGTTCGCCCCGGGCCAGGCGGTGGCCGGCGGGCAGGCACACCAGGAAGGGATCCTGGCCCAGGGGGAAGGTCTCCAGTTCGCCCAGGTCCGCTTCCAGGGCCAGCAGGGCGCCCTCCAGGCCGCCGTCCTCCAGGCCCGCGGCCAGGGTGGCGGTGGTGCCTTCGATCCAGATGGGCTGGAGGCGCGGAAAGGCCGTGCGCAGGGCCGGCACGAGGAAGGGAAGCACGTAGGGGGCGAGGGTGGGGATGATGCCCAGGCGCAGGGGGCCCGCCAGGGGGTCCCGCAGGGACCGGGCCTCGTGCGTCAGGTCAGCGGCGTCCCGCAGCAGGGCGCCCATGCGGGCGATGAGCGCGCGGCCGGGGGTGGTGACCCGCACGCCCCCCCGCCCCCGTTCGAAGAGCGGCACCCCCAGCGCCTCCTCCAGGGCGGCCACCTGGGCGCTGAGGGAGGGCTGGGCCACGGCGCAGAGGTCCGCGGCCTTGCGGAAGCTGAGGGTTTCCGCCACGGCGAGGGCGTACTGCATCTGGCGGAGGGTGCAGGGCAGGGGAGCGATCGTCATAGGTTCATGCTATCACTTTGATAGAATTGATATCTTGGACCTGGATCCGGGGAAACGGGATGCTGGTTGGGCGGAGCGATCCCGCTCCCCTCTCCCAAAGGAATAGACATGCTGACCGTCGGCGACACGTTCCCCTCCTTCTCCCTGCAGGCCGTGAACAGCGGCAAGGAATTCGAGACCCTCACCCACGAGAGCTTCCCCGGCAAGTGGAAGGTGCTCTTCCTCTGGCCCATGGACTTCACCTTCGTGTGCCCCACCGAGATCGCGGCCTTCGGCAAGCGCGACGGCGACTTCCAGGACCGGGACACCCAGGTGCTGGGCGCGAGCACGGACACCCACTTCGTGCACCTGGCCTGGCGCAACCAGCACGAGGACCTCAAGGACCTGCCCTTCCCCATGCTGGCCGACACCCGGCGCGAGCTGAGCTCGGCCCTGGGCGTCCTGCACAAGACCGAGGGCGTTCCCCTGCGGGCCACCTTCGTGGTGGATCCCCAGGGCGTCATCCGCCACGTGAGCGTCAACGACCTGAGCGTGGGGCGGAGCGTGGACGAGGTGCTGCGCGTGCTGGACGCCCTCCAGACCGATGAACTCTGCCCCTGCAACTGGCGCAAGGGCGACGCGACCCTGAAGGTGTGACCATGACGACCCTCGAAACCCTCCCCGCCTACGCCCGGGACCTCAAGCTCAACCTCCAGGCCGTGCTGGGCGATTCCCCCCTGGAGCCCGCCCAGCGCCTGGGCACGGCCCTGGCGGCCGCCGCCGCGGCGCGCAACCCGGACCTGCTGCGCGAACTGCGGGCCCAGGCCCTGGAGGCCGCCGGGGAGGCCACGGTGGAAGACGCCCTGGCCGCGGCCGCCCTCATGGGCATGACCAACATCGTCTACCGCTTCCGCCACCTGGTGGGCAAGGAGTCCTACGCCCAGCTTCCGGTGCGCCTGCGCATGAACCGCATCGCCCGCACCGCGGGCCCGAAGCTCGACTTCGAGCTGTTCTGCCTCGCGGTGAGCGCCGTGAACGGGTGCGAGGCCTGCGTGCGGGCCCACGAGGCCGTCCTGGTGGAAGGGGGCCTTTCCGAGGCCCAGGTCTTCGAGGCGGTGCGCATCGCGGCCACGGTGCACGGCCTGGCGGTGGCCTTCCAGACCGGGGACTGACGCGGGCTCCGCCCCGGCGCCCCCCCTGTCGGGGGTCCGGGTGTAGAGTGGTCGCATGTCACCAGGAGTCACCATGTCCATGGGCGCCAGCAGGATCCGAAAGGCCTTCAGCGGCGGCGGGAGGGCCCTGGTGGCCCTCCTGGCCGCGTCGCTTCTGCTCCAGGCCCAGGACCGGAAGAAGGAGGAGCCCCGGGAGAAGCGACCCGAGCCCCGGCAGGAGCGCAGGCCCGAACCTCGGCCTGAACCCCGGCCCGAGCCCCGGCAGGAACGCAGGCCCGAGGCCCGGCCCGAACCGCGCCAGGAGCGCCGTCCCGAGGCCCGGCCCGAGCCCCGCCAGGAACGCAGGCCCGAGACCCGGCCGGAACCTCGCCAGGAACGCAGGCCCGAGGTGCGGCCCGAGCCCCGCCCGGAGCGCAGCCCCGAGGTTCGGCCCGAACCGCGCCAGGAACGCAGGCCCGAGATCCGGCCCGAGCCCCGCCCGGAACGCCGGCCCGAGGTGCGGCCCGAGCCCCGGCAGGAACGCAGCCCCGAGGTGCGCCCCGATCCGCGGACGGAACGCAGGCCCGAGACCCGGCCCGAACCCGGGCGCGGGGTCCCCCGGCCCACGGAAGTCCGTCCCGGCCCCGCCGGCCGGGGACCGGTGCACGAGGTGGTGCGCACCCGGGAGGGCGGCGAGATCCGCCGGACCCACACCGGGGCCATCCGGGAGGTGCGCACGCCGGGCGGCGCCGTGATCCGCCATTCGCCCAGCGGGGTGCGGCAGGTGGAAGTGGTGCGCCCCGGGGGCCGCGTGATCGTGGCCAACGCCACGGGCCGCATGGGCTACATCCAGCGTCCGGTGGAATTCCGCGGCCACGCCTACGTGCACCGCACCTACATCGTCAACGGGGTGCCCCACGCCTCGGTGTACCGCCCCTGGTTCTACGGCGGGCGCACCTACAACGTCTACATGCCCCGCCACGCCTACCGCCCGGCCTTCTATTCCTGGTGCCATTCCCCGTGGAGCCGGCCCGTGCGCTACACCTGGGGCTGGTCGTCGCGGCCCTGGTACGGCTACTACGGCGGCTACTTCGCGCCCTACCCGGTGTACCGGAGCCCCGCCTTCTGGCTGGCGGACTTCATCATCGCGGCCTCGCTGGAATCCGCCTACCTGGCCCAGAACGTCACCGTCTCGGCGCCGCCCGTCGTGTACGACAGCGGCACCTCCCTGTCGCCCGAGGTGAAGGACGCCATCGCCGAGGAGGTCCGCCGGCAGATGGACGAGGCCCGGCCGGACCCGGCCGCGGTCTCCGGCCCGCCGGCGATCTTCACGGCGCGGGGGCCCCGGATCTTCGTGGTGTCGGGGGGCGTGATGGCCTATTCCGGCAGCGAGGAGTGTTCGCTGGTGGACGGCGACGTGCTCCAGCTTTCCCAGACGCCCGCCCAGGGCGCCGAATGGGCCGAGGTGCGGGTGCTGTCCACCCGCGGCGCCAGCTGCCCCCGGGGCGGCTACGTCTCGGTGCGGACCCTGGACCTGCAGGAGATGGCCAACACCATGCAGGCCTCCATGGAGCGCGGCCTGGCCAAGCTCCAGACCGAACAGGGCAAGGACGGCATTCCGGCCCTCCCGGCCTCGGCCCTGGGTTCCCAGGAAGCCGACTACGCCCGGGATCTCCGGCCCGACGCGGATGCCCAGACCGAGCTCACCCAGGCGGTGCGCGAAGCCAACGGGGCCGAGCGCTCCCTCATCGACGCCGGCGACGACACGCCCTCCGGCACGACGGTCTCCCTGGGCATGACCCCCGCGCAGGTGGAAACCGCCCTGGGCCGGCCCCGGAACACCGTGGACCTGGGAGCCAAGAAGATCTACGTCTACCGCGATCTGAAGGTCACCTTCCTGAACGGCCGGGTCAGTGATGTGCAGTGAGGGCGAAAGCGGTTAAATAGTTTATAGTTGACAGGTTCGGGAAACAATCCAAGATGGCCCATCAACAGGTCATCCCATGGACGAACTCTGGCTCCGCCCTCCCGACGGTCCCCCCGCTAAGCTGGGGAAGGACCGGCCGTCCCTCGTCATCGGCCGGGACCCGTCCTGCGACGTGGTCGTGTACGATCCCAGCCTCTCCCGCAACCACGCGCGGCTGTTCCTGGATGCCGGCCGCGCCCTGCTGGAGGACCTGGGCTCGCGCAACGGGACCCGGGTCAACGGGGAGCTGTTGGCGGGGCCCCGGGCCGTGGCCCCGGGCGACAGCCTCGTGCTGGGCCGGGTGAGCCTCGCCCTGGAGCGGGCCGAGGACCCTTCCATCTCCTTCATCATGGAGGTGGAGCAGCTGCGGGCCTCGTCCCCGTCCGTTCCGGCCCCCGAGGGCGCCCCGGGGTGGAAGGAGGCCCTGGACCTCATGCACGGCCTCAGCCTGGACATGCTGGGGGACGCCGGGGCCGAAGTGATGCTGGGCAACCTCCTGGAGCGGATCTTCCCGTTCCTGCGCCCGGACCGCGGGGCGGCGCTGCTCGTGGATGCCCGGGGGGAGATGGTGCAGGTGGCCTCCCGCACCCGGCGGCAGGGGGCCGGCTTCCAGGTGCAGCCCTCGCGCACGCTCCTGGAGAAGGTGGTGGAGGGCCGCAAGGCCCTGCTCATCAACAACCCCGTCCTGGACGCGCAGTTCGCCCAGGCCCAGTCCATCGTGGCCAGCGGGGCGGCCTCGGTGATGATGGTGCCCCTGGAGCACGACGGCGAGGTGGTGGGGGTGATCTACCTGGACGCGGGCCTGGCCCGGGGCGCCTTCACGGGGGAGGACCTGCGCCTGCTGGCGGTGGCCGGGCACATGGCCGCCGCCAAGATCCGCGCCGCGCGGCTCCTGGCGGAGGTGGAAGAGAAGCGCCACCTGGAGGCCCTGTACGCCGCCGCCGAGGAGGCCACCCGCGCCAAGAGCGAGTTCCTTTCGCGCATGAGCCACGAGCTGCGCACCCCCCTCAACGCCATCATCGGCTACGGCGAGATGCTCCAGGAGGACGCCGCCGACGCGGGCATGGACACCATGGGCGAGGACCTGGCCCGCATCACCTCCGCGGGCAAGCACCTGCTCCTGCTGGTGAACGACATCCTGGACCTCGCCAAGATCGAGGCGGGGAAGATGGAACTCCACCTGGAGGACTTCGCCGTGGAGCCCCTGGTGCAGGAGCTGGTGTCCCTGACCCTGCCCCTGGCCGCGAAGAACGCCAACTCCCTGGAGCTGCGCTGCGCCCCGGAGGCGGGCGCCATGCGCGGCGACGCCACCAAGGTGCGCCAGGTGCTCCTCAACCTCCTGGGCAACGCCTGCAAGTTCACCTCCGGCGGCGCCGTCGCCCTGGAGGTGGACCGGGAGGGCGGCTGGCTCGCCTTCGCCGTGCGGGACACGGGCATCGGCCTCACCCCCGAGCAGATCGGCCGGCTCTTCCAGAGCTTCTCCCAGGCCGACAGCTCCACCACGCGGCGCTTCGGCGGCACGGGCCTCGGGCTCGCCGTGGGCCGGCGCATGGCGCGCATGATGGGCGGGGACATCGAGGTGGAAAGCGAGCCCGGCCGGGGGTCGCGCTTCACCCTACGCCTTCCGGCCGAGGCCCCGGAGCCGGGAGGGGAGCCTTGACCCGGATCCTGCTGGTGGAGGACAACGAGAACAACCGGGACATGCTGAGCCGGCGGCTGCGGCGCCGGGGCCACGAGGTGGTCACCGCCGCCGATGGCCTGGAGGGCGTGGCCCTGGCCCGCACCGGGGCGCCGGAACTGATCCTCCTGGACATGAGCCTGCCCGGCCTGGACGGATGGGACGCGGCGCGGCTGCTGAAGGCGGACGCCGCCACCCGGCCCATCCCCATCATCGCCCTCACCGCCCACGCCATGAGCGGGGACCGGGAGAAGGCCCTGGGCGCCGGGTGCGACGACTACGGCACCAAGCCGGTGGACCTGGACGGGCTGCTCGCCAAGATCGCGGCCCTGGTGCCCCCGGAAATCCCCTGAATTTTCATGTGTTCAGACATCAGGATGTGCGAGAATGAGTCGCATTTTTCGCTCATCAAGCAACCAAGGGAACGCATTCGGGGGGTGACCGAATTGAATGTTTCATTTGTCGTCGAAGGGTCCCCATGACCGGACCGGAGACCCCGGCCGCCCTGGAGGTGACCGCCGACGCCCATGGGTTGGGGTCCATCCTGGCCTTCATGGCCAAGGCCTTCGACCGCGCCGGCGTGGCCGGCGCGGCGCGCCACGACCTGCGCCTGGCGGTGGAGGAGGTGTGCGCCAACATCATCCTGCACGGCTACGCGCCGGGGGCTCCCGGGCCCATCCGGGTGGCGTTCCGGGCGGAGCCCGGGTCCTGGCAGGTGGTGGTGGAGGACCGCGCGGCGCCCTTCGATCCGGCCTCGGCGCCGGCCCCGGACCTGGCCTCGGGGTGGCGGGACCGCAGCCCCGGGGGCCACGGCTGGAGCCTGGTGCGGGCCGTGGTGGACGAGGTGCGCCACGAGGACGTGGCGCCCCGGGGGAACCGGGTGACGCTCGTGAAGTTCATGGGAGGGAGGACCTGATGGATCTGTCGGTCAAGGACGTGGGCGATGTGACGGTGGCGACGGTGGTGGGCAGCATCGACGGCCTGACCGCGGGGGCCCTGCAGGACGCCCTGGAGGCGCAGGTGCGCGGCGGGAAGGTGCGCCTGGCCGTGGACTTCAGCGCGGTGGACTACACCAGCAGCGCCGGCCTGCGCACGCTCCTGGCGGTGGTCAAGGAGGCGCGGCGCGCCGGCGGCGACTTCCGCCTGGGGGCGGTGCGGCCCGACGTGAACCGGGTGCTGGAGATCAGCGGCTTCACCGGGATCCTGAAGCTCTTCCCCGGCATCGACGAGGCGGTGGCCAGCTATGGAAGGTAACCTGGCCTCGAGGCATTCCAAGAAGGTGGCGCTGGTCATCGGCGCGGGCAGCGTGAAGTGCGCCGCGGCCCTGGGGGTGCAGCGGGTGCTGCGGCGGGAGGGCATCGGGATCGACCTGGTGGTGGGCTGCAGCGCCGGGAGCATCTACGCCGCCATGATCGCCGCGGGCCACGACGTGGAGACCACCCTGGAGATGAGCACCCGGTTGTGGACCCGGGAGCTCACGAGCCAGCGGGACCGCCTGGCCCTGCTGCGCGTCGTCTTCGGGCGGCTCTTCGGAAGAAGGGACGCCGTCTTCGGCATGCGCAAGGACGTGCTGGTGATGCGCCGCCTGCGCGAGACGTTCGGGGACATGGCCATCGAGGACGCGAAGGTTCCGCTGTTCATCACGGCCACGGACCTCGCCAACGGGGACCAGGCCATCCTCGGGGAGGGGAGCGTGGTGGACGCCATCCGCGCCAGCATCTCCATCCCCTACATCTTCAGCCCCCACCGCATCGGGGACCGGCTCCTCATCGACGGCTTCATGTCGGACCCGCTGCCTGTGAACGTGGCCATGCGCGAGGGCGCGGACGTGATCATCGCCGTGGGCTTCGAGAGCCCCTACCAGCGGCGGTTCAACACCCTGGGCCGCTTCTCCTTCCAGCTGAGCAGCATCATGACCAACAACCTGCTCAAGTCGCGGTTCGCCTTCCACAACCTCACCCACCATTCCGAGGTGATCCTCATCGTGCCCAGGTTCGACAAGCGGGTGGGCCTGTTCGAAACGGAGAAGATCCCCTACGTGGCGGAGGTCGGGGAGCGGGCCGCCCAGGAGCAGGTCCCCTACCTGCGCCGGCTCCTGGCGGACGCCCCGGTCGAGGCGTGAGCGCGTCCCCGGGCCGGGTCCTCGTGGTGGACGATGTGGAGGCCAACCGGAACCTCCTCACCCGCAGGCTCGAGAAGCTGGGCCTGGCCACGGCCTCCGCGGCCGGCGGGGCCGAGGCGCTGGCCATGGTGGAGGGCGGCGGCTTCGACGTGGTGCTCCTGGACATCATGATGCCGGGCATGGACGGCCTGGAGGTCCTGGCCCAGCTCAAGGCCGACGAGGCCCTGCGCCACCTGCCGGTGATCATGATCTCGGCGGTGGAGGAACTGGAGACGGTGGTGCGCTGCATCGAGCTGGGGGCGGAGGACTACCTCCCCAAGCCCTTCAACCCCGTGATCCTCAGGGCCCGGGTGGGGGCCTCCCTGGACCGGAAGCGCCTCCGGGACCGGGAGCGCCTGCACACCGAGAGCCTCGAGCGCGAGCTGCGGATCGGCCACGAGATCCAGAAGGGGTTCCTGCCCGAGGCCCTGCCGGCGCTGGACGGGTGGGACCTGGCCGCGCGGTTCGCGCCGGCCACGCAGGTGGCGGGCGACTTCTACGACGCCTTCGCCGTGGACGGGGGCCGCACGATGGTGGTGGTCGCCGACGTGTGCGGCAAGGGGGTGGGGTCCGCGCTCTACATGGCGCTCTTCCGGACCCTCATCCGCGCCGCGGCCACCGCGGCCCCGGGCGACCCGGCCCAGGTGCTGGAGCGCGCCGCCCGCACCGCCAGCGACTACATCGCCACGGTGCACGAGCGCTCCAGCATGTTCGCCACGGCCTTCCTGGGGATGGTGGATTCCGGGTCGGGGGAGCTGGCCTACGCGAACTGCGGCCACGACGCGCCGCTGGTGGCCTCCGGGGGCGTGGTGCGGACCCGGCTGGCCCCCACGGGCCCGGCGCTGGGGCTCCTGCCCGGGTCGGCCTTCGGGGTGGCGCGGGAGGTCCTGGCGCCCGGGGAGGGGCTGCTGCTGTTCACGGACGGGGTGACCGAGGCCCAGGGCGCCGGGGGGTTCTTCGGGGAGGCGCGGCTGCTGGGGGTGCCCCCCGGCGGGGGCGCCGGCCCGTGGCTGGACCGGGTGACCGAGGCCCTGCGCGGGCACGTGGCGGGCTTCGAGCCCTCGGACGACATCACCCTCCTGGCCCTGTGCCGGAACCCGAGAGACAGACAAACAAGCGAACGCTGAATTTGTTGCCGGGAATTCACAAGATTTGACTTGGTACCCGGGGGCGGTCGCTGGATACTTCATGAACCATTACCCCGGATTTCCAGGAGACTGTCATGAAGGCGCTTCGAAGCTTGGCTCGTCTGAGCCTCTGCCTGGCCGTGCTCGGCCTGGGCACCCCAACCCGGGCCGGCGGCCCGGACCGCGACCACGATCAGGGCCGGCACCTCGGCTGGTTCCACAAGCCCGATCACCTGAGGATCGTCACCCAGCCCCGGAGCCAGACGGCCATCGCCGGCCAGGCGGTGACCTTCAAGGTGGAGGTGACGGGCAAGCCCAGCCGCTTCCATTACCAGTGGCTGAAGGGCCTTCACCGGGTGGGCGGCGATTCGGCCACCTACACCATCCCCGCCGCCACGGCCGCCAGCGCGGGCGTCTACACGGTGATCGTGAGCAACCCCACGGGCTGGGTGCACAGCCGCCCCGCCACCCTGGCCATCAACGTCCCGCCGGTCATCACCGCCCAGCCCGCCAGCCTCACCGTGGTACAGGGGGCCTCCGCCTCCTTCACCGTGGCGGCCACGGGCAAGGGCACCCTGGGCTACCAGTGGCGCAAGGGGGGCTCCGCCCTGGCTGGCGCCACCTCAGCCACCCTGAACCTCACCGCCGTGACGGCCGCCAACGCCGGCAGCTATGACGCGGTGGTCACCAACACCGTGAACGGAACCGTCACCTCGGCCACCTCCGCGGCGGCCGCGCTCCAGGTGAACGTGCCTCCGGTCTTCACGCTCCAGCCGGTTTCCCAGACCGTGGACCTGGGCGCGCCCCTGGCGCTCAGCGTGGCGGCCTCGGCCAATGCGGGCTCCGTGACCTACCAGTGGCGCAAGGACGGCCTGCCCATCGCCGGCGCCACCTCGCCCGAGTTCGCCATCGCGGCCGTGGCCGTGGCCGACGCGGGGAGCTACGACGCCGTGGCCACCTGCACCCTCGACGGCACCGTCACCTCCACCCTCTCCCTGGCCGCGGCCGTGGCGGTGCACGCGCCGCCGACCATCCTCGCCCAGCCCGAGAGCCGCACCGTCCTGCCTCCGGACGCCGTGACGTTCACCGTCTCGGCCACCGCGAACCACGGCGGCGCCCTCACGTATTCCTGGCGCAAGAACGGCACCCCCATCGACGGCGCCAACGCCGCTTCCTACACGGTGCCCTCGACCGAATTCCCCACCAACGGGGATGCCTACTCCGTCCTGGTGAGCGACGGCGCCTTCCAGGTGGAGAGCGCCAACACCTACGCCGTGGCCTCCGTGCCCAGCCCCGTCTACGCGGGGGATCCGGTGGCGGTGCCCAGCCGGCCCCTCACGGTGCTGCCTTCCCTCCACGTGGACCCCGTGAACTACCCCAACGGCTCCTTCCGCCTGGGCTATGACGAGTCCCTGAAGAACCCCGTGTGGACCTCGTACCTGAACTTCCCGGTCCACCAGCCCTACGCCAATTCCGACAAGGACTACACCGCCGACCTGCGCCTCGAGGCGCCCCGGGTGGGCAAGGACGACTACACGGGCATCTACACGGGCGGGGCCAACTCGCCGGACAGCTTCGACCGCGGCCACCAGGTGCCCCGGGCCGACGTCTCCTACCGCTACACCCCCGTGGCCGGCGACGACGCCACCATCATGAGCAACCTGGTGCCCCAGATCTCCCAGTTCAACCAGCAGCTCTGGCAGCGGCTGGAGGAGACCATCGGCGGCACCCAGGGCGGCGACACCAACGGCATCACGTCCTACCTGGGCCGCGTGTGGGTCTACACCGGCTCCTACTTCCCCCCCAGCCCCGCGTGGTGGGCCTCCAAGGCGCAGCCCGGCCTGAACATCGCCATTCCCACGGCCTGCTACAAGATCGTGGTTTCCGAAGCCACGCCCGGCCAGCCCAAGGCCCTGGCCCTGATCCTGCCCAACGCCTGGGGCCTGGTCAACGCGCCGGCGACCCTCACCACCTACGTCACCTCCGTGGCCCGCATCGAGGCCCTCACCGGCCTGGACTTCTTCCCCAACCTCCAGACCGTGGCCCCCGGCCTCGACATCCCCGCCTGGAAGGCCACCGTGGACGTGCGCGGCTGGCGCACTCCCTTCGAGCAGACCTCCGGCCCCAACGTCCACATGGTCGAGCCCAGCTGGGACACCACCGTGAACGTCAATGACACCGTGACCTTCGCGGGCGCGGCCACGCCGAACTCCGCCTCCGCCGCGGGCACCGCCATCGCCTCGGCCACCTGGAACTTCGGCGACGGGACCCCGGTTTCCACCGGCATGACCGCGAGCCACACGTATTCCCTCGGGGGCACCTTCTCCGCCTCCTTCACGGTCCAGGACAGCCTGGGCTCCAGCAACACCATCACCCGCGTCATCAAGGTGAAGGGCGGCAACGAGGCCCCCACCTTCGCGGGCGTGGGCAACAAATCCACCACGGAGGGCGCCGCCGTCAACGCCACCTTCACCGTGGCCGACGATTCCACGGCTCCCGGCGCCCTCACGGTCACCGCCACCGCGGACAACACCGTCCTGCTGCCCTCCGCCCTGGTGGTGGACAACGCCGCGGGCGTCTGCACCCTGGCCCTGATCCCCGCCGCGGGCGTCACCGGTTCGGCCATCGTCACCCTGACCGTCACCGACGGCGACGGCGCCAGCACCACCACGACGTTCACCCTCACCGTCACCCCCGGCGGCATCCCGGGCGCGTCCTCTCTCATCATCAGCCAGTACTACGAAGGCGCGAGCTACGACAAGTGGATCGAGGTCACCAACGTCGGCGCCGGCACCTATGATGCCGCCGTCACGCCGGTCTACCTCTGCCTCTGGACGAACCCGAACACGTCCAATACCTTCAAGACCGCGCTGATCCCGGGCACCCTGGCTCCCGGCGCCAGCTTCCTGATGAAGAACACCGGGGCCGCCCTTCCCGACGCCGCCCACGTGACCAACGGCGCCGCCGCGGTCACCAACAACAACGTGGCCAACTTCAACGGCAACGACCCCGTCTTCCTGAGCACGGTGGGCACGGCCACTTCCGCCGCCTGGGACGCCCGCATCGACACCCTCGGCGACCTGGCCTGGGGCGCGGCCAATCCCGCCGCCGACAAGAGCTTCTTCCGGCTGCCGTCCGTGAAGGCCGGGAATCCCACCTACACCGCCGCCGAGTGGACCCAGAAGACCATGGCCGACGTCCAGGCCGCGGCCGAGACGGATTCCGCCCGCCTCGGGTACCACATCTATATCCCGTAGTCCCGCCGCGTTCCGCCCCGGCATCCTCCTCCCTGCGGGGAGGGGCCGGGGCGGAGGCCTGTACGGCGGAAGGTCAGGCCCTGCGCAGCACGTCGATGCGCCAGGGGGCCACCTGCAGCTCGTTGACCCAGGCGAAGGGTTCGCCGGGGCGGCCCAAGGGGCGGTGGGCCAGGACGCGCACGAGGCCGGCGCCGCGGTACAGGTCCAGGTAGTCGGCCTCGGGGCAGAAGATGTCCTCCACGGGCCGGGCGTCGGGCACGTCCTTCATCACGGTGAACACCGCCGCGCCCGGGGCCGGGGCCGCGTTGCCGGGGAAGGCCGCGGTGCTGAAGGAGGCCCACTCCAGGCGATAGAGCTCCTCGGAGCTCACCAGGTTCAGGAGGCGTCCTTCCGGTTCCAGCAGGTCCGCCAGCTGCCGGAAGAGGCCCGGCTTGGAGCCGGTCCTCACGTTGTCGAAGGTGAAGGCCGACAGGATCCGGTGGTAGCGGTTCCCGGCCAGGGCGGTCAGGTCCCCGTCGGGCACCCGGCGGTAGGTGCCCCGGGGATCCCGGGCCCGGGCCTGGGCCAGCATCGCCTCCGAAAGGTCTGCGCCCTCGGCCCGGAAGCCCAGGTCCGTGAGGAAGCGGGTGGAGCGGCCCGCGCCGCAGCCGAAGTCCAGGGCCCGGGCGCCGGGGCCGGGCCGCCCCAGGAGCTCCGGCAGGTCCCGGAAGGCCAGGTGGTAGGTTCCGGGGAAGGCCAGGGCCGCGTAGGAGGCGGCGCGGAGCTGGTCGTCGTAGGCGTTGGCGAAGGGGGTGGCGGGTTCAGGCATGGCTGAGGGCTCCCAGGGCGCGGCCCAGCCGGGCCACGCCTTCGGTGATCTCCGCCTCGTCCAGGGAGGAGATGGAGAGGCGGAGAAAGGGTTTCCCGGATTCCGGGTCGTTGAAGTAGGACGAACCGCCGCGGGCGTCCACGCCGTGGGCGTGCAGGGCCGCTTCCAGGCCGGCCGGCGGGGCTCCGCGCAGGGCGAGCCAGATGAGGTAGCCGCCGGTGGGGGCCGTCCAGGTGGCGACGGCGGGGTCGATTTCCCGGCGCAGGGCGGCCAGGGCGGTTTCCATGCGGCGGCGGAAGGTGCGGTGGAGCCGCGCGAGGTGCTGGTCGAAGTGGCCCTTGCGCAGGAAGTCCTCCAGGGCGGCCTGGAGGATGGGGGAGGGGCCCAGGTCGGTGGAGCGCCGGAGTCCGGCCAGGGCCCCCAGGCAGGTGGCGGGGCCCGTGAGCCAGCCCAGGCGCAGGCCCGGGGCCAGGACCTTGGAGAAGGTGCCGGCGTAGAGCACGAGGCCCGCGCGGTCCATGGACTTGAGGGGCAGCATGGCGCGGCCGAAGTACTTCATCTCCTCCTCGAAGCCGTCCTCCAGGATGGGCAGGGCCAGGCGCTCGCAGAGGGCCAGGAGGCCCTCCCGCTGGGACTGGGGCAGGCAGCGGCCCGTGGGGTTCTGGAAGCTGGGCATGGTGTACAGGAGAACGGGGCGTTCCCTGCGGGCGAGGCGCTCCAGGGCGGCCAGGTCCGGACCGTCCGCGCCCTCGGGGATGGGCAGGGGCCGCAGGCGGTGCAGGGCCAGGAGGCGGAGCATGTGATCGTAGGTGGGGGTCTCCACGAGGACCGCGTCCCCCGGGCGGGTGAGGGCCCTGAGGGCCAGGTCCAGTGCCTGCTGGGCGCCCTGGGTGACGAGGATCTCCTCCGGGGCGGCCTGGACACCGTGGCGGCCCATGCGCTGGGCCAGCACGGCCCGCAGGGAGGGGAGGCCCCGGGGATCCCCGTAGTCAAGGAGCCGGGCGCCCTCCCGGTGCAGGGCGGCCTTCAGGGAGCGGGCCAGGGGTTCCACCGGAATGAGGCGGGGGTCCATGCCGAGGCTGTTGAACGAGATGAGCCCTTCGGGGCGGGGCCGGGGCGGCGGTTCCAGGGGCAGGGTGAGCCGTTCCCGCCACGGGAAGGCGCCCGGCTCCGGCCCCGCGGGGGCCCCGAGGGCCCCCCGGCGCCGGACCCGGGGAACGGCGCCGGGCCGCAGCTCCAGCCAGCCCAGGGCCCACAGCTCCTGGTAGGCCGTGGCCACCGTGGAGCGGTGCAAGGCGAGGCCCTCCGCCAGGTGTCGGGTGGAGGGCAGGGCCTCGCCGGGATTCAGGTGCCCGTCCCGGATGAGCCGCTGGACCTGGTCGACGATCTGGCGGCCCTTGGGGCTTCCCCCCTCCTCCAGTTTCAGCAGCATGGCGCCCCCCGGACCTCCAGGTTACGTCCCTCTGGCTGCACTGGAACCGTCAGTTGGGATCAATTCTGATCCGGCCAGTTTCAGAGCTTCGCGGCCTCCGCGGCGTCGAAGATCCGGCCCACGGGGTAGAGCCCCAGGCCGGGATCCCCCCAGGGGGAGCGCTGGTAGAACCAGTTGAGCTGGGCGTCCGGGTTGGCGGCGAAGGCCTTGTCCTCGGCCTTGCGGCGCTCGTAGGCGGCCTTGAGGGCGGGGTCCGCCGCGAGCATCTTCCGGGCCAGGGGCTCGAGGACGTAGCTTTCGCCGTACTCCTTCTGCTCGAAGATGGTGTTGAAGAAGCCCCACCGCAGCAGGCTCTCCTCGGAGGCGGGCTCCAGCAGGTGGACGATGATCCGCGCCAGGCGGTTGCCGGTGGGCACCACCACGGTCCCCGCGGGGAAATCCCGGGTGGCGGCGAATTCCTCCTGCACCAGGCTCTCCACCCGCTGGCGGCCCTCGGTGGGGGTGCGCCGGAAGACCACGTCCCGGAAGCGCCAGCCGGAGACCGCCACCGTGGCGGGCTTCGCCAGGCGGTGGTGGGGGATGCCCTGGGCCTCGAGGCGGGCGATGACCTCGGTCCATTCCGGCGGCACGAGGTAGGCTTCGGGCACCCGGGCCGTGGCGGTGGGCACCAGGTGTCCGTAGCGCGGGATCTGGAAGGTCTGGGGCCGCGTGGGGTCGTAGGTGAACCAGTCTCCTCCCGTGAGGTCGCTGGTGGCGCGGTCGTAGGCGAAGCCCTTGAAGGCCATGGGCTCGGAGGTGCCGTCGTCCTTGAAGCCCAGGGACATGGGCGCCGCCCGGAAGGCGGCGCTGGCGGTGAAGGCGTCGGCTTCGCGGTTGAGGCGGGCCACGGTGGCGTGCTCCCGGGCCACGATCTCCGAGGTGCGCAGCAGCGCCAGCCGGGTGGCCTCGACCCGCACGGGGTAGGGCTTGAGCATGTGGGTCTCCAGGAGGATTCCCATGCGGTTCTGGGCGGACTGGTAGCCCTGGGAATAGCGCGGCCCGGAGGGGCCGATGACCAGGCCGCTGCGGGGGTCGTGCCAGGTGCGGAAGACGATGTACTCCGTGGTGGGCATGCCGTCGGCCTCCAGGCCGGAGCGCAGGCCGGGCAGGAAGCTGTCCCGGATCCAGGCGCCCAGCCGCGGTTCCAGGAACCAGGTGTCCCCGGGGCCCGCCTCCCGGGCGATGGTGAGGGGGTACTGGTAGTCGGCGCCGTCGGTGGAATGGCAATCCAGGAAGACGTCCGGAAGCCAGGCCTGGTGGAGCTTCAGCCAGGCCCTCATCTCCGGGGCGTCGGCCTTGAGGTAGTCGCGGTTCAGGTTCAGCCCCGCCGCGGTGCTGCGCCAGCCCATCTCCTTGGGGCCGTTCTGGTTGATGCGGTTGTGCGGGCCGAAGCGCTCGTGGCCGTCCACGTTGAAGACCGGCAGGAACACGAACACGAGCCGGTCCAGGAGGCCGGGGTGCTTGCGCTCCACGCACAGCTCCTTCAGGAAGCGCAGCCCCGCGTCCTTGCCGTCGGATTCGCCGGCGTGGATGCAGGCCTGGATCATGACCACGAGCTTGCCCTTGGCCCGGGCCCGGGCGGGGTCGAAGGCCCGGTCCCGGTCCACGATCACCAGGGGCAGGTCGCGGCCCTGGGGGCTGCGGCCGAAGGTTCCCACGCGGACCCAGGGCGAGGCCTTGGCCAGGGCCCGGCATTCCTCCACCGTCTCCGCCAGCCGGGGCGTCTCGAGGCCCCCGGACCGCTCGAAGCGGGTGGGGGGCAGGGTGCCCGCGGCCAGGGCTGTGGCGAGCAGGGCCGGGGCCAGACTGACGAACCGCATGGTGCCTCCATCGCGAACCAGAGGTTCCAGCGTAGCTCATGCGCATCGTATCCTGGTCCCCGGGAGCACCAGACATGCGGATTCTCATCGTGGGCGCCGGCGGCATCGGGGGGTATTTCGGGGGGCGGCTCCTGGAGGCGGGGCGGGACGTGACCTTCCTGGTGCGTCCCGGGCGGGCCCGGAAGCTGGCCGCCGAAGGCCTTTCCATCCGCAGCCCCTTCGGGGACCTGCACCTCGCCGCCCCGCCCACGGTGCTGGCCGGCGACCTCCGGGACCCCTTCGACCTGGTGCTGCTCAGCTGCAAGGCCTACGACCTGGAGGAGGCGGTGGAGGCCTTCGCCCCCGCCGTGGGCCCCGGCACCGCGGTGCTGCCCCTGCTCAACGGCATGCGCCACTTCGATCTCCTGGACCGGCGCTTCGGGGCGGAACGGGTGCTGGGCGGGTCCTGCTTCATCTCCTCGGCCCTGGACGCCCAGGGCGCCGTGGTGCACTTCAACCGCCTTCACGGGCTGGTCTTCGGGGAGCGGGACGGGGCGCGCACGCCCCGGGCCCTGGCCCTGGAGGCCCAGCTCTGCGGGGCCGGGTTCGACGGCCGCCTCAGCCTGGAGATCGTCCAGGAGCTGTGGGAGAAGTGGGTGTTCATCGCCTCTGCCGCCGGGATCACCTGCCTCCTGCGGGGTTCGGTGGGCGACATCGTCGCCGCGGGCGCCGAATCCCTGGGCGTGGCCCTCATGGAGGAGTGCGCCTCCGTGGCCGCGGCCCAGGGCTACGCGCCCCGGCCTGCGAGCCTGGAGAAGACCCGGGCCATCCTCACGGAGCCGGGCTCGGCCATGACGTCCTCGCTCTTCCGCGACCTGGAGGGCGGCGGCCGCATCGAAGCGGACCACCTCATCGGCGACCTGCTGCGCCGGGGGAAGGGCCCCCTGCCCATGCTGGCCCTGGTGGACGCGAGCCTGCGCACCTACGAGGTGCGGCGGCGGCGGTAGCCAGCCGGATTGATACGATTGGAGGAATCCTTTCAACCCAACGTTAAGCTGGGGTGGGTCCTGGTTAAGGCGCCGTGCCCCTGCGGGCTCGACCCGGGAGGGGTCCTTGGGGGATGATGGGATCGCGTTGCTGCGGGAGGGGGGGCCATGACCAGAACCAAGAAGGACCTGGACCTGGTGCTTTCCATCGGCGGCAAGGGCGCCCTGAAAGGGGCTCTGACCCCCGAGGACCTCGAGGACCTGGCTGACCTGATGAAGGGCCTGAAGAACTTTGATCCATCCTTGGAATCCTTGCGGATGGTGGGCTCAATCCGGGCCGGCAGCGCAACGGTAGGTCTGGTCGCACCCCAATCCAAAGGCCTCCCGGACATCCGACCGGCGCGGGAGGCTGTCCGGTCCTATTTTCAAAATGGCGGGTTTGATCCACAGGAAGGCTGGAAATGGGCCAAGGCCCAGAGGGCCGCCCTTGATCGGCTGACCCGGCGTGGCTGTCGTCTTGGCGTCAAAGTGCCCCCCGCCCACTCCGATGAAACGGAATTCAAGGCAAAGTTCGATCGCAAGGATTACCTGGCCTTTTCGCAGCGAATCGCCGCAGAGGCGAAATGGGAGCTCATCCAGGGCCGCCTGCTGGAGGTTGATTTCAAGGACCGGACCTTCGAGGTCCATACCCGACACGGAGCGATGACCTGCACCTTCCCACCTGATCTACCGGAGGATCGTCTGGTTGGGTTGGTGCGGAAAGTCATCTTCGCGAGGGTTTTATGTCGACCCCGCCCCCCCCAAGGGCTGTGGAAGGCCGAGGCTTGCGAAAGCGTGCTTCTGGCTCCCCAATCCCAGGAACTCCTCGCCGAATCCTACCCCGCCGGCATCCACCCCCCCAGGCGCCCCATGGCAGGCGGCTTCAACCTGGAGGAATTCGCTCCCAGTCTAGGAGCGGACGCTGGCGAAAGCCTGGGCGCATTCCTGAAGGAATTCGAAGGGGAGTGAGGCATGGCCCTCGTGGTGGTGGATACAAACCTGATCTCCCTTCTAGTCAAGTTGAAGAATGGCCGTCTGAAGAAGGACGAGGCGCGCGCCAGGCGCTATGAGGCATACCTGCACGGCAAGGACATGGTCCGGGCCTTCCCAACGGAAGCGGAACTCCATGTCTGGCTGCAGCGGCTGCCGGAGGATTCGCGCAAGGCGGAGTATGCCCAAGGTATTCAAGAAATTCTTGACCAGACCGGGCTGATTGACGGAACCGATCTCGTCGCCCGCCATTGGGCCAAGATCATTACCGCAGGGGAATCCGCCGCCTTGATCCATGTGCGGGATGGTGGGAACCCCAACAGGGAGGCCCAACTCAACGACACATGGATCGCGGCTTGCGCCCTGGCCCATGGCTTGCCCCTGGTAACGGACAATGGCAAAGACTTTTCCTGGATGCAGGAAGCTCTGGGCCTGAAGATGGTCTGCTATTCCGGATCTTGAGGCTCTAAAAATGCCCGCTCGGAGCCGATTCAGGATTGCATCCGACCTGAAATGTCCCGAAACCGGCATTCCCGCGAAGAGAGACACGGGCGAGCGTCTTTTGGCGATGCTCTCCGTCGCGGGAGTTGCGACAGCAACTCCCGCGACGATCGGGGCGAAATATAGGGACCCGTACCTATACCTAGACAGGCTGCTAGAACGTCAGGCGCCCCTGCAGCGCGAAGATGTCCACGCGGTTGTGGAAGGTGCCGTGGATGGTGCCGCGGAAGAAGTCCGGGCCGCCCGGGGTCGCGGTGAGGGCGAGGTTGGAGTTCTTCACGAAGAGCCGGCTGTAGCTGAAGTCCACGGAGAAGGCCCGGGTCACGGCGTAGCCCGCGCCGGCGGAGGCCCAGGTCCTTTCGGCGTCGGGGATGCGGGGGGTGCGGTGGGTGTCGGTGGTGGGGGTCTGGTCCAGGGCCACGCCGGTGCGCACGGTCCAGGCGCCGCCGGGGCGCCAGGTGAGGCCCAGGGCCAGGAACCAGGAGTCCTTCCAGTACTCGGGCGTGACCGAATCGGCCTGGCCGCTGGCGAAGGTGATGCGGATCTCCTTGAAGTGGGACCAGAAGGTGCGGGCCGCCTCGGCCTCCAGGGTGAGGGCGGGGGTGACGTCCCACGCGGCGCCCAGGGAGGCGGTGCCGGGCTGGTTGGCCTTGGGGGTGGCGGCGCCGTCGCGGAAATTGGCGGCCAGGGCGGCGGGGACCCCCTGGTAGGACACGTCGCCCTTGAGCTCGAAGTCGATGGCGGACTGGTAGCCCACCCCGAAGCGCAGGTCGGTGCGGGGCTCGAAGAGCACGCCGACCCGGTAGCCGGGGCGCCACTGGGTGCCCTTGACGGTGGCGACGCCGTCCTGGGCCCCGGGGGCGAAGCCGGGGATGCGGTAGGCCGCGCCCACGGCGCCGAAGTCCACGGCGTTGCTGAGGGTGGCGTCCACGTGGCGGGCCACCACGGCCGCGCCCACGGACCACTTGGGGCTGATGCGCCAGGCCAGGTTGGGGGCGACTTCGACGATGGTCATGGTGGACTTCATGGCGTGGTAGCGCCCGATCCAGTCGGACCCGTATTCGCTGGTGAGGCCGAAGGGGCTGTTCAGGGAGAAGCCCACCTTCAGGTCGGGGCTCAGGCTCCACATGGCGTAGAGGACGGGCAGGGCCGCGCTCCGGCCGGCGTCGCCCCCGGAGGTGCCGGTGATCGCGCTGCCGCCGAGGGTCGTGGCCCGGGTGGCGCTGCCGCCCTCCAGCCTCGCCGAGGGCTGGATCTGGCTGGCGCCGATGACTAATGCATTGCCCTGGAAGCGTGTCAGGGTGGCCGGGTTGAAGAACATGGAGCCGATGTCGCTCCCCCCCGCGGAAATGCCCGCGTAGGAGTTCCCCTGGGCGCTGGGGCTCTGTTCGCGCAGCTGGAAGCCCGAGGCCAGGGCCGCGGGGGCCAGGGCGAGGACCAGGGAGGAGCAGGCCAGGGTGCGGTGGATGGGATTTTGCATTAGAACCTCATCTTTTTGCCAAACCCCCAGCATACCAAACGAACCTTGCAGGTCACGACATGATTTCTCCTTCATCCCTGTACACTGGCCTCACCTCCAGGAGCGAATCATGCGGATCCTTTCCCCGTCCGTGGCTGGCCTCGTCCTTTGCCTGGCAGTCCCGGGTCTCGCCGGAGGCCTTTCCGAGCCGGATCCGGCCCTGCGGTGGAAGGCGGTGGCGGCCCTGGCCGCCCAGGGGGCCCGGGCGGTGCCCGAGGCGATCCGGGTGCTGGAGACCGGCGACGCCGCGGGCCGGGAGGCCGCGGCCCGCGTCCTGGCGCGGCTGGGCCCGGCGGCCTGCGCCGCGGTGCCGGCCCTGGTCCGCGCCCTGGGCGACCCCGAGGCCCTGGTGCGGGAGCGGGCCGCCCAGGCCCTGGGAGCCCTGGGGCCCTGCGCGGCGACCTCGGCCAAGGCCCTGGCCGGGGCCCTGGCCGACGCCGACATCTTCGTGCAGGGCCAGGCCGCCCTGGCCCTGGGCAGCCTCGGGCCCGGGGCGGTGCCGGTGCTGGCCGGGGCCCTGGAATCGCCCGAGACTTCCGTGCGCAAGGGCGCGGCCACGGCCCTGGGGCATCTGGGTCCCGCCGCGATGCCGGCGGCGCCGGGCCTGGTGAAGGCCCTCGGGGACCGGGACCCGGCCCTGCGCCAGGGGGCGGCCTTCGCCCTGGGCGTGGCCGGGGCGGGGGCCTCCGCGCTGCGGGAGGCCCTGGCCGACCCCGACGAGGACGTGCGGTGGGCGGCCTCCTGGGCCCTGGACCGCATGGGGGCCGCCCCCGGCGGCACCGTCGAAACGATCCGGGAGCTCACGCCGCGGCTGATGAAGGAACTGAAGGTGCCGGGCGTGTCCATCGCCGTGATCCGGGACCGGAAGATCGCCTGGTCCGGCGCCTTCGGCGTCGCCGACGCCCGGACCGGGACCCCCGCCGCGCGGGAGACGGTGTTCGAGGCCTGCTCCATGTCCAAGCCGGTGTTCGCGTACCTGGCGCTCCTGATGGCGGACCGGGGCCTGCTGGACCTGGACCGGCCCCTTTGCGCCTACCTCCCCGGGGACGGCTACCCGCCCCAGGCCGAGTTCCGGCTCATCACGGCGCGCATGGTCCTCTCCCACACCTCGGGCCTGCCCAATTGGCGCAAGGACGGGGAGGAGCGGGAAGGGCCCGTGGCGGTGGCCTTCAAGCCCGGGTCGCGCTTCCTGTATTCGGGGGAGGGGATGTTCCTGCTCCAGCGGGTGGTGGAGCGCATCGCCGACGAGCCCCTGGAACTGCTGGCGGAGCGCATGGTCTTCAAGCCCCTGGGAATGTCCCGCTCGAGCTTCGTGTGGACCCCGGCCGTCGGGGCCACGCTCGCCGCCGGCCACAGGCCGGACGGAACCTTCAACACGCGCTCCCGCTACCTCCACGCCAACGCGGCCTACACCCTCTACACCACCGCCGACGACTACGCGCGGTTCCTGCTGGCCTTCCTGGACCCCGCCCAGGGCGGCCTCACGGCCCCGTCCCTGAAGGCCGCCCTCACCGCCCAGGTGACCCTGGACGCCCGGGAGCCCATGGAGCGTCCCGGCATGGCCCGCGGGCTGGGGGTGGGGTGGTGCCTGGGGTGGTCCGTGAACCGGACCCTGGGCGGGGACATCTTCCACCACTCGGGCGCGAACCAGACCGGCTTCCGCTGCTTCAGCCAGTTCGATCCGGTCCGGGGCACGGGCCTGGTGATCCTCACCAACGGGTTGAGCGGCGGCGACCTCTGGGTGAGGCTGGTGAGCCGGGTGGGGGACCTGCCCAAGACCTGATAGATTTGCCCTGGAACGGAGAACGCCCATGACCATGCCGATGGACCGCCGCACCCTTCTCAAGCTCGGGGCCGGAGCGGCCCTGGGGCTCGCGGCCGGCAGGGCCGCGGAGCCGGGACCCGCCGCCTCCCGGCCCCGGGCGGACGCCCCCTGGAACCCCGGCACCGCCCGGGCCATGCCCACCCGCAACCTGGGGCACACGGGTCACCTGGTGGGGATCTTCAGCCTGGGGGGCCAGGCCGCCATCGAGAAGCCCAACAATGAAGCCGTGGCCGTGCCCATCATCGAGCGGGCCCTGGACCTGGGCGTGAACTACCTGGACACCTCGGCCCGCTACGGCGGGGAGGCCCGGTGGAGCGAACAGTACCTGGGCAAGGTCATGAAGCGCAGGCGCCGCGAGGCCTTCCTCGCCACCAAGACCCACGACCGCACCCGGGACGGCTCCCTCCGCCTCCTGGAAACGTCGCTGCGCCTTCTCCAGACCGACCACGTGGACCTCTGGCAGCTGCACGCCATGGCCACGCCCCAGGACGTGGAGGCCGTGTGCGCCAAGGGCGGAGCCCTGGAAGCCTTCCGGGAGGCGCGGGAGCAGGGCCTCGTGCGCTATCTGGGCCTGAGCGGCCACACCGATCCGGCCGTGCTCATGGAGGCCATCCGGCGCTTCCCCTTCGACACCGTGCTCATGGCGTTCAACGCCGCCGACCCGCACCACCTCACGTTCCGCCCCCTGCTGGACCTGGCGGTGGAGAAGGGCATGGGCGTGATCGGCATGAAGATTCCCGCCCGCGGCCGGCTCCTGGCGGGCTACGCGCCGCCGCCCCTCGAGCAGCAGCGCGGCGCCGTGAAGATCACCCGCACCGGGGCGCTGACCATGAAGGAGGCCATGGGCTACGTGCTATCCCACCCGGTCTCCACGGTGATCGTGGGCGTGGACACCATCGCCCAGCTGGAGGAGAACGTGGCCATCGCCCGGGCCTTCACGCCCTACGCGCCGGCGCAGCTGGCGGACCTGGAACGGCGCGCCTTTCCGGTGTCGGGGCAGGCGCAGTGGTACAAGCGGGACGCCCCGCAGAACCCCCCGCAGAACCGCTGACCCGGCCGGGCCAGCCTACTCCTGGACAGGCGTGGTGTCCTGTCCTTCCTCGGGAACCTGGGCATCGGGTTCGGCCGGGGCCTGGCCCTTCTGCAGGCGCTTCGCGCGCTTTTCTTCCTGCTTGCGCTGCCGGTCCAGGTCCTTGAGCCGCTTGTCTCTCTGGTAATTCACTCTGGCCATGGGGACTCCTGCAAAGAAACCGGCCCGCCACCTTCAGCAGGGGCGGGCCGGAACCGGATTGCGCCGGACTAGAGCTTGGTGACGTTGATCGCCTGGGGGCCCTTCTGGCCCTGTCCGCTCTCGAAGCTCACGCGCTGGTTCTCGTCCAGCGTCTTGAAGCCCGAACCCTGGATGGCGGTGTGATGGACGAACAGGTCGGCGCCGCCACCATCGGGGGTGATGAAGCCGAAGCCCTTTTCAGCGTTGAACCACTTAACAGTACCTTGAGCCATTGGAGATCCTGAAGTTGTCTCGAATTTAAGCGCTGTGTGCGAGTCGAGACAGTGGCCGGCCCAGCGTAGATTACCCACGACGTATGGATTCTCTAGAGTCATCATGACGTACTTCCGGGGAGAAGCCAGAAAATGATGCCGATTTTTGCAATTATTTTTATCTGTTGGAACAGCGATGTTTGAATTCCCCCTGAAATTGAAGGAGATCGCCCCTTCACCCCTTTGACCCATGCCGAGGCGAAAGGGATAGGCCGAAAGCCAGGGTGCTGCATATCTGTCTTTATATTTCATTCCCGGCCCTCAGAAGCCCCAGGCCACGATGCGGCTGACCTTCTGACCCTGGCCCATCTCCAGCACCCGCACCCGCGTCGCCCCGGCCCTGCGCAGCGCGGCCCGCACCGGCGGCAGGTTCGCGGACTTGGACACCAGGCTGGTGAACCATCGGCAGCATTCCGGCCGCTCCGCGCTCTCCTCCACCATGCGGCCCACGAAGGCCACCTCGCCCCCTTCGCACCAGAGCTCCGCGCCCTGGCCCCCGAAGTTCAGCACCCCGGCGGCGGGGCGCCCCAGGTTGCGCCATTTGCGCCGGGTGCCCTCGCGGGCCTCGGCGGGGGAGCCGTGGAAGGGCGGGTTGCACATGCAGGCGTCGAAGGTCTCGCCCGGGCGCACCACCCCGGCCAGGATCCGCCCCGGGTCCTTCTGGAGGCGGAGCTCCACGGCCTCGGCCAGGCCGGGGTTGGCGGAGAGGATGGTGCGGGCGCTGGCCAGGGCCTTTGGGTCGATGTCCGTGCCCAGGAAGCTCCAGCCGTACTCCCGGTGGCCCACCAGGGGATAGATGGCGTTGGCCCCCACGCCCACGTCCAGGATCCGCACCCCGGGGCCCCGGGGCGGGACCCCTCCGGTGGCCAGGAGGTCGGCCAGGTGGTGCAGGTAGTCGGCGCGCCCCGGCACCGGGGGGCACAGGAAGCCGGGGGGCAGGTCCCAGCCCCGGATGCCGTAGGCCGAGGCCAGCAGGGCCCGGTTCAGGGTGCGCACGGCCTCGGGGTCCGCGAAGTCGATGGTGGCCTCCCCCAGCGGGTTGGGCCGCAGGAAGGGGGCCAGTTCGGGGCAGGCGGCCACCAGGGCGGGGATGTCGTAGCGGCCCCGGTGGCGGTTGCGGGGGTGAAGGCCCGGTTTGCCTCCGGTTCCAGGGTCGGTCGTTCGGGTCATGGTCGGGTCTCGGGGCTAAGGGTGGACCCTGGGTTCGGGCCGCTTCCTTCCAACCTTAACCAGACGGGTGGGGCAGTTGGGAATTCCCTGCATCGGGCCTGTTGCATCGGACCGCAGTTCGGCTAAACTGTCATCGACATAATACCAGCAGTTTATATACAAGTTGGACCGTCAATCACCTGCCCTGCTGAGGGGAACCCGAATGGCTTTGGACACGACTTCTGTGGCTCCGAAGATCCGCGACTACATCGCGCGAAACTTCCTCTTCAGCGACCAGGGCTACGGATACGGCGACGCATCCTCGTTCCTCGAGGAGGGCATCATCGATTCCCTTGGGATCATCGAACTGGTCTCCTTCGTGGAAAAGGAGTTCGGGATCTCCGTGAGCGACAGCGAGCTGCTCCCCGACAATTTCGATTCCGTGGCGAAGCTGAGCGCCTACGTCGTGGGCAAGACGGAAAAGGCCTCCTGAGGGGGGCGCGCCCATGCTGGTCCATCAATTCCTCTCGGCCACGGCCGCACGACTGCCCCACAAGGTGGCGGTGGTGTGCGGGAACCAGCGGGTCACCTACGCGGAGCTGGATGCCATGGCGGAACGCCTGGGCCGGGCCCTGGTGGACGCGGGCGTCGGGCGGGGGGACCGGGTGGCCATCCACCTGCACAACTCGGTGGAAGCCGTGGTGGGGATCTTCGCGGCGCTGAAGGCCGGCGGCGTCTTCGTCCTCATCAACGCCTCCACCAAGCTGGACAAGCTGAAGTACATTCTCAACAACTGCCGCGCCTCGGCCCTGCTCATGGACGAGCGCGTGGTGGGCTTCCAGGACCTGTGGGCCGGCGTGCCGTCCCTGCGCCTGGGGGTGTCCTGCTTTTCCACCCGCCCCGCCGAGGGCCGCGTGCGGACCTTCGAGGCGATCCAGGCCGACGACCCCGGGGCGCCCCTGCCCATCGTCAACATCGACCTGGACCTGGCCTGCCTGGTGTACACCTCGGGCAGCACCGGCGAGCCCAAGGGCGTCATGTGCGACCACAGCAACGTGGACTTCGCGTCGACCTCCATCATCACCTACCTGGAGAACCGCGAGGAGGACATCGTCCTGGGCGTCCTGCCGCTGTCGTTCGACTACGGCCTCTACCAGCTCCTGATGGTCCTGAAGTTCGGCGGGACCCTGGTGCTGGAGCGCAGCTTCACCTATCCCGCCCTGATCCTCCAGCGGATCCAGGAGGAGCGCATCACCGGCTTCCCGGGCGTGCCCACCGTCTTCGCCATGCTCCTGGCCATGGACCGCAGCGCCTTCGACCTCTCCAGCCTGCGCTACCTCACCAACACCGCCGCGGCGCTGCCCCCCAGCCACATCCAGGACCTGCGGGCCGCGTTCCCGGGGGCGACCCTCTACTCGATGTACGGCCTCACCGAAACCAAGCGCACCCTCTACCTTCCGCCCTCGGAACTGGACGCGCGGCCCGGGTCGGTGGGCATCCCCATCCCCGGCACCGAGGCGTGGCTGGAGGACGAGGCGGGCCGCAGGCTCGGCCCGGGCGAGACCGGCGAGCTGGTGGTGCGGGGCCGCCACGTCATGCGCGGCTACTGGGAGGCCCCCGAGGCCACCGCCCGGCGCTACCGTCCCGGGCCCATCCCGGGCGAGCGCGTGTGCCATTCGGGCGATCTCTTCCGCACGGACGCCGACGGCTTCTTCTACTTCGTGGGCCGCCAGGACGACATCATCAAGAGCCGCGGGGAGAAGGTGGCGCCCAAGGAGGTGGAGAACGTCCTCCACATGCTGCCCGGGGTGCTGGCCGCGGTGGTGGGGGTTCCCGATCCCATGGCCGGCCAGGTGATCAAGGCCTGCGTGGTGTGCACCGGACCGAAGCTCACGGAAGCCGAGGTCATCGCCCACTGCCGCCGGCACCTGGAGGACTTCATGGTGCCCCGGTACGTCGAGTTCATGGCCGAGCTGCCCATGACCCCCAGCGGGAAAATCAGCAAACTCGGGTTGGCCTAGATGTGTGGCGTGGTCGGGTACTGCGGCCTGGGCGATTCGGCCCCGGCGCGGGCCTCGGTGCTGCGCGCCATGTTGGGCGCCATCCGCCACCGGGGGCCGGACCAGTTCGGCGTCTACGTGGACGGCCGCACCGGGCTGGGCAACGCCCGGCTCAGCATCATCGACCTCAGCTCCGGCCAGCAGCCCATCTCCAACGAGGACGGAACGCTCTGGATCGTCTTCAACGGCGAGATCTTCAACCACCCCGAGCTGCGCGAGGAGCTGGAGGCCCGGGGCCACCGCTACGCCACCTCCTGCGACACCGAGACGGTCCTGCACGCCTACGAGGAGTTCGGCCCCGGGTGCCTGTCCCGGTTCAACGGCCAGTTCGCCATCGCCATCTGGGACACCGTCAAGCAGACCCTCTTCCTGGCCCGGGACCGCCTCGGCGTGCGGCCCCTCTTCTACGCCCAGGCCGGGGCGACCCTGGTCTTCGGTTCCGAGATCAAGGCGATCCTGGCGCACCCGGAGGTGGAGGCCCAGGCGGACCCGGAGGCCCTGGACGAGATCTTCACCTACTGGAGCACCCTGTCGCCCCGCACCTTCTTCAAGGGCGTCCGGGAGCTGCCTCCGGGCAGCTGGATGCAGGTCCGGGACGGCCGCGTGACCCTCGAGCCCTGGTGGGAGCTGGACTTCCCCGAGCCCGGTCCCGTGCGGTCCGCGGAGGACTGCGCGGCGGAACTGCGGGAGCTCCTCATCGACGCCACGCGCCTGCGCCTGCGGGCCGACGTGCCCGTGGGGGCCTACCTCAGCGGGGGCCTGGATTCCTCCACCATCACCGCCATCATCCGCACGTTCACCACCAATCCGCTGGAGACCTTCTCCATCGCCTTCGACGACCCGGCCTTCGACGAGAGCGGCTTCCAGGCCCGCATGGCCAAGGCCCTGGGGACGAACCACCACGTGGTGCGCGCCAGCCACGCCGACATCGGGCGCATCTTCCCGGAGGTGGTCTGGCACGCGGAGACGCCCCTCATGAGGACGTCCCCGGCGCCCATGTTCCTGCTCTCGGGCCTGGTGCGGAGCCGGAACTTCAAGGTGGTGCTCACCGGGGAGGGGGCCGACGAGTTCCTGGCGGGCTACGACATCTTCAAGGAGGCCCGGATCCGCCGCTTCTGGGCGGCCCGCCCCGATTCGAAGCTCCGCCAGGAGCTGTTCAGCCGCATCTACCCCTGGATCTCGGGCCTGACGCAAGGCACCGCGAACTACGCCTCGGCCTTTTTCGGCATGGGCCTTTCCGAGACCGGCGCCCAGGACTACTCGCACGCCATCCGGTGGCGCACCACGGCCCGGGCCAAGCGCTTCTTCAGCCCCGCCCTTCTGGAACAGGTGGGCGCCACCCGCGTCCCCGGCTACCCCGAGGGCTTCACGGGGTGGGATCCCCTCCACCAGGCCCAGTACCTGGAGATCTCCATCTTCCTGTCGCAGTACCTCCTTTCCTCCCAGAGCGACCGCATGGCCATGGGCCACTCCGTGGAAGGCCGGTTCCCCTTCCTGGATTACCGCATGGTGGAGTTCTGCAACCGCCTTCCCCCGGGCCTCAAGCTCCAGGGGCTCACGGAGAAGTTCCTGCTCAAGCGCGTGAGCCGCGAGTGGCTGCCTCCCGAGATCACGGACCGGCCCAAGCAGCCCTTCCGCGCGCCCATCCAGCGGGCGTTCTTCGGGGCGGCGGCGCCCGACTACGTGGACGAGCTGCTCTCCCCCGCCGCCATCCGCGAGGCGGGGTACTTCAACCCGCGCGCCGTGGAGCACCTGGCGTCCAAGCTCCGCCAGGGCCACGCCCACAGCGAGACCGACGACATGGCCGTGGCGGGCATCATCTCCACCCAGCTGGTCCACCGCCAGTTCCTTTCGGGCTTCAGGCCCTCCCCTCCCCTGGACGCCGCGGACGACGTGAAGCTCGTCACCGGCGCCGGGGCCTCGCTGCAGGACTGACCATGGTCATGAACAGGCATATCCTCGACATCGATCCCCCGGCGGAGACGGACCGCATCGTGAAGTGGCTGCGGGAGAACATGCGCGGGCTGCACCGGACCGGCGCGGTGCTGGGGATCAGCGGCGGCATCGACTCCTCGGTGTGCCTGGCGCTCTGCGTGAAGGCCTTTGGCCCCGGGCGCGTGGTGCCCCTCATCCTCCCCGAGAAGGACTCGGACCCGGCCTCGGAGGACCTGGCCCGCATGCTGGCGGCCCACTACGGCCTGACGCCCGTCAAGGAGGTCATCACCCCCGCCCTGGACGGCTACGACTGCTACGGGCGCCGGGACGAGGCCATCGCCCGGGTGTTCCCGGAATTCGACGCCGCCAAGGGCTACCTGGCCAAGATCGTGCTGCCCCCCGGGCTCCTGGACAACGGGACGCTCAACGTCTATTCCCTCACCATCGTCACGCCCGAAGGCGTCGAGAAGACCGCGCGCCTGGGGCCGGCGGAATTCGCCCAGATCGTGGCCGCCTCCAACTTCAAGCAGCGCACCCGCACCGCCATGCTCTACTACCACGCCGAGCTGCGCAACTACGCGGTGGTGGGCACGCCCAACAAGAACGAGCACGACCAGGGGTTCTTCGTGAAGTTCGGCGACGGCGGGGTGGACCTCAAGCCCATCGTCCACCTGTACAAGACCCAGGTCTACCAGCTGGCGGCCCACCTGGACGTGCCCAAGGTCATCCAGGAGCGCACGCCCACCTCCGACACCTACAGCGCCCCGGCCACGCAGGAGGAGTTCTTCTTCCGCATGCCCTTCGCCACCATGGACCTGCTCTGGTACGCCCAGGAGAACGGCGTCAGCCTGGAGGAGACGGCCCGGGCCCTGGACCTCACCCCCGCCCAGGTGCGCAACGCCTTCGACGACTTCAGCCGGAAGACCCGGGCCACCCATTACCTGCGCACGCCCCCCCTGGACATGGCGGGGATGGAACGGCCGGTTCCGGCCGGGTCCTGAGGCGCGCCGTGGCCTTCCCGCGAGTGGTCCGGACCGCGGCCTTCGCGCTGGCGGCGCCGCTCTGCGTCTCCTGCCCGGGGACGAAACCCAAGGAGGCCGCCATGGCCCACACCCCCGTCCGCATCGCGTTCCTCCACCACAGCACCGGCGAGGCGGTGTGGAAGGGCGGCCTGGCCCCCTTCATCGAGGCCTGGAACACCCGGCACGGCACCGACTACCGCATCACCGAGCAGAACTACCCCATGGCCAAGGGGAACCACCCCCGCATCGGCGCGCTGCTGCCGGCGCGTGTCTTCAACGCGATCTTCCGGGACCACTACCCCTGGGAGAACAACCCCTACGACTACTGGAACCTCTGGGTGGCCCACCGCGGGCAGGACCGGGACCGGTCCGAAGCCAACCTGGACGACCTGGCCCGGGACTACGACGTGATCGTTTTCAAGCACTGCTTCCCCGTGAGCTCCGTGGCCGACGACGACGGCGCCCCCTCGGCGTCGTCGAGGCGGCGGACCCTCGCCAACTACAAGCTGCAGTACGAGGCCCTCAAGGCCCGCATGCGGGAGTTCCCCCGCACGACCTTCATCGTCTGGACGGGACCCGCCCTCACCGAGTCGGCCACCCGGCCCGGGGACGCCGAGCGCGCGCAGCGGTTCGCGGCGTGGGTGAAGGACACCTGGGACGAGAAGGGCGACAACATCTTCGTGTGGGACTTCCGGGAGCTGGAGACCGACGGCGGCCTGTACCTGAAACCCGGCCGTTCCGTCACCGCCGGTGATTCCCATCCGTCGGCCGACTTCGCCAGGAAGGCCGCGCCCCTCCTGGGTAAACGCATCGTGGATGTCATCGAGGGCCGGGGCGACACGTCGAGCCTCACGGGACTCTGAGGAGAGAACATGGCCGGCTTGGATCTGGACCAGCTCAAGGCGAAGGTGGAGGCGCTCCTGGCCCCCGTGGCGGGAAGCGAGGCCGGGGCGGAGGCCGAACGGATCCTCGCCGCGGCCCGCGGCCTGGCCCCGGCCGAGGCCGAGGCGCAGGTCGCGGCGTGGGCCGCGCGGCGCGCGGAGGGCGCTCCCCTGGGCCTGGTGATCGGCCGGCAGCGGTTCCTGGGCGTGGAGCTGCTCACGGGCCGGGACGTCCTGGCGGCACGGGAGGAGACGGAGATCCTCGGGCGCGAGGTGCTGGCCGCGCTGGAGGCGGCGGGCCCCGGCGAGGTGCGCATGATCGACATGGGCTGCGGCTCGGGCAACCTGGGCTGCGCCGCGGCGGTGCTCATGGCCCGGGCGCGGGTGTGGGCCTCCGACCTCACCGAGAGCTGCGCGGCCCTCACCCGCGAGAACGTCGGGCTGCACGGCCTGGGGGACCGCGTGGAGGTCTCCCAGGGGGACCTCTTCGAGCCGCTCAAGGGCCGGGGCCTGGAAGGCACCATGGACGTGGTGGCCATGAACCCGCCCTACATCCCATCCACCTCGCTGGAGAAGAACCACGCCGACCTGCTGCTCCACGAGCCCCGGGAGGCCTTCGACGGCGGCCCCTACGGCATCTCCATCGTCGGGCGCTTCCTGCAGGAGGCCCCGGCCTTCCTGAAGCCCGGGGGCCGGGTGCTGTTCGAGTTCGGCCTGGGCCAGGCCCGGCTCGTCCAGGCGCTGGTGGCCAAGAACCCGGCCTACGGGGACTGCCGCCTGGCCACGGACGCCGCGGGCGAGCCCCGGGTGGCGGTGCTCAGGACCCGGGAACCCGGTACACCACCGCGTTGATGTTCATGCCCGCCCCCACCGAGGCGAGGACCAGGACGTCGCCGGGGCGGATGGCGTGGCCCTCCAGGTCCCCCTTGAGGATCAGGTCCAGCATCGTGGGGATCGTGGCCACGGACGTGTTGCCCAGCCAGGAGATGGTCATGGGCATCAGGCCGGGAGGGGGGGCTTCCAGGCCGTAGAGGCGGCACAGGGCCTCCAGGATGGCCTCGTCCATCTTCAGGTTGGCCTGGTGGATGAGGAGCTTGGCCACCTGGCTCAGGTCCACCCCGGCCTTGTCCAGGGCGTCCTTGACGGCGCCGGCGACGTTATGGAGGGCGTAGCGGTAGAGCTTGCGGCCCTCCATCTTCAGGAAGAGGTCCCCCGGGAAGGCCCCGTCGCGGTAGGAGGGTCCCATGACCAGCATGCCGGAATGCTCGAAGGCGTCGGAGCGCACCGCGTGGGCGAGGATGCCCCCCGGGGCCTCGCGGCCCTCCAGGATCACGGCGCCGGCGCCGTCGGCGTAGATGAGGCTGTCCCGGTCGTGGGGGTCCGACACCCGGGAGAGGGTGTCGGCGCCCAGGACCAGCACCCGGCGGGCTGCGCCCGCACGGACCATGCAGTCGGCCTGGATGACGCCCTGGAGCCAGCCCGGGCACCCGAAGACCAGGTCGAAGGCCACGGCGCCGGGGTTATGGATGCCCAGGCGCGCCTTCACCCGCGCCGCCAGGGACGGCACGAAGTCCGACCGGTGGGTGCCGGGGCGCACGTTGCCGAAATTGTGGGCCACGATGAGCCCGTCCAGGGATTCCCGGTCGATGCCCGAGGAGGCCAGGGCGTCCTCCGCCGCCAGGAAGGCCATGTCCGAGGTGAGCAGGTCGTCGGGGGCGTACCGGCGCTCGTGGATGCCGGTGATGGCCTCGAACTGTTCAAGGATTTCTTCGTTGGGCTTGTCGATCGGCTGGTGGTCTGGACCGTGGAACCGGTGGTGCAGGAAGGCCGAATTGGGAACGACCTGGGCCGGGATGTGACGGCCGGTTCCCGCAATGAAGGTCTGAAGTGCCATACGAACCCCTCATACAGGTTAGCCTCTGCGGTAGGGTGGGACCAAGGTGTGATCCCGGTCCCGGGCCCTGGAGTCCAGCCGGCGGGGACCGTTCAGGTTCCCGATCGCCGCCGTCTAAGATCCTCAAATAAAGTAATTAGCTTCCGAATGAAACCTGCGGTGCTTTGAACGTCAGCAATTTCAGGTAAATATGCCTAAAGTAACATTTTTTGTTTCATTGGGTGTTTTTAGCTAAAAATGGAATCTATACTTCACCAAAGGAAACAGAAAATGTCTCCTTGAGGATATCTAGCCAAGATGGACGTCATCTCCAACTCCCTGAAAGATTCGCCTCGGCTTCGCAACTGGGTGGACGATCTCCAGGCCAACGGGCGGTACACCTTTACCAAGGAGGAGGCGTCCCAGGGCGTGAACCTGGAAGACCCGAACCTGCGTGTCTACCTCGGACGCCTGATTCGAAAGGGGCGCCTGGCGATGCCCCGGAGGGGATTCTTCGTCATCGTCCCACTGGAATATCTGTCTCAAGGGGCCCCTCCTCCACCGTGGTTCATCGACGCCCTGATGGCCGACGAAGGGCGCAGATACTACGTGGCCCTCCTTTCCGCCGCCTCCATCCACGGCGCCGCCCATCAGCAGGCCCAGGAGTTTCAGGTCATGGTGGAGCGCCAACGGAAACCTGCCAAGGCAGGGCGCCACAGCCTTGCCTTCTTCGTACGCGACGCAGCAGGGCACATGCCCCTCATGGAGGTGAAGACTCCGACCGGCACCATGGTGGTCTCGACCAAGGGGACGACCCTGCTGGATCTTGTGGCATATCACCGGCGGGCCGGGGGACTGGGCAACGTCGCGACAATCGTGGCCGAACTGGCCGCCGGACTCGAATTCAAGGATCTTACGCTGGCGGCCAAGCGGAACGAGTCCGCCATCCTCCAGCGGCTGGGATATCTCCTGGAATTGACCGGCTGGCCGGACGCGGCCCTTGAAGTCGAGAACCTCCTCCGGCACCGACACCATTCTGTCGTGAAACTGAGATCGGATCTCCCCGGATCGGGTGCGATCATGTCCAAACGATGGTCCCTGTGGATCAACGACCAGATCGAGGCCGACATTTGATTTCCCAGGCGTACATCACTCATTGGCGAGCCCACGCCCCCTGGTCATCCGATGCACAAATCGAACAAGACCTCGTCTTGAGTCGGGCGATGGTTGAGGTCTTCACGGACCCCACCTGCCTAACCGCCCTGGCCTTTCGTGGTGGCACCGCCCTCCACAAGCTCTTCCTTCAACCCGCGGGGCGCTACTCCGAGGATTTGGACCTCGTGCAGGTTGCGGCTGGCCCCATTGGCCCCGTCATCAGCGCCTTGCGGTCGAAGCTGACTCCCTGGCTTGGTGAACCGCGGTGGAAGCAGGGGGAAGGGCTCGTGACGCTGGTTTTCCGCTTCGAGTCCGAAACGCCTCCGGTCGTGCCGCTGAGGCTGAAGGTCGAGATCAACACGCGTGAGCACTTCACCCATCTGGGCTTCAAGAATTTGCCGTTCAAAGTGGAGAGCCCGTGGTTCAAGGGGAAGGCCATGATGAAGACCTACCACCTGGAAGAACTGCTGGGCACCAAACTCCGCGCCTTGTATCAGCGGAAGAAGGGGCGTGACCTTTTCGACCTCTGGCTGGCTCTTGCCAGCACAAATGTGGACCCCGTCGGTATTGTCCAGTGTTTCCAACGTTATATGGAGTTCGGGGAGACCCAGGTCAGCAGGACCATCCTGGAGTCGAACCTGAAATTGAAGGTCGAGGACCCCACCTTCAATCGTGATGTTCTCCCCCTGCTCGCAGATCAGGTCCGCAGCCATTACGAGGCCGCTGATCCCTTCAAGCTGGTCCTGGATCGATTGCTGGCCTTGATGTGATCAGGCTAGGCCGGGACGACCTTCTTTTTGAGGATGGGTGGGTTCGGGTGTTCAGGGAGCTTGTGCAAGCCCCCTAAACGACCACGCATCGTAATGCGTTACACTTGTAACCACCCAAGGTCAGGAGACCCTATGCAGAAAAGCGGATTATTGGCGAAACTGGTTGCCGGATCGATGATCCTGGCCGCCCCCGTGCTGGCCGCCACGCCGGGGAAGGCTTCCGCCGCCTCGGCGAAGGCCGGCCCCACGTACGGCGCGTTCGGTGTCGACACCAAAGGCATGGACCTGTCCGTCAAGCCCGGCGACGACTTCGGTCAGTTCGTCAACGGCATCTACCTCAAGAACCTGGTTATCCCCGCGGACCGCGCCAGCTTCGGCATGTTCGACCAGCTCCGGGACCTGAGCCAGGAGCGCACCCGGGGCATCGTGGAAGCCGCGGCCAAGGCCAAGGGCGCCCGGAAGGGCTCCGAGGAGCAGAAGGTTGGCGACTTCTACGCCAGCTTCCTGGACGAGGCGGGCATCGAGGCCAAGGGCCTGGCCCCCCTCAAGCCGCAGCTGGACGCCATCTCGGCCATCGCGGACCGGGCCCAGCTGGCCAAGGCCCTGGGCGAGGCCTCCCGCCTCGGCGTCAACACCCCCGTGGGCGTGGGCCCCGAGCAGGACCTGAAGGACCCCTCCATCTACTCCGTCTACATCGGCCAGGGCGGCCTGGGCCTGCCGGACCGGGACTACTACCTGGACACCAAGAACCCCAAGTTCGCGGAGATCCGCTCCAAGTACCAGACCCACATCGCGGCCATGCTGCGCCTGGCGGGCATCGCCAACCCCGAGGCCAAGGCCAAGGCCATCTACGACCTGGAAGTGAAGATCGCCACCGCCCACTGGACCCAGGTGGAGCAGCGGCAGATCGAGAAGCTCTACAACCCCGTGCAGCGCACGGCCATCGACACCGCCTACCCCGGCCTGGACTGGACGGCCCTGCTCAAGGCCGTGGGCGTCAACGACCAGAAGCAGCTGATCATCGCCAACCCCAGCGCCATCGCCGGCGCCGCCAAGCTCCTGGCCAGCGAGCCCCTGGACACCTGGAAGGACTACCTGGCCTTCCACACCCTCAAGGACGCGGCCCCCTTCCTCACCAAGGCCCTGGTGGCCGAGAACTTCGCCTTCAACGGCACGGTGCTCTCCGGCCAGCCCGAGATGCAGCCCCGCTGGAAGCGCGGCGCGGACTTCACCACCGCCGCCCTGGGCGAGGCCGTGGGCAAGCTCTACGTGAAGAAGTACTTCCCCCCCGAAGCCAAGGCCCAGATGGACGCCCTGGTGAAGAACATCATCGCGGCCATGGACCAGCGCCTGGCCAACCTCGCCTGGATGGACCCCAAGACCAAGGCCGCGGCCCGGGCCAAGCTCGCCAAGTTCACCCCCAAGATCGGCTACCCCGAGAAGTGGCGTGACTATTCCAAGCTCGAAGTGGTGCGCGGCGACGCCCTGGGCAACGCCATCCGGGCCGCGGAATTCCGGTTCCAGCGCCAGCTGGAGAAGATCGGCAAGCCCATCGACCGCTCCGAGTGGGGCATGACGCCCATGACCGTCAACGCCTACGCCAACCCCCTGTGGAACGAGATCGTGTTCCCCGCCGCCATCCTGCAGCCCCCCTTCTTCGATCCCAAGGCCGATCCGGCCGTGAACTACGGCGGCATCGGCGCCGTCATCGGCCACGAGATCAGCCACCACTTCGACGACCAGGGCCGCAAGTTCGACATGGACGGCAAGCTCTCCGACTGGTGGACCTCCGAGGACGTCAAGCGCTTCACCGCCCTCACCGAAAAGGTCGTCAAGCAGTACGCCGAGTACGAACCCCTCAAGGGCTCGCACGTGAACGGTGAGCTGACCCTGGGCGAGAACATCGCGGACCTGGCCGGCGTCACCGTGGCCCTGGACGCCTACCACAAGTCCCTGGGCGGCAAGCCCGCCAAGGTCGTGGCCGGCTACACCGGCGACCAGCGCTTCTTCCTGGGCTTCGGGCAGGTCTGGCGGTCCCGCTACCGCGACGCCAACCTCCTGAACCGGCTCACCACCGACCCCCACACCCCCGGCTTCGTGCGGCCCACGGTGGTGCGTAACCTGGACGCCTGGTACGAAGCCTTCGGCGTCAAGGCCGGCGAGAAGCTCTACCTGGCCCCCGCCGACCGCATCAAGGTCTGGTAGGCCCGTTCTCCGCCGCGGCGGCCCTTCCCGGCGACGGGGGGCCGCCGCGTTGCGTTCCGGGGGGCCCGGGTGGGATCCTGGGAACGAGGTGCGTCATGCATGTGATCGTCGACTTCACGGTGGTGCCGGTGGGCGCCGGGATTTCGCTGTCGGGGTACGTGGCGGAGGTGGAGCGGGTGCTGGCGGCATCGGGGCTCACCTTCGAGCTCCACGCCAACGGCACGAACGTCGAGGGGGAGTGGGACGCGGTCATGGCCGCCATCCGCACCTGCCACGAGCGGCTCCACGCCATGGGCGTCCCCCGCATCCACACGGACGTCAAGCTGGGCACCCGCTCCGACCGGCCCCAGCGCATGGCCGACAAGGTGGCTTCCGTGAAACGGGTCCTGGGCGCCTGACGGCGTGACGCCCGGGTGACAATTCGCCCGATAAACGCCCATTAATCAGGAAATTGTAACTTCTGCTCCCGGGCATTGACGGGCCGGCCGGGGGACCGACCTTGGGGCAAATCCCAGGAGGCCCCCATGAACGTGCGCCGCCCCAGCGCGAAGTCCGATATCAACATCACGCCCCTGATCGATATCGTCCTGGTGCTCCTCATCGTCTTCATCGTGATGGTGCCGGGCCTCTCCAAGGCGCTGCAGGTGGTGGTGCCCCGCGTCGTGGAAGGACCGAAGGACAAGCCCCTGGAACCGCCGGTGGTCGTCACCCTGGACGGCGAGGGCCGGCTCTTCCTGCAGCGCGAGGAGGTGACGCTGGCGAGCCTGCGGGAGCGCCTCGTGCCGGTCGTGATGCTTCAGCCCCTGGGCCTGCGCAAGGTCTTCGTGAAGGTGGACGGGGAGCTCCCCCACGAGCGCGCCGTGCAGGTGCTGGACCAGATCCGCGTGGCCTCCGACGAGGCCCGCCGTGAAACCCGCGCCAGGCCCGGCTTCCAGGAGGAGGACGGCGGACCCGTCAAGGTGGCCCTCACCCGGCTCAAGACGACCTAGGCTGGGCGTCCGGCCCTTTCGATGAGGGCTTCCAGCGCCCTGCGGGCCCAGTCCCCGGCCCGTTCCTCCCGCAGCAGCCTCGAGGCGTGGTGGTAGGCGAGGGTGATGGCCCGGAATTCGAAGGCCAATTGATCCGGATCCTGGGAGGGGTGGGCGAATCCCGCGAAGCTTTCGGCGGCCTTTCTCTGGTTGTCGCGCTGGAGGCGCAGGAGGGTCTCCCGCACGGGGCCTTCCCGGTCGTCGAATTCCACGCAGGCCCCGGTGATGGGGCAGCCCCCGGGCAGGCCCGGGTCGTCGATCCAGGCCATGATCGTCCGGAGCATGAAGCGGAGACGTTCGGGGCCCGGGGCCAGCCGCGCGCCGGGCGCGGCGCGTTCCCGGACGGTCAGGGCCGCGTGCTCCAGGGTGGCCACCTGCAGGGCCGACTTGGAACCGAAGTGGGCGAAGAGGCCGCTCTTGGACATGGGCAGGGCCGCGGCCAGGGCGCCGATGCTCAGGCCCTCCAGGCCGTCGCGGCTGGCGATGCGCATCGCCTCGTCCAGGATCCGCGCCCGCGTGCTGTCGCCTTTTTCCGCCAAACCTGACCTCCTGGAGGGAACCTGCGGCGGCCGCCGCACCGCTTGGACGGAAAGCGGAAAAGCTGCCCCTGACGGCCCGTGAATTTTAAGCGTACCCGGCCCTTGCGCTGGAGGGTCGATTTGGTTAGATTAACACGAACGATCGTGCTAAAATAGCACATCCCCGTTCACCACCCCCTTTTTCCCGGAGCGTCGCCATGACCCAAGCCGCGCAGGCCCTCACCCGATCCACCCACTTCACCGCCGCGGAGTACGGCGCGCTGGACCGCTGGAGGGCCTTTGAAATGGACCATCCCCGCCGGGGCCGGACCACCGGCAAGACCTTCCTGGGGCAGGTGCTGGGCCTCACCGGCATGGAGGTGTCCTTCGGGTCCATGGCCCCCGGGGAGACTGCGCCGTTCTGCCATTCCCACAAGCAGAACGAGGAGCTTTACGTGTTCCTGACGGGGCAGGGGGAGATGCAGGTGGATGGGGAGCGGATTCCGCTCCAGGCCGGTACCGCCGTCCGCATCGAGCCCGCCGGCGTGCGGGCCTGGAGGGCGACGGGAACCGAACCCCTCACGTTCGTGGTGATCCAGGCCAAGGCCGGCAGCCTGGAGCAGGCCACGGTCTCGGATGGGATCATCGCGGAGCAGCCCCTGGCCTGGTAGGCGGAGGGCGATGGGCAACCCGGCGCGGTCCAGACCCGGACCGGCCGGGTTCCTCGTTATACTGGGTATCCAGGAGTGTCATGATGCGAGCCCTTACGCTTTCCCTTCTTCTCTGCGCGAGCGTCGCGCCCCTGGCCGCCGGCGCCCCGGCGAAGACCGCCGTGAAGGCGGGCCCCTTCGATCCCGCCCGGGACAGTTTCAAGGACCTGGACGCCGCCAAGGCCGAGGCCCGGAAGACCGGCCGGCGCATCATCCTGGACGTGGGCGGCAACTGGTGCCCCTGGTGCCACCTCCTCCACGGCTTCTGGGAGGCCCAGAAGGACGTGAAGGACCTGCGGGACAAGCATTTCGTGTTCGTCCTGGTGAACTTCAGCAAGGAGGCGAAGAACGAGAAGTTCCTCGCCCAGTTCCCCAAGGTCCCCGGGTATCCCCACCTGTTCGTCCTGGACGCCGACGGGAAGGTGCTGCACTCCCAGGACACCGGGGTGCTGGAGGAGGGCAAGGGGTACAGCCGGGAGAAGATCACGGCCTTCCTCAACGCCTGGAAGGGCTAGAAGGCCCACCCCAGCCCGAGGTTCACCCGGTTCTGCGCGGTGTCGTTCCGGAAGCGCCGCAGGTCGGCCTTGAGCACCACGTGGGGGTTCAGGTTGAAATTGAAACCCCCGGTCCAGATCTTCTCAGACGGGGCGGCCGCCGGCGTGAGGGAGGCCGGGGCCAGGGTGTCGAAGGCGGCGGCGGTGTTGACGGACTCGAAGCGCACGAAGGGCGCGAAGGCGTAGGAGCCCGAGGACCACAGGCGCCACGCGGCCTGGCCGTACCAGCCCTCGAAGCGGCTGGGCACCAGGGTGGGGTTGCCCACCCGCGTCTGGTTGAAGGCGGCGGTGTCCCGCACGGTGCCGCGGACGAACAGGGCGCTGAGGTCGAAGGGGCCCGGCGTCCACCGGGCGTGGACGTCCCACAGGGTGGCGGCCATGGCGGGCATGTTGGGCTGGCCCTGGGCGCCCTTGGCGTGGAACCAGGAGCCCCCCAGCAGGAGGCCCGGCACGCCGCGCCAGTTCACGGCCGCGAAGGCCGCCAGGTCGTGGGAGCGCGCCCCGCTCAGCTCCTGGTGCACCGCGCCCAGGGGCGATTCGGCGCCCTCGGTGCTCGCGGCGTCCCACTTGGAGAAGTCGAACCCGGTGGAGACGCCGGCCTGCAGCACCACGCCGTTCTCGAAGGAGCCCACCACCTGGAGCCCCCCTTCGCGCCAGGTGCTGGGGATGATGGCGGTCTCCACGGCGTTGCGCTCCACGCCGAAGAAGGCCGTGGGCTCGTGGCGCTCGTTGAGGAGGCCCGCGGGCACCAGGAAGAGCCCGCCCCGCAGGGACCACGCGGCCGAGAGCCGGTGCTGGATGTAGGCCTGTTCGATCTCCACCTCGCCGGCGTCGTCGGCGGAGCTGACGGCGTGCTCGATCTCCAGTTCCGTCACCAGCTCGGTGCGGTCGTCGAACCGGTGGGTGACGGCCAGGACGAACCGGCGCAGGTCGGCGGTGTCCTTGGACCCGTCCTTGGAGAAGTGGGAGAACTGCACCTCCCCGTAGCCGCCCAGGACCGTGTCGGAGGAGGACTTGGTGGCCATCTCCCCCTTCACGCGCTCGAGCTCGCGGGAGAGGGCGTCCACCCGCTTGGCGAGGTCCTCGGGCGGGGTCTGGGCGTTCAGGGTCGAAAGGGCGAGGCAGGCGGTGACGAGGGGCAGGCGAAGGGGGTTCAAGGGGGCTCCTTAGCGGGTGTAGCCGTCGGTTAGGGTTTTCAGGAAGGCGACGACGTCGTCGACCTCGGCGTCGGTGAGGGCCGGCGCCTGGCCCGGCAGGCGGTTGTAGGGGACTTCGGTGACGTTGACGTTCCCGTGGTACTTCGATGGGAGATCGTCGAACTTCATCACCGTGCCGTCGGGCGCGGAGGGGTACCATTTCTCCGGGTTCGTGTCCCGCTGCACGTAGAACGTGACGGCGTCCTTCAGGGACGTGAAGCTTCCGTTGTGGAAGAGAACCCGGCGCAGGGCGACGTTGCGCAGGCTGGGCACCTTGAAGGCGCCGTAGAGGTCCGGCCGGTCGATGTCCGGCCGGGCGCCCAGTCCCAGGTCGTAGAATGTGGGATCGGCGTTGGCCGCCAGGGCCGGGTTGCGGGGGACGCCGAGCACGTCGTAGGTGAAGTCCGTGAACAGGGGCCGGTCGCCGGACGAGGGATGGCAGGCGGCGCAGTTGCCCTTCTGGGGGTTGTTGAAGAGGGCCAGGCCCCGGGCCTCGGCATCCGACAGCCGGACGCTTCCCCGCAGGAAGGCGTCGTACTTGCTGGAGAAGGGGTGGAATTCCGGATCCTCCCGCTGGTACTGCTGCAGGGCCAGGGTCATGCAGCGGTAGGCCTGCTCGGCGTCCTGGAAGATGCCGTCCCCGTACACCGCCCGGAAGGCCGCCGCGTAGGGGGCCGCCGCCAGCCGGGCCACCACGGCCGCCTTGCTGGGCATGGCCATCTCCACCGGATTGAGGAAGGGACCGCCCGCCTGGTCCGCCAGGGACTCCGCCCGGCCGTCCCAGAAGAAGCCGCCCGTGGGCGTGCCCTCGGCGTCGTAGCGGAAGGCCGTGTTGCCGGCCAGGTAGCGGATGGACGGGGACTGGCGCGTGCCCTGCAGGTTCATGGCCGGGCCGCCCAACTGGGCGGGCAGGTCGTTGTCCGCCCCGTGGGCCGCCTCGGCCACGTGGCAGGTGGCGCAGGACTGCAGGCCCGACGCGGAGAGCGAGGTGTCCTTGAAGATCTGCTCGCCCAGGCGGGCGGCGGGGGAGAGGCCGCCCGGATCCGCGGGCTGCGCGGCGCTGCCGCAGGCCAGGGCGGTGGCCAGGGCCAGCCCGGCCCCCGCGAGGAGGCAGACGTTTCGGGTGAGGGCGGGCATGCGGCCTCCAGGTCTTCCGGTCAGGGGTTGGACGTCCGGGTGGGGAAACGTCTTTTAGCTGAGAACGAGACTGATTCTCAATTAAAAACCATGAATTGTCAACCCCATTTCGGATGCCCGTTCGCTACCCCTACTGGACGTTGAGGGCCGACATCATGGGATCCCAGGGGGGCAGCACCTCCGCCTTGGCGCCGAAGACGTCCAGCACGGCCTTGGGCACCACGGACCGGGGCACCACCACCACCTGGACGAAGGTGTCGAACCAGCCGTCCATCATGGTGTAGTAGCCCTTCTTGCCGCCCTTCTCGCCCCAGGAGTTCTCCACCAGCCACTTCACCGGCTTGCCGCCGGCCATGTCCACACCGGTGAAGACCATGTTGTGGTTGGGCACGCTACGCCGGCTCTCGAAGCACGCGCGGCGGTCCATGGCGAAGTCCATGCCGTAGAGGGAGGCGTAGTCGCGCACGCCGGCCATGAGCAGGCCCTCCTCGCGCTGCATGTCCTGGCTCACGTCGGCGCCGAACCACACGGGACGGTCGGAAAGCACGCAGGCCGTGGCCGCCTCCTTCAGGACCTCCAGGGGGCAGTTCACGAAGAACATGTTGGGGGCGTCCAGGAGGGCCCGGTCCAGGTCGATCTCGTACTTCCGCTGGAAGGGCAGGGTGGGGATGGAATAGAGGGCCACCATCTCGTCCAGGTCCGCGGCGAGGGTGGCGGCGGAGAAGGTCTTGGGGGTCCAGGCCTTGAGGGGCGTCACCTTCTTGTCCTTGGCGACAAAGCGCCAGTCGAACTTCGCGGGGGGGACGCCCAGGTGCATGGCCAGGATGCGGTAGACGTCCTTCATGGCCTGCAGCTTGAGGGCCTCCACCTCGGCGGCGTCCTTGGCCGCGCGGATGCGCACGCCGGCGACCTTCAGGCGCAGGAACAGCACCTGGTTCATGGCTGCCGAATTGGAGGCGCTGAAGGTCTCGGGCATCACGTCCTTGGGCACGACGCCGTACTTCTTCACCAGGTCCACGAAGCCCTGCCAGTTGCCGCCCTCCTGCACGGGGCTCCCCAGGAGGAACTCCACGCGCCGGTCCGTGTGGGCCACGCCGCGGGTGCGGGCGATGGCGTCCAGGAAGAGGTTGGCCTTCTCCAGCTTGTCGTAGAAGAAGAGGTAGTTCTGGCTGAACTCCAGGTTCTCGCAGCCCAGCCTGGCCGCGGCGGCGCGCCGGAACAGGTTCAGGCCCGAGAACATCCAGCAGCGGCCGCTGGACATCTGGTTGGCGACGGGCTCGTCGGGGAGGCGCTTGGTGAAGTGGGCGTCCACGGCGGTGATGCGGGACCAGTCCTCGGCCAGCTTGCGGCCGTCGCTCTGGGCCAGCGCGTTCCGCAGGGCCCGGAAGGGGCCGTCCTGGGGACATGCGGCCGCCAGCTGATCCAGGCGCTCGGGGGTGAGGGCCTGGGCGAGCAGCGGGGACGCTGCGAGAAGGAGGGGAAGGCTGAGCCTCGCGAACATGGGCGCTCCTGGGGATGCTCCATTATGCCGGGTCGGGGCCCGCGCCTTGCGTCACAATGGAGGTTGCGAGGAGGCGGGCATGGCCACAGCGGCACAGTGGGTTTCGGGCGCCCGCCCCTTCACCCTTCCCGCCGCCCTGGCCCCGGTGGCCGCGGGCACCGGAGCCGCCGCCGCCCTGGACGGGGCCGGCGCCCTGCGGGCCTCCCTGGCCCTGGCCGTGGCCGTGGCCCTGCAGGTGGGGGTGAACTTCGCCAACGACTACTCCGACGGCATCCGCGGCACGGACGCCGACCGCGTGGGCCCCTTCCGCCTCACCGGCTCCGGGGCCGCGCGCCCCCGCGCCGTGCTGGGGGCGGCCCTGGCCTCCTTCGGCGTCGCCGCCGCGGCGGGGCTGGCGTTGGTGGCGCTGTGCGGGGCGTGGTGGCTCCTGGGGGTGGGGGCGGCGTGCCTTCCCGCCGCGTGGTTCTACACCGGGGGGCGCAGGCCCTACGGCTACCGCGCCATGGGCGAGGTCTTCGTGTTCGTCTTCTTCGGCCTGGTGGCGGTGCTGGGCACCACGTACGCCCAGGCGGGGCGCCTGTCTCTGCCGGCGGGCTGCGCCGCGGTGGGCGTGGGGGCGCTGGCCTGCGCCATCCTGGTGGCCAACAACCTCCGGGACATCCCCACGGACGCCGCTTCCGGGAAGCTGACCCTGGCCGTGAAGCTGGGCGACGCCGGCACGCGCAGGCTCTACGGCGCGCTTCTGGCCGCCGCGGCCCTGGCCCTGGTGCCCGCGGTCCTGGCGCGCCCCTGGGCGGCGCTCACGTTCCTGGTGGCGCCGCTGGCGTTCAGCCCCCTGAAGGCGGTCCTGGGCGGAGCCGCAGGCAGAGACCTTCTGCCGGTGCTGCGGCGGACGGGGGCCCTGGAACTGGCCTACGGGGTGGTGCTTGGGTTGTCGCTGGCCCTCTAGCCGATCGGGGTGCGTCGTTGGTTGCCGAGACAACCTGTTTGAGCCCAAAAGCCGGGTGATGGAGATCTATTGGATCCCGTCATCGAGGTTGTTCGAAACAAAAAACCTATCGCCGAGGCGCCGAGGCGCCGGGGTTCGCCGAGAAAAGATCTTCTTTTTTATCGGCGATCCTCGGCGTCTTCGGCGCCTCGGCGACAACGCCTTTCGCTGGAATTTGCCGGGTTCACCGGGAGACAGGTCGGCAGCTTCAAACCCCACCCGATCAGAGCGGCTTGGCTTCCAGCAGCAGGTGGCCCTTGAAGGCCAGCGGGAGCCGGGCGGTGGGCCCCGTCACCTGGCCCAGATCCCGGCCGTTCTCGTAGTCCGTGATCCGGTAGGTCCCCGTGCCCAGGCCGCGCAGTTCCACGGCCCCGTCCCAGGCCTGCGCGAAGAACCCGTAGTACAGGGCGTCGCCCTTGCGGATGGCGTGGGCTTCGGGCAGGTCGAAACCCAGGTCGTACAGGGAACCCAGGTACTCGCCCCGGGACAGCATGAGGCGCGAGTAGAGGCCCACCCATCTCTCGAAATCCGCGGCCCGGGCGGGGGTGAGGTCGGAGGTGCTCCGCTTGGGGGCCAGGGAGGGCAGCACGAACTGCGAGCCCACCACCCCGCCCACGGCCACCGTGGACGCGAAATCGGAGGCGTGGTCGCTGAGTTCCACGTGGTCGCCGAAGTAAGCGACGCCGTCGCCCATGAGCGCCTTCAGAACCTTGCCCTTGGTGCGCACCTGGTAGGAGTCGTGGGGGTCCGACGCCACGGCCATGGTGTAGCCGGGCATGGTGTGGAAGGCGTACGAGGTGCCGCAGGGGCAGAACTCCACCAGGACGTCGGGCTTCAGGGCCCGGGCGGTTTCGGTGATCATGCGGATGTAGGCCGGGATGGCCTTGGAGGCGTCGTCGGGGCTGGCGTGGTGGTGGGCGGGGTTGTGGCAGGGCGGAATGCCGTTGAGGTACTGGCCGTCCAGCTTCAGGCCGTCGAAGCCCCATTCGCCCACCATCTTCCGCACCAGGGCCCGGGTCTGTTCGATGACGGCGGGATCGGCGGGGCACAGGTAGAACGTGGGCCACCAGGAGATCTTCCGGCGGGAGCCGTCGGGGTTCAGCAGGGCCTGTTCCGGATGCTCGCGCTGGAGCCGGCTGCCGCGCTGGCCCATGAGGGGCGCCCACCACACCTGCGCCCGGAAGCCGTCGGCGTGGACGCGGTCCACGATGGCCTTCATGTCGGCGTCGCCGCGGGGGAACTTCCGGGGATCCAGGAGCCAGTCCGCGTAGTTGTCCTGCCAGCCGTCATCCACGGTGACCCACTTGAAGCCGAGGCGCTTGGCGGTGGGCAGGGTGCCGTAGATCTGGGCGGGCGTCATGGTCCTGCCGTATCCCCAGGCGCACCACATGGGCTCGAAGGCGCTGTCGGGCGCCTTTTCCATGGTGAGGCCCTGGAGCGCCATGAGGCGGCGGTACGAGGCGAGGGTCTCGAAGCAGTCCCCCCGGTGCACCGACACGAATGTGCGGGGCCCGCGCAGGGTTTCCCCGGGCGCCAGGGATCCGGCCCGGTCCAGGCGGATCCCCACCTGGACCCGTCCGTCCCGGCCCATGGCCACGGGCAGGGAAACCGCCTCCGGGGCGGTGCCCAGGTGGCCGACGCCCAGGCCCCGTTCCCGGTTCCACACGTCCACCACGGGGGTGCCGCCCCCGTAGTCGGTGGCGTTCATGCCCAGGAAGTTGCGCTGGCGGAACCCCGGGCGCAGGGGCACGATCCAGTTCGGGCGGTTGGAATAGGACCCGCTCTGATAGGACCACCAGGCCGGCCCGGGCCCCGCCTTCACGGCATCCAGGGTGTAGGCGTTGCGGGTCCAGCCCTTGTGGGGGAGGGCGGCGGCGCCCCCGTTGACGTATTCCACGTCGAAGAAGGCCAGGGCCGGGTAGGCGGGATAGACGGTGACCGCGACGGTGGTGCGGAGCCGGCCGGAGGCGCCCTCCACCACCAGGCGCTCGCCCTTCCCGAAGACGTCGGTGACGGGTTCGGTGCGGCTGGACACCAGGTGGAAGGCGGTGGGGGCGCCCAGGAGGCCGTCCGCGGCGGTGAAGGGACCCAGGGGCGTCTCCCGGTCCCCGGAGCGCGCGATGATGCGGCTCCGGAGCCGGTCGTCGAACTCCACCCGCAGGAGGGGCGTCTGGATGCGCGGGCCGGCGGGGGCCTGGGCGAAGGCGGGACCCGCGCCGAGGAGGGCCGTGAGGAGGAGCCGGGAGAAATCCATGTCAGGGCCTTCCCACGCGCTTCATGAGCGCCAGGGCGTTGTCCCGGTACAGCTTCTTGAGGATGCCGGCGTCCAGGCCGAGGCCGTACAGGGGCCAGTGGTAGCCGAACTGGTCGACCTCGTAGAAGTGCTCGTCCTGGGTCTCCAGGATGCGGAAGGTGATGCCGTACATGCCCGCGTCCATGCCCATGTCGGTGCCGTACATCAGCCGGTCCTGGTATTTCGCGATGAATTTCGCGGTGGCCCGGGGCACGGGGGAGGTCTCGGCGTAGCGGGCGCTGATGTCCGCGTAGAGGTTGGGGTGGCGGTCCAGCATGGATCCGAGGAGGGCGAGGTCGCTGCTGCAGTTGGCGAAGTGGCAGGCGATGAAGGTGGTCCGGGGGTGGCGCGCCGCGGCCCGGTCCAGGGTCGCCACCACCGCGTCGTGGCGCAGGATGGCGGGCGAGTCGGCGATCTTCCACGTGAAGGCGTTCATGAGGCCGTCGTTGGTGCGGTCCGCGGGCTCGTACATCCACTGGTCCTCCCCCACGTGGATGTTGAAGGGCAGGCCCAGGTCGGCGCAGGCCTCGAGGATGGGGTCCATGCGGGGATCGTCCAGGTGCATGCCGCCCTTGTTCCCGGCGAGCCCGCCCCCCTTGTCCGTGATCTCGCCCACGCCCATGGCCCCGGCCTTCCGGCACCGGCGCAGTTCGGCCACGGCGGCCGCGGCGAAGCCGGGCTGGTCGAAGCCGGAGAGATCCAGGCCGCACCAGAGCTGGAAATGGCGGGGGAACTTCCCGTAGCGCCGCACGGCGTCGTCGAAGCCCTTCCCCGGTTCCGTGACCAGCACCACGGTGCGCTCGATGCCGCACCGGTCCATGGTGGCGGCCCATTCCGCGGCCTGGGCGTCGGTTTCCGCGTAGGCGTGGGAGTGCATGTCCACCACGGGGAACATGGCCTTCTCCACGCGGGTGACGGGGACCTTGTAGATGGAGCGGGGCCGGTAGTCCTTGAGGAGGAGCTGGTCGGGGGCCTGGGCCGCCAGGGTGGAGGCGAGGGTGAGGAGGAGGGCGGTTGGGTTCAAGGGGCGACCTCGATGAGAAGGTGATCGGTGAACGTGACCGGAAGGCGGGGGGCCTTGCCAGGAGCGGCGGTGACGGAGCCCAGGTCCCGGCCCCCGGCGTAGTCCCGCACCCGGTAGGTGCCGGGCCGCAGGCCCCGCAGCTCCACCTCGCCCTTCCAGGGCCCCGGGGCGTAGAAGGCGTAGTTCAGGACGCCGTCCTTGGCCACCGCGTAGCCTTCGGGCGAATCCACGCCCAGGGTGTAGAGGTTCAGGAAGGTCCCGCTGGAAAGGCGCTTGCGGTCATAGAGGCCGAGCCATTTCCGCCACACCGCCTCCCGCTCGGGGGTGAGGTCCACGGGGCCGGAGGGGGGCACGACGCCCGTGGGGGGCCACGTGAATTTGGTGCTCACCACGCCGCCGGCGCCCAGGGTGGACGCGAAGTCCTCGCCGGTCTCGAACCAGTCGGGGTGGCCCTCCCGGGTCATGGCGCTGAGTTCCACGTGGTCGCCGGACACGGCGGAGGCGGGGCCCAGGAGGGCCTTGAGGATCTTGATGCGGCGGCGCACCTGCACGGCGCCCACGGGGTCGGCGGTGACGCCCTGGTCCATCCAGGGCAGCCAGTCCGCGGAGGGCAGGGTGCCGCAGGGGCAGATCTGGATGACGGCCTCCGGCTTCAGGGCGTGGGTGGCCGCCAGGATCTCGCGGTAGACCTCCGCCGCGGCCCGGGTGGATTCGTCGGGGGAGGCGTGGTGGTGCAGGGGGTTGTGGCAGGGGGGGATGGCGAAGATGTTGTCCATCTTGAAGCCGTCGAAGCCGAAGTCCCGGATGAACCGCACGGCCATGTCCCGGAAGTAGGCCCGCACCTCGGGCAGGGACGGATCCAGGACGGCCAGGGACCGGACCATGGTGGCGGGCCGGCCCGAGGGGTCCAGCACCAGCCATTCGGGGTGGTCGCGCACCACGGCGGACTGCCGGTAGCGGTGGGACTCGCCCTTGCCGTTGGCGATCTCGGCGCCGATGGGGAGCCACCAGAGCTGCACCTTCACGCCGGCCTGGTGGAACCGGTCCACCATGTCCTTCATGGACGTGCCGGGGAAGGTGTCGGGCCGGGGGTTCCAGTCGCCGTACGCATCGAACCAGCGGTCGTCGAGGGTGGCCCAGGCCAGGCCCAGGTCCTTGAGCTTGGGCAGCGCCCCCAGCATCTGCGCGGGGGTGACGTCGAAGCCGTAGCCCCAGCTGCACCAGGTGGCCTCGAAGGCCGAAGGGGGCGGCGCGGCGGGGCGCCAGCCCTGGGCGCCCATGAGCGTGGACCAGAGCCGCAGGGGGTCGTAGAAGTCCCCGGCGTGCACCGACAGGTAGCCCCAGGGCGAGGTCCAGGTCTCCCGGGGGCCCAGGGTCCGCGGGGGGAAGGTCAGGGAGGCCTCCACGGCGCCGTCGCGGTCGACCGCGACGGGCAGGGCGCAGGCCGCGGTGGACAGGACGCCCAGGGACGCGCAGGTGGCGGCGTTCCAGAAGGCGGTGACGGGGATGCCCCCGCCCAGGCCGTCGGCGTTCATGGCGCCCATGCGGTTGGGATGGGTGCCGGGCCTGGGCTCGGACACTTCGTCCTCGCCCCAGCCCACGCTGGCTCCCTGGAACACGGTGAGGCGCCCCGGCGCGAGGCGCGCGCTGAGCACCCGCACCTCCTCCAGGGGCAGGGGCCGGGTGCGGGGGTTGGTGACGCGGATGGAGGCAAAGAGGGCTTCGGGGGTCCCGGGCCGGGTTTCCAGGATCAGGGTCCGCACCAGGGGGCCGCGGCCCAGGAAGGGCACCTCGGCGCGGTGCGGGGCCACCTTGGCCCGGCGCAGGTCCAGCACCGGGGCCCCGTCCCGGGCGCCGGCCAGGTCCAGGGTCAGGCGGTGGCCCTCCTGGAGACGCTTGGCCAGGACGCGGCCCGAGGCCAGCACCTGGAATTCCGCCCGGGGGGAGGCCAGCTTGAGGGGCGCGGCCCAGGCGGCGGCGCAGGCCAGGGCGAGCAGGGTTCGGCCGATGGCCGGGATGCGCATGGGGACCTCCGGAATCAGGCCTCGGCCTTGTCGCCCTCGTCCTCCATGCCCATGAGCAGGGTGGCCAGGACGGCCGCGACCATGCCCAGGGCATGGGGGGCCAGGGGCAGGGTGCGGAACAGGGCCAGGGAAAGGATGATGGTCACCACCGGGCCTCCGGCGTTGACGAGGGGGGAGACGATGATGGCCCGGCCGTAGCGGAAGGCGTACACCAGGAGCAGGGCGCCCACGGCGTTGAGCACCTGGATGGCGGCGGCCATCCAGGGACCGCGCAGGCCCCAGTTGATGGGGTGGCTGAAGTCGGTGATGCGCCAGGCCACGGGGATCAGGAGCAGGCCCGTGAGGGTCATGTAGAAGAAGATGCTCTCGGCGCGCATGGACTTGTTGCCGTGGGAGATGACGAAGCCCTGCAGGCCCCAGGCCAGGAACACCACCAGGGCGGGGCCCACCCAGAGGAGGCCGCGGGCGGCGCCGGCGCCGGGGGGGGTGTAGGCCAGCAGGATGCCGGCCACCAGGGCCAGGGCGATGCCGATCCAGCCCCGGGCCGAGGCGCGCTCCCGGGACACCGCCAGGGCCAGAAGGATGGTGACCAGGGGCGACAGGGCGATGAAGGGGAACACCAGGTACGCGGGGGCGATGCGCAGCACCAGGAACAGCACCAGCTGTCCGCCGGCGCCCAGGAAGCCCGCGAGGCACCCGAAGAGCACCGACCTCCGGTCCGTCTCGATCTTCCAGCCCACCCGGGCCAGGGCCACCAGGCAGGGGGGGATCATCGTGAAGGCCCAGACGATGTAGCCGAGGGTCGCGGGAAAGCCCGCGGCGGCGGGCGCGTCGATGAGGGCCCCCCAGAGGCCCCAGGCGAGGACCGTGATGACGGTGAACAGGAACCAGGGCTGCTTCAGCATGGGGATCCTTGGGATTCGGCGCGGCAGGCGGCGGCGTAATGCCCCAGCACCCGGCGCACGGCATGGATGGCCACGGCCCTGCCCGAAGGCGGCAGGGACCCTTCCCGCACGGCCTCGTAGGCCAGGGGGCGGTACTGGCTGAGCAGGCCCAGGGGCAGGGGGCCCTCGGTGAGCCGGAAGAGGCGTTCCACCTCCGCCACCACGTCGGGATCGGTCCAGTAGTAGCGGGACCGGTCGCTGAGGCTGAACCGGCGGGCGAAGGCCAGCTCGCACTCCTTGCCGTGGTAGTGGTTCTTCCAGTGGATGGGATTGCGGAGCATGACGGCCTCCAGCACCTCCGCCAGGCGCGGCCGCTCCCGGGCGGGGTCCAGGCCGTGGAGCTCCAGGGCGATGGCCTCCAGGGAGAAGAGCGCCTCCCGGAAGGCGTAGGTGAGCCAGGGGCCCACCTTCAGGATCGCGAAGCGGTCCTCCACCAGCTGGCGCAGGGCCTCGGGGGTCTGGTAGTCGGTGGAGTGGGCCTCGTACATCCAGGGCGCCCGGGAGGCGATGGCCTCCACCAGGGGCGCCGCGGCGTCCCGGCGGTAGGCGTGGATCTCGGCCTGGCTGAACTCCACGCCGGGCTGGACCACCAGGGCGATGACCCGGTCCCAGGCGGAGGCCAGGCCGAGGCCGGCGAAGGCGGCCCGGGTGATGTCCAGGGTCCCGGCCACGTCCCGGGCGGCGGTGGGGCGCACCCCGGGTTCGCCGTCCTGGGCGCCGCCCGGGGGAGGCACCTCGGTGCCGATGACGTACACCGGCGCGGGGCCCGAGCCGCGCCGGGCGAAGGCCGCCTCGGCCCGGAGGCAGAGCGCCGCGGCGCGCCGGGCCACGACCTCGCCGGGCAGGTCCGCGGGGTCGTCCGCGCAGGCCATGCTGGCGTCCAGGTGGATCTTGTGGAACCCGGCGGCCACGTAGGCTTCCACCAGGTCGCCGGCCTTGGCCATGGCGGGTTCCGCGGCCTCGGCGCGCCAGGGGTTGGGCCCCAGGTGGTCGCCGCCCAGGATGACCTGCCCGGGATCGAACCCGGTTTCCAGGGCCAGGTCCCGCACGAAGGCGGCGAAGGCGGCGGGGGTCATGCCGGTGTAGCCCCCGAACTGGTCCACCTGGTTGCAGGTGGCCTCGATGAGCACGGGCGTCCCGTCCGCGGCGCCCTGGTCCAGGGCCGCGCGCAGGACCATGGGATGGGCCGAGCACACCGCGTACACGCCGCGCACGCGCCCTTCGCGGCGGTCGTCCCGGAGGCGCAGGAGGTCAGGCATGGCCGCCGTCCGTCATGAGCATGCGCAGCTTCTGGGAAATGAGCTCCTTCACGTCGCGGATGGCGGGGGGGAAGATGGTGCGGATGTCGATGCCGCTGGAGGCCAGCAGCTCGCGCTTGATGCCCCTCACGAAGGCGTCCTTGGTCTCGGTGGCCACGTTGACCTTGCAGATGCCCCGGGCCACCACGTCCCGGATGGACGCTTCGCCCACGCCGGAGCCGCCGTGGAGCACGAGGGGCACGTCCGTGAGCGCCCGGATCGCCTCCAGGCGCGCCAGGTCCAGGCGGGGCTCGGCCTTGTAGAAGCCGTGGGCGGTGCCGATGGAGACCGCGAGGGCGTCCACCCCGGTGGCCTCCACGAACCGCGCGGCCTGGGCGGGGTCGGTGAGGCCGGCGGGGTCGGCCTCCTGGCCCAGCTTGGCCACGAAGCCCAGTTCGGCCTCCACGTTGGCCCCGGTGGCTTTGGCCATGGCCACGGCCCTGCGGGTGTCGGCGATGTTCCGGTCCAGGTCCTGCTCGCTGGCGTCGATCATCACCGAATCGAAGCCGGCCTCGAGGCAGTCCGCCACCAGGTCCAGGCTGAGGGCATGGTCCAGGTGGATCCAGCCCTCCACCCCGTACTGGCGGAGCCCCGCCCGGCCCATGGCCAGCGCCACGGGCAGGCCCAGGTAGTCGATGGAGCCGCGGGTCATCTGGAGGATGATGGGCTGGCCCAGGTCGGCGGCGGCCTCCAGCACCCCGCGGAGGGTCTCGGCGTTGTAGTAGTTGGCGGCGAGGAGGGCGGCCTTGCGGTCCCGCATCTCCAGGAGTTTCTCTTTCAGGCTAGGCATTGAAGCGCTCCCTGGCGATGGCCATGACCGCGGCCCGGTCCTGGAAGGCGCCGGTGCCTCCGGCGGCGGTGGTGTTCACGGCGCCCATGAGGCAGCCGAAGCGAAGGCACGCTTCCACGGGGTCGCCCGCGATGAAGCGGGAGATGAACCCGGCGTCGAAGCTGTCCCCCGCGCCGATGGCGTCCACCACGCGGTCGTTGAGGAAGGCGGGCTGGAAGAAGGTTTCCGCGCCCCGGGCGGCCGTGGCGCCCGCGCAGCCCTGCTTCACCACGATGGTGTGGGCATGGGGCCGCAGGGCCTCCAGGGCTTCGGCGACGGTGGCCTTCCGGGTGAGGTGGCGGATCTCCTGTTCGTTGGGCAGGAAGACGTCCACCGCGGGGAGGATGGCGGGCAGGTCCAGGTCCCAGGCCTCCGCCGGGTCCCACTGGGGGTCGAAGGAGGTGGTGAGCCCGCAGGCCTTGGCCCGGCGGAACAGGGCGGCGACGTCCCGGAACATCCCGGGCTGGAGGAAGGCCGAGGCGAAGTGGAGGTGCCCGGCGGTGGCCAGGCGCTCCGGGGTCACGTCCGCCAGGGTCAGGTGGGCCATGGCTCCCATGTAGGTGGCCATGGCCCGGTCCTCGCCCCGGTTGAGGACGATGGTGGCGCCGGTGGCGTGGGCCGGGGTGCGCAGGATCATGGCGGTGTCCACGTTCTTGGCGCGCAGCCGCTCCACGGCGAGGTCCCCGAACAGGTCCTCGCCCACCTTGCCCAGGAAGGCCACCCGGACGCCCAGGGTGCTGAGGTTGCTGCCGAAGATGGCCGAGGAGCTGCCCAGGGTGAGGGTCATGGCCTCGGCCAGGACCTCCTTCCCGATTTCCGGCATGCGCGCCAGGCCGTTGAGGATCAGGTCCACGTTCAGCTCGCCGACCACAAGCACATCCGACGGACGGGTCATCGCGGATTCCTTTCGACGGTGGGGTAGATCGTCACGCCCCGCACGACCCGGGAGATGGTCCCGGCCGGGGACGGGGTGTCCGGGCGCAGGCCCAGGGCGATGGCCTTGTGGACCCCCAGGATCTGGGCCGCCAGGACCGCGCAGATGGCCCGCTCCTCGTCGTCCATGGGGCCGGGAAGGGGGATGGTGGCCTCCAGGGGGGAATGGGAGCGGAGGCCCTCGCCCACGCCCAGGTGGAACAGGCCCTGGACGCCGCTCCGGATCTCGTCCACCAGGTCCTCCTCATAGGCCCGGTGCCCGGCCCGCCCCGAAAAGAGGAACACCAGGAGCGTCGAATCGTTGATGGCGGCCTTGGGGCCGTGGCGGAATCCCAGGAAGGAGTCGTACGCGCAGATCACGGCGCCGTTGCTGAGTTCCTGCAGCTTGAGGTGGCTCTCCCGGGCGGCGGCCTTCAGGGCGCCTGCGCCCAGGAAGATGGCCCGGGTGAAGGGCAGAGCCGCCAGCTCCCGGAACCGGTCCCCCTGGGTGGCCAGGATGCCCTCCGCGGCCGCGGCGAGGCGTTCCACCCGCACTTCGGCGGCATCCAGGCACTCCAGGTCCGCCAGCAGCAGTCCGGCCAGGGCCATGCCGGTGAAGCTCCCGGTCATGGCCAGGCCCTGGTCGTCGGATTCCGGGGGGAGGACGAAGACCGCGCGGGGGTTGGGGGTGGGGTGCGTGGCCAGCTCCCCCTTGGGGTTGCAGGTGATGATGAGGTGCTTCACGTCCCCCAGGCGCGCGTCCGCGCAATCCACGGCGGCCACGCTCTCGGGGCTGTTGCCGGAACGGGCGAAGGAGACCAGGAGGGTGGGCACGTCCCGGGGGAAGGCCTCCTCGGGATTGGTGACGATGTCGGTGGTGGGCACGGCCCGCACGGTGCGCCCGGTGCGGAGGGCATAGCGTCCCTGGAGCAGCTCGCCGATGTAGGCGGAGGATCCCGCCCCGGTGAGCACGATCTCCCGGTGGGGGCCCAGGGCGGACGGGGCCAGGAAGGAAAGCAGGGCGGGCCGCTCCGCCCTCAGGCCCGTCCAGATCCCGCGCCAGAGGGCGGGCTGCCCGAGGATTTCGGGAATGGTGTGGACGGCGCCCAGCGTTGCCCGTGCCGTCGTGTCGAATTCGGAGAAAACAGCGGTCATGCCAAAAGGCTCCCAAGAATGATTGGATCAGAACCGGTAGGTGGCCATGAGGCTGAAGTACGCGGGGCGGCTCGGATTGGTGGCGGAAAGGTCGATGTCGGAATTGGACCGCCATTCGGTGAAGGTGTAGAGGAGGGTGGCGGACCAGTCCTTGGTGAAGTCGTAGCCCATGCCCAGGCGCCAGCCGGCCTTCAGGTGGTTGTCGGCCGGGTAGAGGCTCGGATCGCCGCCCCGCTGGGTGCCCTTCCACACGTGGACGGATGGGCCGGTGCGAAGGCTGAGGGGGACGCCGTCCCAGGGACGGAAGACCAGGTCCGCGCCCACGCGGGTGCCGTTCAGTTCGAAGGTGGGCCGCTCATCGGTCCCGGTGCCGGCGGGCATGTGCGCGTAGCCGGCGTACACCAGGATGTCGGGGCCGAAGCCCTTGGGGCTGAAGAGGGCCCCCAGTTCGACGGTGTAGCCGCCGGTGGTCTTGCCGGTGAGGTCGACCGTGTTGCCCTGGTTGACGACGAGGCCGCCGGAAGCCTGGAACCGGCTGTCGCCGGCCCTTCCGGGGGCGGCCAGGGCCAGGACGAGGGCGCAGGAAAGGAGCATTCGGGTGGAAGTCATGGTCGTCTCCGCTCAGAACCGGATGCCGGTGTCGAAGGTGATGGACCTGCCGGCGACCCTTCCGGTGCCGACGGTCGAGAGGTCATCCGCGGCGCGCCACCCGCTGCCGGTGTGCTGCGGGGGCTGTCCGACCGTGTCGGTGAGTCCGGTTCCCTCGAGGGAATAGGCGCCCCTGCGCTTGGCGTTGAAGACATTGGCGAAGGTCACGTCGAAGAAGCCCTTCACCGACCCCCACACCGTGATCTCCATGTTGTATTTCAGGCTGAGGGTGGTGACGTCCATGTTGGTCATGCGGCTTCCGTCCGCCGTGAGGGAGATGGAATTGGGGAGGCCGCCGGTGTTCTGGACGTTGGCGTCGTTGTAGCCGGGCAGGGTGGGCGCGGGGATGTTGGCCGTGGACCACCGGCCTTCGGGCCTGCCGCTGGTGTACGAGGCCTGCAGGGTCACGTTGGATTTGACCTTCCCCTGGCTCAGGTTGTAGGCGAGATAAAGATTGAAGATGTGTTCGGGGGTCCGGAGGGTCATGGGGTTGTACTGGTCGCGCGAGTACAACGTGTCGTAGTAGTCCCGGAAGTTCGCCAGCTGGCTCGTGGTGCGGTCGGGATTGTCGATGGTGTACCGGGTGTTGGCCATCATGCGGGCAAAGGTGTAGTTGCCGTAGATGGACAGCCGGTGGCTCAACGGCATCATCCATTCCAGCTCCAGGCTCTTGTAGGTCCGCCTGGAGTCCGGGTCGTTCCGCAGGATCCGCTTGAAGTTCGGGGAGCCGGATTCGTCGGTGTAGACCTCGCCCGGGAAGAAGTCGAAGAGGTTCGACCAGTACTTGTAGATGGCCGTGGCCCGCCAGAAGCCGCCCGAGGCGTAGGCGCGGCGGAAGCCCAGGGTGAATTCGTGGGAGACGGGGTTCTTCCAGTTGGGGTCGATGACGAAGGTGTCGCCCGCGTAGGTGCGGGTGTAGGCGGTGTAGTTCGCCGGGTCCTGGAGCTGGGCCTGGCTCACGTAGTAGGGGGTGCTGGACCCCTGGCTCCAGTAGGAGACGGTCTGATTACCATACCGGCCGCGGGCCGCGGGCAGGAAGAGCGACCCGGGCGAACTGGACTGGAACTCGCCGTAGGACAGGTTGAACAGCCGGGTCTGGTCGCCGTACACGTCCCACTTGTATTCGAACCGCGGGTTGAATCGCCCGTAGGAGACGAAGGTGCTGGTCTCGTCGCTGACCTTGAAGGCGTCGTGGCGCACGCCGAGCATGATGCTGTGGTGGCTGTTGATCGTCCAGAGGTCGTTGAGGTAGATGGAGGTGGTCTGCTTGCGCATGTCGCCGCCCTCGGATCCGGTGCGGCTCACCCACAGGGGCACGAGGCCCAGGCCGCCGGGCCAGTGGTTGTCCGATCCCGGGGCGCCCAGGCCCGGATTCACGAGGCCGTCGTTGAGGACCGGGGTGTTGTCGTAGGTGGGGTCCAGGTCGTGGAGGGTGGCCGTGGCGGTGTTGTAGACCAGGAACTCCCCGGTGACGGGGTTCTGGCCGGGCACTACGTACTGGTCCTTGGCGGCGCCCACCTGGATGCCCCACTTGAACTTCTCGATGTCCACGCCCATGTCCACCAGGTGGGTGGAGCCGTTGTGGGTGAACTCCCGGGACCAGTTCACGAGGATGGAGTCGTTCAGGATGGTGTCGCCCCGGTCCGCGTTGTAGCCGTTGATGTTGTAGGCGGTTCCCCCGGAGGCGTACCCGTCCAGGAGGCTGGTGACGGGGTTCGAGCCGTCGGCGTTGTGGGCGCCGGGGATGAAGGTGGTCCAGATGGCCGGCTGGCCCGGGCTGTAGGGATGGGGCCAGGAACGGTAGGTGTGGCCCACGCGGGCCTCCAGGACGCCGGCGTCGCCCAGGATCCCCTTGTAGCCGAGGTTCCACAGGTGATGCTTGTAGTCGTCCGTGGACGAGCCCACGGAATCGATGCGGCCGAAGCGCGGGATGCCCCAGTAGGCCTGGCTGTCGTTCTGGGTGTAGTTCCACTCCAGGCTGTGGTTGTCGTTGATCTGGGCGAAGACGACGAACTGGTGGAACTTGGAGACGTCCGCCACCGTGTCCAGGGCGCCCAGGCCGTAGGTGTTGGCGGGCACCACCCCCGCGCCGGGCACGAAGGTGTAGGTGGACTGGCTGGGCAGCCCGTTGAGGACGGTGTTGCCCACCTGCGCGGTGTAGGAGTGGTTGGGGGTCTGCTGCGTGCCGTAGGCGAAGGTGATGTGGTCCTTCCAGATGGGTCCGCGCAGGGAGAGCTCGTAGGTGCGGTTGGAGTAGTCGTCGTTGGGCCACGCGGGGTCCCCGGGGGTTCCGTCCCGGCGGGCGTAGGACGTGCTGTTGTCCTGCCAGATGTTCTTGCGGTACTTCACCCGGGCGGTGCCGGTGAAGGTGTTGCTGCCGCGGGTGGTGACGATGGAGACGAGGCCGCCATCGGTGTTGCCGTACCGGGCGTTGAGGGGGGACTGGATGACCGACATGCTCTCGACCATGTCCATGAGGGTGGTCACCTCGTTGAGGTAGCCTCCGCCCTCTTCCGTGATGTTCAGGCCGTTCTGGATCACCTTGGTGCTGTGCAGGATTCCGCCGCGGATGGAGAGGGCGTCGTCGGCGTAGCCGCCGACGTTGGGGTCCAGGGTGCCGGTGATGCCCGGGGACAGCTGGATGATGGCGTCCATCTTGAAGTCGGCGAGCTCGTTGAGGTTGTCCATGGAGAAGGTGGAGGAGGTGACCGTGGTGGTCTTGTCCACCTGGGCGGCCTGGTCCACCACTTCCACCGTGGCCCCCTGCTCCACCGCGGGGGTGAGGATGACGTCCTGGCGCGCCGTCTGGCCCGGCACGATCTGGAACTGGCCCTTGATGGTGAGGTAGCCGGGGGCGGAGACCGTGATGGTGTACCGGCCGTTGGGCAGGAGGCCCACGCGGTACTGGCCGCTGTCGTTGGAGGCGACGGAGCGCTCTCCCAGGAGGGTCGGCGAGGCCAGGCGCACCACGGCGCCCGGGATGGGTTTCCCGGCCCGGGTGAGGATCTGGCCCGAGGCCACGCCGGTGGTCTCCTGGCCGAACAGCTGGCTCGCGGCCAGGATCATCGCGATGGGCGTGAACATTCTTCGATGCAGCATGGATGAATCTCCTTTTCGCGGTCCTGGACGTCAGATGCGGAAGGCCAGGGCCAGCTCGAATACGAACCCGCGGCGGGTGCTTTCCTCGAGGACAGGGGCCTTGCCGGTGTAGGTGAAGGGCTTGTATTCGAAGTGGTTCATGCCGATGTTCCGGACGGTCAGCTCGAGCTTGAAGTCCTGGGTGAGGGCCACGCCGAGGCCCGCGTGGGCGCCCACGGCCAGCCGGGTCTTCTCCCGGCTCATGGCCCAGCCCTCGTAGTAGTCCTTCACGTCGCCGCCGGGATCCGAGGGGTCCAGGGGCACGTAGCCGGGAACCGGCGTGGCCGGGTCCGTGCCGTAGACGGGGATGAGCGTGCCGCTCAGCTCCGCGGTGACCTTGTACAGGTCGAGGCTGGCGCCGGCGAACCAGTACAGGGAGCCGGATCCGAGCTTGTCCGTGTAGGAGCCCCGGAGGCTGAAGCCCTGGCTGCGCTCCTTGCGGAAATCGATGGAATTGGAGGGGCTCAGGTAGAGGGGTTCGCCGCCGTAGGTCGTGACCGGCGCCTCGGGCCTGTAGTGCACGGTGCCGGAGGTGGGCATGACGTCGTGGGCCTGGCCGGGCATGACGTCGAACCCGAGCTCGACGGTGAAGGCGCGGGAGGGGCCCAGGGGGAAGCGCCCGGCCACGGCGAAGCCCAGGGCCTTGTTGTCGTCGTGGTCCCGCCGGATGTCGCCGGCCGTGAGGCCCGTGCGCACCTTGAAATCGAAGGTCGGCGCGGGATCCGCGGCCAGGAGGGGCAGGACGGCCCCGCACGCCAACGCGGCGAGGGCCCTGGGGACGAGGTGGTTGGACAGCATGGCGGGCCCTCCGCGGGAAGTGGGGTTTGCATCGCAATGTTACAGCAATGTTGATTGTTCGTGATTGATTTTAAGCAGAAGTAAACAAGAAGCAACAGACAGGATTTCCTTTTTGATGGTATTTTTGAAGAATGCGACAGGAAGAACGTCTGGGCCTGATCCTCGATCGGCTTTCAAAACAAGGTACGCTGGGGGTGACGGATCTCGCCCAGGAACTGGGCGTTTCCACCGCCTCGGTGCGGCGGGATCTGGAAATGCTCGAGGACCAGCATCTCCTTTCCCGCACCCACGGGGGTGCGGTGGCCAACAGCCTCGTGTACGAATTGCCCCTGAGGTACCGCGGCGGGCGCCACAAGGACGAGAAGCGCCGCATCGCGGCCGCGGCCCTGGAGGCGCTCGGTGAAAGCACGGTCTCCATCGGCCTCACCGGCGGGACCACCACCACGGAGGTGGCCCGGGCCCTGGCCATGCGCTCGGGCCTGATCATCGTCACCAACGCCCTGAACATCGCCTCGGACCTGGCCCTGCGCCCCAACATCAAGCTCATCGTCACGGGGGGCACGGCCCGGAGCGAATCCTACGAACTGGTGGGCCCCCTGGCGGAAGCCAGCCTCGACGGCATCCACCTGGACCTGGCCATCGTGGGGGTCGACGGCATCAGCGTGCAGGGCGGCCTCACCACCCACCACGACGTGGAGGCCCACACCAACCGCGCCCTCATCGACCACGCCCGGCGCACCGTGGTGGTCGCCGACGGCTCGAAGGTGGGCCGCATGGCGTTCGCCAGGATCTGCCCGGTGACGCAGATCAGCGAACTCATCACGGACGCCAGCGCGGATGCGGCCGAACTCGCGAACCTCCGGGAGGCCGGGGTGAAGGTTTCCATCGCGTAGGAGGCTGTCCAAGTATTACTCGGCCCCGCGACGGCGCCTGGAAGCCCGATTATCGAGCGCAAGACCCGCAGGAAATATAGGTCATATTTTCAAGGGGCTTGCACACGAGAAGCGGGCTTCCAGGCGCCGCCCTACGGGTGATGGCAGCGGCCACGGCAATCCCGCGTTACGCTCGTCGAACGATTACCCGAATCGCTCTCCTCGCGTGCCTTGTCTTGCCATGGCCGGTGCCATCATCGCGGGGCCGAGGAATACTTGGACAGCCTCCTAGCAGGGTCCGGCGCGTCCCGACCGGCGCCTCGGATTTCCAGGGAACCTTCTGGTGATCCTGGGCACGCATTATGGGTAATTTATCGAAAAGAGCCCCATGCGCATCCTCCGCATCCTGCCCATCCTTCCCTTCACCCTGGGCCTGGCCGTGTCGGCCGAGATCCCCGTGGAGCAGGCGGTGGGCATCTACGGCCAGACGGATCCCGCCCACCGGGAACTCTCCCCCCTCTGGGGCATGGTCTCCCTCAAGTCGGGCCTGCTCCGGAACCTGCGCCTTTATGGGGCCTACGGCCCGGCGCCCCGGGCGGACCTTCCCAGGCACCCCGGCCTCCGTGGGGCCAACGACCACCCCCAGGATGCGGTGGCCGGGGTGATCCAGTACCTTTTCCCGTCCCCGGACGGCGCGAATTTCGTGCCCAACCAGCGCACGAAGGACCCCATCGGAGCGCTGTCCAGGGACCGCGAGCAGGGGTTGCCCAGGATCCTGGCCCTCCTGGACGCGATCACGTTCCGAAAGGGTTCCATGGAGGACACGCGCGGCGCCTCCTCCTCCAGGGCCACGACCTCGCCCGAAGAGGCGGAGCGGGAACTGCGCGCCGACGTGGTCCGGATCCTGGGGGGCGCCACTGGCGATCAGGAATCGGGGCACAACCGGATCCTGGGCGCCTTCGCCACGATGCTCGCCCGGGGCGTTCGCGAGGAAGTGGCCGACGGCGGGCGCGCCTACCCTCCACGGGTGGTGGAGATGGCCCTCCTGGGCTATGCCTGGACGGTGGCGGACCATGTGGATGAACTGTACCGTGCCTTCAGTCCGGACCTGCTCCTCGGGCCGCCCCAGGGAGGGCCCCTTCCGCCGTTCGACCCGGCCTGGTCCGACGCTGTGGTGCCTGGCGTCCTGGAACGCATGGAGGTGCACCGGGCAGGTGGATGTGGGCCGGTGCCTCCGGACGAGATCGCCGTGTTCCTGGAATCCCAGCGCACCAAGGGAATCATTCCCGCCCTGGTCAACTACGGCATGGCCCGCCACGGCGGTGCCCTCTACCCGGACTGCGGGGAAACCTCCCTGCGCAATTTCTTCAACATCGCCTTGACCCGGGATGGACGTTTTTCCGAAGACCTCTTCACCGCCTTCCTTCACCGGTTCCCGGCTCCCCCCACCGAAAAACTGGCGGCGCTCCATGCGTTCTACCGGGCTTTCCCCCAGGTCTCCGGCCAGACCACCCAGGCGGCCCGGGACGCATGGAGCGAACTCGTCTCCGGGCTCAACCGCCCCGGGGACCCCCTGCCCATCGTCTATGGCAACGGAAGCCACAACCTCAAGGGCACGGGCCTCCGGAACATGCTGAACCTCATCGCCCACCTGCTCCCCGATCCCATCCTCAACGCCCCCTGGGAGGAGGGCCGGGCCCTCTCCCAGGCCACCGGCAAGCTCGATCGCCTTTGCCAACTGGTGTCGGCACCGGGCCGGTTCTTCGCCTGCGTTGCCGCCAAGGGAGGGGAGACCGAATCGGAGTTCGGGACCTTCACCTTTTCCATCAACCGGGAACAGGTCTTCGAATGGGCCTTCAAGCCGGGTCATTTCGCCATCCGTTCCCTGGAGAACGAGGGCCGCTTCTCCAGGCTCCGGCCCATGGAGATCCCTTCCGACGCCCCTCTGCTGGGCGCGTGGCATCACGCGTTCGTGGGGCTGGAACCGTACCGGGACCTGTGGGGCCTCTTCGCCACGGAACTGGATTCTCCGGAAATGGCCTTGAATGCCATCCAGTCCATCGTGGTTTCCCGTTCCGGGACCCTGTTGCCCGCGATGCACCTCCTGGTGGAGAAGGCCATCCCCATCGACTCGGATGCCTACCTCGCCCTGGCCGGTGTCCTGCACAACGCCGGGGCGGAAGGCCTGGGGCCCCCCTGGTACCCCGTCCCCTTCGTCCGCGCCATGCCGCAGGAGCGGAAGGCGGCCCTTTTCCGGAATGGCGAGCTGTCCGTGGGTGGCCCGGAAATGGTCTTCTGGGTCCGCTTCTGGCTCCGGCACGGCCTCGACCCATCCACGCGGATCGAGGGCAGACTCTCCATCCTGGCCTATTGCGCCACGACCGGTTCGCTCCCCCTTGTCCAGGAGGCCCTGAGTGCGGGTGCGCGGGTGAACGACGAGGACGAGATCGGAACGACCCCCCTCCTGAGTGCGGCCTTGGCCTGGAAGTCCATTCCTGGCTTCTCTTCCGGCGGGCCCGCCATCGTCCAGGCCCTGCTTGACGCAGGCGCGGATCCCCTGCTGGCCAATAGACAGGGAGACACTCCGCTGAGCGTGGCCCGGCTGTTGGGGCTGGCCGAACTCGCCGCACAGTTCGAGGGGCACTTGAAGAAAAAGGCCGACTAGGACCCCTCCTGAAGCCGGAGGTGCCAGTGGAGGAAGCCTCCGCACACGGCCGCGACGCCGAGGAAGCCCAGGCCCGGCCCCCAGGCTCCGAACAGGCACTTCCCCACCCCGAACAGGGCCATGTAGACCATGACGCAGCCCGCGAGCCAGTCCAGGAAGGCGGTGGCCAGGTCGTTCCGGGGCACGACGTCGGCGCAGGCGCGGGCCACGGGTCCCCACATCAGCGCGCTGGGGCGGACCCTGCGGTAGAAGGCGCGGAGCACGGCGTCCGGCTCGGGGCCGGTGAGGAGGGTCACCCCCAGCCACGCCGCCGTGGACACCCCCACCGAGATGAGGATCTGGATGGCCAGCTCCCGCGGGTCGCCCGCGTCGAACCTGAAGACGTGCTGGAGCGCCATGCTGGACAGGAAGCTGGCCGCCATGGCCGTGATCTCGCTCCAGGCGTTGATGCGCCACCAGAACCAGCGGAGGATGAGCACGCTGCCGGTGCCCGCGCCGATGGCCATGAGGAGCTTCCAGGCCCCCTCGATGTCGGTCTGGAACCAGGTCACCACGCAGCTGGCCACCATGAGGAGCAGGGTCGCGGCCTGGCCGGCCCGGACGTAGTGCCTGTCCTCCCTGCCCGGATTCAGGAACCGCCGGTACACGTCGCTCACCAGGTACGAGGCGCCCCAGTTGAGCTGGGTGGCCACGGTGCTCATGTAGGCCGCCGCGAAGGCGGCGATCATCACGCCCCGGAGCGCGGGCGGGAAGACGCTGGGATCCATCAGGAGCTTGATGTAGCCGGATTCCTTGTCCGCCAGCGTGGGGTAGAGCACGAGGCTCGCCAGGGCGGTGAGGATCCAGGGCCAGGGCCGGATGGCGTAGTGGGCGATGGCGAACCAGAGGGTCGCCAGGAGGGAGTTCCGCTCGTCCTTGGCGCAGAATATCCGCTGGGCCACGTAGCCGCCCCCGCCGGGTTCGGATCCGGGGTACCAGGTCGCCCACCAGGTGACGGCGATGTAGACGAAGACGGTGAGCAGCGGCATCCAGGCGCTGTCCATGGCGGGGACGAAGTCCAGGATGCTGCCGCCATCCCTCGCCGCGTCCATGGCCCTGAGCCTCGCCACCATCCCGCCCATGCCTCCCGCGGCCTTGACCGAGTCGTACGCCAGCACGATGACCATGCCCATCTTCAACACGAACTGGAACAGGTCGGTCACAAGCACGCCCCAGAGGCCCGACAGCGTGCTGATGCCCGCCGTCAGGAGGATGATGCAGAACACCAGGCCCAGGGCGTGGAGCTTGTCCAGGGCGGGGAAGATCACCATCAGGATCTTGACCATGGCCAGGTTGACCCAGCCGAGGATGATGCAGTTGATGGGCAGCCCCAGGTAGACCGCCCGGAATCCCCGCAGGAAGGCCGCGGGCCGTCCCGCGTAGCGGATCTCGGCGAACTCCACGTCCGTGAGCACCCCCGCGCGGCGCCAGAGCCTCGCGAAGAAGAAGACCGTGAGCATGCCGCTGAGCAGCAGGTTCCACCAGAGCCAGTTGCCGGCGATGCCGTGCTTGGCGACCAGGCCGGTGACGGCCAGGGGCGTGTCGGCGGCGAACGTGGTGGCCACCATGCTGGTGCCCGCCAGGAACCAGCCCACCTTCCGGTCGCCGGCGAAATACGCGTCCGTGGAACCCGTGGCGCGACGCCGGTAGTACAGTCCGATGGCCAGGTTGAAGATGAAATAGGCGGCGATGACGACCCAGTCCAGCACCCGCAGTTCCATGGGAATTCCTTGCTCACCGATTCTGGTTTCCAGCGCGTTGATCACGCGGATACGGACGGGGACGGCCTTCCGGATCGTGGGCATTGTAGACGCCCGTGGGCGTCGCTGCGGGTGGAAATGGGGCGTCGCCCGGGGGACGGAGGTCCGTTCAGGCGGATGCGGCGTGCAGGGCCCAGGTGAGGGCCATGCAGTCGGCCACGCCTCCCATGGTGAGGTTCATGCGCCGGTAGTCCTCGTTCAAGGCCGCGAGGAAGGGTTCGGGGTCCCGGCCCATGTCCAGGAGCGCCTGGAGGTCCTGGCCGTCCTGGCGCAGGCGCTGCAGGCCTCCGGGGCCGCAGCGGCGCACGGCGGTGGTGTCCTCCACCGCCACCATGAGGGCGGCCATGAGGTGGAAACCGGCGAGGCGGGGCTCGAGGCCGGCCTCCAGGGCCCTGCGGTAGGCGGGCCAGCCGTGCTCGAACACCGCAGGCAGGCCCTCGAGGGCTTCGGCCTGGATGCCGCCCAGGCCCTGGCGGGCCCGGAGGTCCGCGCCGTGGGTGCCCTGGGGCGGGCAGGTTGCGAAGAACCGCGCCGCCAGATCCCGGATGGAAGGCCGGAGCTGGTCGAACCGGCCCTTGCATTGGCAGGCGGCCAGGAGGGTCAGGCCGGAAAGGAAGATGTAGCCCTTGTGGCCGTTGGTGCCGATCTCGCGCAGCATGCGGTCCTCCGCGTCGCGGCCGGCCTGGGTGAGCTCGTCCAGGGACCGGCCCTCGCCGAAGCGCTCCAGGAGGTCCTCGTAGTACCGGGGGAGCAGGTCCGCCGAGGTCCGCATGGCCTCGAAGGTGAGGTCGGGGTGCGAGCCCGCGTCCCGGCGGTCCACGAGCCCGGGCTTGGGGGTGAGGTCCAGCTCGCGCAGGGCGCCCTGGTGGAGGGCGGCGGCCAGCGTCCCGGGCGGGAGCCGCCGGGGCGTGCCGTGCTCGCGGAGCAGGGCGTCAACCTTGGCCAGGAGTTCGGCCTGGGGGTGGCGCCCGGCGCGGATGCACTCCCGGGCGGGCTCGTCGCACAGGAGGCAGGGGCGCTGAGGCAGGCCCAGGGAGGCCCGGTCCACCTGCGTTCCGTCGGGGCGGTAGACGTCGATGTCCAGGATCCGCCCGGAGGGGGTCAGGGCCTCCAGGGCGACGGCGGCGGCCTTGATCCGGAGCGGGTCCCCGTCGGAGAAGGCGATGTGGAAGGGGCCCAGGGCGTCGAAACCGGAATGGGCCGCCGGGACCTCCAGCCCGTCCAGGGCCCCCTGGGCCAGGCGGGAAAGGCCCGGACGGAGCTTGGCGGGGCCGGGGACGTTGCAGCCCACGAACAGGATGGAGGCCGCGCCGCCCCGCTGGGCCAGGGCCCGGTGGAGCTCGCGCTCCCGGGCGTCGCGGGCCTCCAGGAACACGCTATTCATGGACCTTCCGGATCACGTCGATGATGGACCCGTCCCGGTATTCCACGAGCGCCACCACCTCGTCCTCGAACTCCACGGGCCGGGGCTTGCCGGTCACCCGGGTGATCTCCTCGTGGAACTGGTGGATGTCCTTCACCGGCAGGTTGCGGCGCTTCAGTTCGGCCACCAGGTCGGCGTGCTTGGCGGAGACGCAGATGCCGCGCTCGGTGACGATGACGTCCACGGTCTCGCCGGGGGTGGTGACGGTGGTGACGGAATCCCGCACCACCGGGAGCCGGCCGCGCATGGAGGGGGCCACCACGATGGCCAGCTTGGCGCCGGCGGCCACGTCGCAGTGGCCGCCCGTGTTGTGCAGCAGGTAGCCGCTGGACTCGGTGTTGACGTTGACATTGAAGTCCACGTCCACCTCGGTGGCGCCCAGGATCACGCAGTCCAGCATGTTGGCCACGCAGCCGCGGTTGAAGGGGCTGGCGTACAGGTCGGCCGAGATCTCCCGGTGGCAGGGGTTGCGCCGCATGGAGTCCACGGCCCGGGTGTCGAAGCACTGCACGTCGAACAGCGTCTCGAAGTAGCCTTCCTCGAGCATGTCGACGAAATAGCCCGTGATGCCCCCGCAGCCGAAGCTGCCCTTGACCTTGTTCTCGGCCATGAGGCGGCGCACGTTGTCGGCCACGGCCAGGGAGGTCCCCCCGGCGCCGGTCTGGAAGGAGAACCCGTCCCTGAGCAGGCCCGAGGCGTGGATGACCTCGGAGGCGTACTTGGCGATGAGCAGCCCCGCCGGGTCGCGGGTGACGCGGGTGGTGGTGGAGACGATCTTGCTCGGGTCGCCCAGGGACTCGATCTGGACCACGTAGTCCACGTCGGACTGGGAGATGCTGATGGGGGCCGCGGGGTAGCGCACCAGGTTGTCGGTGACGGCCACGACCTTCTTGGCGTAGCGGGCGTCGGTGTAGGCGTAGCCCAGGGAGCCGCAGGCCGACTTCCCGTGCACGCCGTTCATGTTGCCGGTGACGTCGCAGCAGGGGGCGGCGATGAAGGCGGCGTCCACCTCCACCTCGCCGGTGACCAGGGAGCGGGCCCGGCCGCCGTGGCTGCGCACGATGATGTCGCACTTCAATTCGCCCTTGCTCACCATCTGGGCGATGAGCCCGTTGACGCCGGTCTCGATGCGGGTGATGACGCCCTTGCGGATGTAGGGGATGATCTCGGCGTGCACGTCGTGGATGGAGCTGGAGGCGATGCCCATGTCCTTGAGGCCCATGGCGTCCATCTCCTTCACCAGGAGGTTCAGGAGCAGGTCCCCGTTGCGCAGGTGGTGGTGGGTGGAGATGTTCATGCCGTCCCTGAGCTCGCACTTCTCCAGGGCGGCCCGCAGGCTGGGCAGGAGCTTGGAGTCGGAGGGGTGGCGGCGCACCAGGGGCCGGGTGGCCCTCAGCACTTCGGGCTTCTTGTTCCAGGGGTCCACGTAGGGGTCGAGGGTGCGGCCCCTCCACTGGGCCGGGATCTCTCGGCCGAGGCTATTTTTCGCCATGGATCACCTCGTCGGTCAGGTCAAAGTCGATCATCCCGAAGGCGATGGCCGTCTTCAGGACGCGGGCGGCGCGGGTGACGACGGGCGCGTCCACCATCCGGCCCTTCAGGGAGATCACGCCGGTGCCCATCTCCCGGGCGCGCTTGATGGCGTCCATGACTTCCAGGGCGTGCTCGATCTCCTTGGCGGAGGGGCGGAACACCTCGTGGATGATCTCGATCTGCCTGGGGTTGACCAGGGACTTGCCCGTGAAGCCCAGGCGCTTGATGAGGGCCGTCTCCGTGCGGAGGGCCTCCATGTCGTTCACGTCGGGGAAGATGGTGTCGATGACCTGGAGGCCCGCCGCCTTGGCGGCCCAGACGATCTGGGTGCGGGCGGAGAACAGCTCCTCCCCGGTCTTGGTGCGGTCGATCTCCATGGAGGCGGTGAAGTCCTCGGCGCCGAAGGCCAGGGCCACCAGGCGCGGGGAGCTGACCGCGGTCTGCACGCAGTTCAGCACGCCCTCGGCGCTTTCGATGGAGGGGATGATCTTGAAGTGGCCGATCTCCAGGCCCAGCTGCTCCTCGTGCTCGGTGAGCAGGGTGTCGAGCCGTTCGACCACCTCGGGGTTGTCGGCCTTGGGCAGGCGGATCCCGTCGGGCAGGGCGGGGAGGATCTCCCGCAGGTCGTCCAGGGCGTAGGGCGTGTCGAGCCCGTTGATCCGGACGAACATCTCCTTGTTGCGGTCGGTGTAGGACCGCAGGAAGTTCCGCGCCAGGAGGCGCGCGGCGTCCTTCTCCTGGAGGGGGACCGCGTCCTCCAGGTCGACCATGACGACGTCGGCCTCGAAGACGGGGATGTTCTGGAGCATCCCGGGCATGTTGCCGGGAACGTACAGCAGGGAACGGCGGAGTCTCATGGGTCCCCTACCTTTCTTCGAAGAAGAGGGTGTCCACGCCGCTCGAGGTGGAGTGGTAGCGCTCGATGCCCGTCACCAGGTACTCGGCCAGCACGATTTCGCAGGTGGCGAAGACCTCGGCGTCCAACAGCTGGCCGCCCACCACTTCCCCGCCCGCCTTGGAGGCCAGGATGTGGAACCGGGCGCCCAGCTTCTTGTCGGCGCACGGGGCGATGTTGCCGGAGAGCCCGAGCATCTCCAGGGGGCCTTCCACGCGGTGCTTGCGGGTCCTGGGCTCGGTCAGGGGCAGGTGGGCGCCGGTCTGGATGTCGCGGAACTCCACTTCACGCACCGAACCGATGGCCGACACCATGGACGCGAAGGAGATGTTCTGCTCGCTGCAGAATTCCAGGAGGGTGGGAACGATGCGCGCACCCGGCTGGATCTTGATGATGAAGCGCCGGCCTGTGACGCATTCGCGGGACCATACCTTGTCCATGACTACTCCTGGGAAGCTCTGTGAATGGCGGTTTCCACCCGGGCGGCGATGGCGTAGTCCAGGGCGCCCCGGTCCGAGACCCGGACGTGGCCCGTGGCCACGCCCAGGTCCCGCAGGGTCGTCTCGATGCGGGCCCGGATCAGGTGCTCGAACTGCTTCTTCACGGTGGATTCGATGTCGATCTGGAGGGTTTCGGCGGGCTCGACCACGACCATGAGGTCGCTGGACTGCATGGTGCCCGCGGTGGACTTGCGGTGTATCTGCATGGGCTAGGCTCCCTTGAGGCGCCCGGCGATGGGCCGGGCTTCGTCGGATCTGAGAAACTGGAGGGTGGATGGGGGGACGAGGGTCGCCAGGGCCGCGAAGTCGCCGGCCGCGAAGGCCGCGCGCACCCGGGTGGCGCTCACGGGGGCGCCCCCGGCCTCGATGCGGGGCACCTCGGTGAGGGCGATGCCGGCCGCGGGCAGGACCTCGGCCATGGCGGCGTTGTAGGCCCGGGTCGCGGGGCAGAGGGGCTCGGCCCCCGCGAACCTGTGGACGACGTGGAAGGCCGGGGCGATGCGATGCGCGAAGAGGTCCAGGTCCAGGCGCATCTGGGCCTGGGCGGCCTCGTCCTGGCGCTTGAGGAAGTAGGACGGGAAGGTCCCGGCGGACACCGCGTACCGGGAGGTCTCCAGGACGGTGACGCCGGGAAGGTGGGCCGTGGCCTCCCGGGCCAGGCGCAGGCGCACCGCGAACGGGAAGGCCGAGCAGTCCTCGCTCACCACGAACAGGAAGAGCCGGTCCACCTCCTTCGCGGCCCGTTCCACCAGGTGGAGGTGCCCGAGGGTGAAGGGGTTCCCGTTGACGACGATGGCGCCGTTCCGGCCCGGGGCGGCGGGGTGGGAGGCCAAGTAGGCCTCCAGGCCGGGCCCGTGCTCCAGCAGGGCCGCGGTGCCGTGGGTGGCCAGGAGCCGGAAGTTCAGGGCCTCGAAGATCCCGGCGTTCTGGGGCCGGGTGAAGAGGAAGACGGTCTCGTGGCCCGCCGACAGGCCCGACAGCACGAGCCGGGTCACCAGGGCGCCCAGGATTTCCGTGCCCCGGAATTCTGGAGCTATGGCCAGCATCTTGAGCACATAGCCCTTCCGTGCGCCGCAGGCCGCGAGGCGCCCGTTTTCGTACCAGCCCACCCGCTCATCCACCCCGGCCTCGTAACGCAAACCCTGGGACTCGATGAGTTCCCGGACTTCGCGTTCCGTGGGCTGGTCGAACAAGACGTGCTCCGTGAAGGGTCCGCCCGCAGTATAGGACCGGCGGCCTTTCAACTACCTTACAGTCTTCTATTTGTGGAAACCGTCACGGAGCGGTCAGTCGACCTGACTTGTGCAGAACTTGCAGCGCTTGGCGGCCAGGGGAATCGCCTCCAGGCATTGGGGGCAGGGCTTGGTGGTGGGGGCCGCGGGCTCCTCCTTCTTCTTCATCAGGGCGCCCAGCAGCTTCACCAGGATGAGGAACACCACGCCGGCGATGATGAGGAAGTTCAGGGTGGCGCCCAGCACCACGCCGATGCGCAGCTTGCCCACGGCCCACTGCTCCCAGACCATGTTGGCCGGCAGCACATAGCTCACCAGCGGCATCACGATTCCGTTCACGAAGGCCTTGACGATCTCCCCGAAGGCGCCGCCGACCACGACCGCAACGGCCAGGTCCACCACGTTTCCCTTGGCCACGAAGGCCTTGAACTCCTGGATTAAGGACATGCGCTGCTCCTTGGTTGGGGCCCGCGTCGCAGGCCGGTTTCAGATGCCTCGAATCAGTCGTTCCCGGATTTCGGCCTCCAGTTTATCAAGCAATGCGGCGTTGGTCGGCGCCGCGAATATGGTGTCGTCCCCGGCCAGGGTTCCGGCCAGGGAGGGCAGTCCGGCCTGGTCCAGCGCCAGGGCCATGGCCTGGGCGTAGCCGGGGGTGGTCTTCAGGATGAGCAGGGTGGGGGGGATCTTCTGCAGCGTGTAGGGGTGGGAGGGGGGAAGGGCCGGCTGGGCGCGGCGGTAGCGGCCCTCCTCCTTGCGGATGTTGAGCTTTTTCATGTGCCGGGAGAGGGTGGAGAGCGTCAGGTCGAAGCCCTCCATCCGCAGGCGTTCCAGGAGATCCCCCTGCTCGGTGATGTCCAGGTGGGAGAGATGGCGGAGAATGGCCTCGTCCAGGTTCATGGGCCTAATTTGCATTGATTTGCACAAATTTGCAAGTGTCCTTGACGGATTCATGACAGGGAATTCGCTGTACCGTCACAGCATTTCCCCTTGACCCCGGTTTCCTGGGCGCGCACAATTTGCATTACATGACCGGTATTTCCGTGTTTTTGCAACCCATGACCGCAAATTTGCAGCCCCCCGCCCTCCTCCCCACCTACACCCCCTTTCCCTTTCCCCTGCTCCGGGGCGAACGGGACCGGGTCTTCGATCCCATGGGAAGGAGCTACTGGGACTTCTACGGCGGGCACTGCGTGGCCAGCACCGGCCACGCCCACCCCCTGGTGGCCGAGGCCATCGCGGTCCAGGCGCGGGAGCTGATCTTCTACAGCACCGCCGCGGAACTGCCCGTGCGCACCCGGGCGGCCAAGGCCCTCCTGGACTTCGCGGAGTCCGGACGGGACGCGGGCATGGCCTCGATCTTCTTCTGCAACAGCGGCGCCGAGGCCAACGAGAACGCCCTCAAGATGGCGTGCCGGCTCACCGGCCGGCACCGGTTCGCCGCCTTCCAGGGCGGGTGGCACGGGCGTTCCACCCTGGCCCTTTCGGTCACCGACGACCCCGCCATCACCCGGCCCTACGAGCCCCTCCTCGCGCCCTGCCTGCGGCTTCCCTGGAACGACGTGGAGGCCCTGGAGGCCGCCGACTTCTCGGACGTGGCCGGCGTGATCATGGAGCCCATCCAGAGCATGTCGGGCATCCGGCCCGCCTCCGCACCCTTCATGGTGAAGGTCCGGGAGAAGACGAAGGCCGCGGGCGCCATGCTCATCTACGACGAGGTCCAGACCGGCATGGGCCGCCTGGGGCATCCCTTCGCCGCGGGGCTTCACGGCGTCCGCCCCGACATGATCACCTCCGCCAAGGGCCTGGCCTCGGGCGTGCCCATGGGGGCGCTGCTCCTCTCGGCCGAGGCCGCCACCTCCGTGAAGCCCGGGGACCTGGGCAGCACCTTCGGCGGGGGGCCCCTGGCCTGCGCCGCGCTGCTGGCCACCCTCACGGTGATCCGGCAGGAGGGCCTGCTGCAGAACGTCTTCGTGCGCGAGCAGGAGATCCGCGACGCCCTCGCGGGAACCTGCGTCACCGAGGTGCGGGGCTCGGGCCTGCTCCTGGGCCTGGTGGTGCCGGGCCGGGCGAAGCAGCTCAAGGCCCACCTCCAGGACAAGCAGATCCTCGTGGGCGGCAGCGGCGACCCCGACGCGCTGCGGCTCATGCCCCCCCTCAACGTGACCCGGGCCGCGGTGGACGCCCTGGCCGAAGCCGTCCGCACCTTCCCCGCAGGAGATTCCAAATGAGACACGCCACCGGCATCAGCGACTTCGGCATCGAGGGCCTCGAGGAGATCCTCGCCCGGGCCATCCGGTGGAAGGCCGGACAGCACCCCAAGCATCTGGTGGACAAGATTCTCGGCATGGTGTTCTTCAATCCCAGCCTGCGCACCCGCGCCTCCTTCGAGGCCGTCATGGCCCGGGGCGGCGGCTCGGCCATCGTGCTGGAAGTGGGCAACGGCGTCTGGAAGCTGGAGGACCGCGCCGGCGCGGTCATGGACGGCGACCGGGCCGAGCACATCCGGGAGGCCGCGCCGGTCCTGGCGCGTTACGTGGACCTGCTCGCCGTGCGCACCTTCGCCTCGGGCGCCAGCGACGCCGAGGACCACGCGGATCCCGTCATGAACGGCTTCCGGAACCACTCCACCGTGCCCACCCTCAGCATGGAGAGCGCCCGGGAGCACCCCTGCCAGGGCCTCGCCGACCTCATGACGGCCCGGGAGACCTTCGGTTCCACCAAGGGCCTGCCGGTGACCCTCACCTGGGCCCCCCACATCAAGCCTCTCCCCAAGGCCGTGCCCAACAGCTTCCTGCTCACCGCCGCCGCGGCCGGCTGCGAGGTGCGCGTGGCCCACCCCGAGGGCTTCGAGCTCCAGGGCGAGGTCATCGCCCAGGCCCAGGCCCTGGCCAAGGGCGCCGGCGGCAGCGTGTCGTTCACGAAGGACCAGGGCGAGGCGGCCGCCGGCAGCCGCGTGATCTACGCCAAGGCCTGGGGCCCTTCCACCGAGGGCGGCCTGAAGGCCGATGCCGTCAAGGACCACCCCGACTGGATCTGCTCCCCCGACCTGATGCGCAAGGCCGCCCAGGACGCCATCTTCATGCACTGCCTACCCGTGCGCCGCAACGTCGAGGTGGCCGACGGGGTCCTGGACGGGCCCTGGAGCCGGGTGGTGGACGAGGCCGAGAACCGCTTCCACGTGCAGCGGTCCCTGGTCCAGTGGCTGCTGGAGGCCTAGACCATGGTACGTTCCTCGAATCCCTTTGACGCCCTGCACAACGCCGCCAAGTACGTCCGCAAGTTCCGCGGCAAGCCCTTCGTCGTCAAGCTCGGCGGCGAGATCCTGGAGGATCCCGCCCTGCGGAAGGCCGTGTGCGCCCAGCTGGCCCTGCTGTGGAGCTTCTCCATCCCCCTGGTGATCGTTCACGGCGGCGGCGCCGGCCTGGACGCGCTCTGCGGCGAGCTGGGCCTGGAGACCACCAAGGTCGCCGGCCGGCGCGTGACGTCGGCCCCGGTGCTGGACGCCGCCCGCATGGCCTTCAAGGGCCGGGTCCAGATGGATCTCCTGGCCGCGCTCGAGGTCGCCGGGCTCCCGGCGGTGGGCCTTTCCGGCCAGGACGCGGGCCTGGTCAAGTCCCACAAGCGGCCCGTGGCCGAGGTGGACTACGGACTGGTGGGCGACGTGGACGCCGTGGACCCCGCGGTGCTCATGCACCTGCTGGACGGGGGCTACGTGCCCGTGGTGGCGCCCTTCTCGGCCACCCCGGAGGGCCAGGTGCTCAACACCAACGCCGACACCATCGCCGCCGAGATCGCCGCGGCCCTGGGGGTCGAGAAGCTCTTCTTCATCCTGAAGGTGCCCGGACTCCTGCGGAACATGGCCGAACCCACCAGCCTGGTGCCCCTGGCCGACCTGCAGACCCTGGCGGAGCTGGAAGGCGCCATCAAGGACGGCATGAAGCCCAAGATCACCGCGGCCCGCCGGGCCCTGGACGGCGGCGTGAAGAGCGTCCACCTGGTCTCGGGCAGCAGGCCCGACGCCATCCTGGCCGAGGTGTTCACCAACGAGGGCAGCGGCACCATGCTGGTCCGGGACCGCAACGAGGTGGCGCCATGATGGCCCCTGGGGCCCTCCTGGAATCCCTGGTGGCCATTCCCAGCGTGTCCCACGCCGAGCAGGCCCTCGCGGACCACGTGGCGGCCCTGCTGGGCGCCGAGGGCTTCGAGGTGCGCCGCACGGGCAACAGCCTGTGGTTCGAGGTGGGCACGGAGGGGCCCCGCATCCTCTTCGCCAGCCACCTGGACACCGTTCCCCCCTGCGACGGCTGGAGCAGCGACCCCTTCACGCCGTCCTGGAACGGCGACCGCCTCACGGGCCTGGGCGCCAACGACGCCAAGGGCTGCGTCGCCGCCATGATCCTCGCCGCGCATTCGCTGCGCGACCTCCAGGGGGCCCGGGCCGTGTTCGCCTTCACCGAGGGCGAAGAGGTGGGCGGCAAGGGCATCCGGGAGGTGCTGCCGGACCTGGGCAGGCTGGACGCCGCCGTGGTGGGCGAACCCACCGGCCTGGAGATCTGCGCGGCCCAGCGGGGCATGCTCATCCTGCGCTGCACCGCCCGGGGCGAAGCCGCCCACGTGGCCCACAGCCCCCTGGGCGAGAACGCCGTGCACAAGGCCGCCCGGGACATCCAGAAGCTGGCCGCCCTGACCTTCGAGCCCCATCCGCTGCTGGGCGAGACGCGCGCCCAGGTCACCCAGATCCAGGGGGGAAGGGCCCGCAACCAGGTGCCCGACAGCTGCGAGTTCTTCGTGGACCTGCGCACCACCCCCAACCTGGACCACAAGGCGACGGCGGAACGCATCGCGCTCCTGCTGGAGAGCGAGGTGGCGGTCCACTCCATGCGCTACGAGGCCGTGGCCACCGACGCCTCGGAGCCGGTGGTGAAGGCGGCGTTGGCCGCCTCAGGCCGCAAGGCCCCCCGCGGCTCCGCCACGGCCTCCGACTGGGCCTTCCTGGCCCACCTTCCCGCCGTGAAGGCCGGCCCCGGCGACACCCACCGCAGCCACCGCCCCGACGAATGGATCTCCCTGGCCGAGCTGGAAGGGGGCATCGCCTTCTACGCGGCCCTGGCCCGGGAATACGCCAAGGAGGCCAGCCGTGTCTAAGCCGCTCTGGGCCAAGGACCTCCCCCTGGACGAGGAGCTCCACCGCTTCACCGTGGGGGACGACCCCGAAACGGACCTGAACCTCCTCGCCAGCGACGCCGCCGGCAGCGCCGCCCACGCGCGAATGCTGGGCGAAACCGGCTTCCTGGCCGAAGCCGAGGCCCGGGCCCTGGTGGGCGCCCTGGACGGCCTGCGCCGGGAGGCCCTGCGGGGGGAGCTGGGCATCCTGCCCGAGGAGGAGGACGGCCACACCGCCCTGGAGCACGCCCTGGAGCGCCGCCTCGGGGAGACCGGCCGGCGCATCCATCTGGCGCGCTCGCGCAACGACCAGGTGGCCACGGCCCTGCGCCTTTTCATGCGGGACCGGGCCCTGGACCTGGGCCTGGCCATGCACGCCGCGGCCCGGGCCTTCCTGGACCTGGCCGGGCGGGAGGAGGCCACGCCCCTGCCGGGCTTCACCCATCTGCGCAAGGCCATGCCCGCCACCTGGGGCATGTGGGCCTCGGCCTTCGCGGAAGGTCTGCTGGAGGAACTGGAGGCCCTGCCGGCCCTGTGGGGCCGCCTGGACCGGTGCCCCCTGGGCGCCGCCGCCGGGTTCGGGGCCCCCGTGGCCGTGGACCGGGGCCGCAGCGCCTCGCTCCTGGGCTTCAGCCGCGTGCAGAACAGCCCCATGGACGTCATGAACAGCCGGGGCCGGTACGAGCAGGCCATGGCCGCCTGGATCGTCTCCGCCGCCGGCACCCTCGAGAAGGCCCTCTGGGACCTGAACCTCTACAGCACCGAATCCTTCGGCTTCGTGACCCTGCCCGACGCCTTCACCACGGGCAGCAGCCTCATGCCCCAGAAGCGGAACCCCGACGCCCTCGAGCTGGCCCGGGCCCGCTGCCGGGAGCTGCGGGGCCTGGCGGGCCTCCTGGGACACCTGGCCGGGGGCCTTCCCTCCAGCTACCACCGGGACCACCAGCTCCTGAAGGCCCCCTTCGTGGAGCTCCTCGGCAAGGGCGAGGAACTCTTCCGCATCACCTCCCGGCTCCTGCCCGGGCTCCAGGTGGACCGCGAGGCCTGCGCCGCCGCCATCACCCAGGAGCTGCACGCCGCCGCCCGGGCCTGCCGCCTCGCCGCGGAGGGCCAGCCCTTCCGGGATGCCTACGTGCAGGTGGCCCGCGAGATCCAGGACGGCACCTTCCGCCCGGAATCCGCGGTTCCCGTGCGCCTGGGCCTGGAGCGCACCGCCGAGGCCCTGGCCTCGTCGGCGGCCTGGATCAAGGGCCGCCGGGCCTTCCTCGAAACGACCTACGAACAACTCTTCGCCTGGGGTGCCAAATGAGCCACCGCGTCCTTCTCGCCTTTTCCGGGGGCCTCGACACCTCCTACTGCGTCCTTTACCTCAAGTCGCTGGGCCACGAGGTGCATACGGTCACCGTGGACACCGGCGGCTTCTCCCCGGCGGAGCTGGCCCGCATCGAGGACATGGCCGCCAGGCTGGGCACGGCGTCCCACGCCACCCTCGACGCCCGGGAGGAGCTGTTCCAGGACTACCTGCGCCACCTGGTGGCGGGCAACGTCCTGCGGGGCGGGCTCTACCCCCTGTCGGTGAGCGCCGAGCGCGTGTGCCAGGCCCGGCGGGTTGTGGCCCACGCCCGGGAGATCCAGGCCACGGCCCTGGCCCACGGCTCCACCGGCGCCGGCAACGACCAGGTGCGCTTCGACGTGGCCTTCCGGGCCCTGGCGCCCGATCTGGCCCTCCTGGCCCCCATCCGGGAACTGGCCCCCAGCCGCGCCGAGGAGAGGGCGTACCTGGCCGAGCGGGGCTTCCCCTTCCCCGAGAAGGTGGAATCCTACAGCGTCAACGAGGGCATGTGGGGCACCAGCATCGGCGGCAAGGAGACCCTGGACCCCTGGCAGAACCTGCCCGAGGAGGCCTATCCCGGCGGGGAGGTGGACCCCCTGGCCCCGGTGCGCACCCTCGTGCTGGGCTTCGCCAAGGGCGTGCCGGTCGCCCTGGACGGCGCGGACCTGGGCCCCGTGGGCGTCATCCAGGCCCTAAACGGGATCGGCAGCGCCTACGGCATCGGCCGCGGCATCCACCTGGGCGACACCATCCTGGGCATCAAGGGCCGGGTGGCCTTCGAGGCCCCCGGCGCGCACCTGGTCATCACCGCCCACCGGGAACTGGAAAAGCTCGTGCTCACGGGCAAGCAGCTCTTCTGGAAGGAATCCCTGGGCAACCTCTACGGCAGCCTCCTGCATGAGGGGCACTTCTTCGACCCGCTGTGCCGGGACCTGGAGGCCTTCCTGGCCTCCACCCAGGACGCGGTGACCGGCGAGGTGCGCCTGGAGCTTCGCCCCCGCGCCTTCGCGGTGCAGGGCGTGAAGTCCCCGCGCAGCCTCGTGCGCCCGGACATGGCCAGCTACGGCGAGAGCACCCGGCTCTGGACGGGCGCCGAGGCCGCGGGCTTCGCGCACATCTTCGGCGTGCCCCAGATGATCGCCCTGAAGGCCAAGGGATGAAGGGAGCTTCGATGCGGATCCACCTGGACAAGATCGCCTCGGTGACGCGGAACATGGGCCTGGGGCGCTGGGTCACCCTGGGCGAGACCATCGAGGCCCGGGAAGGCTCGGTCATCGCCGGCCGCATCTGCGGCGAGAAGACCGTCTACAACGAACTGGAGGACGTCCACGGCCGCATGAGCGTGCTGCACGACGGCGACATCATCGTGGGGGCCCTGGGCCACCGCAACGCGCTGCAGGGCTACGAGGGCGTGCTGCCCACGAAGGTCGCCCCCGGCGACCGGCTCCACCTCCTCAACCTGGGCGGGGTGCTGGGCCACTGCGTGTCCAGCAACCCGGGCGTGGGCGCCCCCTTCGAGGTGGAGGTGCTGGGCCAGGTGCTCTCCTTCCCCCAGTTCGGAAGCCGCCTGGGCCAGCCGGCCTTCATCCAGGAGAAGGCGGTGCAGGGCAAGCCCCATGCCGCTCCGGTGCCGGTGGTGTACGTGGCCGGCACCTGTATGAACGCGGGCAAGACCCTCGCAGCCTGCGTCCTGGTGCGCGCCTTCACCCAGGCGGGCTACAAGGTCGGCGGCGCCAAGCTTACGGGCGTGAGCCTGCAGCGGGACATCCTGGCCATGCAGGACTACGGGGCCGAGGCCATCCTGGATTTCACGGACGCCGGTGTAACCTGCACCGGGCCCGCCACGGCCCCCGGCGCGGCGCGGGCCATCTTCTCGGAGCTCGCGGACCGGGGCGTGGACCTGATCGTCGCCGAGACCGGCGACGGCATCATGGGCGAGTACGGCGTCCAGGCCATCCTCGAGGACGAGGGTCTGCGGGCCTGGGGCGCGGCCTACGTGCTGTGCGCCAACGATCCCGTGGGCGTGGAGGGCGGCGTCCGGAACCTGAAGGAGGCCTACGGCATCCAGGTGGACGTGGTGGCCGGGCCGGCCACGGACAACCGCGTGGGAGGCCGCTTCGTGGCCACCCTGGGCCTGCCGGCCCACAACGCCCGGTCCCAGGCGCGGGAACTGGGGGCGCTCGTCCTCGAGAAGGTGCGGGCCGCCCTGGAGGTGAAGCCGTGAGGATCGACGCCGTAATCCTGGGCGCCTCCGGCTACGGGGGCGGGGAGCTTCTGCGCTGGCTCTCGGGCCATCCGGACGTGGCGAGCCTGCGGGGCACCTCCCGCCACGCGGGCCGGGCCTTCGGGGACGTCCACCCGAACCTGCGGGGCCTCGTGCCCGGCGTCCTGGAGGCGGCCATCGACTGGTCCGCCTTCGGGGGGAGCGAACAGCCCGTGGTCTTCTCGGCCCTGCCGCACGGGGAGCTGGCGGCCCTGCTGCCCGGCCTGGAGCGCGCCTGGGAGGACGCGGGCATCGCGGACAAGGTCCTGCTGCTGGACCTGAGCACCGACTTCCGCGGCGTGGAGCACCGCTCCCGCTTCGTGTACGGCCAGCCCGAATGGAACCGGGAGGCCCTGGCAGGAGCCCGGCGCGTGGCCTGCGCGGGCTGCTTCGCCACCGCCCTGGAGCTGGCCCTCCTGCCCCTGCGCGGGCTGGACGTGGGCTTCCTGGCCGCCACGGGCTCCACCGGTTCCAGCGGCAGCGGCGCCGCCCCCGGGGAAGGCACCCACCACCCCCTGCGCGCCCAGGATTTCCGGGCCTACAAGCCTCTGGCCCACCAGCACATGGCCGAAGTCAACGCCGCCATGGCGGAGCTGGGCATCCAGGGCGACCTGGCCTTCGTGCCCCAGAGCGCGCCCATGGTGCGGGGGATCTTCATGTCGCTGCAGTTCCGGCTTCCCGCGGGCCTCACCGGCGAGGGCCTCGCCGCCAGGGCCGCCGAGGCGTTCCGGGACGCCCCCTTCGTGCGCATCGTGGCGGGCTCCCCCCGGGTGGGCGCCGTGGCCGGCAGCGCCTTCTGCGACCTCGCCACGGCTTCGGACGGGAAAAACGGCGCGGTGCTGACCGCCATCGACAACCTGGGCAAGGGCATGGCTTCCCAGGCCGTGCAGTGCATGAACCTCGCGCTGGGGCTGCCCGAAGGGGCGGGGCTGCGGGTGCCGGGGTGCTACCCGGGCTGAGGGGTACGCCCCCTGCCGCATTGACGCGAATCTTTCCCACCTTCTAGGCTGGGTTCCGGGAGGTCCAATGGCCCGCGGGACGTTGCTTTTCCTGGGTTCCAGCTATCATCCGGGCCTGGGCGGTGCGGAAGTCACTGATAAATTACTGCTTGAGTCCTGGGTCGCCTCGGGGGGGCGCGCCGTCGCCGTCTTCTGGGGCAAGGATGCACCGTCCAGCCTGAAAGGGGTCGAGATGATCCCGGTGGGGAACCCCGGGCGGATGCGGAGCGAGGCCCTGGCCGCCAGGCCCGACGCCATCTACGCCCAGTTCGGCGCCCATCCCCTGGGCCTCGAGGTGGCCAGGACCCTGGGCGTGCCGGTCATGACCTGCCTTCACGACGGCCGCACCCTCTGCCCCGACCTGGTGGCCCAGGCCACCTGCGACCACTTCTGCGCCCTCTGCCCGGTGGCGGGCACCGCCCCCGTGTTCGTCACGAAGGCCATCCTCCGGCAATTCGACCGGATCCTGGCCCCGTCCCGGTACATGGCGGATCTCGCCAACGAACTGCTGGGGCGGCACGACGCGTCCGTGCTGTACCCGGCGGTCCAGCCCGTGGCCCTGCCCCCGGGGCCGGGCGGGAAGTGCATCAGCATGGCGTCCGCCGAGTCCAGCAAGGGCGCCGACCTGTTCCTGAAGATCGCGGAGCGCATGCCGGACCAGTCGTTCCTCCTTTCGGGAAGGGGCAATGCCGCGAACTGCGGCTACGATCCCCGGCGCCACCCCAACGTGCGGGTCTCGGGGTTCCTTTCCCAGGAGGCGTTCTACGGGGAAAGCTGGCTGGTCCTGATGCCTTCGCGCTGGGCCGAACCCTTCGGCCGCATGGGCCCCGAGGCCCAGTCCGCGGGGCTCCTCTTCATGGGCAGCCGGGTGGGGGGCCTTCCCGAGGCCGCGGGGGAGGCCGGCATCATCATCGACGACTACCTGGATCCCGACGCCTGGGTGGCGGCGATCCGGGCCCTGCAGGCGGACCCGGAGCGGCAGGACACCCTGCGCCGCCTGGGGCGCGACACCTGGAAGCGCTTCGAGGCCGGCGCCCTGACCGCGCAGTTCTGCCGGTGGACGGAGGAACTCATGGGGCAGGTTCCGGGCCCGAAAAACGCCGTCCCGCCCGACCTGTTCCCGGCCTGGACCGTCTCCGCCCCCCTGAAGGCCGCCTACTACGGGTCGCTGGCCGTGGCCGTCCTGGGATGCCTGGCGGTGGCGTGGGGCGCCCCGGGGGCGGCCGCGGCCCTGCCGCTGGCGGCGTTCTTCGTCTGCCTCATCCTCCTGTGGGGCCTCCACGCCGGTCCCCTCCTGCGGGTGAAGGGAACCTCGGGCCGCCGCTCGGGACTGCGGCTCCTGGCTCTGGGGTGCGTGGCGGCGCCGGCGGCGCTGATCCCGGTCCTCTGGCCCCGGGGCATCTGGGTCCTGCTTCTGGTCCTGGCCGCCCTGGGCCTCACCTCGTACCTGCACCGGGCCCGGGTGCTGAAGGACCGGTTCCGGACCCTGGGCAGGTAATTCCGGGCCGACGATTGGCAATTCGATTAGGTCCATTCGCGAATCCACAACTGCTCGGGGACGGGCGCCGGAGGGGATAGAATCCGGTCCATGGAGCCTCGCCATGCGATCGGACACCGTCAAGAAGGGCATTGAACGCGCCGGGCACCGCGCCCTGCTCCGGGCCGCCGGCCTCAAGGACGAGGACTTCGCCAAGCCGTTCATCGGGATCTCCAATTCCTACACGGACATCGTTCCGGGCCACACCCATCTCCACGAGTTCGCGAAGGTGGTGAAGGACACGGTGCGCGAGGCGGGCGGGGTGCCCTTCGAGTTCAACACCATCGCCGTGGACGACGGCATCGCCATGGGCCACCTGGGGATGCGCTACTCCCTGCCCAGCCGGGAGCTCATCGCCGACGCGGTGGAGACCATGGCCACGGCCCACTGCTTCGACGCCCTCATCTGCATCTCGAACTGCGACAAGATCACCCCCGGCATGGTCATGGGCGCGCTGCGGGTGAACATCCCCACCCTCTTCGTCACCGGGGGGCCGATGCTGGCCGGGCAGAAGCCCGGCGGCGGGCGGTCCGACCTGATCACCGTGTTCGAGGGCGTGGGCAAGGTGCAGAGCGGCGAGATGACCGAAGGGGAGCTGGACGCCATCGAGGCGAGCGCCTGCCCCACCTGTGGCTCCTGCTCGGGCATGTTCACCGCCAACTCCATGAACTGCCTCCTGGAGGCCATCGGCCTGGCGCTGCCGGGCAACGGCACCATCCCCGCCGTGGACGACCGGCGCCCCTTCCTGGCCAGGGCCGCGGCCCTGCAGATCTTCGATCTGCTGGAACGGGACCTCAAGCCCCGGGACCTGGTGACCCTGGCCTCGCTGCGCAACGCCTTCGCCCTGGACATGGCCATGGGCGGATCCACCAACACGGTGCTCCACGGGCTGGCCTTCGCCCACGAGGCGGGGGTGGACTTCCCCCTGGCCGGGCTCAACGCCATCTCGGCGGTGACGCCGTGCATCTGCAAGGTCTCTCCGTCGGTGCCCGACGTGCACATCCAGGACGTGGACCGCGCGGGGGGGATCAGCGCCATCCTCAAGGAGCTCAGCCGCCGTCCCGGCCTCCTGGACCTGGAGGCGCCGACCGTGACGGGCAGGACCCTGGGCGAGACCATCGCCTCCGCCTCCACCCGGGACCCGGCGGTGATCCGGTCCCTGGAGGATCCCTTCTCCGCCGATGGGGGCCTGGCGGTGCTCTTCGGCAACATCGCGCCCCAGGGCAGCATCGTCAAGAGCGCCGGGGTGGACCCCTCGTGCCTGGTGTTCGAGGGCGAGGCCCTGGTCTTCGAAAGCCAGGACGCGTGCCTCGCGGCCCTGATGCTCCGCCAGGTGAAGCCCGGCCACGTGGTGATCATCCGGTACGAGGGGCCGCGGGGGGGCCCGGGCATGCCGGAGATGCTCTCGCCCACGGCCATGATCAAGGGGCAGGGCCTGGGCAGGTCCGTGGCGCTCGTCACCGACGGGCGCTTCTCCGGCGGCACCGCGGGCCTGTGCGTGGGCCACGCCAGCCCCGAGGCCATGGAGGGGGGCCCCATTGGCCTGGTGCGCGACGGGGACCGGATCCGCATCGACATCCCCGCCCGGACCCTGGACGTCCTGGTGGACGACGGGGAGCTGGAACGCAGGCGCGCCGCGTGGGTCCGCCCCGCGCCCAGGATCACGCGGGGGTGGCTGGGCCGCTACGCCCACCTGGTGACCAGCGCCAGCCGCGGCGCCGTCCTGGAATTGCCTCCCGGCTGAACCTCGCCCCGGGCCGCTTCCCCAGGATGAATGCTGGACGGGCCCGCGGGGGGAGCTATCCTGGGATTCGCATTCCAAGGATTCGCGATTCGTACCGTCGCCCCCCCCGCCGGCGCCCTTGGGCCCCCTGGCATCCACATCCGGCGGTGGGCATCCAGGGGCTGCGTTTGTGCGGGCACAATGGGGTTCCACCGGGAGACATCGAATGCGGGTTGTCATTCTCCACAGAGGGTTCCAGGCGCGGGGCGGGGCGGAGACCCTGGCCGCGGTGCAGGCCCGGGACCTGGCGCGGGCCGGGGTGGACGTGCAGGTCCTCACCTTCGCCTTTGATCCCTCCAACTGGAAGGAGGCCATGGAGGACATTCCGGTGCATGTGGTGCCCAAGCGCCACTGGACGGACCTACCGTTCGCCTTCGACCGGGGGGCGCAGATGCGCCACCGGGCCAGGCGCGTGGAGGCGGTGCTCCGCAGGCTGGCCCCCGACGTGGTGCTGGCCCACAACCACCCCGCGCCGGCGGTGCTGGGCGCCTGCGGGATCCGGGCCCGGAAGCTCTGGTACTGCCACGAGCCTCCCCGCACCCTTTACCCCCGGCAGACGAGCCCGTACCTCGCCGAGGCGTCCCAGGCCGGGCTCCTGGGCTCCCAGCCCGAACTCGCCGGGAACCTCCACCGCCAGATCGCCAGGGAAACGGCCAACAACCGCGCCTGGAGGCAGGGGGTGATCTTCGACCGGGCCGGGATCTCGGAACTGGACGGGATCGCCGCCAACAGCTCGTACACGCGCGACAGCGTGGCCAGGGTGTACCCCGGGCTCCGGGCCGAGGTCCACTACCCGGTGGTCCCCATGGACCCCCAGCCGCACCGCGCCGGCATCAACCGGGACGGGCTCCAGGTCTTGGTGCAGACCCGCCTGGAATTCATGAAGAACGTGGACACCGTGATCCGGGCCTTCCGCCTGGCGAGGCCGCACCTGGGCCCCAGGGCCCGCCTTCACGTGGTGGGCAAGGGCGAGTCGCTCGAGGGGCTCCAGGCCCTGGTGGAGGAACTGGATCTTGCCGAGGCCGTGACCTTCCACGGCTTCCTCCCGGACGCCGACCTGAGGGCCCTGCGCCAGGCCTGCGACGTGTTCGCCCTGGTGCCCTGGGACGAGCCGTTCGGCATGGTCTTCCCCGAGGCCGCCGCGGCGGGCCTCCTCCTCATCGGCCCCGACCACGGCGGCCCCGAGGAGGTGCTAGGCGGCGGCCGCTACGGCTGGTGCGTTCCGCCCCACGCCCCCGTGGCCCTGGCCGAGACGCTGTGCACCGTGTTCCGGAGCACGGACGCCGAGGCCGACCAGATGCGGGTGATGGCCCTGAAGGCCTGCCAGGCCCGCTTCGCGCCGAAGGTGGTGCTGCCCAGGTTCCGGAACTGGGTGACCGGCGCGTAGGCCCCGTCAGTACTCCAGGTGCTCGGTCCGGTGGATGATCTCGTCCTGCAGCTCCCGTGACAGGTCGCAGAAGTAGTCCGAGTACCCCGCCACCCGCACGATGAGGTCCCGGTGGCCGCCGGGGTCGGCCTGGGCCTCGCGCAGGGTCTGGGCGGTCACCACGTTGAACTGGACGTGGTGGCCGTCCATCTTGAAGTAGGAGCGCACCAGGTGGTGGAGGCGGTCGATGCCGTCCTCGCCGGCCAGGAGGCCCGGGGTGAACTTCATGTTGAGGAGGGTGCCGCCGGTCTTCACGTGGTCCATCTTTCCGGCGGAGCGCAGGACGGCGGTGGGACCGGAGCGGTCCGCGCCCTGCACGGGGGAGATGCCCTCGGAAACGGGCTCCCCGGCCTTCCTGCCGTCGGCCGACGCCAGGCACACCTGGCCGAAGTACACGTGGCAGGTGGTGGGCAGCATCTCCAGGCGGTAGGCCCCGCCCTTGCCGTTGGGGCGGCCGTCCACGGCGCGGAAGAGGAAGCCGAAGACACGCACCATGAGGTCGTCCGCGGCGGGATCGTCGTTGCCGTATTTCGGCATCCGGTTGAGGAGGCGCTGGCGCAGGGCCTCCTCGCCGGCGAAGTCCGCGTCCAGGGCCGCGAGGAGCCCGGGCATGGCCTCAGGGCCCAGGGTCCGGATGGCGGCGAGGCTGTCGGTGAGGGTGCCGATGCCCACGGCCTGGATGAAGGTGTTGTTGTACCGCGCGCCGCCCGCGTTGTAGTCCAGGCCCCGTTTGACGCAGTCGTCGGTGAGCACCGACAGGAAGGGCGCGGGCATGCGCGTGGCGTAGATCCGCTCGATGAGCTGGTTGCCGCGGATCTTGATGTCCAGGAAATGGCGCGTCTGGGCTTCGAAGGCGGCCAGGACCTCCTCGCAGGTGGCGGGGTTGCCGGTGCGGGGCCCCAGGGGCTTCCCGGTGCGGAGGTCCATTCCGTCGCGCAGGGCCAGCTCGAGCATCTTGGGCAGGTTGAAGTAGCCGGTGAGGATGTAGGCCTCCTTGCCGAAGGCGCCCACCTCCACGCAGCCGGAGCACCCGCCCTCCCGGGCGTCCTCCAGGGACTTGCCCTGGCGAAGCTGCTCCTCCACCACCGCGTCGGCGTTGAAGAGCGACGGGAAGCCGTAGCCGCGGCGGATCACCCGCAGGGCGCCCTTGAGCACGGCGTCGGGCGTCTTGCGGGACACCTGCATGTTGCTGCTGGGCTGCAGGAGGTGCATGTCCTCGATGATCTCCAGCAGGAGCTCCGTGACTTCGTTGCTGCCGTCGCTGCCGTCGGGAAGGAGCCCGGCCAGGTTGAGGTTGGCGAAGTCGGTGTAGGTGCCGCTTTCCGCCGCCGTGACGCCCACCTTGGGAGGGGCGGTGTGGTTGTTGAACTTCACGAAGAAGCATTCCAGCAGCTCGCGCGCGCCCTCCCGGGTGAGGCTTCCGTCCCGCAGGCCGGCCCGGTAGAAGGGCAGGAGGTGCTGGTCCAGGTGCCCGGGGCTGAAGGCGTCCCACCCGTTGAGCTCGGTGATCACGCCCTGGTGGCAGAACCAGTAGTACTGCAGCGCCTCCTGGAAATCCCGGGGCGCCTGGGCCGGCACGCGGCGGCACACCGCGGCCACCCGCAGGAGCTCCTCCCGCCGCCGCGGGTCGCATTCCGCGGCCTGGCGCTCGGCCTCAAGGGCGTGGCGCTCCGCAAGCAGGATGAGGGCGTCGCAGGAGATGCCCATGGCCTCCAGCTGGGCGCGCTTGTCCACGGCCGCGGGGTCCCGCTCGAAATCCAGGGCGGCGACGCTCCGGCGGATGTCCTCCTGGAAATCCCGCAGGCCCCGGGAGTAGATCTTGCCGTCCAGCACGGTGTGCCCCGGCGCCCGCTGCTCCATGAACTCGGTGAAGACCCCGGCCTCGTAGGCGCCGTGCCACTCGGGGGGCAGCGCGGCCCAGATCTGGTCCCTCAGGCTCCGGTCGCGCCAGTAGGGGATGATCTCCTGCTCGTAGACGCGGATCATGGCCTCGTCCACCCGGTACCGGGTCATGGGGCGGGAGTCGAGGATGCGCAGGTCCTCCACGGAATGGCAGGTGAGCTCGGGGTAAGTGGGCACCGCCTTGGGCCGGGGTCCGCGCTCGCCCACGATCAGCTCCCCTTCGCCGATCCACACCGTCTTGTGGCGGCACAGGTGCTCGAAGGCGAGGGCCCGCATGACCGGCACGGCGTGCCGGCCCAGGTGCTCCCGGTGGAAGGCGGTTACCAGCTGGGCCCGTTCGGGGCTAAGGGAGGGGACGGCGTCCAGGCTTTCCTGGCGGAGCCTCGCGGTGCGTTCGTTCATGGCAGACCTCCAACCTTGATGCCGTGGTTCCCGAAGCGCCCCGCCAGCTCCCGCATGCGCCCGGGGGAAGGGGGCTGTACGCCGTCCAGGGCGTAGGACCTGCCCAGGCGCGCGAATTTCGCGGCGCCCGTGCCGTGGTAGGGCAGGAGGTCCACCGCGGCGCCGGGAAGGGTGGCCACGAACCGGGCCGTGGCTTCCAGGTTCGCATCGTCGTCGTTGACCCCCGGCACCACCGGCACCCGGACCCGGACGTTCCCGTGGGCGCGGGCCAGGGCCGCCAGGCCCGCGAGGATCTCCCCGTTGTCCACGCCTGTCCACCGGCGATGGAGGGGACCGTCCATGTGCTTGAGGTCGAAGAGGACGAGGTCGGCCCGGGCCGCGGTTTCCAGGAGGCGCTCCGCGGGCAGGCCGCAGGTGTCCAGGGCGGTGTGCACGCCCCGGGCCCGCAGCGCATCCATGGCCCGCCCCACGAAGGGGGCCTGGACCAGGGGTTCGCCGCCGGAGAAGGTGACGCCGCCGCCGGACTCGTCGAAGAAGATGCGGTCCCGCAGCACCTCCTCCACCAGTTCCTCCACCTCCACGTCCCGGCCCAGCATCCGGCGCGCGCCGGTGGGGCAGGCCTCGGCCGCGGCCTCGTCCCGGAGGCCGCCGCAGGTCCCGCAGCGGATGCACAGGCCCTCCTGCAGCGCCGCTTCCATGGCGGGGGACTGGCTCTCGGGGTTGTGGCACCAGGCGCAGTTCAGGGGGCAGCCCTTCATGAAGACGGTGGTGCGAAGCCCGGGCCCGTCGTGGAGGGAGAAGCGCTGGAGGTTGAAGACCCGTCCCTTCACGCGCGCTCCTGGAAATAGACCTGGTTCACGAAGGCCTCCTGCACGTTGAAGCCCCAATGCACGTCCCGCAGGTAGGCGGCCGCATCGGCGAACCTGCCCGCCTCCAGGAGGTCGAGCATCGCCTCGTGCTCGCGCAGGCCGCTATTCTCCCAGTTGGCGTGGATCCGCTCGAACTTCCGGTTCCAGTCGTAGAGCTGCTGCTTCTTCAGGTGGACCAGGGCCGTGATGCGCCCGTTCCCCAGCCGCTCCAGGAAGAAGTCGTGGAAGGCGTAGTTGTGTTCGTAATAGGCGTGCCAGTCTCCGGCCTTCACGGCCGCCAGGGCCCGGCGGTCCAAATCCCGGAGCCGGGCGAGGTCCCCCGGGGCCAGGGGCGCCGAGGCCAGCAGGGCGCTGGCCTCCAGGGCCCCCACCAGCTGGTAGATCTCCCTGATGTCCGCGGCGTCCAGGGTGCGCACCGACACCCCCCGGCGCGGGGAGATGGTGACGAACTCCTCGGCCTCGAGCTGGATGAGGGCGTCCCGGAGGGGGGTGCGGCTCACGCCCAGCTCCGCGGCCAGGCGGTTGAGGTCCAGGAAGGCCGTGCTGGTCAGCGCGCCGGACTTGAGCTCGGCCTTCAGGTGGTCGTAGACCTGCTCGCGCAGGGACTTCGCGACGATCGCCATGGTCAACCCCGGGCCGCTTCGATCTCGAGGGCGGTGCGGGGCTTGGGCGGGCCCAGGCGCCGGGCCCCCGTCGCGGTCACCAGGAAGTCCTCCTCGATGCGCAGACCGCCGAAGCCCTCGTAGGCCTCCAGGGCATCGTAGTCGATGAAGTCGGTGAAGCGCCCCTCGGACCGCCAGCGCCGGGCCAGTTCGGGGATGAAGTAGATGCCGGGCTCGACGGTGAGGACGAACCCTTCCTGGAGGGGACGGGCCAGGCGCAGGGACTTCAGGCCGAACTGGGTGCTGCGGGGCCGGCCCTCGTGGCCCACCAACCCTTCGCCCAGGTTCTCCATGTCGTGCACGTCCAGGCCCATGAGGTGTCCCAGGCCGCAGGGGAAGAAGAGCGCGTGGGCGCCCTGGTCCACGGCGTCGGCCACGTCGCCCTTCATCAGGCCCAGGTCCTTGAGCCCGGCCGCGAGGGTTCGGCACGCAAGCAGGTGGATGTCCTTGAAATCCGTCCCCGGCCGCAGGGCCCCTTCCGCGGCCAGGAAGGCTTCCAGGACCACGTCGTGGATGTCCCGCTGGCGCGGGGTGAACGTGCGGTCCACGGGGAAGGTGCTGGACAGGTCCCCGGCATAGTGGGCCGCCGTCTCGGCGCCCGCGTCCAGGAGGAAGAGCTGGCCGCTCTCCAGGGTGTTCCCATAGTGGTGGTTGTGCAGCACGCCGCCCCGGACCGTGGCGATGACGGGAAAGGAGAGCCCGCCGCCCCCGGCCAGGGCGATCTCCGTGACGCGGCCCATGATCTCGGCCTCCCGCATCCCGGGGCGGGCCATGGCCATGGCCTCCAGGTGCATGCGCACCGAGGTGGCGACGGCGCGTTCGATCTCCTCGATCTCCGCGGGGGACTTCCGGATGCGCAATTCGGCCACGGCGCGGATGAAGGCCGCCGAGGGCTGCGGGGCCCCGGGGCCCAGGGCCTCCAGGATCCGGAGCCGGTGTTCGGCCCGGTACGGCGGCAGGAGGTGCAGGGGGCGCCCCGATGCCTGGGCCCGGCAGAGATGCTCCTTCAGGGCCGCCGCGGGGGCGGTGCGGGCGATGCCCGCGGCGTCGGCGAGGTCCCGCACGGCGGGCTGGGGCCCCATCCACACGAGGTCGTCCAGGGTGGCGTCGTCCCCGAAGAGGGTGGCGGTGTCCTCGTCCAGGTCCAGGACGGCCGCGAAGCCCGGGCGGTCCACGCCCGTGAAGTAGAGGAAGGTGCTGTCCTGGCGGAACGGGAAGGGGTTGTCGGCGTAGTTCATGGGGCTCTCCTCGTTGCCGAGGAGGAGCAGGATGCCCGACGAAACCTGCGCCTTGAGGCGGTTGCGGCGCTCCGCGAAGGGCTTGGAACCGGGCATGGGCGTCTCCCAAGGAATCTGATATCTAATATATCAGATCGCCGGGTCCTGTGGGACGGATCCCTTGACATCCCCCCGGATCCCTGTTTCTAGTGGGAGTCAATGATGACCTCGCGCCGCACTTCCGCCCCCGCCTCCGGCCCCGCCGGAACGGCCGGCATCCGCGCGCTGGGGACCGTCCTCGCCCTTAACAACCTGTCGGTGGTCGTAATTATTGACCACGGGGCGGGGGCCATCTAGCCAGCAGAATCGATTCACCCCTTCCGCCCCGCACCCCAAAAGGTCGCGGGGCTTTTTCGTTTCCGGAGCTCCCCATGAACCTGTCCGATCTTGAGATCCTGGTGTGCCTCGCCGAGGAGGGGAGCTTCTCCCGCGCCGCCGTGAAACTCCACCGCTCCCAGCCCGCCGTGAGCCAGGCCATCCGGCGCCTGGAGGAGACCTTCGGGCTGCAGCTCCTGGACCGCACCTCCCGGCGCGCGGTGCTCACGGGGGCCGGCGCGGCGCTGGTCTCCTACGCCGGGCGCATGCTCCACCTGTGGGACGGCGCGGTGCGGGCCCTGGCGGATCGCCGCAGCGGCCAGCGCGGGGTGCTCCGCCTGGCGGCCAACGGGCTCCTGTGCGACTACCTCCTGCCGCCGCTCCTGGAGGCCTTCCGCCAGGACCACCCCCACGCCAAGATCGAACTGACCCAGTGCCCGGCCTCGGGCATCCCCTCGGCCCTCCTGGACCAGGACCTGGACTTCGGCTTCCTCTCCTTCGCGCCCAGTCACCGGGACCTGGAGACCCAGGCCCTCTTCCGCGACGACCTGGTGCTGGCGGTTCCGCCGCGCCACCCCTTCGCGCGGTTCGCCCAGGTGAGCTTCCAGCAGATCGCCGGCGAGCCCTTCCTGGCCCACTCGGCGGCGTCGCCCAGCCGCAAACGCCTGGACTACCAGTTCGGCCAGGAGGGGGTCGCGCCCCGGATCGCCATGGAGCTCCCCAGCCTCGAGGCCATCAAGCGCTTCGTGGCCGCGGGCGCCGGCATCGCCATTCTGCCCCGGCTCTGCCTGGAGCGGGAGCTCCAGGACGGAACCCTGGTGGCGCCGCGCATGAAGTCGCATCCCATCGGCCGGGACATCCGGATGGCGTGGCGCCGTACCCGGGGGGCCTCACCCTTGGCCGGCGATTTCCTCGACCAGGCCGCCCGGAGGTTCAAATGCCAGGCAGCCTAGAGTCCGAAGGCCAGGCGGTCTTCGACCGGATGCTCACCGCTCCCGTGTACGACGTGGCGGTGGAATCCCCGCTGGAGGCCGCCCCGCTCCTGTCCGCGGCCCTCGGCAACCGGGTCTGGTTCAAGCGCGAGGACCTGCAGCCCGTCTTCTCCTTCAAGCTGCGGGGAGCCTATGCCCGGATGGCGAGGCTGGGGAAGGACGAACGGGACCGGGGCGTGGTGGCGGCCTCGGCCGGAAACCACGCCCAGGGGGTGGCCCTCGCCGCCGGGAAGCTGGGGTGCCGCGCGGTCATCGTCATGCCCCTGACGACCCCGGCCATCAAGGTGGACGCGGTGCGGCGCCTGGGCGGGGAGGTGAGGCTCCACGGCGACACCTTCGACGAAGCCGCCGCGGAGGCCCGGCGCCTGGCGGAAGAGGGGCTCACGCCCATCCACCCCTACGACGACCCGGACGTCGTCGCCGGCCAGGGCACGGTGGGCCTGGAGATGCTCCGCCAGCGTCCCCGGGGCCTGGACGCCGTCTTCGTGCCGGTGGGCGGAGGCGGTCTCATCGCGGGGGTGGCCACCTGCATCAAGCGCCTGAAGCCCTCCATCCGCGTGATCGGGGTGGAGCCCGCGGATTCGGACTGCCTGGCCCGGGCCCTGGCCGCGGGCCGGCCCGTGAAGCTGGATCACGCGGGGATCTTCGCGGACGGGGTGGCGGTGCGCCAGGTGGGCGATCTCCCCTTCCGCCTCTGCCGGGACCGCGTTGACGAGGTGGTCCGCGTCGGAACCGACGAGATCTGCGGGGCCATCAAGGACGTCTTCTCGGAGAACCGCACGGTGCTCGAGCCCAGCGGCGCCCTGTCGGTGGCGGGGCTGCGCAGGTGGGCCGAGGGGCGCGGGGGCCTGGACCTGGCCGCCATCCTCAGCGGGGCAAACCTGAACTTCGATCGCCTGCGTTTCGTGGCGGAACGGGCTGGGGCCGGGGAGCGGCGGGAGGCGCTGTTCGGCGTGGTCATCCCGGAGCGCCCTGGCAGCTTCCGGGCCTTCTGCGAGCTCGTGGGGAACCGCGCCATCACCGAGTTCAACTACCGCTATTCGGACCCGTCCAGCGCCCGGATCTTCGTGGGGATCCAGGTGTCGGGCCCCGGGGAGGTGGACGCGCTCATGACCCTTTTCCGCGCCAACGGCCTGGTGGCGGTGGATCTCACCGGCAACGAACTGGCCAAGCTCCACCTGCGCCACCTGGCCTGGGGCTTCACGCCCAATCCCGGGCTGGAGCGGGTCTTCCGGTTCGAGTTTCCCGAGCGCCCCGGCGCGCTGCTGCGCTTCCTGACGCGCATGAGCCGGGGCTGGAACATCACGCTCTTCCACTACCGCAACCACGGTGCCGACGTGGGCCGGGTGCTGGCCGGGATGGACGTGCCCAGGGAGGACGAGGGGACCTTCCGGGCCTTTCTGGACGAGCTGGGCTACGCGTGGACCGACGAGCTGGACAACCCGGCCTACCGCTTCTTCCTAGCTTGACCGGGGGTGCCCCTTGACCAATACTTCCACCATGACTTTCGCGTCCAATACGATGGCCAACGGCAATCCGCCCCCGGGGTGGAGTTGGTGATCCGTCCGGATCGTCCCCGCTTCCGCCCCACGTTCCCGCGTGGGGCTTTTTTTATCCGAAAGGACCTCCCATGTGCGGCATCCTGGCCATCCTCGACATCGACCCCACCCGGTCCAATTCCGGCGAGCTCCGCAGGCAGGCCCTCTCCATGGCCCGCAAGCTCAGGCACCGGGGGCCCGACTGGAGCGGCATCCACAGCGACGACCACGCCATCCTGGCCCATGAGCGGCTCTCCATCGTGGACGTGGAGCACGGGGCCCAGCCGCTGGTGGACAGCCTCACCGGCAACGTCCTCACGGTCAACGGCGAGATCTACAACCACCAGGAGCTGAGGAAGGGCCTGCGGGAGCGCCACGACTTCCGGACCAAGTCCGATTGCGAGGTGATCCTCTACCTCTACGACGAGGCGTCCCCGAAGGCGTTCCTCAACGCCATGAACGGGATCTTCGCGTTCGTGCTCCACGACCCCCGCAACGGGACCTACCTCATCGCCCGGGACCCCATGGGGGTGGTGCCCCTCTACCTGGGCTGGGACCGCCAGGAGAACCTCTACGTGGCCTCGGAGCTCAAGGCCCTGGCGGGCCACTGCGAGCGCATCCGGGAGTTCCCGCCGGGATGCTTCTACCAGGGGCACGAAAAGGACAAGGGGTTCCAGCGGTACTACGCGCCCAAATGGGCGGAGCCCGGCTTCGTGCCGTCGAGGCCCGCCGACGCCGCGGCGCTGCGCACCGCCCTCACCGAGGCCGTGCACCGGCAGCTCATGTGCGACGTGCCCTACGGGGTCCTCGTCTCAGGCGGGGTGGATTCGTCCATCATCGCCGCCATCGCGGCCCGCTACCGGGAGAACCGGGTGGAGGAGGACGACCGCGGACCGGCCTGGTGGCCCCGCATCCACTCCTTCGCCGTGGGCCTCAAGGACGCGCCGGACCTGGCCCCCGCGCGCAGGGTGGCCGAGCACATCGGCGCCATCCACCACGAGATCCACTTCACCGTCCAGGAGGGCCTGGACGCGCTGTCGGACGTGGTGTACCACCTGGAGACCTTCGACATCACCACCATCCGGGCCTCCACCCCCATGTTCCTCATGATGCGCAAGATCCACGCCATGGGCATCAAGATGGTCCTGAGCGGGGAAGGGGCCGACGAGATCTTCGGGGGCTACCTGTACTTCCACAAGGCGCCTTCGGGCCCGGCCCTGCACGGGGAGACGGTGGAAAAGCTCTCCAAGCTGCACCTCTACGACTGCCTCCGGGCCAACAAGTCCGCCGCGGCCTGGAGCGTGGAGGCCCGGGTCCCCTTCCTGGACCGGGCCTTCCTGGACGTGGCCATGATGATCGACCCGGCCCTCAAGATCCCCCGCAACACCCCCCGCAACATCGAGAAGCACCTCCTGCGCGAGGCCTTCGACGGCTGGCTTCCCGACGAGATCCTGTGGCGCCAGAAGGAGCAGTTCTCCGACGGCGTGGGCTACGGTTGGATCAACGCCCTCAAGGCCCATGCCCAGGCCGAGGTCACCGACGGCATGATGCGCGGGGCCGCCGAGCGGTTCCCGGTGAAGACCCCGCTCACCAAGGAGGCCTACCTCTACCGCCAGCTCTTCGAGTCCCACTTCCCCGCTGCCACCGCCGTGAACTGCGTTCCCTTCGAGGCCAGCGTGGCCTGCTCCACCGCGGCGGCGCTGGCGTGGGACCCCTCGTTCAAGGACCGCGCCGACCCCTCCGGCCGGGCCGTGGCGGGGGTGCACGACCAGGCCTACTGAACGCCGGGCGGCGGATTCCAGCCGTCCGGCGGCGGCGGCCCTCGATCCGGCGGCAGGGCAGGACGGAGGCGGGTTCCGCCTGTCTATTCTCAAGCAGCAGGACCTCCACCTCCCCGCTCCTTGGAATCCGCCATGAGAACCCCCGCCCTTCTGGGAATCCCCGTTGCCTTGGCCCTTGCGGGCTGCGCCGCCTGGGTGGCCATGCGGCCCAAGCCCCCCGCGCAGTGGCGCTTCGCCCGGGTGGAGCGGGGGGACGTGAACCGGAAGGTCACGGCCACGGGCACCGTGAACGCCCTGGTCCAGGTGTCGGTGGGCACCCAGGTCTCCGGGGTCGTCACCAGCCTCTACGCGGACTTCAACAGCATCGTGAGGAAGGGCCAGGTGGTGGCCCGCATCGACGCCACCGTGAACGAAACCCTGGTGGCCGACGCCCTGGCCAACCTGCGCAAGGCCCAATCCGCTTGCGTGCTGGCCAAGGACGACCTGGAGCGGAACCGGCGCCTGGCGGCGGAAAAGCTCCTTGCCGCCGCCGACCTGGACGCCAAGGCCAACGCCTACCAGACGGCCCTGGGCAACCTGGAGTCGGCCCAGGCCTCCCTGCGCAAGGCCCGCATCAACCTGGGCTACTGCACCATCACGGCCCCCGTGGACGGCGTGGTGGTGTCCCGGGTGGTGGACGTGGGCCAGACGGTGGCGGCCAGTTTCAGCACCCCAAGCCTCTTTTCCATCGCCAACGACCTCTCCCGCATGAAGGTGACCGCGGCCATCGACGAGGCCGACATCGGGTCCATCCAGGCGGGGCAGGCGGTGACCTTCACCGTGGACAGCTACCCGGGCCTGGCCTTCCAGGGCTCGGTGAGCGAGGTCCAGCTCAATCCCACCGTATCGAGCAACGTGGTCACCTATTCGGTGGTGATGGAAGTGGCCAACGTGCCCCGCCCCGCCGGGGCGGGCCGGGCCGTGCAGGGTTCGGCCACCTCCCGCTACGCGCCCGCGGGAAGCCCGGTCTACCGCGGCGAAATGGCGCTCTTTCCGGGCATGACGGCCAATGTGGCCATCCTCACGGCGGACCGCCGGAACGTGCTGCGGGTGCCCAACGCGGCCCTGCGCTTCCATCCGGCCGGCCTGTCCGCGCCGGCCGGGGACAAGGTCTGGGTGCTGGAGAACGGCGCCCCCCGGGCCCTTCCCGTGAAGGTCGTCACCGGGGGCAGCACGCACTCCGAGGTTTCGGGGGAGGGGATCCGGGAGGGGCTGGCGGTCCTCGCCGGCACCGAGACCGCCGCCGCGGCCCCCGCCAAGACTTCTCCCCTGGGTGGCCCGGGCGGGCCGCCTCCCCGCTGAGGCCGCCATGGAGCTCCGCGAACTCTTCCGTCTGGCCCTGGCCTCCCTCACCCGCAACCTGTCCCGGGCCATCCTCACCATGCTTGGGATCATCATCGGCGTGGGGTCGGTCATCGTGATGATCGGCATCGGCACGGGCTCCAAGGAGGCCACGCTGGCCGTCATCCAGAACATGGGCTCGAACACGCTCATCATCTTCAACGGCGGGAGTTCCGCCAACAGCCGCATGGGCCCCATGGCCGCAGGCGGCGTGGAGGTGCTCCGGGAGGAGGATGCCGCCCTCATCGAGGGGGAGCTCTCCACCACCAGCGTGGTGGCCGCGACGCCGCAGGTGAGGACCTCCCAGGCCGCGGTCTTCCAGAGCTTCAACTACCTCACCAGCATCCAGGGCGCAGGGGAGGGCTTCGCGCGCATCCAGGGCTGGACGCTCCGGGACGGGCGGGTCTTCACCCGGGCCGAAGTGAAGGGCCAGGCCAAGGTGTGCGTGGTGGGCGCCACCGTCGTGAAGAACCTCTTTCCGGGCGGGGGGGACCCCATCGGGCAGGTCATCCGCATCGGCAAGCTTCCCTTCGAGATCGTCGGCCTCCTGGAGTCCAAGGGCGCCGGCATGATGGGCGACCAGGACGACGTCATCGTCGCTCCCTACACCACCGTCATGCACAAGCTCATGGGGCGCGACCGGATCTCCAGCCTGCTGGTGAGCGCGCAGGAGGGACGGGCCCAGCTGGCCGAGGACGAGATCAAGGCCCTGCTCCGCCAGCGCCTGCGCGTGGCCGACGGGGCCGAATCCCCCTTCACCATCCGCAAGCAGGACGACCTGGTGAAAATGATGAGCCAGCAGGCCGATGTGCTGACCCTCTTCCTGGCCCTGGCGGCGGCCATCAGCCTGGTGGTGGGGGGCATCGGCATTTCCAACATCATGCTGGTGTCGGTCACCGAGCGCACCCGGGAGATCGGCGTCCGGCGCGCCATCGGGGCCCTGAGGCGCACGATCCTGCTGCAGTTCCTCGCGGAGGCCGTGGTGATGTCCATCCTGGGCGGGGCCATCGGCATCGGCCTGGCCGGCGCGACCCTTTGGATCCTGCGCAGCGCCACCACGACGCCCGCGGTGATGGAGACCTGGGCCGTGGCGCTGGGCCTGGGCTTCAGTGGAACGGTGGGGGTGCTGGCGGGGTTCCTGCCGGCGCTGAAGGCGTCGCGGCTCGATGTGATCGACGCCCTGCGATACGAATAGGGCGTTCGCCGGTCCACGAAAGGGGCCACCGCCTACCGGCGGATCTTCCCCAGGGCCCCGGCCAGGGCATCCAGGGCCTCCGGCGGCGCCTCAGGCTCCGGTTTCAGGGCCCGCTTCCCGAGGCCCGGCAGGGCCTCCAGCCCCTTCATGAAGCCCCTGCATGCCCAGCACAGGGCCAGATGGAGGGCGATGCCCAGGCGCTGGGCGAAGGGGAGGGAGCCTTCCCGGTATTCGGTGGCGAGGATCTGGACCTCGCGGCAGGTGGGCAAGAGCTTCACGGGCGGCCTCCCTGGACGAAGGTTCGGAGGCGGGATTGGACCAGGACGCGGGCGCGGTGCAGACGCTGGCGCACGGCGGCGGGTTCCAGCCCGAGGTGGCGGGCGATGTCGGCGGTCTCCCAGTCCTCGAGGTCCTTGAGGACGAAGACGGCCCGGTGGCCGTCGGGGAGGTCGTCCAGGGCGGTCAGGAGGCATTCGCGGAGCTCCCGCTTCTCCACGAGGCCGTGGGCCTCGGCCTCCACGTGCCACTCGGGTCCGTACCGCTCCTGGTGGTGGCCGTCCCCGTCGAAGGGGCCCAGGCCCGGGAAGTCCGCGGGTTCCGGGTTCCTGCTGCGGGTGCGGCGGTGCATGAGCGCCGAATTGATGCAGACCTTGTAGGCCCAGCTGGAGAAGCGGCTGCGGCCCTCGAAGCCGGGAAGGTCCCGGAAGATCCCGATGAGCGCGTCCTGCAGGGCGTCCTGGGTATCCGAGGTGTTGCCCAGGATGCGGTTGATGCCGTTGTGGAAGAGGCTCAGGTGGGGCCGCACCAGGTCGCCGAAGGCCTCCGAATCGCCCTGGGAGGCCCGTCGGATCAGCTGCGCTTCGATGGCGGGGGTGCCTGTCATGGTTCCGATAGCGTAAACCCCGCAACGGCCCCCGTCCCCAGCAAATCCTCCAGGAAGGCCAGGGTGGGCCCGGCGTCCGCGATGCCCAGGTCCTCCAGCACCTCGCCCAGGGGCCGGGAGGCGCCTTCCTTGAGCAGGTAGGCCGTGGCCGGGGTCAGTTCCAGGGCCTGGTAGATGCCCTCCCGGTCGCGGCAGGCCAGGAGATGGACGATTCCAGGCGCCGGCCGGGGCGCCTCCTCCGAGGCGAGGTGCACGGCGTGGGAGTAGGACACCAGCTGCGCCGCGGCGTCCAGCACCACCCGGGACCCGGGCCCGGGCGAGGCCGCGAGGCCCTCCGGCGCCGGCAGGTCCTCGAACCGGTACACGAGGGTTTCCAGGAGTTCCCAGTGGACCAGCTCCAGCAGGAAGGGCCACCGGTCCAGGCCCCAGCCGGTGCGCGCCAGCCACCCCAGGAAGGCCGGGGCGATGTCCCGGTGGTGCGGGCTGGGGACGCAGCGGGCCTCGAGGAAGGCGTCCACGCAGGCTGTCCATGCGTGCTCCTCCTCCAGCAGGGCCAGGGTGACGGGAAACATGGACTCCAGGGGGTCCACCAGGCTGGGCCGGGCCAGTTCCCGGTAGGCCAGGAGCCCCTCCCGCATCCCGTCGAAGGCTTCTCCGGCGGGGGGGGGGGCGTCCAGCACCAGGGCGGCCAGGGAGCGCTGGAGATGCAGGGTGCGGGACTCAGGCATGGACGGGCCCCAGGGCCTCGTCGTAGACGGCCTGGAGCGCCTCGCGCTCCGCCAGGAGCTCGGCCAGCTCCGGGATGTGGCTGTCCCGCTCCAGGAGCACCGGGACCCGCCTGCCGATGCGCCGGAGGGTCCAGTGCATGAGCTCGGCCACGGGCCCGATGACCGGGGCGCCATGGGTGTCCACGGTGAGGGCGCCGATCTTCCGGTGGCCGGCGATGTGCATCTGCACCACCCGGTGCAGGGGCATGGATGCCAGCCAGGCCCGGGGGTCGAAGCCGAAGTTGAGGGCGTTGACGTAGACGTTGTTGATGTCCAGGAGCCAGCCCACGTCCGCGCCTTCCAGCACCTCCGCGATGAACGCGGCCTCATCCATCTCCCCCCGGCCCAAAGGCGCGTAGTAGGTGATGTTCTCGAGGGCCAGCGGCACCGGGAGCCGCGCCTGCAGGTCCCGGGCCCTGCGCACGGCGTGACGCGCCGCCTCCCGGGTGAAGGGCAGGGGGAGGAGGTCGTGCAGGTGGCTGCCGTCCACGGCCGTGAAGCACAGGTGCTCGGAGTGCCAGGGGGTGTCCGCCCGCACGAGGAACCTGCCCAGGTCCCGGAGGTACTCCGCGTCCCAGGGGTCGAAGCCCCCCAGGGACATGGCGAGCCCGTGGGTGAGGACGGGATCCCGGTCCAGCACGGCCATGGCCCACCGGTGGTGGCGTCCCCCCTCCCCGATGAGGTTCTCGGGGCAGGTCTCCCAGAAGGGGACCCCCAGTCCCGGGTCCAGGGCCGCGGCCTCCATGTGGGGACGCCTCAGGCCCAGGCCGACGCCGGTGAAGGGGGTCCGCTCCATGGCGGGGCTACTTCCTGTCCTTTTCCTTGGCCTTGTGGTCCTTGCCGCAGGAACCGTCTTTGCCGCAGGATCCGTCCTTGCCGCAGGAACCGTCCTTGTGGTCTTTCTTGGCCTTCTTGTCCTTGGCGGCGCCGTCCTTCTTGGTGGCGTCCTTCTTGGCGTCCGAGCCGCAGGAACCGGCCGCGGTGACCGAGGCCCCGCCGCCCTGGGAGGCGACGCGGGTGGCGGCGATGGTGGGGGTCCCCGTCAGGAGGACGGTGCCGGCACTGAACAGGGTGGCTGCCCCGATGAGCTTGGTGATCATGTTGCCTCCTCGCGCTTGGATCCGGCCATTTTGAGAACCGGATTCAGTTGCTGCGGATTAGGGTGCGCCAAAGGCCCCCCCTGTGACAAGGAAGATCGCCGGGAAAGGGTCAGGTGCGGCCGCCCAGGGCGGCCAGCCTCCCCAGGGCGTCGGCCAGCGCGGCCCGGTCCGTGGCCGCCCCCAGGGAGACGCGCACGCCGTCCGGGTTCTGCCGGCCCGAGGCGAAGACCCCCGCGGGCACCACCACCACCCCCGCGGCGGCCGCGGCCTGGGCGAAGGCCGCGGACCCTCCGGGGGGGGCCGAAATCCAGAGGTGGGGGCAGTGGGGCTCGCCCCGCCAGGCGAGGCCTTCCAGCCGGTCCCGGGCGATGCGGTGCCGGGCGGCGAGTTCCTTGCGCTGGGCCGTGAGGCGGCGCCACGCCGTGCCGTCCTCCATCCACCGCGTGGCCAGGGCCATGGCCAGGGGCGACACGTACCAGCTGGTGTGGTGCTCCGCGTCCTTCATGCGGGCCCGCTGTCCGCGCGGGAAGACCAGGTAGCCCAGGCGCAGGCCCGGGGCCACGGTCTTGGAGAGCCCGGTGAGGTAGACCACCCGCTCCGGGGCCAGGGCCGCCAGGGCGGGGGGGGCGTCCTCGCCGAGCATCCCGTAGACGTCCTCCTCGATGATCAGGGCGTCCCACTTGCGGGCGATGGCCACCAGGGTGCGCCGCCGCTCCAGGCCCATGGTGGCGGTGGTGGGGTTGTGGAGCGTGGGGGAGAATACCGCCAGGCGGATCCCGGCCCGGCACGCGGCCTCGAAGGCGCTGGGGAGGATGCCGTCGGCGTCCATGGCCAGGGCGTGGAGCCGGCGCTTCCAGTGGCGGGCCGCGGCCTTGAGGCCGGGGTAGACCAGGCTTTCGCAGGCCAGCTCCTCGGCGTCTGGGAACAGGGAGATGGCCGTGTCCATGGCGTGCTGGGCCCCGGCGCAGACCAGGAGGTCCTCGGGCGCGGCCTCCACGGAGCGCCGTTTCACCCAGCGGGAGACGGCGTCCAGGTGCGCCAGCGTGTCCCCGGCCCCGGGGTAGTGCAGGAGGCGCGCGGCGGCGCCCTCGTCAAGGCGCCTCAGGGCCGCGGCCAGGTCCGGGTCGCCCGCGGCCACCGGCGGGATGTTGGCCGAGAGGTCGATGACGCCGCCAAGGGGCTTCTGCTGCAGGGCGAACAGGGCGGCTTCGGAGGCCACGCCCAGCACGTAGGTGCCCCGGCCCACTTCGCCCCCCAGGTAGCGCCTGCGGGCGGCCTCGCGGTAGGCGCGGCTGGCGGTGCTCACGTTCACACCCAGGAGATCGGCCAGGAGGCGGTGGGTGGGGAGCTGGTCCCCGGGCCGGAGCTGGCCCAGGCGGATGGCGTCGCCGATGGCGTCGGCGATGGCGAGGTAGGCGGGCTGGTCCGAATCGGGAAGGTGAGGAACCCACATTGTCATGCACACAATCATGCGACACGTGCACACAAAATGGAACCCGGAGGATAGGCCATGCCCAGTGTCACGTGCAAGGGAACCGCGGTGGAATTGAACGAGGAGGGATTCCTGCTGGATCCCGGCGTCTGGGACGAGGACCTGGCCCGGGCCCTGGCCCTGCAGGAGGAGGGCCTCGAGGCGCTCAACGACCAGCACTGGTCCGTGATCCGGTTCATCCGGGGCCACTTCCTGGAGCACGAGGCCGCCCCCATGGTGCGCCAGGTGTGCAAGGGTTCCGGGGTGCCCCTCAAGCAGATCTACGAGCTGTTCCCGGGCGGTCCGGCCCGGGGGGCCTGCAAGCTCGCGGGCCTGCCCAAGCCCGACGGCTGCGTGTAGGCATGCACCCCGCGCTTCCCGCCGGAATCTGGTGCGCGCTCCTGCTGGGCGCGCAGGTGCTGCGGGCCCGGGCCCGCGGGCGCAGGCCGCTGTTCGCTCCGGCCGCGGGGGATCCCGCCGCCGGCGTGCGCTACGCCTTCACGGGGGCCATGCTGCCCTGGGCGAAGGAGAGCGTGCGCATGAACCCGGTCTCCTACGCCGCCGGCATCGCCTACCATCTCGGAATCGCCGCCGCCTTCGCCCGGGTGTTCATCCCGTCCCGCGCCCTCTCGGCCCTGGCCCTCCTGGGGGCAGTCGCGGGCTGCGCGCTGCTGGCGAAGCGGATCGTCAAGCCCCACCTGCGCGGGCTCTCCAACGCCGACGACTTCGTGTCCAACCTTCTGGCCACGGGTTTCGCCGCCCTGGCCGCGGGCGCTCCCGCCACGTCGCGCCTCCTGCCCTGGGCCCTGGCGGCCCTGCTGGTCTACATCCCCCTGGGCAAGATCCGCCACTGCGTCTTCTTCTTCCTCAGCCGATACCATCTCGGGGCCTTTTTCGGGCGCCGGGGCACCTTCCCCCCCGTGGGCCAGGAGCGCGTCCATGGGTGAATCCATCGATTTCCGCAAGGGCCTTGAGGTGTTCCAGGCCCGGCTCGGCGAGGCGGACGCCGCGCACCTCAGTGCGTGCGTGCACTGCGGCCTCTGCGCCGAGAGCTGCCACTACTACCGCATGGACCCGCAGCTGGAGAACGTCCCGGCCCGCAAGCTGGACCTCGTCGCCCAGGTGTTCCGGCGGCATTCCACGGTGCTTGGGAAGCTGGGCCTCCAGGGCGCGGCCCTGGACGACGCCATGGCCAAGGCCTGGCTGGACGCGGTCTACGGGCGCTGCTCCCTGTGCGGGCGCTGCTCCCTGAACTGCACGGTGGGCATCAACCTGCCGCGGGTGTTCAAGGCGGCCCGGGCGGCCCTGACGGCCATGGGCCTCGTGCCCGCGGACCTGCAGGCCACCGTGGACAACTCGCTGCGCCACGGGAACAACATGGCCATCACCCGGGAGGACTGGGTGGAGACCGTGGATTGGCTGCAGGACGAGCTGCGCGCCGAGACCGGCGATCCCCTGGCCGAAATGCCCATGGACCGCCACGGCGCGAAGATCCTGTTCACGGTGAATCCCCGGGAGCCCAAGTTCTTCCCCCTTTCCCTCCAGGCCAGCGCCAAGGTTTTCTGGGCCGCCCGGGAGGACTGGACCCTGGCCTCGGAAGGGTGGGACCTGACCAACTACGGCCTGTTCAACTGCAACGACAAGGAAGCGGGCACGATCACCCAGAGCCTGGTGGACGCCATGGTGCGCCTGGGCTGCGAGACGCTGGTGATCGGCGAGTGCGGGCACGGCTTCGCCAGCGCGCGGTGGGAAGGGCCCGAGTGGTTGCAGGGGGCCTACCCCTTCAAGGTGCGGAGCTTCCTGGAGGTCATGGACGAGTACCTGGAGCAGGGCCGGATCCGGGTGGACCCGGCGGTGCACACCGGCCGCGTCACCCTCCACGATCCCTGCAACCTCGTGCGCCACGGCGGCATCTCGGAGCCGCAGCGGCGCATCCTGGGCCGCACCGTCTCCAACTTCAGAGAAATGACCCCGAACCGCGCGGAGAACTTCTGCTGCGGCGGCGGGGGAGGCCAGCTGGCCATGGGCGCCTACAAGGAACGCAGGATGAGCTCGGGCGGCATGAAAGCCCAGCAGATCCGCGACTCGGAAGCCCAGGTGGTGGTGGCGCCCTGCCACAACTGCATCGACCAGCTCTCGGAACTGAACAAGGAATACAAGCTGAACGTGAAGATCAAGACGGTCGCCGAAATGGTGGCCGATGCCCTGGTGACCGAACCCCTTACAGGTGAGCCATGACCCAGACCGAACCCCTTTCCCCCTTCCAGGCCCAATCCCCCGCGGGGGGGCTGATGTACCTCGACAATGGGGCCACGTCCTTCCCCAAGCCGCCGGAAGTGTACGAATTCATGGACTCGTTCTACCGCACCTACGGCGTGAACCCGGGCCGCAGCGGCTTCGACCTGTGCATCGAGGCCGGCACCCTGCTCGACACCACCCGCAAGCTGCTCACCTCCTTCTTCGGCGGCACCGATTCCAACCGCCTTGTTTTCGGCTACAACTCCACGGACGCCCTGAACCTGGCGATCTTCGGCACCATCTCCGAAGGCGACCACGTCATCTCCACCCACCTGGAGCACAACGCCACGCTGCGTCCCCTCTGGCACCTCCAGGAGGCCGGCACCCAGGTCGATTGGGTGGACTTCGAGGACGACGGCTACGTGGATCCCGGGAAGATCATCGCCCGAATGATGAAGGGCACCCGGGCGGTGGTCATGAACCACGGCAGCAACGTGCTGGGCACCGTGCAGGACGCGGCGGCCGTGGGACGCGCCTGCAAGGAGCGGGGCATCCTCTTCATCCTGGACGTGAGCCAGACCGCGGGCATGGTGCCGGTGAAGATGGACGAGCTGGGCGCGGACATCATCTGCTTCACGGGCCACAAGAGCCTCATGGGCCCCATGGGGATCGGCGGCATGTACGTGCGCGAGGGCGTCGAGATCCGCCACACCCGCGCCGGGGGCACCGGCGTCCGCAGCGCCCAGCGCCACCACCTGGACGAGTACCCCTACCGCATGGAATACGGCACCCCCAACCTCCCCGGCATCGCGGGCCTCAACGCGGGGGTCAACTGGGTGAACCGCCATGGGCTGGGGGCGATCCACCACCACGAGATGGAACTGTGGCGCCAGCTGCGGGACGGCCTCAAGGCCATCGAGGGCGTGACCCTCTACTGCCAGGAGGATGCCGGCAAGGAGCGCATCAGCGTCCTCACCTTCAACGTGGACGGCATGGAGGCCGCCGACACCGGAACGATGCTGGACGTGGACTACAACATCGCCTGCCGCACGGGCCTGCACTGCACCCCCATGGTCCACGAGCACCTGGGCACGGACAAGCTCCACGGCGCCGCGCGTTTCGGCATCGGCCCCTTCAACACGCCGGAGCACATCAAGGCCGCGGTTTCGGCCGTGGGCGAGATCGCCGAGATGCAGAGGAAGCGCCGGTAGGGGCAATCCTGACGGTACAACTTGAAGGCATCGCCAAAGATACATTCATCCCCTGGGTCGCCGTGAATACGCGGTGATGCAGGGGATGGATTGTCAGGTGGCAGCAACCCTTGTTCGGATCTATGCCTAGGCCTGGGCGCCGGGGGCCGGTTCCAGGTGCACCATCACCCGGCGCAGGGCCTCCCGGATCGTGAGGTCGTCCCGGTCCGCGGGGTCGGCGGGGTCCCACAGGGCCGTGCCCACGGGAACCGGGCCGAAGCGGGCGCGCACCCGCTGCACCAGGAATTCGGCGCCGTCCAGCGACGTGCGGGGCAGCAGGAGCAGGAAGGTGTCCTTGCCCATGTCCACGAGCAGGTCCTCGCCCCGGGCCTGGTCCGAGATCTCCCGGAGGGCCTTGCGGGAATCACGGTTCAGGGGGGTCTTCCAGGCCACCAGGGCCATGGGTTCGGATCGCCTGCGGGCCATGTAGAGGTAGGCCTTGAGCCAGATGTCCAGGTAGCGCCGGCTGGGGAGGCGCGTGGCCTGGGCCTCCAGGGCGCTGTCCTCCACCACGGACATGGTGAGGTCCAGGGCCTCGCGGGTCATGTGGAGCTCCTGCTTGAGGAGCTCGATCTCCATGGCGCTTCCCAGGAGATTGGCCACCATGCTCACGAAGACGATGTCGGCGCGGGTGTATTTCCGGGGGGCGGAGCTCTGGACGCTCAGCACCCCGATGACCTTGTCGCCCTTGCGCAGGGGCACGCCGATGTAGGAGCGCACGGCCATGTCCTGGAAGGCGGTGTGGGCCTCCAGTTCCGAGTCCTCCTTGGCGTCCCGGATGACGAGGGTGCGCGGGGCGTGTTCCAGCACCTGGGGGCAGAAGTTCTTGTTGGGGTCGAAGGTGGACAGGTCCAGGTCCGACCCGTCCTGCGTCGCCCACCAGAGGGTCTCGTAGCCCAGGTCGGTGATCCGCACGATGACGGCCCGGTCCACCAGCAGCTGGGACACCAGCAGCTTGAGGCCCTTCTCGAACAGCTCGGTGGGGTCGGGGAAGCCGGGCTCCACCAGCTCCTGCAGGGCATCCAGGTGCAAGGGGCGCCGGGATCTAGCACCTGCTTTGGCGGCGGAGGCGATTTTCCTCGACTTGTTCATGCCGTGATTATATCCACCCGGGAGGGGGGTCCGCCTTAGCGATCTAAAACTCGGGCGGAGTCAAGGTCATGAGGTAATCCGTGAGCAGCCGGTGGCGCCCCAGAGCCGCCCGGCGCTTCTTCTGGTAGATGAAGAACCGGTCCTCCCGGGGGCGGACGCCGGGGAGCACGGCCCGGAGCGCGCCCCGCTCCAGTTCGCCCAGCACGCTGTAGGTGGGGGCGAGCAGCACCCCGAGGCCTTCCACGGCGGCGTTGATCATGGCCCGGATGTGGTTGACCTCGATGATCCGGTGGAACTCGGGCCGGTCCGCCTCGGGAAGGGCCAGGAGGAGGCGGTGCCACCAGGCGCCGGCCTTGTCCAGGGACAGCACCGGCCGTGTCCCCAGGTCCCCAGGGCGGTCGATGCCCCCGGCGGCCAGGAGGGAAGGGGCGGCGGCCACCACGTAGGTCTCGATGAACCACGGGAGCTTCTCGAGTTCGGGCAGGAGGTGCTCCCGGCAGTCGATGGCGATGTCCAGGTCGTCCCGGAGAAGGGGGGTGAGGAGGTCGTGGGCCAGGGTGAAGTCGATCTCCAGGTCGGGGTGGTGCGCCAGGAAGGGGCCCATGTGGCGCATGAGGATGCTGCTGCCGAACTCGACCGTGGCCCCCAGGCGCAGGCGCCCGCCGACCTTGGCCAGGCCCAGGTCCTCGGCGGCGGCCTCCAGGGTGGCGAAGACCTCCTCGCAGGCCTGGAAGAGGCGCCGCCCCTCCTCGGTGAGGCGCGGCTCCCGGCTCCGGCGGTCCACCAGGAGGGCCCCGGCGCCGGCCTCCAGCTTGGCCACCGCGTGGCTGATGGCGGACTGGGTGAGGTTCAGCTTCCGGGCGGCCCGGGTGAAATTCCCCGTGGTGCCCAGGGCGTGGAAGGCTCGCAATTGATACAGATCAAGTGGATTGGCCATAACCATGAATTGTACTCATAGTTGGAGTGAAAAGTATGATTTTGAGAGTCAGTTTCAAAGGGGGTATATATCTTGGCCAGAGGAGAACCACATGCAGGCAGTCATGGAGAAGGTTCTGGCGAAACTCGGCATCGCGGAACACAACCTGGGCGGGTTCCACGGGGAATGGATCGGCAGCGGCCGCAACCAGGACGTCGTCTCCCCCGTGAACGGCGCGACCCTGGCCACCGTGGCCAACATCACCCAGGACGAGTTCGAGGCGGTGCTGGCCCGGAGCTTCGAGGCCTGGAAGTCCTGGCGCCTGGTGCCCGCCCCCAAGCGGGGCGAGGTGGTCAAGGCGCTGGGTGACGAGCTGCGCCGCAACAAGGAGACCCTGGCCGAGCTGGTCACGCTGGAGATGGGCAAGACCCTGCGTGAAGGCCTGGGCGAGGTCCAGGAGATGATCGACATCTGCGACCTTGCGGTGGGCCTGTCCCGGCAGCTCTACGGCCTGACCATGCCCAGCGAGCGCCGCATGCACCGCCTCCAGGAACAGTGGCACCCGCTGGGGGTCGTGGGCGTGATCACCGCCTTCAACTTCCCCGTGGCCGTGTGGAGCTGGAACACCGCCCTCGCCCTGGTGTGCGGCGACACGGTGCTGTGGAAGCCCTCCAGCAAGACGCCCCTGACCGCCATCGCCTGCACCCGCATCGCCGAGGGCGTGCTGCGCAAGTTCGGCTACGATCCCGCCATCTGCAGCCTGGCCATCGGCAGGGGCAGCGACATCGGCGACCTCATCAACACCGATCCCCGGGTAGCCCTGGTTTCCTACACGGGCTCGGTTCCCGGCGGGCGCCACGTGGGCAAGCTGGTCCAGGAGCGTTTCGGGCGGCACATCCTGGAGCTGGGCGGCAACGGCGCCGTGATCGTCAGCGAGAAGGGGGACCTGGAAACGGCCCTCACCTCCGTCTATTTCGGGGCCATCGGTACCTCGGGCCAGCGCTGCACCTCCACCCGGCGCGTGATCATCCACGACTCCATCTACGACACCTTCGTGGCCAGGCTCAAGGGGATGTACGCCAAGACCCGCATCGGCGACCCCCGGGACGAAGCCAACCTCATGGGGCCCCTGGTGGACGGCGGCGCCGTGGCCACCATGCTGGAGGCCATCGGGACCATCAAGGCCCAGGGCGGCACCATCCTGGCCGGCGGCGAGCGGCTGCCCCTGCCCGGAGGCTGCTACGTCACCCCGTGCATCGCCGAGGTGCCCGCGGGGCTGCCCATGACCCGGGAGGAGACCTTCGCGCCGGTGCTCTACCTCACCCGCTACACCACGATCGAGGAGGCCATCGCCATCCAGAACGACGTGCCCCAGGGTCTTTCCAGCGCCATCATCACCAACGACATGCGGGAGTCCGAGCTCTTCCTGTCGGCGGCCGGCAGCGATTGCGGCATCGCCAACGTGAACACCGGCACCAGCGGCGCCGAGATCGGGGGCGCCTTCGGCGGGGAGAAGGAGACCGGGGGCGGCCGCGAAAGCGGTTCCGACGCCTGGAAGGCTTACATGCGCAGGCAGACGAGCGCCATCAACTTCAGCGGGAAGGTCGAGCTGGCCCAGGGCATCACCCTGGAGATCTGACCCCTGGCGGGTGGCGCGGAAGTTCGCGTATCATTGGTTTCCTCAACCATCCCCCGTGCCCCATGCGAATCCTGATCGTCGACGATGAGCCCATCCTGCTCCTGGCCCTCCAGCGCTCCTTCAGGCTGGAGCAGCCGGAGTGGGAAGTGGTCATGGCCCGGTCCGGGACGGAGGCCCTCGAGCAGCTGAGGCTCCAGGCCTTCGACGTGCTCGTAACGGACATCCGCATGCCCGGCATGGACGGGATGGCGCTGCTGGCCGAGGTGCGGGCCGATCCCCTCCTGACGGACACCACGGTGATCTTCATGACCTCGCTGGACGACCGCGAGAGCATGCGGGCAGGCATGATCGCCGGCGCCGACGACTACCTCACCAAGCCCTTCACGCCCTCCGAACTGCTCGCCGCCATCGGCGGCCGGCTCCGGCGGAAGGAGATGGTTCCGCTCCTGTCGCGGGAGGCCCGGATCTCCCGGGAGCAGTTGGCGGGCCTCCTGACCCTGCGCGAGACCGAGGTGCTGGAGAAGATCGGCCGCGGCCTGGTCACCAAGGAGATCGCCGCCGAGTTGGGCATCAGCCCCCGCACCGTGGACGTGCACCGCACCAACCTGATGCGGAAGCTGGACCTGCACAACGCCACGGCCCTGGCGCGCCTGGCCATCAAGGCGCAGCTCGGGTAGGTAATCCACCCTATGGCCCGGCCCCGGCCGGAGGCGTAGCTTCTCTCCAAGGACGGGACCCGGCGGGTCCGGCACCCGGAGGCGCATGGCCCAGCAGGAACGACCCACCCCCACGGAACCCCCCGAGCCGGGGCCGCACCTGATGGGGACGTTCATCCGCGAGATGAACACCCCCATCCAGTGCCTGGGTCTCAACCTGAGCTTCCTCCGGCACGGGTACCAGCGCCTCCTCCGGGTCCTGGAGGCCCACAACGCCGCGGCCGGCGCCTATCCCCCGGAGGTGGCGGAGCGTCTGGCCCGGGTGGAGGGCGAACTGGACCTGCCGTTCCTGCGGGACGAACTCCCGAAGGTCCTGGCCGAGACCCTGGAGGGCCTGGCCACGATTTCCCGGGTCCTCGAGGCCATGCACCGGGCGAATCCCCAGGCCCACTAGAGCAGCCGCGCCTGGACCACGACCGCCATGGCGTTGAAGGCGGCGTGCAGGAGCACTGCGGGAATCAGGCTGGCGGAGCGAAGGGTCAGCCAGGAGAGGACGACCCCCAGGAGGAAGATGTCGAGGGCCGGCAGGACCTCAAGCCGGCTGGTCAGGTGCATCAGGGCAAAGAGGCCGGACCCGAGCGTGATCGAGAGGAACCGGCTCCTGCCGGTCCGGAGGAATGCCTCGTAAAGCATCCCCCTGAAGATGCCCTCCTCCAGAATCGGGTAGAAGAGGCAGCAAGGAAGGATGAGCATACTGGCCCGAAGGTACTCGTGGGCCTGGATGGATTCACGAATGGTGGCGAAATTCCCGGTGAGGGCAGGGTCTCCCAACACGGCCTTGGCCTGGAGATCCAGATACGACAAAAGCAGACCCCCTGCGAAGGCCAGGATGCAGACGGGCAGGCATTTCTGCGGCCGGCTGAACCTGATGGCTGGCGCCCCGCCGAACCGGATTGCAACCCATAGGCCCAGAAGCATGCTAAATGCGTTGAGGATATCGAAGGAGATCGATTGGGCCAGATCGGGAATGAACAGGGCCAGGGCGGAGACGAAAAGGATTTGGCAGGAAATGCACAGAACAAAATAGGCAAGTGGCAGTAGGGAAGGACGTACCACTGGTGAGCCAGATCGTGAATGGCGATGCATATTATTTAAATTTTCATGGATGGATATTTTGTATTTAAAATTTAATAAATAAATGAAAATACACTTATTTGTATAACCACAATCTCCATGATGTATTCCTTAAAAATACCTATCAACAAACTCATGATAACAAGCGTTCAATGATGTGTTTCCTCTCCTCGCCTGTCAAGAGTCGTTTCTGTGCTCCTGCGATGAGTCTCGATCCGGCGCCAGCGCCGGCTTAAAGAGGATCTTTTATCGGCGAACCTCGGCGTCTCCGCGCCTCGGCGATAGGCTTTTTGCCCCAATATCCCCTGGAAGATGGGGTCATGACGGCCCCCCACAGCCAGACCCACCTTTCCCACCCGGGTCATGCCAAAGCATTCCGGGTCTGCGCATCCCCTCTAGTCCTTGAAAATATGAATTTTGGGGAGGGCGCCCGAACAAGACGCCCTCCCCGAACCTGCCTTCACCTCACGGCGTCACGGCCACCGGCGTCCCCTCGGGAGCCGTGATGGGGCCATCGGTGACCTCCTTCTTCTTCCACAGGTAGTAGACCGCGGGATACACCAGCAGTTCCAGGATGAAACTCGTGGCCAGACCGCCCACCATCGGCGCGGCGATGCGCTTCATCACGTCGGCGCCGGTGCCGGTGGACCACATGATGGGCAGCAGGCCGATGAAGGCGGCGAAGACGGTCATGGCCTTGGGGCGCACGCGTTTGACGGCGCCGTGGATGATGGCCTCCACCAGGTCGCCGGTGGTGTTCAGGCGCCCCGCCTTCCGGGCCTCGTCGTGGGAGAGGTCCAGGAAGAGCAGCATGAACACCCCCGTTTCGGCGTCCAGGCCCAGCAGGGCGATGAGCCCCACCCACACGGCGATGGAGGTGTTGTAGCCCAGGATCCACATGAGCCAGAAGGCCCCGATGGCCGAGAAGGGCACGGCCATCATCACCAGGGAGGCCTTGAAGGCGCTCTTGGTGTTGGCGTAGAGCAGGCCGAAGATCAGGACCAGGGTGATGGGCACGATGAGCTTGAGGCGCTCCTTCACGCGGATCATGTTCTCGAACTGGCCGCTCCAGTCCAGGCTGTAGCCGGCGGGAAGCTTGAGCTCCTTCTCGATGGCGGCCTTGGCGTGGGCCACGTAGGTGCCCACGTCGGTCTTGGAGGTGTCGAAGTCCACCAGCACGTAGCCGTTGAGCAGCCCGTTCTCGTCGCGGATCATGCCGGGTCCAGGCACCAGCTTGACGTCGGCGATGGCCTCCATGGGCACCGCCGACCCGTTGGGCAGGGGCACCAGGACGCGACCCAGGGCGGCGGGGCTCTCCCGGTAATCCCGGGCGTACCGCACGTTCACGGGATACCGGGCCCGGCCCTCGAAGATGGTGGTCTGGTTGTCGCCGCCGATGGCGGTCATGACCATCATGTTGGCCTCCTCGACGCTCAGGCCGTAGCGGGCCAGCTGGTCCCGCTTGAGCTCGAAGTCCAGGAAGTAGCCCTCCGCGGTGCGCTCGGCCAGGGCGCTGCGGGTGCCCGGCACGTTGCGCAGGATTCCTTCGGCCTCCACGGCGATCTGCTGGATCACCTTCAGGTCGGCCCCGTTGACCTTCAGGCCCACCGGGGTGCGGATGCCCGTGGAGAGCATGTCGATGCGGGCCTTGATGGGCATGGTCCAGGCGTTGGGGATGGCCGGGAGCCGCACGGCGCGGTCCAGGTCGGCCACGATGTCCTCCTCGGTGATGCGGTCGCGCCAGAAGGCCCGCAGGATCGACTTGGCCCACCCGGGTGCCCAGGAGGAGTACCACCGCTTCGTTTCGCGCCACTGCTCCTCGGGCTTGAGCTGGATGACGGTCTCCATCATGGAGAAGGGGGCGGGGTCCGTGGCGGTGTCGGCCCGGCCCGCCTTTCCGAAGACGCGCTCCACTTCGGGCACGGTGCGGATGAGGCGGTCCTGCACCTGGAGGATGCGCTGGGCCTCGGTCTGGCTCAGGCCGGGCAGGGTGGAAGGCATGTAGAGGAGGGTGCCTTCGTCCAGGCGCGGCATGAACTCGGACCCCAGGCGCATGAACACGGGGATCGTGGCCACCACCATGAGCACGGCCACGGCGATGGTGGCTTTGGCATGCCGCAGCACGAAGCGGCAGGGCCCTTCGTAGATGCGGTGGAGGAAGCGGCTCACGGGGTGCTTCTCCTCGGGGTAGTAGGTGCCCACGAGGGCCTGGGTGGCGGCCCAGGCCAGCCACTTGGGCTTGAAGGTGAAAGGGTCCATGCGCGCGAAGAGCATGCGCAGGGCGGGGTCCACTGTCAGGGCCAGGATGGCCGCGATGGCCATGGCCAGGTTCTTGGAGTAGGCCAGGGGCCGGAAGAGGCGCCCCTCCTGGTCCACCAGGGTGAACACGGGCATGAAGGCGATGGCGATGACCAGCAGCGAGAAGAAGACGCTGGGTCCCACCTCCAGCAGGGCCTCCAGGCGCACCTTGTGGAAGTCGCCCTTTCGCCCGCCGCTCACCCAGTGCTCCAGCTTCTTGTAGGCGTTCTCCACCTCCACGATGGCCCCGTCCACCAGCACGCCGATGGAGATGGCGATGCCGGCCAGGGACATGAGGTTGGCGTTCTGCCCCATGATGAGCATCGGGATGAAGGCCAGGGCCACGCTGAGTGGGATGGTGACGATGGGCACGATGGCCGAGGGGATGTGCCAGAGGAAGATGAGGATGATGATGGAGACGACGATCATCTCCTCCACCAGCTTGTCCTTGACGGTGGCGATGGCCTTCTCGATGAGCGTGGAGCGGTCGTACACGGGCAGGATCTCCACCCCCGCGGGCAGGGAGGGCTTGAGCTCCTTGAGCTTGTCCTTCACCCGGCCGATGACGGCCAGGGCGTTCTCGCCCTGGCGCATGACGACGATGCCGCCCACCACGTCGCCCTGGCCGTCCAGGTCCGCCAGGCCGCGGCGCATCTCGGGCCCCAGGCTGACGGTGGCCACGTCCGAGAGCCGCACGGGCGTGCCCCCTTCGACCTTGAGCACCGCGCTTTCCAGGTCCTGGGTGGTCTTGGCGTAGCCGCGGCCGCGCACCATGTACTCCCGGCCGCTGAACTCCACCAGGCGGCCGCCGCCTTCGTTGTTGGCGGCCTTCACCGCCGCGATCACCTTGTCGACGGTGATGCGGTAGGCGGCCATCTTGTTGGGGTTGAGGCTCACCTGGAACTGGCGGGCCTGGCCGCCCACGGTGGCCACTTCCGCCACGCCGGGAACCGCCTGCAGGGCGTAACGCACGAACCAGTCCTGGGTGGAGCGCAGCTCGTCGGTGTTGTGCTTGCCGCTCTTGTCCACCAGGGCGTACTGGTAGACCCAGCCCACCGCCGTGGCGTCCGGGCCCAGCTCGGTCTTGACGCCCTGGGGGAGGCCCGCGGTGATCTTGCTGAGGTATTCCAGCACGCGGGAGCGCGCCCAGTAGATGTCGGTGCCGTCCTCGAAGATGACGTACACGTAGCTGAACCCGAAGTCCGACAGGCCCCGCACGGCCTTGACCTTGGGGGCCCCCAGCAGGCTGGTGACGATGGGGTAGGTGACCTGGTCCTCCATCTGGTCCGGGCTCCGGTCCCACTTGGAGTAGACGATCACCTGGGTGTCGCTGAGGTCCGGCAGGGCGTCCAGGGGGATGGTGCGCATGGCCCAGAAGGAGATGAGCAGGGCGATGAGGCCCGCGGCCAGCACCAGGAACTTGTTCTCCGCGGAGAACCGGATGATTCGCTGGATCATGGCCGCCTCAGCTCTTTCCGGCGCCGTGCGCCATGTGGGCGAGGGCCGCCTTCAGGCGGGACTCGGAATCCACGAGGAAGTTCGCGCGGTTGACCACGCTCTCCCCGGCCTCGACGCCGGAGATGATCTCCACCGACTCGCCCAGGTTCGACCCCGTCTGGACCTCCCTGGGCTCGAACCGGCCGTCGCCCAGGGCCACGAAGACGATCTTGCGCGTGCCGGCGTCCAGCACCGCGTCGACGGGCACCACGAGGCCCCTGCGGGCCTGGCTGCGGATCACCATCTCGCCGTACATCTCGGGCTTGAGCAGGCCCGAGCCGTTGGCGACCTCCACCCGGGCCTTGATGGTGCGGGTCTTGGGGTCGACCTGGGGATCGATGAAGGCCACCCGTCCCGTGAAGGTCCGGCCGGGGAAGGAGCCCAGGGTGAGCGCCGCGGCCATGCCCACCTTGAGGCGGGGCAGCTCGGGCTCGTAGATGTCGGCCACGGCCCACAGGTGGCCCAGGTCGGTGATCTCGAAGGGGGTGTCGGCGGGGGTGAGGCGGTTGCCCTCCACCGCCGTCTTGGCGGTGACCACCCCTGAGATGGGCGAGCGCAGGGTCAGGGATTTCCGCACCTCGCCGGAGCGCTCCAGCTCGTCGAGCTCGGCCGGGGCCACGTCCCAGAGGGCCATGCGGCGCCTGGCGGAATCCAGCAGCTCCTGGCCGCTGCCTTCCCGTTCCCCGCCCTTGAGGGCCTTGCGGGTGCGCAGGGCCAGGAGATACTCCTGCTGGGCGGAGACGAAATCGGGGCTGTAGAAGGTGAAGAGGGGCTGCCCCTTGGCCACGGGCATGCCCACGAAGTCCACGAAGAGCTTTTCCACGTAGCCGTCCACCTTGACGTGCATGTGGCGGATCCGCGTCTCGTCCGGGACGATGCGGGCGGTGGTGCGGATCTCGCCGCCCACGGAACCCTCGGCCACCTTCGTGGTGGTGAGCCCGATGAGCTGCTGGCGCTCCAGGTCGATGTTGACGGTGGAATGGCCCTCGGGATCGTCGTGGCCGGCGGCCCCGGACCCGTCCATGGCCACCAGGGCCATGCCGCAAAGGGGGCAGTCGCCTGGGTGGTCCTGGATGATCTGGGGGTGCATGGGGCACTGGTACATGGTTTTCTTTGGGGGGGCCTGGGGGGCGGCCGGCTGGGGCCGGGGCCGCAGCAGGAGGGTGCCGCCCACGCCCGCGGCCAGGGCCAGGAGCATGAGGGCTACGGTGCGGGGAAGGGAGGAGGTGGTCTGGCTCATGGGGTGGCCTCTACATGGATTTCATGGATGACGATTCGCCCGGGGCTTCCGCCGCCGCGCCCTTGCGGGCGCCCGCGGACATGGAGGCCCCCCCGCCGCCGCCCAGGGCCGTGCCGCCCAGGGACGTGGCGCCGATGGGCGGCGCGGCGCCCAGGTTCAGCTCCCGGTGCGCGATGTGGATGGCCTGGGCCCGGGCCTGGGCCTGGAGAAGGCCGCTCTGGTCGGCGATCCAGCCGTTGAGGGCCTCCAGCACGGACAGGAAGGGCACCTTGCCGACCTCGTACTGGGAAAGCGTCGCGCGAAAGCTGGTCTCGCTCTGCACCAGGAGCCCGCTGCGGTAGAGGCGGATGACGCCCAGCGCCGCGTCCATCTGGGCGGCCCGCTCCCGCACGCGCTGGCCCACCAGGGCCTCCAGGCTCTCCACCTCGGAGCCCGAGGCCTTCCGGCGATGCTCCTGCTCCACCACCGCCTGGGCCTGCTTGCGCTTCTGCCACACGGGGAGCGAGATGGACACGCTGGCGGTCCACATGGGATCCAGGCCGCCCCGGGGCATGTAGCCCGCGGAGACGGCGAAGTCCGGGCGCCGGTCCAGGCGGGCCAGTTCCAGGGATTTCTCCGCCTGGGACACCCCAAGGTGGGCCGCCTTGAGCTCCGGGCTGAGGCCGAGGGCGCTGGCCGTGGCCTCGGAAGCGGCGATGGCGGGGGGTTCGGGCACCTGCTCCAGGGTGCGCTCCGTGGGCAGCGGCGTGTCCGGGGGCAGGGCCCGCAGGCGGTTCAGGCCGGCCAGGGCGCTGCGCTCCTCGGACTGGAGGTCGAGCCTGGACTGCTCCAGGCGGGTGCGCTCCAGCTGGGCCCGCAGGAGGTCCGCCTGGGACCCCTGGCCCACTTCGTAGCGGGCCCGGGCCGTGGCCTCGGCCTGGCGCAGGAACAGGGCCTGCTCGTCCAGGAGCCGCAGCTGGCTCCGCACCAGGAGCAGGGCCACGTAGCCCCGGCGGACGTCGGCTTCCAGGGTGAGGCGCACCCGGCTGGAGGACGCCATGGCGGCCTGGGAGCCCATGCGGGCGATGTCGCCGCGCAGGCCGCGCTTGCCGGGCCAGAGCAGGGGCTGGGTGACCATGATGGAGTAGTAGCTGCTCTCCATCTGCCCCACCTGGATCTTCTTGAACCCGTCGTTCTGGATGCCCAGGGAGAGCACCGGGTCCGGCAGCGCCCCGGCCTGGGGGATGCGCTCGGCTTCGGCCTGGGCCATGGCGCGGGACCGGGCCGCGTCGGGATTGCGGGCCAGGGCCTCCTGGACGAGGGCAGAGAGTTGGGGGTCTTCGGGTGCCTGGGCCAGGCACGCCGCGGGGAGGAGGCCTAGGGCCAGGGTGGGCGCAATGCGCATGGGAACTCCGGATGCTGGGACTGCGTGCTCGTGGAAAAGCCTACGACAAGCGAACGCGTCTCAGATGCGGAATTGACTCAACTTGGCCTGGGGATCCCGGCGGGGGGGCAGGGGCGGGGCATGGGACGGAGCGGCCTCCAGGAAGGCGCGCCGCACGCGGGTCTGGGCGGCAAATGCCGGCCAGGGCGCGGGCTCCTTCCGGGGCGCGGCCTTGCGCACCTGGGCGGCGCGGGCGCGGGACACCAAGGCGGCGGGGGCCGCCGGGGCCGACTGGGACGGCCCGGTGGGGCAGCGGGGGGCGCAGGGGCCCTTGGGCATGCCGCAGGGGCTCGGGTCCTCGGCGCTCCCCCCGCAGCAGCAGGAGGCGGCCGGCGCCGCGGCCACCAGCAGGCCCTGGGCCGGCCCGGAAAGGACGAGGGCGAGCAGGGCGAGGAGGTGGAGGAGTCGGCGGACCATGGGCACCAGAAGTTCAGGATAGGAGCATCCGAAACGATCGGGAAAGGGGTTTTTTGGGGAATTCAATGAATGAATTGTTGAGGTGGCAGGGCCCTGGAAGCCCCCATCAATCCATCTACTTGAAAATCTCAAAAGGGCTATCATTCAACGCAACCCCTCCCAGGCATAGCCAGGTTGCCCCTTCCGATGAGCGAATCCGCGTCCCCATCCATCCCCCGCCGCGCCGTGGCCGCACTCCTTCCCGTGGCCGCGTGTGTCGTCCAGTGGTTGTGCTGGCCGGTGATCGTCCCCTTCGTGTGGTTCCTGTTCTACCCCACGGTCTTCCTCAGCTCCTGGCTGGGGGGCTACGCCTCGGGCGTGGCGGCCACCTTCCTTTCCACCGGGCTGGTCTGGTGGTTTTTCATGGCGCCGGTCCACACCCTGCTCAAGCCCCGGCCCGGCGCCTACATCAACGCCGCGGCCTTCATCGGCATGGGCTTCCTCTTCTCCTATTTCCACGAACGGCTGCACCGGGCCAGGCACGAGGCCGCCGAGGCACGGTTCCGGGCCCTGTTCGAGCAGGCCGGGGTGGGCGTCGTGGAGGCCGAGGCCGCCAGCGGGCGGTTCGTGAGGGTCAACGGCCGGTTCTGCGAGATCCTCGGCCACACCGAGGCCGAGCTCCTGGGGATGCGGTTCCAGGACGTGACGCACCCCGGGGACGTGGACCGGGACGTGGCGGAGACCCGGCGCCTGGCCGCGGGGGAGATCCCGGGCTTCGCCACGGAGAAGCGCTACATCCGCAAGGACGGCGCCACCGTGTGGGCCGCGCTCACCGTGAGGCCCCTCCTCTGGCCCGGACTGGAGGACAAGCACCTGGTGGCCATCATCGAGGACATCTCGGCCCGCAGGTGCGCCGAGGAGGAGGTGAGGCTGCTGAACGCCACCCTGGAACGGCGCGTGGCCGAGCGCACCCAGGAACTCCAGGCCGCCAACCAGGAGCTGGAGAGCTTCGCCTATGCCGTCTCCCACGACCTCCGGGCCCCGCTCCGGGCCATGGACGGCTTCAGCCGGGCCCTCCTGGAGGACTGCGCCCCGGCCCTGGACGCCGAGGGCCGCGGCTACCTGGACCAGATCATCCTGGCCAGCCACACCATGGCCGGCCTCATCGACGGGCTCCTGCTGCTGTCCCGGGCCACCCGCGGCGAGCTCGAGCGGGTCCCCGTGGACGTGTCCGCCCTGGCGGTGGGCGTGCTGGAGGGGCTCCGCAAGGCCGACGGCGCCCGGCCCCCGCGGTGGCGGGTGGAACCCGGGATCCGGGCCGAAGGGGATCCCCGGATGCTCAGGGCCGCCTTCGCCAACCTCCTGGGGAACGCCTGGAAGTATTCCGGCAAGGCCGCCGATCCGCTCATCGAGGTGGACCGCGTGCAGGAGGACGGCAGGGACTGGATCCGCATCCGGGACAACGGCTGCGGCTTCGACATGGCCTTCGCCGACAAGCTGTGGAAACCCTTCCAGCGGCTCCACCGCCAGGACGAGTACCCGGGGCTGGGCATCGGCCTGGCCACGACGCAGCGCATCGTGAACCGGCACGGGGGAAGCCTCCGCGCTGAGTCCGCCCCGGGCCGGGGGGCCACGTTCCTGGTCGCCCTGCCTTCCGCCGCATCCCAGGAGTCGCCATGAACAACCTGCCCGTGATCCTCATGGTCGAGGACAACCCCCAGGACGAGATGCTCACCCTGCGGTCGCTCCGGAAGGTGAACCTGGGGAACCTGGTGGAGGTGGTGCGGGACGGCCAGCAGGCCGTGGACTTCCTGTTCCGGGAAGGGGAGTTCGCCGGGCGCCCCGGGCCCGACCTCCCGGCCCTGGTGCTCCTGGACCTGGGCCTTCCCCGCCTGGGGGGCCTGGAGGTGCTTGCGCGGATCCGCAAGGACTCGCGGACCCGGGCCCTGCCGGTGGTGATCTTCACGTCCTCCAGCGAGGAGGAGGACCGCCTCGCGAGCCTGCTCGGGGGCGCCAACAGCTTCGTGCGCAAGCCCGTGGACTTCGCCGAATTCGCGGAGAAGGTGGGGCGGCTGGGGGTCTACTGGGTGGCGGTGAACGACGCGCCGCGGTCGTGGAGCTGAAGGTGGGCCCCCGGCTCCGGCTCCTGGTGGTGGAGGACTCCGAGGCGGACTTCTCCCTCCACGTCCGCAACCTGGCCCGGCACGGCACGGAGGCCGACCTCCTCCGGGTGGACACCCTGGCCGCCCTGGAGGAGGCCCTGCAGGTCCGGGGCTGGGACGCCGTCATCTCCGACTACAGCCTGCCCGGGCTGGAGTTCGCCCAGGTGCTCGCCCGGGTCCGCCGGAAGCTGCCCGACGTCCCCTTCATCCTGGTGTCGGGCAGCATCGGCGAGGAGGCCGCGGTGGCGCTGCTCCGCCAGGGCGTCTGGGACTTCGTGTGGAAGGACCGGCCTGCCCGGCTCAGCCAGGCCCTCGGCCACTGCCTGGAGGAGGCCCGGGGCCGCGCCGTCCGCGCCGAGGCCGAGCGGGCCCTGCGGGCCAGCGAAAGCCGCTACCGGTCGCTGTTCGAGAACATGCTGGACGGCTACGCCCACGCCCGGGTCATCCGGGAGCGGGGCGAGGCCGTGGACTGGGAGTATCTGGACGTCAACCCCGCCTTCGAGCGGCTCACGGGGCTCCAGGACGTGGTGGGACGCCGGCTCACGGAGGTCATCCCCGGGATCCTGGAGGCCGAGCCCGGCTTCATGGACGCCTTCGGCAGGGTCGCCGCCACGGGCGTTCCGGAACGGCTCGAGCTGTTCGTGGAAACGACGGGCATCTGGTATTCCAATTCCATCTACAGCCCGGCCCGGGACGAGTTCGTGGTGGTCTTCGACAACATCACCCAGCGCAAGACGGACGAGGCCGCGCGGCGCAGCCTGGAGGACAAGATCCGGCACACGGAGAAGCTGGAGAGCCTGGGCAGTCTCGCCAGCGGCGTGGCCCACGACATGAACAACGTGCTGTCCGCCATCCTCGCGGTGGGCCAGGTGCTCCAGCTCAAGGCCGAGGAGGACCCGGGCATGGCCTCGGCCCTGGACACCATCATCAAGGCGGCCACCCGGGGCCGCGACCTGGTGCGGGGCCTCACCAACTTCGCCCGCAAGGACCTGCGGGCCGCCGAACCCCTGGACCTCAACCGCCTCGTGAAGGACGAGGCCGCCCTTCTGGAGCGCACCCTGCGCCGGAAGATCCGCCTCGAGGTGGAGCTTGAGGAACCCCTGCCGCCGTTCCTGGGCGAGGCCGGGAACTTCGGGAGCGCCCTGATGAACCTCTGCGTGAACGCCGTGGACGCCATGCCCGACGGCGGCGTCCTCACCCTGCGCACCCGCGCGGCCTCGCCCGGGTGGATGGAACTGGTGGTGGAGGACTCGGGCAGCGGCATGCCCCCCGAGGTGGCCAACCGGGCCCTGGAGCCGTTCTTCACCACCAAGGAGCCCGGGAAGGGCACCGGCCTGGGCCTGGCCATGGTCCACGGAACCGTCAAGGCCCACGGCGGCACCCTGGAGATCCACAGCGCGGTGGGGCGGGGCACGCGGGTCAGCATCCGGCTTCCCGCCGTGGACGGGACCGTCCTGGAACACGGCGGCCAGGGGCTGGAGGCCGCCCGGCGCCGGGCCCTGCGGATCCTGGTGGTGGACGACGACGAGCTGATCCAGGCCACCGTGCCGCTCCTGCTCCACCACCTCGGCCACACGCCCGTGCCCGCCCTGAGCGGGGAGGAGGCCCTCGACATGCTGGAAACGGGCCTCGAGACCGACGCGGTGATCCTGGACCTGAACATGCCGGGCATGGGTGGCGAGGCCGCCTACCTGCGCATGCGCGCCCTCCGGCCGCACCTTCCGGTGCTGGTGGCCACGGGTTTCATGGATCCGTCCACCGTCCTGCTGCTCCAGGGGGACCCCCGCGCCGCCAGCCTTTCCAAGCCCTTCTCCCTGGAGGAGCTGCACCGGAAGCTGGAGGCGCTCGTTCCCACCGCCTGATCAGTGGATCTGCATCCCCCCGGCCCCGCTCCCGGGGTCCTTCAGGAGGAGCACGAAGGGCAGGCACACCACGTACACCAGCACCAGGAACGCGAAGACGTCCACGAAGGCCATGACGTAGGACTGGCGGATCACCTCGAACCCAAGCACGCCCTGGGCCAGCTTCGCGCTGCCCTGCGGATCCAGGCCCGAGGAGGCCCCCAGGGCCAGGTGGAGCCGGTGGGCGCCCTGCTGCAGGGCGCCGCTGTAGGGAGTCATGTGCTCGGCGAGCCGGGCGTGGTGGAACTGGCCGCGGGTCTGCAGGAGGGTGGCGGCCACGGCGATGCCCACGCTGCCCCCCTCGTTGCGCATGAGGTTGAAGAACCCCGCGGCCACGCCCATGGCCTCCCTGGGGATGCGGCGCATGGCCACGGTGGCGATGGGCACGAAGACGAACCCCAGCCCCAGTCCCCGGAAGCACCAGGCGTAGACCAGGTACCCCATGCCGGAATGCAGGTTGATGGAGGTCAGCAGCCAGCTGGAGTAGATCTGGGCGAGAAAGCCCGCCGCGACCGTGTACCGCACGTCCACCTTGCCCATGACGAGCCCGGCCACCATCATGGCCACGACGCTGGCCAGGCCGCCGGGGCTCAGCATGATTCCGGCCCAGGTGGGGGTCCACCCCAGGAAGGTCTGCACGAACAGCGGCAGCATGACGAACGCGGCGTACATCCCGAAGCTGGCCCCGAAGATGAGGAACATCCCCGAGGCGTATTCGGGCAGCTTGAACATGCGCAGGTCCACCAGGGGCCGCTCCGCGGTGAAGGACCGCCACAGGAACAGGATGATGCCCAGGGCCGAACAGGCCGCGTAGAGCGTGACGGTCCGGCTCTCGAACCAGTCCAGGCGCTCGCCCCGGTTCAGGAAGAGCTCCAGGCACCCCAGGCCCACGGCGATGAAGATCAGGCTCCAGTAGTCCATGGCGCCTTCGGGCTTGCGGTCGGGGGCCTCGTCCACGAAGGCCGAGGCCAGGGCGTAGGAGATGATCCCCACGGGGATGTTGATCCAGAAGATCCAGGGCCAGCTCCAGTTGTCCGTGACCCAGCCGCCCACCAGGGGCCCCACGATGGGGCCGCAGATCACGCCGATGCCGAAGACCGCGGTGGCGATGCCCTGCTCGGCCCGGGGGAAGGCCTCCATGGTGATGGCCTGGGACATGGGCACCATGGCCCCGCCCGTGAGGCCCTGGACCACCCGGGCGGCGATGAGCGTGCCCAGGGTGGGCGCGGCCCCCGCGGCCAGGGAGGCCAGGGTGAACCCCGCGAGGCAGGAAAGGTAGAGCCGCTTGCGGCCGAAGCGGTTCCCCAGCCACCCGGTGATGGGCAGGACGATGGCGTTGGCCACCAGGTAGCTGGTGAGCACCCAGGTGATCTCGTCGGTGCCCGCGGCGTAGGTTCCCTTCATGTGGGGCAGGGCCACGTTGGCCACGGAGGTGTCCAGCACTTCCATGAAGGTGCCCAGCATCAGCGCGAGGGCGATGACCCACTTGAAGGGCGCGCCCCGGTCCAGGGCCGCCCCGCTCATTCGCGCGTGTCGATGACGGCCGAGACGCTGAGGCCCAGGCGCAGCTTGTGGTCGGGATCGCCGCCCGGGGCCAGGCGGATGCGCACGGGAACCCGCTGCACGACCTTCACCCAGTTCCCCGTGGCGTTCTCCGCCGGCAGGAGGCTGAAGGCGGCGCCGGTGCCCGCCGCCAGGCTCTCCACCACGCCGGGGAATTCACGGTCGTCGATGTCGGCGCGCAGGGTGACCTTCTGGCCGGGGCGCACGCGCTTGAGCTGGGTCTCCTTGAAGTTGGCCTCCACCCAGAGGTCATCGCGCCCAAGGGGAACGACCGCCAGGAGCGGCTGGCCCGCGGCCACGACCATGCCGGGCTCGGCCAGCTTGCGGGTCACGAAGCCGTCGCTGGGGGAGGTGAGGGTGCAGTAGCCCCGCTGGAGGCGGATCTGCTCGATGGCGGCCAGGGCCTGGGCCTCCTTGCTCCCGCTGACCTGCAGGCCGCCCTGGATGGCGGCCACCTGCTTGCGGGCGGCTTCGAGCTGGGCCGTGGCGACCTGGTGGGCCGTGACGGCGTGGTCCAGCTTCTGGCGCGGGATGGACTGCCGTTCCACGAGGATCTCCAGGCGCTTGCGCTCCAGGGCGGCCAGGCCCTCCTGGCTTTCGGCGGCGCGCACCTGGGCCTGGGCCTGGGCGATCTGGGAGCGGTTGAGGGCCATGGACGCCCGGGCTTCGGCCAGGGAACCCTGGGCCTTGGCCTCGGCGGCCTCGAAATCCTTGGGGTCCAGGGTGGCGAGCACCTGCCCGGCCTTCACGGCGTCGTTCTCCTTCACCGCGAGGGTGAGGATGGCCCCGGGCACCCGGGAGGCCACGGCCACCACGGGCCCCTTCACGTAGGCGTCGTCGGTGGCCACGAAGACCTCGTTGTGGCGCCAGCTGAGGAAGCCCCAGACGCCGGCGGCGGCGGCCAGCGCCAGGATGACGGCCAGGGAGACCCACATGCGGGTGCGCTTTTCCATGATCAATGCTCCAGCGAACGGGTCGCGTAGAAGGTTTCCAGGTCCTCGCCCAGGAGGGACAGGAGTCCGGCCTGGACGGCGTAGGCTCGGCAGAGGCGGTCCGACAGGCTGAAGCGGCTCTCGGCCAGCACGGTCTCGGCGTCCAGCACGTCGGCGCTCTTGGCGTAGGCCTGCTGGTACTGCTCGCTGACGATGCGGAGGTTCTCCAGGGCGGCCTCGACGTTCGCGCGGGCCGTCTCCATTTCGGCCAGAGCCTGGCCGTAGTCGCGCAGGGCCGCGGCGGCGGCGTTCTCCACCTGGCGGCGGGCCTCGGTGAGCTCGCGGCGCGCCGTGCCCTCCTCGGCCCTGGACCGGCTCACCCGGGCCGAACGCGCACCGCCGTCCCACAGCTTCCAGCTGAGCCCGAGGTAGAGCGTGGTCTGCTGGGGGTGCGCCAGGAAGCGGTTCTCCTCGTAGGAATGGCCCACCTGGGCCACTACGGTGGGCGCGAAGTCCCGGCTGCGGAAGGCCACCTGGCCTTCGGCGGCCTGGACCTTGGCCTCCAGGGCCTTGATGCCCGCATTGGCCTGGGGCGCCCGGGACCGCACCGCCGCCTCGTTCCAGGGCATGGCGGGCGGGGGGGGCAGGGTCTCCGGCAGGGAGAGCGGCGCGCCCGGGGCCTGGCCCATGGCGATGTTCAGGCTCTCCCGGGCCGACACCAGGGCGTTGTCCAGGGTCCGTCCCGCGTCGTCCACCGCCCGAAGGGCCACTTCGGTGCGCAGGAGGTCGTTGCGCGCCACCACGCCCTGCTCGAACAGGGACCGGGCGTCCCGGAGGTGATCCTCCAGCGCCTGGCGCCGCTGGGCGACCACGAGGCGGCGGGCCCGGATGTTGACGGTCGTCATGTAGCGGGCCGCCACGTCCGCCTGGGCCCGGGCGACGGCGTCCCTGCCGCCCAGGTCCACGGCCCGTTCCTTGGCGCGGGTGGCGGCGAGGGCGCTGCTGCGCCGGCCGAAGTCGTAGACCAGGTAGCTGGCGGTGAGGTGGTAGCGCCAGGAGGATTTCTGGGCCACCGGCTGGTCCAGGGAGGGCACGGTGATGGCGCCCAGGACCGGAATGGGGCCCACCGTGAAGGACTCCGTGCGCAGGGCGGCGTCCCGGTCCAGGTTCAGGTGCCCGCCCTTGAGTTCGATCTCGGGGAGGAAGGCGGCCTTCACCTCGTCCCGGTCGCCCTGGGCGCCCCGCAGGGACAGCGCGGCCAGGTCGGCCTGCATGGAGGAGGTTCCGGCCCGGCGCAGGGCCTCGGCCAACGTCAAGGGCGGCTCCGCCGCCATGACACCCGCGGCCAGGAGAAGAAGAAGGGCGGGCCTCATCATGACCGCACCTCCCGGGCCACGCCGTGCATCAGGCATTCCATGGCCCGGGCCACCGTGGCCCCGGCCTCCTCCCTGGGCTCGCGGCCGTGGGCGAAGTGCAGGGAGGCCTGGATCACCTCCATGGCCAGCTGGGTGAGGAACTCCGGATCCATGGGCCGCAGGAGCCCGTGGTCCAGGGCCTCCTGCACCAGATCCTTGAGCCGGGCCCGCTCCGCGCGGTAGATCTTCCCCAGGCTGGGCATGAACCGGGAGTCGAAGCCCCAGTCGAACTGCACCCGGTCCCGCACGAAGGTGGGCAGGGAGAAGGGCCGGTCCTGGAAGGCCTCGGCGTACACCTGGGCCAGCGCCTCGATGCGGTCCAGGGGCGAGCCCCCGCGTTCCGCCAGGGCCGCGTCCGCGCGCCGGTGGAAGGCCTCGGCCCGCTGCTGCACCACCTGCTCGTACAGCTCCTGCTTGGAGGCGAAGTGCTCGTAGAGGCCCTGCATGCCGATCTCCGCCTCCGCGGCGACCTCCTGCATGGTGGCCTCGTCGAAGGGCCTGCGCCCGAAGACCCGGCCCGCGGCCTCCAGGAGCACCTCCCGGCGCTGGTGGCGTTCCTTTTCCCGGCGTGCGTTCATGATGGAACCTCGAATCTGAATTTAGAATATGGATTCTGAATTCTCAAGAGGGAAATCACCCGGGTGGTTTTTGCTTGGTTATATTTGTAATTAGACGATTTAGGAATCAAGGTCGCATCTGTGACATCGCGATGTCACAAATGCACCGTTGGCTGACCGCGATATGAAACGGCAACCATGGGCCCAGCTTCAGGCGAAGAGGTCCTCGTACCGGTCCCGGCGCGTCATGACCGTCACGTCCCCGTTCCCGTGGGCCAGGAGCCGCGGCGGACGCGGGTAGGCGTTGGCGTTGCTCGCCATGAAGTGGGAGGTGTAGGCGCCGGTGTCGCGGATCAGGAGCGTGTCGCCGCGCCCGGGGCGCCGCCTCATGCGGGTCTGGAACCTGGCCAGGAGGTCGCCCGAGAAGCAGAGGTTGCCGGCCACGAAGGTCTCGAAGGGCTCCGGGTCGTCGGGGCCCCCGAGCACGTCCCAGCGGTTGGGGAGGCCCTCCAGCATGGAGTCGGCGTGGTTCAGGACGCCCATCTCCACGGTGACCAGGTTCCGGGAACCGGCGGCCCTGCGCACGTGGGCGACGCGGCACAGGGTGACCCCGGCGTCCTCGGTGATGGCCCGGCCGGGTTCCACCAGGAGTTCCGGGCTGTCCAGGGAGGCCAGGGCCTCCAGGGTGCCCAACGTCTCGCCGTCCACCCTCACCTCGCCCTTCAGGACGGCCTCGAGCATCCGCTCCTTGGGCCAGGGGCTGTGGTAGGCCTCGCCGTGCCAGGCGCCGTCGGCGCCCAGGCCGGCCATGCCCAGGTTCCAGCTGAATCCGTCCCGGGCGGCGGTGCGCCGGCGCAGTTCGTCCCAGGCCGCCTCGTCCAGGTAGTTCACGGGGAAGCCCCCGCCCAGGTTCAGGATGGGGCACGCGCCGGTGCGCTGCCGCAGGGCCCGGCCCAGCTCCACCATGCGGCCCAGCACGGCCAGGTAGGGTTCGGGCCGGGTGATCTGGGAGCCGATGTGGGTGTGGAAGCCCAGGAAGCGCACCGAGGGATAGCTCGCCAGGTTTTCCAGGAGGGGCGGGATCTCGCCCACGGGGATGCCGAACTTGGACCAGGGCCCGGCCGTGAAGATGTCGTCCCCCGTGACCCGCCCCAGATCGAAGCCCGAGAGTCTCAGGAGGACCCGGGCGCGCCGGCCCATGGTCCGGGCCGCGGACTCCACCAGGGCCAGCTCCTCGGCGGAGTCGGCCACGATGAGCATGCGGGAGCCGATGGCCTCGCGGATGAGGTCGTCCTCCTTGCAGTTGCCGTTGAGGTCCAGGGTGCGCGGGTCCATGCCGGCCTGCAGGGCCATGCGGGTCTCGAAGGGGGAGGCCACGTCCGCCCCGGCGCCCTCGGCTCGGATGGCGGCGAGCAGGACGGGGTGGGCGGAGGCCTTCACGGCGTACCGGACCCCGCCCCGGGGGTAGAGGTCCCGGAAGATCTGCGTGAAGGCACGCACGTTCTCGCGGACCCGGGGCAGCCAGGTGAGGTGGAGGGGCAGGCCGTACTCGGCGATCCAGTCGCCGGCGGGCCGGCCCAGCAGTTCCGTCACTCGAAGGTTCCCTTGACCAGCACCTTGTGGGCCTTCATGAGGACCCGGCCCCGGGCGATCATGGTGTGGACCGTGAGGTCCCGGGGGTCGAGCAGCACGATGTCGGCGTCCATGCCCGGGGCCAGCTGGCCCTTGCCCTGGAGCTTGAAGATGCGCGCGGGGTTGGAGGTGATGACCCGCAGGGCGGTGGCCAGGGGGATGCCCTCCTTCTGCACGGCGTCGCGCACCTCCGGGAACAGGCTCGTGACCCGGCCCACGCCCACGCCCTGGATGCGGCCGTTGACATCGAAGTCGGGCAGGCTGCCCTGGCCGTCGGAGGTGAAGGTGATGTGCCCGGGGTCCACCCCCGCGTCCAGCATGCGCCGGAGGCCCTCGGAGGGCTTGATCTCGCCGGCCTCCACGAAGGCCGGAACGGTGGAGGTGGTGAAGTCCACGAAGCCGCCCGACAGGGCGTAGGCGGTGCCCTCCTCGAACAGCGTGGGGTTGCGGTTGATGTGGGTGGGCAGGAACTGGCGGGCCGGGATCTCGGTCTCCAGGAGCAGCCTGCGCAGGTATTCCAGGCCGCGCCGGCCGTCGCCCAGGTGGATGTTCACCACCCCGGCCTTGCCGGAGAGGATCCCGCCCCGGCGGGTCTCCCCCGCGAGCTGCGCGAAGGCCTCGAAGGTGGGCTGGGAGGAGCGGTGGTCGCTCATGGCCACCTCGCCCACGCCGAGGATCTTCTCGATGCAAAGGAGGTCGCCCTCGATGCTGCCCGTGAGGGTGTGCACCGGCACCGCGTAGTGGCCGGTGAGGGCATAGGTGGTGATCCCCTCGGCCTCCAGCCCCTGGGCCTTGGCCAGGAGGCCGGTCATGGTCCGGGTCACCCCGTCGGTGCCCAGGCACCCGATGATGGTGGTCACCCCGCCCAGGACGGCGTCCGAGAGCACCAGCTCGGGGGTGCGGGTGGCGGGGCCGCCCTCCCCGCCTCCGCCCATGATGTGCACGTGGCCGTCGATGAAGCCCGGAACGGCGATGAGGTTCCGGGCGTCGATGACGTCGCAATAGCGCCTGGGGATCCGGATGTCGGGATGCATGCGGAGGATCTTCCCGCCGCCGGCGAGCAGGTCGCACCGGCCTTCGGGGGAAGGGGAATGGATTTCGGCGTTCTTGATGAGGAGCATGCGGCGACTCCAGGGTCCGGCTAAAGGACGCGCCAGACCGGAAGGGTACCATCGGGCAGGGCCAGGGTGCGGAAATCCTGGTAGCTGTAGAGCCCGTAGAGGAGGCAGGGTTCGAGGATCCCGATGGCGCTGCGCGCCAGGGGCTGGTCCAGGGGCACCAGGAGGGACCCCTCGGGGAAGGTGTGGCCGGCGGCGGGGTCGCGGGCGACGATCTGGCGGTTCTCGTACCGGCCGTACAGGTCGTCGTAGCCCTCCTCCACCCGGAGGAGGCGGCAGCGCTCGGCCTGGAGGGGGGCGGCGCCGGCCTGGACGTACCGGATCCCGTGCCGGTCCAGGAGGGCCTTGAAGACCCCGGCCGCGGCCGCGTCGATGACGTAGGCCCGGGGGGTGGCCACGCTGCCCTTGACCACCAGGTCGGTCATGAGGCCCGGGGACGGGATCTCCAGGACCTTGCCCGTGGCCCGCTCCGTCACCTTGACCAGGGGGGCCTTGCCGTCCAGGTTGGCCCAGAAGAAGTTCGTGGGCAGGTAGGGGGGGATGGGCTCCCTGCGGGCGGCTTCGCACAGGGACGCCACCTTCCGCCGGGAGGCGGCGGTGCCCAGCAGGTGCCGGTAGAGCCGGGTGAAGGCGTCGGCCCGGGCCGGCAGGTCCTGGGGCGCGCCGGGCTGGCGCCGGGTGCCCGCCTCGATGATGAAGGAGAGGATGCCCATGCTGCCCAGGCTGTTGCGGCCGTCGTCCACCTCGGTGGTGGAGGGGCGGATCTCGTCCAGGGGCGGCAGGCCGCCCACGGTGTAGCGCGTGTAGGCGTAGCCGGCACGGGCCATGACGGGCCGGGCGGATTCCACCCGGGCCAGGGCCTCCTTCCGCAGCGCCGCGGGGATCCAGGGCGCGTTGAGGGCGTCCATGGTGATCAGCGGCCAGCAGTCCCAGCCCTTGGCGTCCCAGTCCTTGCCGTCCCGGGTGAATTCGTGGCTGTCCACGGCCAGGTGGGGGAGGATGCGCCGGGCCACGGCGTGGAGGGCGCGGGTCTCGGGCTGGAGCAGGCGGATGTGGTCCCGGTTCAGGTCGGCCAGGGCGCCGTTGGTGCGCCGCCTGGCCTCGGCCCCGTCGGGGTTCACCATGGGCATCAGGTAGAGGTCCACGTCCTCGGGCAGGAGCGCGGGCTTGTCGGCGATGGCCCGGATGAGGCAGAGCTGGGCGTCCTTGCCGGAAATCTCGTTGCCGTGCTGCTGGGCGTAGAAGAACGCCTTGAACCGCGCCTTGGCGCCGCCGCGGTTCAGGCGCACCAGGCGAATGGCGCGGCCCTCGACGCTGCGGCCCTCTTCGGTGACGGTGATGAAGCCGGGCCTGGCCACTTTCTCCAGGAAGGCCTCCATGTCCGCATAGGAGATGGTGGCCTTCAGGCGGAGGGGATCGGCGGGAACCCGCGGCTCCCCGGAAGCGGCCATCAGGGTCGAGGCGAGGAGGAACGGGAGGATGCGCATGTCAGGGTTTCACCTTCCGGGTGGCCAGGTCGATGGTGCCGCCCTTGCGGAGGTAGTGGAGCGTCAGGCCCGTGAAGCCGCCGTTCTTCAGGTGCATGCCCCGGGAGTCGAAGACCAGGACGCCGCTGGCGCCTTGCACGGTGCCCACGCCGTTGCGCACCACCAGAGCGGTGGTCTCGTCCACGCCGATGGAAAGGACGCCGGGGAAGGTCATGCCGATGCTGAGCAGACGGTTCTCGCGGCCCCGCTTGATGAAGTGCTGGTCGATGACCACGTCTTGCGGCAGGAACCCCATGCCCTCCCGGGTGACGTAGGCGTTGGGCCCCATCTCCCGCAGCTCCAGCTTGCCGAACACGTCTTCGCCCACCAGCATGATCTTGGACATGATGGCGGCGCCCGCGCTGGTGCCGCCCACGACGGCGCCGGCCTGGTACTTGTCCTTGATGAGCTTGTGCAGCGGCGTCCCCACGATCTTGTCGCCCACCAGGGCCTGGTCCCCGCCGGAGAACCAGAACCCCGTGCAGCGCCCGGCGGCCTCGAGCATGGCCGGGGTGGAGGAATCCTCGCGCTTGCGCACGTCCAGGGGCACCAGGGTGATGCCGTGGGGGGGGAGCGTCTCGTTCCAATCCTTGAGTTCCCCCTCGGGGTCCGAGGTGGCCGTGGGGATGATGCCGATGACCCCGCCCCGGCCCCCGGCGCCCTTCAGGAAGGCGTCCATGATGTCGGGCGTGGTGCCGTGGCCTCCGACGATGACCAGGGTGCCCTTGGGGGGGGCCGGGAGGGTCGGTGTGCCCGCTGTGAGCAGGATGCTGGCCAGGGCGCAGGCGAGGATTTTCATGGTATTACTCCGTTCCCCGGCGACGGGGAGGCCTCAGCCGCCCCGTCGCCAAGCGAGGGTGGGACCGCCGGTCCGGATCAGAAGGTAAGCTTACCGCCGATGCGGAAGGTTCTGGGCTGTTCGATGTCGAGCACCATGTTGTAGTAGACGCTGTCGTACCGTTCACCGCGGGAGGTGACGGCGGCACAGTTCAGGGCGTTGAACACATCGAAGAAGGCTTCGAAGCCGACCTTGTTGGTCACCTTGAACTTGTGTGCGACGCGAAGGTCGAGGATCCTGCGCGCGTCATAGGTGCTGGAGCCCTGGGGTTCGATGTTCACGTAGTAGTACTCGCGGTTGCTCAGGCGCGAGGTTCGGATGTAGCGGGTGTAATGCAGGCCGCTGAGATACGCGAAACTGGCGCTCACCCGGGTTCCCCAGGGCGTCTGGTACGACGTGCGGACCTTGATTTCATCGTCGTTGGTGCCCGGGAGGGAACCGTAGTTGTTGTACATCGATCCGGCCCACTCGCGACCGGAAGTGTAGGCGTTGGACTTGACCAGGTTTCCCTTGTTGCTCGCCTTGGTGTAACTGATATTGAGGTCCCAGTTCTCGGTGAACCGGCCGTCCAGGCTAAAGGTCCCGGCCTTGTAGTCGCGCTTGGCGTCCGGGTCGTTGGTGATGTAGAAGTCGTGCGGAGCCAGGTTCGGGTTCGCCGGGTCATAATCGTTGAAGCCTGGACGGTTGAAGGTCAGGACTTCCCCATTGAGGGGGTTCGTGACGGAGGTGGTGGAGCTGGAAACAGGCAGCCTGTCGAACCGTGCGAGCAGGTCCTTGCCTTTGCGCCACACATAGTTCACGGCCACCTGCCAATTCTTCGCGAACCGCTTCTCGATGGCGAACTGCATTTCATCGAAGTGCGGGTGCTTGATGTTGGGATCCAGCGTGCTCGCCTCGCTCACCCGGTTCCGGAAGTTGTCCTCGGTGAACGCCGGGAGGGGAACGTCGCCGAGGGGATTGGAGAGATTGTGGATCTCCAGTACCTGCGCGTCGTCATAGTTCGGCCACCAGTAGCGGTTCTCGACGGGGTAGGCACCCGGAATCGCGCGATCATAGTAGGCGCCGCTCAGGCCATCGAAGTAGCGTCCCACGTGGGCCTTGATGGACCAGGTCTTGGCGGCGTCCGGGGTGAAGGTGATGCCGAAGCGGGGCGCGACGGTGTTTGTCTTCCAGATGTTGCCGCCCTTGAACTGTTCGAAGCGCAGGCCGGGGCGCACGGAAATTTTGTCGTTGATGGTCCAGGCGTCCTGGATGAACAGGCAGGTCCGGTCCAGCTTCGTGTCGAAATTGTAGCCGCCTCCCACCTGGACGAAGTCCGTGTAGACGAGGTTCCCGTCGGCGAGTGCGTTCAGGGAGATGCCGCCCGGGTACCAGGTGTGCTCCTTGTCGCGGGCATGGTCCATGTCGATGCCGACCTTGATCGCATGGGAGCCGTGGCTCGAAGGCAGGTAATAGTCGAGGGAACTCAGGAGGCCGATGCGGGAACGGGTGTTTTCGAAGGCCTCGTAGGCGTTCAGGATCTGCTCGTAGCCGGCGTACTTCTGGTAGCTGGCGTACGCCGCGTTCACCGGCACGGTGCCGTCGATGTACATCGAGTAGTTCTCGCCGTTGTAGGCCTTGTGGTCGTCGATGCCGGTGTACCCGCTGAGGCGGGCCGTCCAGGTCAGGTTGCTGCCGAGGGTCTGCAGCCACTCGATGCCGTAGGTGTAGTTGGGGCCGTGCTGCTCCCGGGTCGCCTCCGCGGGTAGGACGCGGCTGGCGCCGCGGTGGTCTGTCTCGACGGTGTCGAAGTCCGCGAATACCGAGAGGGTGGCGGTGGGGATGGCCTGCCAGGTGAGGTTGATCATGGCCCTGGGCGTGGACCGCTTTTCGGAGGTGGGGCTTCCCGCCGGGGTGCGTTCCGTGGAAATGGATTCCAGGGAGAGGAAATACCAGAGCTTGTCCTTGATGAGGGGGCCGCCGAAGTTCAAGGCCATGTCGATGGCCGTGTCGCCCACCTTGCGGGCGGTTCCGATGTTCGTCAGGGACGTGTCCACGATTTCCTTGGTCGCGCTCCAGGAGTCCTTCTGGTAGTAGCCGGAGAGGGAGCCCGTGAGTTCATTGCCGCCCTTCTTGATGACGCCGTTGAAATAGGCTCCGGAGAATCCGCCGAACTCGGCGCCGGCGCCGATGCCGCCGATCTGGACTTCGTCGAACCAGTCGGGATTGACCTGGACCCAGGCCTGTCCGGCGGAGGAGTCGCCCACATTGATGCCGTTGATCAGGTAGGCATTCGCATTGTCGCGGTCGCCGCCGAAGCCCGAAGCTGAGACCCGGGCGCTGGAGCCGACCGTGAGGTTGATGCCGGGGGTCAGGGCCGCGATGGCGGAAATGTCGCGCCGGATGGGAAGGTTGGCGATCTCTTCGGCCCGGTAGTTCCGGGTGGTGGTGGAGGCCATTTCCTCGGTCCCCGCGACGCCGACCACTTCCACCGTGGCCGTGGACTCGGGAGCCAGGCGGAAGTCGACCGTGGTGGTCTTGCCGAGTTCAGCGATTTCGGAGGTCTTCCGGGTGGGAAAGCCCTTGGCCTGGACCGTGATGGCATAGCGGCCGGGAGGGAGGGCCTGGATCCGGTACCGGCCGTTCTCGGCCGTCGTGGCGGTGCGGCTGCCGCCGATCAGGGAGTCCGATGTCACCCGGACCACGGCGCCCACGATCGGTTTTCCGCTCTGGTCCCGGATCAGGCCGGCGAGGGCCGAAGTGGTCGTGCTCTGGGCGAAGAGAGCGGCCGGGGCGGCGATCAGCCCCAGTGCAAGCAGGGATAAGGACCTACGGTTTGGTTCCACGGCTCCTCCTTGGGGGGTTGATTGAGTAGACCAAGCATATGAAGCCCCAGGGAGGAATCAAGAAAAAATTTTCCAAAAAATTACTTGTTGGAAAAATACTTACAGTTTTCGGCCGGCTGGATGGGCCGGATCAGGCGTGGGCGCCGGTTCCCGTCACCTCGGGGGCCTGCGCGCGGTGGTCCGCGAACCACTCCGAGAGGGCCTGCACCTTGGCGAAGATGGCCTCGGGGCGGGTGCCGTCCCGCCACGGGAGGAGCTGGCCGTCCAGCTTCAGCACCGCGCCGTGGGCCACCACCGCGTCCACCTCCGAGCCGTCCGCGGCCCAGAGGAGGTTTTCCGTGACGTTGTCCAGGCGCGTGGGCACCAGGTTGGGCCGGGCCAGGTCCATCAGGACCCAGTCCGCCTGGCGCCCCGGGGCCAGCTCGCCCTGGTTGAGGCGCAGGATCCGGCTGGGCGCCACGGTGATCATCTCCAGCAGCTGCTGGGAGGGCAGGAGGGTGGCGTCCTGGTGCAGGGCCTTCTGGTACTGGGAGGCCAGGCGCGCCGCGGCCAGGATGTTCTGGTTGTCGGCCGAGCCCGAGCCGTCGGTGGAGATGGCCACGGGCACGCCGGCGCGCAGCATGTCGATGAGGGGCGGCATGCCCGAGCCCAGGATGGTGTTGGCCAGCGGGTTGTGCACCACCGCGGCGCCGCTGCGGGCGATGAGCTCCACGTCCCGGGGGCCGCAGTTCACCTGGTGGGCCAGGACGGTGCCTTCGTCCAGGATGCCGATCTCCTGGAAGTACTCCACGGGCGTCAGCCCGGGCTCGATGGATTCGGTGAACCACTTCGTGGTGCGCGGCTCCTCGGAGCTGTGGATGTGGAAGAGGGTCCCGTGCTCCCGGGCCCAGGCCTTCTGGGGCACCAGCACGGCGCGGCTGTTGGAGAAGCACTGGTCGGGGCCGGGGACGAAGCGCGTGCGCCGGCACCGGGCCTGGATCTCCAGGGCCTTGTCGAGGCGCGCGACGGCGTCCCCCGGCCCATCCAGAAGCTCTTTCGCGTAGAACCGGTCCTGCCCCCCCACCGCCACGATCATGGTGGTGCCCGCGGCCTCGTTGGCCTCGGCGATGTCCTCCAGGTGGTACTTGTTCCAGTTGCAGTGGTGGACCATGGTGGCGGTGATGCCGTAGTGGATGTCGCAGAGGCGCGCCATGCGGTAGGTGGCGGCCTGGGGCGTGCAGCCCAGGCGCTCGCGCAGCTCGTCCCGGCGGGCGTTGAGGAAGCCCGTGAAGGGGTTCACGGCGTGGTCGAGCCAGGCGGTGAGGGGCTCGTCCCGGGCGATGCCGATGAGGGGCTGCTCGTGGTCGTGGCCGTGGGCCTTCACGAAGGCGGGGAGCAGGACCATGTCCTGCATGGGGATGGGGTCGCCGGAAGGCACCTCCCTCCGGGTGTGCAGGACGCGCAGCCGGGTGCCCCAGGTTTCCGCCAGGCGCCGGCCCACGGCGGCGTCGTAGGGCCCGGCCTCGAGGATCTCCCCGTCCCGGGCGAGGACGTAGCCGTCCTGGATGCGCCGGGTCCGGTCCGGTGCGGCCAGGGGGAGCATGAACCGGCAACGGCAGACGAGAAGGTCGGGCTCGCTCATGGGGGCTCCTGGGGTGTGACGGCCATCATTTTCCGGCAGGGTTCATCCCCGTTATTGAAGGGAATGTTAACGTTGGGCATCCGCCTTGCGGGTGGGGTACGGCTGGGTGATTTCAGACTGAAAATATTTTGACACGATGGTCTCTTTTTTGTTTATCCTCACTTGCATACCGCATCCAGTGACTCTTTCTCTTCCACCCCGCCTTGAAGCGACCTCTCGGTCATAATTTAGGGCAAAGCCAGTGGGTTGGTGAAATTATCAATTCATACGGCGACTTGCCCGAAGGGCGGGACTCGCCTGCAAGTGGCCGCACCGAACGTCAGCCTGTGTGGGATCACCAATGCCGAACGCGCCATCCGAGACACCGCGGCTAGTCATCAAAGGGGTGAGCAAGATCTACCCCTCTGTCATCGCCAACGACAACGTCGACCTGACGATCATGCCCGGCGAGATCCGGGCGGTGCTGGGCGAGAACGGGGCCGGAAAATCGACTTTGATGAAGATCATCTACGGCGTGACGCACCCGGACAAGGGTGAGCTCCTCTGGGAGGGCAGCCCGGTGACGGTGCAGAACCCCGCCCACGCCCGGGAACTGGGCATCGGGATGGTATTCCAGCACTTCTCCCTGTTCGAGACGCTCACCGTCGCCCAGAACGTGGCCCTGGCCGTGCCCGGGCGGCTCGACCTGGCCGGGCTCTCCAAGCGGATCGAGGAGATCTCGGAGAAGTACGGGCTGCCGGTGGACCCGCGCAGGCTCGTGCACGCCCTGAGCGTCGGCGAGCGCCAGCGGGTGGAGATCATCCGCTGCCTGCTGCAGAACCCCCGCCTGCTCATCCTGGATGAGCCCACCTCCGTGCTGACCCCCCAGGCGGTGCGCAAGCTCTTCGAGACGCTGCGCCAGCTGGCTTCGGAAGGCGTGAGCATCCTCTACATCAGCCACAAGCTGGACGAGATCCAGGAGCTGTGCCACACCGCCACGGTGCTGCGCAACGGCCGGGTCACGGGCCACTGCACGCCCTCCCAGGAGACGCCGAAGACCATGGCCCGCCTGATGATCGGCGAGGACCTGCCCACCTTCCACCACGGGGAACCCGAGGAGGGCCGGGAGGTGCGCCTGCGCATCGACGGCCTATCCGTCAAGTCGGAGGACCCCTTCGGCGTGGACCTCGAGGACGTGTCCCTGGAAGTGCGCAGCGGCGAGATCGTGGGCATCGCGGGCGTCTCGGGCAACGGCCAGCAGGAGCTGCTGCGGGCCATCTCCGGCGAGGAGCCGGTGCCAGACAAGCGCTGGATCCACGTCTGCGGCGTGCCCGCGGGCCGCATGAACGCGTCCCGGCGCCGGGCCCTGGGCATGTGCTTCGTGCCCGAGGAGCGCCTGGGGCGTGGGGCCGTGCCGCGGCTTTCCCTCACGGACAACGTGCTGCTCACCGCCTTCCGCCGGAAGATGGTGCGCTTCGGCATGATCCGCCGGAAGGCGGCCAAGACCTTCGCGGACGACTGCATCCGGCTTTTCGACGTGAAGTGCGGCGGCGCGGCCAGCGAAGCCAAGTCCCTTTCGGGCGGCAACCTCCAGAAATTCATCGTGGGCCGCGAGATCCTCCAGGAGCCCAAGGTCCTGGTGCTGGCGCAGCCCACCTGGGGCGTCGACGTGGGGGCGGCCTCCTTCATCCGCCAGCAGCTGCTCGGCCTCCGGGAGAAGGGCACCGCGGTGCTGGTGATCTCCGAGGAACTGGACGAGCTGTTCGAGATCTGCGATCGACTCGTGGTGATCGCCAAGGGCCGCCTTTCACCTTCCAAGGCCACCTCGGAGACCGGGGTGGAGGAAGTGGGCGTCTGGATGAGCGGAATGTGGCCCGGGGCGGAACCGGCCAAGGATGAGGCTCCCCATGTGGCTTAAGTTCGAACAGCGTCCCGAACCCTCCCGGCTCATGCGCTACCTGTCCCCGCTCCTGGCGGTGGGACTGATGGTGGCCTCGGGCATGCTCCTCTTCCACCTCCTGGGCAAGAGCCCGGTGGAGGGGTTCAAGGTCTTCTTCCTCAACCCCATCCAGGACAAGTACGGAATCGCCGAGCTGTTCCTGAAGGCGACGCCGCTCATCCTCTGCGCGGTGGGCCTGGCGGTGGGGTTCCGGGGCAACATCTGGAACATCGGCGCCGAAGGCCAGCTGCTCATCGGCGCCCTGGCCGGGGGCGGGCTGGCCCTCCACTTCCACGACACCAACAGCATGCTGCTGCTTCCGGCCATGATCGTCGCCGGGGCCCTGGGCGGCATGTTCTGGGCCGCCATCCCGGCCTGGCTGCGCACGCGGTTCAACGCCAACGAGATCCTCACGAGCCTGATGCTCGTCTACATCGCCGAGCTGATCGTGTCCTGGCTGGTGCACGGCCCCTGGATGGACCCCGACGGGTTCAACTTCCCCCAGACGCGGCTCTTCCAGGCCAAGGCCACCATGCCCATCCTGGTGGAGGGCACCCGCGTCAACGCCGGGCTCTTCATCGCCCTGGGGGCGCTGATCGCGGGCTGGATCTTCATGAACCGGAGCTTCATGGGCTACCAAATGAAGGTCGCGGGCCAGGCGGAGAACGCCGGGCGCTACGCGGGCTTCTCGGCGCGGCGGACGGTGTGGATCGGCATGCTGGTGGGCGGCGCCATGGCCGGCATCGCGGGCGTGGCGGAGATCTCGGGCCCCGTGGGGCAGATCACCGAGCACATCTCGCCGGGCTACGGCTTCGCGGCCATGATCGTGGCCTTCGTGGGCCGCCTTGACCCCGTGGGCATCCTCTTCTCCGGGCTCCTCATGGCCCTCCTCTACCTGGGCGGGGAGCAGGCCCAGCAGTACCTGGCCCTCCCCTACTCCATCTCGAAGGTCTTCCAGGGCCTGCTGCTGTTCTTCCTGCTCTGTTCGGACGTCTTCATCACCCACCGCATCCGCTGGAAGAAATAGGAGATAGTCATGCAGCCGAGTCTCCTTTCCGCCATCCTGTTCGCCACCATCGTGGCGGGGACGCCGCTGATCATCGCCGCCGTGGGCGAACTGGTCACCGAGAAGTCCGGCGTCCTGAACCTGGGCACCGAAGGCATCATGTCCATGGGCGCCGTGGCCGCCTTCGCCGTGACGGTGCACACCGGCAGCCCCGTCCTGGGCATCCTGGCCGGGATGGCGGCGGGCATGGCCATGGGCCTCATCTTCGCCGTCGCGGCCCTCACGTTCATGGCCAACCAGGTCGCCTCCGGGCTGGCGCTCTCCATCTTCGGCGTGGGGCTTTCGGCCTTCATCGGCAAGCCCTACGAGTCCCAGGCCCTGCCCAGCGTCGCCACCTGGAACGTGCCCGTCCTGCACAAGCTGCCGCTGGTGGGCCACGCCTTCTTCGAGCACCAGGGCCTGGTGTACTTCTCCTGGGTGCTCCTGGCCGCGGTGGCCTGGTTCCTGTACCGAAGCCGCCTGGGCCTGGTGCTCAGGGCCGTGGGCGAGGCCCCCGTTGCCGCCCATTCGGTCGGTTACAACGTGGTGCGCATCCGCTACCTGGCGGTCCTGTTCGGCGGGGCCATGGCGGGCATCGCCGGGGCGTTCCTGTCCGTTTTCCACACGCCGCTCTGGGTGGAGGGCATGGTGGCCGGCCGGGGCTGGATCGCGCTGGCGCTGGTGGTGTTCGCCACCTGGCGGCCCGGCCGGGTCATGGTGGGCGCCTACCTGTTCGGCGGCTGCATGATCACCCAGATGTTCGTCCAGGGTTCGGGCATGCACCTGAACATCCCGTCCCAGTTCCTTTCGGCCCTGCCCTACGCCGCCACCATCATCGTGCTGGTCATCATCTCCCACAACAAGGCTACGATCCGTCTCAATTCCCCCGCTTCGCTCGGCCAGCCCTTCAGCCCCGAGGCCTGAACTCCCTTCACCCCACCCCAATCCTTCTGGAGGAATCAAATGAATTCCCGGAAAAACGTCCTGACCACCCTGGGCGGCCTGATCGCAGCCTCCGTCCTCTCCGCCGCCGCCCCCACCCAGGTGGGCTTCGTCTACGTCAGCCCCGTCGGGGACGCGGGCTGGACCTACCAGCACGACATCGGCCGCAAGGAGATGGAGAAGGCCATGGGCGGCCAGGTCACCACCAAGTTCGTCGAGAACGTCCCCGAGGGCGCCGACGCCGAGCGCGTGATCCGCGGCCTCGTCACGGGCGGAGCGAAGATCGTCTTCACGACCTCCTTCGGCTACATGAACCCCACCGAGAAGGTCGCCCGGGCCTTCCCCGACAAGTTCTTCTTCCACTCCACCGGCTACAAGACCGGCCCCAACATGGGCATCTACAACGCCCGGTTCTATGAAGGCCGCTACCTGTGCGGCGTCATCGCCGGCAAGATGACCAAGTCGAACATCGCGGGCTACGTGGGCGCCTTCCCCATTCCCGAAGTGATGCAGGGCATCAACGCCTTCACCCAGGGCATGCGCAGCGTCAACCCCAAGGCCGAGGTGCGCGTCATCTGGGTGAACTCCTGGTTCGATCCCGGCAAGGAGCGCGAAGCCGCCCTCACCCTGATCTCCCAGGGCGCCGACATGGTCACCCACCACACCGACTCCACCGCCATCGTCCAGGCCGCGGAAGAGAAGCACAAGGAGAACAAGAACGTCTACGCCTTCTCCTACCACTCCGACATGAGCAAGTACGGTCCCACCGCCCAGCTCACCGGCACCACCCACCACTGGGGCGCGTTCTACACCAAGACCGTCAAGGAAGTCCTGGCCGGCACCTGGAAGGGCACCAACGTCTGGGGCGGCTTCAAGGAGGGCATGATCAAGCTGGCCCCCCTCAACAAAGCCATTCCGGCCAACGTCAAGGCCATGGTCGAGAAGGAGCAGAAGGCCATCGAGACCGGCAAGCATCATCCCTTCGCCGGCCCCGTCGTCGCCCAGGACGGCAAGGTCAAGGTTCCCAAGGGCAAGAACATGACCGATGCGGAACTGGGCGCCATGGACTACTACGTCCAGGGCGTGGCCTCCACGCTGCCCAAGAAGTAGCCGAAACGCTCCGTAGGATCCGGCGGGCGCCGGGGGGGATTGGCCTCCCGGCGCCCGCTGGGCCATACTGGAGCCTGCAGATGAGTTTCAGGCGCAGGATCCAGGGAGGTGCACGTGATCGGGGCTTCTACCATTCGGAAGGAAGGGCGGGGCAAGGTCATGGGCTCGGCCGCGTACGCGGATGACGTGGACCTGCCGGGATGCCTGCTGGGCATGACGGTCCGCTCCCGGTGCGCCCGGGGCGTGCTCAAGGGCATCACCCTCCTGGAGGGTGTCCCCTGGGACGAGATCACGGTGGTGACCGCCGCGGACATCCCCGGGAAGAACTTCGTGGCGGGCCACGTGGACGACCAGCCCTTCCTGGTGCCGGTGGGCGGCACCATCGCCCACGCCGAGCAGCCCGTCCTCCTCCTGGCGCACCCGGACCGGGCGGTGGCGGAGAAGGCCCGCCGCCTGGTGAAGCTGGACGTGGAGGAGCTCCCGCCCCTGCTGGACATCGAGGAGGCCCTGGCCTGCGTCCGGGTCATCCACGGCGACCGGAACGTCCTCAAGGAGATCCGCATCGCCAAGGGCGACCCGGAGCCGGTCTTCGCGCGGGCGGCGCACGTGGTGGAGGGGGTCTACCGCACCGGCGCGCAGGAGCAGCTCTACCTGGAGCCCAACGTCATGATCGGCACCGTGGAGCACGGCCCCGATGGCCTGGAGGTGACGGTTTCGGGCTCCCTGCAGTGCCCCTACTACGTGCACGACGCCATGAGGCAGCTCTTCGGGATCCCCGGCGAACGGGTGCGGGTGGTGGCCCTGGAGATGGGCGGCGCCTTCGGCGGCAAGGAGGACTACCCCTCGGTCATCGCCGGCCACGCCGCGCTGCTGGCCCTCAAGAGCGGCCGCTCCGTGAAGATCGCCTACGACCGCGAGGAGGACATGGCCGCCACCACCAAGCGCCACCCGTCCCGCACCCGCATCCGCTCCGCCTTCGACGACCAGGGCCGGCTCCTGGCCCTGGACATCGATTTCGCCCTGGACGGCGGCGCCTTCACCACCCTCTCGCCGGTGGTGCTGAGCCGGGGCGCCCTGCACGCCGCGGGGGTCTACCGCTGCCCCGACGTGCGGATCCTGGCCCGGGCCGTGGCCACCAACACGCCGCCCTGCGGCGCCTTCCGGGGCTTCGGTGCCCCCCAGAGCCTGTTCGCCATCGAGCGCCACATGGACGTCTGCGCGCGGCGCATGGGGATGGATCCCGTGGAGCTCCGGCGGCTGAACGTCCTCCGCCTGGGCGACACCATGGCCACCGGCCAGGTCATGCGCGAGGACCCGGGCCTGGAGGGCCTCATGGACCGCGCCATGGCGGCCATCGACTACCGGGCGCTGCAGAAGGCCTACGCCGTGCGGAACGCCTGGGACGACCCCGTCAAGCGGGGCGTGGGGCTCTCGGTGTTCATGCACGGCTGCGGCTTCACCGGAAGCGGCGAGGCCACCATGGCCTCCGTCGCCGGCGTGGAGGGGCGTCCGGACGGCACCGTGGCGGTGCTCGCGGCCTCCACCGAGATGGGCCAGGGCAAGAACACCGTCTTCTGCCAGATCGTCGCCGAGACCCTGGACCTGCCGGTGGACATGGTGGACATGGCCGAGGTGGACACGAAGTACGTGCCCAACAGCGGCCCCACCGTCGCCTCCCGCAGCACCATGGTGGTCGGGCGCATCCTGGAGGACGCCGCGCGGGGCCTGCGCCTCGCCCTGGTGCAGGGCGGGTTCCTGGCCGAGCCCTACACCCCGGAGGCCTTCCGGGAGGCCATGCGGGCCGCGCACCTGAAGCTGGGCTCGCTGAAGACCTACGGCCAGTACCGCGCCAACCCGGGCTTCGCCTGGGACGACAAGACCTACCAGGGCGACGCCTATCCCAACTTCTCCTGGGCCTGCTACGCGGCCGCGGTGGCGGTGGACCTGGTCACCTTCGAGGTGAAGGTCGAGGATTTCGCCACGGTGCAGGAGGTGGGCCGCGTGGTGAACCCCACGCTGGCCGCGGGGCAGATCCAGGGCGGCGTGGCCCAGGGCATCGGCTGGGGCCTCTGGGAGGAGGTCACCTTCCGGGAAGGCCGCATGGCCAACAACCAGCTCACCAACTACATCATCCCCACCGCCGCGGACCTGCCGCACATCCGGGTGGAGTTCCTGGAGGGGGGAAGCCCCTTCGGCCCCGGCGGCGCCAAGGGGATCGGGGAGCTTCCCATGGACGGCCCGGCCCCGGCCCTCCTCAACGCCCTGCGGGACGCCCTGGGCGACCTGCGCCTGGACGAGGTGCCCATGACGCCCGAACGGATCCTGAACCGCCTGGAGGAGGCCCGCCATGCCTGAGACCATTCAGCTCACCCTCCAGGTCAACGGCGTGCGCCGCACGGTGGACACCCATCCCATGGCCCGGCTCCTGGACGTCCTGCGGGACGGCCTGCGCCTGACCGGAACGAAGGAGGGCTGCGGGGAAGGGGAGTGCGGCGCCTGCTCCGTGCTGCTCAACGGCCGGGTGGTGAACAGCTGCCTCATCCCCGCCCTGCAGGCCCAGGACGGCGTGGTGGTCACCGTCGAGGGCCTGGCCGAAGGGGAGACCCTCTCGCCCATCCAGGACGCCTTCCTGGTCCACAACGCCGCCCAGTGCGGCTTCTGCACCCCGGGGATGCTCATCGCCGCCGACGACCTGCTCCGGCGCTGCCCCAATCCGGACAAGGAGCAGGTGCAGGCGGGCCTCGCGGGCAACCTCTGCCGCTGCACCGGGTATTCCAAGATCGTGGACGCGGTGCGCTCCGTGGCCCGGCAGGGGGAGGCCCGATGAGATCCTTCCTGCCCGACTACACCATCCAGGCTCCCGGCACGCTGGACGAGGCCCTGGGCATGCTGGCCGCCGAACCCGGCGCCTGGACCCCCATCGCCGGAGGCACCGACCTCATGGTGCTGTTCAACGCGGGCCGGCTTCCGGGGCGCAGGCTCCTGGACCTCTCCCGGATCTACGAGCTGCGCGGGATCGAGGACGACCCGGCACGGATTTCGCTGGGGTCCCTGATCACCTACACCGAGCTGCTGGAGCAGCGCGCCGTGCACCAGTTCTTCCCCAACCTCGTCAAGAGCGCCCGGGCCACGGGCGCCCTGGCGATCCAGAACCGCGGCACCCTGGGGGGCAACATCGTCAACGCCAGCCCCGCCGCCGACACGCCCCCGAGCCTCCTGGCCTACGGCGCCGAGGTGCAGCTGGTGTCCGTGCGGGGTTCCCGCTGGGTGGCCTACGACGCCTTCCACCAGGGCTACAAGAGGATGGACCTGGCCCCCGACGAGCTGGTGGCGCGCATCCGCCTGCCCAAGCCCCAGGGCCTGGGCTTCCACTTCTACCGGAAGGTGGGCACCCGCCAGGCCCAGGCCATCTCGAAGGTCTGCCTCGCGGCCTACGCCCGCATCCAGGACCGGGTCGTGACGGAGCTGCGGGTGGGCCTGGGATCCGTGGCCCCCGTGCCCCTGCGGGCGCTGCGCGCCGAGGCCGCCGTGGTGGGCCGCGCCCTGGACGCGCTGCCCCTGGAGGAGGCCCGCCAGGCGGTGCTGGAGGACATCTCCCCCATCGATGACATCCGCGCCTCCGCCCACTACCGGCAGGTGGTCACGGGCAACGTGCTGGTGCAGATGCTGAAGGAGCTGGGCGGGGCGCGCACAGCCTGACGTTTACGCCCCGGTCCCGTCCAGCCGGCCCATGAGGGCCGTGAGGTCCTCCCGGGTGGTGAGGGGGTTGATGAGCGTCGTGCGCAGCCAGGTGCGGCCCCGCAGCTGGGTCTTGACCAGGTGGAAGGAGCCTTCGCGGACGACGGCGTCCCGCACCGCGGACTGGCGCGCTTCGCCGCCCGGGGCGCGGAAGCAGACGATGTTGCCCTCGGGGCGCACCGCCAGCTCCCAGCCGGGCCTGTCCTGGATGGCGTCGGCGAACCAGGAGGCCAGGTCCACGCGCGATTCCAGATACCGGGCGAAGTAGTCGGTCCCGAGCACCTGGAGGGCCACGTAGAGGTCCAGGCTCAGGAAGCGCTTGGTGCACTCGAGGGTGCGGTGGGCGAGGTTGTACCACTCCTGGCGGGCGCTCCGGTCGAAGAGGTACGAGGCCTGCTGGCTGAACGTCTCGAAGGAGTGGCCCTCGTCCCGGAAGAGCACGGCCGTGGCCAGGGAAGGCATCATCAGCATCTTGTGGGCGTCGATGACCACGCTGTGGGCCCGCCCGATGCCCGCGAGGCGCGGGCGGAGCCGGTCGGAGACCAGGAAGGCGCCGCTGTGGGCGCCGTCCACGTGGAACCAGATTCCCCGCGCCTCGCAGAGGCCCGCGAGGTCCTCCAGCGGGTCGATGGCCCCGGTGGCGGTGGACCCCGCGCTGCCCACCACCGCCAGGACCCGGCGGCCCCGGGCCTGGGCGTCGTCCAGGGCCGCTTCCAGGGCCTCCGGGCGCATGCGGTAGCGCTCGTCGGTGGGCACCGCGATGACGTTGCGCCCGCCCAGCCCCAGCACTTGGGCGGAGCGGCGCACGGAATAGTGGGTCTGGTCCGAGGCCATCAGGCACAGGTCCATGGGCGCGCGGTACCCCTCTTCCCACACGTCGTGGGGCAGGGTGGCCTGGCGCGCCGCCAGCAGCGCCGTGAGGTTGCCGGCGCTGCCGCCGTGGGTGAGGATGCCCCCCGCCCGGGCCGGGTCGTAGCCCGCCAGGCCCGCGAACCACGTCACGAGGCTGCGTTCCATGGCCGTGGACACGGGCCCCATCTCGTAGACGGCGGTGCCGTTGTTCAGGAGGTCCCCCACCATGCCCAGGACCGCGGCGAGGGGCAGGGGCGCCGAGCATTGGTGCCCCACGTAGCGCGGGTGCTGCAGGTGGTGGGAATCCTTGAGCACCCGCCCGATGACCTCCAGGGGATCGGCCCCGCCCCCGGGGGTGAAGTCCGGGGGCCAGGCCAGGAGGGACGCCGCAGGTTCGCGCCAGGGCAGCACCGGCGGCGTGCGGCCCTGGACCTGGGCGAGGTGGTCGGCCAGGGCGTCCACGGCGCGGTGGCCGAGCGATCGGAAGGCTTCGGGATCGTAGGGGTTGTGGGGCATGGGTCCATCCTGCCACCTCCCGGTGCGAACCGACAGCCTCCTGGGGCCACTCAAGGCCAAGGAGGCTGTCCATGTATTACTCGGCCCCGCGACGGCACCTGGAAGCCCGATTATCGAGCGCAAGGCCCGCAGGAAATATAGGTCATATTTTCAAGGGACTTGCACACGAGAAGCGGGCTTCCAGGTGCCGCCCTTCGGGTGATGGCAGCGGCCACGGCAATCCCGCGTTACGCTCGTCGAACGATTACCCGAATCGCTCTCCTCGCGTGCCTTGTCTTGCCATGGCCGGTGCCATCATCGCGGGGCCGAGGAATACGTGGACAGCCTCCTAGGGGGTGGCCTTGAACCTGCGGATGGCGGCGCTGCTATTGGCCTTCCTGGTGATGGGCTTCGGGGACCTGAGGGGCAGCTTCCTGGGCATCGCCCGGGAGGTCTTCGGCATCTCCGCGTCCCAGGGCGCCCTGATCCCCCTCGCGGGGGCTTCGGCCTTCGCCCTCTGCGCGCTGCCGGTGGGCATGCTGGCCACCCGGAAGGGCAAGCGGTTCGTCCTCCAGGCCGGGCTCCTGGTCACCGCCGCCGCCCACGCCCTCCCCTGGGTGCTGCTCACCCGCTACGAACACCTCCTGGCCGCCATCTTCCTCATCGGCGTGGGGATGACGTTCCTGCTGGTGGCGGGCAACCCCCTCCTGAGGGACGTGACCGAACCCGAGCGCTATTCCCGGAACCTCACGTTCGCCCAGTTCTTCAAGAGCCTGGGCTCCATCGCCGGCCCCTACCTGCTGCCCGTGGGGGTGGCCCTGGGGCTCACCTGGAAGGGCGTGTTCCCGGCCTTCGCCCTGGCGTCCCTGGCGGTGTGGGCGGCGGTCACCTGGGCGCCCTTCCCGGCGGTTCCCGCCGAACGCCCCGCCACCCTGAAGGGCATGCTCGGCCTCCTGGGAGCCCCGGCGCTGCGGTGGAAGGTCCTGGGCATCTTCCTCTTCTCGGGCTCGGAAATGGGCATGAACAACTTCCTGGCCAGCCACCTCTGGCTCACCTTCGGCATGGATATCCGGAAGGAAGCCCTCACCCTGGGGCAGGGACTCTTCTGGGTGAGCCAGGGGGCGGGCCGGCTTTTGGGCGCCGTGGTCCTGGGGCGGATGGAGACCCGGCGCTTCCTGCGGGTGTGCGCGGTGGCGTGCCTGGTGGGCCTGGGCGGCCTGATCCTGGGAACCCGGGAGGTGGCGGTGGCCTCCGTGGCGCTCTGCGGCATGGCCTTCTCCAACATCTGGCCGTGCCTGTTCGCCCTCACCCTGGAGGCCCGGCCCGAACGGTCCTCCGAGATCGGAGGCCTGGCGGTGATGGCCAACGTGGGGGGGGCCGTGTTGCCGCTGCTCATGGGGGTGGTGACCGACGCCAGCGCGGTCCGCTGGGCCTTCCTGGTCCCCCTGGGTGCCCTGGCCTACGTGGCGGGGCTGGCCAGGTCCCGCCCGGCGTGAGGCGCGGCGCATCACCCGCCCGGGTCAGGGGCACGGGGCCGGCGGCGCCTTGGCGGTCTTGTAGATCCAATCGAAGGCCGCCGGGATGGCCAGCAGCGCGCCCTTCACGTGGGTGATCCCGTCCCCGGGACGGCCCAGGGGCAGGAAGCTGATGAGCCCGGCGGGGTCCCCGCCCCGTTCGCGCACCGCGTCCTCCAGGAGCCTCCGGGCGGCCAGGGTGTTCTGCAGGGGCACGTCCTGATCGTCGGGGCTCTGGCAGAAGAGGATGGGCCGGGTGGGGGTCCAGCCCGCGGCCACGTCGTTCTCCTCCAGGATCCCGCGCACCGGGCTCGTGGCGAAGGCCGGGTCCTCCAGGTCCCGGGCCACCCAGTCGGGGTTGAGCAGGTCGCGCAGGACCACGGTCCCCGGGGCGCGCCCCATGCGCGCCGCGATGCGGCTGTCCACCAGGAGCCCGTCCGTGAGCCCGTTGGACCATTGGAGGATGTTCCCGTCCTCCCGGGTGGCCAGCAGACGCGGGTTCAGCGTCACCAGGGGGTTCATCACCCCGCCGTAGACCGCATGGTAGCCCAGGAGCACATAGGGGATGAAGAACGGGTGCCGGAAGGGCTGGTCCCGGGCGAGGATCTGCCTCCGGGTGGTGCCGGAGACGTCGAAGGGGCCCGCCATGCAGGCCGACCCCGCCAGCTGGAAGCCCAGGTCGCCGCCGTAGGCGTCCCGGTGGGTCTCCATCTCCCGCGCGGCGGCCAGGGAGGCGTACCCGCCTTCGGAATAGCCCATGAGGAAGATCCGTCCGTCCCAGGCGTACTGGCCGTCGGCCACGAAGGGATCCTCCGAGAAGCGGTCCCGGATGGCCCGGATCCCGTCCACGATGGCGTAGGCCAGCGATTTCCCATGACAGTAGGGGTGGAAGGAGGATCCGTCCCCCCCCATGCCCGGCTGGTCTGGCATGGCCACGGCGAAACCATAGTAGGCGGCCGCCGCCGCCCCCAGGATCCATTCGTGGCCGCCGAATCCGGAGGCCACGCCGTCCTTCACGAGGGAGGTGCCGTGGCTGTAGATGACGATGGGCATGCGGCGGTTCGCGCCCAGGCGCCAGGCCGGGGGGAAGAAGATCCGGCCGCTCTGGTGGATGGGCGCGGTGCGCTGCCGGCCCCCGTCGTCCAGGAGGGGGCGGCCCAGGTCGTCGTAGAGGGGCTTGCGGGCCGTGTAGTCGAACAGCGAGGAATGGACCACCCAGTCCGGCACCCGGGGCCCCGCCCATTTTTCGATGAACTGGGCGCAGGTGAGGAAGGTGCTCCAGCAGGCGGGATCCACCGGGCGGGTGGGAAGCAGGACGCGGGGCGCCCGGGCGCCCAGGGGCGCGGCAAAAACAGCCAGGGCGAAGCCCAGGGCCTTGATAGGGCGTTTCATCTTCGGAATGCTCCGTGGGATAGGGTTCTGAAAAGGGGGCGTTGAAACCGGGCCTCGGGGGCCCGGCCCTGATTGTTACCGCCCGGGGTCCGGCCTGTCGACTCCCAAATGACGATTTATTGCTCTTATTATCCATTCAATAATCAGGGCCCCCTGCCGGAAAAATACCGCGAGGGTGCGGTCAAAGGGGAGTAGGCTTCCTCAATCGTCCGGAGGCCCCATGCGATGCGCCCACCTCTCCCTTGCCCTGGCCGCCCTCCCCATGCTGGCCGGCCAACCCCTCGCCTATCGGGATGGCTCCACCCGCCTCGCGGGCTACCTGGCCACCCCCGCCGCCCGGAAGGGCAAGGTCCCCGGCATCGTCATCATCCACCAGTGGATGGGCCCCACGGATCACGAGCGCCGCACCGCCGACGAACTGGCGAAACTGGGCTACGTGGCCCTGGCGGCCGACATCTTCGGGGAAGGGGCCGCGCCCAGGGACACCCGGGAGGCCGGGGTCCTGGCCGGCACGTTCAAGGGCGACCGCGCCCTGTACCAGCGGCGGATCCGGGCGGCCCTGGACGCCCTGAAGGGGCAGGCCTCGGTGGACCCCGGGCGCCTGGCGGTCATCGGCTTCTGCTTCGGCGGCACCGGCGCCCTGGAGGCCGCCCGGGCCGGAATGCCGGTGAAGGGCGTGGTCTCCTTCCACGGAGGCCTGGACGCCCCCGCCGACCGCGCCGTGGCGCCCATCGCGGCCAAGATCCTGGTGTGCCACGGCGCCGACGACCCCTTCGTGCCCGCCAAGGACGTGGCGGCCTTCCACGAGGAGATGCGCAAGGCGAAGGCGGACTACACCTTCATCGCCTACGGCGGGGCGGTCCATGCCTTCACCCAGAAGGAGGCCGGCAACGACTCGTCCAAGGGTGCGGCCTACCAGGAAGCGGCGGCCCGGCGCAGTTGGCAGCATATGAAGGACTTTTTCATCGAGTTGTTCGCCCGTCCTTGAAAAAGTGAAAATGCTATCTGGATACAGGCATCGTTAATTAATGTCAAAAACAACCAAAAAGCATTGATATTCATTAAAAAAATGAAGCGAAACCGTTGAAAAATGCGGCTTGCCGCCGACCCCAACCTGAGTAGACTGGCTTCACCCGATCCCCACCCACCTCCAAGGGAATTGCGATGATCCAGTTTTACGCAGCGGCCACGTTAATCGTCATCGCCTTTACCTTCGCCTACTTCCGGGCGGGGTTGGCCCTGTGGACGGCCCTGGCGGCCGCGGTCCTCGCGGCCTGGGAGGCGTGGGCCGGAGCCCCGCCGGCGGCCTGGGCCGCCTTCGCCGCCGCGGCCCTCGTCCTGAACCTGCCCCCGCTGCGCCGGGCCCTGCTCATGCGGCCCCTCCTGGCCGTCTTCAAGGGCAAGCTGCCGCCCCTCTCCCGCACGGAGCAGGAGGCCCTGGAGGCCGGAACGGTCTGGTGGGACGGCGAGCTCTTCAGCGGCCGCCCCGACTGGGCCCGTCTCCTGTCGCGGCCCGCCCCCGTCCTCACCGCCGCGGAGCAGGCCTTCCTGGACGGGCCGGTGGAGGAGCTCTGCGGCATGCTGGACGACTGGCGCATCGTGGAGGACCTCAAGGACCTGCCCCCCGAGGTGTGGGCCTTCCTGAAGGAGAAGGGCTTTTTCGGGATGATCATCCCGAAGGAATACGGGGGCCTCGGGTTCTCGGCCCTGGCCCACTCCCAGGTGATCATCAAGCTGGCGGGGCGCAGCGCCGCCGCGGTGGTGACGGTCATGGTGCCCAATTCCCTGGGGCCCGCGGAGCTGCTGAACCACTATGGCACCGAGGCGCAGAAGAACCACTACCTGCCCCGCCTGGCCCGGGGTATCGACCTCCCCTGCTTCGCCCTCACCTCCCCCGAGGCCGGCAGCGACGCCGCCTCCATCCCGGACACCGGCGTGGTGTGCCGGGGCGCCTTCGAGGGACGGGAGATCCTGGGCATCCGCCTGAACTGGGAGAAGCGCTACATCACGCTGGGCCCCGTGGCCACCCTCCTGGGGCTGGCCTTCCGGCTCACCGACCCCGACCGCCTCCTGCCCGAGGGCAGCGAAGGCATCACCTTGGCCCTCATCCCCACCTCCACCCCGGGCGTGGTCATCGGCACCCGGCACGACGCCATGGGGATCCCCTTCCAGGTGGGGCCCAACTGGGGCCGGGACGTCTTCATCCCCGTGGACTGGATCATCGGGGGCGCGGCCCAGGCGGGCCGGGGCTGGAAGATGCTCATGGAGTGCCTGGCCGCGGGGCGGTCCCTGTCGCTGCCCGCGCTCTCCACGGGCGGCGGCAAGATCGTCGCCCTGGTGGCGGGCGCCTACGCCCGGGTCCGCAAGCAGTTCCGCCTGCCCATCGGGAAGTTCGAGGGCATCGAGGAGCCCCTGGCCCGCATCGCCGGCAACGCCTACGTCATGGACGCCGCACGCACCATGACCTGCGGCGCCCTGGACCAGGGGGAGCGCCCCTCGGTCATCTCGGCCATCGTGAAGTACCAGTGCACGGAGCGCAGCCGCCGGCTGATCTGCGACGGCATGGACGTGCTGGGTGGCAGCGGCATCTGTCTGGGCCCCCGGAACATCCTGGGCCGGGCCCACCAGGCCATCCCCATCAGCATCACGGTGGAAGGCGCGAACATCCTCACCCGCACGCTCATCATCTTCGGGCAGGGGGTCATCCGCTGCCACCCGCACGTGCTCAACGAGATGCGCGCCCTGCGCCATGAGGACGCCCTGGGAGAGTTTGACCACCACATGGGCGCCCATGTCGCCTTCACCCTGTCCGTGGCCGCGAGGGCGCTGTTCCACGGCCTCACGGGCGGGAGGCTGGCCCGGGCCCCGGGGGGCCCCGCCCGGCGCTTCTACCAGCGGGCCACCCGGTATTCCGCCGCCTTCGCCCTGGCGTCCGACATGGCCCTGCTCACCCTGGGCGGCGGCCTGAAGCGCAAGGAGAAGCTCTCGGGCCGGTGCGCCGACATCCTCAGCAACCTGTACCTGGTTTCCGCCTGCCTCAAGCAGTTCGAGGACCGGGGCCGCCCGGCGGGGGAATGGCCGCTCCTTCGTTGGGCCTGCGAGGACGGGTTCCAGAAGATCGAGGAGGCCTTCGACGGCCTGTTCCGGAACCTGCCCAGCCGGCCTGCGGCTTGGTTGCTCCGCGGGCTCATCTTCCCCACCGGGCGTCACGCCAAGGGGCCCAGCGACCACCTGGGCCACCGCCTCGCGTCGATCCTGATCGAGCCTTCGGCGGTGAGGGACCGCCTCACCGCCGGCGCCTTCGTGCCCATGGACCCCCGGGAGCCGGTGGGCCGCCTGGAGGACGCCCTGCGCAAGGTCATCGCCGCGGAACCCGTGGAGAAGAAGCTCTGGGCCGCCGTGGGCAAGGGCCTCCTGGCCGCGGGGCCCGACGATGCCCTGCTGGCGGCGGGGATCAAGGCCGGCATCCTCACGGGCCCGGAGGGGGATACCCTGCGCCGGGCCCTGGAAGCCCGCCGCGAGGCCATCCGCGTGGACGACTTCACCCGCATCGGCCAACCCAAGGAATGACCATGGGAGCCTACGCGGGGGGGCGCCCCGTCCACATCGTCGACGGGGCGCGCACGCCCTTCCTCAAGGCCCGCGGCGCGCCGGGCCCCTTCCGGGCCTCGGACCTGGCCGTGGCGGCGGGCAGGGCCCTTCTCGCCCGCCAGACCTTCCGGCCCGAGGACCTGGACGAGGTGATCCTCGGGTGCATCGTTCCCGGCCCCGACGAGGCCAACATCGCGCGACTGGTGGCCCTGCGCCTGGGGTGCGGGAAGGCGGTGCCCGCCTGGACCGTGCAGCGGAACTGCGGCTCGGGCATGCAGGCCATCGACGCCGCTGCCCTGGACATCGCCTGCGGCCGGGCCGACCTGGTGCTGGCGGGGGGCACGGAAGCCATGAGCCAGTCCCCGGTGCTCTTCAGTGACGGAATGGTTCGGGTGCTGGCGGACCTGGCCCGGGCCCGGACCCTGTGGGCCAAGGTGCGGGCCGCGGCCCGGTTCCGCCCGGCCCACCTCAAGCCGGTCATCAGCCTGGCCCGGGGCCTCACGGATCCCCTCGCTGGGCTGAACATGGGCCAGACCGCGGAGCTGCTCGCCAACCGCTTCGGCCTCACCCGGGAACGCATGGACGCCTACGCCCTGGCCAGCCACCAGCGCCTCGCCCGGGCCCAGGACGAAGGCCGCCTGGAGGAGTTGGCCCCCCTCGCCGGCGCGGACGGCGCCTTCCGCGACCGGGACGAGGGCCTGCGGCGGGACGCGGACCTGGCGGGGCTGGGGCGCCTCCGGCCCGCCTTCGATCCCCCCCACGGCCGGGTCACCGCGGGCAACAGCGCCCAGGTCACGGACGGTGCCGCCTGCCTCCTCCTGGCCAGCGAGGAGGCCATGGTCCGCCACGGGCTCAGGAGCCTGGGGCAGGTGGCGGACTGCCAGTGGGCGGGCCTGGAGCCCAGCCAGATGGGCCTGGGCCCGGTGCACGCCATGGCGCCCATCCTCCGCCGGAACGGTCTGCGCACCGGCGACGTGGACTTCTGGGAGATCAACGAGGCCTTCGCCGCCCAGGTCCTGGCCTGCCAGGAGGCCTGGGCGGACGCGGACTACTGCCGAGAGGAACTGCACGCGCCCCCCTTCGACCCCATCGACCCCGCGCGCCTGAACGTGGACGGGGGCGGCATCGCCCTGGGCCACCCCGTGGGCTGCAGCGGGGCCCGCATCGTGCTCCACCTGCTCCACGTGCTCAGGCGGAACGGCGCCCGCCGGGGCCTGGCCAGCCTGTGCATCGGCGGCGGGCAGGGCGGGGCCATGCTCCTGGAACGGGAGGGCGCGTGATGCCCCCCGGATTCGAAGGGTTCAGGCACTGGCGGGCGGAGGCGGACGGAGAGGGCTTCCTGCATCTGGTCCTGGACCGGGCCGACGCAACCGCCAACACGCTTTCCGCCCAGGTGATGGAGGAACTGGACCGGGTGCTGGACCGGGTGGCCGAGGGCTCGTGGAAGGGGTTGACCCTGCGCTCGGGCAAGGCCGGCGGGTTCATCGCGGGCGCCGACGTTTCGGAATTCGAAGGCCTGGCCCAGGGCGGGGAGGCCGCGGCGCGGATCCGCCGCGGGCAGGGGGTCTTCGCAAAGTTGGAGGCCCTTTCCGTGCCCACGGTGGCCCTGGTGCACGGCTACTGCCTGGGGGGCGGCCTGGAACTGGCCCTGGCCTGCCGGTACCGGGTGGCCTCCGACGCCCCGGAAACCCGCCTGGGCCTGCCGGAGGTCCTGCTGGGCATCCACCCGGGCTTCGGCGGGACCGTGCGCCTGGCGCGCCTCCTGGGCCCGGCGGCGGCCCTGGACCTGATGCTCACGGGGAGGACCCTCCCGGCCCCCAGGGCGCGCGCCCTGGGCCTCGTGGACGAAGTGGTGCCGGAGCGCATGCTCGCCTTGGCCGCCCTCGCCGCCCTGCGCCGCGCCGCGCCGCCCCGGCGGGCCCCGTGGGTGCGGCGGCTGCCCGGCGTGTGGCCGCTGCGGCCGCTCCTGGCCCGGTTCCTCCGGAGCCGGGTGGCCCGGGCGGCCCCCCCGGCCCGCTACCCTGCGCCCACCGCCCTCATCGGCCTATGGGAGGCCCAGGCCCGGAATCCGGAAGACGCCTACGCCGCGGAGGCCCGGTCCGTGGCCCAGCTCATCGCCGGCCCCACCTCCCGGAACCTGGTCCGGGTCTTCCAGCTCCAGGAGCGGCTCAAATCCCTCGGCCGGTCGGATCATCCCCCGGCGCGCTTCGTGCACGTGGCGGGGGCGGGCGCCATGGGCGGCGACATCGCGGCCTGGTGCGCCCTCCAGGGACTCCAGGTGACCGTCCAGGACCTGGACGGCCGCCGCCTGGCCCAGGCCATGCGGCGCGCCGCGGAACTCTTCCGCCACAAGCTCAAGGATCCCCGCCTTGTGGCCGCGGCCCTGGACCGCATCGGTGGGGACCTGGCCGGCGATGGCGCCGCCCGGGCCGACGTGGTCATCGAGGCCATCTTCGAGGACCCCGAGGCCAAGCGTGCCCTGTACCGCACCCTGGAGCCCCGCATGCGCCCCGGAGCCCTCCTGGCCACCAACACCTCCTGCATCCCCCTGGAGGAGCTGGCCGGCGCCCTGGCGCATCCCGAGCGGTTCGTGGGCCTCCATTTCTTCAACCCCGTGGCGCGCATGCAGCTGGTGGAGGTGGTGTCCATGGCCACCACGCCGGCCGAGGTCACCGAGCGGGCGCTTGCCTTCGTGGGCGCCATCCGGCGCCTACCCCTGCCCGTGCGGAGCACCCCGGGCTTCCTGGTGAACCGCATCCTCATGCCCTACCTCCTGGAGGCCGTGGCCCTGGAGGGGGAGGGCGTGCCGGCCCAGGAAATCGACCGGGCGGCCCTGGCTTTCGGCATGCCCATGGGGCCGGTGCACCTGGCCGACACCGTGGGCCTGGACGTCTGTCTTTCCGTGGCCCGGATCCTGGGGGCCACCTTCGGCACCCCCGTGCCCCGGCGCCTGGAGGACCTGGTGGCCGCGGGGCGCCTGGGCCGCAAGACCGGCCGGGGGTTCTACGACTACCGCGGCGGCCGTCCCCGCATGCCCCGGGGACCCCTGCCCACGCCGGGCGGGCCCGTGGAGCAGCGCCTGGTCCTCCGGCTCCTGAACGAGTCGGTGGCCTGCCTCCGGGAAGGCATCACCCTGGACGCGGACCTGCTGGATGCCGGCATGATCTTCGGAACCGGCTTCGCCCCCTGCACGGGCGGGCCCATCCACCACAGCCGCAACGAGGGGGCCGAGGTGCAGCGGGCCCGCCTGGAGGGCCTGGAACATCGCCTGGGCGGCCGGTTTGCGCCCGACCCCGGATGGGCGGGCCTGGCCGATTGAGGCGTCCCGGTCAGATGCGGCTCGCGGAGGTGAGGTGCCACTTCCCGTCCAGGCTCTGGTACGCCACGAACTCCCAGTCCATGGTCCCTTCCTCGTCCAGCACCCGGGCCACCAGCTTGACGTTGAGGCCCGCCACCACCTGGGTGTAGGCCCGGGTCACGTCCAGGAAGGTCAGGTTGGGCAGCTTCTGCTGGAGGAAGCTTTTCGCTTCCACCACCTGGGGCTGGTCGACGGGGGTTGGCCGGTAGTCGCCCACGAGGATGGAATCGCCGCCCGGCGTTCCGGCAGGCTGTGCGGGGGACTGGGCGGATAGGGCGAGCGTGGGGCAGAGGAAGGCTACGAGAACGAATGCGTTCACGGGAAAACTCCAACAAGGCGAGGCCGTATGGACGGCGGCAATGATTAATGAATTACCAAGAGGTGCGAATCGAGGTTGCGACTCAATCCACGTTTCAAGTCTGGCTTATTTATTGTATTTGTCAATAGGTCGATAAATCAGTCCACTGGAATGGCCATTGGCTCGAATGCGGGTAGAAATGCGGCCGGATGGTCTAGCGAATTCAGTTCCTGGAGTGAATTGTGATGAATAATGATGTTCCCACTTCCGACCGCGATGGCATCCATGACGTACTGTTTCACGGCCCCATCATCCGCCCGGTCCATGGGGGGTCCCACGTGCTGGTCCACGAGCTGGATGGAAATGCGGGGCGTGGAAAGGAATTCCACACTGGCGACGTATTCGGCGTAATAGCCCAGGGCGTCCTTCAGCAGGAAATCCCGGTAGAGGTAGCCGCCGCTGCGGTTGAAGATGAGCAGGACGCGCCCCTGGGGCGGCAGGGTGGCGCTCTCGCCGACCTTGGACAGCTCGGCCCGCACCTTTCCCGTGAACTTGTCCACGAGGGTCAGGGTGCCCCGGCCGGGCTTGGGGCCTTCGGCCAGGGCCAGGGTCCAGGGCCGGCCTGACCGGTTCACCAGTTCCGTGCGATCCTGGGCCCCCAGCCCGGTGGCCAGACCCAAGACGATGAAAAGGGAGGGGATCCTCGGGGGCATGTGGAACGGGCGGGCGGATCCGCCGGGCCTCCATGGCCGGACGTTGGGTGGGATTCGAGCACGGCGCCGCCGGGGACGCCCCGCTGAAGAAGGTTCCCGAAATATGTATTATTAATTTATTTCCGCAAGGGGGACCCGGGGTCCTGCCGGGTGAGCAGGCCGAAGAACACGAGCCGTTCCCCGGAGTCGTTCACCAGCCCGTGGGTGTGGCCCGCCTTCAGGATGAAGAGATCCCCCGGCCCCACGGGGAACCGTTCCCCGTCCAGGATCCCGGTGCCGTGGCCCTCCATGATCAGGTAGAGCTCGTCGGTGTTGGGGTGGGGGTGTTCCCCGATGCTGGAGCCGGGCTCCAGCACCGTGCGCCCCGCGCCCACGACCCCGTCCATGGCGCCCATGCCGAAGTAGTCCCCGCTCGACGCGGGCCCCGACCCGCCCCGGATGGCCATCTTGGGTTCCATGGGCAGGTCGGAACATCTGCGGATCATGCGTTCTCCAGTCCCCCGGAGTATATCGTCAGGTCACGGCCTGGCGAACCGCGCCTGGAAGGCCGCGTCCCGCAGGAGTTCCGGGAAGAGGGGACGCAGGGGCAGGACGTCCGTGTTGTCCACGGAGGCCGCGGTGGCGGCGAAGACCTTCACGTTGCGGTCCCGGGGCAGGGTGAGGGTGGACGCCCCCTCCGGAATCTCCACGGGCACGGAGAACATGTAGCTGTATTCGTACACCCGGTCCTCGCCCTTGGCGTGGAGGTGCGAGGCCCACCAGGCGGGCCTTCCCGGGGCCAGGAAGGCGGGATCCAGGCGCAGCATGGGATTGTCCACGCTGTAGGTCTTCTCGGAGACCTCGCCGTCGAAGACCCGGTTGTCCCAGGAGCCCACGTAGCCCGTCCAGGCCGGCACCGGCACCGTCACGGCCGAGGCGCCCGCCTTGAACACGGCGCTGGCATTGCCCACGGAGGCGGCCAGCAGGAGGTGCACCTTCCGGGTGCCCGGGGGCAGGGCGAGGGTCTGGCCGTCGCAGGCCACGGCGTTGGGGGTCCGGGGCGCGCGGGGGCCCATGCGGAAGGTGACGCCCGCGGCCTGGACCGCGTCCTCGATCATCTCGGCGGGATAGCCCGTGAAGGCGCCGTCCATGGCCCCGTCCTCCCGGTGGCCGTCGGTGGTGAAGGCCTGGAGGTTGAAGGGCAGGTCCAGGGGGGTGGAGGCCGGCGCGGGCAGGGCCGCGGGCGCGTCCAGGGCCAGCCCGAGGGTGCGGAGCTGGTAGGGCTTGAAGGCCAGCTTGAGGGCGCCGTCCTTCACCGCCACGGTGCCCAGGGGGCGCTCGAGGCCGTCCAGTTCCCGGGCGGCGCGCACGGGGCCGGCGGCCTTGAGGGCCACCTCCGCGGGGGCGCCGTCCAGCTCCTGGAGGCGGACCACGACGCCGTTGCCGTCCTCGGCGCGCTTCACGGCCTGGATGGCCACCTGGGCCCCGGACACCTGCAGCAGGCTGAAGGCCCGCCCCAGGGGCCCCGCGTGGGGGGCGGCCTGGAAGGCCTCCAGGGGCCGGTCCTGGCGCTGGGCCAGCCAGGGGCTGCCGGCCTTGCGCCAGTCGCCCTTGTGGCCGGCGATGCCGTAGGTGAAGGCGTGGCGGCCCCAGTCCTGGAAGCGCTGCTCGCGGTAGTCCTTGTCCACGCCGGGCGTGTACAGGAGGGTCAGGCGCAGGGTGTGGTCGTCGGGCTTGTCGGACCCGTACTTGGCGCCGGTGAGGACGGTGACGCCGTAGTCGCCCTTGGCGTCGGTGAGGTCCATCCAGCCGTGGGTGGGCACCTCGTACTTCTTTGGATCGTTGTTGCCCCGGGAGATGGTGCCCAGGTCCCAGTTGTAGGTGGCCTGCGGGTTGGAGACGGCCAGGGGCAGGTCGGCCTTGAGGGAGCTCTGGGAGGACTTCCAGTCCACGAGGTTGGCCACCTCCACGCGGTCGCCGCCCAGGGTGAGGCTGAAGGTCTGCTGGAAGCGGGAACCTTCGGACTCGCGCTCCACCTGGAGCGACACGCGCACGGGGCCGTTTTCCAGCACCGAGATGCGCGCGGGGCCCGAGACGAAGGCCCGGGCGGGCTTCTGGCGGTCGTGCCAGTCCATGTTCCACGCCGGCCACCGCGAGGGCTTCTCGTGGTGGAAGGCCAGGCGTCCCGGCCCCGAGAGGAGCTCGCGGCGGTTGACCTTGTCGTAGACCCCGCCCAGGTCGCCGGAATCGAGGAGGGTCACGCGGTAGCGGGCGTTCTCGATCACCCGCGCCGTGGCGGAGAGCTCCCGGCTCCCGGAGGCCGGGCCGGCCTGGAGGCCGAAGACCGCGAAGCCCACGGAGGGCACCTTGGCCCGGAAGATCACGTGGGACTTCCCGTCGGGGCCCACGGTGAGCTGGGTGGGCAGCTTGCGCCCGGCGCCGTCGGTGGCCACGAGGCTGCCGGCCTTGGCCAGGGCCTCGGGGACCAGGGCGTCCACCACGTCCTCCCGGGCGATGCCCAGGGGATTGAAGACCACCAGGGGCACGCCCTCCACCCGCGTGTCCAGGCCCCGCGTGACGGCGGCCACGCCGTCCTCCAGGCTCCCCTGGAAGGCCTTGGCCGCCAGGAGCTCGTCGTTCCAGGCGTATTCGTAGCTCTTGGGCAGGGAGGTGCCGGGCAGGATGTCGTGGAACTCGTTGCGCAGCACCAGGCCCCAGGCCTTCTCCAGGGTGGCGGCGGGGTAGGGGGCCGCCCCCAGGAGGAGGGCCGCGGTGCTGGCCTTTTCCGCCGCGTCCGCCAGGAGCTCGTTGCGGCGGTTCACGTGCTTCATGAAGGCCTGGGAGGAGAGGGAGCCCGCGGAGTGCTCGATGAGCAGGAGGTCCCCGCGGTAGGAGGGGAGCTTGGCCTTCTGGGCGTCGGTGATGGCGTTGAACATGAGGTCGGCCCGGCCCGCGACCACGTTCACGGGGCCCTTGGCCTTGAGCCCGGCCCAGAGGGTCGCCAGCGAATCCGGGAAGGGCGACCCGCCCTCGTCCCCGTTGCCGTTGTAGAGGTAGTCCACCTTCAGGCCCGAGGCCGCGCCGTTGGCGTCCAGGCGCTTGACCCAGGCCTCGCCGTCCAGGGGCGCGGTGAGATGGGCGTCGTAGGTGCCCGCGTTGAGGGCGGCCACCACCGAATTGCCGTCGGGTCCCTCCCAGCGCCCCACGTTGAAGGGGATGCCGTTGGCGGAATGCCAGGTGAGCTTCTGGGTCGAGAAGCCCTTGAGGCCGCAGTGGGCCAGGATGGAGGGCAGGGAGGCCGGGAACCCGAAGCAGTCCGGCAGCATGAAGTCCGAGCTCTCCGTTCCGAATTCCCGCTTGAAGAAGGTGTGGCCCACCAGGAGCTGGCGGATGATGGATTCCGAGGCGGGCACGTTGACGTCCGATTCCTCCCAGGCGTTGGAGGACGGCCACCACTGGCCCTTGGCCACGTAGGCCTTGAGGCGCGCGTACTCGGCGGGGTAGTACTCCTTGATGAGCTGGTAGCGCCCGGCGCCCGACCAGTTGAAGACGTATTCTGGGTGCTCCTCCATGATGCGGAAGTTGTCGTAGAGCGTGTTGCGGAGCATCTCCCGCACCACCAGCGGGTAGGCCCAGCGCCACTGGGTGTCCAGGTGGGAGTAGTTGGCCACGAAGAGGGTCCGCCCCTTCTCGAGGTCGGGCGCCGCGGCGATCAGCGAAGCCAGGGAGGTGGTGAGGGAGGCGGCGAGGAGGGTTCTGCGCATGGGGCGTCCTGTCAAAGGGGGGTGATGACCTGGTTCGTGAGGTGCGTGAGGATGGCCTGGGACGTGGGGGCGTTCCGCAGGGCGTCGCGGAAGCCTTCGTCCATGAGCTTGCGGGCGAGGCGGGCGAAGACGCGCAGGTGCTCCTGGCCGCCGTCGCCGGCGGGGGTGGCCAGGAAGAGGAGGCAGTCCACGGGGAGCCCGTCCAGGGAACCCCACTCCACGGGCTCTGCCAGGCGCAGGACTGCCAGGGACGGGGTTTCCACGGCGAAGGACTTGCAGTGGGGCACGGCGAAGCCGAAGCCCACGCCGGTGGCGTAGGTGAGTTCGCGCTCCCAGGCGGCCTCCTCCAGGGCCAGGGGGTCCCGGGCGCGGCCCAGGGCCGCAACGCGCTCGGCCAGGAGTTTGATGGCCTCCTCCTTGGTGGCGCAGGAGGCGCGGGCCTCGATGAGGTCCAGGGTGACCAGGCCCGCGTCCCCGGGGCTCCCGCCGCCCTCGCGGAGCAGGGCCTCCACCGCCTCGGCGTCGCCGGCCTCCAGGGCGCGCCCGGCCAGGGCCCAGCACCGGTTCGAATCCAGGCCGGCGAGGACCCTGCGGGCCTCGGGCAGGAGCGCCGGGGCCATGCTCAGGTTGCGGAAGCCGAGCCCCACCAGCAGGGGCAGCAACCGCGACCGCCCCGCCATCTCGCCGCAGAGGCTGAGGGGGCGGCCGGAAGCCTCGGCCACGATGCGCGCCAGCACGCGCAGCGTCGCCGGATGCCAGTCGTGCCAGTCCTTGGCGACCCGCGCGTCGCCGCGGTCCGCCGCGAAGAGATACTGCACCAGGTCGTTGGTCCCCACGCAGAGGAAGTCGGCCTCCCGGGCCAGGGCCGCCAGGTTCAGGGCGGCGGCGGGCACCTCCACCATGATGCCCAGGGGCAGGCGGGAGCCCTCCGCCTCGGCCATCAGGGCGCGCACGGCGCGGATCTCCTCCGCCTCGGCGACCATCGGGATCATGAGGCGCAGGTCCCCGTGGGCCGCCGCGCGGGACGCGGCCCGCAGCTGGGTCCTCACCAGTTCCGGGTGGACGGCGTACCAGCGCACGCCGCGCCGGCCCAGATAGGGGTTGGCTTCCGGGGGCAGCGGCAGATAGGGCAGGGGCTTGTCGCCGCCCACGTCCAGGAGGCGCAGCACCACGGGCCGGCCCGCGGCGGCCTCCAGCACCTGGCGGTAGGCCAGGTACTGCTCCTCCTCGCCGGGGGCCGAGGCCCGGTCCAGGAAGAGCATCTCCGAGCGGAAGAGCCCGATGCCCTCCGCCCCGCACGCGAACGCCGATTCGGCCTCCGCGGCGCCCAGGATGTTGGCCTGGAGCTCGATGCGGACGCCGTCGGAGGTGAGGCCCGCCTCGGGGGCCGGGCGCCGGGACCGCTCCCGGGCCTCGACGGCGTAGTAGGCGTCCAGGGCCGGCGGCGGGTCCGCGACCAGCAGGCCCCGGTCCCCGTCCACCGTGATGCGCTGGCCCGGCGTGAAGGCGGGCCCCGGGGCCCCGGCCACGCAGGGGATGCCGAAGTTGCGTGCCAGGATGGCGGTGTGCGAGGTGGCCGCGCCTTCGGCCAGCACCAGGCCGCGCACGAGGCGGCGGTCCAGGGCCAGGAGCCGGGAAGGGGTGAGGTCGTGGGCCACCACCACGCAGGGCCCGGGCAGCTCCAGGACGTCGGGCGCGGCCCCGGTGAGTTCGGCCAGGAGCCGCTCGCCCAGGTCCTGGACGTCCAGGGCCCGCTCCCGCAGGTAGGCGTTGCTTGAGGCCAGGAGCCGGGCCCGGGCCCACCGCACGCCGCGGTCCACGGCCGCGGGGGCGCCCGAAGCGAGGTCCGCCTCCATCACGGCGATCCACTCCCCGTCCTGGAGCATGGCGGCCTGGGCCTCCAGCACCGCGGAGCGGGCGGGATCGCCCGGCTGGGCCGCGGCGGCGCGCAGGGAACCGAGCACGCTGGCCAGGGCGGCGCGCAGGGCCGCGCGGGCCTGGCCGGGATCGGGGCAGGGCCCCGGGAGCGCCTGGGGCCTGGGGGCGCGGGCCATCACGGCCGGGCCCGAGCCCACCCCGGGGGCCACGGGGACGCCCTCCCGGAAGGCGCACCCGGCCCGGGCGAGGATGCGCCGGACGGCGATGCCGGCCCGGGTCCCGGGGCGGTCCGTCTCCCCCGGCCCGTCGCAGGCCAGGAACTCGCCCTGGATGAACCCGGACAGGTCCGCCAGCGCCTTCTCCCCCCCGGGACCCTCGGCCTGGATGCGGCAGGGGTCCAGGTGGCGGGTGTCGGTGGCCAGCAGGCCCAGGAGGTTGGCCAGGGGCGCGCGGGCCCCGGTGCGGTCGTTGACGAGCACGCACTGGGCGTCGAAGGCCAGGGCCCGGTCCCGCAGCACGGCCGCGGGCCGCGCGTGGAGCCCGCCCGGGAGGGGAAAGGGGAAGGCGGCCTCCAGGGTCATTGGAGGCGGCTGAAGATCTCGGCGGGATTCCGGATGGCCTGCTGCACCGGCACCTCCAGGACCCGGGGCACGGCGGCGAAGCGCTCCCGGCCGGTCACGGGGATGTCCGCGGCCAGGATGAGGGCGTCGGCGCTTTCGATGTCCTTGTCGGTCAGGCGGTTCTCCACGCCCATGGCGCCCTGGGTCTCCACCTTGACCTGGTGGCCCAGGGAGGTCCCGGCGCGCTCCAGGCACTCCGCGGCCATGTAGGTGTGGGCGATGCCCGTGGGGCACGCCGTGATGGCGATGATCTTCACTTGGCCTCCTTGGGCCGGCGGGCCCTGACGAGATTCATGGCGACGGCCACGGCGAGGGTGCCCGCCAGGATCGAGACGAGGTACCACAGGCGGTGGTCCACCACGGGCATGACGATGAGCCCGCCGTGGGGGGCGTGGTCCCCCACCCGGCCCAGCATGGCCAGCACCGCCCCCAGGGCGGAGCCGCCCATGATGACCGGGATGACCCGCAGGGGGTCGGCGGCCGCGAAGGGGATGGCGCCCTCGGTGATGCCGATGGTGCCCATGGCCAGGGCGGCCAGGCCCGATTCCCGCTCCTGGGAGCTCCAGCGGGACGGGGCCAGCAAGGTCGCCAGGCCCAGGCCCAGGGGCGGGATGCAGATCGCCGCCGCGCAGGCGCCCATGACGGCCACGTTGCCCTCCTTGATCATGGCCACCCCGAAGAAGAAGGCGGTCTTGTTGACGGGGCCGCCCATGTCGAAGGCGATCATGGCCCCCAGCACCAGGCCCAGGAGCACCTGGTTCCCGCTGCCCAGGCTCCGGAGCGCGTGGCCCATGCAGGTCATGAGGTCCCGGATGGGCGCCCCCAGGAGGCCGTACATGAGCAGGCCCACCGCCAGCGACGACAGGACCGGGATCACCAGGATCGGCATGATGGGCCGGAGCATCCGGTTCACGGGGATCCGCTTGAGGAGCATCACGGCGCCGCCGGCCAGGAGCCCGGCGATGATGCCGCCCAGGAATCCCGCGCCCACTGCGTTGGCCACGAATCCCCCCACGAAGCCCGGCACGAGCCCGGGGCGGTCCGCCATGCCGAAGGCGATGTAGCCCGCCAGCACCGGCACCACCAGGGTGAAGGCCGCCGACCCGATGTCCAGGACCACCTTGAGCAGGGGCGCGTTGGTGAAGTCGGGCCCCACTCCGGGCCGCATGGGGGCCAGGGCGATGGAGAAGGCGATGAGGATGCCCCCGCAGGCCACGAAGGGGATCACGTGGGAGACCCCGCACAACAGGTATTCCTTGAGGTGCTTCAGGGCTTCGCGCATGACCGCTCCGGGGGGACATGGAGAGCATAGGGGCCGGGGGACCCCCCCGGATAGCCGCACTTCTGGCAGAATGTTTGCACTTTCTGACACCGGACCCCGCCCATGCCCGAACTCGCCACCTTCGCCCCCACCCCCCTCGAGGAGGCCTGGGGCCTCTACGCCACGGCCGTGGGTTCCGTGGAGGGCGGCATGGGCGCCCCGGCCTCGGGGTGGCGCCTGATCTACTTGGTGCGTGGAGAAGCCTTGCTGGGGCGGCGCCCGGAGCGGGTGGAGGCGGGGGAGGTGGTGCTCCTGGACGGAAGGGGGGGCTGCGGGCTGGTGCCCGACGCCCGCCGGGGCTGCACTCTCCACCACGTGGACTTCGGCGGCGCCTGGATGGAGCGGTGGGCGGGACTTGACCTTTTCGGCACCCTGCCCCGGGTGGTGCGGGCGGGGTTCGACGAGGGCCTCCTGGGCGGCATCGTCAAGCTGCGGGAGCTCGCCCGCGACCCGCGGCCCGGCGCGGGCCTGCTCATGGCCGGGGTCCTGGGCGACCTCCTGGCCAGGCTGGAGATCGCCGCGCGCCAGGGCGAAGGCGAGGGCCGGAGGGGGCGCCTGGTGCGCGACGCCCGGCGCATCCTGGCCGATCCCGCCGTGGACCGGCTCAACCTGGAGGCCGCGGCCGCGGAACTGGGGGTGAGCTACTCCTGGTTCCGACGTAGCTTCCGGGCCCAGACGGGGCTCGCGCCCCAGCGGTACCGCCTTCTCCTGCGCCTGGACCGGGCCTGCCGGATGCTGGCGGACTCCAGCCTCACCGTGGGCGCCGTGGCCCAGGCCCTGGGGTTCAGTTCGCAGGCGTACTTCGCGCGCATGTTCCGCCGGGAGACGGGGCTCTCGCCCACGGTCTGGCGCTCGAAGCGCGTGAACCTTGAGGGCCATTCCGGCACCTGATGGGCAAGGAGATCCCCATGGGTTCCAGGATGTTGATCATTGCGGCGGCCCTCGCGCTGGTGGCGGGCCAGGCCTTCGGGGCCGAGCGCACGCTGGTGATGGTGAAGGCCGTGGGCGTGAAGAACTCGGCCCGGACCTTCTCCTGGTCCGTGAGCGAGAACGGCGTGTTCTCCGCGTCCCGGAACGGCGAGGCCTTCCGGGTGCCGGCGGGCAGGACCCTCGTGATCACCGAGGCCTCCTTCACCCTGCGCGGGAAGGTGAACCGGTCCGCCCGCGCCGTGCGGCTGGGCATCGTCATGAAGCAGGGCAGCTCGTCCTACGACCTGGCGGGGGTCACCACCCGCCTGGAATCCCGCCTCACCGAGAACATCGTGGGCAAGCGGTTCTCCCCGGGCCTCCTGGTGCCCGCGGGCTCCGAGGTGCGGGGCGAGCTGGCCGAGCTGGAGGCGGGCGGCACGCCGGTGACCCTGGACGTGGACCTGTACGGCTACTACCTGTAGCCGGCTAGGGCGCCGGGGCCGGCGTGACGGTGAGGGCCAGGTTCGTCCTGGGCGCGGGATCCTCCACCAGCTCCGGCGTGAGGATGATCATGAGCTCGGCCTTGGAGGAATCGGCCAGGGTGCTGGAGAAGAGGGATCCCAGCAGGGGGATGCGCCCGAGCCAGGGGATCCCGTTGCGGGTCTTGGCGGAGCTTTCCTTGGTGAGTCCGCCCAGCACGAGCACTTCGCCGCTCACGGCCTTCACCGTGGTCTGCTCCTCGGAGGTGATCACGTTGGGCACCTGGGCGCCGTTGATGAGCGTGAACCCCGCCACGGCGGTGACCTGGGGGTAGAGGCTGAGGACCATGTCGTTGTCCATACCCACCTGGACGCCCACCTGGAGGTACACGCCCACCTTCATCTCGGCCACCCCGAAGATGGGCTGGCCGTTGTTGTCCCGGGCCTTGAAATCCGGATAGCTGTACTTCTGGCCGTCGAGGATGAAGCTGCGTTCCCCATCCAGGATCATGAGGGTGGGATTGGAGAGCGTCTTGGCGAGGCCCTTCTGCTCGAGGGCGTTGATGGTGGCGGAGACCACCAGGGGGGCGTGGGCGAACTTCCCCAGGCGGATCCCGTCCACCAGCGCCGCGCCCGAGCCCGGGGAATCCTTGAGCGGGTTGCCGAGGCCGTCGACGTTGGGCCGTTCCGTGGCGCTGAGGGTGAGCGAATTCATCCAGTCCACCCCGAGGTTCTTCTGGGCGCTTTCGCTGATGGAGATGATCTTGACGCTCAGGCGCACCATCTTGCGCGGACGGTCGAATTTCTGGGCCAGCGTCAGGGCCCGCCGGACCATGTCCGCGGGCCCGGAGATCACGACGTCGTGGGTGCGGTGCATGATGTCGGTGGCGCCCATGGCCTTGATCGCCGACGCCTGCGAATCCCCGTTGGAGCCCTCCTTGAGCTCGGGCGAGAGGAACAGGGGCCCCGGGACGACCTTGATCCCGGGCAGGAGGCTGGCGAGGGTGGTGGCCAGGGACGTGGCGCTCACGCGGCGGCACCGGTAGGTGGCGTCCAGCTCGGTCTCGCCGGCCTGCGGGTACTTCAGGCGCAGGTCCAGGGACTGGCCCACCACGTAGCCCTCGTCCACCTGGCGGTAGTCCAGGCCTCCCGCGGCCAGCACCTGGGCCAGGGCCTTCTCGAAGGGCAGGTCCCTGAAGCTCAGGGTGACCAACTGCAGCGGCATCTCCAGGATGGACATGGGCCTGCCGCTTTGCCGGGCCAGCTCCTTGAGGATGGCCCTCACGTCCTGCTGGGTGGCGTCCAGGGTGAAGCGCGGCCCCGGTTCCACGGCCGGCGACGGCCCGTTGGGGTTCAGCACGGCGAAGGGGGGATTCTGCGACGCGCTGAAGACGGGCTGGGCCGGGCCCTGCGCGGGGGCGTTCTGGGCCGCGGCGGCGCCGGCCAGCGCCAGAAGGAGAAGGCTCGGGTAGGTTCTGCGGGGCATGGGGGGTCCAGGGTGGCGGAATTGCCAGGGAAACCGGATTCCGCCGCGGGGGCGGGAAGCCTCATTGCGCCCGGAAATCCCTGGTCGGATCGGGGTTGGGTGACCGGGGAAGGGTTTCGCAGAAGAAGCCCACGACCTGGGCGCCGCTGGCCGTGAGGGTGAGCCTTCCGCTTTGCACCGTGGCCTTCTCCACGGAGAAGGGGCCCAGGGCCTTGACGTTCGCGGCGCCGCCGGACCAGGCGCCGGAGAGTACCAGGTTGCGGGACAGGAGCACCCCCGTGACCATCAGCGGCATGATGCCGGGATCCCGGTCGGCGGGGTTGCCGGTGGAGACCATGGTGAACCCGCTGCTCTTCCAGAGGCGCCAGCCGGAGCCTTTGAAGATGCCGGTGTCCATCCAGGGCCGGGCGAAATTCACCCGCTTGGTCTCCATGGTCAGCGTGACCGAACCCAGGAAATCGGGCGGCAGGGCCGGGGACGCGCCCGCCGTCTTCTCGAGGGGCACGGCCAGGTTCGCCTTTGCCAGGCTCTTTTCAGTCTGGGTCAGGGTGAAGGGGTTCCAGCCTGCCGCCTGGAGCCAGGTCTCGGCGGGCGGGGAGCAGGTGACGGAGAACCACTCCTCCCCGTGGCTGTGGTTCGACCAGGCGGCCAGTTCCGAGGTGAGGTTGCTGAACAGGGCCTTGATGTTGGCGTTGTAGTGGTTCTCCAGGTCCTTCTGGGCGCTCTCGATGGCCTGCTGGTTGCCCTTTTCCTTCAGGTCCCGGGCGGCATTGGCCACCGCCGCCTCGAGGTGGGCGGGCACGGGCTTGCCGGTGGTCTTCTGCTCGGTCCTGGCCAGGGTGAGGGCGTCCATGGCGGAGGCCCAGGCGGCCTGGTATTTCAGGTAGTCCGCGTAGGCCGCGGTGGGCTTGCCGGGGCGGGTCTTGTCGTAGATGCTGCGGCGGGCCACCAGGGCCTTCTGCTTCTTGGCCTGGTCCACGAAATTGGTGATTTCCGCCGAAGCCAGGATGGCCTGGTAGGTGGAGGAGACCCTGCGACCTCCGGTGGTGTAGTAGCGGGCCGCAAGGGGGATCCTGTCCGCCAGGCTGGCCACGTGGAAAGGGTCCGAAAGGAAGTCGTCCGTGACGGCCACGCCGGGATGGGCCAGGAGCAGGAAGTCGCCCTTCTGTCCCAGGGCCTCCCCCGCGGAAAAGGATTCCGCCAGTTTCGCGTAGACCTTTTCCACGAGGGCGGTGTCGGGGCCCGCCAGCAGGACCGGAGCGGCGGCGAGGAGGGTGGCGGCGAGGCGCTTCACGGTCAGGGTCCGGGCGCGAAGCTACTTGACCCAGGACGCGGGGGACCGGTCGGGAGCCGTGCCGATCAGGCCGAGGATCTGCACGTCCGGGGCGCTCACGCCGGTGGCGCCGAAGGTGGTGTTGGACTTCTTGCCCGCCTGGGTCTTGTCGTAGCCGCCGGCGAGGGTGAACGGGCCGAGGCCGATCTTGGCCTTCACGGACATTTTGTTCTGGTACTCGCTCATCTCGGCCGCGCTCAGCTTGGTGTCGAGCCTGAGGTCCTTCACGAGGAGCATGGCCGTCGTGAGCACGGGCATGGCACACGTCTTGTTGCGGTTGGTGACCAGATTGCCGAAGGAGATCTCCTTGAAACCCGCCGTGGCCGGGAGCGTCCAGGCGTCGTTCTTCAGGACCAGGTCGTCGAACCAGCTGCGGTAGATGTTCACGCGCTTGACCTTGAAGGAGATCTTCAGGTCCTCGTGGTCCATCAGGGAGGAGGCGCTGTAGTCCGTTTTGGAAAACGCGGCGTCGATGCTGAACCAGGAATGCGAGCCCTTGACGCTGGCGTTGATGGCCTCCCGGCTCATCTTGTTCTCATCGACCTTCTTGGCGTAGTCGAAGGTGACTTCGGTCCAGCCTTCATTCGTCTTCCAGTCCTTGGGCTGGGGGTAGAAGGTGGTGCCGTAGTTGTGATCCACGCTGGCCATCTGCAGCCGGTCGTTCAGCGCCTGCCAGTAGGCGTCGCCGCTCTTGGCCCCCAGGCTCCGGAGGATCTGGGTCTGCTTATCGAATTCGACCTTGCCGCCTTCGTTCTCCCATTTCATCATGGCGGCGGCCTTCTTCTGCTTGTAGAGGTAGGGAGCCTCCTTGCCGTTCTGGGTGGCGGCTTCCTCGTTGGCGAGGGCCTCCCAGTAGGCTTCCCGCAGCGCCTCGTACTTCTTGACGTTGGCCTTGTTGGTGACATGGGCCTTGGCGGCCTTCAGCAGGTCTTCCTCGGTCGGGGTGAGGCTGACCCGGGTGACCGGCTGGGCGTTCTGGGCGATGGCCCGGAAGATCGTGGAGTACCGCATGTTGCCATTTGCCACGAAATTGGGGTTGGCCATGGGGACGGCGTCCACGATGTCGTTGAGCATCACCTTCTGCTCCCGGCTCATCTCCGAGAAGTCGTCGGGCAGCATGGTCCCGGGGCGCTGCAGGATGAGCATGCTCTTGGAATTGTTGGTGCCGAAGAGCAGGTTGTTCAACTGCATGTAGAGCTTGGTCATCCCGTCTTCCGCCCTCTGCGAGGCGGGCTTGGACTGCGCGACGGCCTGGGAACCCGCTGCGAGCAGGCAGATGACAAGGGGGGTCAGGACCTTTCGGTTCATGGAGAACTCCATTGGGGGGGTGATGGCCCTGGACCTGGAAGCGTGGGGCCGGGAAGGGAAGTGCGTTGCCCGTTGACGGTTGGCAAGTTGATCCACAAGTTAGGAACGAGGCGGAATCTGTCAATGAATGATTTTTAAATTGAGATCGTCAAAGCAACCTTGGAATTGCTGAATGCAGGCCACGATTGAACTGTGGCCTTGCCCGACGGCGCGCTTTGGATAAATTATTAATCGACATCCTGTCCATGCCGCCCCCCGCGGGGCCCTGACCCGGGTTGCGACCATGCCATTCCCCTTCCGCTGGCTGACCGGCTTTGCCCTCCTCGCCCTGCTGGGTTGCGGGGGGACGCCCGCCACCACCACCGTCACGCTCCACGGCCCCCTGGACCCCATGCCCGCGCCGGGATCGGCCGTGGTCCTGGAAGCCAGGGTGGTGGACACCGGGGCCGAACCGCCTTCGCACACCTTCCTGTGGCTCAAGGACGGCGTGGAGCTCGAAGGGGTCTCAGGCCCGACGCTGGTCCTGGACCCGGTGGGGCTGGAGGACGCGGGAACCTACCAGGTGCGGGTTACGGGAGGGGACGCGGCCGTGACGTCCGAGCCCTACGACCTGCTGCCGGCGGACAACGCCTGGATTGTCACCAGCGCCGAGGACGACGGGCCCGGCACCCTCCGGGAGGTGCTGAGGAGCGCCGAGACCTTCGAGGGCGTCAACGGCATCCAGTTCGGCCTGCCGCTGGACCAGCCGTGGACCATCCGCCTCCAGGCCGACCTTCCCCCCATCACCGCGAAGGTCCGCATCCTGGGCCCCTCCGGCCGGGTCCTGACGGTGGACGGGGGCGGGGCCCACCGGCCCTTCGCCGTGGACGGAGGGGACGTGGTCCTCGACCGCTTCACGGTGGCCAACGGCCTGGCCAAGGGGGGAGACGCCCCGGGCGGCGGCGGCGGGGCCGCGGGCATGGGGGGCGGCCTGTTCATCAACGACGGCAAGGTGGTCCTCCGGCGCATGACCTTCCTGGACAACCGCGCCATCGGCGGGAACAGCGCGCCCGGCAGCGACGGCGAGAACGGCGGCGGTGCCGGGTTCGGCGGCGACAGCCCGGCCCTGGGCGGCAAGGGCGCCGACGGCGGATGGCTCCTGGGCGTCGGCGGTGAAGGCCACCTGGACGGCGTGGCCACCACGGACGGGGGCGGAGGCCCGGCCGTGGATGGCGACGGCGCCGGGGGCGGCGCGGCCCGCGGCGGGATGCCGAGCGATCCGGTTTCCATCTGGGCCGACAACCTGCCCGGGGGCCCCGCCACCTTCGGTGGAGGCGGCGGCTTCAGCGTGGGGCCCGAAGGGGGAGGCGGGGACGGCGCCTTCGGCGGGGGCGGGGGCAGCAGCGGCGGCAGCGCCTCCGGGCTGTTCCTGCCCGGGGCCGCGGGCGGCGCCGGCGGCGTCTTCGGCGGGGACGGCGTGCCCGGCGACGGGGTCACCGGGGGCCGGGGCGGCGCGGGCGGGGCCATGGGCGGCGCCGTCTTCCTCCGGTGGGGCGACCTGGACCTCCGCGGGTGCACCTTCCAGGGCAACCGGGCCCTGGGCGGCGAAGGGGGGGACCCCGGCATGGGCAAGGGCGGGGCCGTGTTCATCTACGCGTACGATTACGCGGACCCCAGGACCACTTTCTACGAGGAAATGCTGCGGGCCCAGACCTACGCCGGGAACCTGGCCTCCGACCTGGTGGAGGAACCCGCCTTCGACAACAACGACTTCTATGTGGCCCAGACCCTCCTGGCTTTCCGGAAGGTGGGCTCGTCCCTGGATCTCAAGTACCGGATCTACAAGCTGGACCTGAAGATGGGCCTGAAGGTGCGCGCCTTGGCGCCCTGACGGCTACTCGGGCTCGGCCGCCGCCGCGGGCGCGGGGGCGCACTTCTCGCCGAGCCACACCACCACGCCCAGCAGGATGGCCACCACCGTGGCCAGGGCCATGCCCTGGAGCGCCACGTGGCCCAGGGTGATCTTCGCGCCGCTGATGCCCACCACGAAGGTGACGGCGGTGAGGATCAGGTTGGAGGGCCGGGTGTAGTCCACCTTCTTCTCGATGATCATGCGGATGCCGGCGGCGGCGATGACGCCGAAGAGCAGGAGGCACACCCCGCCCATGACGGGGCCGGGGATGCTGCGGATGACGGCGCCGATCTTGCCCACGAAGGAGACGGCGATGGCCACGCAGGCGGCGCCGCCGATGACCCACACGCTGAACACCCTCGTGATGGCCATGACGCCGATGTTCTCGCCGTAGGTGGTGTTGGGGGTGGCGCCCGTGAGGCCGGAGAGGACGTTGGACAGGCCGTCGCCCAGAAGCGAACGGTGGAGGCCGGGATCCTTCATGAGGTCGCGGTCCACGATGTTGCCGGTGACGATCAGGTGGCCGATGTGCTCGGCCAGCACCACGAAGCAGGCCGGGAAGATCATCATGATGGCCTGGAGGTTGTAGACGGGCTTGTAGAGGTGCGGCACCGCGAACCAGGGCGCGTTGCGGATGGCCGTGAGGTCCACCAGGCCCAGGTAGAGGGAGAGGCAATAGCCGGCCACCACGCCCACCAGGACGGGGATGATGCTGAAGAATCCCCGCGCGAAGAGTGAGACCAGGATCACCACGGCCAGGGTGGAGAGCGAGACCACCATGCTCAGCCCGTGGGGCAGGGGCGAGGTGGCCGGGCCCTGCACGAGGCCCGCCATCTGCGCGGCGGTGGGGGCCAGCTCCAGGCCGATGATGGCCACCACGGCCCCCATGGCCGCGGGCGGGAACACCACCTCCAGCCACCGGGTGCCCACCTGGCGCACGATGAGGGAAATGGCCATGAAGAAGAGCCCGAAGACGATGAAGCCGCCCTGCGCGGCCGCGTAGCCGCCCAGGGCCGGCACCGCCAGCACCGCCAGCACCGGAGCGATGAACGCGAAGCTCGAGCCCAGGTAGGCCGGGATCTTCCCGCGGGTCACGGTGAGGTACACCAGGGTGCCCACGCCATTCATGAGCAGCGAGGTGGCGGGGTCCACGTGGAGCAGGAAGGGGACCAGCACCGTCGCGCCGAACATGGCGAAGAGGTGCTGGAGGCTGAGGGGGATCGTTTCGAGGAAGGGGAGCTTCTCCTCCACCTGGATGATGCGCGGTCCCGTGCCTGTGGCCATGAGTTCTCCTTCTGGGTTTGGATTCCCCCATCTTCGCATCGGAATCTTCTCCGGTCCCTCAGAAAAGGCGGCCGGTGAGCGCGGCCACGGCGGTCTCCACCCGCAGGATCCGCTCCCCGAGGTTCACGGGCCTGCATCCGCTGCGGGTGAGAAGCTCCACCTCGGCGGGGATGAACCCGCCCTCGGGGCCGATGACCAGGGTCACGGGCCCCCCGGCGGCGCGGGGGCAGGGCTCGGGCACGCCCGGATGCGCCAGGATAGGGAGGGTGCCCTGGAGGATTCCGGGGAGCTCGTCCTCCGCGAAGGGCCGCAGGAGGCGGCGCAGGTGCAGTTCCGGGAGCACGGTGTCCCGGGCCTGCTCCAGGCCCAGGATCCGCTGCTCCAGGAGGTTCTCCTCCGAGAGCCGGGGGCTCTTCCAGTAGCTTTTTTCCACCTTCCAGGCGTTCACCAGGAAGATGCGGGCCGCGCCCAGGCTCGTGGCCGCCGCCAGGGTGCGGTTGAGCACCTTGGGCCGCGGCAGGGCCAGCACCAGGGTCAGGGGCAGCTTGGGGGGCGGGGGCTGGTCCAGCGTCACGTCCAGGTGCAGCCCGCCCTCCAGGGACGTCACCCGTCCCCGGCCCACGGACCCGCCCAGGAGGCCCACCACCAGCTCGTCGCCTACGCCCGCCCGGTGAACCTCCAGGACGTGCCGAAGCCTCCGCCCCTGGATCCGGACCTTTCCCGGGGCCGTGAAATCCTCCTCCCGGAGGAGCACGAGGTTCATGACCGGCCCGGGGCGACCTGATAGACTGGAGTGTTTTTGTGAACGGAGTTCATCGTGAAAATCCTCATCCTCGGCGTGAACGGATTCATCGGGTCGCATCTCGTGGGCCGCATCCTGCGCGACACCACCTGGGAAGTCTATGGCATGGATCTCGGCAACCACAAGGTGGCCGAATACCTGGGCAACCCCCGCTTCCACTACCGCGAGGGCGACATCAGCATCAGCAAGGAGTGGATCGAGTACCACGTGAAGAACTGCGACGTGGTGCTGCCCCTGGTGGCCATCGCCACCCCCAAGGTCTACGTCACCGATCCCCTGCGCGTGTTCGAGCTGGACTTCGAGGAGAACCTCCGCGTCGTCCGCCAGTGCGTCAAGTACAAGAAGCGGGTGGTCTTCCCCAGCACCTCGGAAGTCTACGGCATGTGCCCGGACGCCGAGTTCGACGAGGAGACCTCGGCCCTGGTCACCGGCCCCATCCCCATGCAGCGGTGGATCTACTCCACCTCCAAGCAGCTCCTGGACCGCGTCATCTGGGGCTACGGGTTCCGGGACAACCTCCAGTTCACCCTGTTCCGCCCCTTCAACTGGATGGGCCCCAAGCTCGACAGCCTCAACACCGCCAAGGAGGGCTCCAGCCGCCTGGTGACCCAGTTCGCCTGGAACCTGTTCAACGGCGAGCCCCTGAAGCTGGTGGACGGCGGCGAGCAGCGCCGCTGCTTCTGCGACGTGGAGGACGCCATGGACGGGCTCATGGCCGTCCTGCGCAACGAGGGCGGCAAGGCCGACGGCAAGATCTTCAACATCGGCAACCCCGCCAACGACCATAGCGTCAAGGACATCGCCGAGCGCATGCTGGAGATCTGGAAGGACCATCCCTTCCGCCTCGAGCGCAACATCCCCCTGTCGCACATCGTGCAGGAGACCAGTGGCGCCTTCTACGGCAAGGGCTACCAGGACGTCCTGGTGCGCACCCCCAGCATCCGGCGCATGCGCGAGACCTTCGGCTTCGAGCCGAAGATCGGCATCAAGGAGGCCCTGCGCAAGGCCATCGACTTCTTCGTGGAAGAGCACAAGGCCATGGAGAAGATCGTGGAGACCGAGGGTTGACGAAAAAGGAACGGGGCACCCTTCTCTGGATCTGGTTCTTCCTTGGCCTGATCCCGCTGTTCATGCGGCCCCTGTGGGAACCTGACGAGGCCCGCTACGCCGAGATCCCCCGGGAGATGCTGGCGAGCGCCGACTGGCTCACGCCCCGGCTCAACCAGGTCCTCTACTTCGAGAAGCCGCCCCTCCAGTACTGGCTTTCCGCCCTTTCCATGAAGACCTTCGGCCTGCACGCCTTCGCGGCGCGCCTGCCCCTGGCCCTGGCCACGCTCATCACCCTCTGGTGCGCGTGGAAGCTGGCGTCGCGGCTGGGGGCGCGCCAGGCCACCTGGGCGGGCTTCATGGCCGGAACGGCCATCCTGGCCTACGTCTGCGCCCAGGTGCTCACCCTGGACGCGCTGTTCTCCGCCTTCCAGGTGCTGGCCCTGGTCGCCGGCATCGAGGCGGTGGCGGCGCGGTTCGAGGGCAGGCCCGCCACCGGCTGGACCCTCCTGGCCTTCGGGGCCCTGGCCCTGGCCATGCTCACCAAGGGGCTGGCGGCGCCGGTGCTGGTGGGCTGCGTCCTGATCGCCTCCCTTCCCTTCGCCTGGTCCTCGCCGCGCATGCGCTCGGCCCTGCTGCGGACCCTGGTGGACCCCCTGGGCTGGCTCCTCTTCGCGGCCGTGGCCGCCCCCTGGTTCATCCTGGTGGAGCGGGCCAATCCCGGGCATGCCAACTTCTTCTTCATCCACGAGCACTTCGCCCGCTACACCAGCCACGTCCACGACCGCGCCGGCTCCAAGAACCCCATCCTGGACAAGTTCTACTTCACGGCCTTCCTGGCCGTGGGCGTCCTGCCCTGGCTCGGCGCCTGCGTGGCGGGCCTGCGCCGGGGCGTGGCCATCCTGCGCCGCACCTCGGGCCCGGTCTCCGAGGGCGCGCCCCTCATCCGGTGGACCGTGGCCGCGGTCATCCTGGGCGCCGCCGTGCCGCTGCTCTTCTACAGCCTTTCCGGATCCAAGCTGCCCCCCTACATCCACCCCGCCATCGTCCCGCTGGTGGCCCTGGCCTGCGCGCTGGAGAAGGAAGGGGAGGAATGGACCGCCCTGGCCCGCGCCGGCAGGGAGCTCATCTTCCTGGGCGCGCTGTTCCTGGCGGCTCCCTTCATCGTCAAGGACCTGGCGGGCCCCGCCTGGATCCTGGCCCTGGGAATGGCCTTCGCCGGCATGGGCTTCTGGGGCCTGAGGCCCCGGGCGCTCACCGGGCCCCGGTTCATGGCGGGCCTGGGCGCGGCCCTGCTGCTGCTCACCTTCGCCGCCTCCCGGGTGGCCCCGCCCACCAAGGACGCCAGCGCCCTCATCCGCAAGGCCCCGGCCGGCGCCCAGTGGATCAGCTGCGGCGACTACTACCAGGTGCTCCCCTTCCTCACCCGGGAGCGGGTGGTGGTGGTGGCGGGCACCGGGGAACTGGCCTTCGGCCGGGACCGCCTGGACCCCGCCACCCGCGACCGCTGGTTCCAGGAGGACGTGGACCGGCTCCTGCCCATGGCCCAGCGCCTGCGCGCCGAGGATCCCGCCCGCCCCGTGGCGGCCCTCATCGACCGCTGGGCCTGGCGCGACCTGCCCGAGGACCAGAAGGCCGCCTTCCAGGTGCTGGCCCGCACCGACAAGAACCTCCTGGCGGTTCTGAGGTAGCATAGGCGGATGCCGGAAGCCCCCGCCTACCTTGACAACAACGCCACCACCCGCCTGGCCCCGGAAGCCCTGGAGGCCATGCTTCCCTTCCTGGGCGACCAGTTCGGCAACGCCGGCAGCGCCCACACCCTGGGCCGGCTCTCCGAAGGGGCCGTGGTCGTGGCCCGGGAGCGCGTGGCCGGACTCCTGGGGTGCGCCCCGGCGGAGCTGGTCTTCAACAGCGGCGGCACCGAGGGCATCAACCACGCCTTCCGCGGCGTCTTCGAGGCCCTGCCCGCAAAGCGCCACTTCGTCACCACCGCCGTGGAGCACAGCGCCGTGCTGGCCTGCGCCGACTGGCTTCGCAAGCAGGGCGCCGAGGTCACCATCCTGGGCGTGGACGCCCAGGGCCGCCTGGACCTGGACGCGCTCGAGGCCGCCCTCACCCCCGCCACCGCCCTGGTGTCGGTCATGGCCGCCAACAACGAGACCGGCGTCCTCTTCCCCCTGGAGGACATCGCCCGCATCGTGAAGGCCCGCGGCATCCTCTTCCACGTGGACGGCACCCAGGCCCTGGGCAAGGTGCCCATGGACCTGGCCCGGATCCCCGCGGACCTCTTCAACTTCAGCGGCCACAAGTTCCACGGCCCCAAGGGCACCGGCGGCCTCTTCCTGAGGCGGGGCCTGCGCCTGCGCCCCTTCATGATCGGCGGCGGCCAGGAGCGCGGCCGCCGCGGCGGCACCGAGAACGTGCCGGGCCTCGTGAGCCTGGGCGTGGCCGCGGACCTGGCCCGCACCCATCTGGCCGGCGTTTCCCGGGTGAGGATCCTGCGGGACCGCCTGGAGGCCTTCATCCTGGACCGCATCCCCGGGTCGACCGTACACGGCGCCCAGGCCCCCCGCGTGCCCAACACCTCCATGATCAGCTTCGCGGACGTGGAGGGCGAAGCCGTCCTCCTGCGCCTGGACGAGGCCGGCATCTGCGTGTCCACCGGCAGCGCCTGCACCACCGGCCAGAAGGAGGCCAGCCACGTGCTCCGGGCCATGGGAGCCCCCGACGCCCTGGGCGCCGTGCGGTTCTCCCTGAGCCGGTACACCACCGAGGCCGAGGTGGCCCGGGTGGAAGCCGTCCTGCCGGGGATCCTGGAGGGCCTGCGGGGGCAGGGGGGCCTGGCGCGGCGATAGGCCTGAATCACCCCATGGTCAACCCGCGCGCCGGTAGTGCATGGCCACCGCGCCGTTGCGGAGTGGATCCGCCGAAATCAACTCGAGCCGTCGCGTGCAGGGCAGACCGCGCCCGTGCAGGGTCGGGCCGTGGCCGGCGATCCTGGGGTGCACGAGCAGCCGGTATTCGTCGATGAGGTCCAGCCGGTCCAGGGCCGTCGCCAGCTGGCCGCTGCCGAGAAGCACGCCGTCCGGGGTGGCGTCCTTGAGCGCCCGAACGCCCCCGCGCAGGTCCCCGGCGATGGGGTGGCTGTTCGTCCAGGGGAAGTCCGTCCGGGTGGAGGACACCACGTACTTAGGCTTGGCGTCCAGCTTCACCGCCCATTCGCGCAACGCCGGCGGCGCCTCCACGTCGCCGCGGGCGACCGCCGGCCAGTAGCTCTCCATCATCTCGTAGGTGACGCGCCCCCAAAGCATCGCCCCGTTCTCATCCATGAGGCGCGTGAAGAAGGCATGGGTCTCGTCGTCGGCGATGCCTTCCCGGTGGTCCAGGCAGCCGTCCAGGGTGAGGTTGATGCTGAAGGTCAGGATTCCCAAGGTGTCCTCCTTCCGGGGTACGCGACGCACCGCCTACGGCTGGGGAAGCCCAACGAAGGCCTACGGCTTGGTGGGCAGGCCCGTCATGTGGAGCAGCCCCCACCCGTGGCCGTCCAGGTCCACGAAGCTGTGGGTGTACATGAACCCGAAGTCTTCCGGCACATCGTACGTCGACCCCCCCGCCGCGATCGCCTTGGCCACCAGATCGTCCACCTCCTCGCGGCTCCCGCAGCTCAGCGAGATCAGGACCTCCACCGCCCGGCTCGTGTCGCACACCGCCTTGGGCGTGAATTCCCGGAATTTGGCATGGGTGCCCAGCATCACGAAGATGGAGTCGCTGATGACGATGCAGGCCGCGTCCTCGCCCGTGAATTGCGGATTGTGCTCGAACCCGAGGGCCTTGAAGAAGGCCATCGACTTGGGCAGGTCGGCGACGGGGAGATTGATGAAAACTTGCCTTGCCATGGCTTCCTCCTTGACCCACCCCTTCGGGCGACGTGCTGGGAAGTTTATGCGAAAACGGGGCGGAAGGGGTTATGCCGGACGAAGGGTGGAGCGACTGGGGGAGGGAACGATGGAGGGGCCAACCCTGTCGGTCTCTGCGGGGAAAAGGATCGAGAGGGGGCTTGCGCGAGTAAGGGGCAAGTCACAATCCCATTAGCAATTAGGCAGGCATTGGGCCTGGATGCGGGGACCCAGCTGAGTTTCGAGCTTTCCGAGGGCGAATTCAAGGTTCGGCCGATCCGCAAGAAAACCTGGGCCGACCTCTGGCAGATGGCCAGTTCGGCACCGCGCCCATCGAAGCCTGTTGATATCGACGCTGCCATTGCGACCATGGTCCGGGACCGGAGTGACCGTTGATTGGCGTCGATACGAACATCCTGGTCAGGGCCATCCTTGGGGATGACCCAAAGCAGTCGCCGTTGGCCCGGAAGGCGATTGAAAAGGCGAGGGGAATTGCGGTTCCAGTGACCGTGATCGTCGAGGTGGCCTGCGTCCTGAAGTCGGTGGGCTGGAACAGGCAGCAGATCGTTGATGCCCTCGGGACCCTGTTGCTGCAGCCCACCGTGCATATGGATCAGGCAGCTGCGGTGCTGGAAGCGCTGGATGCCTACAAGACGGGACCCGCAGACTTTGCTGACTACCTGGCTCTTCACCTGTCAAAGGCGACGGGGGCCCGCAAGCTGCTCACCTTTGATCGAAAGCTGGCAAAGGCACCTGGGGCAGAGAGACTTGCGTGAGCCTCTTACGCCTTGGCCGGCCATGTGATCTGGACCTTGCGGTGCTTGGCCACGCAATCCCGGAGATAGAGGTTGATCAGGCTTTGGTAGGGCACCCCAGCCTCGGTGGCCATGGCCTTGAAGTAGAGCACGACATCCTCGGAAAGCCGCATGGTGACAGGCTTCTTCAGCAGGGAGGCGTAGGGGTTCTTCCGGGCCTTCATTCTGGACAGATCGTATTCTGCTTTCATCTGGCTTCACCCCCGTAGAAGGCACTTTCGGACTTGGTGGCGAGGCGCGCGGAAATGATCCGGATGGCGCTACCCCCATGGCGCTCGCAATGGCAGACGAGCAGCAATCGGGCCAGGGCGCTCAGGCCAAGCATGAGGAAGCGATCTTCCTCCTTGGAATGTTCCTCGTCAAAGAACTGGACAGCGAATTCATCGTAGAAAACGGATTGGGCCTCTTCGAAGGTGATCCGATGTTTCGTGATATTGGCTTATGCCTTGGCGGGATCCCATTCGAACCGGATCGTAAATACAGCGTATTGCTAATTCTGGTGCGGTCAAGACCGCCCTATTTGTTGAAATTTATATATTTGTCATGATTTTGATTCGGCGCATAAGGGATGGGTGCGCTGGCCAGCGTGCCTTTCTGGTGGATGATGTTGATCGGCTTGGGCGCCTGCCTAGTCGATGGCGAATGCAATCGGATTGGAGTTTCCTAAGCCCCTCTATGCACCCTGGGAACGAAACGGCCGGTGTGATTTGAGTAATCCCGGTAATCGTCGCCAAATTGGGCCAGCATCAACTTTTCCTCCCAGGGGATCACCAGGTGCCAGGCGCCGTGGAGAGCAGCCAACCATACGATGGCTATCCAGTGATTGATGAACACGGCAACGCAGGGCGCAGCAATTGAGATGAAGGAAGCATAGAGCGGGTGTCGTACCCAATGGTAGGCCCCTGCGGTGCAGAGCTCATGACCTCGGCGATGGACGGGAAGGGAGCGAAATGACCAGAGGATGCTAAGAAAAGCCCCGAGCGTGCCCAGGATCAAAACCGTCCATCGGAGGCTATCTGGAAAGCAGAGGACCCCCTTGGGGTTCAGTTGCCTGACGACCAAGGCAAGCCACGTTAGAACAGCGCTAGATGCCACGCCAAGCGGGCCGGAGCCGAAGAGTCGGGCAAAGGAGTTCATGGATTGGTCGGTTCCAGATGCTTTCCAGTTTTAGGAATGAAGCGGCCCGTCCCATGGCCTGACGCCGAAGTGGGGTCGGCCCCAACCTGGCGGCACGAGGGGAGGGGAAGGGAGGTTGGAATGACGATACCACCAAGGCGAGAAGTGCAGCTTGGGGCCCGTTTCCCTTGAATTGCTCCCGGATGTCTCCGTCTTGTTTTCACCATTCCTTCAGAGCCGATTCCATAAATTCGAGCTCATAGGACATGGCAAGCGCTGGATCAATTATGGTTAAGTATCACGATACGCTTTCGCTTTGATTGAGAGAAGACGGCCCTAGGGTTCTAGCTCCATGCCCTAACGAATGAAGCTACCTGGCCACGCCTGAACCGACGCGATGAGCGAAGCAGAGAATGCAGGGAGTTGAGAGAGAGCGGGAGGCAATGCAGGCGGGGTCCGAGTTGGCCGGAGGGCGAGGCCGAAATTGCGTATCAAATTGAATGATTTTTAGCCTTCGTTTTCAAATCTTTGGAATGGTTTGAAGAATGGAATGCCAAGGTGATGATGGTCGGAATAATAAACCCCTTCAGATAGGAGAGGGGGTGCCTGCCCTGAGTGAAATCAACGGGAAGATTTCCAAAATGGGCCCAATAGTGAGTGATAATCAAGCCGGTTATCGCGACCCACATTCCCCACAAAGCTCGACGGATACCAAAGACGACCAGAAGCAAGCTTAGAGTGATACCAACGCGAAGAATCGACTGCACATATTCATATTTTGTATGGACACTCGTGCCTGTACCCAAATACAAATCGAAGAGGGTGTAGGTATGGTAAAAAATCAGAAGTCCGGCAAGTAGCAGAATGATACATCGCCGAAGCAACAAAGCCACTTTGCCCTGGGTTACATGGTATGCGATCATCGAACATTTCCATTTAATTGTTACAGAATGTGGCCATCCAAAGATTCATCAACTTAATGCCTAATGCAGAAGCAGACCGGCCCCAAAGTGGCGGCGCGGGCGGCGGAGAAGGAGGAAGGAGGTCATGGAGCGGTGGTGGGATGAAGGCACTTTGGGGTCCGGGCCGAGCTCAAGGGTAGGCGTTTAGAATCGGAATGATCACGGGACCACTAGCTTATAGATGTTGCCTTGATCGTCTCTGGCAACACCTCGAGTGGGCCAAGGCTGAGCACTATTGAATTCAATCTGAATGCTGTTTCCATTTGATCCTTTGAGAATTGCTCGTGCATGAATGAGAGAGCCGAGTACGTCAGCTATGTAATACCCTTCGCCATAAACAGTGTCCCAGGCCGCGCTGATGTCTGTTTCTCTCTGCTGAGCAAGAGCAATAGGATCACTGTTGATATAGCCCTCTCTTGACCAGCGCCCACTAAACGATTCACCGCTAGGAAGGGAGAATGAAATATCCCCTGCCATAATAAGCCCAACGCCATTTCTAGAATCATTAGTGAAGGTAACAGGAATGACTGGAATTGGTTTGCTGGTTGATAGTGGCCCATGAATAGGAAATAGGTAGGAAGTTGTATAGGCAATTGGCGGTGTGCACCCGACTAGTAAGGAAATTCCAAGTGTAATAAAGGCCTGTTTGAAGTTCATTTCAGAATCTCCTCTGATTGCGTTACCGAATAGAGCACTTCTGAAACTTGTTGGTTGAAGGTCCTTCGAGGAATTATGCGATAACGTCGGTAACGGCTAACGCTCCAGTTGATCGGCGCTGCCCTGGCGGCGCGACGGTGGGAGGGAAAGAGATTGAGAAGGAGGTATGCCTGAAGGGGGTGCCTCAAGAGCGGCGTCCGGGGTCGAACTCTGGGCTAGGCCCAATACGGTTCACTTAAGGCCAACGACGTGGACCACGGGGTTGGTGCGTGCGTTGCATTTCAAGGTTCGGTTGCGGACGGTCCAGCCACTCATCTTACGCTTCACGCCCCGTGGATTGCAGCGGCGCCTGCTGGAACTCACCATCTCGTCCAGGAGCTCCTTCAGCACCGCGGCATGGGCCTTCAGGCGTTGGCTTGGGGGGAGAGAGCCGCGAAGTGCGGCAGTGTCCGGCGGACCACCCTGACGGCATGGACGAAGGATAGGCGATCCGGATCCACCGTCGCCTGCAAGGCGGCCTCATGCATCAGTCCTCGCACCGCAAAATGGGCGAGAAGGAGACCGTAGAATTCCTGGCGGACCAGATCGGGCGTCTTGCTGCGCAGAAGGGTTTGGCGGCCGCGGAGGTGGGTCTTGAGCTCGTCGAAGGCAGACTCGATCTCCCAGCGCTCGGGGTAGAGGGCGGCCAGTTCTTGGGCTGGAGCGGCCTTGGGATCTAGGATGGTGGTGATGATTCGGTAGGCATGCTCGCCTTCTGGGGCCGCGGGCAGCCTGGGATCCCGCACGCCGTCGAGCGTGTATTCCACGACGCGGACTGTGACCCCTTCCGAGCGTCGGCGCCACCGGTCCTTGATGTCCCAAACCCGGGACAAGTAAGAGCCGTCCTCAAGCTCCACTTCCCGAGGCAGGCCCAGTTTGGCGTTGACCCGCCAGGCCAGGTCCGCGCACGTGGCCCGGGCCTTCTCCCAAAACTCGAAGCCATAGAAGCCACGATCGGCCAGGCAGAGCATCCCGGGCTCCAGGCGCCGGAGCGCTTCCTCGGCCAGGACCCGTTCGCTGGTGGCAAAGGACCCCATCCGGGATCCGAAGAGCACGTGAGTTCCGCTCTCTACCAGTGAGACGAAGCGGAGTTGGGGAAAGCCGCTTTCGCCCCGAGAGGCTGCCGGCCTGCCGAATTCCGCCTCGATGGCTGGATCGTCGGGAAGATCGAGGGTGCTGCCATCGAGGCTGACCACACGCCAACGCTTGTACCAGGCCCCGCGGGTTGCTGGAGTGGCAATGGGCTTGACCAGGTCGTCATGCAACCGCTGGAGCGGCTCCCATCCGAGCCGGGAACGGGCCTGGGAGATGCCGGACTTGCCCGTGATCTTGAGGGTGGCATCGGCTTCCTTGAGCCAACGGAGGCCCTCCAGAAGGCAGCGAAGCACCTCCCTGCAGGAGGCCTGTGTGAACAGGGCCAAGGCGATGACGTAGTAGACCACCACGTGAGCGGGAAGATCGCGCTGGCGCTGGCTGGCCTTCCCAGTGGAGCGCAGGGTGGTTTCCACCCGGTCACGGGGAAAAGCCCGGGCAACGCACCCGAGCGTAATGTAGTCCGATATGCGTGTCCCGCCTTCCAGTGTTGCCGCTGTTCTGGCCATGGAGTGCCCTACTTATAAGTTAGGCAGCATGGGCAGGGCGTCAAGGCTTAAGTGAACGGTATTAAGGTTAGGCAGACGGACGTTTGGTGATGAGACCCGATACTCGGCGCGATGGGGCAATGCCTTGGGTTGAGCAGAGCACCTCACGGTGTTGCCTTTGACCAGGCGGTTCGAATTGTGAAACCAGGAGCAATTGTTTCAACCTGGCGAATTCCAAAATGAACGTCATAGAGATAGTTCAAGGCGATTTTCACTCGATTCGACAGACCAACCCCAAGGGTGAAGCCATCATCGTCACCGCCCGCGGGCCAAAGGCTGCATTCCAGGAGCCCATGATTGACACTCCTAAAGCTGCGCCCCCTCTTTCTCTGGAGTTCAACGCTGAAGGTGATTTCTTCGTTCTGGGCTGCTGGACAATTTGCCTCCCTTTGGTGATGGCAGACAGGAATTGACCCACGCCAAATCTGCTTGCCGTCCACTTCAACAGAGGCATCAACAAATTGCTCTGCATGGAGTGGGGTTGTCCATTTCCAAATGGGAGATTGGCTTGTTGGGGCCTGGGCCGCTAGCACCATACTGGCTAGGAAGACCACAGATAAAAGGGGGAAGGAAATTAGCTTGGCCATTGGTGAGGGAGTGTGGTGCTTCCTGGCGCTGAATTGCTTCGTGGTGGGTGATGCCTAACGACATTTGGGCCAACCTTCCAAAGCCGTCCAAGGTTTGCCGATTCGTGATTGGCGTTGCGTAGGCATTGATTTGCCATGGATTCTACTGCGGGGGGCTGGCTTTGGCGTACCAAACGCGTTCGGATCGGGATTTATCATTTGGACGCCCGATGGCCGCATTCTTTGCGCCCGGAGATTCTGACGCTTCGTGTGGCGGCCGGTCGCCTAGATCCCCAACCGCTCCTTCAACGGCGCCAGAAACCGCCGGCTCACCGGCACCGTTCTCCCCGAGCGGGTGCGGATGAACGCGGCGGCGGGGTCGCGGCGGTCGATCTCGTCGATGCAGGCGAGGTTCACCAGGTACTGCTTGTGGCAGCGCACCAGGTTGGCTCCCTTGGCCTCCAGGACGGTGAGGGTGAGTTCGGTGAGGAACTCGCCTCGGGGGGTGACCACGTGGACGCCGGCTTCGGAGGAGCGCACGCATTCCACCTCGGCGGTGTCCACGAGCTTGATGTTGGGGCCGGCGGTGCAGGGGATGCGGTCGATGGGGGGGCCGGAGGCGGTGGGGCGGCGGCCTTCGCCCAGGAAGCGCTTCACCCGCTCCAGGGCCTGGGCGAGGCGGGCGGGTTCCACGGGCTTGAGGAGGTAGTCGACGGCGTTGCGGTCGAAGGCTTTCAGGGCGTATTCGTCGTACGCGGTCACGAAGATCACGCAGGGCATCCACTCGGGCTCGATCATGCTCAGCATCTGCATGCCGTCCACGCCGGGCATGGAGATGTCCAGGAAGAGCACGTCGGGGCGCGTCTCCCGGAGGGCGCGCAGGCCCTGCACGGCGCCGGGGCAGGTGGCCACCACGGTGACCTCGCCGGTCTCGGCCAGGAGGGCCTCCAGCTCCTCCCGGGCGTGGAGCTCGTCGTCCACCAGCACCGCCCGAAGCATCCCGCGACCTCCGTCAATCATGACAACATCAGTTGACTATAGCATTTCCGCCAATTCTGTCCGCCGGTCGGGGCGGGTTTTGGACCGCCTGGGTCCGAATTGAAACCGGTGGGCAAGATTGTCCGCCGGGCCCCGTCCGGGGGGAACCCGTTCTGCCTATGATCGTCCTACCGCATTTCATTCAACCTCCAGCCACAGGGCAGGGTGAACCATGGACAGACTGTTCGCTTCCTTCAAGGAACGCGCCGAGGCCGCGAGCGCCGAGGTGCACCGCTGCGGTACGGCCGCCGAGGCCCGGGACTTCGTCCAGGGGCTCATCCGGGAGGCGGGTGGCACCGCCCTTTGGGCCCCGTGCCCCTTCCTGGAAGCCGAGGGCCGCCCGGCCTTCCCGGGCCTCTCCTACGACGTGACCCGGGAGGGTGCGGCCCAGGCCACAGTGGGCATCAGCCAGATGGACTGGGCCCTGGCCGACACGGGCACGCTGGTCGTGGACGCCACCGAGGTGGAGGGGCGCCTGGTATCGACCCTTCCGCAGATCCACGTGGCCCTCATCGGGGCCGACCGGATCCTGCCCGACATGGCCTCCGTCCTGGGGCGCATCAAGCCCGCCAAGGCCGGGTTCCTGTCCATGATCACGGGCCCCAGCCGCACGGCGGACATCGAGCGCGTACTCACCATCGGCGTCCACGGGCCGGAGCGGCTCGTGATCGTCTTCCTCGAAGGGAGCGCGGCATGACCACCACGTTCAAGGAATCCATTCAGGATGCCCTGGCCAACCCCAACCTTCGGGGCGCCCTGGGGCGCTTTTCCGAGGCCTACAAGATCAGCCGGGAAAAGGCGTACGCGGGCATGGACTTCGAGGCCGTGCGGGACGCGGTGCGCGACGTGAAGGCCTACGGGGCCTCCCATCTGGAGGAACTGGCCGAGGCCTTCAAGGCCAAGGCCGAAGCCGCCGGCGCCAAGGTCTACCGGGCCTCCGATCCCGCCGAGGTGAAGGCCTACATCCTGGCCCTGGCCAAGGAGAACGGCGTCCGCTCCATCGTCAAATCCAAGTCCATGGCCACCGAGGAGATCCACCTCAACAAGCACCTGGAGGCCGCGGGCATCGAGGTGTTCGAGACCGACCTGGGCGAGTGGATCATCCAGCTCTGCCACCAGACGCCCTCCCACATGGTCATGCCCGCCATCCACATGACCAAGGAGGAGGTGGCCGAGGTCTTCTCCACCAAGGTGGAGGAGGGCCAGCAGCCCGACATCCCCAAACTCGTGAAGTTCGCCCGGGGCAAGCTGCGGAGCCGGTTCCTGAACGCGGACATGGGCATCTCCGGCGCCAACATCGCGGTGGCCGAGACCGGCAGCCTCGTGCTGGTGACCAACGAGGGCAACGCCCGGCTCGTGACCACCCTGCCGAGGATCCACGTGGCGGTGGTGGGCATCGAGAAGCTGGTGGCCACCTTCCAGGACGTCCATCCCATCCTCCAGGCCCTGCCGCGCAACGCCACGAGCCAGCTGCTCACGAGCTACGTCTCGATCATCACGGGCCAGGTCCCCAACACCGACGGAAGCCCCAAGCAGCTGCACATCATCCTCATGGACAACAAGCGCTCGGAGATGGCCGCGGATCCCAAGTTCCGCCAGGCGCTCCAGTGCATCCGCTGCGCGTCCTGCCTGAACGTGTGCCCCGTGTTCCGGCTCGTGGGGGGGCACGTCTTCGGCAAGGTGTACACGGGCGGCATCGGGACGATCCTCACCGCCTGGTTCGACGAGCTCAAGCAGTCCGACGACATCCAGGGGCTGTGCATCCAGTGCGGGGCCTGCAAGGACGTGTGCCCCGGGCGCATCGACATCCCCGACCTCATCCTCGAACTGCGCAGGCGGCTGGCCCTGGAGAAGGGCATGCCCCTGGTGCAGAAGGCCATCTTCTCGGTGGTGAACAACCGCCGGCTCTTCCACTCCCTGCTGCGCGCGGCCTCGGTGGCCCAGAAGCCGTTCGCCAAGGGCGGGTTCATCCGCCACCTGCCGCTCTTCCTGTCCGACCTGACGGAGTTCCGGAGCCTGCCGGCCATCGCGCCGCGGCCCTTCCGCGACACCTTCAAGGACATCGTGCAGCCGGAGTGCAAGGAAAAGGCGGCGATCTACGCGGGCTGCCTCATCGACTTCTCCTACCCGGAAATGGGCGAGTCCGTGGTGCGGGTGCTCAACAAGGCCGGGATCCAGGTGGTGTTCCCCGAGGGCCAGACCTGCTGCGGCGCGCCGGCGCGCTACAACGGCGCCTACGAGACCGCCGCGGGCAACGCCCGGGACAACATCAAGGCCCTTCTGGACGAGGACGTCACCTACGTCGTCTCCGCCTGCCCCACCTGCACCGTGGCCCTGAAGGAGGACTTCATCGCCACCTTCGAGAGCCTGGGCATGGAAGACGCTATGGAGGACGCCCGCAGGCTCTCCGCCAAGACCCTCGACTTCGCCACCCTGGTGAAGAAGCTGGTGGACGAAGGCCGGCTGGAGTTCAAGGAAGGCCAGCAGGCCGAGACGCTTACCTACCACGATTCCTGCCACCTGAAGCGGACCCTCAACGCCCAGCAGGCCCCCCGGGACCTCCTGAAGAAGGCCGGCTTCACGGTCACGGAGATGAAGGAGTGCGACACCTGCTGCGGCATGGCGGGGTCCTACTCCCTCAAGCTGCCCGAGCTGAGCGCCCCCATCCTCGAGCGCAAGCTCGAGAACATCAAGGCCACCGGGGCCACCTCCGTGGCCATGGACTGCCCGGGGTGCGTGCTGCAGATCCGGGGCGGACTGGATAAGCTGGGATCCGGAATCAAGGTCGAGCACACCGCCGTGAGGCTCGCGAAACGTCTGAAGTGACCTGAGCAGGGGGCCCGTGCGATCTCTGGTGACGCTCTTCCAGACCATCTCGGCCTTCCTGGTGCTGTTCTACCTCTACTGCGAATCCCCCGCGTTCCAGCCCCTGTCCTCGGACTGGGCCCGGCCGCGGGGGAGGGTGCGGCTGTTCCTGGTCTTCACGTGCATCACCATCCTGGGCAACTACCTGGGCACCCCGGTGCTCAAGGGCGGGGCCATCATCAACGCCCGGGCCGTGGGCGCGGTGCTGGCGGGGCTGCTGGGGGGGCCGGTGCTGGGCGGCCTGGTGGGGGCCACCGCGGGGGTCCACCGCATGAGCCTGGGGGGCATCGCCGCCCTTTCGGGCGCGGTGGCCACGACGCTGGAAGGCGTGCTGGCCGGGTTCCTGAGCCGCAGGCTGCGGGACCGGCCGGAGGTGCTCATCACCATGAAGGTGGCCTTCCTGGCCACCTTCGCCGGCGAGGTGCTCCACATGGGCGTCGTGCTGCTCCTCACCCGGCCCTTCCCGGAGGCCGTGGAGATCGTGAAAGTCATCGCCCCGCCCATGGTTTTCCTGAACCCGGTGGGCGCCGCCCTGCTCATGGCGGTGCTCCTGCACCGGCAGCGGGACCTGGACCGGGTGGCCGCGGCGTCGTCGGCCGCCGCCCTGCGGGTCGCCGAGCGCGCCCTGGGCCTGCTGGGCCGGGGTTTCGGTCCGGAAACCGCGGGCGAGATGGCCGCCATCGTCAAGGAGGAGACCGGCGTCGGGGCCGTGGCGGTGACCGACAACGAGAAGGTGCTAGGCTTCGTGGGGCTGGGGTCGGACCACCACCGCCCCGGCAGCCCCATCTCCTCGGCGCGCACCCGGCAGGCCATCCAGGAGCGGGCGGTGGTCTTCGCCGACGGCCTGCACCAGGTCTTCACCTGCGGGGTCGAGGCGCGGTGCCCGCTCCATTCCGTCCTGGTGGTGCCCCTGGAGGTGGACGGGACGGTCCTGGGCACCGTCCAGCTGCTGGAGCCCAAGAACCGGCGCTTCCTGCACATGAACCGCCGCCTGGGCGAGGGCATCGGCACGCTGCTCTCCAGCCAACTGCTCATCGCCAAGTACCAGGAACAGAAGAACCTCCTGGTGCTCAGCGAACTCAGGCTCCTGCGGGCCCAGGTGAACCCGCACTTCCTCTTCAACTCCCTGAACACCATCATGGCCATCCTGCGCACCGACGCCGCCCGGGGGCGGGAGCTGGTGGGCCACCTCTCGGGCTACTTCCGCAAGAACCTCCAGCGCCACGGGGAGCTCAGCACCCTGGAGGAGGAGCTGGAACACATCCGGGCCTACCTGGAGATCGAAAAGGCCCGCTTCGAGGGGCTCCGGGTGGAGATCGACGTGGCGCCGGCCTTCCGGGCCGCGAAGGTGCCCACCTTCACCCTCCAGCCCCTCGTGGAGAACGCCATCCGCCACGGCGTCTCCCGCCTGCCGGGGCAGGGGACGGTGCGGATCCTGGCCTTCGCCGAGGGGGGCGCCCTGAGGATCGACGTGGAGGACGACGCGGGGGCCTTCGACGAGGGCCGGCGTTCCCGGGAGGGCCTGGGCCTGCGCATCGTCCAGAAGCGCCTGGCGAGCCTCTTCGGTCCCGGGGCGGGGCCGGAGATCCACTGCGAGCCCGGCAGCCTCACCCGCATGACCATCCGGGTGCCCCTGGAGGGCGCCTTGGTGGAATGATGGAGCCGGAGGCTCGACCATGGCCAGTCCCGAGAACGCCACCTTCGGATCCCCCGGCGGCCGGGGCTTCCACTTCGCCGACCCCAGCGGGAACGTGCTCGCCGTCCGCACCGATGTGGCATAGGCGGGCCGGGGCGGTCCTCCTTCTCGCCGGGGCCCTCCACGGGGAGCCTCCCGGGAAGGTGGTGGTGCTGGAGGCCGCCACCACGGGGATCCCGCCCCTGCCGGCCAGCGTCGCGGAGGCCCGCAAGGACTACGCCCGGGTCCGCAAGGACCTGGACACCGCCTACCGGGAGGCCGGGGCCTACCTGGCGGCGTGCTCCCGGGACCTTGCCGCCCTGGGCCGGGGCGGCGCCCCGTTCATCCTCCCCGCGGCCCTGGCCGGGGAGGCCCAGACCCTGTCGGGATTCCTGTTCGACGGGGCCTTCCTGGCCCTGGAGGACCCGCTCCTCCAGCACTGGAACGCGTGGCAGACCACGCTGCTCCGCCAGGGCATGGCCCGGCCCGCCGAGGCCCAGCGCATGGCCGACAGCATGCGGCTCCTGTCCTCCAGCAAGGCCGAGGTCACCGGCCGGATCCCCCCCGCCGGCAGCACCCTGGAGGTCCTTTGCGAGGACCCCGCCGGCCGGGAGCACACGGTGCTGCGCCTCCCCCCCAACGTCCGGTGGGTGGAGGTGCTGGCCGTGGACCGCATGGAATACGGGGCCAACACCGAGTTCGGCAAGCTCGCTACCACCTACGCCGACGCCCAGGCCGCGCATCTGGCCGAGGCCTGGGCGCCCCTCACCGCCCACCTGAAGCGCGAAGCCGCGGCCCTCCTGGACCTGGACCGAACCGCCCCACCCACGGACGAACCGGCCCTCAAGGCCCTCAGGCTCATGGCCAGGGTGAACTACATGGAGCGTTTCCGGTCCACCCTGTGGTTCTGCCAGGTGGTTTGGGCGCACATGGCGTCGAAGAAGGTTCTGTCAATTCAGCAGATGTGATGGCGCCAACCGGATATCGCCCAGCAGCATTATCCTGCAGCGGAAGGAACCTACCCATGGACCGGCAGGAAATCATAGAAATCCTCCAGCCCGCGATCCCTGAACTCATGGAGCGCTATGGTGTGCTCCATCTGGATCTCTTCGGCAGTTTCGCCCGCGGCGATGCCAGGCCGGATAGTGATGTGGACTTCATCGTGACGTTCGCCGGTGCCCCCACCTTTAACCGCTTCATGGGGCTGAAGGAGGATCTGGAAGCCTTGTTGATGCGGGATGTCGATCTCGTCACCTCGACGGGCTTGAGGCCCAGGATCCGGGATGCCGTCCTGGCGGAAATGCACCGTGTCGCGTGATCAAGGGTTGTATCTCCAGGACATCCTGGCGGCCTGTTCCAAGGTCCTGATCCTTGCGGAAGGAATGGACCTCGATGGATTTTCGAATGATTGGCGGGTCCGGGACGCGGTCCTCCACAACCTGGAGGTGGCGGGCGAGGCGGTAAAACGACTTCCGGCGGAATTGGTTGCAGCCTATCCCGAAATCCCGTGGAAGCGCATCGCCGGATTCCGGGACGTGCATGCCCATGCCTATTTCTCACTGGATGACGCAATCGTGTGGGACGTGGCCGCCAACCATATCGAACCTCTCCAGGAGACCGTCCGAAAAATCCTGGAGCAGTTGGATTCCTAGGGTAGCCGGATCTCCACCCCCGCATGGTTTCCGGCCCCCAGGTTCCATTGGCTCGAATGAATTGGGGCCGACAGCCGCAGATCCTCGGATGGCCGAGTCCCAGCAGGTGTTTTCAGCAGATGTGATGGAGCTAACCGAATATTGGCCGCCAGCAGTGGACCTGTTTGTTGGCCCGTCGCTGTTTCGTGTGGGTAACCAGCGCATAAACCGCCGACCTGTTCCGTGCTGTGGCCCAGTTCCGCAAGGTTTCCTGGAACGGTGAAACCAGGACTCGGATTCCAGGAAAGAAGTGGCTCAAAACCATGCTGCTGCTGACCGTCGCTGTGGGCGGTGTGGGAAACGCGTCAGCGTTTTCCAGGCGGAGCCCGAGGGTGTGGGAAGGACGCGGACCCGAAGGGCGGCCATAGGCCGTTCCGCGGAGCGGAATCCGCCGGGCTTTCCATTCCCGAGCACCGGCCACAGAGGGTGGGTCGGCGCGCCTGTTCCATGGACAATGGGGCCATGGACACCAACACCCTGTTCACCATGGCACTCGGCCTCCAGGCCCCTTGGGAGGTCAAGAACCTCCAGTTCGACGAGGAGGCCAAGCGGTTGGACATCACGATCGATTTCACCCGTGGGGCTGACTTTCCATGCCCGGTCTGCGGCCAGCCCGCCAAGGTCCACGACACCGAGGAGAAGACCTGGCGGCACCTGGACTTCTTTCAGCACGCCGCTTACCTGACGGCCCGGGTGCCTCGCTGCAAGTGCGATGTGGACGGGGTCAAACAAGTCCAGGTCCCCTGGGCTCGACCCGGATCAGGCTTCACCCTCCTGTTCGAAGCCTTGATCATGACCTTGGTCCAGGCCATGCCGGTAGCCACAGTCGCCAAGCTGGTCGGCGAGCACGATACCAAGCTCTGGCGGTTGGTACATCACCACGTGGATGAGGCCCGGGCAAAGGTGGACATGTCCGCCGTCACCCGGATCGGCATTGACGAGACCGCCGCCAAGCGCGGGCACAACTACATCACCCTGGTCATGGACATGGAGGAGAAGAAGGTTCTGTTCGGTGTGGCCGGGCGAAGCCATGAGACCGTGCAGGCCTTCAAGGCCGACCTGGTGGCCCACATGGGTGACCCGGGGAGGATCGAGGAGGTCTGCCTGGACATGTCTCCCTCGTTCATCAAGGGGCTGAGGGCGCACTTCCCGAAGGCGTACCTGACCTTCGACCGCTTCCATGTCATGCAGATGATCAACAGGGCCGTGGACGACGTGCGGCGCCGCGAGGCCAAGGATCGGCCTGAGCTCAAGAAGACCCGCTACATCTGGCTGAAGAACCCCTCGAACCTCAGGGCGACCCAGGCTGGGAGGCTCCAGGAGCTGCGGGGCGCGAACCTGCTGACGGCTGAGGCCTACCGAATGAAACTCACCCTCCAGGACTTCTATGAGCAGGCGAATCCACAAGCGGCCGGGATGTTCCTGAAGGAGTGGATCACGATGGTCAGGGAGTCCGGCATCCAACCCATGGTCAAAGCCGCCGACACGCTCAAGGACCACATGGCTGGGGTTCTGCGCTGGTTCAAGAGCGGCCTAGCCAATGGCCTGCTGGAAGGCATCAATTCGCTGCTCCAGGCCGCCAAGTCCAAAGCCCGGGGCTACCGGACCATCCGCAACCTGGTGACGATGGCCTACCTCATCGCCGGCAAGCTGAAGTTCGATCTGACCCCAGCCTGGCAAACCGCCCGGTTATAACCGGTCGCTACCCACTCGATTCAGCGAGGAACCTGCTTTTCCCTCGTAGGAGACCATCGCACGGCCACCATCGCCGGGGCGACCTTAACGACTAATATAATTTGCAAAATAATTTCATTATATGGCACCTTCCACGCCTGAATCAGCACTCTCCCCGTTGAGGAGGAACATCGCAATTGTTCCGTCCCGCGATGGAGGCTGTCATGAATAAGCTCGGCAGTTAAATTCTTATACAGAAAAGGACTTGTCGCTCATCATCGGAGGAATGATGCTCGCGTTGAGAGGCTCTGACAGGCCATTGACCAACCCGGCAACCCCGTCCAATTTCTCATGCCATGACCTGGGAAATCGAATGACCTGCGGAATGATCGACGGTGCGGCCAGGGGCTTTCAACAGGGCGGTCCGGCTGGTGTTCCCCCCGGAGCCATCGGTGGAGGACTGGCGGCGGGAATGGGCTATTGCGCCACCCATGGCCCTGGGGTTGGACCAACCTATTCGTCCAATATCGATTCCTGTATGCGCATTCCTGCGAACCGCCAACCCCTATACATGTAGATCTGCCCCGCAGTTGGGCCAAGTAACCAGCAATCAATTCGATTAAGGCCCCCACATCAAGTACAATCCTGGCGTGGGGCTACAGGGCATGGGGAGAATGGGTGTATGCATTCAAGGAAATTCCCTGTTTATATTGCTATCTTCTCAATCATTCTCCTCTACCTGGCCCTGGGTGGGATCAACATCTGGACAGGGATGGCAAGCCTTGCGATAGGCTACCTAACGGTTACTTTATTGCGCCCAAAATCATCCAGCTAGCCTTGGAAAACCTCAGAGATCTGAGTCCCAGCGGGTGTTGTGATAGGTGGTGCGCTCCCAGACCTCGGTGGGGAATTCACCGTGCCTCCAGAGACGCTCGACGATCTGGTATTTCCCCTTCCGGTGCCTGGAGGGGAGCATTCTGAACTTCACCTCGTAGGAAGCCGCTGCATCGCCACCCTCAACGGAAAGAACGTAAGCGTTCTTCTCCTTCCATGCCTTCGCCTTGACCGGATCAAAAATATCCGCGAACGCGCTCTGGGGAATGAGCACGAAGACCCCGTCGATCTGGATCTGTACTTTCCTCAGGGGCTTGGTCCAGTTCTCCCGCCCCTTCATCCAGGAAAATGGATTTGCGTTCATGGCTTCAATTTCGGATTCGGTCGGATGCTGGGTCGGAATCATGTCGAATTGGATCTTCATTCGAGTGCTTCCCCCCAGCGTGCCCTCGAGGACAAAGGTGTTGCCTTTGGCCTTGCCCTCAAGGGGTGGGGAACCCTGAAGCACACCAGGCATCGCGAGGATCATGGCCAGGAGGAAGGAACTGGATCCCCTTGTCATAACTTATCTCCTTGGGGGGCACCATCTGGGAGGGGGGCAGTATCTGGGGGGGGCGTATCTGAGAGGGGGCGGTGGCGGCTCGGGTGGAGGCGCTACGGTGAGGCGGGTAGCGCCACTGTCGCTTATGAATTGGCGTCCTTTTTGGTTAAGGATCGGACATCCATGGGATTCCTGCCCGAAATTTGATGGATTTCGAGACGGGCCGTGGATGTAGAACTGGTTGTCGCGCCCGAAAAGGTCGGTACCCTCCCTTGGGCGGAGGGGTATCGCCAACTCGCCCAGACGTGGATGGGTGACAGAGGGTTGAATCGTCCAATCCCCTTGTGGGATAGGTCCGTGGTCCTTCCATGACTGTAAGCTTGGTTCATTCTTCCCCAACCCCCTCCCAGACCACCCCGTCCCGATGGAGGCGTCCCTCGGGAACCCAAGGGTGTCGGAATGGTAGGTGAAGGTTCCGGAGGGCTGGGAGTAGGTCACGGTGGGTTCGGTGGTGAGGCGGTCACCTTGCATGAAGTTCTGGAAGCCGCTCATGGCGTTTCCCAGTTGGCTGCCCTCGTGGATGAAGCTGGGATTCCAGGGGGAAATGGGCGGAGGGCCGCCGGGGGCGGGAGGCGGGGCGAAGGTGGGGTTGAACAGGCCACTCATGTCCGGTGGCGACGGGCGCAGGGGCGGCGGGGGATCCACCGGGACCATGGCGCAGCCGGTGGGGTCCGCGAAGGCGGTGGGCATTCCCTGGACGAAGGCATAGCGATTCCAGAATTGGGAGGTCGCGGGACCGGATGGGCAGAGGGGGTCGGGGGACAGGAAGCGCCGGTAGGCGGGCAGGAGCAGCCTGGCCTGGAGCCGGATGAGACCCGCGGGCGCTGCGATTTCGCCGCCGGTGAATCCCTGGGGGGCTCGGCCTTCCACATCCAGGGTCTCGCCGTGGGGCAGGTGCTTCATGCGAGCCACCACAACCCCGGCGGGCCCGGTGACCATGCGGACCCTGCCCAGGCGGTCCAGGTGGAGGAATCGGGTGCCCCGGCCATCCACTTCCGCAAGCGGATGGGTACCCAGGTGAATGAGGTCCCGGCGCCAAACGGGATCCTCCCCCTCCCACTGGCTCACCAGTCGGCCATCATCGTCATGCACGTTGACCGTGCGGGCGATGCGGGTTGATCCCTCCCAGATTTCCGAAAGGGTGCAAAGGCCCCGGGCATCATAGGCGTAGGTTTCAGTGCGCCCGGTCCGCGCATCAAAGCAGCCGGTCACCCGCCCCAGGGCGTCCACGGCCAGGTTCAGCTGGGTCCGGGGGTTCCCTGTCTGGGCCCAGACCTGCGTCAAATGCCCCTGGGCGTCGTACTCCGCTCCGGTGGGAACGCCGCCGGCGGTGGCGGGGAGACGGTTGGAGGCCCGAAGGGCGACCTGCTCCTTCGCGTTCAGGGAGAAGTTGTTGAAGGTGTAACGCGGGCTGAGTTCCCCTGGAACGTCGCCGGATGCGAAGGAGTGTACAAGGTTGCCTTCGAGATCATATCGGTAAGTCACCGCGACGAGGCCCGCGCCATCCAGGCGCCGGGCGGTCACGCCGGTGAGGCGGTCCATGGCATCGAAACCATACCGGTCCTCTCCGTCGGAGACAAGGCGGCCCCGCTGGTCATAGTCGTAGGCCCAGGACAGTCCCCCGGCGCCACCCGGGAGTCGGGTGCAGAGCGCACGAAGGAACCCCGCGGGGTTCCGGTCAAAATGCGTCGTGACACCGTTTGCGAGGGTCAGGGTGGAGCACAACCCCGTGGCGGCATTCACCGACACCTCTGCGATGGGGACCCCGTTCCGGGAGACGGCCCTGGGCATGCCCTCCGGGTCGTGGTCCACCACCACCGTGTTCGATCCCACGCCGGCCGCCACTTCGGCGCCGGCCAGGTCGCGGGTGAAGAACTGAGGGATGACCACCTCGCGGGAACCCAGGCGCACCCGGGTTTCCATCCGGGAAAGGCGCCCCCCCGGGGCCCCGAAGGTGCGCCGCACCTCCACGGCGCCGTCCCGGTGCCGCCAGCATTCCGCCATGGCCGCGCCGTGCGCGCCAGAAGGATCATCGTAGTCGAACGCCTCATCCACGGTGCCATCCTCCGAACGAATCGCGAGCGGGCGCATCAGGGTGTCGAAGCTGGTCCGGAGAATGCGGCCGGCCCGGTCCACGGTTCCGGGTGCGCCGGTGACCGTGAAATCGCGGTAGGTGGTTAGGCCGGTTTCCGGCTGGATGGTGCGGGTCAACCAGCCGAACCGGTTGAAGGTCCAGGTGCGGGCCTGGTGGTCCCCCTGCCGCGCGCCCGTCATTCGATCCGCATCGTCGTATGCGAAACGCGTCCTGCCACCCAGGGCGTCCGCCACTTCCACCACACGGCCGAGCGCGTCCCGGCGGGAGGAGCCCCGGTCCGTAGAGGTGACGAGGCCTGCGTGCCGCAGGCGGGTCGCAGGAATTCCGTTTCCGGCATGGAGGATGAGCCTTCCCTGCCTGTCATAGGCCCAGGTCTGGCCGGGCCCCATCTTGCCCGGGAGCCGGGTCCCTTCGCCTTCCATCCAGGCCGAGGCGAAGGTCAGGCGGCCCATGGTGTCGTAATCCAACTTCCGATGGAAGGGACGAGCGCCCCCGCGGCTCACCTGGGTCAACTGGCCGAATCCGTCGTAGCGGTAGGTCGTCCGGCAGGCACCCCGGGCCACGGTAAAACCCAGGTGGTCGTCCTCGTAGCGGATCACGGTGGGGCGGCCCCCGTCCGGTGGCTCCATGCGGATCGTGCGTCCGCCGGCATCCCGGACGATGGTCGTTCGCTTTCCGTTGGCGTCCGTGAGGCCAATTATCCGTCCGAAGTCGTCCCGTTCCTGTCCCCGGGCCCAGGCCGCGCCCAGGGGGCGGGCCTCCGCCATGAAGCCCATCTCGTCATACCGGAACGTGGTGCCCACACGGCCTGACAGGCGTAGGCCAGAGGGGGATTCCAGAGTTCTCGCAAGGAGGCGGGGGCCATGCCACCGGAAGGTCTCGTGCACCGCGAGGGCATTGTCGGCCTCCCAGGCTACGGATGCGGGCCGGCGGGTTCCCGGTTCGAATTGGGTACGCTTGTCCGCCCAGCCGGGACGGGTTTCCTTGACCGGCCGGGCCCAGATCCAGCACGCCGGTTCGGCGTCCAGTGTCCAGGTCACGGACCGGTCGAAGTCAGGCTGCTTCGTCTCCTCGGCCGTGCCCACCTGAAAGACCTTCCGTCGCCAACCCAGGCTGGCCGGGTCCCAGTCCTCGAGGGCCTGGACCGACACCACGCCGGTGCCGGCCTCCCAGGTCCGGACCCGGGAGGCATAGGGCCGCGTGCCCAGGGCGGGGTCGCCCGTGGGGTTCACGGCCGACCGGAACTCGAATCGGTCGTGGGTTGACGTGAGCCAGGGACGGCCGTTTCGCAGGGCCTCCTCGGATTCGAAGCGCTGCTCCAGGGTCACCATTGGGTACGGATCGCCATGGTGCCGGAGGTGGGCAGCCAGGGCTTCCGTTCCTGCGTCCGGGGCGGCGAAGTGGAACACCTCCAGAGTCCCGTCGGGCCGGGTGACGGTATCGGACCAAAGGACAGAGCGCCAACCCATGGCCAGCGGATCCCGTTCCGGCAGGACCCGCCGGTGGCGGGTCGCGCGGTCCGGCGCGTGGCCCGTGAGGTCCCGTTCCGTAAGGGCGGAAATCCCGAAGGCCCAAAGGCTCTGGCCGGGCAGGTGAGTGCAGCGGAGCGCAGGACGGCCCTCCCATTCCAGATCCACCTCTCTGCCTGGGAAACCCACGGATTGGAGCACCGTGGGGGCGAAAGCCGCCGGACCCACCGGGCACCTGCCATAGGTGAAGGTCACGGATTCGTCGGTGGCCGGGTGGGTGAGCCGAAGGGGTTGCAGATTGCGCAGGAATGCCTCGGGAGGCGGTTCGCCGAAGGCGCCCTTTTGCCGTACGAGCGTTCCAAGGGTGAAGGAAGGCCCGGGTCCCGCTGCCGAACGGTAGTCGATGTGGAGGGTCGCCTCGAAGGCCGGACCCTCGCCAGAGCCTGCTCCGTCCCCCAGGGACGGTGCCGACGTGACCGACCGGGTGTCGTCGAGGGTGACCTGGATGACTGCGGACCCTCGGCTGGCCTGGAATCGGGAACCCGGACCGTGGGTGAACGCGATGGCATCGCCGAAGCCGTCATGGATGGCTGAAAGGCTGTAATGGGCCCGCCGGATTCCGTCCCCGACCACGGGGACCGCAAGGCGATACACGTAGGCCAGATCGCCGTGGATGGCCAGGAACGCGGGCGGAGGGGCCCCGGGGAACCCGCTCGGATCCATACCGCCCGGGGCCAGTCCCACGAGGAGATCGCCCTGCGCGCCGGGCCCCACGTAGGGAGCCCCGGGTTCGAATCCGCAGGGGCGAGCGCCGCTTCCGGGAAGGAATCGGGCCAGACACCGCGCGGCGTCAACGCCGTGGGGCAGGGTGCCGGCCAGATGGGAGCGGGTGCCGTCCGGGTACGACCACCTGGCCGAAAGAGGCTGTTTCGAGCCCCATTCCACGTCCAGGAAGCCGGGGCTGAGGTCGAAGCCGGCCGCTGTGACGGGGCCCTGTCCGTCCACATGCGGATGACAACGCCCCCGTAGGACCGGCACGAAGCTGAGGCCGGGCCGGCCGAGGCCCGGCCCGAGGGGAATGGCCAAGTCCAAGGCGCCTGACGCCAGTTCGACGCCCAGGCCGCCATGGGTGATCGCGGGGCCTTTTGCGAATGGAATTGATTTATTCGTTGAAAAACAGCCGCTGTCATTCGCGTCCAGATTAAGAAGGGGCGCGAACCCGAGCAGCGCCAGTCTGGCTGCGAACGTGGTTCGAGTGTCCATGGTTCCGTCCGGTGGATGTGGAGCGCCACGCGAAGGTCCGTGGATCCGGCCCCTTCCGTGGGTTCACCGGAAAGTCTGGATTCTATTTTTTGCTTTGCAACCCGGGTTAAGCGTCAAAAAATTAATGTTGATTCTGGTCTTGTAGGTTTGGTCCATGGAGAAATGAAGGCCGCATCAGGGTGGGGAAGGCCCCTATGCCAGCTTGATCTCCGCCCTCACATGGTTCCCTTCGCCCAGGTATTCCAGCCGGTCGAAGCTGTCCATCTTGGCCATGAAGATGCCCCGGCCGTGGTTGTCGAAGAGGCGGGAGGGGTTGGGCACCACGAAGTTCCGCCAGTCGAAGCCCTTGCCCTGGTCGCGCACCTCGAAGGCGATGCGGTCGGGGTGGCGGGTGACTTCCACTTCCACCCACTTGTCCTGGTTCTCGGGGAGGGCCTGGCGGCGGTTGATCTCGGCCTTCCAGGCGTTCTTGGCCAGGAGTTCGCCCTTTTCCGGGTAGGTGATGCCCAGGTTGCCGTGCTCCAGGGCGTTGATGAGGAGTTCGGAAAGGCCGGTGACGGAGCGGGCGGGGTCGGGGCAGGCCTTGGCCAGGAGGTTGGTGAGCTCGTGGCACTCCAGCAGGGTGCGGAAGCGGAAGCGGCCCGTCACCATCATGGAGAGGGGCGTGCCCAGGCGCTCCACCTCGGCGTGGAGCACGCGGATGCGGGCGATGTCCTGGGCGGCGGTCTTGACGATGCCCAGCACCACGCGCTGGGTGAAGGGCTTGGTGAGGTAGTAGTAGGCGCCGGCCTCCATGCCCCGCTGGATGTCCTCGGGGGAGCTGGAGGCGGTCTGGAGGATGACGGGAAGGTCCTTGAGCTGGGCGTTGGCCTTCATGCGCTTGAGGACCTGGAAACCGTTCATGCGCGGCATCACCAGGTCCATGAGAAGGACGTCGAAGGACTCAGGCGCCTTGCGCAGATAGGCCAGGACCTCGGCCCCGTCCTCGGCGGCCACGGTCTCCATGCCGGCCTTGCTGAGCACCCGCACCAGGAGCGCGAGATTCGTGGAATCGTCGTCGGCGACCAGGACTCGGATCTTGCTCATGGGCCCACCCGCGTCCGATGATAGCCGCTATTTGTGGAACAGGGGGGCCGAGCACTGCTTGCAATTGGTCTGGTGCGGCGGGTTCCGGGTGCCGCAGTGGGAACAGATCTTGTCCTGGGACCGCTTGCGGCGGTAGAGGCGCAGGTACATCAGGCCCAGGAGCACGCACAGGATCACGCCCTTCTGGGGGCCGGTGAGCACGAAGCCGGTGATGCTCTTCACGCCGGCCTTCGCGGGCTGCTGGGTGACTTCCATCGCGGGTTGCAGCATGGCTCAGCCCTCCACCTTGAGGATGGCCAGGAAGGCGTCCTGCGGGATGTCCACGCTGCCGATGGACTTCATGCGCTTCTTGCCCTCCTTCTGCTTGGCCAGGAGCTTCTTCTTCCGGGAGATGTCGCCGCCGTAGCACTTGGCCAGCACGTCCTTGCGCCGGGCCTTGACGTTGGTGCGGGCGATGATCTTGGCGCCGATGGCGGCCTGGATGGCCACGTCGAACATCTGCTGGGGAATGACCTCCTTCATGCGCACCGTGAGGCCGTGGCCCATGGCCTGGCTCTTGGAGCGGTGCACCAGGATGGACAGGGCGTCCACGGCGTCGCCGTTGACGAGGATGTCCATCTTCACCAGGTCGGATTCCCGGTAGCCCTTCATGTGGTAGTCGAAGCTGGCGTAGCCCTTGGAGATGGACTTGAGCTTGTCGTAGAAGTCCAGCACCACCTCGTTCAGGGGCAGCTCGTAGACGAGCATGACCCGGTCCTTGCCCACGTACTCCAGCCGCTGCTGGAGGCCGCGGCGATCCTCGCAGAGCTTCAGGAGGCCGCCCACGAAGTCGGGGCGGGTGAGGATGGTGGCCTCGATCAGGGGCTCCTCGATGCGGGCGATGCGGGGCAGGGGGGGCAGCCTGGAGGGGTTGTCCACGTCCACCTCGGTGTCGTCGGTGAGGAACACGTGGTAGCGCACGGAGGGGGCCGTGGTGATGAGGTCCAGGTCGAACTCCCGCTCCAGGCGTTCCTGGACGATCTCCATGTGCAGGAGCCCCAGGAACCCGCAGCGGAAGCCGAAGCCCAGGGCCTGGCTCGTCTCGGGCTCGTAGCTGAACGAGCTGTCGTTGAGCCGCAGCTTGTCCATGGCGTCGCGGAGGCCCTCGTAGTCCTCGCTGTTGGTGGGGAAGATCCCCGCGAAGACCACGGGCTGGAGTTCCTTGAAGCCCTTGAGCATCTCCGTGGACGGGCGGGTGGTGTTGGTGAGGGTGTGGGTGAGGGTGTCGCCCACCTTCACGTCGGCCAGGGTCTTGATGCTGCCGGTGACGTAGCCCACCTCGCCCACGGAAAGCTCGTCCACCTTGCTCATCTTGGGGTTGAACACGCCCACCTCGTCCACGCGGTGGTCGCTGCCGGTGGCCATGAAGTGCATGGTCTCCCCGGCCTTGAGCGTGCCATGCATGATGCGGACGAGGCACACCACCCCGCGGTACTGGTCGTAGTGGCAGTCGAACACCAGGGCCTGGAGCGGCGCCTTGGGATCGCCCTTGGGGGGCGGCACGCACTTGACGATCTGCTCCAGCACCGCCAGGCAGTTCTCGCCGGTCTTGGCCGACACGTTGATGGCGTGGGCGGTGTCCACCAGCCCGATGACGGTGTTGATCTCCTCCAGCACCCGCTCGGGCTCGGAGCTGGGCAGGTCGGTCTTGTTCAGGACGGGGAAGATCTCGAGCTCGTTCTCCAGGGCCAGGTAGGTGTTGGCCAGGGTCTGGGCCTCCACGCCCTGGGTGGAGTCCACCACCAGGATGGCCCCTTCGCACGCGGCCAGGCTCCGGCTCACCTCGTAGGTGAAGTCCACGTGGCCGGGGGTGTCGATGAGGTTCAGGGTGTAGGTGTTGCCGTCCAGGGCGGGGTACTTCAAGGTGACCGCGTGGGCCTTGATGGTGATGCCCCGCTCCCGCTCCAGGTCCATGTCGTCGAGGATCTGGGCCTGCATGTCCCGCCGGGCGATGGTGTTGGTCAGCTCCAGGAGCCGATCGGCCAGGGTGGACTTCCCGTGGTCGATGTGGGCGATGATGGAGAAATTGCGGATGAGGTTGGATTCGGTCACGCGTGGCCTTTTGAGGTTCAGTCCCGGGGTTTCCTAGAACCGTCCATTGTATCGTTGAATCCATGGTACGTCTGCTATTGACCCTCCTCCTGTGCCTGCCGGCCGCCGCCGGGCCCGTCCGGGGCCGGGTGACCGACGGCGCCCGGGGCCTGGAGGGGGTCCGGGTGCATCCGGACCGCGGCGTCCGGGTGCGGCCGCGGACCCGGCCCCCGGTGGCCTTCACCGATGCCCAGGGCGGCTTCGCGCTGGACCTGGACCCGGCCGACACCCACGTGGTGGTGGAGAAGTCCGGGTACCAGCGGGACCTGGTCCCCGTGGGCGAACTGGCCGCGCCGGTGGTGCTGGCCCGGGCCCCTCGCTTCCGGAAGGAGCGGGTCCTGGTGGTTCGCCTGGACTACCCGGACCAGGCCCCTTTACGCACCGACGCCGAGCTTCGGGCCCTCTTCTTCGGCCGGGGTGCTGGGGAGGCCAGCGCCGCCAACTACTTCTACGAGATCTCCAAGGGGAGCCTGGAACTGGAGGAGGGGGCCTTCATCCACCTGGCAGACACCGATCATCCGGCGCCCCGCACGGATGCCCAGCGCGGGGAACTGGTCGGGTGGGTCCTGGAGCGGATCCGGAACCGGGGCTTGGCGTCGCTCGACGAGGTGGAGAACCGAATTGGCGCACGGGCGGCCGATGGCAAGCCCGACCACCTCTGGATCGTCCCCCCCGGCCCCCCCGGCACGGTCACCCAGAGCACGAAGGAACTCACCGCCATCTGCATCCTCAAGCCGCTTCCCTGGAACGAATTCGTCCAGTGGCCCGCGGTCTTCTTCACGGACGAGACCCCCCTGGGCTTCATCGTCCACGAGGCCCTCCACGCCATGGGCGAGAACCGCGTGGACGACTTCTACCTGGATTCGAAGCACCCCCTCACCGCCGGCGCCTGGGACGTCATGGACGCCGGGATGTTCCGGGGCTGGGACCGCTACCATCCCGAGACCGGCCCCTGGCAGGAGGACACCGCCTACAGCCCCTCCCAGCCCATGGGCTGGGTGCGCACCGACCTCTGGTACCACGGCGTTTTCCGCGACACCGTGCGAGCCCTGAAGGTGCGCCGGGCCTGGGTGGGCTGGCTGGACCCCCTGGAGCGCGCCCCCGGGGACCTTCCCCAGCGCCTGGTTATTCCCGATCCCCGCTGCCAGGGCCGGTTCTGGGAGCTGAACGTGCGAAGGCCCCTGGGCTTCGACCGCGGGCGTGTTGGAAACCGCTGGGGACCCGGGTTCGAGGGGCTGGTGGTGGCCCGGGTCGACCCGGGGCTCCTCACCCGGGGCGAGCCCAGGGGCCCCGTGCGGGTCATCGACGCCCATCCCCGCACCCCCGAGCCGCCCGCGCCCAGCTACCCCGGGCGCCGGTGGCAGCTGGACGACGCCGCCTTCAACGTGGGCCCCGGCGAGGTGTCCGCGGGCAGCGACGGGCCGCTTTCCTGGGAGGTCCTGGAGGCCGACGCCTCGGGCCGGCTGCGGGTGCGGGTTCAGGTCCAGCAGGTTCCCGCAAGGTGACGCACAATATTCCCCGGGTTCCTCCGTCTTCAGGTATAGAAGGAGGAACCCCTGGAAGCCGCCTGGATGTCAGAGCAGGATCGTCAGATCACCGAAGCGGTTGAGCGCGAGGCGTCCAGGCTCCGGAACTTCATCCGGAAATGGGTGCCCGACGAAGCCGACGCCGAGGACGTCCTCCAGGAGGTGTTCTTCGAGCTGGTGGAAGCCCAGCGCCTCATGACGCCGCTGCGCGAAGCGGGGGCGTGGATGTACCGGGTGGCCCGCAACCGCATCACCGACCTCTTCCGGCGCCGGGGGAACGAGATCCGGCGGCAGGCCCCCTTCGAACGGGACCTGGAGGGCGAGGAACGGGCCCTGGAGGACTGGCTGCCCTCCCGGGACGCGGGGCCCGAGGCCGCCTTCGCGAGGCGGATGCTGCTGGAGGAGCTGGACGCGGCTCTGGAGGAACTTCCGGAAGACCAGCGGGCCGTGTTCGTGGCCCACGAGCTGGAGGGGCGGAGCTTCAAGGAACTGGCGACGGATACGGGCGTGCCCGTGAACACGCTGCTGTCGAGGAAACACTACGCGGTTTTGCATCTGCGCAAGCGCCTGCGGGCGATCTACGAGGAGTACGTCGATGTTTAGGCACAAGGGAATGACCGTCCGCAAGGGGATCGGCATCGCCGTCCTGGCCGTGGCCGCGGTGGCGGTGCTGGGGTACGTCGTCATGGGTCTTTGGAATGGGCTGATGCCGGAGGTCTTCGGGCTGCGGTCCATCCGTTTCTGGCAGGCCGTGGGGCTCCTGGTGCTGTCCAGGATCCTGTTCGGGGGCTTCCACCGGTCCCACGGGGGCGGCTTCCACCGCCGGCACCACCTGATGCGGCGCTGGGAGGCCATGACGCCGGAGGAGCGGGAGAAATTCCGGGAGGGCCTCCGGGGCCGGCACTGCGGGTGCTGAGCACCGGAGAACGGGTGGACGACGCCCCGAGGTGTGGGATCATGGAGCCGGGCTGACTTCCCATGCCTTGTTTTTACAATTCTTGATTTCTCCTGGCGTGCCCCATGAATACCAGGCCTCCCATGGACACCGGCGCGGCGCCTCCCCGGAGGGGGCCGGGCTGGGGTCCGGTCCTGGCGAGGCTGAAGGCCCGGTGCCGCGCCCATCCCGTGCGCGCGGCCCTGGGCGCCGCAGGGCTCCTCCTGGCCCTGGCCCTCCCCCTCGCGGACCAGATTCTGGCGCGGCCCCTGCAGGCCTGGGCCGAGCGCACCATGAACCGGCAGCTCAAGGGCTACACGGTCCGCATCGGCCGGGCCCACCCCCACCTCTGGCGCCTGGGCCTGGACCTGGACCAGGTGGTGGTGGCCCAGGACACCCATCCGGTCCCGCCCGTGGCGGATTTCGGCTCGCTCCGGTTCTCGCTGCTCTTCGGGGAACTGCTCCGGTTCAAGGTGGCCGGGAACCTCACCCTGGAAAGCCCCGCGCTGCACATCGACCTGGCCCAGGCCACGGAGGAGGTGCGGAGCCGGGTGAGCCTCAAGGAACGGGGCTGGCAGCGGGCGGTGGAGTCGGTCTTCCCGTTCAAGCTGGACCGGGTGGAGGTGCGCAACGGCTCCATGCTCTACCTTTCCGCGGACACCGCCGACAAGCCCCTGCAGCTCACCCGGATCTCGCTCCTGGCCCTGAACATCCGCAACATCGCGACGGCCCGGGGCACCTACCCCTCCCCGGTGAGCCTCTCGGCGGTGATGTTCGACACCGGGAAGGTCCGCTTCCAGGGCGGGGCGGATTTCCTGCGCGAACCCTACGTGGCCGCCCGGGGGGACCTCCACCTGGAGCGGGTGCCCCTGGACCGGCTGAACCCCCTGGCCCAGGCCTACCAGGTCAAGACCACGGGCGGGTTCCTGTCCCTGGACGGCACGGTGGAAAGCACGCCGGAAGGACAGACCGCCCATCTCAAGCAGGTGCACCTGGAGGACCTGCGCGTGGACTACGTGCACAGCCTGGCCACCGTGGACCAGGAGAAGGCCCATGGCCGGCAGGCCGTGAAGCTGGCCCGCAGGCTCCGGAACGCCCCCACCCTAAAGCTCCACCTGGACACCCTGCGCCTCACCAACGCCCAGCTGGGGTTCCAGAACGCCGCGCCCCGGCCCCCCTACCGCGTCTTCCTGACCCAGGTGGACCTGAGGCTGGAGAACCTGGACAACCAGGCCGGCCATGGAACGTCGCCCTTCCAGGCCTCCGGGATGTTCATGGGCAGCGCCCCCGCCAGCTTTTCGGGAAGGTTCCGGGGCGGCGCGCAACCGGCGGATTTCCAGGTGCGCCTGGAACTGAACGACGCGCCCCTGCCCAGCCTCAACGACATGCTCATGGCCCACGGGGGGGTGGACGTCGCCCAGGGCTCCCTGTCCGTGTTCACCGAACTCACGGTCAAGGACGGCCGGGTGGAGGGCTACGTGAAGCCCCTCATCCGGAACCTCAGGATCTACGACAAGGCCAAGGACGGGCGCAAGGGCTTCGGGACGCGGGTGAAGATGCACGTCTTCCAGGCCCTGGGGGAACTCTTCAAGAACCGGTCGTCCGGCTCAGTGGCCACGGTCGTCCGCATCTCGGGTTCCACCCGGGCGCCCGAGACCAGCGAGTGGCAGGTGATACGCAAACTCCTGGGCAATGGCCTGTTCCGGGCGATCCGGCCCGGGTTCCTGGGCAAGGAAGGGTCCTAGCCAAGGCTGACAATACCGCGCATGATGATGCATGTTCGGAGGCCCCATGCGCGGTTCCATCCCCCTGCTCCTCGCCCTGGCCTTCGTGGCGCCCAGCCTGCTGGGTTCGGCCCCGGAGGACCCCCTGGCGAAGATCCGCGTCCAGGCTTCGGCCCTGGCGGCCAGGGCCCTGGCCTCGGACCGGGCCTACCGGACCCTGGGGTCCCTGTGCGACGACGTGGGCCACCGCCTCAGCGGCTCGGCCAACTACGACAAGGCCGTGCAGTGGGGTCTCCAGGCCATGCGGGACGCGGGGCTCCAGAACGTGCACACCGAGAAGGTCATGGTTCCCCACTGGGTGCGGAACCAGGAATCGGCCCGCATGGTGGCGCCCACCGCGCAGGAGCTGAGCATCCTGGGCCTGGGCATGAGCGTGCCCACGCCGCCGGGCGGCATCACCGCCGACGTGGTGGTGGTGTCCTCCCTGGAGGAGCTGGCCGCCCTCAAGGACGAGCAGGTCAAGGGCCGCATCGTCCTGTTCGAGTCGCCCTTCAAGGGGTACGGGCCCGGGGCGCGCATGCGCTTTTCCGGGGCCTCGGCGGCGGCGCGAAAGGGGGCCGTGGCCATGCTCCTGCGTTCCGTGGCCTCGCTGAGCTTCGACACCCCCCACACCGGCACCCTCCACTACGACGCCGACGCCCCCGCCATTCCCGCGGCGGCGGTGAGCGTGGAGAACGCCATGATGATGCGCCGCCAGTGGGAACGGGGCCAGCGCATCCGGGTGCACCTGGAGATGAACTGCCAGACCCTTCCGGACGCCGAGGCCGCCAACGTCGTGGGGGAACTGCCCGGCTCGGCCAGGCCCGGCGAGATCGTCCTGGTGGGCGGCCACCTGGATTCCTGGGACGTGGGGCAGGGGGCCCAGGACGACGGGGTGGGCTGCATCCTGTCCCTGGCCGCCGCGCAGCTCATCCACGAGCAGGGCCTGAAGCCCGCCCGAACCGTGCGGGTCGTGTTCTTCGCCAACGAGGAGAACGGGAACCGGGGCGGGGAGGGCTACCTGGCCCGGCACCGCGCCCAGATGAAGGACCACGTGGCGGCCATCGAGACGGATTCGGGCAACGGTCCCGCCCGGGGCTTCTCCCTGGAACTGCACGCCCCCGAGGGCGGCAAGGCCCCGGACGCCCAGAAGGCCCTGGCGGTTCTTTCGGGCCTGCGGCCCATGCTGGAGCCCCTGGACGCCGGAAGGCTGGTGTTGGGCCACGGCGGCGTGGACATCGAGCCCTCGGTCATGGTGGGCGTCCCCGGCCTGGGCATGAACCATGAAACGGCCAAGTACTGGGAGGTCCACCACTCCAAGGCGGACACCTTCGACAAGATCAACCAGGAGGACCTGGCCCGGAACGCGGCCATCCTTGCGGTGGCGGTGTACGGCCTCGCCGATATGCCCGGACGGCTCCTGGAACCCTAGGAGGCTGTGATTGCCATCAATTTCCTTTTTTTACGCCTTTGTGCTTCCCTTTCGCCGACCGATGGGAAAACAATATGGCAGAAGGGAATTTACCTGCCTGCCCCGCCCGTGACCGGTGGGGGTCCGGCCGGAACCTGAACTTTCCGGTTCGGTCGATTCAATTATTTAAGATACCCTGATCCCTTAGACAGACTAAATGGCGGCCCATGGATCCTGTTCTCTATTCCTACTACATACCGAGGCATGACCCTGAGGTTGTGGCCAGGAACGTGGTCCGTGCGCACCTGGCTGATCACCTGCTCATGTGGCGGCGCATCTCCGACGCGTGCGAACTGGTTTACCTCGCCACCTGCCAGCGGGTCATCTTCATGTTCTGGGGCGGCGACGGCACCACCCTGGGCTTCGATCCCGACATCGAGTGCTTCCAGGGGGAGGCCGCCTGGCGGCACCTGCTGGAGGTGGCCACCGGCCTCAACAGCGCCAACCTGGGCGACCGCGAGATCGTGGGGCAGATGCGGCAGGCCCTGCAGACGGCCAAGGAGACCCGCACCGCGGGCCACGAGGCCCAGGCGGCCTTCGAGGACATCCTCCGCGAAGCCCAGCGCCTGCGCACCCGCATCGGCCTGGACGACGGCAGCGCCAGCGTGGCCACCGCCGCCCTGCGCCACCTGGAGACGACCCTGGCCCCCAACGCCAAGGTGGCCATCGTGGGCGTCGGCCCCATGAGCCGGTACCTGGCCCAGCGCCTGCCCGAGCGCGGCTTCCAGATCTCCATGTCCAACCGGACCCTGTCCAAGGCCGAAGCCTTCGGCCTTCCGCTGGTGCCCCTGGCGCAGCTGCAGATGGACCCCGAGGGCTTCGACGCCGTGGTCACCGCCACCGCCAGCTCCGCGCCCATCTTCACCAAGGGCAACTGGGAGCGTCTGGATCGGCCCCCCGTGAGGCTGGTGGACCTGGCCCTCCCCTACGACACCGAACCCGAGATGGACGAGATTCCCTGGGTCACCCGCGTGGATCTTTCCACGTTCCTGGCCGAGACCGAGGGCGGGCGCATGAAGCGGCGGGAAGCCGCCGTGCACGCCGAGCCCTTCATCGTCGGCGCCGTGGAGCGCCTGCGGCGCCGGGCGGACGCACGGATTCAGAAGCACGCCAACCGCACCGCCCAGGATCGCCTCACGGACGCCTGGGAGGCCATGGAAGCGGAAGCCGTCGCGCCCGGAAGCGCGCTCGCCGGCCTCGACCCCGTCCAGATGGAAGCCCTGGAAGCTCTCCTCAAGCGGGGACGCACGCTGGCGTTCCGGGCCCTCAACCTCCACCGTGAGCCAGCCCTGGAAGGACGATGAAGATCATACTGGGCACGCGGGGTTCGCTCCTCGCCGTGCAGCAATCGGAAGACCTGGTGGCCCACCTCCGTGCGGCCGGGCATGAAATCCAATGGAAGCGCTTCACCACCCACGGCGACCAGTGGCTCGCCGGCCCTCTGGGCAAGGAGGAGGGCGCGGGCTTCTTCACCAAGGAACTGGAGGACGCGCTCCTTTCCAGGGACGTGGACCTGCTCATCCATTCCTTCAAGGACGTGGCCCTGGACCGCCCCGCGGGGATCGCCACCGCCTGCGTGCCCCACCGGGAGGACTCCGCGGACTGGCTCGTGATGCGTCCCGACGCCCCGGAGAACCCCGTCATCGGCACCAGCTCCGAGCGGCGCCTGCGGTTCCTCACCGAGGCCCTGCCCAAGGCTTCGTTCACCTGGATCCGCGGCAACGTCCCCACCCGGCTCCAGCGGGTCAAGGACGGCATGCTGCGCGACGCCCCCCTCCACGGCACCGTGCTGGCGGCCGCGGGCCTGCGCCGCCTGGGCCTGGACCTCACCGGCCTGGACGTGCGGCCCTTCGGGCCCCGGGAACTGCTCCCGGCCCCGGCCCAGGGCGCCCTCCTGGCGGAATGCCGGGCCGAGGACACCGCCATCCTGGAAGCCCTCAAGGGCTTCCACCACCCCCCGACCCTGCGGTGCGTGACCCTCGAGCGCCGGGTGCTCCGGGGCATCGGCGGCGGCTGCCAGCAGCCCCTGGGCGCCCTCTGCGTCGAGGAGGGCGGCGCCTTCCATCTCCGGGCCGCCTACGCGGGGCCCGACGGGATCCGGTGGGCCGAATCCCGCGGCACCGATGAGGATGTCCTCGTCACCGAGGTCCTCCGGGGGCTGGGGCTGTGAAACGCGTGGGCCTCGCCCGCGCCAAGGATGACGCGATGAGCCGGGCCATTGCGGCCGCGGGCTGGGAACCCGTCCCCTTCCACGTCACGGCCATGGAGGCCACGGGCGCCGCCCCGCCGCACCCGCGTCCCGACGGGGTCATCGTGCTCAGCCCCGCCGCGGCCCGCCTCGGGCGGATCCCCCAGGGCGTGCCCTGCCTGGCCCAGGGCGCGGCCACGGCCCTGGCCCTGGAAGGCCGGCAGGTGCTCACCAGCGCCATCCCCCATGCCGAGGGCCTCGTGCAGCTGCTCAAGGACCGCTTCCCCGGAGGCGGGACCTTCCTCCTGGCCCGGGCCGGACGCAGCCGGGAGCACCTGGAGGAGGCCCTGCGGGGCTCCGCCTGGACCCTCCTGCCCTGGATCACCCACCGGGAAGTGCCCCTGGATCCCCTGCCGGCCCTGCCCGCCCTGGAGGCCGTCCTGGCCCTCAGCCCCCTCCAGGCCGAAGTGCTGGGCCCCCTCGCCGGGGACCGCCTGCGCCTGGCCTGGGGTGAACGAACGGACCGGGCCTACGCCCAAGTGGGATATCCTTCCCATGGGTGGTGCCAGCCCCAGCTGTCCGCCCTGCAGCAACTCCTGTCTTCACGAGGTTGACCATGCTGATCCGATCCCGCCGCCTACGCACCACCAACGCCATGAGGGACCTCGTGGCCGAGACCACCGTCCAGGCCCGGAACCTCATCCAGGGCCACTTCGTGCAGCCCGGCAACGAATCCACCGAGATCTCCAGCCTCCCGGGCATCTCCCGCAACAGCGTGGAGGCCACCGTGCGCCAGGTGGAATCCGACCTGAAGCTGGGCCTGCGCAGCCACCTCTTCTTCGGCGTGCCCGACCACGCCGACAAGGCCCCCGACGCCCACGCCGCCCACGACCACGAGGGCATCGTGCCCGTGACCGTGCGCCGCCTGAAGAAGGAGTTCGGCTCGGACGTCATCGTCATGACCGACGTGTGCCTGTGCGCCTACACCGACACCGGCCACTGCGGCATCAACGAGGGCCCCGTGATCGTCAACGACAAGTCCGTGGAGATCCTGGCCCGCATGGCCGTGGCCCACGCCGAGGCCGGCGCCGACATCGTGGCCCCCTCGGACATGATGGACGGCCGCATCCGCGCCATGCGCGAGGCCATGGACGCCCAGGGCTTCACCCAGACCGGCATCCTCAGCTACGCCATCAAGCACGCCGGCGCCTACTACGGCCCCTTCCGCGAGGCCGCGGACTCCTCGCCCAAGTTCGGGGACCGCCGCAGCTACCAGATGGATCCCCGGAACGCCCGGGAAGGGCTGCGCGACGCCCTGCTGGACCTGGAGGAGGGCGCCGACGCCCTCATGGTCAAGCCCGCCATGCCCAATCTGGACCTCATCTGGCGCCTGCGGGAGAAGACCCTCTGCCCCATCGCCGCCTACCACGTCTCATCCGAATTCAGCAGCGTCAAGGCCGGGGCCCGCATGGGCTGGCTGGACGAGGCCAACCTGTTCAGGGAGCACCTGCTGGCCATCCGCCGCGCCGGCGCCGACTGGATCGTAACCTACGTGGCCCGCGAGGCCCTTGAGAAGAAGTGGATCTGACCATGAGCAACGACACCCTGTTCCAGGAAGCCCTCACCCACTTTCCTGGCGGCGTCTCCAGTCCCGTGCGGGCCTTCCGCGCCGTGGGCGGGACCCCGAAATTCTTCCGCAAGGCCTGGGGCAGCCGCTTCGAGGACGAGGAGGGCCGCCGCTACGTGGACCTCTGCATGTCCTGGGGCCCCCTGATCCTCGGCCACGCCGTGCCCGAGATCATCTCGGCCGCCGTGGAGGCCATGCAGGAGGGCCTGACCTTCGGCGCCCCCAGCCGCCGGGAGGTCGCCCTGGCCCGCCGGATCAAGTCGATGGTCCCCTTCGTGGAGAAGATGCGGTTCGTGTCCTCGGGCACCGAGGCCGTCATGAGCGCCCTGCGCGCCGCCCGCGGCTTCACGAAGCGCTCGCGCATCCTGAAGTTCGACGGCTGCTACCACGGCCACAGCGACGCCATGCTCGTGAAGGCGGGTTCCGGCCTCGTGACCTTCGGCGAGCCCAGCAGCGCCGGCGTGCCCAAGGGCTTCGCCGACCTGACCACCGTCATCAGCCTGGACGACCTCGAGGCGCTGGAAGCCACCTTCGACAAGCTCGGCCACGAGCTCGCCGCGGCCATCATCGAGCCCATCCCCGCCAACAACGGCCTCCTGGTGCAGGACACGGCCTTCCTCAAGCGTCTGCGCGAACTGTGCAACGCTTACGGCGTGGTGCTCATCTTCGACGAGGTCATCAGCGGGTTCCGTGTGGCCCCCGGCGGCGCCGCGGAGCTCCTGGCCATCACGCCCGACCTGGTCACCTACGGCAAGATCATCGGCGGCGGCATGCCGGTGGGCCTCTACGGCGGCCGCAAGGACATCATGGCCGTCATCTCCCCGGACGGCCCCGTGTACCAGGCCGGCACGCTCAGCGGCAATCCCGTGGCCATGGCCGCGGGCCTGGCCACCCTCGAGCGCCTCACGCCCAACCTCTACCGCAGCCTCGACCAGAAGGGGGCCCAGTGGGCCGCCGCCTTCGAGAAGATCCCCGGCCTCCACGTGCCCCGCGTGGGCAGCCTCCTGTGGCCCCTCTTCCAGCCCGGCGTCAAGCGCGCCGACCGCGTGGAATCCGGCGCCATCGAGCGGTTCAACCGGATGCACGGCCTGCTTCTCAAGGAAGGCGTGTACCTGCCCCCCTCCGGCTACGAAGTGGCCTTCCTCTCCGCCGCCCACGGCGACGAGGAGCTGGCCCACGTCGAACGCGCCATCGGCGTGGTCGCCGCCGCCCTCAAGAACGAAGCCTAGAACGGATTCCCCATGACCCCTCAGCTCGTCCGCGCCCTCCGGGGTGAAGTTCTGCCCACGCCCCCCATCTGGTTCATGCGCCAGGCGGGACGGTTCCTGCCCGAGTACCGGAAGATCCGCGAGAAGGCCACCTTCGAGGACCTGCTCTACGATTCCGACCTGGCCGCCGAGGTCACCCTCCAGCCGGTGCGTCGCTTCCCCAAGCTCGACGGCGCCATCATCTTCTCGGACATCCTGGTGATCCTGGACGCCCTGGGCTGCGGCGTGGTCATCCCGGAAGGGGGCCCCCGCCTCACGAAGACCCTGGACCAGATCGACCCCGACGTGCTCCTGGACGAGAAGGTCTTCGAGCCCGTGCAGGCCGCCCTGCGCAAGGTGCGCGCGGCCCTGCCCGAGGACAAGGCCCTGCTGGGCTTCGCCGGCGCCCCCTGGACGCTCCTGGCCTACGGCCTGGAAGGCAAGGGCAGCAAGAACTGGGTGCGGGCCAAGTCCTACCTGCACCAGGAGCCCGAAAAGGCCCGCAAGTGGCTGGACCGCCTCGCGGACGCCTCGGCGCGCCTCCTCAACCTCCACATCGGGGCCGGCGCCCAGGGCGTGCAGCTCTTCGACACCTGGGCCGGCGAACTGGACCGGGAGGACTTCGAGGCCTTCGCCCTGCCCGCGGCCCACCGGGCCCTTTCCCAGGTGGAAGGCGCCCCCCGGCTCTTCTTCCCCCGGGGCATCCTTCCCCCGAGCCTCGGCACCCTGCCGTGCGAAGGCTTCGCCGTGTCCTGGCAGGTGCCCATGGCCCAGGCCCGGGCGCAGTTCCCCGGCAAGGTGCTCCAGGGCAACCTGGACCCCACCTCCCTGCTGGCTGGCGAAGAGACGGCCGTCCGCAAGGCCAAGGCCATCGTGCAGGTCATGAAGGGCGCCCCCCACGTGTTCAACCTCGGCCACGGGCTCCTGCCCGAGACGGACCCGGCGGTGGTGGGGGCGGTGATCGACGCGGTCAAGGCTTAGCCTCGGATAGTTGACCGGAATCATCCCCTTCATCTGCGAAAATGGACTCTGGAGGTTCCGAAGATGGCCCTGTCCCTCTCCGACCTGATCAAGCACTACGACCGCCCCGGGCCCCGCTACACCGGCTACCCCATGCCGCCGGCCTGGTCCGAGGGGTTCCCCCAGGAGGAGGTGGCCCAGGCCCTGGCCCGCGCCGACGCCGACCCCGAACCCCTGTCGCTCTACGCCCACCTCCCCTTCTGCAAGCGCCGCTGCTCCTACTGCGGCTGCAACGTGGTGGTGAGCCCGCACTACTCGCCCGTGGACGCCTTCCTGAAGTCCCTGGAGACCGAAGTGGAGATGTGGGCCTCCCACCTCCCTACGCGGCGCAAGGCCATCCAGCTCCACTGGGGGGGTGGCACGCCCACCTACCTCAACGTCGCCGACCTCCGGCGCACCTTCAAGCTCATCACCGACCGCTTCCCCCTGCTGCCCGGGGCCGAGGTCTCCATCGAGGTGGACCCCACCTTCCTGGAGCCTGACCAGCTCCCCGCCCTGCGCGAGATGGGCTTCAACCGCGTCTCCTTCGGCGTGCAGGACCTGGACGAGCGCGTGCAGGAGCTGATCACCCGCGGCCAGACCTGGGAGCAGACCCTGACCACCGTGAGGCAGGCCCGGGACCTGGGCTTCCCCGGCGTGAACCTGGACCTGGTGTACGGCCTGCCCGGCCAGACCCTGGCCACCTTCCGGCGCACCCTGGAAAGCACCCTCGAGCTGAACCCCGACCGCATGGCCATCTACGGCTTCGCCTACCTGCCTTCGGTCATGCCGTACCAGCGCAGCATCCCCGCGGAGACCCTGCCCAGCCCCGAGCTGCGCCTGGACCTCCTGCTCCTGGCCGTGGAGATCCTAGAGAAGCACGGCTACGTCGCCATCGGCATGGACCACTTCGCCCGTCCCGGCGACGAGATGGCCAAGGCCGTCAAGGAAGGCCGCCTCATCCGCAACTTCATGGGCTACGCCGTGGCCGCGGGCTCGGACCTCCTGGGCTTCGGCCCCAGCGCCATCTCCAACGTGGCCGGGGTCTACTCCCAGAACGAGAAGATCCTCACCAAGTGGGAGCGGGACATCGCCGAGGGGCGCTTCTCCGTGCACAAGGGCCACCGCCTGGACGGGGAGGACCTCATGCGCCGCTGGCTCATCCACGAACTCATGGGCACCTTCGAGCTGCGCTGGGACGACCTCCGCGCCCGCTACGGCGTGGACGGCCCGGTGCACTTCGCCGGCGCCATCGAGGAACTCAAGGCCGAGGAGCCCTTCGGCACCGTGGAAGTGCGGGAGGAGGGCGTGTTCATCACCCCCCTGGGCCGCCGCTTCGTGCGCAACATCGTGCAGCCCTTCGACGGCTACCTGAAGAAGCTCGCCGCCGGCACCCCGTTCTCGAGAACGGTGTGAGGCCCGACACCGCCGTCGTCCTCCTGAACCTGGGCGGCCCGCTGCGATCCCGGGACGTGGAGGGCTTCGTCTACCGGCTCTTCTCGGACCGGGACATCATCAAGTTCCCCGGCCCCGCCTTCCTCCAGCCGCTGTTCGCCACCCTGCTGTCCAAGGGGCGGCGCAAGGAGGTGATGGCCCGCTACGACGAGATCGGCGGCGGCAGCCCCATCCTGCGGGAGACGGCGCGCCAGGCCGCGGCGCTGCGCGCCGCCCTGCGGGAGGCTGGGCGCCTGGAGCCCGTGAAGATCGCCTTCCGCTACACCTCGCCCCGGGCCGCGGGGGTGCTGCGCTCCCTGAAGGGGCAGGGCGTCCGCCGCATCGTCCCCGTCACCCTCTACCCCCACGACTGCAGGGCCACCACCGGTTCCAGCCTCGTGGAGCTGGAACGCGAGGCCCGGAGCCTGGGCCTGGAGGTCCTCCCCGGCGTCCTGCACTACGCCACGGACCCCGACTACCTGGAGAGCCTCGCGGGGCCCCTGGAGGCCGCGCTGCGCGAGGTTCCCGGCGCCACCGTGGTGTTTTCCGCCCACAGCCTGCCGGCGCGGCAGATCGAGCAGGGCGACGCCTACCAGCGGGAGATCGAGGCCACCGTGGCGGCCCTCAAGGCCCGGGTGGGCGACATCCCCGGCGGCTTCAGGCTGGCCTACCAGAGCAAGGTCGGCCCCATCAAGTGGCTGGAACCCGAACTGGGATCGGTGCTCACGACCCTCGGGGGCAGGGACGTGATCGTCCTCCCTGTGAGCTTCGTCACCGAGCACATCGAGACCCTCCACGAACTGGATATCCTTTTCAGGGACGTGGCAAGGAGTGCGGGCGTGCGCAGCTACCGGCGCCTTCCGGCCCCCGCCGCGGATCCCGCCTACATCCGCTGCCTGGCGAGGCGAACCCTGTCGGTACTGTGAAAGTGAGGACGTCATGACCACCTTGATTCTCGGCGGAGGCATCACCGGACTGCTGGCGGCCTACTACCTGCAGGAACGGGGCGAGGCCTCGGAGGTCTGGGAGGCCGATGAGGCCGTGGGCGGCTGGGTGAAGACCCTGCCGTGGGCCGACGAGGCCGGCCGTCCCGGCCGCATCGAGCGCGGCCCCCAGGGCGTCCTGGTGACCCCGGGAAGCCGCACCGACGTCCTCTTCAAGGCCCTGGACCTGCCCCTCAAGAGCCCCGGCAAGGGCGCGCGCTGGGTGGGGACGGGGGGCCGGCTGGTGCCCGTGCCCGCGCATCCCGTGGGCCTGTTCGGCACCCCCCTCATGTCCTGGTCCACCAAGTTCCGCATGTGCTTCGAACCCTTCATGCCCGTGGGCCCCGAGGAGCCCGAGGAGGGCCTGGCCGAGTTCATGGCCCGCCGCGCGGGCCCGGGCATCGCCACCGAGCTCCTGCCGCCCATGGTGGCCGGCATCCTGGCGTCCCCCGCCGAGCTGCTCAGCGTGGACGCCATCCCCAAGCTGCGCCAGTGGGAGTCCTACGGCAGCCTCCTGCAGGGCATCATGAAGTCCGGCGTCAGCCACCTGCAGGTGCCCGAGGGCGGAATGGGGAGCCTTCCCCTGCGGGTGGCCTCCCGCCTGGCCGCGGTGAAGACCGGGCTCCGGGCCGAGTCCCTGGAACGCACGGCCGACGGCCAGTGGCGGGTGAAGGGCAACGGGCTGGAGCGAGTGGCCGACCGGGTCGTGCTCGCGCTGCCCGCCTACGACGCCGGGCGGCTCCTGGCACCCCACGCCGAGGCCTCCGCCCGGGCCCTCGCCGAGATCCCCTACACTTCCGTTAAGCTCTGGCACAGCCGCCACGCGAACCTGGCCCCCTTCAAGGACGGTTTCGGCTTCCTCATCCACCCCAAGGAGGGCCGGCCCTACTTGGGTTCCCTGGTGCCCAGCTGGATCGACGCCGGCTGCGCGCCCGAGGATCGCATGCAGCTGCGCAGCTTCATCGGCGATTCCACCCTGTGGGGCGACCCCGAACCCGGCGTCCCCAAGGACTGGCCCTGGACCTTCGGCAAGCTCCGCCACTGGGTGCCCGAACTGTCCGAGGCCTCCCAGGCCCGGGAGGAGATCAGCACCAACGCCATCCCCCGGGCCGAGAAGGGCCACCGGGGCCGCGTGCGCAGAGCCCTGGAGGGCCTGCCCCAGGGCATCCACTGGCTGTCCAACGCCCGCTTCGGCCCGGGCGTGCGCGACGTCATCGAGGGCCTGGAGCCCTGGCTGGAGACCCTCTAAAGCCGCTGGACGTTTCCGGCCCGGCCGTATTTCCTGTCGAAGGTGATGACCCCGGTGGCCCCGTTGGCGAAACCGATCTGCGTGATGAGGTTGTCGGCGAATCCGCCGCCCCCGCCCGCGCGGGTGGCGTCGATGGCTTCGCGAACCAGTCCGGGTGCTTCGATGAGCACACCGCGGGTCTGCAGCATATTTTCAAGGGTCGTCAGCACCCGTTCCCGCTCCCACCTGCCGCGCAGGACCCAGGCCAGCTCGGCCAACACCAGAAGCGGCACGAACACCCCTCCCTCCCCTTGAGCCTCCGCCAGCGCCTTCCGGGCCTTCCTCGCCTGCGGCGGGTCATCGTTCAGGTGGGCCCTGGCCCAGACGTTGGTATCTGCGACGACCATCACCAGACCCTCCGGACTTTGGCGGCGTCCATCTCCTCGAAGGTCATGACTTCGGTCGCCCTTGGACCCGCGTCGGCCATCTTCCAGAGATCCTGGAGGTCGAAGCGCACCGGCTCCCCTCTGAACCCGCCGTGGGACGTCTGACTGAACCGGATCCGACTTCCCGTTTGAATGCCGAGACTCTCCCGAAGGGCCTTCGGGAGAGTGACCTGGCCTTTGGAGCTGACCGTGGCTTCAACGTCCGGCAGCGGAATGTAAGACACAGTGGGCCGCATGGCTTTACCCTCGTCTTACATTTTAGGCCTTTTATGCTTACCGGCAAGGCCTCCTGCGGCCCTACTTCCCCTTCTCCATCGTGCCCGAATAGGACCCGAGGTTGGCCTTGGGGGCCTTGAACCCGAAGGCGTCGTGGTTCACGCTCACGAACACCGCCAGCAGGAAGAGCACGAAGGCCAGCATGGGCGCGCCGCGCTTGCGGGCCGCCAGGGCCTTGGGGCTCATCTCGGAGAACATCACCATCAGGAACACCAGGACCAGCTTCCAGTGGAGGTAGAGGGCCTGGAAGGGCTCGGCGCCGGCCTTGAACTTCATCACCAGGAGCACGAGGCCCAGGAGGAAGGCCAGGCGGAAGCCCCAGGCGGCCGTGCGCTTCCACAGCAGGGACGTGAGGCCCTGGAGGTCCTCGCGGCTTTCCTCGAAGCCCACCAGGAGCAGGACCACCGCCGCGGCGCCGCCTCCCACGGCGAGGGTGATGATGTGAAGGCTCTTCAGGAGACTGAACGTATCGAAATGGGGCATTCCGGACCTCGCGACAGGGTGGGTTTCAACCCGATTGTCCTACATTAACCCACAAGGTGGAAAACGCGGACCCATGTATGATGGGTTCGATCCTACAGTGGGCGAATCATGGCAAAGACCATCGGCAAGTATGAAATAATCCGCTCCCTCGGTTCCGGGGCCATGGGCGAGGTGTACCTCGCCAGGCAGGCCGCGATCGGGCGGGAGGTGGCCATCAAGACCATCCTCCCCAACGTGGCCAAGGGGGAGGAGGCCGAGGGCCGGTTCCGTCGGGAAGCGGAGGCCGCCGGCAAGCTGAGCCACCCCAACATCGTCACGATCTTCGACTTCGACAAGGACGGGGACACCTTCTACCTGGTCATGGAATTCGTCAGGGGCGACGACCTCGAGGACGTCATCCGGAACCAGGCCCTGTCCCACTCCCAGTTCCTGGAGGTGCTGGCCCAGGTGTGCGACGGCCTCAGCCACGCGCACCGCAACGGCATCATCCACCGGGACATCAAGCCCGCCAACGTCCGCGTCATCCGCGACGGCCGGAACCTCCAGGCCAAGGTCATGGACTTCGGCATCGCCCGGGTGGAGGACAGCAACATGACGGCCACCGGCATCGTCATGGGCACCGTCAGCTACATGGCGCCCGAGTACATCCGCAACGGCCACGCCACGACCCAGTCCGACCTGTTCGCGGTGGGCGTGATGCTCTACGAGTGCCTGACGGGACGCAAGCCCTTCGCGGGGGACAACACCACCACCATCCTGTTCAAGATCGTCTCGGAGACGGCCCCCCCCATCGACCTCAGCACCATCCACGGCATCAGCCCGAGCATCCGGAACGTCCTGGACAAGGCCCTCTCCAAGGAACCCGGCGAACGCTTCCAGACCGCCGACGACTTCGCCAAGGCCCTGAGGGCCTGCAAGGATCCCAGCTGGGCCGGGACCCTGGACGAGGCCACGGCCCTGATCACCAAGCACCAGCAGGCCCTGGCGCTGGCCGCGGCGCCGCCTTCCCACCCCGACGAGACCGAGGTCATCCGGCCCCAGAGCGCGCCCACGGCGGTGGGCCGGATCGCCCCCGCCGAAGGCACCGCGGTCCTGCCCGCGGCCCCGGCCAAGGCCGGCGGCAGCCGCGCCGGCCTCTTCGCGGCCCTGGGCGCGGCGGCCCTGGCCGCGGCCGCCGGGGGCGGCTACCTGGCCCTCCGGCCCCGGCCCGCGCCGCCCCTCCCCGAGGCGCAGGCTCCGGTCCACCCCGCCGCCCCGCGGGAGGAGCCCGTCCCCGCGGCCCAGGCCGAAGCCCCCAAGGCCGCGCCCGCCGCCCCCGAGGCGCCCCGGCCCGTCACGGCCAGGACCGAAGCCGCCCGGCCCGAGCCCGCCAAGCCCGAAGCCACCCGGCCCGACCCTCCCCGGCCGGAGCCGGCCCGGCCCGTCCCCGCCAAGGCCGAGCCCACCGGCACCCGGGCCATCCTCGCCCTGATCGACACCGACCCGCGCCAGGCCGCGGCCCAGGCCAAGGCCATGGCCGCCGCCGACCCCGGCAACGCCGAGGTCCAGGGCCTCTACCTGGCGGCCCTGTACCAGAGCCGGAACGCCTGGGACTTCGAGCGCGGCCTCAACCGCGCCCTGGCCTCGGGCCTCACCGTCGGGCAGATGCTCCAGGCGGCGCCGCCCCTCAAGAAGGCGCTGGGCCAGGAGATCCGGCTCCAGAAGGCGAACCCCCCCGCCGGCATCCTGCCGGGGGACGTCATGAAGAAGATCAGCGCCGGGCTGTAGCTACCGGACCAGGTTGTCGAGCCACTTGGAGAAGGTCTTCTCGATCTTCTCGCGGAAGTCCTGCTTCAGGCGGCTCTCGGCCTGGAAGTCCGAGACGCCCAGGCCCTTGGCCTCGATCTCCACGGACTCGTACTCCGTGCCCGCGCGGTCCCGCAGGGTGATGGACAGGGCGCCCCGGGCCACGATGATGCCGGTGTCCTTGCTGGTGGAGTGGCTGACCCAGCCGCCCCGCCACCATCCGTTCCACTGCTGGCGGCTCGTGTCGACCTTGGCCGTCTTGGCGTCGGAGCGGTAGTCCAGCACCAGCTGGAACTCGCCGTCCCGCTCGGCCCATCCCAGGCCGGTCTTCAGCGCGGCGTTGCGCAGGATGGCCGCGATCTGGCTGGCGCCGGGCCCCCCTTCCATGGACAGGGTGAGCGACGCCCGGAGCTGCTCCATCTGGCGGTCCACGGACAGCTTCCCGGCGCGGATGTCCCGGCGGAGCTGGGCGTCGCCCCCGCCGGCGGCCAGGAGCGCGGCCATGTCGTCCAGCTTGGCCAGCTCCATCTGGGCGTTCCGGAGGCGGTTGAGCTGGCGCAGGCGCTCCCGGGGGGCGGTGGGGGTGTCGGACTCCTGGAACAGGTCGTTCTTCTGGGCCGTGAAGCGGGCCCGCAGTTCCCGTTCGGCGACGGGCACGTCCAGGTAGGCCAGGGCGTAGGCGGTGGCCCCCTTCACGTCCACCCAGGTCTCTTCCACCACCAGCCCGGGCAGCTCGGTGGCCGAGGCCTGGATCCGGGTGTCCTGGCCCACCTGCTGTTCGGAGGTGCCCGTGGCCTTGCCGCCGGACTGCTGGGTCATGGTGGCCCGGGTGGAGACGTTGGTTTCGGACTTCACGCTGGCCCGGAGCCGGCTGAGCACTTCGCCCCGGGCGCTCTGGGACGCCTGGGTGAGGGCCTGGGCCTCGCTGGGCGCCACCGGGGCCAGGCCCATGGCGTAGACCCTTCCGGCCTGGGAGGGAAGGGCGGTGATCCACATGGGCTTGACGAGCCCCTGGCGGATCGTGGGCGTCTGGGCCCACCCGGTGCCGGACAGCAGGGCGGCAAGGATCAGGCTTCCGGTCCTCATGGCGATTTCTCCTGGGGGGTGGGATTCTGCGGGTTCGGAAATGATGCTAGGATTGATGCCGCAAATATGCCAGCTTTGCAGTTGCGGCACAATGGCATTCAGGGAAGAATGTTCCATTCATCGCTGGGCCGCTCCATCGCCCCATCGCCCCATCGTCGTGCCGCTCCTCCCAACCTCTTTCCAAGGAGTCCCCATGCGTCTCACCCTCCACCTTCCCGTGGGCCTGGCCATGGCCGGACTCGTGGCCTGCGGCGGTCCCAAGACGGAGCCCAACAAGGTGCCCGTGACCACCACCGCCACCAAGAACGCCCCCAGCTGGATCGACAACGAGGAGATCCCCGACGGCCTCGCCGCCGTGGGCATCGCCCAGCCCAACCCCATGGGCGACAAGTCCATGATGCGCACCGTGGCCGTGGCCGACGCCCGCAGCAAGCTGGCCGGAAAGCTCAAGGTCCGCGTGCAGAACATGTTCAGCCAGCTCAACCAGCAGGTGACCACCGCCGCCGCCGACAACACCAAGAAGCCCATCAAGACCGACGTCATGAACCGGGTCATCGAGAACGTCACCCGGCAGCTGGTGGACCAGGAACTGGCGGGCACCACCACCCGCAACTACTGGAACGACCCGTCGGACGGCAACCTCTACGTCTTCGTGGTCATGACCAAGGAGACCATGGACCGCGCCCTGGCCGGCGCCGCCCAGAGCCAGATCCGCAGGGAGATCGCCCAGGGCGAGCAGAGCCTCAACGCGGCCCTGGACAAGCTCGACGCCGCCATCGCTGCCAGCGACCCCAACCGGCAGTAACCCCCCCGCCTCCGGCCGCCGCATCCGCTCCCCGCGGATCGGCGGCCGGGGTCTAGAGGGTCTAGAATGGGATGCGGAGACGGATTGTGAGAACGCTGCTTCGGTTCCTCTTTTCCGCGGTGGGCCTGCTCATCGCGTCCTACCTCGTGCGGGGCATCCACCACGGGGCTTTCATCGACCTGGTGGCCGTGGCCGTCATCCTGGGGGCGCTCAACGCGACCCTGGGGATGCTGCTGCGGTTCGTGGCCTTCGTGCCCCTGGCCTGCAGCCTGGGGTGCCTGGGCCTGTTCATCAACGGCCTGGTGTTCTGGGCCGCGAGCTGGGTGGCGGTGACCCTGGGCCTGGACTTCCGGGTGTCGGGGTTCTGGGCGGGCTTCTTCGGCGCCCTGGTGTCCAGCGTCTGCGCCACGTTCCTGGAGACCGTGCTCATCGGCAAGGAACAGAAGCGCCGGGAGGAGGCCCCCCGGCGCATCAAGATCGTCAATTGACGTAAGGAAGGTTGGACGGGACGGACGCGCGGTCCGCCCAGGTCATTCGTCCGCTTCGAGGCTGGCGCGGGTGATCTTGCCCAGCATCTGCTTGGCGAGCTTCTGGATGATGGGCTCGAAGATCTGGTTCACCATGCTCTGGTCGAACTGGAGCTGGCTGCCGGTGCCGGCGACCTTGACGCCCATGTCCTTGACGGTGGCCTCGTCGTGGGCCACGGCCACGATCTCGGCGGTCTGCACGTCGATGAGCTTCATGTCCAGCCGGCCCGTGAGGGTGGCCTTCTGCACGTGGATGTCCCCGGCCACGCCTCCGGCGAGGCCGCTGCCCGTGAGCCTGCCCACCAGGGCGCCGGCGCCCCAGCCCGTGCCGAAGCCGCTCTTCTTGTAGGCGAAGCGGGTCACCTTCCCGGTGACCATCCACCGCACGCCCAGGAGCTTGCCCATCTTCGCCACCTTGCGCTGCTCGGCGGGATCGTCGGATTCCTCCACCAGGCCGCTGGCGTTGAGCTTCTGCTCGGCCAGCACCTCGTCCAGGCGGGCGCGGTCCATGACCCGGACCTTGTCGCTGCCTTCCTCGATGAGGGTGGTGACGCAGAGGTCCTGGAGCACGTCGCTGATGCGGGTCTCGCCGCCGACGTAGCCGTAGCCCCAGCCGCCCCAGCCCTCGTAGGCGCCCTTGGCCACGGGGAAGGGCGCGACGATGACGCGGGGGCGGTCCTTTTTGGGAACCACCGCGATTGCGGGCGCCAAAGCGAACAAGCTAAGGGCGCAGAGTGCGAACAACCGGCGTGTCACCACGGAATCCTCCATTTCTTGGGTTTGCCATACCGAGTATACCCACGGCCGGGAAAAAACCCACCCCAAGGCGCAAGGAATGTTCCATAAAAAAAGCCCCCTCGCGGGGGCTTTTCCATGGGGCAAGGAAGCCTAGTCGGTGACGGCGAAGACCACCTTCTCGTTCTTGAAGCGCTCCTTGTTGATGAGCTTGACCACGGCGGAGGCCTTGTCCTCGGCGATGGTGAGGGTGAAGTGCTTGTCCCGCTCGATGGAGCCGGGGATGACGCTGACCTTCCCGATCTTCTTCAGGCCCACTTCCGAGGCCGTGATGGTGATGGTGTCGGTGGAGCGCAGGTCCAGGGCCTTGGTGAACACGCCGTCGGCCCAGTTGGAGCCGGCGCGGTCCTTGGCGAAGATGGGAACGACGATGACGCCGTCCTTCTCCAGGGCCTTGCGGTCGCCCACCACGTAGTGGAGGGAGTTGAGCTTGGCCTTGGCGGCCTCGTTGCTGGCGTTCAGGCTCTCCAGCTCCTTGATCATGTTGGTCTTCTCGGCCTGGAGGCCCTCGATGTCGGCCACGAGCTTGGCCTTCTGGGCGGTGAGGTCCGTGAGCTCCTCGGTCTTCCGGGTGGATTCGGCCTGGGCCACGTCACGCTCGCCTTCGATCTTGGCCTTCTCCTCGGCCTGGAGCTCGGTGGGGGAGATGTGGGCCTTGCCCTGGGAAACCCAGCTGCCGTACACGCCGTTGTTGTAGTAGTGGTAGACCTCGAAGCCGGCGGCCATCTTGTCCATGATCAGCACGCGGCTGATGAGCTGCTTGGCCTTCTCCTCGCCCACGCCCTTGCGCTTGAGGAAGCGCATGGCCAGGCCGTAGTGGCTGTCGTTCTCCTTGGCGATGTCGGGCTTGGGCAGCACGGCGCGGAGCTTGGCGATCTTCTCGTTGAGTTCCTTGATCTCCTTGTCCTTGTCCAGCACCTCCTGGAGGAGGGCCTGGTAGGAGCTGTTCTTCTCGGCCTTGATGCGCTCTTCCAGGGCGCTCTTCTGTTCGGGCGTCAGCTGCAGGGTTTCGGCGTTGGGACGGATGTCGTTGACGCCGGCGGCCTTCAGGTTGCGGGTCTGTTCCGAGCCGGCCACGTTGGCCTTCTGGCTCATCTTGTCCAGTTCGGCCGCCTTCTCGGAGAGTTCATGGATCTCCTTGTCCTCGGCGGACTTCTTGCAGGCCGGCGAAATCGTCAGCATTGCGACGGCCAGGGCTCCGAACAGGATTCGTGCTATTCGCGAGACGTTCATAAAAGCTCCATGGTTGAGTTGGCTCAGGGTGGCTATGCCCCGTCAGAATAGCCATCCCGGGGCCCGCTGGCAAGAAAGGGGACCGGGCTTTTGCTGCTACCATAATTCTCCCAATCCGGGGGGAGGCGTCATGTCAGCTGATTCCAGGGCCCTTTTCACTTCCGAAAGCGTCACGGAAGGCCATCCCGACAAGATTGCCGACCAGATTTCCGATGCCGTCCTGGACGCCGCGCTGCGGGGCGACCCGCGCAGCCGCGTGGCCTGCGAGACCCTCGTGACCACCGGGCTGATCCTGGTGGCCGGGGAGATCACCACGGAGTGCTACATCCCCGTGGCCCAGCTCGCCCGGGACACCGTGAGGAGCATCGGCTACGACCACAGCATCAAGGGCTTCGATTGCAACACCTGCGCCGTGATGGTGACCCTCGACCAGCAGAGCCCGGACATCGCCATGGGCGTGGACACCGGCGGCGCCGGGGACCAGGGCCTCATGTTCGGCTACGCCACCGACGAGACGCCGGAACTGATGCCGGCCCCCATCCATTTCGCCCACGCCCTGACCCGCAAGCTCTCCGAGGTGCGCAAGAGCCGTCAGATCGAATGGCTCCAGCCCGACGGCAAGTCCCAGGTGACCGTGGAGTACGACGGGCGCCGGGTGGCCCGCATCCACACCGTCGTCATCTCCACCCAGCACGCCGAATCCGCGAGCAACAAGGAGATCCGGGAGCGGATCATCAAGGAGGTCATCCAGGCCGCCCTGCCCCCCGAGTACCTGGACGCGGACACCATCTACCACGTGAACCCCACCGGCCGGTTCGTCATCGGCGGGCCCATGGGGGACACGGGCCTCACGGGCCGCAAGATCATCGTGGATTCCTACGGGGGCACCGGGCACCACGGCGGCGGCGCGTTCTCGGGCAAGGATCCCTCCAAGGTGGACCGCTCGGCCGCCTACATGGGCCGCCACATCGCCAAGAACATCGTGGCCGCCGGCCTGGCCCGCACCTGCGAGATCCAGCTGGCCTACGCCATCGGCGTGGCCGAGCCGGTGTCCATCGCGGTGGAGACCTTCGGCACCGGGGCGGTGAGCGACGCGGCCATCGTCCGGGCCGTGCGGGAGGTCTTCAGCTGCACGCCCAAGGCGATGATCGAGACCCTGGACCTGCGCCGGCCCATCTACCTGCCGACCGCCGCCTACGGGCACTTCGGCCGGGAGGGCTTCAGCTGGGAGCGCACCGACAAGGCGGACGCCCTGCGGTCCGCCGCGCGCTAGGGCGATTTCGCCCCGGCGCCCGCCGGGTTCGCCCCAGTTCCCTGGGGCTCCGGAGCGGATGCCCGAACCTTGGTGCGCACGGGATCGATCCCGTCCCCACCAGGAGGAGGTAGCATGCGCACCTTGGTTCAGATTTCCGGCATCGCGGCCATGGCCCTGGCGGGCTTCGCCGTCCACGCCACCGATTTCGGCCCCCTCATGGAGGCCGCCCATTCCACCTGGCCGGCCAAGACGCACCTGGCGGTCGTGGCCGACTACGGCCGGTCCGCCGATGAGGTCCAGGCCCTGGCCCTCGCCGCGGGCGAAGGGAACCGCATCACCGTCCTGGACACGCGGAACCAGTCCAGCGTGGAGAAGGCCTACACCCTCATCGCCAACCGGGTGCGGCCCGACTACCTGGTCCTCCTGCCCAAGGACCGCCTGGTGTGGGACGGCTCCTTCGCCGCCACCCAGGTGGTGAACCGCCTCGCGTACAAGGGCATCCCCACCATCGGCACCACCCCCCAGGCCATCGCCCAGGGCGCGGTGTTCGCCATCGGCGAGGCCACGGGAATGAACCTGCTGGTCACCGACAAGATGATCGGGACCGTGGGGGTGATCCTGCCCCAGCGGGCGAACTTCGTGAACAGCGTGTCGAGCTACGGAAGGGGCATGGCCACGGTATCCGTGGTGGCCTCCCGCTGAGGGATACGCGGGGAAGGGGCCCTTCAGGGGCCAAGGCCATTCCGTTCGCATAGAATCGAGCCAAAGACGGAGGGAGCGATCCCTCCGTTTTTCCATCACCTCGGTTGGCGCCCGCTCGCATAACGTGCTGAACCCCGCAGCGAGCATGACTTGCGATTCATGTCTGGGATGCCAGCTTGTCATCCTTTTTCATCCCCGGCCGACTCCTCGCCCGAGCTGGCGGATCTCCAAGCGGCCTCCCTCGCAAACGAGAAATCTCCCAGCCCCCCTTTGCCCCGGTGGAAGGACGTCCCCAGGGACCTCGCAGAAGGTGCTCCGTCCGTCATCGGCGACGCGCACACCGTCCCACCGAGCCAGCTCCGCAAGGCCGCACGAAAGGACGATCGGACTACCGTAGTCGACGGTCCGCCGGATTTTCCGAAGGAACCTTCCAGGTCAAGCGCGTATTCAATGAGTGGCTAATTGGTTTTCCTGGAGTCCCATGTCCTCTCGCCACCGTTCCTTGGCCCTTCTCGTCCCGGCCCTCGTGCTGGCTGCCCCATTCCTCCAGGCCCAGGTGCGGATCTCCGCCTCCAAGGCACATGTTGAATCCGGCAAAAGCCTTACCCTCCGCGCCCATCCGGCGGAACCCGGCACGAACCCCGCCTGGGAATGGGCCATCCTGTCGGGGGGTGGCCAGATCCAGCCAGGACCGGACGGGAAGGCCAGCTTCCAGGCCCCGGTGGTCACCGTCAAGCCGGTAACCGTGAGGATTCAGGTGAGCGACCGGGCCCATCCGGGGTCCAATGCGATCCACCAGATCGTGGTCCGGCCGGTGATTCCTGGCTTTCCAGAACTGCTGGCCGACGTGGTCCTCCCGGCCGTCCTGGGGCCGGACTATCTCTTCGCCGTTCCCACCCTGTCGCGCTTCACGCCGGGGGCCAACCCCATGACCGGGAGCGGGTTCCTGTTCCAGGACGTGGGCCAGGTCCGGTTCATCGAGCCGGGGACGGGCCTGGGCGCCCTGGATGGCACCTGGCTCGTCACGGACGGCAACCCGTGGCGGCGGAACGCCATGGCCGTCTCCCCCCAAGGCCTGATCGTCCCGGTGCCCGCCTGGATGAACGAGGTCACCACCTTCATCACCCGGCCCCGGGACAGCCACCCGGACAATCCGCACCGGCTGGTGTTCACCGAGCGAATGAAGGGCTCGCCGGGCACCCTCATCCGGTCCATGGAGCTGGATGGGACCGTTCGCACCCTGGCCGGGGGTCCGGATGCCGACCCGATGCACCCCACGGTCTACCGGGAGGGCAAGGGTACGGAGGCCCGCATCGGAGGTGTCCACGGCATGGCCATGGACCGGGACGGAACCCTCTACTTCTGCGATGTTACCAGCCGGGTCATCCGCCGGCTGGACACCACGGGCGAGGTTTCCCTGTACGCGGGCCGGCCTTCGGCCCACCTGCCATCGCCCAGCCAGCCCGAGGCGGACGGCCTGGCCAACCAGGTGACCTTCAGGGGTCTGTCCGACCTGGCGCTGGATCCCGCCACCGGCGAGCTCTTCGTCGCGGACCTCTACACGGTGCGGCGGGTGCACCAGACGAAGGAGGGGTTGAGGGTCGACACGATCCTGGGAGGGGCGGACCGGTGCACCGTCAATCCCGTGGAAGACCATCCCCTGGTCATGACGCCGGGCACCAGTTGCTTCCGGTCTGTGCCCTACGGATTGCATGTGTCCGGGAGGTCCCTGTTCATCATGGATCCGATGCTTTCTGCCATCTACGTCTACAATCGCGATACCCGGGTCATGGAGACGCTGGTCGACGTCTCGGAGCGCGGAACCTGGCGGGAAGGCCCTCTCCGCCTCTTCTGCCAGCGGCCCGCTTCCGAATGCGCGACCGTCGGCTGGGATCTGGCGGAATTCGCCCTCAACGCGGACGGGCAGTGCATTCTTGCCTCCCGGCACGAGCTCTTCCGGATGGACCTTTCGGCGGTGTTCCCGGGTCCCATGCCCCGGGGAGCCTCCTCCTCGCGGGACGATTCCTCATCCAGCACGAGCAGCTCCAGTTCCTCCTCGACGATCCCCTGACGGGGTCAGAGCCACTCCCCCAGCTGGTTCCGGTAGGTCCGGCTCATGGTCAGCTGGCTGCCGTCCTTCATCGTGACCAGGTAGTCCCCCCCGGTCCACGGCTCCAGGTGCTTGATGAAGTCGAGGTTGACGATGGCCGAGCGGTGGATGCGGCGGAAGCGGTTGGGGCTGAGCTTGTCCAGCATGCCGCCCATGGTCTGGCGCACCAGGTGGCTGGTGCCCTCCACGTGAAGCCGGACGTAGTTGTCCTCGGCCTCCACCCACTGGATGGCGGCGGGGCGCACGAAGGCGTAGCGGGTGCCCTCCTTGATGAGGAGGCGGTCCGGAGGGGGGCGGTCGGCCTGGACCTGCTTGAGCATGGGCTCCAGGGACGGGCGCGGGCTGCCCTGGATCCAGGTGCGCACCCGGGCCAGGGCCGCGGCGAACCGCTCGGGGTCGAAGGGCTTGAGGAGGTAGTCCAGGGCGTGGACCTCGAAGGCCTTCAGGGCGAACTGGTCGTAGGCGGTGACGAAGAGGGTGGGGGGCATCCGGTCGGGGCCCACCTCCTCGATGACGCCGAAGCCGTCCAGTTCGGGCATCTGGATGTCCAGGAAGACCAGGTCGGGGCGCAGGGCCTCCAGGTCCCGCACCGCCTCGAGGCCGTTGGCGCATTCGCCGGCCACCTCGATGTCCGGGTGGTCCTCCAGGAGCCGGCGCAGACGCTGGCGGGCCAGCATCTCGTCATCGACTATCAGGGACCGGATCATCTTCGTGGCCGCCTTCGGGATCAATGAAGGGGTATACGCACGACGACGCGGGTCCCCTTATCCAGGACGGAGAATATCTCCAGTTGGTGATTTTCGTGATAAAGCATTAGTAGCCTGGCCCGGGTATTTCGCAGGCCCACCCCTTCGCGGTTGCCTTCGAAGCCCGCCCCGTTGTCCTGCACCTCCAGGATCAGCCAGGGCGCCTCCTTCCGGGCCCGGATGGTGAGCTTGCCGGGCCGGGCCCGCGGGGCCAGGCCGTGCTTCAGGGCGTTCTCCACCAGGGGCTGCAGGAGGAACTTGGGCACCGGTACCCGGGCCAGGTCGGCGGGGATGTCCACCTCCACCTCCAGCCGGTCCTGGAAGCGCACCTTCTCGATGGCCAGGAAGGCGTCCACCAGGGCCATCTCCTTCTCCAGGGGGAGCTCCTGGGAGGCCTCGGCGTCCAGGTTGAGGCGCAGGAGGTCCCCGAGCCTGGCCACCATGCGGTCCGCGGCCAGGGGGTCCACATGGATGAGGGCGGAGATGGAGTTGAGGGCGTTGAAGAGGAAGTGGGGCTGGAACTGGGCCAGGAGCATCTGGTTCCGGGCCAGGGTGAGCGAGGCCTCCAGCTGGGCCGCCTCCAGCTCCCGGGCCTTGAGCCCGTTGTAGAGGAGGAATCCGTGGAAGCCTCCCAGCACGGCCCACATGAGGAGGAGGGTGGAATGGAGGTAGGTGAAGAAGAACCGCAGGAGGTTCGCGCCGGGCCACTGGAGGGTCTTGGCGCGCATCGCCGGCTCCTGGAAGGCCAGGGAGATGAGCCAGGCGATGCCCAGCCCCACGCAGGCCAGGACGAAGCCCGACCCCAGGTTGATGATCCAGGCCGGAAGCCCCCGCAGGGAGAAGGACCGGATGGGAAAGCGCCGGGCGATGCGGATGATGAGGAGGCCTTCCAGGGCCCACACCGCGTTCTGCAGGAGGTTCATGGGCAGGACGGACAGGAAGGACATGTGGTAGGCCAGCATGTCCCAAGTCGTGTAGTAGAGGCCCATGAGGACCCAGATGCCGGCGTACATGAACGCGTGCACAGGCTTTCTGAACATGCCTCCATGGTGGTGGCCAATCCGCGTGTCCACAAGCCCCCATGGGGCGAAGCGGCCGAATTCAGGGGCGGATTAGTCCCGCGGGAGGCGCTTCCCGATGGCTTCCAGCATGTCCAGCACCACCCGGCACTGGTCGCAGTCGGATCCGGGGTCCGCGCAGGGGACGCCGTCGGCCTGGAGTTCGTGGCAGCGGGGGTTCCGGGCGAAGGCCAGGAGGTCCTCCAGCAGCCGTTCCACCCGGGTGCGCAGGGGGCTCTCGGGCATGTCCCGGAGGGTCGTGATCATTCGGAGTTCGGAGGCGGTGAGGCGGATGGGTTCGGACACGGGGCGCTCCGGAAAGGGAAGGGGGGCGCGGGCGGGAAATCCGGCCGCGCCCCCCGGGGGTGCTTGCGGGCTACTTGCCCAGTTCTTCCACGGCCTTGACGCCCCAGGCGAAGGCTTCCTCGTTGAGGGGGATCAGGGCGCACTTGTCCTTGAGCATCTGGCCGATGGCGCCGACGAGGGTCGCCTTGGGGAAGATGCCGGTGGCGGCCTGGAGGGCGCCCAGGGCCACGATGTTCTTCACCACGGCCTTGCCCAGGTCCACGGCGATCTCGGTGAAGGGCACGCCCACCACCTTGACGCCGGGGTCGATGCCCGGGGGGACATCCTTGACGATGGAGCTGTCGTAGATGATGGTGCCGCCCTTGACGACGGTGGGGCCGAACTTGGCCAGGCTGGGGGCGTTGAACGCGATGAGCACGTCCGGGTGCGGGCTGGCGGGGTTGAGCACCTCGTCCTTGGCCACATGCACGTCGGCGTAGGACGTGCCGCCGCGGCTCTCGGGGCCGTAGCTGGGGATGTGCGTGGCGTCGAAGCCCTCGTTGATGGCCGCGCGCGCGATGAGCATGGCCGCGGTCTGGGCGCCGTCGCCGCCGGAACCGGCCAGCTTCAGGGAGATGTCCGTGGGGTTCAGGTGGGTGGGGAAGGCCTCGCAGTGGCGCACGGGGGCTTCGCTGGTGGCGCCCGCTGCGTGGAGGAAGGCGTCGGCCTCGAAGTTCGGGGCGGGGCGCTTCCACCAGCTCTCGGTGGCCAGGTCCTTCTTCACGCCCAGCGGGTAGATGGGCACCATGCACTCCTTGACCCACTTCTCGGTGTCCTCGGGGCTCATCTTGAGGTGGGTGGGGCACTCGGCCAGCACTTCCACGAAGGCGTAGCCGCGGCCCTCGACCTGGCACTGCACGGCCTTCTTGATGGCCTTCTTGGCGTTGCGCCGGTTCTTGGCGTCGAAGAGCGCCACGCGCTCCACGTACACCGGGCCGTCCAGGCCGGCGATGACTTCGGCCATGCGCATGGGCTGGCCGTTGTACATGCTCCGTCCGTCGGGGCTCGTGGCGGTGGACTGGCCCATGAGGCTCGTGGGGGCCATCTGGCCACCGGTCATGCCGTAGATGGCGTTGTTGATGAAGATGACGGTGATGGGGGCGCCCAGCTGCGCGGCGGAGACGGTCTCGGCCAGGCCGATGGAGGCCAGGTCGCCGTCACCCTGGTAGCTGATGACGTTGGCCTCGGGGTTGCTGAGCTTGTGGCCCAGGGCCACGGCCGCGGCGCGCCCGTGGGCGGCCTGGGTGTTGCCCACATCGAAGTAGTAGTAGGCGAACACGGAGCAGCCCACGGGCGACACCAGCACGGTGTTGTCCTGGATGCCCAGCTCCTCGATGGCCTCGGCGAGGTACTTGTGGGCCAGGCCGTGGCCGCAGCCGGGGCAGTAGTGGGTGGAGTTGCCCTTGAGGCCCGCGCCCTGGGAATGACGCTCGAACTTGTCGTAGAAGACGGACATCAGCGGACCTCCTTCGCCATGATGGCTTTGACGTGGGCAAGGACCTCGGTCTGCTGGGGCAGCATGCCCCCGAAGTGCCGGACGTGGGACATGACGGGGAGCTGGGTGACGCCGGCCTTGGAGAGCGCCAGCCGGATCTCATCCTCGAGCTGGCCGTTGCTGGCTTCCACCACGACAACGTTCTTGACGCCGGCCAGGTCCTTGACGAGCTGCTTGACCGGGAAGGGCCACACGGTGATGGGACGGAACAGGCCGGCCTTGATGCCCTGCCTGCGCAGGTCCTGCACGGCGCCCTTGGAGGCGCGGGCGGGGGTGTTGGTGGCGATGATGAGGATTTCGGCGTCCTCGGTCATGAAGGACTCGCTGCGGCTCTCGTTCTCCTCCATCCGGCGGTACTTGTCGTTCAGGTAGATGTTGTGCTGCTCAAGATCCTGCTCGCTGAGATAGATGGAGCTGATCAGGTTGCCGCGGTGGTCGGGGTCGCCGTTCACGGCCCAGGTGGGGATGCCGGGCTTGATCATGGCGGAGGGCAGGTTGACCTTGCCGGTCATCTGGCCCAGGTAGCCGTCGCCCAGGATGATCACGGGGTTGCGGTACTTGAAGGTGAGTTCGAAGGCGAGCATGGTCAGGTCGAGCATCTCCTGGGGGGTGCTCGGCATGAGGGCGATGGCGTGGGTGTTGCCGTGCCCGAGGCCGCGGCAGGCCAGCTTGACGTCGGACTGCTCGGGGGCGATGTTGCCCAGGCCCGGGCCGCCGCGCATGACGTTCACGAAGACGCCGGGAACTTCGGCGCCGATCATGTAGGAGACGCCTTCGAGCATGAGGCTGAAGCCCGGGGACGAGGTGAAGGTCATGCAGGGGTAGCCGGCGCCGCCGGAGCCATACATGTGGTTGACCGTGGCCACTTCGCTCACGGCCTGCAGGAAGGTGCCGTCCAGCTTGGGAAGGAGCTTGGCCATGAGCTCGGCGCCTTCGGTGGAGGGGGTGATGGGGTAGCCGAAGACGTGGCGGCAGCCCGCGATCAGGGCGCCCAGGGCCGAGGCGTAGTTGCCCTTGATGACCAGGGGCTCGGTGCGGGGCAGGGGGATCAGGGTGTCCGGCACGACCTTGGGCTCGGGCCGGGGCTTCTTGCTGCCGAAGAGCTTGGCGGGGTCCTGGAGCTCGAAATCGACGTCCTCGGGGGTTCCGCGAAGGCCGTAGGGTTCCGGGCAGGCTTCCATGCAAAGGCCGCACGCGTTGCAGGCCTCCAGATCGATGACCACCGGAACGTAGCCCGTGGCGGCGTCGATCTCCTTGTCGAAGCTGATGCAGTGCTTCGCGCAGGCGCTGATGCACCTGCCGCAGCCCTTGCAGTAGTCCGGCAAGAGGAACGGTTTGGGTCTTTCCTTAAGCTGAGCCATTTGCACACTCCTCAGGGCGGGTGGACGTGCTGAAAATTAAGGGGTCTAGCCAACTCGACGCTGAAGTATCAAACGTGCCACCAGTGCAGGGGGTCACAATTGGATGCCACCCTTGTCATGATGTAGACCGGAGCCCCGATGTTTACCCAATCCGTGATCCGACCCATCTGCGCGGCCGACGACGGGGCCGTTGCCTCCATCATCCGGGCCGTCATGCCCGAATTCGGCGCGGACGGCCCCGGCTTCGCGCTCCACGACCCGGAAGTGGACCACATGTCCCGCGCCTACGCCCAGCCCGGCGCCGCCTACTTCGTCCTGGAGGAGGAGGGCAGGGTCGTCGGGGGAGCCGGGGTGGCCGCCCTGGAGAACGGGCCCCCGGGAATCTGCGAGCTGCGGAAGATGTACTTCCTGCCCTCGGCCCGGGGCCGCGGCCAGGGGGAGCGCATGATGCGGATGTGCCTGGCGAAGGCCCGGGAACTGGGGTACCGGTCCTGCTACCTGGAGACGCTCACGGGAATGGATGCGGCCATGCGGCTCTATGCGCGGGTCGGGTTCCGGCCGGTGTGCGCCCCCATGGGGGGCACGGGGCATCACGGGTGTGATAAGTGGTTTATTCTTGACCTCGAGGCGACGCAATGATCCTGGGCATGGGCACCGACATCTGTCCCGCCGCGCGGTGGGCCCACCTCCTGGACCGCTTCGGGGAAAAGGCCCTCAGGCGGGTCCTCTGCCAGGAGGAGGCCGACTACCTCCTGGGGGGGAACCGGCAGCGCCTGCCGGAACGGGCGGCGGGAAGGTGGGCCCTGCGGGAGGCCTTCGGCAAGGCCCTGGGCATTGGGCTGGACGGCTGGTCCTGGAAACAGCTGCGGTTCCTGGACGGAAGGCTTTGGGCCGAGGGGGAATTGGCCCGGATGATCCAGGAAAGGGGCGTCGGGCCCATCCACGGCAGCGTCACCCACGACGGGGGGATCTCCTTCGCGGTGGTGATTCTCGAGAAGAAAGGTGACCGCGATTAATGCCTTTTGCCAATCCAGCCGATCCCGCATGATAAGACACCATCCCGACCCCCACCCGGAACCGTAGATGACCGCCCTTCCCGCCAACCAGCCGATGAGTGCCCAGGACTTCCTGGCGGTGCGGGAGTTCATCTACGCCAGGACGGGGATCTTCTTCAACGAGTCCAAGCAGTACTTCCTGGAGAACCGCCTGAACCGGCGGATCCAGGACCTGAACCTGGGCAGCCACCGGGACTACCTGGGGCACCTGCAGGGCCATGCCGGGAAGGAGGAGCTCAAGCAGCTCTTCAACGAGATCACCACCAACGAGACCAGCTTCTGGCGGAATCCCCCTCAGATCGAGGCCTTCCAGAAGATCGTCCTGCCCGAGGCGGTGTCCCTGGCCAAGGCGCGCGGGGCCAACCGGCTGAGGATCTGGTCCGCGGCCTGCTCCTCCGGGGAGGAGCCCTACACCCTGGCCATGATCTGCGTCGAGGCCCGGGACGCGCTCCTGCGGGGCATGCAGGTGGAGATCATCGCCACCGACATCTCGGAGAAGGTGCTGGCCATGGCCCGGGAAGGGAGCTACGGCAACTACACCCTGCGCAACCTCACCCCCGTGCAGATCAAGCAGCACTTCAACCAGCAGGGGCCTGACAACTTCCTCGTGAAGCCCGAGCTCCAGCAGCTCATCAGCTTCAGGAACTTCAATCTGGTGGATTACGCCAACTACAAGACCTTGGGGATCTTTGACATCATCTTCTGCCGCAACGTCCTGATCTACTTCGACGAGGCGGTCAAGAGCAAGGTGATCAAGGGATTCCACGAGGTCCTTCAGCCCAGGTCTTTTCTCCTTGTGGGGCACAGCGAATCCATCCACTCTTTCAACGTAGGCTTCGAGCTGCTTCACTTCAGCAAGGCCATGGGCTACCGGAAGCGCTGACCAGGAGGGTTCACCAAGATGCCCATCACACCCCAGGAACTGATCTCGAACCTCGGCGACCTGCCCCCGCTTCCGCAGGTGGCCGCCCAGGTGCTCCGCCTGGCCGCGGATCCGGATTCCACCACCGACGAACTCCGGCGGGTCATCGCCTCGGACGTGGCCCTCACGACCCAGATCCTGAAGATCGCCAACTCGGCCATGTTCGGCATGGTGCGCGAGGTCAAGACCCTCACCCAGGCGATCATGACCCTGGGCTTTTCCACCATCAAGAGCGTCGTCATCGCCTCCAGCGCCAAGAACCTCTACAGCCGCGGAGGCACGGGTCTCCAGGAGCGGGTGCTCTGGGAGCACGCCCTGGTCACGGCCATGGCGGGGCGCGCGTACGCCAAGGCCTTCCGGAGCCCGCGGGTGGAGGAGGCCTTCCTGGGCGGCCTCATGCACGACATCGGCAAGTCCGTCATGGGCATCAAGTTCACCGACCGCTACTCGGCGCTGGTGCGCAGCATCTACAACGGCGAGGCGGACTGCCTGGAGTCGGAGCTGGACCTCTTCGGCTTCGACCACACCATGGTGGGCGAGGCCCTGCTGATCTCCTGGAACCTTCCGGCGAGCATGGTGCACACGGTGCGCTGGCACCACGACCCCCGCCAGGCCCCGGACGAGGACCAGGCGCTCACCGCCTTCGTCGCCCTGGGCAACCAGATGGCCCTGGACCGCAAGTCCGGCCTGGGCCGCCCCGAATCCCTCGCCCGCAGCACCCGGCAGGCCATGGAGCTCCTCGTCATCTCCCCCGAGGAGATGGAGGCCTACCAGCTGCAGGTCGTGGAGGCCCTCGAGACCGACAAGAACCTCATCCGGGATTTCTGACCATGATCACCTCCGATCTCGTCCGCACGAGGGTCAGGACCCTCCCCAGCCTTCCCACCACGGTGGTGTCGCTGGGCCAGGCGGTCGCGGACGACCGCTGCAGCGTGGACCGGATCCTGAACATCCTGGCCAAGGACCCGGCCCTGTCGGCCACCATGCTGCGCCTGGCCAACTCGGTCATGTACGCCGGCGACCAGCGGGTCATGGACCTGCGCACCGCCGTGATGCGCCTGGGCTTCGAGGCCCTGCTCAACCTGGGCCGCACCGCCGCCATCATCCGGAGCTTCCGCGGCACCAACCACCTGGACCCCTTCCGCCTCTGGCAGCACAGCGTGGCGGTGGGACTGGTGTCCAAGGGCATCTGCCGGCTCATCCGCATGAACCACATGGACGAGTCCGCCTACCTCGCGGGCCTCCTGCACGACATCGGCAAGATCGCCCTGGACCGCTGCTTCACCGACGAGTACGGCCCCGTGGTGCTCGCCATCGAGCGCGGCGACGCCTGCCTCGACGCGGAGTTCGGCACCCTGGGCATCACCCACGCCGAGGTGGGGGCCATGGTGGCCGAGCACTGGAGCTTCCCGGCGGCCATGGTCACCGCCATCCGGGACCATCACCAGGATCACCCCACGGACTTCCTGCCGGCCCTGGTGCAGATCGCCGACCTGCTGGTGCGGACCCGCATCCCCAACGGGCCCGCCGACGAGACCCTGATGTTCGCCCTGGAGGAGCAGCCCGGCTATCCCGTGGTCTTCGGCAGTGGGGATTTCGACGCGGAGCGCCTTACCTTCAGCATCGACGACGAGCTCGAGCACGCCGTCACCTTCGTGAAACTCGCCTTCCAGGATTGAATGCCATGGACCCCATCCGCGTCCTGATCGTGGACGACAGCCCCTTCATGCGGAAGGCTCTCGAGCGCATGCTCCAGGCGCCCGACATCGCCGTGGTGGGCTCGGCCCGCGACGGCCTGGACGCCCTCGAGAAGATCCCCCAGCTCAACCCCGACATCGTCACCCTGGACGTGGAGATGCCCCGGCTGGACGGCCTGGGCTGCCTCCGGCGGATCATGGCCGAGATGCCCCGGGCCGTGCTCATGGTCTCCAGCCTCACCCAGGAAGGCGCCGCCGCCACGCTGGACGCCCTGGCCCTGGGCGCCCTGGACTTCATCCCCAAGGAGAGCAGCCTGGCCAGCTCCAGCATCCTGCAGATCCAGCAGGACCTGCAGGAGAAGGTGCGCAAGCTCGCCCGGAGCCCCCGGTTCCAGAAGGTGCGGCCCCCCGCGCCCCCGCCGCGGCCCGGGGTCCCGGCGTTCCCCGCGCCCACCCCCGCCGCGCCGGCCGCCCACGTGGGCCGGGTGGGGGGCATCAGCGGTCCCATGGCGGAACTGCTGGCCATCGGGTGCTCCACCGGCGGCCCCAAGGCCCTCCAGGACCTGCTGCCCAACATTCCCCGGACGCTCCCCGTCCCCTGCCTCATCGTCCAGCACATGCCCGGAACCTTCACCCGGGCCTTCGCCGAGCGCCTCAACGGCCTGTGCCAGGTGGAGGTCAAGGAGGCCGAGCACGGCGAGACGGCCCGGCCCGGCGTGGTCTACATCGCCCCCGGAGGCCACCACATGCTCTACCGCCAGCGGGGCCTGGGCGGCTTCATCGAGCTCAGCGCGGAGCCCGCCTCCACCCTCCACCGCCCCAGCGTGGACGTGCTCTTCCAGAGCATCGCCGACCACTGCACCCGCCAGGTGATGGCCATGATCCTCACGGGCATGGGCAGCGACGGCGCCCGCGGCATGGTGTCGCTCAAGGCCAAGGGCGCCCACACCCTGGCCGAGGCCGAGGAGTCCTGCGTGGTGTACGGCATGCCCCGGGCCGCCTTCGAGAAGGGCTGCGTGGACCAGGTCGCCCCCCTCCAGGACATGGCCGGCATCCTGCGCAGGCACTTCCAGATCTGACCATGGACCCCGTCCAGACCGCCGTCACCGCCTTCCTGAACGCCGTTCAGGCGGCCAAGCCGTTGCCGGACCTGCCGGCGGCCCCCCAGGCCGTCCTCAACGCCCTCGTGGGCCAGGACGTGAACCTCCGTTTCCAGGGACAGACCCCTTCCGGCCTCCAGTTCACCCTGCCGTCCGGCCAGATCCTCACCGCCCAGGGCGATTTCCCCTATCCCGAGGGCACCCAGCTCCTGGTGCGCGTCACGGCCGCGGACGGCGGCAACCTCCGCCTCCAGACCCTCCAGGCCCAGCCCCCCGCCCCCCCCGCCATTCTGGCCCCGCTCCTCCAGGGCGAGGCCCTGCTCCTCCAGACCCGACTCACCCAGCCCGAGCCGCCCCCCGAGCTGGAACCCCTGGTTCAGCTCTTCCGCCTCCTGGGCGGCGCCCTGCCCGCGGATCCGTCCGGTCAGGCGCCCGTTTCGGCCCCCCCGCAGGGATCCGGATCCGCCGCGAACCTCCCCCCGGGGTCGCAACCCGCGGGGCAGCCGGGAACCCCCACCGCCGGGCCGGGGGGGACCCCGGGACCCGGACAGGGGGGTGCCCAAACGGCCGAAGCGGCGGGAACCCAGACAACCAACCAAGCGGCACCCCAGGCCGCAGGGCAGCCCGGAAGCCAAGCTGCTGGGTCGCTGGGATACCCCGTTACAGGGCAGCCGGGAAGCCAGGCTGCGGGACAACCTGGAACCCCGGCGGCGGGGCAACCCGGGACCCCGGCGGCGGGGCAAGCAGGAAGCCAGCTAACCGCACAAGGGGGAGACCAAGCTAACGTGCAAGCCGTAAACCAAGGCCCGGGGCAGGCCGGAAGCCCGTCCACAGGCCAAGGGGGAAGTCAGACGGTGGGGCAAGCCGGAGGCCAAGCGGCGGGACAAACCCAGAGTCCGGCGGCGGGCCAAGCTGAAAGTCCGGCGACCGGACAAGCGGGAGGCCAAGCAGTAGGACAGGCAGCAGGCCAAGCAGCAGGACACGCCCAGGGCCCGGCGGCGGCGCAACCCGGAACCCCAGCCCCTGGGCAGACGGGAATTCCATCGACCGGCCTGCCGGGAGCCCAGGGGGAGGTACGGCCAGGAACCCCAACGGATGGCCCGACGGGTAGCCCGACACCGGTCCCGGTGGGTGCGTCTCCGGGTGGGGGTCCGCCGTCGGCGGGGCAACCCTCCGTTCCGTCGGCCGATGCGGGGGCGGTGCCCGGCGCCGTCGCAACCCTCCTGGAATCCGGGGCCCTGGGGGTGGCCCGGCCGGAGGGGAGTGCGGTGGCGTCGATCCAGGACCTCGTGGCCCTGGTGCAGGCCCGGCTGCCCGGGGCCCCGGAGGCGCTCCGGGCGGTCCTCCGGGATCTGCCCGAGGCGCAGGTGCAGGCGCTGCGCGCCCTGATGCGGGGCGGCGGGGCGGATGCGGCGGTGGTCCAGGAGGCCGCGGCGCGGGTGCAGGCCGGGCTGGCGCGCAGGGCGGACGTGCCCCAGAAGCAGGGGGACGCGGTGTCGCAGCTGCTGCGCGGGCTCATGCGGGCCCAGGTGCCCGAGGCCACCCTGCCCGGGGCGCCGGAAACGTGGGAGGCCTGGATGAAGGCGGGGGTGAAGGCCCTTTCCGATCCGGGCGTCTCGCCCCGGGAGGCGCCGTTCCACGCGGCCCAGGCCCGGGAGGGCACCGCCTTCTTCGAACTCCCGCTGCCCTGGGCGCCCCAGGCCCCCTTGCAGATGTGGGTGGAGTCCGACGCCCGGGGCCAGGGCCGCGGCAACCCCGAGGGCGCCACCACGCGCGTGCTCCTGGGCTTGAGCTTCTCCCGGCTCGGGGAGACGCGGCTGGGCATCGCCAAGGGGGCCGGAGGGCTCCAGGTGCGGGTCTGGGCGCAGCACCCCGAGGCGCTCCAGGCCGCCCGGGCGGGAATGGAGGACGACCTCAAGGCCCTGGGAATGCCCGTGGACCTGCGGATCCAGGGGCTGGAGCCCGGGCCCGTGCCCACCATCCGCAGCCTCGCGGCGGGCTCCAGCTTCCAGGTGCTGGGGTAGCCCCGGAGGCCCGCCTATCGTGGGCGGGCCCGCAGGAAGTATGATCTATACTTCCAGCGGGCATCGCCCTCCCCTGCCGGGCCTCCCGTGGCCCTCCCCAACCCTTCGCCCGTTCCCAGGAAGCCCATGCCCTCGCTGGAAAGCCCACCCCCTGATCCTGAACGCCGCCGCGAGCGGCGCTGGGGCCGGTCCGCCGCGGTCCTGGGCGTCCTGGTCCTGGCCGCCGCCGTGCCGGCGGGGCTGCACCTGCGCCATGCCGCGGGCCTGCCCCAGGGCCCGGTGGACCACGGGCCCCTGCCGGCCGACGTGAGGGCCAAGGTCATGGGAATCCTGGACGCCCACCTGGAGGGCGCCTCCCTCGAGGAAGTGCGCAACGGGCCCGCGCGGGAGTTCCACGTGCGGGGCCGCTCCCGGGCCCCGCTCGCCCAGGAGTTCCACGCGAAGTTCCGGCCCGCCATCACGGACGGGCTCATGCCGCTCCTGCGCCCCTACGGTGAGATCATCAGCTTCGACATCGCCGCCCTGGACCTTCCCCCGGCCCGGCTGCGCCCCCTGCCCAAGGACTAAGATGCACCCAATCCTGTTCAAGATCGGAAGCTTTCCCGTGGGGACCTACGGGCTCATCCTCACGGTGGGGTTCTTCCTGGCGCTGGCCCTGGCCCAGCGGCTGGCGCGCAGGGACGCCATTCCCGCCGATCGCATCGCGGACCTGGCCATCTCGCTGCTCCTGGGCGGGATCATCGGCTCCAAGGCCCTGATGATCATCGTGGACCTGGCCAGCGGCGTGCCCCCTGCGCAGATCCTCGACCTGGGCTACCTCCGGGCCGGCGGCGCCATCCACGGCGGCGTCATCGGCGGCCTCGCCGTGTTCTTCTGGCGCATGCGCAAGCTCAAGCTGCCCCTGGCGGCGACCCTGGACGCCCTGACGCCGGCGGTGGCCCTGGGCCAGGCCATCGGGCGCATGGGATGCTTTTCCGCGGGCTGCTGCTACGGCACGGAGTGCCACCTCCCCTGGGCCGTGACCTTCACCAACCCCGACGCCCAGTGGCTGTCGGGCACGCCCCTGAACGTCCCGGTGCACCCGGTCCAGCTCTACACCCTCGCCGCCAACGCGGCCGTCATGGGCATCCTGCTCTTCGCGGGCCGCCGGCGGCGCTTCGCCGGGCAGGTGGGGGCCCTCTATTTCATCCTGGAGGGCATCGGGCGCATCGTGACCGAGATCTGGCGCGCGGACCTTGACCGGGGCTTCCTGATGGGCATCCCCTGGCTTTCCACCGGCAGGCTCACGGCACTGGTCTTCGTGGCCTTCGGCGCCTTCCTCTGGTTCTGGTATTCGAGATCCCCCCGACCCGAGGCGGCGTCATGAGCGAACCCATCTCCCACTTCCTTCCCGCCGGGGCTCCGCGCCTGGACCGGTTCCTCGCCGAGATCCATCCCGAGATCGCGCGCTCCCGCTGGGACGCGTGGGTGCGGGCCGGCAACGTCACGATCAACGGCGCCGTGGTCACCAAGGGCGGCACCCGCGTGCGCAGCGGCGCGACGGTGGAGACCGTCCTGCCGGACCTGGTGCCCCCGGCGCTCCTGCTGGAGCCCGAGGCCATCGACCTGCCCACCCTGTTCGAGGACGAGCACCTCTGGATCATCGACAAGCCCGCGGGCATGGTGGTGCACCCCGGCCCCGGCCACGCCGGGGGCACGGTGCTGAACGCCCTGCTGGGGCGCCTCCACGCGGCCATGGCCCCCGTGGGGGAACTGCCCGAGGAGGGCGAGGACGAGATCCCCGCGCCGCTCTGGCCCGGCCTCGTGCACCGCCTGGACCGGTACACCACGGGCTGCCTGGCCATGGCCAAGGACCAGCCCACCCAGGCCGCCCTGCAGGCCCAGTTCAAGGAGCGCTCGGTGGAGAAGCGCTACCTGGCGGTGGTGCGCATGAGCCGGAAGCTGCCCGAGGCCGGCAGCATCCTCGTGGACGAGCCCATCGCCCGCCACCGGGTGGACCGCCTCAAGATGACGGTCAACGCCTCGGGCCGTCCCAGCCAGACCCGGGTGCGGGTCCTGGCCAAGGCCTGCGGCCTGGCCCTGGTGGAATGCGAGCTGCTCACGGGGCGGACCCACCAGATCCGCCTGCACCTGTCCCACCTGGGCGCGCCCATCCTGGGGGATCCCGTGTACGGCGGGGCCAGCGCCTGGCTCGACGCCGACAAGCGCCACTTCGCGTGCCCCCACCCCATGCTCCACGCTTGGAAGCTGTCCCTGGACCACCCCGCGGACGGAAGGCGCCTGGACCTGAAGGCGCCCGTGCCGGAGGCGTTCACGGCGGTCCTGGGGCTCCTGGGCATGGCCACGCCCGGCTGAGGCTCACGAAAGGGCGATGACCTCGTCGGGGGTGGGCGCCCCCGTGGACTTCCCGCTGGTGGCGCGAAGCCGCGTGGCCATGCCCACCAGCATCTCCCGCACCGTGTCCGGGAACTCCCGCAGGAGCACCGCGAAGTTCCGGGCGTGGATCACCACGCACTGGGTGGGTTCGGCGGCGATGGCCGTGGCCGAACGGTCCAGGCCCAGCAGGAAGGTCATCTCGCCCAGGAAGCCGCCGGGGCCGATGCGAGCGATCTCCCGGTCCCCCTTGAGGATGCGCACGGTGCCCGCGAGCAGGTAGAACATCTCCACCCCGGGCTCACCCTCCCGGAAGAAGACGTGGCCTTCGGGGGCCTCCAGGAGCAGGTGGCGGTGGCCGGGGTAGCCGCGGCGGGCCTTGCCTTCCATGAGGCGCTTGATGGCCACCGCGTCGCCCCGGTGGCAGGCCGCGGCCACCTCCACCCCCAGGAGCAGCATGGCCATGGACACGTAGATCCAGATCACGATGAGGAACAGGGACTTGAATGAACCGAAGGCCACCCCGTAGCTCTGGTCGATGGTGAGGAACCAGGTGAAGCCCGGGCGCAGCAGGAACCACAGGGTCGTGGTGGTCAGGGCCCCGGCCAGCAGGTGGCCCCGCTTGGTGTCCCTGGGGGCGTACACGGTCATCAGGCCCATAACCAGGGCGGTGCTCACCGCGAAGGGCAGGGGCAGGCCCAGGGAGATGCCCCGGGAGCCCAGGAGGGAGGCGTTGAGGAAGTGGAGGAAGACGCCCGCGCCGGCCAGGGCGGCCAGGGCCGTGAGGGAGGCGACGCCCCCGGCCAGGTCCATGAGTTTGACCAGCCACAGGGAGCGGGTCTCCCGCTCCTTGAAGATGCCCCGGACGATCTCGCGCAGGGCCGTGACCAGGGGCGACACGGACCAGGCCAGCACCAGGAGGTTCAGGAGGCCGGCGGTGCCGGGGTGGCGCGTGAGGGCGGCCACGTCCGCCAGCACCCGGTCGGCCTGGCCCGGCAGCATGCTGGCCAGGTACTCCGTGACCCGCTGGTGGGCGGCGGCGGAACTGCCGGTGATCATTCCCAGGATGTAGGTGAGCAGGAGGAGGGCGGGAATGAGGGCCAGCAGCGTGAAGAAGGCGAGGCTGGAGGCCTGCCTGAGGCCCCCGTTGGCCCGGAAACCCGCCAGGGACTCCAGACCCGTCTCCCAGGCGTGGTGGGCCAGATCGGCGAGCCGGGTCCGGCGCTCCTCCATGGACGGCCTCAATCGGTTCCCACGGTGACCGTCGCCCGGGCGGAAGTCGACGGGTCCGCCGTGGAGGTGGCGGTGACGTGGTAGACGCCGGGCCTGCGGGGGGCGGTGTACCGTCCATCCGGGCCGATCTCGCCCCCCTCGGGCTCGTCCACGGTCCACACGGCGGCGTCCCGGGGCAGGCCGCGCATGCGGACCCGGAAGGTGAGGGAGGCACCCGGCGCCACGCGCGGCGAAAGGGGCTCCAGCACGGGGCAGGGCAGCACCCGCACCTCCACGGCCTGCTTGTAGCCGCGGTTGCGCACCACGAGGTGGTAGGTCCCCGCGGCCTCGGGCGGCACGTAGGTGACGCGGGGGCCCTGGCTCTGGAGCAGGCCGCCCCCGTACATCTCCTGCACCTCCCACTCCGGATCCGCGACCCCGTCACCCTGGGCGCGGGCGGTGATCACCAGGGTCTCGCCCACCACCACGGCGGGGGCCTCGGGCTCCACCACCAGCTGCCGGGGGTCGCGGCCCCCTCCGCAGGCGGCCATCAGGGCCACGGCGGCCACGATCATTGCTTTTCCCATGTTCCTTGCGGCTTCTTGCATCGGTTCTTTCTTTCCACTGTCTATAATGGCCTGGATCCCGCCCTTGGATGGCTCTTCGAGATCACGGTACCTCCAGGGTAGGCAGAAACCAGCGCCGGAGGCGAACCATGTTTGATCCCCAAGCCCTGCTGACGGCCCCGACGCCCGCCATCCTGGTCGATGCGGAAGGCCTGGCCGCGTGGGTTTCCCGGCCCGAGACCGCCTATCCGCTGGCGGCCGGAGTGGTGGCGCTGCTGGTGATCCTCATCCTCAAGTGGGCGGATTTCACCAGCTGGAGGCGGGCCCGCCACAAGGAGGTCTTCCGGCCCATCGAACTGGAGCAGGTGCTTCACGGCCAGCCGCCCGTGGTGGTGGACCTGCGCAGCCCCGACGATTTCAACGGGCCCGGGGGCCACATCCGGGGCGCCCGCAACCTGCCCGTCAACCTCCTCCTGACGGGCCTGGCGGAAATCACCCAGGACAAGCGCCAACTGGTGGTCCTGGTGGACTATGACGACCGGGTCTCCCACCGGGCCTCGGAAGAACTCCAGGCCAACGGCTACCTCTGGGTGCGGGTCCTCCGGGGCGGCATGCGGGCCTGGCGGAACGGGAACCTGCCGGTCGCCGTGAGCGGACACCGCTGACGAGGGGGGGTACCGCGGTATGACGCCGCTCGCCAGGCTCAGGGAGGGCTTTCCCATCACCTTCGCGGGATGGGGTCTCCTGGCGCTGGCCGGCGTGGCCTTCTGGTTCCAGGGCGTGGCCCGGCTGGACCTGGTGCTGCTCGCCGCGAGCGTCCTGGCGGCGCTCCTGGTGGCCGGGCTCTGCGTGGCCACCGCGGCCGCCGCTCTGGTCCTGCGCCGGCGCGCGGAGGGCGCGGCGGGGCGGGTGGACCTGGAATGCGGGGTCTGGAGCCCCACGGGTTTCCGGGTGCCCCTTTCCCGCTGGCTGCCGTTCCTGCGGATCCGGGTGGCCTGGGAAGCCCCGGCGGGGATCCGGGCCGACCTGCGCCTTCCCTCGGGCCTGGAGCACGTGCTGCCTGACAGGCGAGCCCTGGTCCCGTCGGTGACGCGCATCGTCCGCGTCGGCGACATCCTCGGCCTGACTGAGGCCGGGTGGCGCGCGCGGGAGGCGTCCGCCGCGCGCATCCTCCCCCGGCGCGCCGCCCTGGACCCCGGCGCGGCGCTCACCGGGCGGGTGGCGGGCGAGGACCAGGCCGACCCCCGGGGCGGGCCCCAGGGCGACCGGGTGGACATCCGCAAGTACGGCCACGGCGACCCGCTGCGCATGATCCTCTGGAAGGTGTACGCCCGCACCCGCAAGGCCTTCGTGCGCGTTCCCGAACGGGCCCTGGAACCGGCGCCCCGGCTCTGCGCCTACCTTCCCGCCAATCCCTGGGACGAGCCCCCGGCGCGCCTGGCGCGAACGCTCCTGGAGCGGGGCCTGCTGGGCCCGGGCTGGCGGTTCGGGGCTGACGGGGCGGAGGACGCCGGGGATCTGGACCGGGCCCTGGAGGCCCTGGCCCGGTCCGGGTCCGAGGGCGGGACGGGGGGCCTCCCCGCCTTCCTGGAGCGGGCCCGGCGGGACGGCTTCGGGGCCTGCCTCCTCCTGCTGCCCGGCCAGGACGGGCCCTGGGTGGGACCGGTGGAGGCCGCCCTGGCCGCGGCGCCCCTGGACGTCCACGTGGTCTTCGCCCTGGACGGGTGGCGGGAGCCCCCGCCCCCGGCGTGGCGCCGCGTCTTTCTCCTGCCGGAGGGCCCTGAGGGGGCCCTGCCGGCCGACGTGCTGGCCCTGATGGGGCGCCTGGTCCCCCCGCACCGGGACGCCACCCTGGTGGACACCCGCAGCGGCGCCGTGCTGAACGATCCCCAGGCCTACCTGGCCAGGCTCGCCGGGAGCCCCGCGTGAGGCCCCGGTTGTGGACCTGGCTCCACGCCGGCCTCTGGATGGGCGTGGTGGCCCTGGCGGCGGGGCGGTACGCGCTGCCGGCGGGGGTCGCCGCGGCGGCCCTGGGCGCGCTGCTGGGCGTCCTGGCCGGCCCCCGCCTGGCGGCGAGCCGCCTGCGCACCTGGGCCCTGCCGCTGCCGCCCCTGGCCGCGGCCGGGGCCGCCCTTGCGCTTTCCGCCCTCCTCTCCCGGTGGCCGGGCCCGGCCCGGCTCCTGGGCCCCCGGGCGATTTACGCGCTGGCGGAGTGCCTTCCCGCCCTGGCCCTGCCCATGGCCCTGGTGGCCGCCCAGGAGGCCCTGGCGCGCCGCCACGCCGCCTGGAGGATCGCGGGGCTCACGCTGCTGGGGGTGCTTTTCGCCTCGCTGTTCGCGGCCCACCGGGAGGGGTTCCTCAACCGGCCCTACTTCCTGGTGGACGCCCTCTGGGGCCGCGGGCTGGACCCCCTGCCGTGGTTCCTGCTGCTGGGTCTGGCCCTGGCGGCGCTCCTGGCCCTGCTCCTGGCGGGGGCGGACGGCTCCCGCAGGGCCTTGGCGGGCACGGCGATGCTGGTGGCGGCCCTGGCCGCGGTCTTCCTGGTGCTGCCCCAGCGCCACCTCAAGCAGGTCACCGAGCTCCACCGGGCTCTGGGGGACGGCAAGGCCCGGGAGGAGGAGGGCGGTGGGGCCTCCCGCCCCAACGAAGGCCAGGCCCCCCCCGACAGCTTCCAGAACCAGACCGAACCCCCCTCGGACGCGGCGCTGGCGGTGGTGGTCTTCCACAACGACTACACGCCTCCCCTGGGCGCCTGCTATTTCCGCGAATCCGCCTTCAGCGCCTTCAACGGGCTGCGGCTGGTGCAGGACGCCACGGGGCGCTTCGACACGGACCTGCCCGCCCTGGGCGCCACCGCCGGTCCCGCCGGGTCCGGCCGGGAGATCCGCACCACCGTCGCCGTCATGGCCGCCCACGCCAGGCCCTTCGGCCTGGTGGGCCCGGTCTCCTTCCGGGAGACGGCCAACCCCGATCCCAGGCGGTTCTTCCAGGCCTACGACGTGGTCTCCCGGGTCTGCACCCTCCACCCCAGGGACCTGGTGGGCGCGGCCGTGGGGGACCCCGCCTGGACGCCAGCGATCCGGGCCCACTACCTGGAAGGGCCCGCGGACCCCCGCTACGGCCAGCTGGCGGAACGGATCCTGGCGTCCCTGCGCCCCGACCTGCGGGAGGACCTTTTCGCCCGGGCCCTGGCCGTCAAGCTGTGGCTGGACGCCAACACCACCTACAGCCTCGACACCACCCACGGCGAAGCTCCGGATCCCCTGGCGGACTTCCTCTTCGGGGACCTGCGGGGGCACTGCGTCTACCTGGCCCATGCGGCCTGCCTGCTCTACCGCGCCGCGGGCGTCCCGGCGCGGGTGGCCGCGGGCTACGCGGCGGACCCGTCGTTCCGGTTCGGGGGGGCTTCGCTCATGCTGCGCGCCTCCAACGCCCACGCGTGGCCCGAGGTGCGCCTCCGGGACTTCGGGTGGACGCCCCTCGACATCAGCCCGGCCCGCAGCGAGGTGATGCCCCAGCAGGCCCCGGACAAGGACCTCCAGCGGATGCTGGGGGAGATGGCCATGTCGGAAAAGCCCCCGCCGCCCCCGCCCCCCGGCCTGGAGCGGCCTCCCTTCGAGCCCGCCGCGGTGGGCCGGATCCTGGGGCTGGCCCTGCTGTCGGTGGCGGTCCTGGCCCTGCCGGCCGCCTACGCCGTGAAGCTCTGGCGCCGGTTCGCGCCGGCCCTCTGCGGCCCCGCACACGCGCCCCGCCTGGCCTACCGGGCCGCCCTGGACGCCGGGAGCGCCCTGGGCCTGGTGCGGGCCCGGGGCGAGAGCCGGGAGGCCTTCGCGGCCCGGGCCGCCAGCCCCGCCTTCTCGGACCTCACGGCCCGCCACCTGCGCTGGGCCCTGGGGCCCCCGGGCGCCCCGCCCACGGCGGAGTGCCTGGCCCTGGCCCGGGAGGCCCGGGCCCAGTTCCGCGCCCGCGCGCATCCGGCGCGCCGCGCCCTCGCGTTCCTGAACCCCCTGGCCTGGGCCAGGGTCCATTGACGAAAGGAGCCCCCATGCTCCCCACCGATCCCCAAGGCCTCGAACGCGCCCGGTCCGTCCTGGCCCGGCTGGGGGAGCGGATCCGCTTCCAGGTGCTGGGCCGGGACGAGGTGGTGGACCTGGTCATGGTGGCGCTCCTGGCCGACGGCCACGTGCTCCTGGAGGACTATCCGGGCTCGGGCAAGACCACCCTGGCCAAGGCCCTGGGCGAGGCCCTGCAGGACGGGGACGGGCGCGACCTGCCGCCCTTCCGGCGCATCCAGTTCACCCCGGACCTGCTGCCCTCGGACATCACGGGCGTCTCGGTGTTCGAACCCGGCACCGGGGACTTCGCCTTCCGCCCGGGACCCCTGTTCGCCCACGTGGTGCTGGCCGACGAGATCAACCGCACCTCCCCCAAGGTGCAGGCGGCGATGCTGGAGGCCATGGCCGAGAAGCAGGTGACCGTGGACAACGTCACCCGGCCCCTGGATACGCTGTTCTTCGTCATCGCCACCCAGAACCCCCGGGACGTGGCCGGCACCTACCCCCTGCCGCTGCCCCAGCTGGACCGGTTCCTCTTCAAGATCCGCATGGACCACATCTCCCGGGAGGCCGAACTGGCCGTCCTGGCCACGCGCCTGGCCCGCAGGGCCGAACCCGCGAGCCCCCCCGTCACCCGGGCCGAGCTCCTGGACGCGCGCGAGCAGGTGGAGCAGGGCGTCTTCGTGGCCGAGGCCGTGGACCACTGCCTGGTGGACCTGGCCCGGGCGCTGCGGAGCCACCCCCAGGTCGTCCAGGGCGTGTCCACCCGCAGCCTGGTGCTCCTGGTGCCCGCGCTCAAGGCCGCCGCGGCCCTGCGCGGGCGGGACTTCGTTTCCGGGGAGGACGTGGCGTGGCTGGCGCCCCTGGTCTTCGGCCACCGCATGGAGCTGGGCCCGGGCGCGCCCGCGGCCGCCGAGGTGGTGCGCACCTGCCTCGCCGGACCCATGGAGGCCCTCAGCCGCGCCACGCTCCGGGGGCGGGCCTGATGCGCCGGCTCCTCGCGGCGGCCCTGGTGGCGGGTGCGGCCCTGGCCGCGCCCTACCGGCCCGCCCCGGAGGAGGCGCGCTTCGCGGAGATGCTGGACAAGGACCACCACCCCCTGGAGGCCCGGGAAGCCGCCAAGGCCCACCTGGCCCGGCATCCGGACTCCTGGCTGGCCTGCGAGGTGATCGGCATGGTCTGCCTCCAGACCGACGGCGACCTGCCCCGGGCGCTCCACTACTTCACCCGGGCCCGGGACCTCCTGGAGGCCCGGTACGCCCCCGCCTGGACACCCGAGGCGCCCGCGGGCTACTACAGCTCGGTGCTGGCCTTCCTGGCCTCCACCCAGTACCGCATGGAGCGCTACGGGGACGCCCTGGCGACCCTGGACGCCCACGACCGGCTCTTCCTCAAGCAGCGCCCGGCGGACCACGCCTGGCCCCTCATGAAGCTGGGCCGCTACCCCGAGGCCCGGCGCAAGATCGACCAGGCCCTGGCCGGCGGTGATCCGGGCGCGGCCATCACCGCCCTCAACACCCTGGCGGCCATGGAGTCCGAATCGGACCGCCCCGAGGAGGCCTTCGCCACCCAGATGCGCGTGTACGCCCTCGATCTCATGCGGGGCAAGGACCGGGACTGCACCCTCATCCGCAACGCCGCCGACGGGGCCTGGCGCCTGGGGCTGCTGCCGCGGGCCGAGCAGCTCCTCCTGGAGGCCTCGGAGCACTTCAATCCCGGAAGCGTCACCAACCCCTGGGGCGACCTGGCCTTCCTCTACCTGCAGGAGCAGCGCCTCCCCGAGGCCATGGATGCGGTCAAGCGCATGCACCAGTGGGCCTTCCACACCCACCCGCTGCCCGCCGAGACCCACTGGAACACGCGCCAGACCCTCACCGGCGCCCTCCTGCTCTCCTGCGGCGCCACCGACGAGGCCCTGGCCATCGCGCGGCGCGTGCGGGAGCGCCCCGACCGCCACGCCACGGGCTCGGCCCGGGACGGCCAGCGGGAGGCGGGCACCCAGGTATTTCTCTACCAGGCCCTCCTGGACGCCCTGGCGCGGGACGGCGAGGAACTCAGCTTCGCCCCCTGGAAGCGCCGCCCCGGAATCCTCCTGCGCATGGCCCGCCACCGCGTGGAAGCCGCCCTGGCCCAGCGGCGGGCGGGGACCCTCCTAATGGGGAACCGCGAGCGCCTGGGCCACTCCATGCGCGTGCTGGCCCCCCAGGCCATCGCCGAGCTGCCGGGATCCGAAGTCCTCCTGCCGCGCATCGCCGGGGCCGGGGTGGCCGAAGCCGAGGCCCAGCGCCTCCTGGCCCGCACCGGACCCGCCGCGGAGCGGGAACGGGGCTTCCTTCTGCTGGGCCTGGGGGCCGCGCGCCTGGAGCGGGGCGACGCGAGGCGCGCCCTGGACGCCCTGGCCGCGGCCGAGCCCGCCCTGCCCGCGGAGTTCGCGGTGCTCCACACCCAGCTCCTGGCCCTGCGAGCCAAGGCCCAGGGCCTCCTGGGGGACCGGGCGGGCGCCCTGGTTTCCCTCACGGGGGTGCTTCAGCGGGACGGGGGAGAGGTACGCCGCCTGGGCCTCCGGCTCCCCTGCCGCATCCAGGCCACCGGGCCCCTCGCTTCCCGGGCGGCGGACCTCCTGGCGGGCTCTCCGCGCCTGGCGCCGGATCCCGCCGGCTTCCGGGTGGTGGTGGAGGCCAACGCCGCCGGCGGCCTCCAGGGTGGGCTGGATGGTCCCCAGGGCACGGTCCTCTGCCGGTTCGCGGTTCCCCCGGGAAGGGATTCCGATGCGACCGCCCGGGAGTTCTGCCGCCAGTTCCACCGCCGGGCCTTCGGCCCCCGCATCGATTTGTCCCAGCAGCAGATCCGTTCCCTGGAAGGGAGCACCCTGTCGTCCCAGAGCGCCGAGGAGCAGCTCAAGGGGATCCTCGGTAGGTAATCCTGCGTACGGACACGGCGCATCCCAGGGCCTAGCCTTGGGTACAACTTGGCTTTTTGAACTGGCTAAGCTGACCGTTTGGTAGTAAATAATTAATGTTCGGGTCACTGAATACAATTTTGTAAAGATCAACGAGTGGCCACCCGATGAGGGCGTGCGGTTCGCAAGCCCGCATCGGGGGTCGCTTGGCCGTAGGCCTGCCTCCCTCCCGCGATCTGAAAGGAATCCTATGCCCATTCCCGTTGGAAACGCCTCCGCCTCCCCGCACCACCCGAGCCGGCGTCCCCTGAGGTGGTTATTCCTGATATGCCTCGCCCTGGCCGGCGCAGTGCCCGCCCTGGCGGGCGTGGCGCCCACCCTGAGGTTCCGCGGAATGGCCAAGGTCACCGCCACCGGGGGTGCGATCACCCTCGCCGGGCCGGCAGGCCTGGTCCTGGCGCCCAACGGCACGACGTTCATCGCCGATACCTCCAACGGCCGCATCGTTCGCATCGACCCCCAGGGCAACCCCTCGGTCCTCGCCCTCACCGGTCCGGGCGCCGCCCTGGCGGGCCCCACGGCCCTGGCCCTGGACGGCCCGGGCAACCTCTACATCGCCGACACGGGCAACAACCGGGTGGTGAAGGTCGCGTCCAGCGGCGCCGCCACCGTCGTGGACACGGGGGCCGTGACGTTGTCGGCGCCCCGGGGTGTCGCCCTGGACGCGTCGGGCGACCTCTTCATCGCCGACACCGGCAACAACCAGATCGTCGAGGTGACCCCGGGCGGAGCGGCCGCCACCCTCACCCTCGCCGTGTCCACGGGCCCCTCCACCCTGGCGTCGCCCCAGGGCCTGGCCGTCAATGCGGCCGGCATGCTCCACATCGCGGACGCGGGCAACAACCGCGTGGTCACCGTGGCGGCCGGCTCCACCACGGGCGTGGAGATGAGCCTCTCCTGGAATGCAACCCCCTCCGCCTTCGCCGCCCCCAGCGCGATCGCCTTCGACCAGGCCGGCAACGTGTTCATCGCCGACCCGGGCAACAACCGCATCGTCGTCGTGGACAAGGCCCTGAACGCCCAGGATCTGAACTTCGGCGGCTGGGGCCTGGCCCCGGTCGCGCCCGCGGCCGTGGCGGTGGACGTGTACGGCACCGTCCGCATCGCCGACACCGGGAACAACCGCGTGCTGGCGGCCACGATGCCCCTGATCGCCGATCCCGCGGCGGCGGGCTTCGCCAGTTCCGCGAACCGCACCGCGGTGGATTTCGGCCACGTGACCCTCGGGAGCACGACGCCGGTCATCCTGGCGCTCCCGGTGGTGCTCGTCGACAGCCCGAACTTCGGTTCCCTGCAGGTGCTCACCGCCGGCGCCCCGAACCTCGACTTCACCCTCGGCGCCGGCACCACGGCCGCCGCTGGCGTGACCGGGTCCGCCGTCATCGAGGTCCAGTTCCTCCCCAAGGGCCCCGGCCTGCGCACCGGCGCCGTCGTGCTCTACGATGACGCCACGCCCCCCAACGTCATCCTGACCATCCCGCTGGCGGGCTTCGCCGACGCGCCGGTGGCCACCCTCTCCCCCAACCTGGGGGCCGTGGTCAACACCGGCACCGTGGCCACGCTCAACCCGTACCAGGTGGCGGTGGACGGGGCGGGCAACGTCTACAGCGCCAACTACACCGGCAAGACCGTGGTCCGGGTCCCGGCCGGCGGCGGCAGCGCCCAGGTGGTGCCCATTTCTGTCGGGAGCGCGACCCAGAACTTCACGGGCCTGGCCCTGGACGGCGCCGGCAACCTCTTCATCGGCGACCACCAGAACGCCCGGGTCCTGGTGGTCACGCCGGCCGGCGTGGCTTCGGTCCTCTCCATCGCCGGCCTTTCCCAGGCCCTGGGCTTCCCCACAGCCCTGGCCTTTGACGGAGCCGGCAACCTCCTGGTGGGGGACTTCACCAATGGGCGCGTCATCCGGGTCTCCAACCTCAAGGTCACCGGCAGCACCTCCACGGGCCAGGGAAGCGTGCTCGTCACGGCCCCCTACAGTTTCAGCAACGGTACCGTCACCGGCGTGACCGTGGATCCCTTCGGCACGATCTACATCGCCGCCCGCACCCAGAATGCCAGCTCCATCGTCAAGGTCACGGCCGCTGGCGCGGCTTCGGCCCTCACCCTTCCCGGGATCACGATCAGCAACCCCCAGGGCGTGGCTTCCGACGCCTTCGGCAACATCTACGTGGTGGACACCTCCAAAAACCGCATCGTCCGCGTGACCACCAGCGGCGCTGCCGCTGTCCTTCCCATCACCGGGCTGCCCTCGCCGGCGAGCCTCGGCCAGACCCTATTCGGCGTCACCTCGGATCCGGCCGGCAACCTCTACATTCCGGACTGGTCCAATAACCGTGTCGTCTTCGTCAATGCCGCGGCCTCATCGTTTGCGTACGCCAGCACCAAGCAGGGCTCCACGTCCGTCGACAGCCCCCGCACCGCCACGGTGACCAACCTGGGCAACCAGGACCTCGCCTTCTCCGCGGATCCCACCTACACCGCCGACTTCTCCGGGGACCCGGCCGACCCGAACCCCGTCACCTCCGCCACGACCCTCGCCCCGGGCACCAGCGGCAACGTGTCCGTGCGGTTCACGCCCCAGTCCGTGGGCAGCCTTGCCGCCTCCATCCTGGTGACGGACAACAGCCTCAACGTGGCCGGCACCACCCAGCAGATCTCGGTTTCGGGCACGGGCCTCACCCCCGGCGACACCACGGCCACGACCCTCACCGTCACGCCTTCGCCCCTCATCAACGGCCAGGCCGTGACCCTCACCGCCACCCTGGCCGACACCGCCGCGGGCCAGGCCGCCACCCTTCCCACGGGCGCCGTGACCTTCAAGGACACCCTGGGGGGAACGACCACCGATCTCAACGGCGGTGCGGGCGTCACCCTCAGCGGCGGCAAGGCGGTCCTTTCCGGCGTCGTGCTTTCGGGGGTCGGCACCCACACCCTCACCGCCACCTACCCCGGGGTCACGGGCACCTTCCTGGCCAGTGCCGGATCGGCCACGGTGGACCTGGCCAAGGCCCCCGTCGCCCTGCTGGGACCCGCCACCGCGCCGTCCGCGACGCCCCTTGACGCCCTGGCCCTGACGGCCACCGTCACCGGTCCCTACACGACCATCGCCCGGCCCACGGGCACGATCACCTGGTCGATCCTGGACGCCTCCGGCGCCACCGTCACCTCCGGCACCGCCTCCCTCGTCCCGGGTGCCGCGTCGAGCGCCGCGGCCTGGAGCGTCCCCGCCGGGACCCTGGGCGTGGGAACCTTCACCGTCAGCTTCACCTACGGCGGCGACGCTAACTACCTGGCCGCGGCCACCCCGGCCACCTACACGGTGGGTATCGGCAAGGCCGTACCGGCCCTGGTCCTGGCCTCTTCGGCCAATCCCGCCCTGGGGCTGGCCCCGGTCACCTTCACGGCCACGGCGTCCGGCACCGGCGGCACGCCCACGGGCAGCGTCGGATTCTACGACGGGACGACCCTCCTGGGCACCGCCGCCCTCGCTTCGGGCCAGGCCACGTTCACCCTCGCGACCCTCGCCCCCGGCACCCACGCCATCACAGCGGCCTACGCCGGCGACGCGAACTTCACCTCCCTCACCAGCGCCGTCCTTTCCCAGGTGATCCAGCAGCTCGCCTCCACCGTGACCCTGGCCACGTCCAGCCCCACCGGCACCGACCCCTTCGGCCTCGCCGTGACCTTCACCGCCACGGTCACCAATGCCGGCGGCATCCTGCCGACCGGTTCGGTCACCTTCCTGGACGGCACGGCGGTCCTGGGAACCGCGGCCCTTTCGGGGGGAACCGCGTCCTTCACCACCTCGACCCTCGCCCTGGGCACGCACAGCATCACGGCCGCCTACGCCGGGGACGGCGCGAACCAGCCCGGCGTCTCCTCCGCCCTGAGCGTGACCACGGCGGCGCCGGCGGTCCTGGTCCCCACCCCGCCCGCGGCCGTCAGCGTCGCCAACGGAGGCACGGCCACCACGCAGCTCACCGTCGCCAGCCTGGGCACCCTGGGCGCGCCGGTCACGTTCACCGTCGCCGGACTTCCCGAGGGCGCCACCTGCGTCTTCGACAAGACCAGCGTTCCCGCCACGGCCACCCCCGTGGTCGTCACCGCCACCATCACCACCACGCCGCGGCTCCAGATCATCGGAAGCATCCGGGACCACCTGCCCCTGGGCGGCGTCGGGGCCGGCGCGCTTCTCCTGGGCGGGCTCTTCGCCGTGCCTTCCCGGCGGCGCAGGCGGACGGGAATCGTCCTGTCGGCGCTGACCCTGCTCCTGGCGGGCGGCATGATGGCCTGCGGCGGCGGCACGCGCGAAGCCAAGGGCATCACCTCCGGTAGCGCCGGAACCCCCGCGGGTTCCTACGCGGTCACGATCACCGCCAGCTCCCAGGGCGCGGTGCAGGCCACCACCACCTTCACCCTGACCGTCAACTGAGCGAGGCCCGCATGCGACGTGGATACCTTCAGCGACTCATGACCGCCGCCGCCCTGCTGGGCGCCCTTCCGGCAGCCCAGGCCCAGACCCCCCCGCCGGAGGCGAACCTGGGCTTCTCCGCCTTCCACCAGCGGCCCGCCTCCGGCCTGAACCAGCGGCTCGACGGCTTCTCCCTGGGCTACCGGCACAGCCTCGACGAAACCTGGAGCCTCGAGGCCGCCTTCAACCGCCAGACCGGCACCGAAGGCGGGTCCGTGGACATGCGCCAGCTGGGTCTCATGGCCGGGCCCCGCTATTCCCGCACCTTCGCCCAGCGGTGGCAGGGCTTCGGGCACGTCCTGGCCGGGTTCCAGCAGCTGTCTGCCTCCCAGGGCCCGGCCTCCGACAAGCGGAACTCCCTGGCGCTGGCTCCCGGCGTGGGCGTGGACTTCCGCCTGAACCGCAACGTCTCGCTGCGGGCCCAGGAGGAACTCGTCTTCACCCGCTTCGCGGGGAGGGCGCAGACCAACACCGCGTTCTACCTGGGCGTGGTCGTCCGGAAATAGGCCTACCGCCCGGGTCCGGCATCACGCCAGGGCCCGGGCCAGGGCCTCGGCCTCCAGGCCGACGATGAGGTCCCGCTCGCCGCCGGGGAGGTCCATGACGGCCTTCACCCCGGCGGCCTCCAGGGCCAGGGGATCCAGGTGGGGATCGGCCAGGCGCACCCTAAGGCGCGTGGTGGCCACCGCCTCCAGGGCGAGGATGTTCCCGGGCCCCTTCAGGGCCTCCCGGAGGCGCTGGGCGCGGTCCGAGGACGGTTGGCCTCCCTTCAGGTGGCGCTCCATGTCCGTCTTCAGGTTCTCCGATAGGGGCCCGAAGATGGCCTGGACGCTCCGGCCCACCCGCACCACGCCCGTGGCGCCCAGGGCCTTCAGGGCGGCGTCGTCCACCCGGGCCGCGTCCCGCACCGCCACCCGCAACCGGGTGATGCAGGCGTCGAGGCTGGCGATGTTGTCCCGGCCGCCGAAGGCCGCCACCAGGTCCCCGGCGCGGCCTGCTGAGCCCGCCGCCGCCGCGGCCCGCACGGGGGCGTCCTCCCGTCCCGGTGTGCGCAGGTCGAAGCGCCGGATCACCCACCGGAAGATGCCGTAGTAGGCAAAGCCGTAGGCGGGGCCCAGCAGGAGCACCAGCCACCACCTCTGGGCGAAGGGCCCGAGGGCGTTGAACATGAGGAAATCGATGCCCCCCTGGGAGAACGTGAAGCCCATGTGCATGCCCAGGGTGTTGGCCACGAACTGGGTGGAGGCCGCCAGCGCCGCGTGGACCACGTACAGCACCGGGGCCACGAACATGAAGGCGAACTCGATGGGTTCCGTGATGCCCGTGAGGAAGGAGGTGAGCGCGGCCGACACCATGATCCCGCCCACCTTCACCCGGTTCTCGGGGCGCGCGGAATGCCAGATGGCGATGGCCGCGCCGGGCAGGCCGAACATCTTGAAGAGGAAGGCCCCGGCGAGGATGCCCGCGGTGGGGTCCCCCGCGAAGAACCGGTTGATGTCCCCGCTCACGGCCCGGCCCGCGGCGTCGGTGTAGGAGCCCATCTCGAAGAAGAACGGCACGTTCCAGATGTGGTGCAGGCCGAAGGGCAGGAGGAGGCGCTCCACGAGGCCGTAGACCGTGGCCGCGGTGCGGGGGCTGCCCACGGCCGCCCAGTGGGAGAGGCTGTTGATGGCGCCCTGCACCGGGGGCCAGAGCACCGAGAGCACCACGCCCAGGACGATGGCCCCCAGGGCGGTGGCGATGGGCACGAAGCGCTTGCCGGCGAAGAACCCCAGGTAGTCGGGCAGCGAGATGCGGTAGAAGCGGTTGAACATCAGGGCCGCGAGGCCACCCGCCAGGATGCCGCCGAAGACGCCGGTCTGCATGGAGGGGATGCCCATGACGGTCTTCGGGGGCACGTGGAAGATGCCGGCCATGACGCCCAGGGTGGCCGTCATCACCAGGAAGCCGATGGCCGCGGCCACCGCCGAGACGCCGTCGTCGTCCGTGAAGCCCAGGGCCACCCCGATGGCGAAGATGAGGGGCAGGCTCCCGAAGATCACGTCGCCCGAGGCCTTCATGATGCTGGAGGCCGAGGCGGGGATGAAGGCGAAGCCGGCCGCGCCGATGCCCAGCAGCAGCCCCGCCACGGGCAGCACGGCCACCGGGAGCATCAGGGCCTTGCCGACCTTCTGGAGGAATCCGAAAGGATTGAGGTTCATGGCGGACTCCGGTCAATCGGCCATGGAGGCCAGGCGCGCCCGGACCTCCATGGCGGTGGAAAGGGTGAGCAGCTCCCGGGCCAGGGCCTCGCACTCGGTGCGGGCCAGGCGCGCGAGGCGGCACTTCACGGCGCCGATGGAAGGGACGTCCACGCTCAGCTCGTCCACCCCCAGGCCCAGCAGGGCGGGGAGGGCGAGGAGGTCCGCGGCGAGCCCGCCGCACACGCCCACCCACTTGCCGTGGCGGTGGGCGGCCTCCACGGTGAGGGCGACGAGCCGGAGCACCGCGGGGTGGAGGGCGTCGGCCTGCCGCGCCAGTTTTGGGTGTCCGCGGTCCATGGCCAGGCAGTACTGGGTGAGGTCGTTGGTGCCGATGGAGAGGAAGTCCACCTCCCGGGCCAGGGCGTCCGCGATGAGCGCGGCGGAGGGCACCTCGACCATCACGCCCACCTTCACGGCGGGGTACTGGGTTTCCGCCTCCTCGGCCAGGATGGCCTTGGCGGCGCGCAGCTCCTCCAGGGTGGCGACCATGGGGAACATGATGTGCAGGTCGCCCAGGTGGGCCGCGCGCAGCAGGGCCCGCAGCTGGGCCCGGAAGAGCTCCGGCCGGTCCAGGCTCACCCGCACCCCGCGCAGGCCCAGGAAGGGGTTGTCCTCCCGGGGCAGGGGCTGGTAGGCCAGGGGCTTGTCGCCGCCCACGTCCAGGGTGCGCACCACGAGCCGGCGCCCCGGGCCCAGGGCCGCGGCGCAGGCGCCGTATTCCTCGGCCTGGGCGTCCTCGGACGGGGCCTCGGTCCGGTCGTGGAAAAGGAACTCGCTGCGCAGGAGGCCCACGGCCTGGGCCCCCGCGGCCACGGCCTCCCGGGCGTCCCCGGCGTTGCGGATGTTGGCGGCCACCTCCACCGTGAAGCCGTCGGCGGTGACGGCGGGCCTCTGGGCGGCCTCGCGCTCCAAGGCCCGCTGGGAGGCCTGGCGGTCGATGCGGGAAAGGGCCTGCACCAGGTCGGCCTCGCCCGGGTCCGGGCGCAGGATCCCCAGGGCGCCGTCCAGCACCGCCAGGGTGCCGTCGGGCAGCTCCAGGGCCGCCTCGTCGATGCCGCAGATGGCAGGGATCCCCAGGGACCGGGCCAGGATGGCCACGTGGCCCGTGGGGCCGCCGGTGGCCGAACACAGGCCCAGGACCTTCGTGCGGTCCAGCTGGGCCGCCTCGGAGGGCGTGAGTTCCCCGGCCACGAGGATGGCGTCGTCCGGCACCTCGAGACGCACCGGCCCAACGCCCGCGAGCAGGGCCAGGACCCGGCGCCCCACGTCCCGCACGTCCGTGGCCCGCTCCCGCAGCAGGGGCGAATCCAGGCCCGCCAGGAGCGTCGCGTGGCGGGTGTAGGCGGCGCGCCAGGCGAAGGCCGCGCTGCGGCCGGCGGCGATGCCCTCCAGGGCGGGTTCCGCCAGGCCCGGGTCGTCCAGCAGCTCCCGGTGGGCCGACAGGATCTCCCGGCGGGGCGAGCCCGGGGCCGCGCCGGCGACGATGGCGTCCAGGGCGTGGCGGGCCTCGGCCAGGGCCGCGTCCAGGCGGGAGCGCTCCAGGGCCGGGCCCCGGCCCTCCTCCTCCACTGCCGGCGGTTCCGGCCGGTACTGGAAGATGCGGCCCACGGCGAAGCCCGGGGACGCGGGCACCCCGGCCAGGTCCCCGGCCCCCGCCGGAGCCCGCGGCGCCAGGGCGGGAACCTCCGCCGGGGCATCGCCGCAGCCCGCGGCCAGGAGGGCAGCGAGGGCCGCCGCGGCCTCCGCGGCGTCCGCGCCCGTGGCCCGCACCCGCAGGGCGTCTCCGCCCACGGCGCCCAGGCCGAGGAGGGCCACCACGGACTTGGCGTTGGCCTCCGTCCCGCCCTTGGCGAGGCGGACGGTGGAGGCGAACCGCTTGGCCGCGGCGGCGACGAGCGCGGCGGGCCGGGCATGGAGCCCCGCGGGGTTGGGCAGCACCACCGCCTCCGATTCCACCGTGGCGCCCGCCGCCGGGGTCACGACGACCTCCCCTTCCCGCAGCGTGAGCTCCAGGGCCGGATCCCGCCCCGCCACCACCACGCCCGAGGCCGCGCGCAGCGAGGCGATGCGCGCGCGGTCGGGGATGACCATCAGGGTGAGCAGGCTCCGGGCCCTGCGCCCCACCAGGACGGCGTCGAAGGCGACCAGGGGCTGGCCCGCGGCCACCCGGTCCCCCAGGGCCACCCGGGGCCGGAAGCCCACTCCCTTGAGCTCCACCGTGTCCAGCCCCACGTGCAGGAGCACCTCCAGGCCCTGGTCCGAGGTGACGGCCAGGGCGTGGTGCGCGGGGTGCAGCTGGGTGACGGTGCCCGCCAGCGGGGCCACCAGCACGGAGGAGGTGGGGTCGATGGCGATGCCGTCCCCCGCCAGCCTCCCGGCGAAGACGGAGTCGGGCACTTCGTCCAGGGGGACCAGGACGCCTGAAACGGGAGCGCGCAGCTCCAGCAGGACGGCCGCGGGCGTGGTTACGACCATGGGGGCTCCTTCCGGGGATTCTGGCGCCAGTGTGGCACCTCGGCCCCGGAATAGGAAAAAACAATTAATAGGGAGCGATCGGCCGGTTCAACCCTGGGGCATCAGCCAGTGCCCCCGGGTGGCCGCCACGGGCCGCCGGGGGTCCTCCTGCCAGAGGTTGGCCTGGACCAGGGAGACGCGGTTGCCCAGGCGGATCGTGATGCCCTGCCCGAAGGTGTCCACCGGGCGGGCCGGCCGAAGGTAGTCGATGGCGAAGTCCACGGCCTTGGGGATGGCCGGGGTCATGGGCGGGTTGGTGGCCACCAGGTGCATGAACATCACCGTCTCCGCGAACCCCGCCAGCACGCCGCCGTGGATGGCCGGCAGCAGGGGGTTGCCGATGAGCACGTCCCGGAAGGGAAGCCGGAAGATGGGCCCGGCCTCCACCTGGGGGTGCATCACCACGCCCAGGAAGTCCACGTAGGGCGACCGGCCCTCGGGGATGGCGGGGTGCGTGGCCTGGGAGGCGGCCTCGTGGGCCTCGGGCGACACCCGGTTCAGGTCCGCATCCGGAATGAGCGCCCGGCGCGGCCCGCCGCCGGCGGACCCCGCCGTGCGCATGAACGTGGCGTTCACCAGCGCGACCGCGTCATCGCTTCCCGGCTGGCGGACCTCCCCGGTGACGAAGGCCACGCTGCGGGACACCCGGTGGCAGCGCGCCCGGGCCGTGAGGTCCCCGCCCGCGTCCGCCGAGCGCAGGTAGTCCATGCGCAGGTCCAGCGTCGCGAAGTTCCCCGCCTCCCCCACCGCCGCCCCCACCGCGAACCCGCACGCCGTGTCGGCCAGCGCGCAGATGCACCCCGTGTGGATGCGGTCGCGCGTCACGTCCCCGCTCCATTCGGGCCGGGCAGGCTGGTGAAGGGTCACGCCGTCCCCGTCCACGGCGGCGATGGTCATGCCGGCCATGTGGGAATAGGGGATGATGGCCATGCGCTCGTCGAGCCGCTGGTGGAGGTCGGGGGAGGGATCGGGGGTGGTCATCGGATTCTCCTGGCGACCCGTTCCGGGCCATTACTCCCCTTTGGCAACGATCCCCAACCCTTCGCCCTTGCGCTCCACCTTCGCCGTGCCCCCGTCCTTCAGCGCCCCGAAGAGGATCTCGCTGGCCAGGGGCTTCTTCAGGTGCTCCTCCACCACCCGCGCCATGGGGCGGGCGCCGAAGGCGGGGTCGTAGCCCTTTTCCGCCAGCCATTCCCGGGCGGGCTTGGAGACTTCCAGCGTCACGTTCTTCTCGTCCAGCAGCGCCTGCAGCTCCTTGAGGTTCTTGTCGACGACCTTCAGGATCTCGGGTTTGCCCAGGGGGCCGAAGGTGACGATGGCGTCCAGGCGGTTGCGGAACTCAGGGCTGAAGGCCTTCTCGAGGGCCCCCCGGGCGCTTCCGCCGCTGCCGGCGTCGGCGAAGCCCACCTTGCGCTGGCTGAGGTTCCGGGCGCCGGCGTTGGTGGTCATGATCAGGGCCGCGTGGCGGAAGTCGGCCTTGCGGCCGTGGTTGTCGGTGAGGGTGGCGTGGTCCATGACCTGGAGGAGGATGGCGTAGATGTCGGGGTGGGCCTTCTCGATCTCGTCCAGGAGGACCACGGCGTGGGGGTTCCTCCGCACGGCGTCCACCAGGAGGCCGCCGTCCTCGAAGCCCACGTAGCCGGGAGGGGCGCCGATGAGGCGGCTCACGGCGTGCTTTTCCATGTACTCGGACATGTCGAAGCGGATGAACTCCACGTCCAGGATCTTCGCCAGCTGCCGGGCCAGTTCGGTCTTGCCCACGCCGGTGGGCCCCGCGAAGAGGAACGAGCCCACGGGCCGTTCGAAGCCCCGCAGGCCGGAGCGCGATAGCCGGATGGCGCCGCACACCTTGGCGATGGCCTCGTCCTGGCCGAAGAGCACGGCCTTCAGGCCGTCCTCGAGGCCGGCCAGCTTCTCGCGGTCGTCGGCGTTCACGGCCTGGATGGGCATGCGGGCCATGCGGGCCACCACCGTCTCCACGTCGGCCTCGGAGACGGTCCTGCGGCGCCTGCGGCCGGGCTGGAGCTTCAGGGCGGCACCGGCCTCGTCCAGCACGTCGATGGCCTTGTCGGGCAGGGCCAGGTCCCGCAGGTAGCGGCTGGAAAGGCGCACCGCGGCCTCCAGGGCGGCGTCGGAGAACTTCACGCCGTGGTGCTCCTCGTACTTCGGGCGCAGCCCCTTGAGGATGGCCACGCTGTCGGCCTCCGTGGGCTCGTTGATCTCCACCTTCTGGAAGCGCCGCGACAGGGGCCGGTCCCGGTCCAGGGAGCTCTTGGCCTCCTGGAACGTGGTGGCGCCGATGCAGCGCAGCTCGCCGCTGGCCAGCACGGGCTTGAGGAGGTTGGAGGCGTCCATGGCGCCGCCGCTCACGGCCCCCGCCCCCACCAGGGTGTGGATCTCGTCGATGAAGAGCAGGCTGCCCGGATGGGCCGCCAGCGCCGCGAGCACCGCCTTGACGCGCTCCTCGAAGTCGCCCCGGTAGCGGGTTCCGGCCAGGAGCGAACCCATGTCCAGGGAGAAGAAACGCGCGCCCTTGAGGGCGTCGGGCACCTTGCCCTCGTGGATGCGCAGGGCCAGGCCCTCGGCCACGGCCGTCTTGCCCACACCGGCCTCGCCCACCAGCAGGGGGTTGTTCTTCCGGCGCCTGCTCAGCACGTGGATGATGCGGTCCATCTCCTCCTCGCGCCCGATGAGCGGGTCGATGCGCCCCTCCGCCGCGCGCGCCACCAGGTCGGTGGCGTAGGCCTTGAGGGGGTCCTTGGCCGGGGCCTCCTCGTCGCCCTCGGGCGCGTCGGCCGGGGCGGCGCCGCTGCCGGGCTTGCCGCCGCCATGGGAGAGGTGCTTGAGGAGGGGCAGGCGGTTCACGCCCTGGCGCTTCAGCAGGTAGGCGGCCTGGGATTCCTTCTCGGCGAGGATGGCCACCAGCACCGCCCCGCTGTCCACGGTGGCGCGCTCGGAGGAGATGGTGTGCAGGATGGCCTGCTCCATGACCCGGTTGAAGCCCAGGGTGGGAATGGGGTTGAACGCGGCCCCCGGGGGCAGGACCTCGAGGTTCGCCTCCATCCACACCCGCAGCTCCGTACCCAGCTTCCCGGCGTCCCCGCCGCAGGCCGCCACGGCGCCCGCCACCTGGGGGTCGGCCTGGAGGGCCAGGAGCAGGTGCTCCAGGGTGAGGTACTCGTGCCGGGCCTCCCGGGCCGCGGCGAAGGCGGCCTGGATGCACTGGTTCAGCGCGGGCGCGATGGTGGGGGTGGGCACGGCCACGTCAGGCCTCCGGCTCGAGGGTGCACAGCAGCGGGAACTCCTTCTCCTCGGCCAGGGTGCGCACCTGCGCCACCTTGGTGTCGGCCACGTCGAAGGGGTAGACGCCCGCCACGCCCGTGCCCCGGCGGTGCACGTCCAGCATGATCCGCACCGCCTCGGCTTCGGGCTTCCGGAAGACGGTCTCGAGGATCGACACCACGAATTCCCGGGTGGTGAAGTCGTCGTTGTGGAGGATGACCTTCCACAGGGCCGGGGGGCTGAGCCTTAGCCGCGTGCGGGGCGCGGTGCGGGTGCCCGCCCCGGCCTGGTGGTCCCTGGAATCGTCTGAGAAAGGTTTTGCCATGGCGCGGAGGTTTCCCGGGACCATTCTAGGGCAGTACCCGCTCCCTGTCCCAGGAACCGGGCGGCTGGGCGTGGAGCTCCCAGAAGCACGCGGCGACCGCCTCGGGGCTCAGGGCTGTCCCCGGCTGCACGAAGCCGCGCACCGTGACGAGGGCGGCGTGGATGCCCTCGGGCTCGAGTTCTTCCGCGAAGCTGAGCGCCAGGCTGCGCAGGGCGGCCTTGCCCAGGGACGCGGAGGCCAGACCCGCCTGGGGCTTGAGGCCGATGCCTCCGCCGGTGAAGAGCAGGGTGCCCTCGCCCGCGGCCCGCATGGCGGGCAGGGCCCAGCGCGCCCCCGCCAGGGCCGCGGCCACGTTCACCCGGAGGTCGGCCAGGGCCTGTTCGGGCGCGAGGTCCGCCGCGGGCCCCGGGACGCCGGCGGAGGCGTTGTACAGGAGCACCCGGGGCAGGCCGCCCCAGGTCTCGATGGCGTCGGTGGGGACGCCGCCGGCCAGGTCCGCGCCCAGGACGAGGCCGCCGTCCAGGGCCCGTCCGAAGCCCTCCAGGTCGTCGCCGGGCCGGGCCACCAGGGCCACGCGGAAGCCTTCCCGGCGGAAGCGGAGCGCCGCGGCGAGGCCGATGCCCGGCCCGCCCCCAAGGATCACTGCCAGTGGATTCGCCATGGCTCCATCCTACCGGATGATGGGCGTCACAACGCCCCGGGGCGGCCGGAAGGCCGTTGTACACTTCTCTGGACGCCTTGAACGCAACGCCACCGGAGGTCTTGATGTCCATCACCCGTCTCGAACAGATGCTCGAAGCCGTCAAGGCCAGGCCTCGCCGGCGTCTGGTGGCCGCCTACGCCAACGATTCCCACACCATCGAGGCGGTGCACGACGCCGTGGAACGCGGCATCGTCGAGGCCACGCTGGTGGGCGACGAGGCCGTGATGCGCCAGGTGTGCGCCGACCACGGCTTCGACCCCGCCCGGTTCACCTTCGTGCACGAACCCGTGGACACCCGCGCTGCCGCCAAGGCCGTGGCCCTGGTCAGGAGCGCCGGCGGCCAGATCCTCATGAAGGGCCTGGTGAGCACGGACAAGTACATGCGCGCCATCCTGAACAAGGAAGCCGGCCTCATGGATCCCGGCGCCATCCTCTCCCACGTGTCGGTCATCCAGTTCCCGACCTACCCCAAGCTCATCGTCTGCGGCGACGTGGCGGTGCTGCCCTATCCCGACCTCAAGGAGAAGGTGGCCATCACGAACTACGTCGTGGGCGTGGCCCAGGCCCTGGGCATCGCCCGGCCCAAGGTGGCGCTCATCGCGGCCTCCGAGCAGGTGCTCCCCAAGGTCCAGGCCACCCTGGACGCGGCGATCATCGCGAAGATGGCTGAGCGGGGCCAGATCAAGGGCGCGTTCGTGGACGGCCCCATGGCCCTCGACGTGGCCGTGGATGCGGAATCCGCCGCCACCAAGGGCATCGCCGGGGACGTGGCCGGGGACGCGGACTGCCTGGTGTTCCCCAACATCGACGCCGGCAACGTGTTCTACAAGACCAGCAGCAAGCTCGCCGGGTGCGAGCTGGCGGCCATGGTGGCCGGGGCCAAGGCCCCCTGCATCCTGAGCTCCCGGGGCGACAGCGTCCGGACCAAGCTCTACTCCATCACCCTGGCGGCCCTCACCGCCAAGTAGCCCTTCCCCCGCGGGGCCGGCAGCACAATCCCCCCTCAGGAGCTGCCGGCCCCGAAACTCAGATCCACGAGGGTCCCGTCCGTCGCCGCGTGAACCAGCAGGCGGTGGAGCCGGGCCCAGGTATCCCCGAACCGGGCGTCCGCCAGCCATCCGATCGACTCATCGATCTCTTGGGGCAGTTGCAGGTTGGGAATACCACGCGTGATCTCGAACCCCTCCTTCACGAGAACGGTCAGGACGTCATCCTGGAAGGGCGGCGCGACGTCCTGGAGCAACGTCTCCAGGGCCAGCACGTTCATCGTCGTTCCTTCGGACACGGCCACCTCCCGCCACGCGGGTCCCGTCTCGACCGGGGATATCAAGATAGGGTGATCCCCGGAATTCGCAACCTGCCGGAGGAGGCCAAAAATGCGGACAAATAATAATTTATATTCGACTTGAAGCCCGCAATATATGCCCATTTTTTAAGCAAATGTTAATTTATCAGGGTCTGCCGAAGGCCTCCCGGAATGGGGGAATTACTGGGCCCGTCCGGTATAAGTCTTTGCGGTTTCCTTGCCGGCCAGGACCCGGAGGGCGCCCTTGGCCAGGGCGGCCATTTCATTTTCCCCGGGGTAGATGGTGACGCCGCAGCCCAGGGCCGCGATGGACTTGCGGATGGCGTCCACGGTGGGCCGGCAGCGGGCCATGCCGCCGGTCAGGAGCACCTGGTCCACGGGCTGGCCCTTGAAGGCGGGCAGGAGGGAGGTGATCCACTTGGCGATCTGGTAGGCCATGGCGTCCATCACCAGCACCACCTCGGCCTCCCCGGCCAGGTAGCGGGCCTCCAGGGCCCTCAGGTCGGCGGTGCCCAGCAGGTCGATGAGGCCGCCCCGGCCCTTGTTGAGGCGCTTGAGTTCGTCGCGGGTGAGCTCCCCCGAGAAGCACAGGTCGATGAGCTGGCCCACGGGCAGGGACCCGGAGCGCTGGGGGGTGAAGGGACCCTCGCCGTCCAGGGCGTTGTTCACGTCCACGTAGCGTCCCTTGCAGTGGGCGCCCACGGAGATGCCTCCGCCCAGGTGGGCGACGACGACGTTGATGCGCTCGTAGAAGGTCTCCTTTTCTTCGGCGTAGCGGCGGGCCGTGGCGATCTGGTTCAGGGCGTGGCTGATGACGACCCTGCGGATGCGCTTGACGCCGGTGATCCGGGCCACCTCGTCCACCTCGTCCACCACCACCGGGTCCACGATGAAGGCGGGGCGGGTCGAGCCGGCCACCAGCTCCCGGGCGATGAGGCCGCCCAGGTTCGAGGCGTGGTCGCCCTGCACGCCGTCCAGGAGGTCCCGGGCCATGGCGTCGTTGACGCTGAAGGTGCCGTGGGACATGGGCCACAGGAGGCCGCCCCGGCCCGACACGGCGTCCAGGGCGTCCACGGTCAGGCCGCTGTCGGCCAGGAACTTCAGGATGGCGTCCTTGCGGAACGCGAACTGGGCGGTGATGTTCTTGCCGTCGAAGGGCGCCAGCTCCTCGGCGGAATGCTGCAGCTCCTGGGTGAAGCGCTCCTTGTCGCCCTCGAAGAAGGCGATCTTGGTGGAGGTGGAGCCGGGGTTGATGGCGAGCACCCGGTAGCGGCGGAAGAAGGTGTCCTTGGGCGTCTCGTCCCAGGCGCCGTACTTCAGCATGCGAAGCACCGAGGCCTTGACCGCGAGGCGGATGTCCTCGGGGGTGCAGTCCATGGCCAGATCCACGCCCTTGAAGCGCAGGCCGAAGAGCACGGGGAACTTCTTGGCGTCGGGGAAGCGGGTGGCGTAGAGGTGGTAGAGCAGGTTGCCCATGTCGAGGTTGGGGCAGATGATCACGTTGGCCGAGCCCGGCCATCTCACGTCCTTGCCGCCCTGGTAGTAGGTGGCCGACCGCTGGGAGAGGGCGACGTTAACCTTCACCTCGCCCTCGATCTGGATGGACCGGTAGCGCTCGCCGCGCTGCACGCGCTGCTCCAGCAGGGCGGGCACCAGGGCGGTGGCCTGGCGCACCAGGTCGGGGCCGGGGCCCTCGTCGGAGCCGCGGTTGGAATAGGAGACGATGGCGCCGTGGATCACCGGCAGCACGGATTCGGGAATGAGGTCGCGGGCGATGGCGCAGGTGCCCACGGCCGCGGCCGCCAGGGCCTCGGGGGTCATGACGGCGTTGACGCCCACGTCCCCGAACACGACGATATTCTCGTTCATGATGTCCTTGGGATGCTCGTCGGGAAGGACGAAGATCCCCGCCTCGCAGCAGTGCTCCTGGGCCCGGAGCGCCTGGAGCATGGGCCGGAAGAACTGTTTCTCCCCGGTGGCCACGCCGCCCACCACGGTGTCCGCGTGGCCCTGGGCCACCGCGCTGATGCCGAAATTCACGGGCACGGAGGCCCAGCACATGGCGTCGAAGAGGTTCACCTCGCGGCCCGCGGCGCGCTGCTCCTCCTGGTGGAGCCGCGCGAACTGCTCGACCAGGTCGGGGCGCTTGCCGATGTCCACGAAGGCGCTCTCGGAGAGGGCGAAGGCCACGCGGGTGGGGTCCAGGTGGGCCAGGTCCCGGGCGATGACCTCCCGCACTTCCGGCTCGGTGGCCAGGAACACGGGCCGGGCGAAGCGGGTGAGGTTGCAGGCGGCCTCGATGATGCGGGGATCCAGGGCTTCGGGGAAGACCACGGCCGGCCGCGTCCTGCCTTCGGCGAGGATCTGCTGGTCCATGGACCCTTCAATGTCGAACATGCGAGCCTCCGGCGTTTCCATTCGTTCTGGACAGTGGATTGTAGCGAGGGCGCCATGCAAGTCGATCACATCTGGGGTATCCTTGGCCCCGAAGGAGACTCCCATGGGAACGCGTGGAACCTCGATCGTCGGAATGGATGTCAACGAGCTCCTCAGGCTGCTCAATGCCGCCTACGCCAGCGAATGGCTGGCCTACTACCAGTACTGGCTGGGCGCCAAGCTCATCAAGGGCCCCATGAAGGACGCGGTGGCCGCCGAACTGAACCTCCACGCCACCGAGGAGCTGGGCCACGCCCTGCTGCTGAGCAACCGCATCATCCAGCTGGGCGGCACGCCGGTGCTCGCCCCGGCCCAGTGGACCGAGTTCAGCCCCTGCGCCTACGACGCCCCGGCCGACCCCTACGTGGGAACCCTGCTGGACCAGAACATCGCCGGGGAACAGTGCGCCATCTCGGTCTACAAGAACCTGATGGACATCACCCGCGAGGCCGATCCCGTCACGTACAACATCGCGCTGACCATCCTCACCCAGGAGGTGGAGCACGAGGAGGATCTCCAGGGCCTCAAGGAGGACCTGGACCTGATGTTCAGGACGCGATGACCGACACCTCCCGGGTGGCGGAGGAGACCACGTAGCAGCGCTCGTTGTTGCTCCGCTGGTCCGCGGGCATGATGAAGAAGCCCTTGCGCTCGGGGTGGTAGCCCTGGGCATGCCCCAGGAGCACCTCCCCGTCCTTGAACACCACCCGGATCTTCTTGCCGGGGGTGAGGTTGGTGGGCTCGAAGATGTTGCGCTTCACGTGCGCGGGGTTGCCCTGCAGGTTCTTCACGAAGAAGACGCCCTTGAGGTCGTGCACGTCGATCTCCAGGGGCCTGGACCCGGGGTAGGACCCGGCCGGGAACAGGTGGAAGCGGTCGCTGGTGGGGAGGAAATCGACCGTATGGCCCTTGAGGAGGTGGCCATCCAGGTAACGGGCGACGACTTGGTTCATCGGTTCCTCCTGATTTCCACGTCCGCCCGTCCGGGCGGATTTGTGGACCTCAAGGGAAAGATAAGCCCATATATGGAATTTGGAAGCACTTATTTCTAAGGGTTACATCCGTACAGGCTTATATAACTTGTTTTAATGCATAATTAAAATCTAATCACTTCACAATTTCAAACTAAATTACCCCGGCGAATTTCCAAGCCGCTCATGAACCGGCCCGGCTGGAATGCTCGTCGATGTCCACGGCGTCCCAGGGATAGACCACCCAGATGTCGTCCAGGTGCTGCCCGGCCCAGTAGCGGGTCACCTGGGGCGGGATCTGGTCCAGCTTCGCCTTGTCCTTGCAGTGGAGCACCGCGACCGCGATCTCCGCGGGCTGGTGGGACAGGAGTTCGCGCAGGCAGTACGCCAGGGTCGTGCGCGTGTCGTCCACCTCGTCGATGAGCAGGACCCTGCGGCCCTTGAGCTTGCGCTCCACCTCGTCGATCCACTGCACCTTGGAGGGGCCGCCCTCCATGGTGTTGTCGTCCCCGTAGAGCTTGACGCCCACGGTGAGGATGGGCTTCTTCAGGTAGGTCTTGAGGATGCGCGCGGGGATGAAGCCGCCGGTGCCGATGGCCACCGTGACGTCGGGGTCGAAGCCGCTGGCCAGGATCTCCCGGGACAGGGCGGCCACGGTTTGGTGGATCTCGTTGTAGCTGAAGTAGCGCTTCTCGGCCATGTCCATCCCCTACTGCAGCAGCTTGTGGGGAAGGCTCTCCACGCGCGAGGCGGGGGAAACGACCATGTAGTTGAGCTTGCGCTGGAGCTCCCGGATGGTGTTGGCCCCGGCGTAGGTGAGGCCGGAGCGGAGCCCGCCGACGATGTCCGCGATGATCTCCTCCTCGTCCTCCCGGTACGGCACCTTGGTGGCCACCCCCTCGGCGGTCTTCCAGCCGGTAAGGCCGCCCAGGTGGTCGTCAGCCGCCTCCTTGCTGGCCATGCCCCGGTAGCTCTTGTGGGTGGGCTCGCCCTTTTCGTTGAGGATGGGGTCGCCCGGCGTGGGCCGGGTGCCCGCCAGCATGCCTCCCACCATCACGAAATCGGCGCCGAAGGCCAGGGCCTTCACGATGTCGCCGGGGTAGCGGATGCCGCCGTCGGCCACGATGGACCGGTCGGCCCGGGCGCATTCCTGGATGGCGGTCACCTGGGGGACGCCGAAGCCGGTCTTGATGCGGGTGGTGCAGACGCTGCCCGGCCCGATGCCCACCTTGATGATGTCGGCCTTCACCGAGGCCAGGTAGTCCGCCCCGGCGTAGGTGGCCACGTTGCCCGCCATGATGCACTCGTTGGGCAGCATCTGGCGCATGCGCTTGATCATCTTGCCCACGTACTTGGCGTGCCCGTGCGCCACATCCACGCAGAAATACTGGGCCCCCGCGTCCTTGAGGGCCTCCACCCGCTCCATCTCCTTCTCGGAGGTGCCCACCGAGCAGAAGACCCGGGTCTTGCAGCGCAGGAACATGGCCACGTTCTCCTCGATGGAGCAGAACCGGTGCAGGGTGCCGATGCCGCCCCGTCCGCCGATGAAGTCGGCCATGGCGTCCTCGGTGATGGTGTCCATATTGGCCGTCATGATGGGCAGGTCCAGGGTGAGCTTGCCGCTCTTGTCGGTCATGCTGATGTCCACGATCCGGCGGGACTCGTGGTGGTTGTACGCCGGTATCATCAGGACGTCGTCGAACGTAATGGCGGTCTCGGGCATGGGCCTCTCCGTTTCCCCTCCAGGTTAGCCGAAAAGATCGGGCCTCACCCGCGAGCGGAATCGTTAGCAAACTCAAGGAGAAACGGTTGACCAACCTGGTCTGGTTCAGGGAAAAGGACCTGCGCGTCGCGGACCACGGACCCCTGGCGGAGGCGGGATCCGGGGCCGTTCCGGTCTTCCTGGGGCCGGTTCCTGAGCGGCTGGCGCCCCGACTGGGGGATCTGGCCGCACGGTTGGAGGGCCTGGGGTCCGGTCTTGCCTGGCTGCCCGGTGACCCCCTGGAGGAACTGCCGCGCCTCGCCGCCCGCCTGGGGGCCACCGCCGTGCTGGCCCACGGCTTCACGGAGCCCGCCGCCCAGGCCCTGGAGGCCCACATGGCCCGGGAACTCCCGTGCCCCCTGCGGCTCTTTCCCGGGGAGACCCTCACGGGTCCCCTGGGCCGCCACCGGGTCTTCACGGCCTTCCACCGGACCTTCCAGCGGGAAGCCCGCCTGGAGGTTCCCCTGGCGGCGCCCCGGCGGCTGGCCGCCCTGCCTGAACTCCCCCGCTGGCCCGCCGGACCCTTGCTTCCCGACCTGCTGGCGCCCTTCCTGGAGGACCGGCTGGCGGACTACGCCCAGGGCCGGGACCGCATGGACCGGGAGGGCACCTCCCGCCTGTCCGCGGACCTGCACTTCGGGCGGGTGAGCGCGGCCTCCTGCTGGGCCGCCGCCTCGGGCCGTCCGGGCGCGGAAGCCTGGCAGCGCCAGCTGGTGTGGAGGGAATTCGCCCATCACCTCCTGCGGGAGTGGCCCGGCGTCCTGGAGGATCCGTTCCAGGGCGCCTTCCGGGGCTTTCCGTGGCGCAGCGACCCGGCCCTGTTCCAGGCCTGGGTCGAGGGCCGCACCGGCTACCCCATCGTGGACGCGGCGGCCCGGCAGCTCCTGGCCACCGGGTACGTGCACAACCGTGCCCGCATGGTGGCGGCCAGCTTCCTGGTCAAGCACCTGCTGGTGGACTACCGCCTGGGGGAGGCCCACTACCTGGCCCATCTCCAGGACGCGGACCTGGCCAACAACTCCATGGGCTGGCAGTGGAGCGCCGGCTGCGGGTGCGACGCCCAGCCCTGGTTCCGGGTGTTCAACCCCGTGCTCCAGGGCCGGCGCTTCGACCCGGACGGCGCGTACGTGCGCGCCTGGGTTCCCGAACTGGCGGCGCTGCCTTCCCGGGCCATCCACAGCCCCTGGGAGGCGGGCCTGCCCACCGGGTATCCGTCGCCCATCGTGGACCACGCCTTCGCCCGGGAGCGGTTCCTGGCCCTGGCCAAGGAGCACCTCAGGCGAAGTTCTTCGGGCTCGTGAGCCGGTCCTGGACCTGGGTGGAGAGCGCCTCCACGGCGTTAAGGAACCAGTCCTCGGAAACCTCCGCCAGCGGGGTGCGCTTGGCCAGGGGGGCGAAGCGCTGGTCCACGTGCCGCAGCTCCAGTTCGACCCGGAACACGCCCCGCATGGCCGTGAGCACCAGGTGGTACTCCCCGGTGCGCAGGTGGAAGCGCCGCAGGGCGGTGGCGTTGTTGGCCTCCCAGCCGTGGTCCGCCCCCAGGGCCTCCAGCACCCGCGGCCCCAGGGCCTCGTCCACGGCCCGGGCCGTCTCGAGGGTGTGGGTCAGCTGCTCCTCCTCCCGCTCCCGCTTGCGGACGGCGATCAGTTCCTCGAGGTTCGAAACGCCCATCGGGACTCCTGGGGTGGGGGGATCCTGGCTCCATCATCCACCCTTCCGCCCGGTCTGGCCCATCGGGTCAACAATGTTTAGGATAGGTGTCAATGCCGCCACAGCAGCCTGGATGTCGACCGCCAACGGGGGTTTGGATGAAATTCTGCAAGGTTTTCTCAAGCTCGATTGTCGCGTTCCTGATTCTTCAGGTGGTCTCAGGTCGAGGCGATTGTGCGGAGCCTGGAACCCCCAAGCCGCAAGGCACCGTCATCCGTTTCGAAGGAAGCAATGTGGATGTCACTTTCACCGCGCCAGACCCCGCGGTCTGGCAGGAGGTCGACCTGGGGGGTGAGCCTCGCCCGGACAGGCAACAACGTGCCTTTGTCCACACCGGGATCCGGGACTCCAGAGGGGTTGATGTCAAGCCGATGATGTCAATCACCGTATGGAAATTCCCGGATGACCGGATAGACCTGAAGGCGTTTTCGGAATATCTCCAGAGGGGAAACATAATCAAAGTTTCCAACTCCAGCCGAGAAGGGGACAGGCTTCAGGTCGAAGGATCGACGGAATATGGTGGGTACACACATATTATTAGAAGATCGTTTTCCTTTCATAATCGGGTTGGGGTCGACATCCTATGTGATTCAACCGATACGGTCTATAAACATGTAAAACCAGCCTTTGACGCCTGGATGCATGGCGTTGATCTTGCTCCAAGGATTAGATTAAACGCGGTCAGGATTGCCTGTGAAGCGACTGCAGGACAACGTGATGAGGTCGTGACAACTCGTACTCAAGCCTTGGAGAAGCAAAAAGAAAAGGCCCATATCGCGAATGATGTTGATGTGGCTGCGATCAAAGATCCTCATGGAATGGTTGTCATTTGGAACCGATCTGCGCCCTATTTCAAGATGCATATGGAAGGTCGTAAATTCTCTGGATATGGGGAGGAACGCGCCATATTCACTGTGGATAATGTCACAGTCGAAGTCGTTTCTACCGAAGTGACCCAATTCTATGACGAAGGCAGGCCGAAGGATCCCCGATCCATCCTGATTGCCCACCGGAATTGGGAGTATCGGTACCTGCAGGAAATCGCAGGCGCGGACTGTGTCCTGAGGTCCTGGGAGGGGACGCTGCTGGATGGAACTCCAGTGATCTTCTGGGACGCCGGTCCGGAGAAACCCGCCGAGGGGGATGCCAAGCGCCACCTGTTCTTCTCACGGTATCAAGACGGTTCGGTCCTCACGGTAAGTTCTCCTGAAATGAATGACATCAGCTGGGATGCAGCGTTAAATCTTCTTTACTATTCCATCTCTCATGTTCAGTTCTCGAAAGAGAAATTTGATATAAATAAAATTCAAGCGAATATGTCATCTGCTAAGCAGTAGGGGAGTCCTGGGAAGAGGACACGCGCGCCCGAGAAGGGCTGCCCAGATTGAAACGTGGACCCAGCGGGGCTTTCGGCTGAAAACCGTTGCGCAGATGGTTTGTGCGGACGGTCGAAAAGCCCTGAAACCTATGCAGTGCATGGATTTCAGGGCTGGTTGTGGGTGCAGCTGGCGCGACTCGAACGCGCGACCCTTGGCTTCGGAGCCAAATGGGCCTTGTTGAATAAATGTAGAAATAATTATAGTTGGATAATATTCAAAAAAAGCATATGCTTGGTAATAACTATGGCGTATTTTTGAATCCGAGATGGACAGCAAACGTGACCTCATCCTGAAAATGGCCAAGGCCAATGGCATGGTTCGACCGCGGGACCTCAGGCCGCTTGGCATCGCCCAGGCCTACCTGCAGCGGCTGGCTGAACGCGGTGTGCTGAATCGGGTGGGGCGGGGCATTTACATGCTCTCTTCAGCCGAAATCTCAGAACATCATGCGCTTGCGGAGGTGTCCAAAAGATTCCCCCGCGGTCTCATCTGTCTGCTTTCCGCGCTGCGTTTCCATGAACTCGGCGACGAGACGCCGAACCAAGTCTGGCTGGCGCTTCCTGCCAACGCTCCGGCGCCCCGTGCTTCGGACCTCAGGGTGCGGGTGGTGCGGTATGCTCCTCTCGCGATGGAAACCGGGGTCGAAGTGCACAGGATCGAGGGCGTGGAAGTGCGCCTGACTTCGAAGGCCCGCACCATCGTGGATTGCTTCCGGTTCCGGAACCGGATCGGGGTGGGGACCGCGATGGCCGCGCTCCGGGGAGGGCTTCGCCAAGGAATGAGGCCGGGGGATCTGCGGCTGATGGCTGAGGCGTTCCACCAGGTCAATGTGATGCGGCCCTACCTGGAGGCGATGCTGTGAAGCAGGATGTCGCGGCATCGGTCCGTCAGCGCCTCTTGAATCTGGCCAAGGCCAGGGGGGGGCGTTCCAGCGTGTCCTGGACTGCTTTGTGCTGGAGCGCTTCCTGTACCGGCTTTCGGTGAGCTACCACTGAGTCGATGGTTGGGCATGGTTTGGTCCACTCGGGTTCCCTGACGCTGCCCACCATGGCTCGATGACCCTTGGGCTCGGACAGGCGCGTGCCAACCGGCGACCAGAAGAACCAAAAACAAGGGGTTCGACGCTCGTCGAACCCCTTCTCTGACTGGTGCAGCCGGCGCGACTCGAACGCGCGACCCTTGGCTTCGGAGGCCAATACTCTATCCAACTGAGCTACGGCTGCCAGAACCTCCATCATGACGTCCCCAGGGCCTTGACGCAAGGGCCGGGCAATTTGGGATAGCCTTGGCGCGGGTTTTGTGGTGAATTGGGGTTCATGGATACCCAAGAATTCCGACGTCTGGGCCACGAGATGGTCGAGTGGATTGCGGCGTACCGGGAGCGGATGCCGGACCTGCCGGTGATGAGCCCCCTGGAACCCGGGGATGTGAAGCGGCTGCTTCCCGGGGTTCCTCCCCAGAAGGGGGGAGGGCTCGAGGGCGTCACCGGGGACCTGGACCGGGTCGTCCTGCCGGGCATCACCCACTGGAACCATCCGGGCTTCTTCGCCTATTTCCCGTCCAATTCCGATCTGGCCTCGGTGCTGGCGGACATGGCCTGCGCGGGCCTGGGGGCCCAGGGCATGAGCTGGCAGACCAGTCCGGCCGCCACGGAGGTGGAGGAAGTGGTCATGGACTGGCTCCGGCAGATGGTGGGACTCGGGACCGAGTTCACCGGCGTCATCCAGGACACGGCCTCCACGGCCACCTTCTGCGCGCTGCTGTGCGCCCGGGAGTGGTCCTGCGCCTTCGGCCAGAGCCGGGGCGGGCTCCAGGCGGAGGAGACACCCCTGGTGGTGTACGCCTCGGACCAGGCCCACAGTTCCGTGGAGAAGGCCGCCCTGCTGGCGGGCTTCGGCCGGGACAACCTGCGCCTGATTCCCACGGGGCCGGACCATGCGCTGCGCCTGGACCTCCTGGAGAAGGCCATCGAGGACGATCTGGCCGCGGGGCGCAGGCCCTGCGCCATGGTGGCGGCCATCGGCACCACCGCGACCACGGCCGTGGATCCCCTGGCGGACATGGCGAAACTCTCGGCCCGGCACGGCATCTGGCTCCACGTGGACGCGGCCATGGCCGGCACGGCCATGATCTGCCCCGAGTGCCGGGGCCTGTGGGCGGGCATCGAGAGCGCCGATTCCATCGTGCTGAACCCCCACAAGTGGATGGGCACGGGCTTCGACCTGTCCGCCTATTTCGTCAAGGACCCCGAGCACCTCATCCGGGTCATGAGCACCAATCCCAGCTACCTGCACACCGACCAGGACGGCCAGGTGAAGAACCTGCGCGACTGGGGCATTCCCCTGGGCCGGCGCTTCCGGGCGCTCAAGCTGTGGTTCCTGGTGCGCTCCCAGGGCGTCGAGGGCCTCCAGGCCCGGGTCCGCAGGGACCTGGCCAACGCCCAGTGGCTCAAGGCCCAGGTTCAGGCCGCCGGCGGCTGGGAGCTCATGGCCCCGGTGAACCTCCAGACGGTCTGCGTGCGCCACGTCCCCGAGGGCATGACGGACGAGGCCGAGTTGCGGACCCACAACCTCGCGCTCCTCGCCGCGGTGAACCGGTCGGGGAAGTTCTACCTCACCCCCTCCGTCCTCAAGGGCCGCCAGATCATCCGGATCTCCATCGGCAGCGCGGCCACGGAGCTCACCGACGTGGAGGGGCTCTGGAAGGCGCTCATCGAGGCCTCCCTGCGCGCCGCGGGGTGACCCCTGGACGCGCCGCTCTCCGTCAAGAGGCTCCTTGAGCAGATCAAGGCGCGCATCGAGCCCCCCTTCGCCGCCGTTTGCGTCCAGGGCGAAGTGTCCAATGCCCGCACCTCGGGGCGCCACTGGTACTTCACCCTCAAGGAGGAGGGCGCCGCGCTCTCCTGCGCGGTGTGGGCCAGCCAGCAGCGCTTCCTGAAGGCCCCGCCCCGGGACGGCGACCGCGTGGTGGCCAAGGGCTCCCTGAACCTCTACGTGGCCGGCGGCGCCCTCTCCCTGGCCGTCACCCACCTGGAGCCCGCGGGCAAGGGCGACCTCCAGGCCCGGCTGCGCCAGCTGGAGGCGGACCTGCGGGCCCAGGGCGTCTTCGACCGGCCCCGGCGTCCCCTGCCCAGGTCGCCGCGCAAGCTCGGGATCGTGGCGGCTCTCGGCGGCGCAGCCCTGCGCGACGTCCTGGAGGTGACCCTGCGCCGGGCCCCCGGGGTGGACCTGCTCATCGCCCCCGCGGCGGCCCAGGGGGACCGCTCGGTACCGGAAAACCTCCTGGCCCTGCAGGAGATCCAGGACGCGTTCTGGGGCTGCGACGCCATCCTCATGGTGCGGGGCGGCGGCAGCCTGGAAGACCTGTGGTCCTTCAACGATCCCGACCTGGTCAAGGCCGTGGCCGCGTGCCGCCTGCCCATCGTCACGGGCGTGGGGCACGAGATCGACACCACGCTGGTGGACCTGGCCTCGGACCGGCGCGCCGCAACCCCCAGCCAGGCCGCCGAATTCGCCACCCCGGACCGCGCGGCGCTGGCCAGCGAACTGCGGCGGCGCACCGAGGCCCTGGTGGCACGCATGGACTGGCGCCTCCGCGGCCTGGAGAGCACCCTGAACCTCCTCGCGGACAGCCGCGGCATGCATGCGGTGCCGGACCGCCTCCAGCGCGCCGGGGAACGCCTCGCCGCCCTCCACCACCGCCTGCACCAGGCCGGCCCCGGCGCCTTCCCGCGGTTCCAGGCGCTGGTCCAACGCCTGCACCTGGCCCATCCCCAGCGCCGCCTGGATCAGGCCGCGGCCCGCCTGGGCCTGCTGCGCCAGCGCCTGGCCCCCGCCGCGGACGCCGGCCTGCGCCTGCGCGCCCACCGCCTGGAGGTCCTGGGCGCGCGGCTCGGTCCCATGGATCCCCGGGGGCCGCTGGAGCGGGGCTTCGTGCTGGTCAAGGACGACCAGGGCCGGGTCGTCACCCGCGCCGCCCAGGCAGGACCGAAGGCGCGGGTGGCGTTGGTGTGGCAGGACGGGGTGCGGGGGGCGGAACTGGACAAGTAAGGGGGATCGCCTAATCTGGTAAGGAGGTGACCACGTGATTCATGCCGTTGTCGCGACCATGACCAGCAAGGGGCAGTTGACCATTCCCAAGGCGATCCGGGAGGCCCTGGGGCTCCATGAAGGGGACCAGGTGCGGTTCGAAATGGATCTGGAGCAGGGCAGGGTGGTCATGGCTCCCGTGAAGTACCACCTGGAGGACCTCTGGTCACTGGCTGTTCCGGGAGCCAAACGGATGCCTTTCGAAGCCATGGAGGCTGCCAAGCAGGCTGGGGCGGACCAATGATCGCCGTGGATACCAACGTCTGGGCCCGGGCCATCCTGGGGGACGATCCGCGGCAGAGCCGGACAGCCCAGAACGCACTTGCGCGGGCTACCGAGGCGGGGGGGGTGTTCGTGCCTCTGCTCGTGCTGGTGGAACTGGGCTGGGTGCTCAAGGCGGCCCCGGGTTGGGACCCGGACCGGGTTCGCGACGCCCTGGACAAACTTCTGGACATGGAAGGGGTGGAGGTGGAGGCGGCGCCCCTCGCCCGGGAGGCCCTGGCCCTCTGCGGAGGGTCCGTCGGTTTTGCCGACAATCTGATCGCCCTGGGCGTCCAGGCCCGCGGATGTTCCAGACTCCTGACCTTCGACGCGCGATTCTCGCGGACTGGCCGGGCCGAATTGCTGAAGGCCTGAACTGGACGGCTAGGAGGCCCACGCCCAGGGCCTTCAGCAGCGCCTCGCGGCCCAGCTTGCCGCTGGGCAGGGTGGGGAGGGCGTCCAGGGCCACGGTGCGGGCCGGGACCATGTAGGGGGGAAGCGTCTCCCGCAGGGAGGCCCTGAGGGCGTCCTCGTCGGCGGGGCCCGGGACCACGTAGCCCACGAGCAGGTCCGGTCCTCGAATTCCAGCTCGGTGCGGTCCCCCCACCGGTCGGCGGTGGCACAGCGGACCTCGGAGGTTGGGGGGCTTCCCAGGAGTGACCCAGCGAGCCCTCCAGACGTTTAGCCTACGGCATCAACATTCCGCCGTTCACGCTGAGCACCTGGCCGGTCATGTACTCCGCCTCGTCCGAGGCGAGGAAGGAGACCGCGTTGGCGATGTCGGTGGGGGTGCCCATGCGGCCCAGGGGGATCTGGCGGTTGAACTCGGCCTTCACCTCCTCGGGGAGCTTGTCGGTCATGGCGGTGGCGATGTAGCCGGGGGCCACGGCGTTGCAGGTGACGTTGCGGCTCGCGAACTCCCGGGCGATGGTCTTGGTGAGGCCGATGAGGCCGGCCTTGGAGGCCACGTAGTTGCTCTGCCCGGCGTTGCCCATCTGGCCCACCACGGAGACGATGTTGATGACCCGGCCCCAGCGCTGCTTCATCATGGTCTTGGCCACGGCCTGGGTGGCCAGCCAGGCGCCCTTGAGGTTGATGTCGAGCACCAGCTCGAATTCCTCCTCCTTCATCTGGATCATCAGCTTGTCCTTGGTGATGCCGGCGTTGTTCACCAGGATGTGGATGGCGCCGTGGCGCTCGAGGACGGTGGCCACGGCGGCGCGGATGCTGTTTCCGTCCCGCATGTCCAGCAGGACGTAGTCGGCCTGGCCGCCTTCGGCCTGGATGCCGGCGACGACGGTCTTGAGGTCCTCCTCGGTGGAGGGCAGGCTGGCGCACACGGCGAAGGCGCCCTGGCGGGCCAGGTTCTTGGCGATGGTCTCGCCGATGCCCTGGCTGGCTCCGGTGATGAGGGCGATCTTGCCTTTGAGTTCGAACATGGGGACTCCCTGGATACTAGTGGGAAAGTCTAGCACTAGGAGGCTGTCGTTTGCCCGGAAGGGGTAGGATGGGGGTCGGACCCGGAGTCGACATGCGCCTGCCCATCTACCTGTTCCTGGCCCTGGCCCTGGGAGCCCAGGCCCCGCCCACCGCCAAGGACATGGCCGGCCACGTGGAATCGGCGCGCCTTCGCCGGACCGTGGAACGGCTGGCGGCGTTCGGAACGCGCCATTCGCTCTCCAAGTCCTCCACCGAAGCCCACGGCATCGTGGCGGCCCGGAACTGGCTCGTGGGCGAGACCCGGAACCTGGCCGTGCTGCCGGGTTCCCGCCTCATCCCCTTCGAGGACCGGTTCATCCAGGAGCCGGGTCCCCGCGTGCCCAAGGCCACCGAGATGGTCAACGTGGGCGTCCTGCTGCCGGCCCTGGACCCCTCCCGGGTGAAGGACGCCCTGGTGGTGTGCGGCCATTACGACAGCCGGGCCTCGGACGTCATGGACGCCGAGGCCGACGCTCCCGGCGCCGTGGACAACGCCAGCGGCGTGGCCCTGACCTTCGAGATGGCCCAGGTCATGTGCGCGGACCGCACCGCCATCAACATCTACTTCGTGGCCACCGCCGGCGAGGAGCAGGGCCTCCTGGGCGCGGCCCACCTGGCCCGCCGGCTCAAGGCCGAGGGTGTCAACGTCATCGCCATGCTGGCGGCGGACACCGTGGGCAACACCTCGGGACCCGGCGGCACCAAGGTGAACACCACCGTCCGCCTCTTCTCCGAGGGCGTCCCCGCCGGGGAGACCGAGGCCCAGAAGAAGGCCCGCGAGGCCCTGGGCGGCGAGAACGATTCCCCGAGCCGGGAGTTCGCGCGCTACCTCAAGCGCTTCGGGGAGCGCTTCGCGGACCAGCTGGAGATGAAGGTGATGCTCCGGCGGGACCGGGTGGGCCGGGGCGGCGACCACCTCGCCTTCAACCGCGAGGGCTTCCCCGCGGCCCGGGTCACCGAGACCCGGGAGAACTTCGACCGCCAGCACCAGAACCCCCGCATCGAGGGGGGGCGCACCTACGGGGATTCCCCCGCCTTCTTCGACCCGGGGTACTGCGCCAAGATCACCCGGGAGCTGGTGGGCGCCTTCCACGGCCTGGCCCTGGCCCCGGAGGCACCGCGGGACGTGGTCCTCTCCGGCGCCGGCACCAACGACGCCCGCCTGAGCTGGGCCCCCATCACCGACCCGCGGGTCGCGTCGCTGGTGGTCTACCGCCGGAGCGCCGACGGCGTGGCCTGGCAGGAGGGCCTGCCCGTGCCCCTGGGCAACAGCGCGGTCCTGCCCGGGGTGGGCACGGACAACTACTTCTTCGCCGTGGCCACCCGGGACCGGGACGGCAACGAATCCCTGGCCACCTCGCCTTCCAGCGTCCGGTGAATCAACCCGGGCCCCGTCCGTGCGGTCCAAGGCTCAACGAAAGGGAACCCATGCGCATCCTCCCGTCCTGCCTCGCGGTCCTGGCGCTTTCCCTGGGGTGCTCGGGCCCCGACCTCCACTTCGACTACGACGTCCGGGCGAACTATCAGTCCTTCCACACCTTCGACTGGTACGCCGCCCCCAAGGCCGGCCCCGGGAACCCCCTCCTGGACAGCCGCGTGCGGCGGGCCGTGGAGGCCGAACTGACCCAGCGCGGCTACGCCCGGGAGACCAGCGCCGACCCGGAGTTCCTGGTGACCTGCTACCCCGTGCAGACCGCCCGCGGGCGGTCCCGGGGCGGCGTGAGCATCGGCCTGGGCCTGGGCGGACCCGTGGGGGTGGGGCTGGGCCTGGCGGCCCCCCTGACGCCCCGGTCCTCCGGCCAGATGACCAGCATCGTTCTGGAAATAAAGGATTTCAAGACCAACCAGGTGGTCTGGAAGGCCGTGGCCGGGGAGGTCCTGGACGGATCGGAGACGCCCGAGGAGGCCGACGCCGCCGTGACCGACGCCGTCCGGAAGATGCTCAAGCGCTTCCCGCCTACTTCAAAGTCTTGATCCAGGCCGAGATGGGGGACAGGTCGGCCAGGGGCCGGTCGTCCCGGTAGCCCTCCAGGGCGCTGGCGCCGTCCAGTTCCGCCCGGGAGCGGGGTTCCTGCCGGAAGACATGGTTGGCGTCGGGCACCTCGAGCACCGTCCCCGGGAAGGAGGCGGGCACCTGGGCCGGCTTCCCGGCCTGGATGTCCTTCCCCCCCCAGGCCGCGGCCATGGGAACGGGCACACGAGCGGCCATGGTCCAGGGGTCGAGATCCAGGGTATCCCTGACGAAGGAGAGGGTTTCCGGGGCCATGAGGCCCTTGGCCAGCTGGGCCAGGGGGGGCAGGACGTCCGGACCGGGGGCCGGGGTGGGCCGGCCGGAACGGATGGCCTGGAACACCGCCTGGAGGTAGGCGCGGTTGGGCGCCGCCTGGGCGGCGGGGAGCTGCAGGCCGATCTGGTCGGCCAGGGCCTTGCCCATGGATTGGCTGGGCATGGCCAGGAGGAGGAGGGCGTCGGCCTCCCGGGCCGCCAGGAGGCTCAGCAGGGCGCCCTCCCCGTGGCCCACCAGCAGGATCCGCCGGTTCCGGGCTTCGGGCAGGGTCCGGGCGGCGGCCAGGGCCGCCAGGATGTCCCCGGACTGGGCGTCCAGGGACGCGTTCAGCCGGGGATCCCGGCTGCCGGCGATGCGCTTGTCGAAACGCAGGGAGGCCACCCCCTGATCCCGCAGCCACTCGGCCAGGGCCCGGCCCGTGTGCGCGGGCAGCCGGGGCTGGCTCCAGTCCCGGTCCAGGGGGCCGGAATCCCCCACCAGCACCGCGAACCACCCCCCGTCCCCGGCCGCCAGGACGGTCCCCTTCAGGGGCAGGGCGTTGAAACCGGGGAAGGCCACCTCCCGCGACGCGGGGGCCTCCTGGACCTGGGCGGGGGGGAAGGGGATCATGGGCGCTCCTGGAAGATCAGTGCTTGCGGGGATGTGATGGTTTCAACAAGGCGGATGGCAATGCCTCGCTTTGTGATGCGGCAACGCTATCATTGGAGACCGCACCCAACCGAAAGGACGCCCATGAAGTCCCTGTTCCGAACCCTGACGACCGCCTCAGTGGTCCTGGTCTCCAGCCTCGCACAGCCCCTGGTGGCCTGCACCAACATCCTGGTCACCAAGGGGGCCAGCAAGGACGGCTCCACCATGATCACCTACGCCGCCGACAGCCACACCCTCTACGGGGAGCTGTACTTCAAGGCCGGGGCCCAGCACCTCCCCACCGAGCAGCGGGACATCGTGGAGTGGGACACGGGCAAGTTCCTGGGCCGCATCCAGGAGGCCCCCGTCACCTACAGCCGCGTGGGCAACATGAACGAGTTCCAGGTGGTCATCGGCGAGACCACCTTCGGCGGCCGCCAGGAGCTCCAGGCGCCCGCGGGCATCGTGGACTACGGGAGCCTGATGTACATCGCCCTGGAGCGTTCCAAGACCGCCCGGGAGGCCATCCAGGTCATGGGTGACCTGGTGGCCCGGTACGGCTACGCCAGCGAAGGCGAGTCCATCTCCGTGGGCGACCCCAACGAGGCCTGGATCTTCGAGATCATCGGCAAGGGCAAGGGCCAGAAGGGCGCCGTGTGGGTGGCCGTGAAGGTTCCCGACGGCACCATTTCGGCCCACGCCAACCACGCCCGCATCAGCCGTTTCCCCCTGAACGACCCCAAGAACTGCGTCTATTCCAAGGACGTCATCTCCTTCGCCCGGGACAAGGGCTACTTCAAGGGCGAGGACAAGGATTTCAGCTTCACCGACGTGTACGCTCCGGCGGATTTCGGCGCCCTGCGCTTCTGCGAGGCCCGGGTGTGGAGCGTCTTCAACCGCGCCGCCCCCTCCCTGAAGATCCCCATCGACATCGCCAAGGGCACCCCGGGCGCCAAGCCCATGCCCCTTTGCATCACCCCCGACCGCAAGCTGGGCGTGCGTGACGTCATGGAGCTGATGCGGGACCACTACGAGGGCACCGACCTGGACATGACCAAGGACGTGGGCGCCGGCCCCTACCACACCCCCTACCGCTGGCGGCCCATGGAATGGAAGGTGGACGGCAAGGCCTACCTCCACGAGCGGGCCATCTCCACCCAGCAGACCGGCTGGTCCTACGTGAGCCAGTCCCGGTCCTGGCTGCCCGACGCCATCGGCGGCGTGCTGTGGTTTGGCATGGACGACACCTACTCCACCGTCTACGTGCCCATGTACTGCGCCATCAAGGCCGTGCCCAAGAGCTTCGCCGAGGGCACGGGGACCTGGAACGAGTTCAGCTGGGACAGCGCCTTCTGGACCTTCAACTTCGTGGCCAACTACGCCTACGGCCGCTACGACGAGATGATCGTGGACGTGCAGAAGATCCAGCGCGAGCTGGAGGGCGGCTTCCTGGCCCAGCAGCCCGATGTGGAGGCCCATGCCAAGACGCTCTACCAGCAGTCCCCGGAGCTGGCCAAGGCCTTCCTCACGGACTACTCCTGCCGCCAGGGCGACATGGTCACCGCCCGCTGGAAGAAGCTGGGCGAGTCCCTCATCTGGAAGTACCTGGACGGCAACGTGCGCGACGCCAAGGGCGAAGTGACCCACCCGGCCTACAACCCCGACTGGTACCGCGCCATCGTCCGGGACAAGGGCGACGCCATCCGGATCCCCGAGGAGAAGACGGGACACTGAACGAAAGGCGGAAAAGGACGGGGGCCGGGAAACCGGCCCCTTCTTTTTCACACCTTGCGGGTAGGATGGTTCCATCCCCCCGGAGAACCCATGAAGCTGACCCTGCCCGGTCTCGTCATGTTCCTGCCTGTCCTGGCCCAGGCGCCGCCGCCGGCGCTGCGGAATCCAGCCTTCCTGGAGGGCGCCCCCGGCGAGGTGCCCAAGGGCTGGTTCCTTCCCAAATCCAGCACCGACGCGGGGTTCCATGCCGGGATCGAGGAGGACCCGTCCCTGCCCGGGGGGCGATGCGTTGCGATCCGCCGGGAGACGGGTTCCGCGGCCTTCGGGAACCTCATGCAGGTGGTGGACGCGGGGCCCTTCCGGGGCAAGCGGATCCGCCTGCGCACGCAGCTGCGGGTGGACCCGGGGACGGCGGGCGCGGGGCAGGCGTGGCTGCGGGTGGACCGGGAGGACGGGTCCATGGGCTTCTTCGACAACATGCACGACCGCGCGGTGACCGCCTCCGCCTGGACCGAGGGGACGATCATCGGGGACGTGGCCCCCAATGCGAAGACCCTCAATTTCGGCGCCTTCTTCCGGGGCGGGCGCGGCGTCCTCCGGGTGGCCCCATTCACCCTGGAGGTCCTGGGCGACACGCCCGTGGTCAAACCGCAGCCCGCCCGGGCCCTCACGGAGCGGGGCCTGGCGAACCTGACGGCCTTCACCCGGGCCCTGGGCTACATCCGGTTCTTCCACCCCTCCGACGCGGCCGCCTCCGCGAACTGGGACCGGCTCGCCATCCAGGGAGCGCGCGCCGCGGAGGGCGCCACGTCCGCGGCGGACCTCACCTCGCGGCTGCAGAAGTTCTTCCTGCCCTGGGCTCCCACGGCGCGCTTCCTGCGCCCTGGCGCCGCTCCGGCCCCCGGCGCCGCGCCGGCCCCGGTGAAGGCTCCCGCCGGGGCCACCCAGGCCGTGCGGTGGGTCCACACGGGCTTCGGGCAGGGCGGGAGTAACGGCCCGTACCACAGCGAACGGCAGTACCTGCCCCTGGCCGAGGCGAAGGCCAAGGGCTGGGAGGACCCGGCCCGGGGCCGGGTCCTGGCCCTGGGGGACGGCGTCCGGCTCGTGCTGCCCACGGTGTGCTACGCGGACGCAGGCGGCGCCACCTTCCGGGGCGCGGTGACCGCCCTTCCAAGGACCCAAATGCCCGAACCCACCATGGGCGCGGGCGACGGCAACGACCGCGGCACCCGGCTGGGGGGCGTGGCCCTGGCGTGGGGGGTGTTCCGCCACTTCTACCCCTACTTCGACGTGGCCGGCGGCTCCTGGGACGCCGAGCTGCCCCGGGCCCTGGCCGCCGCGGCGCTGGATCCGGACGCGGAGGCCTTCACCCGCACCCTGGGCCGGCTCACCGCGGCCCTCAAGGACGGGCACATCCATGTGGAGGGCCCCGGCGGCGACGTGGCCTGCCCGGCCCTGGCCCTGGAGATGATCGACGGATGGCCCGTGGTGAAGGCCGTGGGTGAGGGCGCCAAGGCCGTCCCGGCGGGGAGCCGGATCCTCACCGTGGACGGGGAGCCCGCCGGAAGGCGCATCAAGCGCCTGGCCGAGGAGATCTCGTCGGCTTCCAACGGCTGGATGGACCGCCAGGTCTGCCGGGCGTTCCTGGCCGGCCCCCAGGGCCAGCCCGCCCGGGTAACCTACGTCACCGCGGGGGGCGTGGCCGGGGAGGCCTCCCTCGCCCGCGATGCGAACCCCAGAAGCCTTCCCGCCGGTCCGTTGCCCCCCAAGGTGGGCGAGCTGCGCCCGGGCATCTGGTACGTGGACCTGGACCGGGCCACGAATGCGGAGCTCGAGGCCGCCCTGCCCAGCCTGGCCGCGGCCAAGGGCGTGGTCTTCGACCTGCGGGGCTACCCGAAGGTGAGCCCCGGTTTCCTCCAGCACCTCACGGACAAGCCCCTTTCCAGCGCCCGGTGGAACATCCCCGTCGTCACCCTCCCCGACGGCGAGGGCTGGGCCTGGAACACCGGCGGCCGGTGGGAGCTGGAGCCCAAGGCCCCCCGCATCAAGGGCAAGGTCGTCTTCCTCACCGGAGGCGGGGCCATCAGCTACGCGGAATCCTGCCTGGGCATCGTGGAGGCCTACAAGCTGGGCGAGATCGTGGGCGCCCCCACCGCGGGCACCAACGGCAACATCTGCGGCCTCACCCTCCCGGGGGGCTACCACCTGGCCTTTACCGGAATGAAGGTCCTCAAGCACGACGGCACCCGCCACCACGGGGTGGGCATCCTCCCCACGGTGCCCGCGCGGCCCACCCGCGAGGGGCTCGCCGCGGGCCGGGACGAGGTGCTGGAGAAGGGCCTGGCCCTCGTGGCCCCCTGACTACCTCGAAATGTGATCCACAAGCCGCCGTCCCCAGTGGATAATGGCCGGAGTCCCTTGGAACTTTCGATCGGCATCGCGAAAATCCTACTCCAGCCCCTCCACGAGGAACGACCATGGCCCGCCTCGATCCCCATTCGTACTATGACGACCGCCAGCCGCGCACCGAGCGCTGGCACCTGCGCTTCATGGTGGACTTCGACCGCAGGGTCCTCAACGGCGAGGCCACGCTGGTCTTCAAGGGGACCTCGGGGGGAACCCTGGACCTGGACACCAAGGGCCTGACCATCTTCCGGGCCTGGGTGCCGGCGCTGGACCAGGACGTGCCCTTCGCGCTGGGCGAGGAGGATCCCATCCTGGGCCGCCGCCTGCGCCTGGAGGTGCCCGCGGGCGCGGGCGCGGTGGTCATCGCCTACGAGACCAGCCCCGAGGCCATCGGCCTCCAGTGGCTGGAGCCGGCCCAGACCGAGGGCGGCAGGCACCCCTTCCTCTTCAGCCAGTGCCAGGCCATCCACGCCCGCACCCTGGTGCCCTGCCAGGACTCGGCCTTCGCCCGGGTCAGCTACGACGCCGAGGTGGTGGTGCCCGGCGAGCTGTCGGCGGTGATGTCCGCCGGGCCCGCCTGGGACGGCGCCGGCGAGGTTCCCGGCACCCGCGTCTTCCGCTTCTCCATGCCCCAGCCCATCCCTCCCTACCTGCTGGCCCTGGCCGTGGGCGAGCTGGAGAGCCGCGACCTGAGCCCCCGGGCCCGGGTGTGGGCCGAACCGGCCACCATCGACAAGGCCGCCTGGGAATTCGCCGGCGTGGAGGACATGATCGTGCGCGCCGAGGGGCTCTTCGGGCCCTACGACTGGGACCGCTACGACATGCTCGTGCTGCCCCCCTCCTTCCCCTACGGCGGGATGGAGAATCCCCGCATGACCTTCCTCACGCCCACGCTCCTGGCCGGGGACCGGTCCCTGGTGGACGTGGTGGCCCACGAGCTGGCCCACAGCTGGACCGGGAACCTCGTCACCAACGCCACCGCCGAGCACTTCTGGCTCAACGAGGGCTTCACCGTGTGGGCCGAGCGCCGCATCCTCGAGGCCATCCGAGGCCCCGAGGCCGCCGCCATGGGCTGGGCCATCGGCCAGAAGGCCCTGGACGAATCCCTGGCGCGGTTCAAGGACCGGCCGGAACTCACCGTGCTCCGCACCCACCTCGAGGGGGTGGACCCCGACGACGCCTTCTCCAGCATCCCCTACGAGAAGGGCGCGCGCCTGGTGGCGCTGCTGGAGGCCGACCTGGGCCGGCCCGCCATGGACGCCTTCGTGCTGGCCTACATGAAGCGCTTCCGCTTCACCTCCATCACCACCGAGATGTTCTGCGCCTTCGCCGAGGAAATGCACCCGGGGCTCCTGGCCCGGGTGGATGCCGACGCGTGGCTCCACCGCCCCGGCATGCCCGCCAACGCCCCCGTTTTCCGCTCCGCGGCCCTGGAGGCCCTGGAGGCCCAGGGCAGGGCCTGCGCGCGGCCGGAAAAGGCGGTCATGGACGCCTGGAGCCCCACGGAGCTGCTGGTCTACCTCCAGAACCTTCCCCGTGCCCTGCCCAAGGCCGACTGCGAATGGCTGGACCGGACCCTGGGCCTCACCGGCCGGGGCAACTACGAGATCCTGGTGGAGTGGCTCACGGTCGCCGCCGGATCCGGGTACGAGCCGGCCTTCCCCCGCATCCGCGAGGTCCTCCTCCGGGTGGGCCGCATGAAGTATCTCCGGCCCCTGTACTCCGCGCTGGGCGCCACCCCCGCCACGCGAGCCCTGGCCAGGGAGATCTTCGCGCAGGCATCCCCGGGCTACCACGGCCTCTCGCGCCGCGTCGTCCAGGGCGTCCTCGACAAGCATCCCGCCTGACCATCCAAGGAGAACCGATGTCCGATGCCACCGAATCGACACCCATCAAGGGGCTGCCGGAGAACTACCGGCGCGTCCTGGAACCCGGGGAGGACTACGTCCCGCTGGTGCCCCAGGACGGCGTACTGGAAGTCACCACCCGGAGCGTGCTGTACGGGATGCTCTTCTGCGCCATCTTCTCCATGGCCGCGGCCTACCTGGCGCTGCGGGTGGGGCAGGGCATCGAGGCGGCCATTCCCATCAGCATCCTGGCCATCGGCATCTCCCGGTTCTACCTGCGCCGCAGCACGATCCTGGAGAACGTGATCATCACCAGCATCGGCGCCAACTCCGGCCACGTGGTGGCGGGGGCGGTGTTCACCATCCCGGCCCTCTACATGCTCGCGGGCGTCCCCGGCTCCAACGTGCCCTACCCGCAGCTGTGGCAGGTGGTCATCGTCTCCTTCCTGGGCGGCTGCCTGGGCATCCTGTTCCTCATCCCCCTGCGCCACAACTTCATGGTGGACAACCACGGCGTGTTCCCCTGGCCCGAGGCCACCGCCACCGCCGAGATCCTCGCCAGCGGCGAGAGCGTGGGCAACCAGGCCAAGATCCTGGCCGGCTCCGCCGCGCTGGGCATGCTCTACGACGGCGCCTCCTCGATGTTCCGGGCCATGTCCGAGACCATCACCCTCCGCCACGCGTACGTGGGCGCCAAGCTCCGCGAGCAGTTCATGGCCTTCAACATGCTCAACAGCGCGGCCACCATGTCCATCGGCTACATCATCGGCCTGCGCTACTCGGCCGTCATCGCCGCCGGCAGCATCCTCTCCACCTTCGTGCTGGTGCCCATGATCCACGCCATCGGCCAGCACGTGCCCGGGGCCCTGCCGCCGGGAACGATGCCCATCGCCCAGATGGCCCCGGAGATGATCTTCAAGAACTACGTGCGCATCATGGGCATCGGCGCCATCGCCGGCGCGGGCATCATGGGCGTCCTGGCCGGCATGCCCGCCATGATCAAGTCCATCGGCAAGAACATCGCCGGCCTGCGCAGCACGGAGAAGGTGGAAGTCTCCAACCACGTCCCCCGTACCGCGCGCACCCTGCCCAACTCCTTCGTGGGGGTGGGCCTGCTCATCTTCTGCCTTTGCTCCTTCCTCTTCTTCTCCTTCGGCGTGGGCATGAAGGGGGCCTTCTTCGCGGCGTTCGTCGGCACCCTCGTGGTCATGGTCATCGCGTTCCTCTTCGCGCCCGTGGCCGCCCGCGCCATCGCCACCATCGGCACCAACCCCATCAGCGGCATGACCATGCTCACCCTGATCATCACGGGCCTCGTGATGCTGAAGCTGGGCTTCGGCGGCGGCCTGGGCATGTTCATCACCCTGATGGTGGGCGGCGTCGTGTGCACGGCCCTGTCCGCCAGCGGCGCCTTCGCCACGGACCTGAAGATCGGCCACTGGATCGGCGCCACCCCGGCCCGGCAGATGTGGCTGAAGTTCCTGGGCACCTTCGTGGCCGCGCTGTTCACGGGCCTGGCCATGTGGATCATGAGCAAGCAGGGCTTCGGCACGGCCGCCGTGCCCGCGCCCCAGGCCAGCGCCATGCGCGAGATCCTGGACGGCATCTTCGGCACCACCGCCATGCCCCTGCGCTGGTTCCTGTTCTCCCTGGGCGTGGTGCTCAGCCTCGTGCTGCGCATGGTGGAGCTGCCGGCCCTGGGCTTCGCGCTGGGCATGTACCTCCCCATCGAGGTGAACACACCCCTCTTCCTGGGCGGCGTGATCAGCTGGATCGTCAACCGCCGGAGCCAGGGCGACACCGACGGCCTCGCCAAGGCCCGGGAGAACCGCGGCATCCTGGTGGCCAGCGGACTCATGGCCGGCGGCGGCATCGTCGGCGTCATCGCCAGCGCCTTCAAGATCAAGTGGCCCGAAGGCTTCCCCGTCCTCAGCGCGGCCTCCGCGGAGGGGGCCCTGGGCGAGTGGCTGGCCATCGCGGCCATGACGGCGCTCTGCGTCTTCGTGGTGGTCTACAGCCGCGCCGCGAAGCCCGCGGAAGACTAGCCTCCGACCTCCCTGAACATCCGGCACGGCCCGCGGGCGTCACCCCGCGGGCCGTGCCGGAGCCCTTTTGTATTCATGGTTAATCCCAAGCCCCGGGCCTCATTTTCCGGTTCCGCCCGGGCCGGTTTGCGGTAAAGCTGGAAGCCTTTTCCGTCCCACCCTTTTCAGCCCCCTATTCCGAGACGCCCATGAACCGCACGCCGCGCGCAGCCCTCTTCGCCTTCCTCTGTCTGGCCCTCGGGGCCGCCTCCCCCGTCGAATGGTGGCGCCACGCCGTCTTCTACGAGATCTACCCCCGCAGCTTCCAGGACACCAAGGGCGACGGCGTGGGGGACCTGAACGGCATCACGGCCCGCCTGGACTACCTGCGGGACCTGGGGGTGGACGCGGTGTGGCTCACGCCCATCTTCCCCTCGCCCCAGGTGGACTTCGGCTACGACGTGTCCGACTACCGGGCCATCGATCCGCGCTTCGGCACCCTCGCGGACTTCGACCGGCTCGTGGCCGAGGGCCGCCGGCGGGGGATCCGGGTGGTGCTGGACCTGGTGCTCAACCACACCTCCGACCAGCACCCCTGGTTCAAGGACTCGAGGTCCTCGCGCAGTGCGGCGCGCCGGGACTGGTACGTGTGGCGGGACGGGAAGGGGGCGGCGCCGCCCTGCAACTGGGTGTCCCTGTTCGGGGGGCCGGCCTGGACCCTGGACCGGACCACGGGGCAGTACTACTACCACTTCTTCTACGGCTCCCAGCCCGACCTGAACTGGAGGAACCCCGCCGTGCGGGACGAGATGCTGGACGTGACCCGGTGGTGGTACAAGCGGGGCGTGGCCGGCTTCCGCCTGGACGCGCTGGACACCGTCTTCGAGGACCCGGACCTCAAGGACAACCCTTTGCTGCCGGGCCGCAACGCCTTCGGCGATCCGAACATGCTCAACGTGCACAACTACAAGCTGGAGGAGGGCCGCGGACTCATGCGGGCCCTGCGCCGGGAGGCGGACCCCTTCGGGGCGGTGCTCATCGGCGAGACCTACACCGATTCCACGGAGGAGCTCCGGAGCTACTACGGGAATGGCCGCGACCAGCTGCAGATGCCAACGGGGCACATGCTCGCCATGGCGGAAAAGCTGTCGGCCCCGGATTTCCGCAAGCGGATCGCCGCCACGGAGGCCACGGGGTTCTGGCCGGTGCTGGTGCTGGGGAACCACGACCTGGCGCGGCCCGCGAGCCGCTACGGCGACAAGGTCCACGACGACGCCATCGCCAAGGCCCTGGGGACGCTCCTCCTCACCCTGCGGGGCACGCCGATCCTTTACTACGGCGACGAGCTGGGCATGATCAACACGGATCCGGCGCGCCGGGAGGACGTGATGGATCCCATGGGCCGGGCCGGGTGGCCCACCGCCAAGAGGCGGGACGGGGAGCGCACCCCCATGCAGTGGGACGCCACCGCCGCCGCGGGCTTCACCACCGGCCGGCCCTGGCTCCCCGTGCCCGCCAGCGCGCGCAGCCACAACGTGGCCACGGAACGCCGGGACCCCGGCTCCGTGCTCAACTGGCACCGGGCCGTCCTGGCCCTGCGCCGGTCGCGCAAGGCTCTCCAGGACGGGGCCTACCGGCCCCTGGCCCAGGACGACCCCCATGTCCTCGCCTACCTCCGGGTGGTCGACGAGGAGACGATCCTGGTGGCGGTGAACCTTTCGGACAAGGAGCGCAGGCTGGACCTGGGCCTTTCCGGGTCGGCCCAGGTGCTGCTGGCCACCGGCTCCGTACCGGCCCACGGCCTGCCCCCCGCGCTGGGCCCTTACAGCGCCCTGGTGGCGACGCTGGGGCGCCCTGGCCCAGCCCTCGTCGATTGATCCAGGCCGGGGCGGCGGTCAGGATGAGACGGACGGCAGCCAGGCCCCCTTGGGCTCGAGGTACGAACCCACGCTCATGAGGGTCATGGGTTGCACCACGCGCAGCCCTTCGGCCAGGCACCAACGGAACAGCCCGGCGTTCCGGGTCGGCACCAGCACGCCCGGGCCCTGGAAGCCGTCCGCGCTTGCGAGCAGGGCCATCAGGTCGGGGGTGTCCTCCGCCGCGGCGTGGCCGGAGAAGCCCAGGGCGCTGGCGTAGCCGGTGATCCGGCCGTCACGCTCCACCAGCCGGGTCTCGCCGGCGCGGATCATCTGGTCCAGCTCGCTCCGGCGCTCGAAGCCGTGCACCCGCAAGGCCACGGCACAGCAGGCGTCCAGATCCTCCGTCCGGGCCGGACGCACGGCGCAGCCGGGAACGCTGCGGGTGCGGGTCCGCCCCTGCAGGCAGGAGAGCGGTTCCCGCGCATCGAAGCCCAGGCTCGCGTACAGCGCCAAGGTGCGGTTGTGGAACGCGGCCTGGACCAGCCGCACTCCCGCCGCGCCTCGCGCCCGCTCGCGCTCCAGGGCGGCCTCCATCAGCTGGCGCCCCGCCCCGGCGTTCTGGGCCGCGGGATCGATGGTGATGGGTCCCAGGCAGACGACAGGTGCGCGTTCGTCCAAGCAGACGCTACCGATGATCCGTCCCTCCCGGAGCGCGATCATGCAGTGGAAGCCCGGGTCCGCGAACGGCACGGCGAGCATGCCGATGGCGGCCTCGGGGCTAGGGAAGTCGGACGGGAAGTTGTGGGCAAGGCTGAGGGCGGCGAAGGCCTCATAGCAGATGCGCCCGCAGGCGGGCGCATCCGCGGGCGTCGCCTTGCGCAGGTCCAGACGGGTCGCTAGGGTCGAGGTCATGCATTCCTCCAGGGGGATGGCAAGGATCTGAGCAAGAGCAGTGCCAATGCATTCCAGGGTCGACGGAGTGCCGCGAAAACCCCTGAATCGGGGGATCCCCGGCGAGGAGGGGTCCGGCCCGGAACCCAGGTCTGGATCGAAACCGTAACGGTGCGGATGCACCCCGCGCGGCCCCCGGGGTTCCCGGATGGACCCTGGACAATGCATAAACAATTGTAAACAAACGGTTTAACGATCATGCGGGAGAGCGGCCGACGCTGTTACGGATCCTGACACCCATTGCCTGGGACCGTTACACCTGCGGGTGGGTCGGAACTCAGGGTCAGCGAAGCGACGCCAGGAGTTCCGCCTGGACCTGGGGATTGCCCGTGACCACGTCGCCCGACTCCACCCAGCCGTCCCCGCCCCGCCAGTCGGTGACGCACCCCCCGGCCTCCTGCAGCAGGAGCACCCCGGCGGCGAAGTCCCACTTCCGCAGTCCCATCTCGTAGTAGCCGTCGTAGATGCCGCAGGCCGTGTGGGCCAAGTCCAGGGCGGCCGAGCCTCCGCGGCGGATGGCCTTGGCGCGGTGGAAGATGGCGGGCAGGGTGCTCACGAAGCGCTCGAAACGGTCGCCCAGCTGCCAGGCGAAACCGGTGGCCAGGAAGGCCCCGGTGAGGCCAGGCTGGCTTGAAACGGTCATGGGCTGCCCGTTCCAGGTGGCCCCCTCGCCCCGCACGGCCACGAAGAGATCTTCCCGCAGGGGATCATAGATGCAGCCGGCCAGGGGCCCCTGGGGGTCCCACAGGGCCACGGAGACGCACCAGTGGGGGAAGCCCTGGATGAAGTTGAGGGTGCCGTCCAGGGGGTCGGCGATCCACACGCGGCCTTCCACGGGACCGGTGGCCCCGGTTTCCTCCCCCAGGAAGCCATAGGCGGGGAAGCGGTCGGCCAGCAGCCGCTGGATGGCCGCCTCGCTGGCCCGGTCGGCTTCGCTCACCAGGTCGTTCTTGGACTTTTCGGAAATGGTGCGAGGATCCAACTTGCGGAAATAGGTCAACAGGATCTTCCCGCCCGCGAGGGCAGCGGCTATGCAGGCTTCACGTTCGGCTTCCAGCATTCGGTTTCTCCATCCTTCAGATTGCCCGGATCTTCCCAGGGCCTTTCCCACAGTTTGGACTGGATAATCCCGACATTTCTAGTAAACTATTCAAGTCAGTGGCGAGGTTACCGTATGCCCAAGGTCGTCAACATCGAACCCACTCCCAATCCCGATGCGCTCAAGTTCATCGTGCAGCGGCCCATTCTCCGCTCCGGGACGCGCTCCTTCCGGGACTTCGGGGCCGCGGTGGGGGACCCCCTCGCCTCAAGCCTTTTCGCGCTGGGCCGGATCACCTCCGTCTTCTACATGGACCGCTTCGTCACCGTGAACAAGGCCTCCGACGACGAATGGAGCGGCCTCATCGATCCCATCTGCGAGGCCATCGAGGACCTGGAGATGGAGGCGGTGGACGGCAACGCCCCGGCCCCCGGGAGCACCCTGGCCGACGACGAGAAGCTGGCGGCCATCAACAAGCTCCTGGACGAGCGCATCCGGCCCGGCCTCGCCGGCGACGGCGGCGGGGTGGAAGTGCTATCCTTCGAGGACAACACCCTCCAGATCAGCTACCACGGAGCCTGCGGCTCCTGTCCCAGTTCCGGCGGGGGGACCTTGCGCTTCATCGAGGGGCTCCTGCAGGACGAAATCGACCCCCAGATCCGGGTCATAAGTTATTGAACGGCCGTCCGCGGCCGATGCACCGAGTGAAGTCTGAACGAGGACCGGCGATGATCGAGACGAAGGTGAAGGATGCGGGCCCGCGGGCCCAGGTGGCAGAGGGTCCGGACGCCCCGACCCTTTTGGCGTGGTACCGCACCATGCACATGGGGCGCGTCCTGGACGACAAGGCGCCCAACTACCTCAAGCAGGCCATCGGCTGGTCCTACCACGCCCCCTGCGCGGGCCACGACGGCATCCAGCTGGCCCTGGGCCTCACGTTCCGGGCCGGGCAGGACTACCTGTTCCCCTACTACCGGGACCTGCTCACCTGCCTCGCGGGAGGCCTGACGCCCCTGGAGATCATCCTCAACGGCATCTCCAAGGCCGATGACCCGTCCAGCGGCGGGCGCCACATGTCCAACCACTTCGGCAAGCCCGAGATCCACATCCAGAACGTCTCCAGCTGCACCGGCAACCACACCCAGCACGCCGTGGGTCTGGCGCGGGCCGTCAAGACCTACGGCCGGGATGCGGTGGTGTTCAGCAGCCAGGGCGAGTCCAGCGTCTCGGAAGGCTACGTGTACGAGGCCATCAACGGCGCCAGCCTCGAGAAGCTGCCGGTGGTCTTCGTGTTCCAGGACAACGGCTACGGGATCTCCGTGCCCAAGTCCGACCAGACCGCCAACGTGCACGTGTGCGACAACTTCCGCGGGTTCCCCAACCTGCTGATCCTGAAGTGCGACGGCAAGGACCCCCTGGATTCCATGCGGGCCCTGCGCGAGGCCGTGGCCTACGCGAAGTCCGGCGCCGGCGCGGCCATCATCCAGGCCGACTGCGTGCGCATCGGCAGCCACTCCAACAGCGACAAGCACGAGCTCTACCGTTCCCCCGAGGAACTGGCCGCCGCCCGGGCCCAGGACCCGCTTCCGCGCTTCCGGACCTACTGCCTGGAGCACGGCGTGGCCGAGGCCGACCTGGCGGCCATCGAGAAGGCGAACCTGGAGACGTACAACGCCGCCTCGGACGCCGCCATCGCCGCCAAGGACCCCGACCCCGCGGCCATCCACGAGCACCTGGTGCCCGAGCCCTGGGTCACGCCGCTGTTCCCCGACGGCACCCACGACGAGGAGGGTCCCAAGGAGACCATGCTCCACGCCATCAACCAGACCCTGAAGGAGGAGTTCCGGGCCAACCCCGACACCTACATCTGGGGCCAGGACGTGGCCAACAAGGACAAGGGCGGCATCTTCAACATCACCAAAGGCATGCAGCAGGAGTTCGGGCGCGGGCGGGTCTTCAACGGACCCATCGCCGAGGACTTCATCACCGGCACGGCCAACGGCTTCACGCGCCTGGACGACAAGATCCGCGTGGTGGTGGAAGGCGCCGAGTTCGCCGACTACTTCTGGCCCGCCACCGAGCAGCTCATCGAGCTCTCCCACGAGTCCTGGCGGAGCATGGGCAAGCAGGTGCCCAACATCACCATCCGCCTGGCCTCGGGCGGCTACATCGGCGGCGGCCTCTACCACAGCCAGAACATCGAGGGCTTCCTCACCACCATCCCGGGCATCCGCGTGGTGGTGCCGGCCTTCGCCGACGATGCCGCGGGCCTGCTGCGCACCTGCATCCGGAGCCGGGGCGTCAGCCTCTTCCTGGAGCCGAAGTTCCTCTACAACGCCGCCCAGAGCAAGGCCCACATCCCCGCGGACTTCGCCGTTCCCTTCGGCAAGGCCCGGGTGCGGCGGGAGGGCACGGACCTCACGGTGCTCGCCTACGGCACGCCCGTGCACTTCGCCCTGGAGGCCGCCCACAAGCTCGAGGCCGAGGGGCGCAGCGTGGAGGTCATCGACCTTCGCAGCCTCAATCCCCTGGACACCGAGACGATCTTCGCCAGCGTCCGCAAGACGCACCGCGCCATCGTGGTGCACGAGGACAAGGTCTTCGGCGGCTTCGGAGGCGAGGTGGCCGCGCAGGTCTCCGAGCAGTGCTTCCCGTGGCTGGACGCCCCCGTGGGCCGCGTGGGCTCCACCTTCACCCCCGTGGGCTTCAACCGGATCCTGGAGCGGGCCATCCTCCCCAACACCGACAAGGTGCTGGCGGGAATGCGCAAGGTCCTGGGGTTCTAGGACCCTCCCAGGTCAGCGCTGCGGCTCCCTCTCCTCACCGTCCCCGGCCAAGGGGTTGGGGAGGGGGTCCAGCTGCATCCCGGTCACCTCGGCCCGCACCCGCACCGGGACCGTGAAGAGGCCGTAGACGCTCACCAGGTGGGTGAAGTCGTAGGTGACGGTGCACACGGGGCCCTCCTCGGTGAGGCCCGGCGTCAGGCGGAAGGCGTCCTCCCCCAGGGCCGCCTCCGTGAAGCCCAGGTCGAAGGCGCGGCGGCGCAGGGAGTGGAGCGCGGCCTCCTCGCCCTTGATGCGGGACTGCCGGGCCGCGATCCCCGCGGCGTGGCGCAGGGCATAGTGCCCGTAGACCACCGGCAGGGCCCGGGCCCCGGCCAGCAGGCCCCCGCCGAGGACCAGGAGGGTCGCCGCGCCCAGGAGCCGGTGGGCGCTGAACCGCTGGAGAACCTCGCCCAGGAACCCCAGCACCCAGCGCCACAGGCGGAGCCCCGCCCGCGCCGCCAGCCCCCGGAGCCTTGCGCCCAGCGCCTCCCAGTCCTCAGCGCGCATCGGGCGTGACGCCGATCTGCACCGCGCCCTCCAGGCGGGCCACCACCTTGAACCGGTCCTCCAGCACGTCCACCCGGCCCACCCGGAAGGCGTCCACCACGCCGGTGAGGGCCACCTGGGGCGTAAGGGCGCGGTTGAGGCCCTGCTGGGTCTTCTCCTTCAGGTCCTTGAGGCTCTTGTCCAGGAAGAAGCTGCACTTGTCCGTGAGGGTCTTGCGGAGGGTGCCGCGGTAGAACCACTCCCCCAGGCTGGTGATCCAGTTGCGGGTCTCCAGGGTGTAGTCCAGGTCCTCCAGGCGGAGGGTGCCCAGGATCTCATTGAAGACGGGGCGGCCCTTGAGGGTGAGCCTTCCCGTGACCTTCCCCTTGATGTCCAGGTCCAGGTAGGCCCAGCCGTCCTTGCCGCGCACGGCGGCGCGGGTGACTTCGAACCGGCCCTTGTCGGTCTCGAAGGGCTGGGCGGAAAGCTGCTGCGTGAGCTGGCGCGAGGCGTGCTCGTAGCTCAGGTCCGCGTCCACCTGGAGGCTGAAGCCCGGCGCGATGGGCCGGGTCGACAGGTCCAGGGGGGGAAGGGGCCGGGGCACGGGCTGGGGCCGCGCCCCCAGGCACACCGCGGGCCGGATCTGGATCTCGGGCGTGAGGGTCAGCACCTTGCCCTGGCTGGACCAGGGGCTCAGCCTCACGCGCTCGGGGTTGAGCATGAGGAACACGCCCGGGGCGAGCTCCACGGGCTGCTGGGCCTGGAGCCAGGCCGCCTCGGCCCGGGGCCGGAGCCGGGTGGCTTCCTGGATCTGCACCTGGAGGGCCCGGGTGGCCTTGGCGAGGTTGTCCTTCATGCCAGCCAGCACCTTGTCGGTGATGTCGTAGCCCAGGTACGTGACGTGGCAGCCGTCGATGCGCAGGGGCTCCTCGGGCGTGAGCTTGAGGTCCAGGCCCCAGTCGGGGGTCAGGGACACTTCGGCCTGGATGCCCAGGCGGGCCTTGCGGAAGGTTTCCGGCGGCAGGCCGCAGGAACCCATGCCCTTCACGTAGGTGCCCATGCGCAGGCCCACCTCGAACCAGTAGTTCACCGTGGTGTGCATGAGGACCCGGTTGCCCTTCAGCACGAAGTACAGCGGCTCCCGGTACAGGTTGAACCGGTAGGCCGGGCTCCCCTGGGCGAGGCCGGGCAGGTTGGTCCACGTCTCCACGCCCTGGGGCGTCACGGGGGTGGTGCGCTCCGCGGCGGCGAACATGGGGGCCAGGTCCACCTGGATGGGGGCCGCCAGGGTCGACGCGGGCAGCGGCTCCTGCCCGTGGAGGCAGAACGGGATCAGGGCCAGGAATCGCCAGATGCGCATGAAACCATGGTAAGCATCGGCGACCGGTCAGCGGTCACGAAATGGACGCGCAGAGCTCCTCGGCGATCATGTCCGGCGTGCGGTCCAGGAACGACATGCGGCCCATGAGGTGGACCAGGCGGCCGTCCCGGAGGATCGCGGCCTGGGGCGAGCTGGGCGCGGCGCCTTCGAAGTACTCCCGGGCCCGCTGGGTGGCCTCGGTCTCCATGCCCGCGAAGACCGTGACCAGGTGGTCGAACCGGAGCCCCTTCTCCCGCAAGGCTTTGACCACCCCCGGGCGGGCCCCGGCCGCGGCGCAGCCGCACACGGAGTTCACGATGAGCAGCGTGGTGCCGGGGCGCTGGAGGGCCTCGTCCACCTCGGCGGGGGTCATGAGGTGCCGGAAACCGGCCTGGCTGAGTTCGTCCCTCATGGGGGCGACCATGTATTCGGGGTAGTTGGCCACGGGTTCTCCTGCGTTCCTCCAAAGTTTACTCGTTTTGTCACCTTTGCCAAAGAGGTATCAAACGGGCGCGTGGGGGCATTACCATGGTGGAAACGAACCGGGGGTAGATTCATGAAGGACTTTTTCAAGTCGCTTTTGGCGTCGTTCGTGGCTTTGGGCCTCTTCGCGGGGGGCGTGCTGGTGCTTCTGGTGATCCTGGTGGCCTCCATGGGGCCCACCAAGCCGGTGGTGCCTTCCCGGGCGGTTCTGATCCTGGACCTGAACACCAACTTCACGGATTCCTACCCGGACCAGGGCCCGGCGGAACTCCTGCAGAGGGCCGCGGGGGGCGGGCCGGCGGAGGGTATTCCCCTCCAGGTGCTCGTCCAAGCCATCGACCGGGCGTCCCATGATTCGGGCCTGAGCGCCCTCTACATCACCGGCATCGTCCGCCCCGAGGGCGTGGGCTCGGGTCCCGCCGCCCTCAAGGAGCTGCGGGAGGCCATCCTGCGCTTCCGGAAGGTCTCGGGCAAGCCCGTGATCGCCTACAACCAGTACTGGACCAAGCGGGAACTCTACCTCTGCGCCGGCGTGGGCAAGGTCTACATGAACCCCCTGGGCGTGCTGGACGCCACCGGCTACGCCTCGGAAGTCACCTTCTACGGCAAGGCCTTCAAGAAGTACGGCGTGGACGTGCAGGTCACCCGCGTGGGCAAGTACAAGAGCGCGGTGGAGCCCTACGTCCTGGAGAAGCTCAGCGACCCGGCCCGGGAGGAGCTGCAGGTCCTCATGGGCGACCTGTGGACCGAATGGAAGGCGGCCGTGGCCGCCGACCGCAAGCTCACCCCCGCCCAGCTCCAGACCATCGCCGACGAGCAGGGGACCCTCACCTCGCCCGAGGCCCTCAAGGCGGGGCTGGTAGACAAGCTCGTGGCCAACGACCAGGTGCTGGACGAGCTCAAGGAGATCGCCGGCCGGAAGGCCAGTGACCGCGACTTCCCCCAGATCGACATGGCCACCTACGCCAAGACGATCCCCGAGGCCACCGGCTCCAACCGCATCGCCCTGGTGTTCGCCGAGGGCGCCATCGTGGACGGCATGGGCACCTCCGGCAGCATCGGCGGGGATACCCTGAGCAACGAGCTCCGGCGCCTGCGCCTGGACAAGCGCGTCAAGGCCATCGTCCTGCGCGTGAACAGCCCCGGCGGCAGCGCCCCGGCCTCCGAGCTCATCCAGCGCGAGCTGGTCCTGGCCCGCAAGGAGAAGCCCGTGGTGGTGTCCATGGGCCACCTGGCGGCCTCCGGCGGCTACTGGATCTCCACCTACGCCGACCGCATCTTCGCGGAGCCCACCACCATCACCGGCTCCATCGGCGTCTTCGGCCTCCTGCCCAACGTGAAGTCCCTGGCCAACGAGCACGGCATCACCTGGGACGGCGTCCAGACCTCGAAGCTGGCCAACTCCCTCACCATCTCCCGCCCCAAGACCGACGCCGAGCTCCAGCGGGCCCAGGTCATGGTGGACTGGATCTACGATCTCTTCGTCACCAAGGTCGCCGAGAGCCGGAAGCTCACGCGCGAACAGGTGCAGGAGATCGCCCAGGGCCGCGTGTGGTCCGGCGCCGCCGCCATCCGGATCGGCCTCGTGGACGAGATCGGGAGCCTGCAGGACGCCGTGGCCTTCGCCGCCCGGAAGGCGAAGGTCGAGTCCGACTACCGCCTGGAAGGTCCCGCCGAGCCGCGGACCGCCGTGGAGAAGATCCTCAAGGCCCTGGGCGGCGGCAAGCGCCAGTTCACCCACAGCTCCGCCGACAGCCTCCAGGGTCAGGTGCGCCACGTCATCAGCGGGCTGGAAGCCTTCACCGACCCCCGGGGCATCTACGCCCGCATGCCGTACGACCTCGCCATCCGGTGATGCGCAGGCTGGGCCCGGCCGACTACCGGGTGATGCCCTGGAAGGATGGCGGGGGCTCCACCACGGAACTCGTCATCCATCCCCCCGGGGCCACCCTGGCCGGGGGCTTCCTGTGGCGCATCAGCATGGCGGACGTGCCGGGTTCGGGACCCTTCTCCGCCTTTCCCGGCGTGGACCGGAGCCTGATGCTGCTGTCGGGCAGCCTGGAGCTGGACCACGGCGCGCACGGCGTCCAGGTGCTGGAAGGCCCCTACCGGCCGGTGACCTTCTCAGGGGACTGGACCACCCGGGGCCGCCTCCTGGCGGGGCCCTGCCGCGACTTCAACGTCATGTCCGCCCGGGGGCGGGCGCGGCACCGGCTCAGCGTCGTGAGGGCCCCCGCGGCGCTGCCCCCGTCGCCCCTCCTGGTGGTGGTGTGCCTGGAGGGCGAGGTGGAGGTGGCCGGGCAGGCCCTGGCTCCCTGGGATCTCCTTGAATTGCCGGGCGGGGCCCAGGCCCGGGGCAGGGGCCTCCTGGCGGTGGTGGAGCTGGCTTAGCTACTTCTTCCGGGGTTCCCCGATGGCGGTGCTGGCGGTCTGCTCGTTGTTGGACAGGTCGGACACCTTGACCATCACCCGGCTGCCCTTGATGCGGGCGCGGGGCACCAGCACGTCGAAGGTGGCCTCCCGGGTGTCGAAGACCCGGCTCTCGGGGGCCAGCTGGACCCAGCCGTCGCCGTCGGCGGAAAGGGCCGCTTCCTTGAGCACGGAGGTCTGGTCCCTGGCCGTGAAGCGCACCCGCACGCCCTCGCCCTCGGGGACGGCGGTGAGGTCGCTGATGACCGGAGGGGTGTGGTCGATGAGGAAGGGCGCGGTGCGCAGGGTGGAGGTGAGGGCCACGTTCAGGGGCTGGCTGGGGGCGTCGGAGGCGGTGACCTCCAGGCGGTACTTCCCGTCGGGGATGCCGAGGGTGTCGAAGGTGAAGAACCGCTCCTTCCAGGCCCGCTCCAGCTCGATGGGGGCGCCGGTCTCGGGCAGCAGGCGCAGGCCGAACTCCAACTGGTCGCCGTTGGGGTCGGAAACGCGGAACACGAAGGCCTGGGCGCCCCGGCGGAAGCTGCGCTTCTCGCTGCCGGCGTAGCCCAGGGCCGGAATGAGCTTCTGGGTCTCCAGGGGCACCCGCTCGATGCCGATGTCGTCGGGGGGCGCCGTGCGGGTGATGACCAGCCCCGGGGGCATGATCTCCGCGGCCTCCCACAGGGGCGCCAGGTTGCGGTTGGCCCAGTGGACGCGCACGCCTTCCACGGAGGGGGTGGCGCCGCCCCGGGAGCTGGCGAGCTTGAGGCGGAACTGGGCGAAGCGGGCCGGAGCCAGGTGGGGGCGCTCGCCGCTCATGAGGGGCGGCGTCCAGGGGGACCAGGTGCCGTCGGGGGTTTCGGTGGAGCCGGTGCGGAACTGGAAGTCCACGCTGGTGCCCTGGGGCGTCTCGGCCTCCACGTAGGCCCGGCCCCAGTCCGCCAGGGGCATGCCCTTGAGGACGCGGCTCTCGATGGTGCCCTCCGTGGCCTGGGCTTCGTTGAGGATGTGCAGCTCGGCGGGGTTGGAGGCCACGACCATGAGGTCGGAGCCCGCGCGCAGGAAGGCGGTGGCCTGGGCGGCGCCCAGGTCCTGGAGGGCGCTGAAGGGGGCTTCGCCACGGGCTTTTCCTGAAAGCGGCAGCGCGAAGAGCCGGGAGCGGTTGCCGGTGCCCACCAGCAGCTGGCCGTTCCATGCCGTCAGGGCGAAGATCTGGTTCTGGGCGCTCTGCCAGAGCGTCTGCGGCACGCGGTCCTTGTCCAGGTGGATGACGGCGGACCGGGTCGCGGTGCCGGGCTCGGAAAGGTAGCCCTCCCGGCGCTCGAGGCTGCCGGCGGCGAACTTGCTGGAAATGCCGTTGGTGGCCCCCGCATACACCTCACCGTCGTTCACCACCAGGGCGCGCACCTCCTCGAAGCCTGTGGCCATGAGGGTCTCCATGCGGTCCCCGGTGCGCACGCCGGTGTAGTGCAGCACCAGGCCCCGGCCGTGGCTGCCCAGGTAGTAGCCGCCCTTGCCGTCGGACGCCAGGGACGTGAAGGCCGTCTCCTCGGGGAGCTCGGCCAGCTTGCGGCTGTGGCCTTCCCGGGCCAGCACCAGGGCGGCGCCCTTCTCGCCGCCCCCGGCCAGCACCAGCTCCGTGCCGTCCACCGCCATCGCCCACACCAGGCGCGAATCGATGTCCGCGAAGGGCTTGACCTCCCCGGAAGGGGTAACCCGCAGCAGCTTGTTCTCGCCGCTGGGCGCGACGATGAGGTCCTGGCCGAGCCGGGCCATGGCGAAGACGATGCCGCCCTTCACCTGGGCCAGGGGCTTCATCTGGCCGGCGGTGTAGTGGAAGAGCTTGCCCTCGTTGCCGGCGCTGAGGTAGGCGCCCGCGGCGCCGTCCGGCACCGCGGCCCACACGATGCCTTCGGGGAGCGTGCCCACCCGGCGGAGGCTGGGGGCGAGGCGGAGCTTGCCGTCGGCGCCGATGCGCACGCCCTTGGCGTCGGAGGTGAGCCAGTCGTTGAACGACGCGAACGTGGCTGAGGGTTGCTGGGCCGAGACGATGCCCGCCGAAGCGAGGAGGATCGAGCCCAGTGCGGTGGTGAGGTTCTTCATCATGGTCTCCACGTGCGCCTATTCGACTTCAAGTTCCATGCTGATCAGGCCCCGCACCTCGGACTCGAGGGGCAGGACGCCGCGGCTGATGATCCGGCGCTGCAGGCGGTTGGCGTTCAGGTCGCCGTCGGCCCCCAGCATGGCCGTGACGGTCGGCGGCACGCCCTCGATGCGCGCGCCCCGCAGGCCCGCGCCGGGCTGGGTCTGCACCAGGAGCGCGTAGGCGTGGTTGTTCCGCATGCCGCCGTTGAGCATGCGCACCAGGTCGCCCAGGCCCCCGATGTCGATGGCCCTCTCGTCGGGGTCGGCGTTGATGAGGCTGAATCCGTCGCCCACCAGCAGCGTGGCCTTGCCGGGCCGGGCCGAGGGCGGCACGAAGAGGTTCATGGTGGTGGTCTCCTTGACGCCCTGGATGTTCTGCAGGACCACGTGGACGGGCAGGGTCTGGCCCCGCTTCACCCGCGCCTTGAGGGTTCGCACGCCGCTGATGGCCGTGAGGTCCAGGCGCTCCTCGGCCTTGACGGTGAGGCTGATGCCCTCGACCACCGGGCGCTCCCAGGGGTTCATGGTCAGGATCTGGAGGATGCCCCCCAGGTACATCGCCATGCGGTTGGCGTTGAGGTCGGCGACCATGTTCTCGATCTCGATGGCCGGGTGGCCGGCGAGCTTGATGTTGCCCTGCAGCGACAGGCTCTGGAAGCCGGCGCCCCGCACGTAGGTGGAGATGGTCTGGCCCAGCACCATGGCGGCGAGGTTGGGCGTGACCACGGGGTGGTCCATGAGCTCGAACTTGAAGTTGAGGTTGCGCTTGCCGCCCAGGTTCAGGCCCACCCGCATGGGGACCATGCGGGGTTCGGCGCCCAGCATGGCCGCGATGCCCATGCTCCGGTCCAGGCGCAGGGCGCCCACGGGGGCCACGGACTGGGAGAGCTTGAACGAGCTGTTGTAGTTGGGCACGCACACCGCCACCGAGGCCGACCACAGGGGCAGGTCCACCGCGCCCAGGTTGAAGAGCTGGTGGCCGAAGCAGAGGATCTTCCTTCCCGAGACGTAGGTGATGGTGCCCGAGGCCGACATCTCCAGGTCGCCCTGCACCAGGTTCACCGCCACCATGCCGCCGGGTTCCAGGGGGCTGGCCTCCCCGATGCCGGTGCCGGCGGCCCCGGCGCCCATGGGGCGCAGGGGCAGCCCGGCCCAGAGGGACTGCAATTCGGGGGCGGTGGAGGCCCCGAACACGGGGATGGGCAGCAGCTGGCCGCCCTCGGGGGCCTCGGTGGTGCCCAGGATCTCGCTGATGGGGACCATGTGGCCCAGGAGGGCGGACTTGAGGACCTTGGGCGGTTCCATGCGGGGCAGGATCAGGGGCGTCCGGGTGGAGGACGATTCGGACATGTCCCGGAGGCCGTCGAGCATCTCCCCGATGGGAGTGATGCCGCCGATGGGCTCCTTCTCGAAGGCGAAGCCGATGGAGAGGGCCCCGATGAGCCTTCCATCGATGTAGCAGGGCGAGCCGCTCATGCCGGCCAGGATGCCGGTGTTGGCCAGGGGCCCCCCGCTGGCGCGGACCAGGATGAGGCTGCGGCCCGGGGCGAAGTTCTTCTGGAGGCCCATCACCTCGAACTGGAAGGTCTCGATCTTCCCGCCCTGCCAGACGGTGCGCCCCACGCCCTTCATGCCGGTGCGGATCTCGTTCATGCCCATGGTCGCCGGGGGTTCCGCGGCGACGGCCGCCAGGGGCCAGGAGAGGGCCAGGACACACGAAATGATCAAGGATCTCAAGGGCAAGGGCATGAGGCACTCTTTAAAAGATTAAGCCTAGCAGGATCGGTCCGGGCGGACCGGCATGGTGGGATGTTCCCTCTCTGGTGCCGTCATGGACGGTCCGGTGCCTGAAAAAGTTGATTTTTTTTGGAAAATTCCAGGGAAGGCTGCCTGTTAAGGTTTTTGAATGAGGTTTCTCGTCCTGGGCGATGTGGTGGGGGAAGCTGGCCGGCGGCTGGTGGAGGCGCATCTGCCCATCCTCCGGCGGGAGCTGGCCCTGGATTTCATCGTCGTCAACGGCGAGAACGCCGCCCACGGGCACGGCATCACCGAGCGCATCGCCCGCCAGTGGTTCGACGAACTGGGGGTGAACGTCATCACCACCGGCAACCACGCCTTCGACGTGAAGGACATCGTCCCCTACTTCCAGGCCGAGCCGCGGCTCCTCCGGCCCGCCAACTACCCCCCGGGCACCCCGGGCGGAGGCTACGTCAAGCTGCACACCCCCGGGGGCCAGGAGGTCCTGGTCATCAACCTCATGGGCCGGGTGCACATGCCCGTGTGCGACGACCCCTTCCGCACCGCGGACGCCATCCTGGCCCGGGAGCGCGCCGACATCGTGATCGTGGACATGCACGCCGAGGCCACCAGCGAGGCCCAGGCCATGGGCTGGCACCTGGACGGCCGGGTCGCGGCGGTGCTGGGAACCCACACCCACGTGCCCACCCTGGACGCCAAGGTCCTTCCCGGCGGCACCGCCTACGTCACCGACCTGGGCATGACGGGCCCCTACGCGGGCGTCATCGGGATGACGAAGGAGTCCAGCCTCAGCCGCTTCCTCAAGGCCAAGGGCGACAAGTGGGAGGTGGCCGAGGGCGATCCGCAGCTCCACGGAGTGCTGGTGGTCACGGAAGGGCGGAAGGCCCAGTCGATCCAGCGTATCCTCAAGACGCTCCCCTGAGTCTCGGCCCGTGTCGCACCTCCTCTCCCACTACAAGATCCTGGATTTCTCCCGCATCCTGGCGGGACCCTTCGCGTCGCAGCTGCTGGCGGACTTCGGCGCCGAGGTCCTGAAGATCGAGCCGCCTTCCGGGGATCCCACCCGGGGCTGGGGCCCGCCCTTCGAGGCGGGCACGGGCGAGAGCGCCTACTTCCGCTGCGCCAACCGCGGCAAGCGGAGCCTGGCCATGGACCTGGAGGACGAGGGCTGCCGCGCCACCCTGGCCGAGCTCATGACCACCGCCGACGTCCTGGTGGAGAACTTCCTTCCGGATTCCGCCGAGGCTCTGGGGCTCACCTGGGAGCGGATCCACGACCGCTACCCCAAGCTCATCGTGGCCTCGGTGCGCGGCTTCGCCTCCGACGTGCCCGCCTCCAGGCGTCCCGGCTACGATTTCGTGCTGCAGGCCGAGAGCGGCCTCATGTCCATCACCGGCGAGGCCCCCGGCGCGCCCATGAAGACCGGCGTGGCCGTGGTCGACGTCATCGCCGGCCTGTACCTCGCCAACGGGATCCAGGCCGCCATGCTCCACCGGGAGCGCACCGGCGAGGCCGTCCACGTGGAGGTGCCCCTCATGGAGGCCGCCCTGGCATCCCTGGTGAACGTGGCCGCAGAGACCCTCATGACCGGGGAGGCCCCGCGCCGCATGGGCAACGGGCACCCCCACATCGTCCCCTACCAGACCTTCGCGTGCAGCGACGGCGACATCGCCCTGGGCTGCGGCAGCGACCGCCAGTTCGAGGTGCTGGCCATGTGGGCGGGCATCGACCTGGATCGCGAACCCGGGTGGCGCACCAACCGCGGGCGGGTCACGGACCGGGAACGCCTCCTGCCGATCCTCGAGGCGCATTTCCGCGCCACCTCGGTGGAGGCCGCCACCACCTTCTGCGACAACCACGCCATCCCCGCCAGCCGCGTGCGCGCCGTGGACGACGTGCTCTTCCGCGAGGCCGGCAACCTCCACCATCTCGTCACGACCCTCTACGACGAGGCCGGGGGCCGCATGATCCCCATGCTGGCCTCGCCCGTGCTCTTCAACGACCTGCGGGCCCGGTCCCGGATCCCGCCACCGCGGCTTCCGGAATGAGGCGCCCGGGTTCCCGGAACCTCGTCCCCCTGCGCGAGGCCTCCGGCCTCCCCACGGACCCCCAGGCCCGCATCGAGGCCCGCCTGCGCCACGGCTGGCTCCTGGTGGTGGGCCCCGCCCTGGTAAAGCACACCCGGCTCCTGCGCATCAGCCGTGGAACCCTGGTGGTGGGCTGCTGGCAGCCCCGCATCATCCCCAGCCTGCGGACCTCCGCCCAGGCCGTGTGGCCCCAGGTCCAGGAGCGCCTGCTCCGCCTGTGGAAACTCAACATCCAAGCCATGGAGATCGTCCCCTGCGACCCCCCCGAGGCCGAAAAGCCAGCACCACCGCGCCGCGAACCCGACGCCTTCAAGGCTGTCCTGGAGCTTTTGAGGACCCGCCAGAAAGGGTGATGGACCCGGAGGCCAGGTTCAGGTTAAGATCGATGCTTCGTCGGGGCGTGGCTCAGCCTGGTAGAGCGCTCGGTTCGGGACCGAGAGGTCGGAAGTTCGAATCTTCTCGCCCCGACCATTAAGATCCAAGGGGGAGCAACCAACCGGCTGCTCCCCTTTTCCGTCGGGGAAAAGATTCGGACTTCCGATCGGCAATGGCGCGCAGGTAGGGGAAGGCGTCGACGCTGCGGGGCAGCGTCGACGCCGGTCCGCCGCAGGCGGATCCCCGTGCGCAGCCATGCCGCGGGGTGAGCGAAGGCGAACCGAAGTTCGAATCTCGTCCCCCCAACCGATTCGATTAAAGGTGGTATCAAAACCTGCAAACCGGATTGGGCCTTCCCGACTTTGAAAGCCTGAAGTTCTTCCTCTGCGACCCTCCGCGAGTCCTCAGCGCCTCCGCGTTCAAGTGGTTCTCCAGGTGGGTCCGCGCGTTGCGTCATTGGACGGTCGCGCCGGCGCACACCAGCAGCCAATTGGACGCGGAGGCGCTGAGATCTCGCGGAGGAACGCGGAGAACTGCCTTTTGGATTTCCTGCAGCCCCTACCTCCCGTCACCACCCCAGGGCTGAGAAGGAGATGAGGCTGGCTGCGAGTTTGAGCAAGGCCAGATCGCTATATCGCCATGCATGACCTCCGGGAACATCGCAGGTGAGGTGCGCATTCCAGGCCTGCATGCGGCTCTTCCCGCACCGGACGGGAATCACCCTGATCGCTTCCCAGGAATTCCATGAGATTCATGAGAACAACCACCTGTCTCCCCATCGCGGCCGCCCTGCTTGCTTTTGCGCCCAGCGCTTCGGCGGTGTTGCCAGCTTGCATGACCCAGTGCGCCCACACCTGCGGCAATTTGTGCTTCACCAGCCACGCTTGCCTCATCCGGTGGCGCAACGTCGAGCCCATTCCAAACCAGCCCGGTTTCTTTCTGGTCACCTGCAGGTATCGCGGCGGGTATGTCACGACATCGGACGGAACTTGGTTCTGCTGCAATCACACGATTGCCACCCATGACCACACCGGCATAGGGACCCACTGATATGACCCGAACCGACATAATGCCCATCCTCCGGACCATCTCGCTCGCAGCCGCATCCTTCGCGAGCCCGGCCCTGTACGCCGCTGATCCCGCCCAGGTCCCTGAGTTCCACGTCCCGGCGCGCATCGCCGAAGGCCATGCGGGTCCGTGGCGACCCTTCCGGATGCAGGACCTGACGTTCCCCCGGTCCGACTACAACGGGTTCCTCGACATTGATGCCAGTCTCGACGGCGGGAAACTCATCCTGGCCCTCGAAGACCGCTTCACGATCCTCCAGGCAAAAAGACGCCTGGACTTGCGCGCCGCGCCCCGCGCGGTTTCCGGCCCGATTCCCGCGAGCCCGATGGGCGCCTACTATGGCGGCCTCAAATTCCGGCAAGGGCGGTTCCATGTCCGCTCTGGAACCACCATCCTGAGGCAGGATCCGGTAACTGGAGCCTGGTCTCCCTGCTTCAAGGCGCGTCGCCTCTTCTCCCAGTTCGAGATCCTGCCTGGAGGTCGGATCCTCCTGGTCTGCCCGACGGACCGGCCCACCGTGGTGGACATGCCGGCGATCTGGACGCACGAGATGGTCTGTTCCGCCGGCAACGAGCGAATGCCCATCGCGGAATTGTACGAGGCGTCCCGTCCGGACCGCCCGGTTCGCACCTATCCCTTCCCGCCGGCCATGGCCCCTGCCTGCATGCAGGTCAATGGATTCCCGCTGATCGACCGCACCTTTCAGGTGAATGATCACTTCTTTCTGATCAATTCGCAGGCCGGCCAGGTGTTCGTGTTCGACGCGACGAACCGCAGCATGGCCGCCCCCGATACGCCCTGGACGCGCCTGGACACCTCCTTCCTGGCGTGGGTCGACCGGCAAGGCCTGCGCCCGCTCAAGGAGGCTGGCGAGACCCGGATCTCCTGCCACGCCTTTCCCCTCCGGATGCACACCTACCCCCAGGATGGCCGGACCGTCCTTTTCGCCGTGATCCAGAACTCCGCCATCGACGCGGAGTACACCCAGCGGATGGACGCGTTGGAACGCAAGGCCGGCAACCGTTTCGCCCCGCTGCCTCGGGTGTTCACCCCGGCCGAGCGCGCCGCGTGGACCTGGATGACGTACTGGATCTACGACATCCAAACCCAGCGCTTCACCAGGCAGGAGGATCCCCGGTTGGCCGGGCTGCGCCTGGACTTCACCCGCCATTGGCTGACGTCGGCGGGGGATGCGATCCCCGCGGCTGAGTTGGGGCTCGGGGGAGGGGCGGCAACCGTTGGATACACTGCCGATTGATCCTCATACAGCCCTCTGAGCCTCCCAGGTCCAATTTTAGGGTTCTTCACGGAATTGAATGAAGGCCTCGCCCCAAACTCACTCTGGCCTGCTCTTGGAAAGGGCCTTGGGGCGGGTGGTCGAGGGCCGTCCTGCTCCCGTCATCGGGGCAGTTCGAAACGAAATGCTTATCGCCGAGGCGCCGAAGACGCCGAGGATCGCCGAAAAAGATCTCCTGTTTTTCTTCGGCGATCCTCGGTTCCCCGGCGCCTCGGCGACAAGGCCCTTCGATGGGGTTTGCCGGATTCACCGGGTAACAGGTCGACAGCAACAGCGATTCGGACTTCCGATCGGCAATGGCGCGCAGGTAGGGGAAGGCGTCGCAGGCGGATCCCCGTGCGCAACCATGCCGCGGGGTGGTACCGAAATTCGAATCCTTCTCCCTGGCTCGCTATGCCTCCGGGCCTGGTGGGTCAAGGACAACCGGACCCGCGCACCGGATGAAGGAGCCAACCAGTTCCATCACGATTCCGAGCCCGACCACGCCAAGGCAAATTTGATACGCCTGCCTGGACAATGCCTTCCCGGAGACCAACACAAGAAGTCCCACGCTCTCCAGTACCCCTCCCAGGATGAATACGATTGAGCGAGGGGAAGCCAGCGCCGATAGAGGCCCGACGATCAATTGAACAATGCAGGCGGCAACAACCCACTGGTGAACGAAGTCGTCTCCACGAAGAAGCCCGATCCCAAAGTAGATTGGAATCAGGATGCCGAACAACCCTCCGGCGCCGTGGCCAAGAAGCATTGAAAGCACACCTGGAACGGCCGAAAGAAGGAAGAAGATGGCGACCGTGCGTTCCGCTTCATCGCTTCCGATATCGGTTTCCTTCAGAACCGCTTCGACCTTCGGGGCTGGTGGCATGGTCTGCTGGGACACGTGCCGCAAGTGGCGAGGCTGGGCATCGCCAATCGAGTCCTGACCGCCAAGGTCCAACTCGATACGGGGATTTGGCGTAGGTTCGGCTGGTGACATTCTGGCCCCGCAAGGGAAGATCGCGATTGGAATGGGATTATGGCGAGAAGGATAGCATCCCTTCCTTTGCGTGCGCAGCCATGCCCCGGATACGGAACGTTTCATCCACCAGAGCCATCCACTCAAAGCTGGCCGCAGAGGCACCGTAGGAGAGACCCCATGCACCCCGGCAATACGATCGTCTCGATCCTGGGCTTCGCGGCAATGGCGATCGCCACACCCCCATCCCCGCCGTTCCATGCCGGCTATCTGGAGGTAGGTCCAAGCGACCACTTCGCGGATGAAACCACGCTGGATGAACATGGCAATTGCGTCAGCCTGTTCCGTGACCAGGCCGGCCAGCGGGTCGAGATCACCTCGAAGGAGGGCCGAACCACCGTGAAGGACCTGCCTTCCTTCACGTCCCCCAACGCTCCGGTCAAGTATTGCCAAGGTCGTTGCTACGCACAGAACGGGCGAAAGGTTTTCCGGTACGACGCCTCGAATCGCGCGTGGCGGCTCGTTTTTGAAGCTCCGCGAACCTTTTCCCAGTTCGAGGTCCTGGATGGGGGAAGGATCCTTCTGCTGGGCACCCTGTCTGGAAAGGGCCCGGGAAAGGGCGCCTTCGGAAACGGGCCCGATGCGAAGGACCTCCGGATGGGCAGCCTCCTGGAGGTGTGGCGACCGGGCGCCGCACAGCCTGAATGCCGGTTCGCCTACGATGGGGAGACCACCCAGCTGGCCCGGATGGTCAACGACCTTCCCAATTTCGACAAGCTCTGGGCGCTCGGGCAGGACGTCTTCATCTATTCCACCTACACAGGGCGGCTGGGCCGTTATGACCAGCGGACCGGACGACTCGCCTGGGTGAAAACCCCCTGGACGGGCCTGACCCCCAGGGTGCTCACCGAATGGGAACGCGATTTCGGCAAGGCCCTCCCGCGCACGGGGAACCGGAACCTGGAATTCATCGACTCACCCCACGGCCGGATCCAGCCCTGCGTCCAGGGTGGCCAGGTCTGGTTCCTGTACCACCAGCGGGTTGCTCCGCCCGGTTGGGAAGCGACCTATCTGGCCATGCTCCAGGATCCCAAGCGGTCTTCCGTGTGCCTTCCCGTCCCAGGGGACGACAATCCTGCGGGCTACCTGCTGGTCTCCGCCCGCTTCCTGCCAGCGGAAGCCAGGCTGGCGGTGGAGGAGCGCAGGGATCCCCGGAGCTTGAAGGGCTTCATCCGGATTGAAGGGAACGGCCGGATGGGGACCCGGTAGGGCCTGGTTCCCGTACAGGCGTTCCGCATACGCATTCGCCCGTGTGCCGGACTTCCGCCCCGTTCGTTCCCATGACCGACCTGATCCGATGCGGATATGAACCACCACCCCAATTATTTCCGGCCAATTGACGACACCATCCTCTAGAATCTTGGCCATGGAAACCGTTTTCAAGGTGTGGCTCCTTGACGAGCGTAGCCACGTGAACTGGAAGAAGGGGCTGCCGGAGCCCCACTGCCATCCCCACCACCAGGTCATCCTCATCCTCAAGGGATCCGGCACGCACCTGGTGGACGGGGTGGAAACCCGGATCCTCGGCCCCTGGGTGATGCTGGTCGCCAAGGGGAAGAAGCACTTCTACATGCCCGACGCCCAGGACGAAGGCTGGATGATCGACTTCGGCGAGGAGTTCCTGGACCAGGACGCCTCCTGGGTGTTCTCCGACTTCCTCGCCTCGCCCAACCTGCCCCTGCCGGGGGACGCCCTCAGCCGCCAGATCGGGACCCTGGCGCGGCTCATGTGGAACATCTCGAAGTCCGGGTCCGCCGAGGCGCGGCCCGTGCTGCGCCATCTGATGTCGGCCTTCCTGCACCTTCTCCAGCCGCGCATCCACGCGCAGGCCACCAAGACCCAGGCCCAGCTCACCGGCGAGTTCAAGCTCTTCCACGCGTTCCTGCAGGAACTGGACGGGCACTACCGGACCGGGAAGGAGGTGGGGTTCTACACCCAGCGGCTGCGCTGCACCCCAAGGCGGCTCAACGCGGCCTGCAGGCTGGTGCTGGGCAAGACGCCGCAGCTCATCATCATCGAGCGCTGCATGCTGGAGGCGAAGCGCCTTCTGGTCCAGTCGGACCTGAGCATCCAGCAGATCGCCGCGGAACTGGGCTGGGAGGACCAGTCCAACTTCACGAAAACCTTCCGCAAGGCCACGGGCGAAACCCCCACCAGCTTCCGAAAGGCGCGCAGCTTGGCCCGGGCCGGCAATCCCGGCAAGGACTGACGGGGGTCTTTCCATTCGCGCGACCGTCCCATGCGGGGCGGTCCAGTGCGAAATCTACCAATATTGGGCGTCTGGGTACCGAGAAAAAAAGATCGAATGGATTTACGCTTGCCTAGTCCGAGAAATTAAGGACCCATAGGTAGTCAACTCAACCCCAATTGCAACTGCTGCAAACAGGCAGCTAACCGGAGGTCTGTCTTGAAATCCAAGTCCCTTCTCTTCGCCCTGGCCGGCGCCTGCGCGCTGCCCTTCCAGGCTTCCGCGCAGGCCAGCGAGGTCCAGATCTATGGCACCTTCCTGCCCCTGCTGGACCATATCAAGACCAGCGGGGCCACCGCACCCGGCCTTTCCCCCGCCACCGGCGGCGCCACCCAGGTCGCGGCCTCGGCCTACACCGGGGACCTGGGCAACGTGCCCGGGCGCAACCGCCTCACCTCGGGCACCTCCAACCTGGGCTTCAGGGGCAGCTACCGCATCAACGGCGACCTGAAGGTCATCTGGCAGATCGAAAGCGCCGTCAGCCCCGACGGGGATGCCCCCAACAGCCTGACCAGCCGCAACAGCTGCCTGGGCCTGGAGGGCAACTGGGGCCGCGTGTTCTTCGGCAGCTGGGACACCCCCTACAAGGCTCCCCTTCTTTACGTGGGCGCCCTGCGCGGCCTCAATCCCTTCGACAACGCCCTGACCGCGAACCCCGGCTTCAACGTGCCCGGGACCACCACCCAGGGCGGCCGGGTGAACACCGCCGCCGACGCGTCCTTCAACCGCCGCCAGGGCAACAGCGTCCAGTACTGGACCCCCGACATGAACGGGTTCTCCGGGCGGATCGCCTATTCCGTGAACGAGGGCAAGTCGACGGCCACCGCCACGGCCCCTTCGGTGAGCCCGGAGCTGTGGTCGGCCTCGCTGAGCTACCGGAAGGGCGCCTTCAACGTCACCTACGCCTTCGAGCAGCACAACAACTACTTCGGCCTGGCCCAGATGGGCGGGAGCGCAGGCGCGACGGCCACCAATGCCGGTTCCAAGGACATGGGCCACGAACTGGTGGCGGCCTACGCCTTCAGCACGGGCACCAAGGTCTCCGCCATCGTCGAGCGCCTCACCTATGACACGGACGAGACCGTGACCGGCAAGGTGGACCACTACCAGCGCGATGCATGGTACCTCCTGGTCCAGCAGCGCTGGGGCATGAACCAGCTGTTCGGGTCCTACGGCAAGGCCGGGGCGGGCAGCGTCACCGTCCTGGGCGGCGGCCCCGCCACCACCAACGGCCTGGGCGGCACCCAGTGGAGCGTGGGCTACGTCCGCAGCCTCGCCAAGACGGTCGACCTCTATGCTTCCGCCTACGGCATGAACAACGAGCGCTCCGCCAGCTACGCCCTGTTCCCCCCCGTGGGGAAGGTGGCCCCCGGCGCCTCCACCACCGGCTTCGGCCTCGGCATCCTTTACACCTTCTAGGCAACGCATCGATGGGGCGGCCTTCCGGGGCCGTCCCTTCGCTCCATCCATGAATCCATCCACTCAGGAGGTATGAGGCATGAGTCAAGACCACCTCAAGGAAGACAAGGAACCCGATCCCTATACGCAGCAGGTGCTCGAGAGCGGCCTGTCGCGGCGCAGTTTCCTGGCCCGCGCCGCGGGCGGCGCGGCCGCGGCCGGCCTTTTCGGGCTGTCGGGCGCCCCGGCCCTGGCGGCCGGAACCCGGGCGGCCAAGACCCCGACCCCGACCCCGGGCCCGGACGCGGCCTTCGGCAAGAGCGCCGACGGCGGCGCCACCCTGTCCTTCCTCCCCAAGCCGAGGCCCATCCATGACCGGGAGATCAAGCGGACCCTGACCTTCGACGTGGTCGTGGTCGGCGCCGGCGCCTCCGGGGTTCCCGCGGCGCTCTCCGCCGCCGAGAACGGGGCCAAGGTCGCCGTGATCCAGAAGGCTCCCTTCGCCGTGTCCCAGGGCAATACCGGGTCCGGCGTCGACCTGGCCTCGAGCGAGAAGGCCGGCGTTGAGGCCCTGGTGGCGCGGCTCATCGCCGACAGCAACCACCGCTGCAATCCCAAGCTCATTCGGCAGTGGGCCTACAACTCCGGTGAAGCGGTCAAGTGGGTCATCGACCGTGCCCGCCAGGGCGGGTCCCCGGTGGTGGACCAGGGCAGCGGCGCCCAGCGCGCGATCCTGAAGGTCAACGGCTACGGCATGGGGTACGTGACGTCCTTCTTCGGACCCAAACCTTACACCACGGGCGACGGCATGCGCGCCCTGGCGAAGACCGCCGAAAAGGCTGGCGTCCGGTTCTTCTACAATATGCCGGCCGTCCAGCTGGTCCAGAACAAGGCCGGCGAGATCCTGGGCGTGATCGCCAAGGATCCCGACGGGCAGTACGTCAAGTTCCTCGCCACCAAGGGCGTGATCCTGGCCACGGGCGACTACCAGAACAACAAGGCCATGGCCGACTACTTCATCCCGGACGTGAAGCACCTGGAGCGAAAGCAGCTGGACCGCACCGGCGATGGTTTCGTCATGGCCTACTGGGCGGGCGGGGTCTTCGAGCCCATCGGCCACACCAAGATGCTCCACGACTTCGACGCCGGCCCGGCCTCCATGTGCGACATGCCCTTCCTGGCCGTGGACCGCAAGGGCCGCCGGTTCGTGAACGAGACCGTGGAGATGTCGCTCCTGAACAACTACCTGAAGGACCCGGGGAACGCCGGCCACTACTCCCAGATCTTCGACTCGGACTACATGACCCAGGCCGCGAAGTGGCCCGGCAAGCTGGTTCCCCCCGAAGGCCTGAAGCACTACATGCCCGATGATCCCGGCGTCAAGAAGGGCGTGTTCCCCTCCCAGGTGAACACCCACGTGGCCGACACGATCGAGGACCTGGCACGCAAGATCGAGGCGGACCCGGCGACGCTGGTGGCCACCGTCAAGCGCTACAACGAGCTGGTCGCCTCGGGCAAGGACAGCGATTTCGGCAAGCCCGCCGACCGCCTCGTCCCCGTGCTCAAGGCCCCCTTCTACGGCATCCACCGCCGTGTCCGCCTCTCGGCCATCTGCTCCGGCATGCTGGTGGACGAGAACCACCAGGCCCTGGACGCCGACGGCAAGCCCATCAAGGGCCTGTTCCTGGTGGGCAATCTCGGGGGCAGCTTCTACGGAGGCGTGGACTATCCGCTCACCGTCTTCGGACTGTCGCTGGGCCGTTGCTACACCTTCGGGTACCTCACCGGAAGGCACGTCGCGAAGCTCTAGCCAACCACCCATCCGATCGGAGAAGATATGAACCGCATCACTGCTAGACAATGGGCTGCGGCGCCCCTCGCGGCGCTCCTGGTGCTGATGGGCGCGGCCAGTGCCGCCGCCGCGGCGCCCCAGGGAAGGGCGGACCGCATGTCCAAACATGCCGACAAGGGGATCACCTGCGCCCAGTGCCACGGCAAGACCGGCAAGAAGGCCGTGGTTCCCAAGAAGCAGTGCCTCACCTGCCATGGGGAGACCAAGGACCTCGCGGCCCGCACGGCCGACGTCAAGCCGACCAACCCCCACGAGAACCGGCACCTGGGCACCGAGGCCGACTGCAACCGCTGCCACCACGAGCACGCGGCCTCGGAAAACCTCTGCCTTTCCTGCCACAAGTTCAACTTCCAGGTGCCCTGACCCGCACCCTTCGCCGCGGCCGCCCGCAATCATCCGGGTGGCCGCGGTCCCACCTTCCCTTCTTTCAACAGACCCGTGCCCTGGGCGCGGACCCCGGAGACCATCATGGGTAACCTCGGAATCACTGAAATCCTCCTGATTGGCGTCGCGTTGCTGATCTTCTTCGGGCCCTCCAAGCTGCCGGAGCTCGGCAAGTCCCTGGGTCGCAGCATCCAGGAGTTCAAGAAGGCCAGCCGCGAGCTGACCGCTCCCGTAAGCGACGGGAAGTAAATCCAAAAGTCCGTTCTCCGCGACCCTCAGCGAGTCCTCACCGCCTTTCGTTCAAGTGGTTCTCGAGGTGGGTCGGCGCGTTGCGTCAGTGGACGGTCGCGCCGGCACACAACAGCAGCCCATTGGACGCAGAGGTGCTGAGGATCTCGCGGAGGGTCGCTGAGGAAAAACGTCAGGCTTTCAAAGTCGGGAAGGCCCAATCCCGTTTGCAGGCTTTGTTGGCACTTCTTATTGGGCAGGCCACGACCACCCACCCCTCTGGTTAATAAATAAACCTTTAACAAGGATCATATTTTTGCGCTTTATATTTAGTCGGCCCTGAAAAACCCTCAAGTTGAAATTCTTCAAATCTTTAAGGGAACTTTTCAAGTATCTGGTACACCAGAAAGGTAGGGACAAACCCCCTTATTGCGGTGTACCGATGAAGCCGAAAGCCAAGCCCAGGACTCACGAGCAGCCCCTGATCGCCACCATGCGCCTCGACTTGGCCCTGGACATGGACCATGAACTGGTTCGCCTGGCGGCCACGATCCCCTGGGACCACCTGGCGGAGGAATTCGGCCCCCTGTACTGCGCCGACAACGGAAGGCCGGCAGTACCGATCCGGCTCATGGCGGGCCTCCATTACCTCAAGCACCTCAAGGGCATCTCCGATGAGCAGACGGTACGCGGGTGGGTCGAGAACCCCTACTGGCAGTTCCTTTGCGGGGAGGAGTTCTTCCAGCATGCCCTGCCCATTGATCCAAGCCAGATGTCCCGCTGGCGCCAGCGCATTGGCGAGGAGGGCGTTGAGAAGCTGCTCCAGGCAACGATCACGGCAGGGATGAAGGCTGGCGTCATCACCGAGAGCAGCCTGGAGAAGGTCATCGTCGACACGACGGTGCAGCCCAAGGCCGTGGAGCATCCGACCGATGCCCGGCTCTATCGGAAGGTCCACGCCGCCATGCTCCGCATTGCCGAAAAGGAAGGCATCACCCTTCGCCAGAGCTACCGAAAACTGATGGCCAGGGCCTATCAGAAGCATGGTGGCCATGCCAAGGCCAAGCAGTACGGCCGGGCCAAGAAGATCCTGCGAACCCTGAAGACCATGACAGGCCGAGTGATGCGGGATGTCGAACGGAAGATGAGTGATGAGGCCTTCGAGGCCCACAAAGGTATCTTCATCCTGGCGGAGCAGATCCTCACCCAGAAGCGCTTCACCAAGGGCAAGGTCTACAGCCTCCATGCCCCCGAGGTGGAGTGCATCGCCAAGGGCAAGGCCCACAAGCCGTACGAGTTCGGGGTCAAGGTGAGCTTGGCCGTGACCCACAAGGAGGGTTTCGTCGTGGGCATCCAGGCCTTCCCGGACAACCCCTACGACGGCCACACCCTGGAGGGCCAACTCGACCAGGTCGAAAGGCTCACCGGCAAGGTCCCCGAGACCACCTTCGTGGACCGAGGCTACAAGGCCCATGGGGTCCCCGTAGAACGGAGCCGGGTCCTCATCAGCGGCACCCGCAAGCTCGGCTACACCCTGAAACGACACCTCCGGCGGCGTTCGGCCGTGGAACCCGAGATCGGCCACATGAAGAACGACGGGCTGCTGGGACGAAACTTCCTCAAGGGCATGAAGGGCGACGCGATGAACGCCTTCCTGTGTGGAGCTGGACACAACCTGCGGAAAATCCTGGCCAAGGTCAGGCTTGGCCTGTACCGATGTGCCGCGGCCATCGTCCATCGGCCCTGGTGGGCCCCCTTTATGCCCTGCCTTCGCCTTCAGGCTGCGTGAGGCCTCCGGACCTGCCATGGGGCGCCGGAGCTCCTTCCGCCGCCTCCGGCGGCCGGAAGGGGTTTTTCACGGCCGACTATTTAAAATAATGATTTAGTGCGCATGGAATTTAGCATTGACTCGTCCTAGTATTTGATTAAGCTTGTATCTGTAAGGCGCATGAAGTTTTCCTTTATTGCCCTTGATTCGCGCCAAGAGGCAAAAGAATGCCCACTCCCGATTTTCAATTCATGACTCCCGAGGAGGTGACGGCCGACATGGGCCGGCGCATCCGAGCCTGCCGCCTCCAAAGCAACCTGGACCAGCGGGTCGTGGCCGAGCGTGCGGGGATCTCCCGGCGGACCCTCCAGGGCCTGGAGCAGGGGGCGGGGTCCACGGTGGAGACCCTGGTGAGGGTCCTGAAGGCCC